>CAVVLY010000003.1:0-346345 GCA_963749225.1 uncultured Nitrososphaerota archaeon | reverse complement strand
ACCCAGCGAAACCGAGGGGGACGCAACGAACTCATCGCCGAGGTAGAGCGATCCATCGGGGTTCGAATGGATGAAGCTGAGCGAAGAGGAGATGCAGTTACCGTAGGAGTCGCATGGGTCTCCGGTAGCCGTTGCAGCGCTCTTCATGCCTAGCCCAATCATTGGAACGAGAGCGATGGCCAGAAGGACGACCACAAGCATGAATCTCTTACACACAACAATGCAGTCCTACCTCGGCTAAAACGGAGCCAATGGTGCCCTACGGGGTCCATTGTCGTTATAGCACGAGCCGATCGATGTCTACGTTGCCAGCAGACGGAAGGAGCCACAAGAAATCTCACAGAACCGAGTTCAACAAGAGGCTGGGCGGATGGATTTGCGGCTGCGGCTGGAATGGCGAGCGAATGGGGAAGACGCGACGTATTCGAGGCG
This sequence comes from uncultured Nitrososphaerota archaeon, assembly GCA_963749225.1. Taxonomy (GTDB): domain Archaea; phylum Thermoproteota; class Nitrososphaeria; order Nitrososphaerales; family Gagatemarchaeaceae; genus Gagatemarchaeum. The sequence goes on along the minus strand of CAVVLY010000003.1, from coordinate 345,913 downwards.
CAGCACGGATTGAATCGAGATTCAACGTGTATGAAGAAGAGGTCCTTCTCGAAAACTTCGAGGTCAGTTCGAGAAACTCTGATCAGCCCATGAAGGCCTTCGGCTTGAAATAATGTGCAACCCTTGCACATTATCATGGGAGACAGTAATATGCAGCCCTTGCACATTAGCAAAAATCAGGACGGGGCTGCGACTTCTTGAGACAATCGGCGCCACATCTGCCTCATTTGACCGACGTAAATTTCGAACTCGTGTTCGGTCCAGTCCGCCATACCCCCAACATGGAAGACGTCTAGCGATGGGAATTGGTGTATGCCGCTCTCTGGTGTCTTCCTCTGGACCTCTTTCTTCAGGGTCTCGAGGAACAGGTCTGTCAGTACATACTTCCTCCTGTCGTGTATCTTCATCAGCACCCTCGAGTCCACGAGCGATTTGAGAACCCTGCTCACCAATGTGGACTCATACGGAAGCCTTCTGAAGTCACGAGTATCGAAGAAGACTCCCTCGATGAGCGCCAAAGAGGTGATCAGGGCCGCGACCTCTTCCCTCATGCTCTTCGGCGTTTATTCACTCCCCAGTCTCCGTAAGCACCACACCCGCCGTCCCGACGACCTTCCCATCCACGATCTTCTGCCAGGTGTTCTTCTTTGGGTCAACACGCAGGTCCACCGCCTGCACGACGTCCTCCGGCTCCCGGAACTTCGATGAAAGCGACGCTTCTGCAGCGTAGCTCCTTCCTTCCGTGGGTTCCACGAAGACGTAGAACTCCTTCGGACAGGCGTTGCACTTGTACTCGCACCTGATCACTGCGTCGGGAGTCGCCGTGGCCCTCACCCCTCTCGGGTCAGCCGGTAGTCTCGTAACCTCAGCCCTCAGCCAGAGCAATAACATGTTCTCGCTTCCGCAGGCAGGGCAGCACACGGTGATCGCCTCCTTCACGTGGACCTCGAGTGGCTCCTGCCGAGCTGGCGTTCCAGCCTGCAGGGCGCCGGCTCCGCCAGAAGCTGCTATCGGTGAGGGTTGGGCCACGGCCGGCCGCTTCTCCGGCTCCTTGAACTCTGGGAACAGGCGCCTGAGCCAGTCCAGTGAGTAGGCCGCGTCGTTTCTCTCCACCGTCGAGTCCATCTGCTCTATGTCAAGGTCGAACCCTGCCGCACATGCGGCAGACAGGTAGAATTCCCGGTCGTTGTCGATGCCGGAGAGCCGTTCCAGGTGTGCGAGCCTGAACCTGAAGTGGGCGGCGACCTCCATCTGGAAGAGCTTCCTGACCTTCTCCTCGCTCAGCCTTTCGGCCACCGAGAACTCGCGCTTCAACTCGCCATCCAGCTCCTCACTGGAGACCGAGTCCCTGATTCTGTGGAGGCCGAAGACCTGCTCTAGCACCGACAGGCCCTGCCTCTCCCCCTTGGAGTCCTCGTTCTCCTTCCTGGCCCTGACGAACAACTCGAGGAGGGACCTGTCCTTCGTGTCGACGCACGCGTTGAACCTTGCGAACCTCTCGTCCCCGGTCTCCTTGTACAGAAGCGCTAGGGCCTTGTAGCGCCTGACGCCGATATAGACGTGGTAGCCCTCCCTTCCGTCCTGCCTCGGCACAACCCAGCCGGGCTCCAGCTGCCCGTTCGGCGTGCTCTCGTCGACGGCAGACCTGATGAGGGCTGCAAGGGACGCCACGTCGTAGCTGAACCTGAGCATCAGCTTCGGGTGGGGTTCAACGAGGCCGATCGGTATCGATGAGACCTGGGCGGGCGACGGCCGGGCGATACCCGCACTGCGCCTGTTCGTCCTCAGCTCACCGCGTCCATCCGCCGCCAGGCGTCCAGCTCCGGGAGGAGCAGCAGCGAGCTCACTTCTTCGGGTTTGAGGTGGTACTTCTTCACCACCATCTCGCACACTGAGAAGGGAACCTCGCTGTGGCACGCCTCGATCAGGGCCTCCTCGGCGAGCTTCCTCGGCATCCTCCCCTTCCCGTTCCTGAGCCTCTGCCGCAGTATCGCGCTGTAGCGACCGTTCACGGCGTTGAGAAGGCCGGTCGCACGGAGTAACTTCTGGGTTAGGGGTAGCTTGGCGACCGAGTACTTTCTGACCACATTGACTGGATCGATGGCTAGCTCGCCCGCTGGAATCGCGCCCGAAAGCTTGGCCTCCTCCAGTATCTTGAACAGCTGGAAGGTCTTCTCCGGCAGGACAAGCATGAACTTGGAGGGCCCGACCACCTTCATCCTCTTCGCCGGATAACAGCCGGCGCATAGAACTGCGTTGCACAGCTCCATGACTGTCCCTGCATCCCAGCAGTAGACCGGAATCCTCAGTCTTCGGTAAGACCCTTGCGATTGCGACTTGAAAGCCCTGTTCCGACCATTGAAGAGCACGTAGACTTCGCCCTCCGTTTCGGGAGCATACACCTCCAGGACGAGGCTGCTCAGGCGCCCGATCTTCGGGTGGACCTTCGAGATGAACAGGCTCGCCTCGCCCACGCTCCTGCCGAGGCTGAGGAATTCCTGAGCCACCGATGCGATCGCAGCCTTGGTCGGTCCCAGGTGTGGCAGGAGCTTGACCGCGTTCCTCTCCGAGCTCATCTTCACCGAGTTCTTCGTCTGGGGTGAGGCGTTGAATTGTTCGACGAGGGACTCAATCTCCTTCCTGATTGGTGCCTTCCTCTCTTCCTGCTGCATCGACAGCGAATAGGAGCCGTGAGCGCGGCTTCCCACCCACCTTCCCAGGAGCGAAGAAAGCTCCTGTTTGTCGAGGGGCGCTGCGCCGACGGGGCCGGTTCCCTCGCTGAATCCCATCCCGCAACTCCTGCAAGAGCCGGCTTCGAGCGGGGAGCCGCATTCTTCGCAGGCATCAATAGGTTCCCCGTCCTTATCGGCCATGCGTGATGAGGTCGTCAGAGCATTTAACGCACTTCTAGGTGGAATCCATGAACTTTTCAACTGTTTCTCCATGGGAAATTGCGAGATTGGTATTTAGTCGTTAGTGGCTGTTCTGAGAGTTTGCTTAGAATGACCGAAGCTTGCTTCCGACAAAGTGGTTAGAAGCAACATAAAGAATCCGTACATTGGATTACGTAGATGCTGTTGCTTCGGAGCTTCGCAGATAATTCATAACATTAATTAAGAAAGCTCGTGGATTATTGGGTTGACTTTGGTCGGAGAATCAAAGGCGGACAGCCGGGACCCGAACCACGATAAGATGGCTCAAATGGTCAGGCTGATTACGGAGCGTGGACCAAGGATAAACCAGATATCAAGGGTTATGGGGGTCTACAAAGAGACCCTCCGCTTCTGGTACAGGAATCTGCTTAAGGACGGGTTTACAGTCCAGGCGGCAAAGGACTCCGAAAAATTGGGGATGAAGCGGGTTGTCATGATCGTTGAGGTCGGAGAAATGTTCGATGCCTACAGCGACGCTCTGATGTACGCATTGGGCGACCTGTGCTACGTTGTAAGCTTCGCCAAGACCCTCCCTGACGGTTTCTTTATCGTTAACTCGTCAGTTCCTGTAGAATGCTTGGACTCGTGGACTGGTTTCATGCTCTCCTTGAAGGAGATGGGCGTCTTCAAGTCCATGACCAGTATAGTTCTAGATTGGGTTCGCAACTTTCCAATAAAGGCCAAGGCCTACGACTTCCGTGAGGGGAGGTGGGATTTCGATTGGAGCAAGAGCCTAACCAACCCTGCGCCTGCCGATGGTGGGGCGGCACCTCGCGAAGAATTCGACTCGACCGACCTGGCAATCATAGAGCAACTGCAGGTAGATGCAAACACTCAGCTTACCACAGATCGCGGAGAAGCTGAAGATGAACAAAAAGACAGTTGCGTATCATTACGAAGCCCACGTGCTTCGGAGGCGACTGATCAAAGGATACATTGTGAACTGGATTGGGACGAGTTACGATTACAAGGCCGAGAAGCCCGTTCACCGAAAGCACAGGTACACCCCGGTCGAGATCTTTGCGGACGCCTTGGACCAGGCCGAGAGAATCGAGTTGATGAGGACTGTAGGGCAGCTACCATATGCCTGGCTCGAGGGCAGCGGGCAACGATCCTACTACGCTAAGATAGTATTCCCCAACGAGGAAATCACCGAAGCCTTGGACTTCCTCGGACGGGTGGTGAGGCTTTCGAAGGGGAAGGTTAGGTGCTTCACCATGGATCAGGCGCATGCTCTCTGGTTCGCGCTACCCAAGCAATACTACGACGAGAATAACCAACAGTGGACATTCGACCAGACCGACCTCCTTCAGAGGTTCTCCCTACTGGTCCAGAAGATGTCGGGCACGACGCGCTAGCTGGTGCGCTCGTAGAGCCGTGGTTGCTAATCTCCGCCGTAACCGCCTATCGCTGTTAGGGGGTTGACGTGGACACCCAGGCCCGTCAGCACTATACTGGCTCCGGTCAGAGCGACCATGCCGTACTTGATCTTCTCGTCGAGGGTCATACCAAAGGGATATGCCTCGTCTGCTTATAACCTTGAGCGGTCACCTAAGGAACAAGGGGATTCTTTATGCAGATGCTCATCAGCAGACTAGCCAATTATCCATAGCTTTAAATTACAAATCTCATGAAATCTCGCTGGGTTGCCAGCCGATAGGGCGGCGTTCGCTGCCCTCCTAGAGAAGGAGGGGCCTTCGATCACCGCCATTGCGCGGGAGATGGGCGTCAGCCCGGAAACAGCAAGGTACTGGTACAAGCAGATTTTGAACCGCAGGAAGTTCGCGCTCCACGCGTTCTTTGACGAGCAGGAGCTCGGGCTCAAGAGAACCGTCGTCCTTGCAGACCTTGAGGACGCGTATCAGCCCCATGCGCGTGGCATTTTCGAAGCTCTGCACCACTATCTGGGTCTGACCTACTACGTCCGTACCCTACCGTCTGGCACGTTCATCAACACCTACCAGGTTCCGAAGGAACACCAAGGCGAACTACTCAAGACGCTCGATGACCTCAATGCACAGGGGATCTTCAGAAAATTCGAGGTCATGCCGATGAGTTGGAGGCGCTTCGTTCCCATGAAGGCCAGGTACTACAATTTCACCAAAGGAGTGTGGGATTTTGACTGGGCTTCAGCGGTGGAAGCGACCTCCGACGAATTGTCCCCATTCGCCCCGTCCACGCCGGTCAAATTTGACTATGACGACCTGAGAATCATGGAGAGGCTGCAGGTGGATGCCACACGTTCCATCAAATCGATAGCAACGCGCCTCAAGATGAAGTACGATGTGGCTTTCCGACACTACACGCACATCTTGAACAGAGGCATGATCGCAGGCTACAAGATAAGGTGGCTCGAATCTTCGGTCAAGGAGACGGTAAAGGGTTCATCTGATTGGAGAGAGATTCTGATCTACCACGCCCAACACAAGTATCAAACCGGACTCGTGCTCCTGAGGAACCTGAAGGAAGCGGAGCAGTCTTCCATAATCCAAAAGCTGAGCGCGCTTCCGTTCCTCTACAACCTCAACGGCGGAGAAGGGAACATATACTTCGAGATCGGGATGCCGTACGCCTACCAATTGGAAGTCCTTCACTTTCTCCACAAACTCCTTTCTCCGGGCAGAGACTCGTTGACGTTTTTGCTCAGCGACGCGACCTTCGCCCTGGGAACTTCGATACCAATCCATCTCTTCGACAGAGAAACGAACGCCTGGACCTACCGGTCCAAAGAATGCTCCGCAGCCTTCGAGAACCTGCTGCCGAAGATGCACAGGGCCGCGTCGAGCGGCTCATCATAGGTGTTACAATCGTTCAGGCGATGGAATAAGGGCGTTTATTCCACGGATAGGGTTCATCGCGCCTCCGCCAAGGATAGATCAGTTCATTTGAGTTAAATCACGTTGGCATTGTCTCATTGGCTGTGATCTCACACGATCCATTATGACCCCTTCGCAGGGCCGAAGTTGCAGGTCGTGACATTCCAGAGGCCGGCACCGCTCGTAGGAGTTAGCTCGGTGTTCGCGAAACTGAATTTAGTTGACTGGTTCGCGTAGAGCGTCACATTGTAGGTGCTGGTGGCAGTGGCGTAGGGAGTGTCGAAGCTTGGGGTCGACTCGGTAAAGTAGGTCGTTGTGTTTCCAGAGCGCAAGGTCAGGGTCGTGTTCGTGTAGACAAGTGAATCGGCTTGAACGTAATAGACCACCGTGCACTTCCCAAGCAGCTCGACCCCGCCGATGGTGGTGGTCGTTGTGAACGTCGATGTTTCAGTCTGTGCCGCTTTCAACTCGAAAGCTGATCCAAAGCCGACGAGCAGCATTGCGATCACCAAAACGGCAATGATGTAGTTCCTCATCTCTGCATCCACTTTGTATTACGTTACTCGGACAGTTAGTCCTACGCCTTAGGATAAGAGGCAGATGGAATCAGGTTGCAGAAGAATCTAGCGCCTCCAGCCGTTTCTTTTTCTAAAACATCGGAAGAGATGTCTTGCCATGCATAGGGTTAGTTGCGCCTCCGCCCGGTATTCGGGACGGCGTTGCAGCTCGGGCAGCGCGCAGTCTAGCTGCATGTTTGACTACTGGAGCAATAGGTCACTGTCACGTTTCCCGATGACAGGTCGAAGCGCACCTCAGAAAGGACGCCTGGTTGCAGCGGAACGGACAGAGGGTAATCGTACCCGAAAGCGCTGATGGTAAGGGCGCAGATTCCACTGTCGTCGCCGCAGACTCGTACCCATCCGGTCGAATTGGCCGTGGCGGCATAGCTGTGCGCAACAACAGGCTCGCTGCTGCCGCATTTGCTGATGACCAGCACGGTCATATTTGCGCCAGCAATCGGTCCGTTCGCATCCGCAACTTGAACGAGGACAGCCACGTTCGGGCCCACCACGCTGCATGCGGTCGTTGTGCCGAGGGTTGTCCCAGCGAAGAGCGTGACGGTTGTGGTCCTGCCCATTGTTGAGGTAATCAAGAAGGCGCTCGAACCGACGATTAGAGCTGCTATGACGATGGCTATCGCGAGCCTTGTGTAGCTCCGGGGCGGCTGAGCGGTCATCTAGCGATTAGAGGGTGCTTTTCTGATATTTAGTGCTACGCATTTCGCGAACTACGGGAGTGCCGAAGCGCTGCCCACTCAGGCCGGAGTAAGTGGAATTGGATTATTTGCTATGACCGCGAAGTTCGCTGAACCGATGTAGTTGTTATGGTTCTGATATTGCCCACGAATGGTGACGGTGTAGTTGCCTACAGGCGCATTCTGCGTCGTGGGGAATTGCCACACGAAGCTCTGTCGCTGCGTGGAATAGCTGCTCAGGTATGCAGAAGTGCCATTCGGATAAGTTAATGATGCGCTCCAGGACTCGAGAGTTGACGGCTGGCTCGGAGTCGTAACGCCGACGCTGAAAGACTGACCTTGGAGGAGAAATTTGGGTCCGCTCACGGCGACCGTGGCAGGTGCAGCTGAGGTCGTAGACGAGTGAAAGGCGAACAGGCTGAGTGTCACCACCAGTAAAGCGGCGATCGCGACTGCCAGGATAGCGTATCTCAGCTTGCGGCCGTTCATGCTAGGTCAAACAAACGGAGAAGATGATATCTCTTGTGGACGAATCGTTCATCGTTGTTCGAAGGGCTCATTGCACCTCGGCTTGCATTCCTGAGCCACCGAAGAACCTCTAGGAGCAAACCAATGGTGATAGGCAGGTCGCCCAAGGAACCTGCGACCACGTCGGGCCAGAAGAGCGTCGACTAGGGCGTTTCGTCCCCGCGAAAGAAACCTAGTGAGGCGGCGGCGAAGCCCATGATGACCACCACCGAGCTTAGGATGACATCAGAACTAAGGGTCTCCACAACGTTCAGCGAAGTGATGTATTGAAGGGGAGAGTTCGGGTTCGCGATGTACGTCCCGATGAAGAAGCTCAGCAGAATTGCGATGAAGGACACGATAAATATGGACGCGGCGAAACTCTTCACGGTTATCTGTCTCAGGTCCGACCTGTGCCCGATTAGGTATAGAGAACCCAGGAACGCGATCGGATAGACCAGGAAGCCGAAGTAGCCTGGGAGCAACAGGACGTCGCCTAATGGACTGAAAGGCGCGGGAGGGTGCGGGAAAAGAAGCCTCTGACCGAGTTCGGTGACAGGGAACGAAACGAGTAGGATGAGAAAGGCCGCGACGGAGAATCTCATGGTCGAGCGCGAATGCGGGTCCTCTCCAGGCCTGTCCAGAAACGAGAACTGTGCAAGAGCAAGGCCGGCGACCGGGATCATGAAGGTGGCTACTGCGGCTGCGATCAGGCCGACGATTCCTGCAGGCTCAGGGAAGCCGTTGCTCCTCACGTAGCCGAAGCCGGAGCCCCACGTCGTACCACCTGACGTCGACCAGGCATAGTAGCCAGGCAGGTTCCCGAGGAATGAGCCGACGAAGCACAAGCAAACAAGGCGAAGGTTGTCCCTAGCGAAGTCGAGTCGTTTTCCAAGCTCATAGAAAACGAGCAGCATCAATATGATGACTGCGAGGTATGTCCATTGGAATACGTCGTCAGCGACTGTAAAATTGATGCTCGGGGATGCATGGCTGAGGAGCTGGAGGATGGATAAGGCCGGGTAAGAGTTGGAGATGAGGGCGGTGAAGGGGATGGTCAGGAGCGGGACGAGGGCAAGGTAGAGGCGATCACTAGTCTCGGCGAATTCCTGAGCAGGAAGTTCTTGGTGTTCGGGAAGCTCTCCATCTTCCAATGATGATTGAGCGAACCCGCTTCGATTTAATGGTGATGAAGGGAAATACTTTGGGTTCATTGCGCCTCCGTCCTGTCGATTAGGGGACTCCTCCGCCAGTGAGACTCTCGAAGGCCTCATACGCGCATATCGAAAAGGCCACGGCTGCGACGACGAGTGAGAATAGATAGCTTGAGGTTATGACCTGTGGTCGAAGTAGCACCCCCAGGACGAAGACCGACGCACCGAAGAACGCAGAAGCCGTCGTCCACAAGGGGATTATCGTTCGCCTGACCCTTAGCATCGCCTCAAAGACAGCCTCTTCGGTCACGAATCCGGGGACGCCGTCCTGTCCGGCCTGTTCTCGTATCAACCTCATCCGCAGGAGCTTCTGAACGTGATAGTCCGACACCGAAGATGAGGACAGCCCTAGGTCCCGCTGGATGTCGTGGGGTCTGACCGGGCCATGCTTGTAGATGTACCGGTAGACCTTGCGGGTCGTCCCGGAGAGGGCGTCCCTGTCGGGTCCGCTCGCCTTTCGGCCTCCGTCCTGCTCCTCATGTCCGTCTTCATCGGGGACCCCCACGCTCGTCTACACTACTCGCCAGCGAGTCGGCATGCACCATATACCTTCTCCCGACCTCAATTGCCTTTCGAGGAGCTCGTCACGGTGGTCGTGGTGCAGCTATTCCCCTGATTGCAGGTGGTCTCCGTGGTCACTGTGACCGTCGTGACCCGGCCAGAGGGAATTGAGATAGTGATGTACACAGTCGCGTTGGGCTGAACGACGATGTCGGGAATGGCGACCCTTGATGACTGGTTCGCTCCATAGTCCGCTATCACCGTATAGTTGTACACCCCTCCGTAAAGGCCGCCGGGACCTCCGGGCATCACATCCGCAGGGTCACCTACTTGCATGAAACCGGTCGAGTTCGTATCGTACGACATGGCCAGACAATAGAAGCTCGAGCCCTGCCAATCTGTCAACGACCCCCTTTGACTGCCATAGACCGTACCGTTCGTGACCGCCGAGCCTTGGTCTGTGACGACCTTGAGGAATATGGGCCCGCTCTGCACCGGAGGGTACGCCACGTGAACGTCCCCATTCAGGAATACGCAAGTCGGGATATTGTGGATGGTGGTAGAAGGCGATGTGTACGGCGTTGGCAACCGAGTACCGTTGATGATGGGTTGCCCGTTGTAGAAGGCCTCGGAGTAGTTGCTCGAGAACGTGACGCCCGGAATCTGGGTGATCTGTTGTGTCTGCAAGTTCACGTAGAACGTGTTGACCCATCCATTGGCCAAGATGATTGGAAGCACCGGACTGGATGTCACATCGAGGCCTCCCATTCCTGTCGGGATGATCGCCCCACCGCATGGCGAGCCAAGTGTCTGAATGCTACCATCGGTCAGGCTGTACACTATCATCCAGGTCGTGCCATGGTATAACCCTCCGCTGCAGTCGTTCCATGTAGAGGCAGATGAGGAAACGGTGACTGTTTGGGTCGTTGGGGAGGAATTGTTCGGGACGAATGCGTTCAGCCCCGTTCCGAGCCCCACCGTTAGCAGTACGGCCAAGACGGCCCCGAGCGCGACCTTTCCACCCAGTCCAAACATGATCGTTATCCGCTTGCTGGTATTGTTTGCCTCTGCTATAGCACTAGAGATTAGAAGAAGGGTTTCTAGAAACTTACCCGACTATTCAGGCAAATAGTGCCAAGATTTTCATCATTTGTTGTGCCTCCGCCGGAGATAATCACCCCCGCGTTGGGCTATAGGCGGCGGAATCGGAAATTCAGCATTTGTTTAGATTTGGGCGGTGACTGACAGGGTCTCATGTTCCTGCCCGCCATTCCCGAACGTTAAGACCGTGTTTAGCTGATAGGTCGCGCCAGCGGTCACGTTTGTCACGCTGATCGAGCCGGTAGCGGCGTCGCCAGGGAGCATGGGATTCGCCGAGCTGACCGGCCTGCCGTTGTTCATCACCACGAGGCCTGATATGGCGTCGATTGTCGTGCCGTTGTCCACTCCTGAGTTCGAACCTATCATAAGATTCGTAAACATCACCGCCGTGATCAAGACACCGTTGCTCTTGTCGTTTTGAACCTCAACCGTGAGCGTGCCGTTGCCGGTCCCAAGCGGTACATCCAACGTTGGGCTTACGTAGAATCCGGGGCCGGTTCCGGTGCAAAGGCAGCCGACCGCCGAAGGTTGCGCCGCGGCATAAAGGAAAGCAGTGGGCACCGAGAGCGCGACGATAAGGAAAACAACCGCGATTACCTTCACACGAGGCCGCGGAATCTGCATGCGGGCCAAGCCGAGGGAGACGAATCCCAGTATGACGGTCCCGAAGACCATCAAGAGTACTATTGGGTCGAGTATGTTGCTGGTGAAATCGGATGGGTTCAGCCCAAGGGTCCAGACTGCAGCTATCGCACCGCTCAGAAAGAGCGCTATGCCAGTAGCGGTCAGGAGCTTCATGTCCTCTCTGCCTTGTAAGATGCGACAGCCTCTTTTGAGGCTTTTGCGCCGGTTTAGGACATCCGTCGCTCGAGCCTCCAGCCATTTTCTTTCTAAAACAATGGAAGGAATGATTTCTTGCCATGCATAAGGGTTCATTGCGCATCCGCCGGGGATAATCACCCACGTTGGGCTAGAGGTGCAGGATGCAAACGGCTACTGCCAGCAGTAAGATCCCTGTCCGTTCATCACCGTTGCAGTGGTTATATTTCCTGACGGAACGTGAAGAGTTATGCAGGACGTTCCAATCGGTGGAACCGTCACAGAAAAGTTGAATGTCTCTCCTTGATACCCGACCGTAAAGGTCAGCTCGCCTCCGGGCGTAGCTTGATTGGGAAAGACCGGTGTGAGCCACCCTCCCTGTCCTATCGTGAAGTTGTCGAGATAGACGACCTGTGTCTCGCCGGACTGTCCTACGATGTCGCATCCGAGCCTATCGACCGCGTTGATGACCTCCCCGCTCACGGGCTCGCCCGTAGAGTCGGACACCACCTGAAGCTGAAGTCCGCCGACCCCGGTCACGGAGCAGGATGTGAGGTACGTGTCGCTCTCGGTCGCGACGCTCGTCCCGGTCACCGACAACAAAGCGCTCACGGTGCTGGCGGTAGTCGAGGACGTAGACGAGACGACGGTGGTGGATGAGTTGGAGCACGAGGAGCTCGCGGCACCTCCGCCCAGTCCGCATATCTCGGTCGTGAGCGATCCCGACGGAACATTGATTGTGGCGACGCTCCAAGCCATCGGGTCGCCACCGACGGTAAAATTGTATGTACCTCCGGCGTAGACAAAGACAAAATAATAGAGCCATCCCTGGAAAAGTAGCCAACCGCTCGAATTCGTATCAGCGATAGAATCCGTCGGAGGCGGCGCGTGACCTGGACCGCAGAACGTGTTGGCAGTCGACTGGACTATGACTGGCAGGCCTGAAACCGGAGACCCCGAGTCATTCACGACTCTAAGGTATATCCCCTGAGGTGGTGGGACCGCAACACTGCATGCAGTAATGTTCGCCTGGCTGGTGCTTCTCGTCGTGGTGACCGTGGTCGTCAAGAGACTCGTCTCGGTGACTGTGAAGGGGGTGGCGACAGCGTCGACCTTGGTAACGGTTTTCGTAAGGGAAATGGTTAGGTAAGCGACCGAGCCCAATAACATGGCTGCCACAACGATGGCAATAGCGAGGGTAGTGTAACTCCGCGGTGGTTGCGTGGACATCGGTCAACCGCGGAATTTGTTGTCGTTGTGATATTTAGTGCTACGCTTTCGCGAGTCAACCTGCGAAGGTTCAGGGCCTCCAACCATCATTTGGCCTACAGTTCCGAAGAAATCTTGTGGTATGTATAGTGTTCAACGTGCTCCGCCGGCGATGATTACCAACTCTCGGGCGAGACGAGAGGGAAACTCGAGAAAAGTTTCATCTTCTTCAACCCCTACACTGGCTTGCATGTCGTCCATGGCGCGGGTGCGCGGCGGCATTTGTCTTTCCAGGAGGAAGATGAGGTACCACAGCTGGAGCCGTAGGCCCCCCTGAGAAATGACTAGATTGTGGATGTGACCCAAGTAGGCGACCGTGAAATCATACGAGCCGATGTCCTTCATGCGTGTTTGAAGAGTTGGGCTCGTATCCAGTTGTCTAGCTTCATGATGCCGGCCGGGAGGGTGCCATCTGCTACGATCCCGCCTAGAATCACTTTCCTGACGCCATCCCAAAGGAGGAACTTGCCGAGCCAGACCGACCTGATGATCGCCATCCATTGCACCGGAGAAAAGTACGTGAATTGGTCGAGGCTATACGTTATCCCTACGATTTGGAGGGGTTGGGAGAAGCCGACCACGATTATTGTGGTGGTAAGAATGTCGAAGGCGAGGAATTCCCAGTACCGCTTCGCGATTGGCGCCAGAGCGAAGAAAGGAAGGAGTATGAGGTTCATCTGAGGTGTGAAGACATAGGTGCTGAAGAGCAGCGCGAGGTCGAGAGCCAGGCGAGCGTCAGCGGGCTGCGCACCCGCTTGGTCCTGGACAGCAGTAGTATAACGCCCAACAGGATGACCGCCGAGGCAGGAAAGACGAAATGCCTGAGGGGAGACCAGAGAGGGAGAAATGCCAGCATCCACGAGCCTTCGATGTACCAGCTTGATTGGAACTGCCAGTATGAGACCCAGAGCTGCGGGTTGATTATCACGAAAGGGGCATTAATGGCCAAGAAAGTCAGTCCGACACCTGCAGCAAACTTGAGCGCCTCCTTCAGGCTACGCAGGCTGAATAGCAGCCCTATCGCCGGCGCAGCGGTGACAATGTTCGAAGCGGCGGGAGAGGCCGTATAGGACGCTGGCAAAGGTGTGCTTGCCCTCGAGGAACATCCTCAGACCGAGCATCATGAAATAGACGCCAATCATGTACCAGTTGACGAGGAGCAGGAAGAGGAACGTCGGCGTGATAACAACGTACTGAAGAACTCGATTCTCACTGGCCCCGATGAGTCGACCCACCTTCATCGTCTCGTCGACCAAGAGAAGGCTCGGTATAGCAAGGAACGCCGCGGAGGCCAAACAGTACCCGTTGAGGGTGGAAAAGGGTAGGACGCTGCCTACAAGACCCATCGCATAGATGAACATGCTCACCAGGACGGGGTACTCCACGAACGCATTCACGTACGGTATGTTCGTAGCGGAGAAATTCGGATTGAGTAGTTGGTCCTGGAAGACGGTCACGATGTCGCTGTAGATGTGACCACCCCCGTATGGTATGTGAAGCCAGATGCCAAACGCATAGATCATGAACGCGAGGACCAGCACCTCGCTCCTCGTGGTCTTCGAAGTCAAGGTTGGGCAGCTCGAGGGAAAAGAGTTCGGAATGTAGGAATCACCCGCTGCTCAAAGTCTTCATGAGTGAGGGAATCTTCTCGCCATATTGCTTGCAAGTGCGTCTGACATGTTATGGGGTTCATTGCGGCTCCGCCAGGAATGGCTTAGCCGCCCGATGTTGTCGTGGTGCAGCTTACTACAGGACCATTCAGCGTGACAGTGACGTCGGAGTCGCTAACAGTGACGTTCCCGTTCGCCGAATAGAACGCGCCCTGCGGCCTCAGTGAGTACCGATAGACGCCGTTCTGGGACTGAGAACGTAATCGTGTATAGGCCTGGAGGCTCTGGCCCGGCACTGTAGCCGCCATCAGGCACCGGTAGAGGAGTGTTCGGCGGGCTGCGCTTCAGTCGTGTTCCCAAGGGTCACGGACCAGGGCAGGACGTAAACTGCAGGAGAGCAGGCACCCGCTTGTTGGAAGGTCACGTTGTACAGTTGCGGTCGTGTCGATGTGAACGTCGTGGCAGTGCTAGTTGTCGTAGTCGACGAATCACAGTTGGATTCGCCTCCTTGCGAGTGCGAAACGTCGAAGCTCCCGGAAGGTAGTTCGAGCGTCACGCAGGTCAAGGTCCCGGGTCCGATGTATGTATTGATGAAAGTGTTCACACCATTGTAACTGACAGTCAGATTATAGTAACCGATACCACCAATGGAGATCATCCCGCTCGCATTCGTGTTCATCGTGGTCGAGTTGTAGGTGAAGCAGTTCGGGTAGTAATTCTCTACCTGGACGGGGACAGAGCCAATCGGCGTGCCGCTAGAACTATTCATTGCCGTGATCAATAGTTCGCCCGAGTCCGGGATAGTACAAATGGTAGATCCGGTTGAACTGCTCGTGCTCGTCGAGGTCGTTTGAGGTATGGTCACTTCCACAGTCTTGGTTGACCCACTAGTCCCAAAAGCTACGAAGACCGTCCCTGCAATGATACCAGCCGCCACGATAATCGATACTCCTAGCGTTGTGTAGTTCTTGGCCCCCGTCGCTTCCATCGATAACCACGATAGAGAGGTGCGTGAGCTAGTTAGTCCTACGCTTTAGGACAGCCCAAAAGGAGGTTGAGTACGGAAGAAAAGCCTAGAGCTTCTAGCTATTCTTGAGCAAGACAATAGAAAGAAATGTTTTTGCCGTGCATAAGGGTTCATTGCACCTCCACCGGTGATATTCACCACCAGCTGAGCCGTAACATGATTGAACACTCGAAGAGGAGCCCTAGGGCACGACCTGGAAGTAGGCGTAGTAGGTTTGGCCCCACGAGTCCTCAACGACCAGCGTGTACTGCCCCGGCGCGAAGTAGTGGAAGTACGGCGAGGTGGTCGTGGCATTCCCCGAATCGAAGTAGCCGCCCGCTGGGCCGGTCCAGTAGCCGGAAAGTGCCGTACCGTTGCAATCGTAGTAGCCTGACGTAAGGACGCACACCCCGTGGTAGCATTCATGGCAGAGACTCCGGCGGCCGTGGTTTCAATGAGATTGTTCGGCGGGAAATAGGCGACCGTATTGCTGCCGTTGGGATAGAAGACTATCACGCTGGGTTCGAGCTCGGAAACGCATTCGATGACAAGCGGAGCAGCCAGGGTGAGCTGGGTGCCTGCGGACGAGAGGTTGGCTGAGGTGTGGTGGCCCTGGAATAGTGCGTAGCCAGCAAGAGACCAAGTGGGATTGGACGCTGCAAACCCGCCGCAGAGAAAGTCGTGCGCGTTCCACGACAGGATAGAAGAGTCGTTCTCATAGTTTTGCGGCACCGTGACGTTCACTCCGAGTGGATTCACTATGGAGATCCTAGCCAGAACCCCTCCACCGCTCTGGATGGTCGTGGCGTTGAGGGTCACTTCGAGCTGCAGGGGCAGCGGCTCGACCACGATGGTACCCGTCAGCCAGACGGGGTCGAATCTGTCTTCGTAGTCGTAGGTCCCTGGAACCGTCAGGGTGACCTCCGAGCTCTGACCGAGACTCAGCATACCGGTTTGGAAACCGCTCGAATCGTTCGGCCAGGAGGTCGACACGACCTGCGCCATCGAGGTGTCGTTGTTCGCGAACAGGACCGTGTTGTTGATCCCGATGACCACCCGGATGTCTGCCGGCTCGAAGTTCAGCGTGGTGTTCGACCTGGCGCCATACGGGATTGTCACTGTTACCTCTCCCGCGGTGGCTTGTTCCGAAGTCGTCGGGCTGGTGACCGTGAAGTTCAGTTCGGCCGTCTGATTCCACGCGTCGAAGGCGACAATGGTGTAGCTCCCGGCAGGGAATTGCTGATAGGTCGCATTGACCCACGGCTCGGCGGCGTCCGCGCTCGTCCAGTAACCTCCCACGACGGTGGTGGCGTTGAGTATCTCCAACCCGTAGTCGAAACTATAGTAATCGTGCTGAGGGCCGGAGATGCCGCAGGCGGTCAGGTTCGGAGCGTTGTCGTTGAGCTGAAGAGGTGAGCCTGAGCTGTTGTATATGACGAAGAACGCGGTCTTGTTCCCAGCGGGTGGAGAGGCGTCGCAAGAGGCGTCCGGAGATGACAAGTAGTCGCCGGCTGTCGGAGAAGCCGGGTCGAGCCCGTGCGGGAGCGAGGGAAAACCCGTATAGGTCAGGTTGGTCGCGACCGCAAAGTCGGTCGATATCGAGGCGCTGACGCTCCCGTTCATACCACCGGGGTGCACAGGGTTGGTCTCGACACCTAGGGTTATCCCGAGCTCACAGTTGGTCGAATATGCGTGCATAGGGGTTAGACTCGTTTCAGGGTTAGGGCCGGTACACGAAGAAATGCTCGTCGTTGTCGTGGAGGTCGAGGGATAGCTCGTCTTGGTGACGGTGGTCGTGAACTCGCCGGGGAAGAGCGCGACGGCCAATACGCCCACCAGCAGCGCGGCGACGAGCGCGATCGCAATGCTCGCCATGAGCCCGATCCCTTTCCTCTGTACTTGCATTCGTTTCCAGTATACCCTTGTGGTCGTGGCTATACATTGCTACACTTTAGCAAGGTCTGTTCTGTGCTTGCTAATCTATAGCATTAAATCGGCTCGGGCGCTCTTATCGGTCAGAGACTCACCCAGATGTCAGACAAGCCTCCAAAAGAGGAGGACCATTCCTCAGACACCTATCTGCGGGGCACGACGTACAGGGTCTACCGGTACTTTCTGGAGCAGAAACAGCCGGTCGGGATATCTCAGGTCCAGAAGGACCTCGGGCTGAGTTCGTCCTCGGTGGCGCAGTACCACATCAAGAAGCTGTTGCAGATGGAGCTCGTGCGGGAGGAGCCGGGCGGCTACGTGGTCGACAGGAGCGTGCTCGCCTACATCGTAAGAGTCAGGCGTGTCTCTGTCCCGGTCCAGTCTGGGTACGTGGTCTTCTTCGCGGTGACCCTGGCGTTCCTGCTTCTGTTCCTGCGTCCCAGCGGAATCAGTTCTTTGTAACTTTTTCGCGCTCGTGATCAATGTCGTTGCACTGGGCGCGTCCGTCTACGAGCTGAACAAGGTCCTCAGGAGCGTCTAGTGCGTGAGGAAAATCGCGTATGAGAGGCTGGGTCGATAGGACACGAGATTCACCATCAACATGGTTCTTGGAGTGGTTTGTGTGGTCCTGTTCGCGGGAACCGGCTGGTTGGCAGTTTCCCAATACGAAGTAGCGACGCACGCTCGAGAACTCATCAAGATTTCATTCTCAGTCCCCATCTCGAAGGTTCAATCCGTGGAGTTTGGCTCTATTGTCTTGAATGCTACATGTGACCACCCCCAGAATGCCCCATGTGAAGGCACAAACTGGTCTCTCACCACCCCAACTATCGATACGAGACTCACCTATCCAATTGTGATCACTTACCTGACCTTGAACAACGCGACCTCATACTGCGCCTTCAACGATCTGATCATTCCAACTATTGGAACCTTACCTCTAAACTGCTGAGATGGAATACCAGTTTAGCAGTTCGCTTCACACCACCTAAGAGGCAGCCTGAATATTGGGTGGCCATCGACCGTGACGCAGGCGTAACCTCCAGCCACTTCGAAGCAAGACAAAAGAAGGAAACATCATGGCATGTATACTGTTCATTGCGCCTCCGCGGAGGATAATCACCCAAATGTTGGGCTCATGGGCGGCAAGAAACCTAGGTGGCCACAACTGAGGCGGTAGATACTGCAAGCTGGTCGTCAGCAAAGACGGCCACGATCTCCACGAAGTACGTCTTCTCCTGCTGAATCGGTGTGTAGGAATCTACGAGGTTAGCGCTGTACTGATATGCATAGCTCGTCATATTGTCGTTGACGAAGGTCCGGCCCTCGGACGTACCGTTCAGATATAGGCTCAAGTCGGCGAGAGGACTCGTTCCGCTAATCAGCACGCTCGCGTGGAGGCTCGGTCCCGGATTGCACGTTGTACAGAGGAGAAGGTTGCCTATCGAGACGGTGTCGTTGCTGCTGGTCGAAGCCGATATGCCAGGTACATCAACCACGAGTATCAAGCCGGACACCCCTGTTGGATGAATGTAATCGGTGTAGTTGTAGAGTCCCGGCGTGCTCAAGCTGATTGAATAGTTCTCGCTGGAGGTCAGTATCGGGGTCGAGAAGCCCGACGAGTTGGTTGGCCAGATGATTGACGCTACAGCAACATTATTCTTGCCGCTGTTTACGAACAACACAGTGTTATTCACTCCGACTACAAGTCTGACGTTGCTCGGGCTGATGCTTCCCCAGTCACCGGGAGCGGCAGGACTGGCGACATCGATCAGGACCACCTGGTTGGCTTCGAGGAGGGGCGGACCTGAGAGGGACGCGGTCACGGTGCTCGTGACGGTGGTCGTTGCGGTCGTGGTTTGGGAGACCGTCGATGTCTGTGAGAGAGTGTCGGTGACGGTGCTCGTCGTGGTCGAGGTTGCCGTGGATGTGCTCGTGACAGTCGAGTGTGAGCCATACGAAACTAGAATCGAGGCAGAAATCACGATTGCCGCAACGACCATCGCTATTGCGAGCCTGGAGTGTTCGCGATGCGGTTGCTTGGCCATCGATCAATCATCTGAATTGGAAAGCGCTCGTGATATTTAGTGCTGCTTGTTTCGCGCCTCTGCGATGAATCACTGCCCTGGCACGGGAAACTGCGTCCCATTCGTTATCGACTGCCCGTTGTAGTAAGCATTCTCGTAGTTGTTGCTGAAGGTGACTCCTGGAATCAGAGTGACCTGGTGAGTCTGAAGGTCCACGTAGAACGCGTTGATGTAGCCGTTCGTGGTCATTGCATCCAGATAGGGGTAGCCGTTCACTTCTATCAGCAGGTTGCCCGGCAGTGCATTGAGGGCAGCAGATACGGCCGTGACGTTGGTGCTTCCCATGAGACCAGCACTGATGAGAATGCTCTCTACGTAACACCCTTGGTAGAAGCCCAGGCCGTATGTCTTTCCGCTGCTAGCATTGTATTGAAGATAGTAGATCCAGCCGGCCGCGGGTGCGCCTGGTCCGGTCGGATGTGACCCTATCTTTGGACAGGCCGTGGTTGTGGTCGTAACCGTGACTGCCGTCTGCCCAGTCGCCGGATAATATGACGTGGTCAGAAGCGTCAACGCTAGGACGCCGACCATCGCGAGGACAGAACCTGCGGCTATCGCCCTCTTGTCTTGGAGAACGGAGTTGCTCATCACTTCCACGATGGATGGTTTGCAAGGGATGATGATATAGCACTAACTTTAGGTTGGACGATTGCCGACGAACCTAAACATAGGTTAATACCCCGAAAGCCTAGCCTAAACTTACGCGATGACTAGGGATCAGGACGCCTCCGATCGAGGCGATGCGAAGGATGGTCCCATCGCTAGCGGGACCGGTAAAGACGACGCGGCGGTTCTTCAGGGAACTACCCTGAGAGTCTATCGCTTCCTGTTCAAGGAGGGGAAGCCGACTAGGATTCATGACATTCAAAGGGGCCTGAGATTGAGTTCCCCCTCGGTCGCTCAGGTACCAGGTCGCGAAGCTCCTTAGAGCGGGACTCATCCGTGAAACAAAGGAGGGATACATCGTCGACCGGGTAATCCTAGGCAATTTAGTTCGGTTGAGGCGGATGGTCCTGCCGTACCAGATAGCCTACACGGTCTTTTTCGCTGCCGCGCTTGTGGTCCTCGTCACGGTATTGAAGCCCGTGGGTCCGCCTACGAGCACCTACGCGTTCTGCGTGATAGTGGTATTCATCGGCTTTGGAATCTCGCTGTTCGAGAGCGTGAAAATGCTCGAGGGGATATAGACTTCCTTGCGCGTCCGCGTTCCCTCATGCGAAGTGGAGGTCGGCGGAGACCGTAGTTACGTTGGAAAACGCATCCGCACCCCCCGTGGGTGCTTCGGTGGTCCAATTCAGGTCGAACGTCACCTTGGCAGTCCCGGCTTGGGCCACCTGATAGTAATAGCCAGGGGTACAACCGGCGAAGCTCATCGTATAGTTCTGGCCTGGCTCGAGCGGGATAAGGGCAGCATTACCTAGGCAAATCAGCGGACTAGCCTGAAGGACCGTAGAACTCGCGGTGACGGACACAGGCAAAGATGATCCTGCTTGGAAGTAGATTAGGGAGTCACCGACGTTCTGGAGCGTGACCGCGAAGTCGACATAGGACACACCATTGTCATCCACAGTGCCGCAGTCTTGGCACACAGATGATTGGACCGAGTCCACCTTCAACTGGCCGATAGGGGCATAGGTGAATGACGAGGGGGATGGCTTTCCAGCGTAGAACGATACGTAGATGGCGACGCCGATAATAAGAGCGGCCGCTACTATGGTTATTGCGAGTTTTTTGCTGTTGTTTTTCTTCGGCTGGTTACTCATCCCAAACCGAAGATTTCAACAATCATCTACGATATTTAGTGCTACGCCTTTGCGAAGCTAGAAGTGCAATCTGGGGTCGTCAGCCATTCTTTCTAAAACATGCGAACGAAATCTTCTGCCATGTACAGGATTCAATGCGCCTCCGCCGGATCAGTACCAAAGGGCCGGAGAAATCGGGTTACTACTCATCGTCTCGATTACCGGCCTTTTATCCGCGCCGCCAATGAATATGATGAATGCCCATAGATGCGCTCCTGGTCGACGGCAAGCGCTACCTCTACTTCTACTGTTACGATTCAGCGACAAAGCAAAAGAAGAGGGTCTACATCGGACCGGCGAGTGATGCGGATTCAAGGAAGAAGGCCCTCATGCTCGAGGGAAGGTATCGCTCCGTCCAAACCGTCAAGAAAAGAATCCTCGCTCACTTGAGCAAGCTCGCCATATACCACACGCTCGGAGATTCTGGTGCAGAAACTGAGCGACTGGCAATCGCTGAGGAGTTGGAGAAAATGGTTGTGGTGGTCAGCGGGTGTCCAAGTAGGAGCCAGAAACGCGCTCTCCTTCCGGAACGAGCGTGGTCGTCCGGAAAGACCGTAAGGACCGTAAAGAGCTCAATCCTGGGGCTAGTGAAAGAAGCGCCACGGCGCTACTCGGAAATCCAGAGGGAGCTCGGGAGGCCGGACAAGACGATCTACGTCTCGCTGAAACAGCTGATTGCGTCCGGTCTAATCAGAAGGATGCCCGATGGGGCGTATGCGATTACCAATCGTGGCAAAGCGGCACTCATCGAAGCAGAACTTGGAGAGACTGCCGCCGAGATTGTCACGAAGGTGGGGCCGGAGAAGGCGAGGGCGGTGAAACGATGCCTAGACGAATTGCTGGCCCAATGCGGGCCGACTAATTCAGAATATGGTTCAAAGGCGAAGATTGAACTTTTCAACCGATTGGCTCTCGCGTTCCGCTGAGTTTCTGCCATCCTCCTGTGGGTTATTTGCGTCTCCGCCGGGGAAGCGTGAACGGCAGGTTCGCCAGAAAAACTACGCCATTTGATCCCCAGGATTATTGCGAGAGATAAGACCGCAAGTCCAACCACATTGAGGTCGTAATTCGAGTGAACCACAAACAGCTCCTCTGAAACAATAGTGTGTTGAGAAAACGGCGACACAAAATATTGTGTCGGCGAGCACGAGATTACGTGTGCGGATCCAGGTACAGTAAGGCGCGTCTGCAAATCGCACAATCTTGTGTTGAGGTACCAAAGATTAGGAGAAACATGCCAACTACTGCTAGAGCACCGATGATAGAGATCTTGGCATTGCTCCGAGGCGGCTGGGCAGTCATCGACGAATCGCAGAGATTTGACTGTGACCGTGATATTTAGTGCTCGCTGCAGAGCGGGGGTTCATTGCGCCACCGCCGCGCATAGCTCAGAGGCCTTACTCTGGGGGCAAACTGACGTAAGTTACGTTCATGTTCGTGACGTACTCGGCGACGGCCACGAAGGGTTCGGCAAGGCACGAGTGAAGCGGCGGCTCGCCGAAGTCCGAGGAGTTCACCTGAGCTGCCGAGTAGCCGACGGCCATCGGCATGGTCGCGCAGACGCCCCACCATGGCGCAGATTGGTCGTAGAACCCCGTCGAATTGCTTGGTGCCGTGATGGTGTAGACTACGGTCACGTAGTCCGTCGATGGCGACATCTGAACGGAGCTTGGCGAGGCCCTTATGTTGAACCCGCGATAGATGGTCTGCTCGCAAGCGGTTCCTCCTGTTGGTCCGCTGCACCCCGGATATTTCGCCACGATGAAGGGATAGAAGGTGTAGCTCCCGTTCCCAAATGTGTCGGGATTATCGTTGAAAACCCAAGAGGCTTGATAGACGACGCATACCTCGGCCGTCGTGCCTGGGCTCATCAGGAGCACAGGGACGTGAGAGGACAAGGAACTCGTGGAAGGTTCGCCATAAGCTTGGGTCGTGCACGGTTGATACACGGCAGAGAATGTGGTCACCGTGGTCGTGGCCGTTGATGTGGACGTAGAAGCGTTCGTGACGGTCGTTTCGGCCGGCCCCAACGTGGCATACAGCGTCGCGGAGACCAGCACAGCGGCTATGATTATGGCTGCGGCGAGCCAGGTGTAGCTCCTGGTCGGCTTGGAGTTCATCTACGAGTAGAGGAGATTCTAGCCGGTAAGATATTTAGTCCTACGTCCTAGAACGGGGAAGAAAGGGTTCATTGTGCCTCCGCGGGGAATAGCTTAGCCGGCCGGCCGTTGCCCGACGACCCAATCATAGAGTCCTACGGGGGCCACTGTCGTCGTGACGATAGAAGCGACCGTCGGGGGCAGGCTCATACTAACGTGGGACAGGTGGTCACGGTGACGGTTTGGGTGTGAATCAACGAGGTCGCCGTCACCGTGGTCGTGGTCGTCGTCGTCGAGGTCGGTCCGACCGTGACCGTGATGGTAACCGTCTGAGAAACGGGCGCATGTAGGTCACAGGAGGTCGGATAAACGTAGATCGTCATGGTCTGTGAGGTCTGCGAAGTGACGGTCTCCCACACCGTGACGGTCGCGACCACGGTGCTGTTGACTGACGTGGTCGTAGATTGGGTAGTTGTGGGGGGTACGGATATGGGGGCATAAGACGATGGAGCGAGATAGGACGAGGCGAAGATCGCAGCGCCGATGGCCACCGCCACTACAACGATAGCTATCAAAACCATCACTGACCTTCCTAACGCTGTTCTTTGAAGCACCGTTGGTCGTGTTCGGCAGTGTGTCCCCTTCGATTAATAGTTTTGTCCGATAGCACTGAACGCAATCTCCAGCCTTTTGTTCTAATCGATGGAGAGATGTTTAGCCATGCATAAGGGTTCATTGCGCCTCCTAGAATGGCCAAATACGTTCTAGTCGTATTCACCCCATAGAGAAGTTGAGGCTCCAAATGACTTCGGAGGGGTTTCTGCGAGGAGACTCAAAAACGAAGAACGCCCGCCCATGAGCAAAGCGGAGAGAGATTCGAAGATGGGGCAAGAGAAGAAGCAGGCCGAAGGTACGAAGAGAAAGGAAGAACGTCGTCACGTTAATCCACGTGCTGGGACCATGAATGTGACCTCCCTGATCCAGCAGGGTTACCGTGTGACTGAAAGACAGGACAAAAGGAGGACCGGCTTGAACAAGGCGGTCTACAAGTACGGTCATGCCAAAGTCGTCGAGAAGATCGAAGCCCTCTTGGTGATCAGCAAGTATCACAAGAAGAACCGCAGACGGCTCGAGGACGACCTGAAGTACTTGAGGGCGCAGTTCAAAGACGAATAGAACCTCGGAAAAGGTTCAGGTCAATGAATAAGAAAGGCAACCGGAAGTTGTTTCGCGGCCTCTGCCGTTCCTAGCTAAGAGAATGGAAGGGGTAGACTGTGCCATGTATGATTGCGCCTCCGCCTGCGTTATATCTGGTAAACGCCACTGAAGATAATGAAGGCGCCTATCCGCCAAAGGGGGGTCGCGTGGCACCTGGTGTCCCATCCCGAGCACCTTCACAGCCCCACCGCCATCGCAGAGAAGCTCCAGTGTAGTAGAAACTCGGTGAAGCTTGCGCTGAACAAGCTGGGGAAGAGGGTAGGGGAAATCAATCCCGAGCGCCTCTGCCCGGAGTGCCTTACGCTCACCAGGTACGACGGCGTCTGCCACAGGTGCGGCATCGAGCTGGCGCAACGCCAGGGTTTCCATGGTTTCCTTATGCACGAGATTAGGAACAGGATCCACGAGGGCTTCGACGGCCGACCCCCGATTAATCTGAGCCTCCAGACCAGGGCCTTCCTCCAGGGGGACGCAGAGGAGAGGCTGAGGCGCTACTGCCTCAGCAGGCTGGACCAGATGTTCAAGGACTTCATGCCCGAGCACTCCGTGGTCAACGCCGCCGCGTTCATCTGCGAGGCGGAGACGCGCTCCTACCTCGACGGTTCCGATTCATCAAGGTTCTCCAGGGAGGACAGGCTCGCGATAATGGTGCGCACCGTGATCAGGTGCGGGAGGGAGATGCCGCAGCAGAGTCTGATGTGGTCGAGGATGCTCGAGAGCCTCCTCTCGATGCCGAGGGTGGTCCTCTATGGCTGACGACCAGGAGGGCTATGTCAGGGTCAAGAGGTCCGAGCTGCGCGAGATCCAGGCTGAGCTCGACCGGCTCAGGAACCTGATCGAGCTTCAAGCCCGGCGACCTTCTTCTGCAGCTCCGCAATCATCTTGACCATCTCCTTGCTCGTGCCCTCGTATTCTTGTCTCAGAGTAGCCTCGGTGAAGTCCAGACTGATGAACGGCTCTATCTTCACGTACTCCTGAGCCATGTCGTCGGCATGGAGCTGATCCCTGTGATTGTAGACGTAGTTGATCCCTCCGAGGTGTCCGAGGAAGAACTCGCTCACCTCGGTCTTCACGCCTGCGTGAGCGGCCTCGGTCCGGAAGCTGTGGCGGAGCGCGTGAGTGTGCCAGCTCCTCGCGTCGCCGTTCGCGATAAGCCCCTGCTTGTGCAGACTGACGGCCACCTTTTTGAGCCGGATGTTCAGCCAGAGAGCCGAGAGGTACGAGCCTCCCTTGCCGATGAATATCGGGTCCCGGGGACCTGGCAGCCTGCCTCCCAGCTCCGACCACCTGCCCTTCCAGATCTTCAGGTGCTCTATCGCTTCCCTTCCAAGGTAGGTGAAGTACTGCCGCTCGTGCTTCTTCCTTCCGAAAAGCTCGACCCGCAGCGGATACTCTCCCTTCTCTACTCCCTCCACCTTGGACCACGTCAGGCTGAGGAGCCGGTTGATCTCAATCCCGGACTGCCAGAGGCAGAGCAGGGGCATCCTGTTCCCCAGAGACAGCGTCTTGAGCACGATCCTGATCTCCCTGGTGTCCAGGGGCCTGGCGGGCTCCCGCTGGCCGGCCCTCGAGACTTGGAAGTCGCCGAACAGGGGGGAGTCATTCCTCTTGTAGAACTGCTGTATTACAGCCCCGGTGACTATCCTGGTGTTCTGTGCCCGCCCCGTCTCGACCAGGTACCTGTTGACATAGTCATCGAGCCAGTCCGTGTGCTTCCTCTTGCTCTGGACGTCGGTCGCCGACGATTCGTAGACGCACTTCAGGTTGTCCCGCAGCAGGTCGTCCGGGTTCAGGGTGATCCCATTCTGCTTTAGCCACCGGAGGTACTCGACCAGGCAGATGGAGTAGATCCTCTTGGTGTTGTCCTTCCCATACTTGTTCAGGAACCTCAAGACGGAAGGGCTGGGGCCGAGTTCCTCGATGCTCCTTTCGATCTTCCTCTTTATCGCCGCTTCGTGCGGGGTCTTCATCTCACTTGTAAAAGTGGATTTTATTTGACAATTTGACAAGGCACGCTTTAATACATTTGACCTCCACCCATCGTAGTTGCAAGCAGCCCCCCGTCGTGTTAAGACAATCTACAGTGTGATCGCCTCTCCTCAGCGGCTAGAAATCCTGAAGATACTGAACGTGAAGGGTCCTCTCACCTACAGCGCATTGAAGACGCTGGCAGGGTTCAAGTCGAAGAAAGAGTCCGGAAAGTTCGCCTACCATCTCAGGAAACTTGTGCGGCAGCTCCTGATCCAGCTCAACAGACAGGAGAGAAAGTACACCGTGACCAACCTGGGAAGGCTGGTCCTCAACCTCACGAGGCAGATAGAGGAGCAGTCGCTGGTGGAGAGCGGCAAACTCTACGTGAGAACATCCCGCCAGGCGATGGAGGAGTTCAACGCCGACAAGATACTCCAGTCGCTCGTGAAGGAGGCCGGCATGCCCGTCGAGCTGGCCCAGAAGATAACCAGCGAGACAGAATCAAGGCTGTATAAATTCCAGACACAGTACCTGACCGCGCCCCTGATACGCGAGATGGTGAATTCTCTCCTTGTCGAGCACAACCTCGAGGAGTACAGGCACAAGCTAACGCGGCTCGGCCTACCCGTCTTCGACGTCACCCAGCTCTTGAGCAAGGCAGGGGAGGACGGCAGCGACGTGGAATCGCTGCTGCACCAGACCGGCAAGTCCGTGTTCGCTGAATACCTCCTGCTCGAGCAGATCCCCCGAGACGTAGCCGACGCGCACCTCGCGGGTGACATCCACATCGCGGACGCGGGGAGCTGGGGACTGACGCCCGACACGGTCTTCGTGGACCTGCTCTCCGTGAGGGCCTCGGGATTCAACCCCAGAGGAAGACTTCCGCACGCGCCGATAATCCCGAGTCCCGAGAACATGGAGGCCGCAATGACCATAATGACCAGCATGACGTCGCTGATGAACAGAGAGGCATCGGTCGAGATAGTCTACAGGAACCTCCTCCAATACCTGGCCCCGTTCACGAGGTCAAAGACCAAGCACGAGCTCGTCGGTTCCATCCAGCGCTTCTTCGAGGAGGTCTCTTCTCAACTGAGCGCGACGCAAAAGCCCACGATAACGCTCGAACTGGACCCGTACCTCAAGGACGACTCTGGCAGGGAGCTGGTGGACAAGGTGCTGGACGCCGTTCTGGAGGCTTACAGGAACTTCGTGGGACAGGTCCCCCGGCCTGAGCTCCGGATACTCCTGGCGAAGCCGAAGGCCGATGACGTCAGCCTCCTCAAGGACTCGGCCGCGATAATCCTAGCGGGAGGGCGCGTCGGATTCTTCCCGACCGGTGAGAAACGAAGCTTCCTGGGCATCAATCCGGACGTCCTGCCCCAGGAGATGCAAGGGGACCACGTCAGCGTGCTCCACAATCTCAGTCTGAACCTTCCGCGGCTCTCGTACGACTCCAACCAGGATGAGACATATTTCCGAGCGAAACTAGCGATGCTGATAGGGGTCGCCTCGGATGCCCTGATAACCAGGCGAAACGTCCTCGACCGCATCATCAAGAAGGGACTTCTTCCGACCCTTAGCTTTGGCTCGGAGACAGTGAGCTCTGAGGCGATGCCCCTGGTCATGAACCTGGTCGGCCTGCAGGAGACGCTTGGAAACCTTGCCAAGGACCGAGGGATCACGGCCCAGACGGCTCTCGCAGAAAAAATAGTACAGACCGCAAGGCAGGTATCCTCTGAAAAGTCGAGCAAGAACGAAAAACTTGGAGTGGCGATCGTGGACGAGGAGGGAGCCCAGAGGCTCGCGGCCTTGGATGCGGAGAAATACGGTCGCGCCAGCATCCAGCTGAACGAAAAGCAGAGCTACTCGCTCTCCCCTAGGCTCGTACAAGAGGATATGCAGGTCCCAGAGAAGATAGAATACGTGAAGAGGCTCTCCGCTTCGCTGAACGGGGGATTGTCGGTGGTTCTGGACGCTTCCTCTCTAGACCTGAGGAACACCTACAACATGCTCACTGCCGCGTCGTCGGACGTACCCTTCTTCAAGGTGCACCGAAACATCTCGTTCTGCAGGAACTGCGGCTCAAAGCTTCCACCTGAGTCCGGAAGATGCAAGAAATGCAAATCCACGGCGACGGCGCAATATTCGACCGCCGACTAATTAGGCAAATTGGGTTGACTACATGTCAAAATTATTTGACGTGAGAGCGTCTCATTGACGCGTGTTTCATCTTCCAGAGAAACGATGGAGTCAACTTCCGTAACCCATTGCAGAGATATATACTGCTTTCATGGGAAAGCGATTATTCAATAAAAAAGGCGTTGTGTTTGGAAACGATTAAGAAACCGGAAGACTCGGCGGAGCAAAAACTCCGAAGCGTTGAGGTCCCCATACCACAAGAAACACTTGCGGCGTTCGGGCAGGATGATCTGAGGTCCAGGGTTTTCTACGAAAAATACGCCCTCAGGGACGTGAGCGGTAAACAGGTCGAGAAGACCCCCGAGCAGCTCTGGCTCAGGGTCGCCAAGGAGCTCGCATCCGTGGAGGTTGCGGACAAAAAGCAGGAATGGACAGACAACTTCTACTGGTTACTGGAGGATTTCAAGTTCGTACCGGGAGGCAGAATACTCTTCGGCGCGGGGCAACCGAGAAGGTCGACGCTTCTGAACTGTTATTTTTTCAAGATTAGAGAGGATTCCATAGAGGCTATCTTTGATTGGTGCAAGGAAGCTGCGAGAACTTACAGTTTCGGGGGCGGAGTGGGCACCGATATCTCTGTGTTGAGACCCAGGGGTTCTCCGGTGAACAACTCCGCGATCTTCAGCACGGGTTCCGTGTCTTTCATGGAGCTGCTCTCCACAACCACGGGGACCATCGGCCAGGCAGGCAGGAGGGGCGCCCTGATGATCACGATAAGGGTCGACCACCCCGACGTCCTCGACTTCATCAACGTGAAGAAGGACCTGAAAAGGGTCAACTATGCGAACATATCCATCAAGATAACCGACGAGTTCATGCACGCGGTCGAGAACGACAGCAACTTTGAGTTGCGCTTCAAGAACGAAAGGGTCAGCTTCAACAAGACCGTGAGAGCGAGGGCTGTCTGGGAGCAGCTCGTCAATGCGGCCTGGCAGAGCGATGAGCCTGGCTTGATCTTCTGGGATACCATCAAGCGGGACTCTACCACGGAGTACAACAAGATGGAAGTGCAGGGAGTGAATCCGTGCAGCGAGCAGACGCTGGAGAACTACGGTTGTTGCTGCCTGGGCTCCGTGAACCTGAGCTACTTCGTCAAGGACCCGTTCACTGACCGCGCGAACATCGATTGGGACGGTCTGGTCAAGGCCTGCCAGTACGGGACGAGGTTCCTCGACAACGTGCTCGACTACAACGCGGACAGGCACCCTCTCCCTCAGCAGAGGGAAGCCTCGCTCTGGAGCCGGAGGATCGGCGTAGGGATAACCGGGCTGGGAGACATGTTGATCAAGCTGGGACTCAAGTACGACGAGCAGGGAACCGTCGAGTTTGTCGACGGCCTCTTTGAGCGGATAACCAACGCCATCTACGACTATTCCACGGAGCTCGCCACGGAGAAGGGGTCGGCGCCTGCGTTCCAGGTCGAAGACCACCTAGCGCAGCCTTTCATACAGAGGCTCGACCAGAAGGTGAAAGACAAGATCAGGGCGAACGGCATCCGAAACTGCGCGCTGACGACGGTCCCCCCAGTGGGCTCCGGTTCGGTGCTGGCCGGATGCTCCAGCGGAGTGGAGCCGGTCTTCGCGCTCTCCTACACCAGAAGGAGCAAGTCTCTGAGCCAGGGGGAGTTCAAGGTGTTCCATCCCTTGGTGAAGGAGTACATGCAGGTCCACAGGATCACCGACGAGAAACAACTTCCGTCCTACTTCGTCACCGCCCATCAGATCAAGCCTGAGATGAGGGTGAGGATGCAGGCGGCCATCCAGAAGCACATCGACACGGCCATCTCAAGCACGGTCAACCTTCCACGGGAGACCTCGACGGACGAGGTGGAGAAGATCTACTTCCTGGCGTGGAAGCTCGGGTGCAAGGGGATAACCATCTACAGGGAAGGGAGCAGGGAGGGAATCCTAGAGACCAGCAACGTCGACAAGAAGAAGGAGGAGAGCAAGCAGGCCCAGTTCGAAAGACCGAAGGTCATGGTCGGCAGGACGCTGAAGCTGAA
This sequence comes from uncultured Nitrososphaerota archaeon, assembly GCA_963749225.1. Taxonomy (GTDB): domain Archaea; phylum Thermoproteota; class Nitrososphaeria; order Nitrososphaerales; family Gagatemarchaeaceae; genus Gagatemarchaeum. The sequence continues at coordinate 315,575 of CAVVLY010000003.1, read as the reverse complement.
GCTCCCGCAGGGCAGCCTCTACATCACCGCCAACGCCGACGAGACCGGGGCCATGAAAGAGGTGTTCGTGACGCTCGGGAAGCTCGGTGGCGATGAAAAAGCCGACGCGGAAGCCATAGGACGGCTCATCAGCCTCTATCTCCAGCACGGCGGAGACATACAGAACATCGTGACGATGTTGAAGGGCATCCGGGGCAAATACGTCTCCTGGGACGAGGGGGTCCAGATGCTCTCGATCCCGGACGCAGTGGCCAAGGCTCTGGAGGTGCTCGTGGCTGGAAAGGTGAAGAAGGAAGCGACGACACCGCTCGTCCAGGGTGGCACCTGCCCCGACTGCGGCGAGAGCGCACTCATTTTTGAGGGAGGGTGCTATAAATGCACGAGCTGCGGTTACTCAAAGTGTGAGTGAAGTCGTCTTTAGAGGACTGGTGGGGTCGGCCGGATTTGAACCGGCGCTCTCAAGCGCCCAAGGCCGCTTCCCGTTGGGTTTGAAGCCTGGACCAGACTAGCCTCGTTCGCAAACCAGAGTTGTTTGCGACGACCTAGCCGACGACCCCTCTTGCACCCGCGCCGCGGCCGCGGTAGTTATGCGTTCTGTCGCCTGAGACAAAGGGGCTCGCCTTCTCGTAGAATCTCCACTCAGTTTCGACCCCGACCCGCAAGCCTATCCGGGTCGACACCCCGATCTCTCGTGGCGCGATACCGGCTAGCAAGTACAGTCTCTTCGATTTCACCACATCCTCCCCGTAGAGCGCCATGTCGATGCCCATGGCCTCGGTCAGCTTGCCAGGCCCGCTCATCAGGTCGGTGAGCCTTTCCACCCCACGCATCCTTCGCATCTCTTCGATACCCTGAAGCGGCTCGGCCGCTCTGATCAAGACCGCGCCCGGGACGGCCTTCGCCTCTGTCGTCAGGTTGAGAAGAAAGTGGTTGCCGTAGTTGAAGTAGACGTACGTGTGTCCCGTGGTCATGAACATGACCTCCGTCCTCGGGGTGATGCCCCTGTAGGCGTGGCTGGCTGGGTCGTCTTCGCCTCTGTACGCCTCGACCTCGACTATCCTTGCTCTCAGGACGATTTCTCCGAGCTTTCTGACGATCACACAGCCGAGTAGTTCCCTGGCGACCAGAGGCGTGTATCGGGAGAAGAACGCTCTAGATAGACGCGGCAATTTTGGTCTTCGACAGTCCTGGCTTGTTATTCAAGTCGACTCGCTGAAATCTCATGGAAAGTCCTGTTAACACATTGCACCGCTATTGACGCGAACGTGTTAAATGACAAATAAATACGCTGCCCACTAGGAATCTCTCGATGGGCGACAAGGCGAGTGCGCCGGTCTTTGTGAGAGAGAGCACGGGCCTCGTCAAGAACGTGTCGCTGCTCGACGCGATAACCCTGAACATGGGCAACATGTCCGCCGGCGCCGCGCTCGCGACCATCAGCTTCACGATGCTGGCCCTGCCGTCGGTGGCCGGTGTCAACCTCGTCTACGCTTCTATAATCGCGTTCCTGCTCTCGATCCCTCAGATAATCGTCTATTCCATAATCGGCCGCAAGATAAAACGGACTGGCGGGGACTACGTCTGGATCTCCAGGACCTTTGGAGGAGCCTTCGGCGGCTCGCTCTCGTTCATGGGCTATGTGTTGGAGACGCAAGCCTATTTCGCCCTCATCGTGCTGGCGCTAGTTTCGGCAATCGGGTCGGTCGCGCTCGCAATGGGCAACTCGAGCAACCTCGCTCTGAATCTGGCAGTTCCTGGCGCCGCGCCAGGCGAACAGTTCGCTGTCGGGGCCTCGATCTTCGTCGTCATAATCCTGCTGAATATGCTGAACCAAAAGATTGGCTACAAGATCGTCACCATCACGATAATCCTGGGCGTCCTCGGAATAATCGGGGGAATAATCACGCTTCTCGCGGCAGGACACCAGGGGGTCGTGAACTACATCAACGGCCTGAACCTCGTGGCGAACAACCAAACGATCACGTACAACTCGGTCGCGAGCTCCTTCACCGGTTCTAACTTCGATCTCGGCGCGACCATCTCCATCCTACCCTTCTTCGCCATCTTCGTATATCCCTGGATCAATGCAGGGCCCGCCGTAGGTTCGGAGCTCAAGGGCACTGGTACGGCGAAGTGGAACGTTCCATTGGCTTCGATCATCGTCGTCATCCTTCTTACGAGCGCCTTCGCGACCATGTACTATGTTGGCGGCTTCGCTTTCACTCAGGCGGCGTTGAGCAATCCGACCCTCGTCTACAACGCCTCGTTCAACTTCTGGACGCTCGCCATGGGTGTCAGCGGCAACACGGTGGTCGAGCTTTTCCTTGGTATAGCGTGGATACTCTGGAACGTCGGGATACTTGCCTACGGCGTGATTGTGATCTCCAGGTACATCCTGGCCCAGGCGTTCGACCGCTTCCTCCCTTCGAGGCTGGCTTACGTCAACCCTCGAACCGGCTCGCCCCTGGTCGCTCAGGCCATAGTCCTGATACTCACCGTCTCACTGGTCGGCGCGGTGTCTTACCTCTATGGTAGCCTTCAGGTCCTCTTCGCCGCCGTCATAGCAGCGATGATATACTTCGCCTTCGTCGGCATAGCCGCCATCGTCCAAGGTCAGAGGCACGAGAAGGGAGGGACGAAGACGATATTGATGGTCTGTGGCGCGCTCATGGCGATAGTGTTCGGATACATCAGCTATCAGTTCCTGGCCTCGCCGACGATATGGGGGACGGCCGCTACGGTGGATGGGATAGCCGGTTACTACTTTGCCTATGCCTATGTCGTGGGTTCCTTCATAGTCGGGCTGCTGCTCTACTTCGGATCCAAGTGGTACAATGCCAAGAGAGGAATCGACATCTCTCTGGCCTTCAAAGAGATTCCTCCAGAGTAAGGTCTTTCGCCTCTCTTGCGATGAACCCAAAGGACGCCGTGATGGTATATGCAGGTCAGCGGACCTATAGGGTAACCCTGGCTGGGATTCCAAGGAACCTTCCGTTGGTACAGATACGTCCCGGGTTATACATCGCATCAGACGCCGGGTTGATACTCGGCGACGTCGAGTTTCTCTCGAAGGCTGCCCAACTTCTTGCAGGGAAGCTGGGGGGCTCGATTTCGAGGTCGTCTTGACTGCCGAGGCCAAGTCCATCGCTCTGGCATTCGAACTCTCCAAAAGGCTCAGGCTGGAGAGATTCATCGTCGCTCGAAAGAGCGTCAAGGCATACGTCGGCGACTACTTTTCTCAGAAGGTAAAATCGATGACGACAAACTCGCAGCAGCAACTGCTGTTGACGAAGGACGAATTGCGGTCGCTCTCGGGCAGGCGGGTCTGTCTTCTCGATGACGTCGTCTCGACCGGCGCCACCTTTGCCGCTCTGGAGTCTATCACAGAGAAGGCTCGTGGAATCATCGCCTGCCGAGCCGCAATATGGAAGGAAGGTCCGTGGTATTCTAAGGAGAATCTCGTCTACATCGCAGACCTACCGGTATTCGTTCGCAAAGGCAGCCGCCTGCTGGGCCGAACGTAGCCCTGTCGCTACGAACGGTCATTGGAGGTTCTTTGACATGACCAGGTCAGTCTCTTTGTAGCCAACCTTGCTGTAGAGCTCGCGAGCGGCACGATTGTGGGCGAAAACATGTAGAGTTATCAACTTGAACCCCATCTCTTTCACTTCGCCGTCTAGATGCACAAGCGCCTGGGTACCGAGGCCCTTCCTGCGATGGTCTTCGAAAATCTGAAAATCGTAGAGGAAAACGTAATTGCGGTCGTCCTCCTGCCTAATCGCGTACCAGATCATGCCTACGGGTTCGGAGGTGGCATCGTCGATTATTGTCCGGAGATAGTTGTCTGTGGTCCCCTGACCGTTGGGCAGGAGCATCGCGAACTCATCTTCTGATTCTGGACTTCGCGTCCTCCTTCTTCCATCTTCCAGCGACGATATTCTCCTCCGCGTAATGCCTGACTGAGGCGGCCCTCCATGACCCTGTACTCGGAGAGTGTCATCGGTCGAAACTCCACCATGAGTGGGTGTCATTGAATTCCTCTCTTTTAGTTTCATTGCTGGGATGGCTGATTGGCCGAGCTTGACGCAACCAACCCGCGGTGTACCGATTTTGAGTTACCTTCATATCGCTCGATGAGGTGGGACGCACACCATGTCTAGTCCAGTCGCCCGAAGACCGGTGCAGGGGAGCGAGCGCACGATGATGCGGGGCGCGCGCGTTTCAGGACGAGTGGATTCGGAGGAGAGCATCCTGGTGACGCTGATTCTACGGCCCCGATTTCACGACAGAGAGTTGTCGATTGTCAACCGGTTCGCCTCCCAGCCTCCCGCCCGGCGCAGGTACCCGAACGCGCTCCGGATTTCGAGGCGACCTTCGGTTCTACCAAGGAAGAGCTGCAGAAGGTGAAGGACTTCGCCAGGAACAACTCCCTGAAGGTGGTCGAGGAAAGCTCGGCGAAACGCTCGGTCCTCTTATCCGGCACGGTCGCGGAATACAGCGAAGCTTTCAACGTCAATTTCGTTCGCTACGTGCACCCCGAGAAGGGAGCCTATCGCGGACGGCTAGGCCCAGTTTATGTCCCGGGAGAAATCGCTCCCCTGGTCCAGGCAGTGCTCGGCCTCGACAACCGGCCGCAGAGCGTAGCACACTTCCGCATCAAACCTTCCGCGGCGCCGGGGGTCTCCTACACTGCTCCCCAGGTTGCGCAGCTGTACGATTTTCCTGGGTTGGATGGCTCGGGTCAGTCGGTCGGCATCGTCGAGCTCGGCGGAGGATACTCCATGAAGGACATTCAGGCCTACTGCACCAAACTCGGGATTCCGATTCCGTCGGTCACTCCGGTGGCTGTGGACGGGGGCTCTAATTCGCCCACGGGGGACATGAACGGGCCGGACGCAGAGGTCCTTCTCGACATCGAGGTCATCGCCGCCATAGCGCCAAAGGCGCAAATCTTTGTGTATTTCGCCCCTAACACCGACGCGGGATTCGTTGACGCGGTGAACAGCGCCGTGCACGGAACCCAGGGAAAGCCGAGCGTTGTCTCCATCAGCTGGGGGAGCGCGGAGTCCGAGTGGACTGCCCAGGGCTCCCAGGCCCTCGACCAGGCCTTCCAGGACGCGGCCGCGCTCGGCGTCACGGTCTGCGCAGCTTCAGGCGACGGAGGCTCATCGGATGGTGTCACCGACGGACTCGCCCATGTAGATTTTCCCGCCTCTTCCCAGTACGTCCTCGGTTGCGGAGGAACCCGCCTGATTTCGAGCGCCAACACGATCACCAGCCAGGTCGTGTGGGACGACTTACCCAAGGGCGGGGCTACCGGGGGCGGCGTGAGCGCACTCTTCCCCCTGCCTTCCTGGCAGACCGCGGCCGGAGTTCCACCCTCTGCCGATCCAGGGGCCAAGACAGGCCGCGGTGTCCCTGATGTCTCGGGAGACGCTTCGCCAGAGACGGGATACGACGTCGTAGTGGATGGAAAGCAGATGACCATCGGTGGAACGAGCGCCGTCGCGCCTCTGTGGTCCAGTCTGCTCGCGCTCGCAAACCAGAGCCTCGGGAAGCCAGTCGGATACATCAATCTGCTCCTTTATGGAAAGTCTTTCACCCCTGCCTTTCGAGACGTGGTTTCAGGGAACAACGGGGCCTACAAGGCGGGTCCGGGTTGGGACGCGTGCACTGGTTGGGGGAGCCCGGATGGGAAGAAACTGATTACGGCTCTCTCGAGCGGCTAGGGACCCTTCCAGTCTACTCGATGTGTACGAACTTCCGGAGCCTCGGGCCGCCATTGGGGCGCTTGGAAGGGTACGCAGCCCAGATGCCGACGAAACCCTCGAAGAGGTTCGGGTCGAGTTCCGTGACGTACACGTTGCCGTGTGAGTCCACCGCGATTCCGTGGGAGATTCCGGACTTTTCTTCGGCCCCGCCCGCGCTTTCCCAGCTGGAGAGCAATTTACCGTCCAGTGTGAAGACATCGACACGACCGGTGGTCGGTGTCTTTCCCTGTTCCACCACGTATGCGATGTCCTTCCTAACGAAGACCTTTGCGGGGAAATATAGCCCTCCCCACTCCCTCAGATACTTGCCATTCTCGTCGAAGACCTCGATCCTCCCGTTCTCTCGGTCGCAGACGTAGACCTGTCCCTCTTCGTCGACGTCGAGGTGGTGCACGAGGGAGAACTGGCCGGGTCCCATGCCGAAGCTTCCCCATGTGAGAGCAAGGGTACCATCCGGGGCGTACTTGTGGACCCTGTAGTTGCCGTAACCGTCGGAGACGTAGACGTGCCCCGATGGCGAGACGGCAGATCCTGTGGGCATGTTGAAGGGCTCGCCATAATATGTCGTGCCCGGAACGTCCGGAGTGCCCAGAGTTTGGAGATGCTTCCCCTCCTTCGTGAACTTGGTCACCGTGTGAGTGTAGCAATCAGATATCCACACATTGTCGCCACGGTCGAGGTAGATTGAGTGCGGGAACTTGAATAGCCCCTCGCCCCAGCTCGAAAGAAAGTTGCCGTCTCGGTCGAAGACTGAGACAGGGTGAAGACCACGGTCCAAGACGTAGACCCTGTCCTGTGAGTCCACCGAGACGTCACTGCAGCTCTTGAAGCGCCACCAAGGAGGAAGGTCCTGCTTCTCGGGTTCTAGACGGTACGTGTACTTGCCACTGCCAATAGCCATGGATGCTATCTCGACGAACGCGGTATAAATGGGCTAACCGCGTCGACAAGGTGAAATTGGTGGGGACGCCCGGATTTAGGCTCCGCGCCGGCCAAAAGTGGTGATTATTAATTTGTCTGAGCTAAGCGTTCACGCGCTCTGAATCGGGATCTGATATTGGAAAACTAGCGATATTCATAATCCTTCTCGTAGTGATGTACATAGTCGTACAGAGCTACTCAAACCACTCGAACTATTGCGCCACCAGCGACACAAACCTCGAACTCACCGTGATGGCGGATCTTCCAACGAATCAGAGCACTACAGTTGATCAGGATCTATTCAACACCACCGACTGGAACATCGCTCTCAGTTCTGCTGCCAGCACCCTCACCGCAATGGTCCCAAATACAGTAGCAGGGACACTTTCCGAGTACCAGGGTTTCAGGAACTGGACCTACGCGAACATGCCCGACCCGCCGTCTTGGATTTCGACGGGCTTCCAACCGTATCTTCAGGCAATCCTCATGCAGCTAGAGAAGAATGTTACCTCTGCAGAAAGCGCCCTACAGGCGCGGCAAGTCCTGAAGGGGTTCTTTGCGTCAATAGCCGGAGAAAGTTTCACAGCCCTCGATTTTGTCAGCTCGGGAGGGATTACGGGTCTGGAGACGTACTTCGATACGGGAAGTGCAAGTCAGGCCGTATGCGCCACCTTTCCGGGTCAGCTGGCGGAGCTATACATCCTGTCGGGTAGTTCTAATCTGACCGGGGCACAGAGGGCGCAGTATCTGGGACAGGTCCTCGCCATCACGGCGGTGATGGTGGCCTTAGCTGGCCACGACGACTTTACAGACAAGTTCAAGGCTGCGCTCGACAACGTCGGATTGCTGGATTCTTGGCCGACAATCAAGCCCTACCTCTCCGAGATTCTGACGACTGTATCTCAGAGGGCTGCGATGCTGACCTTCTCAATCCTTCAGAAGATTGCCGAGAGGTTCCCGCAGAACAGCGTCTGGTACACCGGCCTCACGGCCGACAGGATGGCTTCGATGGCGGACAACCTCCAGGTCAACGGAGTGTCGACGAGCGATATCGAAGCCAGGATTCAGGGTCTGGTGGAGGTAGCCGATAATGCTCAGAACGGCGACGACGTTGCCAACGCCGCAGATCTCACGGACTACCAGACCACTGGGCAGATCGAGGTCGTCCTGGTGCACCACAGCGAGCTCTACCTGTATTACGACAATTCCGCATCGCAGCCGATAAGCGCGCAATTCCTGTCCGAGGTCGTGCAGGGTTTCCAGCCGGGCACTAAGGCGATACTTCGGGTGAGCTACTGGGACACACCTACCAGTGTGGGGGCAGTAATCTATCATTATTACCAGGGCGGCCAAAACTGGTACCCTACCGTGCCTTCGGACGTGGCCGACCAAGGAGATGTTTTGACGATTTCAATCCAGATCCTCACCGCGGCGCAGTTCGTTGCCGACCTTCCAGGGATTGACTTTACCAACCTCCTCTACACGGACTGGGGAGGGGCCGAGACCTCTATGACAGGCTTCACACTGACTGGGAACGACCTGCAGATTCAGGCGACGCAATGGGACGACTTTGCGGGAGTGTCAAGCTTCACGATAGACGGGACGGTCGATGGTCCCCTGTCGTTTGTCGGAGGCACCACGTCGCTCGACGTGACTCTGACCGATGCCTTCGGGCAGACGCGAGACATACGAATCAACTACGACGGACACACAAGCGCTTCGCTCGGAATCTGGGACTCTGACAGTTTTGCGACTGTTCAATTCATCTCATTCGATGGAGTCCGGCTGAGGTTTGCCACGATTGCCTCCTCTAACAATGTAGACGTCGCCACAATCTGGGTCAATCCACCGTCCAGCCTCTATTCCTTCGGTTCATCAGACGAGGTCACCCTTGGGTTTCCCGTGCCATACGCGTCTCAGGCGTTTGAGATAGAGCACGTCGACTTTTCACGTCAATTGGAATATCAGATGCTCAACGATGGAACGAGCTACGACAAAGGCATACTAGGGGCCGAGATAGCCTATACCGTGCTTGAGAAGGATTTTGGGTTGAAGGACATGATAATCTTACCGCCGAATTTAGGGGGTAATGACCTCATCTCTGCCGATGGAAGCGTGATCGTTCAAGCACGGCTGATCACGTATGCTCAACAGTCGGCCAGCCTGAACGAGGCGCTCGCGTCAGAACTCAGTCAGATGACTAACAAGCTTCACGGAGGATTCAAGCTCTTTCCTCAGGCCAGCGTGGGCTACGCAATCTTGGCTTATGTTGATGGCCCGGTCATCAAGGTCGTCATCGTAGAGGTGCTCCCAAGTTGACCTATGTTTTCGTCGTGTGGCACAACAAATCCTATGACCAATTTCTTACAAAGTACTTTTCCCACGGGGGGCTTCGCTTCGACTCAGAGACTTCATTTCAGGATGCCAAAAAGATCGTGGCCGAATCTCGGAAGGTCGAGCCATCACGCGAACTCAAATTGTTCACGGACTACGTTAAAGACTGGCGGTTTCATATTGAGTCGAGGCCGTCCCTCTATTACTTCCTGGCCAGGATATTTGATGATGGAAATCTTACGCTTGCACGGCTCGAAGAATTAGAATCAGAACTATCTCGGGGGTCGGGAGATCTCATACTCTCCTTATCCGACGCAGCTCTTGAGTTGTCGAATTTCTACTCCCGTTCATTCGTCGTCCCACTGAGAGAAGACATAATAGACAAGGCGCGACTTCTGAGACTCTTGGATTATTTCAGCCCTGACGATAGCAAGGACCTTCCTTACGGTCTGGAGGTCAGTCGTTATGAGTGCTCAGAGGCTATTCGCTCAATTGCCACGAAGCTTCTCTCCATGTCGAGCAAATTCAACCGAGACAGAATCGGCTTAGAGATAACCTCGGTCCTCGAGCAACATTCTGCCGATACGATGCACATGAAGCCCATTGGAAAGACGAGGCCTGATGGCTCTAGGACAGAATACTGCGAGCATGATTCCGAGTCCGTCACACTAGTCGGAAGACGGGAACCCGGAGTCCAATCAGCGCGGCTGCTATTGAAACCATCTCGCGGGTTTGGAGTCATCGAGGACGGATGGAAGGAAGTGATGTTTCCCCGATTCAACGTCTTCCAAACGAATGGAATCGATAAAAGGGCCATAATCGTGAACGGTTGAAAATGCGTAGATTACGGGCTTTAGAGCCAGATTAGGTCCCCTTTTAACCAACGGAGTTCAAAAATGGTGGGGACGCCCGGATTTGAACCGGGGGCCTACAGGTGTCTGCAGCTCCATTGGGAAATCATCCACGCGAGCGTGTCATCAAACATGTTCTAGTTTGACCACTGGAGCCTGTCGCCATACCTAGCTAGGCTACGTCCCCTCCGCGGAGATACCTTACCTCTGTCTTATAGCCGAATCTGTCCTGTTTCGTATGCAAAAGGAGGCGATTGGTAGTTGGTGCTTCAGGCCCTGGTGGATGTGGGGATCGATGGATGGAAGTCTAGCTACGCCAGTGTAGATAACGTGCTCCGCCACCTGCAACGGAAGTCCAGCGGCTATGGCGCGCCCAGCTACGCCAGCGTGGAGTGGTACGGCGCGATACTGAACGCCTTTTGCAAGTACGCCGGGAAAGATCCAGACCAGTTGGTGTCCCTCCCCAAGGAGGAAATCGAGGAGCTTATTCACTCTTACCTCGACATCGGGCTCGCGAAGGGGCTCAGCAAGAAGACCGTGAAGAATAGGCGGAGCTGCCTCCTGATGCACTTCAAGAAGAACGGGTACAGGGGAGCGAAGGAGCTCGAAATCGAGGTCTATCCCGTGCCCGCCCGTTACAGGAAGATGCTGGAGTACATCCCGAGCTCGGCCGAGATACTCTCGATGGCTGATTCTGCGAAGTCGCTGAGGGACAGGGCGATAATCCTCTGCATGTACACCAGCGGACTGAGGGAGAGCACGGTGAAGGCGCTCCGCTACAAGGACGTTGCGCACGACATCACCTCTGACATCATCCTCGTGCCCGTCTATCCCGAGATGAAGCGCATTCACCACAAAGCGTGCAAGAACAACATCCCCTACTACACGTTCTTCGACGCCATCTCGACCGAGTCCCTCAAATCCTACCTGAGGTCCAGGGAGGCGAGATTCGGGCCGATCGGCGAGGAGGAGATACTCTTCGCCCCGAACGTGGGCGCCTCCCATGTTCCCCACGACGTCGCCAAGTTCAAGGCGATGGCTAAGATGGAGATCAACAGGATAGTGAAGAACTCGGCGCGGAACGCTGGGCTGAAGGAGTGGAAGAACGTCCACCCCCACTCGCTCAGGAAGTCATTCGAGGAGGCGCTGAGGCGCCGAAAGCCGGACGGTTCGATGATGAACGAGAAGGAGGTCGAGTTCCTCTTCGGGCATCTCCTCGCGGGGAGCCAGGACCCCTACTTCGGCTCGGGCGTGAGGGTGGAGGGGTCCACGATCAGCTTCGACAGGACGATGGCCAAGAAGATACGCGAGGAGTACGGCACGCTCCAGTTCTTCCCTGAGCGCACCCTGATCAACAGGGATGAGACGCTCGCGCTCTTCAACAGGAGGTTCCTGAAACTGTCCAACTGGACGGACGCCGATATCGACGCGCTCGGGGACCTCAGCGAGCTCGAGGAGTCGAATCTGCGGGAGCTGCTGGACCGGAAGAGCAAGCAGAACCTGGGCCTGAACGGGAACACCCAGAAGGTCGTGCAGATGGGGGACGTCAAGAGGTTCATCGAGGAGGGCTGGGAGTACCTTTCGACGCTTCCGTCGGGGGAGGCCGTGATAAGGCTCCCACCGCGCTGAGCAAGCCGCTGGCACAGGACTAATGATGTGGGCGGTCCAGCTCGCGGTACAGTAATCTCGAATAGATTCTGACCTTGAGCACGACTTCATCACTAGGGAGGTAGTCAGGCTCAGAAACAATGAGGTCCCTCAAGGCGCTCGAGGAGGGCAGCTTGGTTTTGGCCAGCTTCTTCAGCTCGACCATGCTGACGATGCCCTTGGTCTGGTCTGACGCTTGCACAGCGAATCATCTTTGGAGGCATATTCCAGATTTAAGGCAGGACCGGGCTAACCTCTTACACGAACCTTCCGACGCGTATCCAGCCAGCAGTTCTTCGAGCCACAGTCTCACCACACTTGCTCTGCCCGGTCCCAGCTTCTCGACGAGGTCGACAGCAGTCTCCTCGAGCTCCTCTTCGACGAGCGCCGCCCTTCCCGGGTCAGTAATCAGGTACGTCCCCTCTCGCTCCTTCTCGACGAGACCCGCAGCGAGCAACTGTTTCAGCGAGACGTAGATCGTCTTGTCCGGCCTCCCGAGCTCCCTCAGAATCTCCGAATAGCGTCTTGGAGCTCCTTCCACGAGCAGCAGGATTGAACTCTTTACGGTCTTTCCGGATGAGCACGCTCGTTCCCGAAGAAGAGCGCGTTTCTGGCTCTGACTTGGACACCCGCTGACCACCACAACCATTTTCTCGAACTCCTCCTCGATCGCCAATCGCTCAGTTTCTGCACCAGAATCTCCGAGCGTGTGATATATGGCGAGCTTGCTCAAGTGAGCGAGGATTCTTTTCTTGACGGTTTGGACGGAGCGATACCTTCCCTCGAGCATGAGGGCCTTCTTCCTTGAATCCGCATCAATCGCCGGTCCGATGTAGACTCTCTTCTTTTGCTTTGTCGCTGAATCGTAACAGTAGAAGTAGAGGTAGCGCTTGCCGTCGACCAGGAGCGCATCTATGGGCATTCATCATAATCATGCGCGGCGCGCATAAAAGGCCGGTAATCGAGACGATGAGTAGTAACCCGATTTCTCCGGCCCTTTGGTACTAATCCGGCGGAGGCGCAATGAACCCTCCAGGGAGAATGGCTAAATTGACGGCTGAAAAGTCGATTGGGGTCTAACCCTTTTACGTAAGGAGAGATAATCATAGGATGAGCACAATGTCCAGAGTCTTGACGGTACTGATCCTTGTGGGCGCGGGAGTGGCTCTCGGCTCTGGATTGTTGTATCTTACAAGCCTCTTGGGCTACCATGTGAGCTTCCAATCGTCCTGCGGGGCTGGGTGTGACACCATGTACGGTTTGCCGTGGGGGTACACCTTCGGAAACGGAGTAAACGTAGCTCCCATCGCCAGGGGCGTATACGAACCCCTCCTCGCCACAGATCTGGTGTTTTGGGTCGCAATATCGCTCGCGATAGGGTTAACCGCGTTTTATGCCGTGGCTCGTCCCGCTAATAGGGGACTGAAGAAAGCCATAACGGAACTAACCCTCATTAGTTCGGGAATAGCTCTAGGTTTCGGGATATTGTATCTCACGGGCCTCGTGGGCCACCCTGGTTTCTGTGCTGGGGGTGGTGGGTGTATGACCTCCTATGGTTTCCCAGAGATATGGAGTCCCAGCCTCGGCGTATATTCAGAGCCGATGTTCGCTACGGATATGGTGTTTTGGGTTGCTGTCTCACTTGTGGTGGCGCTAATCTCGTTCCATCTCCTGGCTCCTGCTGTTAAGAGGGAACTGAAGATTCATCCCTCGAAAAATAGATGGTTGCACCGGAACGTCCATACGAAACTGGATTCTTAGACCTCTGGTAATCAACGGCGGAGGCGCGATGAACCCTTATGCATGGCATTACATTTCTTAGCTGAATGCGTAGCACTAAATAGAACGGGCCGCAAATCCTAATTATGACGCGTGCCCCGCAGAGAAGCTACAGAACAACTGCGATTGTAGTTCTGGTCGCGGCTGTGATCGTCGGCTCTGGAATCGATTTGGCGATTTCACGCGCTTGGCCTGCAAGCCCCTCGGTCCTAGGTTCTATTGAGACTGGTGACCTCCAGCTGAACGTGAGCACGAATTCGAGCCTGCTCTCTTCCGGGCACTCGCTCGGAATCACAGTCTCAGTGAAGAGCATCGCTGCTCAACCGCTGAACATCAGCGCGCAAGGGAACTGGACGATTCCCGGGTTCCCTATCGCGGTCTTCGGAGGCTGTATTGGCGCAGAGCCCATCGAATTCTTTATTGTCAGAGGAAACCTCAGCCTCAGCGGTCTCAGGCAGGAATCGGTCAACTCTTTGGGATTCCCTATATTCTGCGCGGAAGATGGGGACGTAAACTTCTATCTCTTCAACCCCGATAGCAGCCTCGCAAATACCACGGGTATTTTCTGCTTGGCCAACTGCAACCCGAACACCGGTTCGGTCAATCTCACTTCGAGCTTTTCTGTGAAGGGCTATTGGGGATACCCGATTAATTCCTCCGAGACCAACGACGTACTCACACCACGAGTCCCCAATGTTACAGCGCTCCAGGCGGCTGCGTGACCTTCAACTATCCGGAGGTAGGGGCTACCGCTCAGCATCCCTTCACTGCCGGCGGGTATACCCTGGTAGTATCTGATGAGTGGAATCAGACCGTGATCCTTCATTTCAACATCGTCTCCATTGGCCTCTAATCATTCATACAACCGTCGTCCGCCGCTCTACGAAAGTCAATGAACTCTATGCATGGCATTACATTCTTCCTTCCATTGTTTAGCCAGAAACGGCTGGAGGTTACCGACGACTTACCGATGGAATTTCATCGTTCGGACAAAAGTATAAGCATCAACGGTCCCCCAAGACACTGGTACAGCGAGATGACCAGAAGGACCATGTTGGGACTGGCACTCGTGTTAGCCATCGTAGGGGCAATACTTTTCATTCTCGGCGCCATCCATCCACTATCGATGGTCGGTTGTGTTCCCCCTTCGAATGGGGTGTGCGCTCCGGCGTTCAACTACCCGCTGGCCTATCTGGGACTCGCAATCGTTGGGGGTTCTGTTGGGGTAGCCTTCGCATCGAGCAAGTTGAAGCGGCATATCACAAACCATTCCTAAGCATCAAGGACCCCCGTAGCGGTACTTCCTTCGTCAGGTGAAAGCCGGAGCGATTATGCGGGGCCCACTTAAGGCGTAGCACTAAATATCGCGAACACGCTAGATTCTCTCGACTAATCGATGACCACTCAGCAGCCTCGCAGTTTCGCCACGCTCGCCGCTGCCATAATCGTTGCGGGGTTGCTGGTCTCCGGGACGCTCTACTTCACGGTCGGCCAACCCCCGAAGACCGTCACCAGCATCGGCACCAGCACCTCGACCACCACTGAGACCTCGACCATGATTTCCACCATCTCGAACACAGCTTCGTTCCAGACGAGCACGACAACACAAACTGTTACGACCACTGCGACCTTGACCGCGAACAGCACCTATACCGGATATTCGACCTGCAGCGTCTCGGGCGAAGGCCAGGGCTTCTACATACGGGCGCTATCGGACTCGACGGACCAGCCCATCTCGGACCTCATCGTCCAGGCGACCCTGATAGACAACTGTGGCTCGACGATTTACTCCTCCCCGTTCACGACCAACGGGACCGGCTGGATTCAAATTTCGAACGAGGGCAACGGGGTCAAGTTCTTCCTGTCTGTCACGTCCGATGGGCAGAGAGACACATTCTCCATTCCCATCCCGCCGGAGCAGCCCGAGTATGTGACTCTGTATCTCCCGTCAGGCAGCTACATGGCGACCACGAAGCCGCCTACCACCACTTCAACGGTCACATCACCTGCCACCTGTCCCTCCGGTACCGCGTGTGCATCGTTCGCTTACGGTCCAACTGGCCATGTGCAGGTGCTCTCCGTTCAAGCCACGCAATTTGTTTGCCAGAACTGCGGCGCCGTGAACGGTCAGTCCTATCTCACCTTCCAGGTCGCGTTGGAGAATGTCGGCAACTCCTCGATCTATATCGCAGGTGGTACAGGTGAGCTCTCCGTTTCCATTCCGGCGAACTCTTCAGTCGTCCACACGGTCCCTACACAGGAGTGCGCCGGCACCTTCACGATCATCGAGCTAGGTCAGGGCCAGAACTACACCCTGTATGGTCCTCCCTGTGATGATGGCCTTGACTATCAGGTGGTCCAGGCAGGGACCGTGAGCATAGCCTTCAGCTTCGACTGGACGACGAACCCCGCCACGAACACGTTCCCTGACTCGACCGCAATCTCGGCCGAGTTCACCTTCGCATGATTCCCGGCGGAGGCGCAATGAACCCCATCAAATGAACTAATGCATCCTTCACAAGCCTTAACTCAAAGATCCTCGTCACTGGATTCTGTTGGAACGGAGTCCACGTCTCCAGATGGGATGGAAGACCAGGACGCTCGAGGCCTATGGCTTCTCCTTCGCTCTAATTGCCGCCTTGGTCGATTCGGTGCCCCTGGGTTTCACCAGCTCATCCCCCACTCTAGCCTCAGCCTTTCTATCGTTCCTGAAGGCAAAGGCGCTTCCCCAAGGTTGGATTATGATCAATCCCAACTCATCGGCGAGCCTCGAGCTGGGCGTCGTCACCTCGCTCACTCTGGCATTACTGGTCAGCTACCCGGTCGTCGCATACGCCGGAATCAGGTTGATCTCCAAGAACCGTCTTAGCAGGAGAACGCGAGTAGCCCTAGTTGCAGGTGCGATCGCCCTATTCTATGCAGGAGCAGTCTTCGGCCTCTACTTTGCGCGCTTTGCCGTGATTGCCTCCATATTCAGTGGAGCAGGAATGGAACCTGTCATCTCAGGCTACGATTTCTACGTGTTCATTCTGAGAGGCATTGTCGGTTGGGCTTTGGCCCTCTCCGGTCCGGTCTATCTCGTTGCTTTGGTCAAGTTCAGGGTTGCTCGTTAGCACGCACTCGGCGGGGGCGCGATGAGCCGTTATGCATGGCGCGGGCAGTGTCAAACATCATGAAAATCTTGCGATTATTTGCCCAAATACTAGAGTAGATTTCTAGAAATCCTTCTTCTAATCTCTAGCGCTATAGCAGGGGCAGACTATACCAGCAGGGATAACGATCATGTTTGGACTAGGTGGAAAGGTCGCGCTCGGGGCCCTCTTGGCCATACTGCTAACGGTGGGGCTCGGGTCAGGCCTGAACGCTTTCGTCCCGAACAATTCCTCCCGAACGACCCAAACTATCACCGTTTCCTCATCACCCTCGACATGGAACGATTGCAGCGGAGGGTTATACCATGGCACGACCTGGATGATAGTATACAGCCTGACGGATGGTAGCATTCAGACTCTAGGTTCGCCGTGCGGCGGGGCGGTCTTCCAGAACGGGATGGGGGCCCTCGATGTGACATCAAGTCCGATGCTGCCAATCATCTTGGCAAACGGATGGGTCAACGCGTTCTACGTGAACCTGCAGACACAGCAAATCGCCCAGATTCCGGGTGTCACTTTTTCGAGCAACTACAGTCAGGCCTTCTACAACGGGCAGCCCATAATCAACGGCACGAGATTACCCACACCATACACGTCACCGTCCACCACAATCAGAAACATTCCAACCTGTGCATGGCTGAATGGAGATATCGTCCACGTGGCGTACCCTCCGGTGGCGAGCGGTCCCATCTTCCTCAAGATGGTCACGGACCAGGGCTCCGTGGTCACGAACGGTACAGTCTACGCCAGTCAAAGATCGTCATTGACAGATTGGCGTGGCTCGGCCGACTACTGTCTGGCCTTGTCGTACGACACAAACTCCACAGGGTACATGCAGGTGGGTGACTCCGCTGATGTGATAGACGGCGGCAACGGCCTTTCCCTTTACGCAGGAGTCTACAACTACACGGTGATAGCGGATTACGGAGTGAACCAAACATCAAGAGTCATCATACCCGATATCGTCGTTCAGCCCAACGCGACATTGTACATCACCATCTCAATTCCCTCTGACCAAGTCACGACGGTCACGTGCGGTCAGGGGAATAGCTGCACCACGACGACCGTGACGAGCTCTTCGAAGGGCAGTTGAGGCGGAAGGAGGTATATGGTGCGTGTCGATTGGCTTGTGGGTAGTGTAGACGAGCGTGGGGATTCCCGATGAGGACGGGCATGAAGAGCAGGACAAAGACAGAAAGCCAAGCCCACCCGATAAGGACACCCTCTCCGGGACGACCCGCAAGGTCTACAGGTACATCTACAAGCACGGCCCGGTCAGACCCCATGAGATTCAGCGGGACATGGGGTTGTCCTCATCGTCAGTGGCGGACTACCACGTTCAGAAGCTCCTGCGGATGAGATTGATACGGGAGGAAGCGGGCCAGGATGGCGTCGCCGGACTCGTTACCGAGGAGGCTGTCTTTGAGGCGATGTTAAGAGTCAGGCGAACGATAATTCCCTTATGGACAACGGCTTCTCCATTCTTCGGTGCAGCTCTCTTCGTCTTTGTGGCGATCCTCCGACCGGAGGTCATTACTTCAAGTTACCTATTCTCGCTTATCGTTGCGGGAGTCGCGTTCTCAATATGCGTGTATCAAGCCTTCGAGAGTCTCACTGGTGGCGGAGTCCCATAGTCGACAAAGTGGAGGTGCAGACGATTAAATGACGATGACACGCTCACCTCACAAGTATACCACACTCGCGATAGCAATGGTCGTGGCGGCTATCATGATATCTGCCTCAGTCCTTGCTTCGTCTGCCTTTCGTTCTACGGTCACGAGCACATCGACCTCAGTATCGACGACCACCAACATCGTGACTGACACCCTCTCCCAAGCTTCGACCGTCTCTCAAACGACGACCGCAACGACCACGGTAACGAGCACCGTCACGAGCACTACGACCGCGCCACCCCCAGGACCGCCCGTCTACAAGGCGGACCAGGTCGTGCAGATCAATCTCACCGGAGCGTCTGGCCCGAACACAACAGGCAGCTTCAGCCCGAGCGAGATAAGGCTCGTCGTAGGTGTCAACAACACCGTGTTGTTCGTGAACATTGGAAGAGAACCGGCAGCGGTAGACACCATCCACTGGCCGGCCAACTCGTCGGGCTTCTCTACCCCTATACTCCCTTCTGGCGACACCTACCGGGTGAGTCTAGGCACTCCCGGGCTCTACAATTATACTTCGTACATATCTCCTTCTGGGACCTTCGGCTCCATACTGGTCCTCGACATCCCCGGCATATCGGCTTCGACCAGCAACAACGACACCATCTCAATCGGCAGCCTTTCCCTCTGTTCCTCTTGCAATCCTGGCCTCCATGCTGCCGTGCTGATTAATGGGACGAGTCCGCTCGCCGACGTGAGCCTGTACCTCAACGGCACGTTCGAGGGGCGCACATACGTTAACGACAGTGTGACGAGCTACACTTACCAGTACATTGCCAACCTCCTAGATTCATATGTTCCGATTCAGCAGGGGAAGACGTACTTTGTCGAAGTGGTGGCCATCTTTGCTGATGATCAAATGGCTGTTGCTACCGCCTTGACCACAGCAAAGTGAACAGCGGACGCCCTAATCGGGTCTAGCATCGGCGGAGGCGCAATGAACCCTTATGCATGGCAAAAATTTCCTTCCCAAGTTTTGGTTCGAAAAAGACGTGGAGATTACGCACCGCGTCCTAAACCTTAGGTCTATATTCCCCGGATGGCTAATCTGACTCATGGCCAGGATTGGCAAGCAGCTGATTGCGATTGCCGTTGTAACCTTGGCGATAGGACTCGGAATCGGCTCGGTCTCCTTCCCGACCTCGACAACCGTTACCAGAACCCTGACAACGACTCCGACCGGTGCCTCGCGCCTGTTCGAGGTCGAGTTCATTCAACAGGGTGTATGCTCCGACCCGGAAGTCTGGCTCGCTCCGTGGGCGGTGTCGCTGAACAACGTGACGATCGTCCGGCCATCGAACGCGACCCTCCCATTGTCAGAAAGCAGCTTCGGCGCCGGGCCCTCTGGCGAGAACTATTCCACGATATCCTTCTCGGTTCCTAACGGAACTTACAACTACACCGTATATCCACGGAGTTTTTTGGGCGAGACCGGCATCGTAACGGTAGACGGGAGTGATGTCCTCATCACGGTGAACGGAGCACCGGTCTCCTGTACGACCAGGACTTCACCGACGGGCGACATCGAAACCGTTCCTGTCACAATTACGAATTCGGCTTTTGAACCGTCGCAGGTCGCGCTCACCATCGGCCGCAACAATACGGTCACCTTCTTCGATCAAGCTACTCAACCCGGCTTGGTGAAATTGATTTCCGAATCGCCATGGCCGACTGGCTTCACGGCCATCGACCGCGGCTTGACCTACGGACAGAACACCACAGTAATGTTGAACCTTCCCGGCGTGTACTATTTCGTCGACGGTGAGAGCGAGAATCAAGGGAATGTCACGATTGACGTTGTAGGCTGAGATGTTTAACGGACGCGCAATGAACCATAGAAGCTACTTGAGTCAACGGTCATTGACTTGCAATATTTGTTGAAAGCTAGAGTCAATGACCGAGGGATTAAATGGCAACCCAAACCTCTCATCCAATGGGAAGCGATGACTAGCGACCAGGGCGATTCGTTCAACGCTTCCAGGGCAGAGGTCTTCGAGGCTCTCGGCCATCCCACCAGGATTAGGATCCTTCAGACTCTCGGCGAGAAGCCGCTGGGTTACGCAGACCTGAAGAGAGGGACTGGAATCGAGAGCAACGGGCTCCTCGCCTTTCACCTGGGCAAGCTTGCTGGACTTGTCAGGCAGAACGCGGAGGGAGATTATGCTCTTACCGATGAGGGCAGAGAGGCGCTCCGCATCACTGAAGCGAGCAAGGGAATCAAGGAGGCTCCCAAAACGACAATGTCTGTCCGGACCCCGAGGCAGAAGGCTATCCTTGCTGGGCTCATCATCGGGCTCATTGTGCTCGGATCAATAGCCATATACCAACAGGAACAAATCAACCCTTCTTCCAGGACCGGCGACCCGAACTCCATGGTCCTGGTGTACGGGACGATAGGGTTCAATGACAGTTGGGCTACCGGAATACAGGGAACTTTCCATCTCAGCCAGATCGAGTTCGCTCCGGTCACTTCATTCGCCTCGGCTGCCTCAGATACCCCTGCTTTCACCGTCACCCCCGACGCGACAGGGCAGTATTGGGTCCTGCTGCCCGCCGGCCAATCGTACAAGACCACCGTCTCGTACGTCGGCAGTGGGACGTGTCAGAACTGCTCGTCAATCATAGATGCTCCTCCGACACTTGCGATTGGCAATGTCACGGCAACCCAATGCCCTGTTTCTGGCTGTCCAAAGCCTCCACCGGACCAGCTCGAGACGCTTGAATTCCAAGTTCAAGTGCACGGACCGGGGCTGGGGAATTCGGTTACTGCCAGCGGTACTTGTTATAGTGGAAGTTGGGAGCTCTACTCGAACAGCACCACGTTCTACTACAGTCCGACGTGTTAGCTGGAAACGTGGAGAACCAGTTCTTGGAATTCGCGCAAAGAACCCCATACATGGCCAAGCTTCTCTCCTGAAGGCGTAGCACTAAATATCAGGAAACAGATTTCCAGCAAGATGACGCCGCAGTCGCCGGGTAGCTACAGGAGGGTGGCAATCGCGGTCGTCGTAGTGGCCATCCTCATAGGCTCCGGCATCGACCTGACCATCTCAAGGGCGGTGCGTAGCAGCTCTAGCGCCTCCACCTTCTGCACAGTCCCAGATACGGGCGAGCTGATGATGAGAGTGTTGAACAGCTCCGACGGTCAGCCGATCAGCTCGCTTCCCGTCCAGGTAGAGGAGTACCTACCCCGACTGCATTCCGCCTTCCCTTCGCACGGTGAGCACGAACGGCAGCGGGATAATCGCGTTCGGAGGGGTCTCTGATGACTATAACCTCTCTGTCAGCTACAATCATGAGAACTTCACCACCAGCACCTACATAGGACCCGGGACGCTGACGTGCGTGACGCTCGCGGTGCCCTCTGGTGATCTTGAGATATCCCACCTGGCGAGCGAAGATTCGAGTTGCGAGTCCTCGGTCACGACCACCTCGACGTACATCCCTTCTAACGGTCTCGGACTCCAGGTCGAGTTGAACTCCACGGAGATAAGATCGGGAGAGGCGGTCGCGGTCGAGGTCACGATCGTCAATCCCTCTGGTCGGAACGTCACCGTCGTGCCCGACTACCAAACCAACACGAGCATCTTCGTTTGGAACAGCTACGACTTTTCTTGCGGAGGGGTGCCTGGTGCCAGTCCCACATGGTCCCTGGCCGGATACGCGGTCTTCCAAGGACACTACACCTCGGGCAACCTCTCCTCGGCAGGGTCCCCGCTCTCTTTCGTGGCGCCGGTGATTTACGGGTGTCCCGCCTTTGCCGACCCTAGCTCTGTGACCTTCCTCCCCAATGGGACGACCGTCGCGTACTTCTCTCAACAGGGCCTCCAGCCGATGAAGGGAAACGCGACGATGAACGCTACCACCCAGACCTGCGTATTCCGCCCCAGCTCAGATGACTGCAAAGGCGTCGACGCATTGTTCGGCTACTGGACCGGTCCGATTGAAGACGCACCCAACTACCAGACCAGCGACTCGAAGTACTTCCACTACTTCCCGCCTGTGGAGTATACCATAGTTGCAGCGGACATGTGGGGTCAGTCGTCCTTCAGCTACTTCCGAGTCACGTAGCGCGCATCGGAGGCGCAATGAACCCTAAAGCGTAGCACTAAATATCACGAACGCACTCAATTCCACGGCTAATCGATGACCATCCAGCCGCCTCGAAGGTACAGGACGATGGCAATCGCGATAGTGGCGGCTGCTGTGATAATCGGTGCCGGAATCGACTTGACCATCTCGCGGTTCCAGCCTCCTGGGCCCGTGATCACGTCCATCCCGACGAGCTCCTCTACAACCTCGACCTCCGGTATTCGCCTCGAGGAATCAATCAACGCCTCATCGATCATCGGCTTCCAAGGGCTGAACATCTCCGTCTCGCTCTTGAACACGAGGCAATCGGTGAACTCCGTCCAGACGGCGAACGACTGGTATTTTACGGGCGTACCCATCTCTCTCTGGGGAGTTGACGATGGCGGTGCCCCCGCAAGCGTACTCGTCCTACGAGGCAACTACACGATACAGCAACTAAGGGCCGGGCAGAATGTTACCACCTCGTTCGTTAGTTCGTGTGGAGGAATCACCAACAACGTCATCTTCCCGCCGGACGGCGACGAGGCGAACGCCTCTGGCATGTACGGGTGCTCTGGAATGACCCAACAGACCCTCGGCCCTTTCAAGACCGCCTTCAGTTTCACCGCCGATGGCGGCTGGGACACACCGGCCTTCGAGAAGCAGCTGAACCCACCAATCCTGGGCCCTAACGAGCAGCAACCTACTCCAGTCTATACCGCATTCTTCCCAGGAGTCTATACGATAGCCGCCTCCGACGAGTGGGGTCAGGCGATCGTCTTGCACGTCACGGTCCTGGCTCCTCAAACCTCCACCGTTTCCTCAACTTCCGCCCTTCCCACTCCAGCCGAGGCGTGCCATCAGGGCGTCTTGCAGTCAAATACCTCGTCAGCAGTAGAATTGAACGTCACTCAGGATTTCGACACGTGGACTTGGGGGGCATTCCCGTCCTTCGATGTCGGCTCATACACATTCACGGTTTCGGCTCCACAGTCCACACAGAGCCAAGTCTACCTGTGGCCCAAGGTGAACGTCGACGCCACAAATGGCCTAGGACAAACTCAGACATCAACCGTGGTCAACTTCGGGACCCTTGGATACCCGTACGGTCCTGAGTGGCCTCCGCGTCTGCAGGGTTACAATTCCACGCTCTTTGGCGGCGATGTGACGATAGAATGGCTGTTTCCTTGCAACAGTCAGAATGTCATCCTTGAGGTAATGGCCAACTAGGCATCCCCTCCGAGAGACTGAAATCCCCGGCGGAGGGGCAATGTGTGGGTGATTATCCCGGGCGGAGGCGCAATGAACCCTATTTATGATAGGACCCTCGCTAGTTCCGGGATTTTGGCAAGGTTGCCAACAGGGTTGCCAAGTTACCTCGCCAAGGTTGCCAAAATCGACGCTCAGGGTTGCCATTTAGGGCTCTAGGGTTGCCATTTCTCAGAGCGATTTGGCAACCTAGCGGCTTTCGTTAAATACTGAACAGGCCTTTGATGCCGTATTTCGTCTATCTCTCTGTGAATGCGGGAAGGATCTGTGACCTCAGGTCCAGCGTAGGCTACGAATGCGTCTGGGTGACGCAGGGACACTCCCGAGGGTTGGGAATAACAGCAAACCGGACTAATACCCAAGGGTTGGGTATTATCTCAAGCCAAACAATGCACAAGGGGTGTGCCCAATCTCAATCAAATAATGCTCAAGGGTTGAGCATTATCCTAAGTCAAGCAATGCTCAAGCGTTGAGCATTAGTCGCGCTAGTTGAAACCCTTGCGACGGGTCTCTTTCCGGCGCCACGATGTGAAAAAAATTGCATAAACGGCCCGTCCGAAGGATCCACCTTCCAATTTGAGACGGGAGTTGCGTCCAAACAGATGTTGCCAGCCATGTCAGCGCGATGTTGCCAATCATGTTGCCAAATCACCGTCCGACGTTGCCAAATTGCCCTATTCAGATGGCAACATGCGCCCCCGGTTGGCAACATGGCGAAGGTTCGCTAAATACTCACAGCGAGTTCTGTATCATCTATCTCTCTTTCTCTCTCTGAACGGTACGGAAATGGCAACGTGGTGCCTTCCCGATTTCCAGTGGGAACCATTGAATCAAGAACAATGCTATTCAAAATAGTCGCCGGAGCATCCTTTACCTCTCCAGATTCCATCCTTTGAGCATCTTCCAGTGCCATGATTACCCTGCCAGAATCCCGTTGCGGATATGATTCATATCCCACTATGTGTTTTTTTTGAATGATTTTTGGCTCTCCAGCTCCCCTCAACGAGCCCTCTTCATCGAGGTCCCCGCTCCTCTCTGGCTAGGAGGCGGATGACCTGGGCGCATCTCCTCGCTAGTCTCAAGGGTTGCGACTTTTAGTCTCAAGGGTCGCGACACTTCGAATATATTGAAAGTGTTGCAAGGGTTAGGACTATTAGTCTCAAGGGTTGCGACTATCCGTTGCAAGGGTTGCAACACTTCGGACATGTGAAATTTGTTGCAAGGGTCGCAACGCGCTGTTGCAAGGATTGCAACGAACTGCCTGCTGAGGCACAAGTCGTTGGCTCAGAATGCGGCTTCCGTTGCCTCCTGCTCAACCCAGTGCTCGTCCGAGGTACTGTACGATATCTGGTGGTGCTCCCGTCGAAAGGGGCCCAATATTCTGTCAGAATTGTGGCGATAGGACCGCAGCACAGGAGTCGACTTGCAATGCACTTAAGAATGACAATCATGACAATAATGACATGGGTTACAAGACCTGTGCAATCTGTGGGCGCAAGGTCTACCCTGGTGAAGGCATGTACTACGGAGGCAGACTGATACACAGAACCTGTCGAGGCATCGCCAAGATTCAGAGGTACAGACTCAACGAGTGACTGGATTAGATTGAAAAATGACAATCATGACAAGAATGACAATCTGAACCCATTTTCTCCTCAACAACCCGCGCAGCCAGAATATTTCGCAGATAGAAAGGAAGAGGTGAGTGATTTCAGGAGCATGGCTATCAACTCGGCGGGGCTGAAGATCCCCACACCAGTAAACTATGCGATACTCGGAACATGGGGGCAAGGGAAAACATCGTTACTGTACAAATTCAGGCAGGTGGTCATCGAAGACCTTCAGAAGGAGATAAACTGCGTCTGCATCTATTTCGCGCTGTCTCCCGAATCATGCCAAAACTGGGAGAGGTTCACCTCGGACCTACTCCAAGACATCTCGCCGACCGTGACGTCGACGGGCAAACTAACAAAAAAGATCAAGGCCGAACTCGGCAAATGGGAGCTAAGCCTCAACCTCGGCGTAGTCGGGACGACGAGAAAGAGAGATGAACGGAAGCCCAGGCTGTTGGAGGCTCTGCAACTGCTATGGGAGAAGCACCTCGCACCGTCAGGAACGCAGATCGCTTTCATCATGCTCGACGACCTGCATTACTTTCCTTTACGCAAGGAGGAGTCAGCATACCTGACCCTACGGACCACTCTTCAGGAGTTGGTGAATCGCAAGTGCAACTATTCGTTAATCATTACCGCTCCTACCCTCCTTTTCACCGACATAGCTGAAGTCGCGGAGCCACTGGGACGTTTCTTCAAGCCAATCGACCTGATGATGTTCACATTCGAAGACGCCAAAGAGGCTATCGAGATACGGTTGAAAACCATTAACAGTGACATTAGAGTGAGCGACGAAACAATCAGGACCGTGGTTGAGAAGACCGGAGGTCACCCGTACCTAGTAATGTTTGCAATGCATGAATTGTTGAACTTGCTCCGAGGGGTCAAGAAAATCGAGGTTGAGTCATTCGTTGAGCACTGGCCGAAGATAGAAGCATTGCTTGGACGACAGATCTTCGCTCAGAAGTTCCAACACGCATCACCGACCGAGAGAAGGCTGATGATTGAGATCGCAAAGAAAGACTCCAAATTCGTCTCCCCGGGCGCCTTCAGCGAATTCAAGGGCGCGTCGAGGCTCTTCGCCCGACTAGAAGAGGAGGAGCTGTTGTTACGAAGCGAGCGAGGAAAGTACAGCCTATTCCATCCGCTTTTTGCTGAGTATCTGAAGAAGCAGTAAGATTCTGAGCACCAAATGAGATTCGGCTGGACGTTCCATCGATCCGAAACAGCAGAGACACTTTCTCGGACAAAACTATTAATCGATAAACACATTATAAAGCTACGGAAGTCTTCATTTGGTCTACCGTCGAGCCACTGCACACCAGGGGATATCCACCGTGGCCACGGCCGTTCTAATCATAGTAGTATTAGCGATCAGTGTGGCCAGCGCGGTAGCCTATTCGATTCACATGAATGGTGCTCAGTCTGTCAGCAGCACCACAAATTCGACAAACTCGGGCGAGGTTGCGCCTTACGTTTGGAACACTCTGTTCCTCGCGAACAACACTCTCTATCCAGGAAACGTGATCCCCGAGAATGGCATGCCCATAGGTCCCACGATAGACCCTGTCAATGGCCTCGCTTATGTGGGAGATGCGCAGACAGTGGTGGTACTCAATGACTCTGCAAGCACCGCCCTCAGAACGCTGAAGGTAGGGGTGAGCCCGTTGGCGCTGGCGTTCGACCCGGTCAACGGAATTCTGTACCTGGCGGGTTCCGGCAGCTACATCGAAGCCGCAGACCCGGCTACAGGGGCTGAGTTGGCGAACATCACCGTCGCCGCGCATTCTAACTCAAACAAGTTGCTATCCCTTTGGACCGTTTCGCTTGCCTTCGACCCAAAGAATGGAGAGATTTTCGCGTCCATCCAAGGGATAAACGGACTTGTAACATCCCAGGGCTGGGTGTCAGTAATCAATGGGAGCACCAACCAAGTAGTGGCCAACATCACCTCTATCGGCACGCCGGGTTTCGCGGGGCCTGGCGGGCTCACGTACGATCCTGCCAACGGATGCATTTACTCGGTAGACGAGGTAGCCGGGGGTGGTCCGGCGGGCTCCTACGGGCCGGGGCATGGTCTGGTGACGGTCATTAATGGGAGCACAGACATGGTTCTGGCGAACGTAGAAGTTCCGATAGGCACCAGCGCCCTGGCCTTCGACTTGACCAACGGGAACTTGTACGCGGTAGGGGATTCTGAGGTGATGACAGTGATCAACGGGGCCACCAACACGGCGGTTTCCAATATGACCATTGGGGCGGGCCCTCACGGCGTAGCTTTCGACCCGCAGAACGGCGACCTCTTCGTATCGGGGTCGGAATCCATTCAGGCATTCGACCCATCGACAGGAGCGGTGTTGGCGAACACATCAGGAGGTGGTGGCGCGACAAGTGTCGTTTACGACCCGTCCAACGGACTGCTCTACGCTGCGAGCCCAACCGCCCTGTACATTGTTGATGGCAACACCTACCAGTTCACCACCATCGGGCTCAGCTCGAGCCCGGAATATGCGGCCCTCGACCAATCATCTCAGCTCCTTTATGTCGAGGCCTCAGGAGTCTATTCGATTGACGAGGCCTCGACGAAGGTTGTCGGAGTGGGGAAAAGCGTACCGTATGAAGTAAGCCTGCAGTTCTCTGGAGCAGCTTTCGACACGGAAAACGGATTCTACTACACAGCCAACAACACGGCGAGCATAGTGCGGGTCGTGAACGGTACGAGCGGGGAGGTTGTCGCTACCATATCTGTCCAGGCAACGCCATCAGCACTGGTGTACGATCCGGCCAATGACGGTATCTACGTATTCTTCGACGCTCTGCAGTACCAGGTTATCAACGGGGCGACGAACAAGGTAGATGGGACCTTCTCAAGCAACTACACAGTAGGGAACGAATGGTGGGCCGCAGCCTATGACCCTCTAAGCGGTGAGATTTTCGCATCAGGGCCGGGCGGAGTGGTCGTGATTGACGGGACGCATACATCTCTGATGAATGTCGGCGGCCCGTATCCCTTCAGCATGGTGTTCGACCCGATCGATGGTCTGATCTATGCTGTGGACAATGCGGACAACGCCGTCACCCTGATAAGCGGTAGCTCGAACGCTGTCGTGGGGAGCGTCCAGGTGGGGACTTACCCGATCAGCCTCGCACTCGACCCGTCGACAGGGGATGTCTACGTCACGAATCTGCTCTCAGGGACGATTTCAGTCATTGCGCCATAGCAAACCGCGTCCCTAGGGTGTGGATACCCGCAGACCCACATTCCGGACCAATTGAAGAAAGATGCTCTCCTCATGGGCGCATAATAAGGACCTCCCCATCAGTATTGTTGAAATGACCGCCATACCTTACCTCAAAATGTCAGAAAAGTGGGGTAAGGTCTCTCGGCGGAGAGGGCAGACTAGGCTACGTCCCCTCGTTCGGGATACCTTATGCCTACTTTATAGCCGAATCTGTCTTGTTCTTCCCGTACACCAAGGGTTAGAAGCAGTCTATGGGCATGTCAGCCCAGTTCGAAACAGGTACACTGTAACGTGGCTTCACCACATCCCTTGCAGACCCTCTAAATATTATCCGCGACGTTCTTAGCTCGTCTGTTTCACTTCTGCCGAGAGCATGTCTATCTTCGTGATGACCCCTTCGACCTTGTCGCCAGTGCCGACGAGTACTGCCGGGACGAACTTGAAAAGGGAGAAGAGAGCCTCGACGGGGGTGTCCGCGCTCACGACGGGAAAGCTTGGCTGGGCATAGCTTGAGATGGTCTTGCCCAGGATGGAGCGCGGGTCTTCTACCGTGCTCAACAGTTGCACGATTTGGTTCTCAGAGATGGCGCCTACGAGACGAGTCCCAGAGTAAACCGGTAGCTGGGAGACGCCGTTCTTCTTCATCAGGTTGACGCTGTCGGAGATTGTTGCGTTGGACTGGACGGAGATGACAGGCTTCGACATGACCTCAGAGGCTTTCTTGCCCTCGATTCGAATCTGTGACCTCAGGGCCTCCGAGATTGACTTCATCGTGCTGAATGAAGGGTCAACAAGGCCCGACTCGAGCTTGGCTATGAGCGACTGGCTTACGCCCGCGGCCTTGGCGAGTTCAGACTGCGTTATTCCGAGCTGAACCCTGATCTTCTTCAATTGTTTGGGGTCTATCGTGGAAACTGACAAGCCGATTGCCTGTCCGATTATTACTTTATGAATGTTGTGGTGTTGACTTTATGAATGGTTATATGAGAGCTCTTTCTTGCCGAGGGTTGGATACTGTCTACCTTTTCTCATTTGGCCACTAGCACGTCACACTTGGAGTGGCTGACTACGGCCGACGAGACCCCTCCCTGGAGAAAGCGCTCTATTCCGGATATCCCCCTTCTCCCTATCACAATAAGGTCGACGTTCTGTTCCTCGGCAACTTGGAGAATCTCATCTGCGGGCTGACCATCCCGTAACACCTCTGAAACCTCGCCAAGGACCCGTTTTGCGGTAGCTGCAGCTTTCCCAAGAATCTTTCTGCCGTTTTCCACCGTCTCCTCATAGGCTGAAGGCGGCACTACAACGACTATGCTGAGCGCCGCGCCGTGCTCCTTGGCTAAAGATATCGCCCTTGAGAGTGCACGCTCAGAGTTCTCGGAGCCGTCATAAGCCAAGAGTAACTGACTGTATCCTGACAGTTGTGGACCTATCACCGGGCCTGTTGGGTTTGCCATCTTAGTTTGTCTCTTTGATCATAAAGTAAGGTTTTCTTCTGCCTTCAATCTCGAGATAGATTATGTTGTTGCCGCATTGAAGGAGATGCGAATTGCTGCTCATACTGGTTTAGCCTGCCTGCTCCTGCACGAGCTTGTTGGCCCTCTTCCCCATCACTTCCTGAGCAAACAAGGAGACCAGCAAAGAGAACGCGAACCCTACGATTGCTATGTAGTAGGCGTAGTGGAAGGCGGTTTCGGTCGGAAGGGAGACTCTCTGACCTGCGATCACGTATGTGAGGACGAAGGTGGTCATGAGCGACCCTGCCACGGGAGCTCCCAGGCTCGAGCCGATGTTCCTGAAGACCGTGTTCAGAGAGGTCGTCAGGCCCATCTCTCTCTTCTTGACAGAGAGGACCAACAAGTTCTGGCTCGCCACCAACAATACACCCAACCCAGCGGACGCGACGGCCAGATATCCCGCTACTTCGCCGGCGGTCGTCGCCGTGGACAGCAGCAAGAACCCGGTCGCCCCCAGGACACAGCCAATGTACAGGAACGGCTTGACACCGTACTTGGGGGTCAGGCGCCCCACGGGGATGGCTACGATGAGTATCGCGAGAGCTAGAGGTAGCAGGTAGATCCCCGTCGTCAGTATGTCAAACCCGTATCCACTGGGCGGCGACAGCTCTAGCTGGAACGTCACCGCCTGAAAGGCGATGAAGAGCGCCGCTCCGGAGGCGATCCCGACGACGTTCGAGACCATCACATTTCTTATCGCAAGTAGCTTCAGATTGAGAATCGGTTCGATGACCCTCCTCTCGTAGACTATGAGAGGGATTAGGAGGACGCCGCCACCAAAGATCAGACCTAGCACAGAGAGCGATGTCCAGCCCCAGGTCGAGCCTTCTGAGAGACCGAACACGATCGCTCCCATTGTCCCCCCGAGCCAGACCGCTCCCACGTAGTCCAGCTTCGCGTTGGGGTTCGTGACCGATGACTCCCTTACGGTGTAGAAGATCAGGATCGTCAGGACCGCTATGAAGGGGAGCGCGATGTGGTAGTTCGTCTGCCAGCCGTAGGAGTTCGCTACTAAGGCGCCTATCGGGAGGCCGAGGGCGGCCCCGGCGCCGAACATCGCGCTGAGTATCCCCTGAGCACGCGGCACCATGTCACGGGGAAACTCCTCTCTCACCAGGCTGAACGCGAGCGGGAATATCCCGAGCCCGATGCCCTGCACCGTCCTCGAGATCAGGAGAATCGTAAAGTTCGATGCGAACGAGGTCGCCGCTACCATGACGCAGTAGATTATCAGGACATAGATCAGGACCCGCTTTTTCCCCACAATGTCGCCGAGCTTACCTATCACCGGATTCACTGCGGTCCCGAAGACCGTGTAGAGCGAGATGACAAGGCTCACCTCCGCGATGGTCACGTTGTAGTCGGAGGCTATCTTCGGGAGCGACGGCGTGAGCATTATGTCGACGTAGAGGACGAATCCAGCGAGCAGGGAGAACAGTACAAGCACCCTGTTCGCGTATGATTGATCGAAGGCGGGTTTTTCCAAGGTTGCCATTACTGGTTCTCTCCCTTGTCAGCGTATGCTTGCTTTGGAAAACCTTTCTCTTGATCCTGACTCTCGTCGGAGGCCCGCCTGACCTTGGCCGGCCACCAGTTGAACTTCTGCGCGATAGCCATCAAAGCAGGTACAAAGAACAGGATGACCAGTCCGACGTCGACCATGATGGCAGAGGCGACGCTGATGCCGATCTCCTCGAGCAAGCCTATGCCGCTGGCGGCCAGAGACGCGAAGACGCTCGATAGTATGAGGCCCAGGCCGACTAGGGTGACCCATATCTTGCTCACCGCCGTCTTGATGGCGTCGCGGTCGGACATCCCGGCCGCCACTTCCTCTCTTATCCTGGTCACGAGGAATATGTCGTAGTCTATGCCCACTCCGAGCATCGTGACGATGACGAACAACGGGGCGAGGCTCACCACCGGAGTCTGAAGCAGGTAGTAGAACCCGATAGAGAGCAACGCGAGAGCGAAGGCGACGCTGCAGAGGATGGTGAAGATCAGGCGCGCGGGCGTGAAAACTGAACGGAGCTGGGCGAATAGGATGAAGAACACCCCGAGCGCAAGGATCAGTACCACCAGAGGGAGCACCCCGTTTATGAGGTTCAGGGTGTCGACCGTGGATTGCGTGGACCCCCCGAAGTAGACCGTGGTGCCCGCGAGGAGAGGGATGCCGTTGACGGCTGCCTCGATGCCAGTCAAGTCGGAGACCGCCTTCGAGCTCTGCGCCGAGACGGAGAGCCCGACCGTGATTAGCGCCGTCCTGTTGTCTTTTCCGATCTGGGAGAGTATGCCGATTAGGTATTGCGTCCTGACCGGCGGCGACAAGACCCCCAGGCTGGTGTAGTTGAAAGGAGCGCCGTAAGGCCACGTCGGACCGCTTACGCTGGCGACCCCACCGGAGCTCGAGATGGTCGATGAGACAGAGTCCAGCTGCTTGAGCAAGGTCTGGTTGAACTGGTCCTGCCCGTAAACGATGGGAGAGGGGAACGTCACGACGACTTGTGTTGGGGCGACGACCGACCCCCCGAGGTTGTTGGTTATCGCTGCTAGTCCCTGGTTGCTCTCGAAGTTCGGGATCAAGCTTCGTGATATCGATCCCCGTCGGCGTCTCATAGGCCAAGTAGAATGACCCAGCAGCCAATAGTGTGAACACCACCGCGATCGCGACCCTTCGATGCATGGTCTTTTCGGTCAACCTCTCCAACCGTCCCCGGCCTGAGTGACTCTGCCGAGTCAGTCTTCCGCGGTTCGGCCAGAATAGCCTCTCGCCCATCATCAATTCAAGTGCCGGCATCAGCGTGAGCGACGCCGCGAGCAGGACGGTAACCCCGATGGCGATCGCCGTCCCCACGCTTCCAAAGAAGGGCACGTTGGTCACAGACAAGACGATGTAGGCCACGACCACGGTCGACCCTGCCGTGAGGATCGCCTGCCCCGCCCACCGCACGGATATTGCCACGCTCTCCTCGAGGGACTTGCCTTTGGCCCGCTCTTCCCTCGTCCTCCTCAGCTGCAGCACGGAATAGTCCACAGCCAGGCCGAGCATCGTCAAGATCATCAGAAACGGAACTGCGAAATTGATCTGGCCCTGCTGAACGACGACCACTAAGCCATACACCGAGCCAAGAGATATCCCGATAGCAAGACCGCCGATTATGAGCGGTAGGAGCGCGGCCAAAGGCGAGAGAAACAGGAGTCCGGCTACGAGGAGAGAGATGCCAAGCCCGGGCAGGATGCTATCTCCCAGAGCGGGCTGGGCGGTGTTGCCGAAGTCCACCGCGAGGACCGGACCACCGGTGACGTAGATGGTACCAAGCTTCGCCAGGCTCGAGCTGTGCACCGCGGCTCTGGTCTGGGTGATGACGCTGGCGTTGGGGGTAGACGTGAACCCCAGCTGGAAGATCATCGTCCCGTTGTCGGGACTGACAAAGTCCTTCGAGATGGACGATGAGAGCTTGTAGGGATAGCCAGCGACGCTGTCAGTCAACAGTACGTTCGCGACCGATGCCCGAACCTGACTCGGGGTGCTGCTCGCGTTGAGTCCGGAGAGCAGGCTATAGAGAGACGAAGAGTTAATGGTGAAGAGCGGGGAAAATGCGAACGCGGCTGAGGTCTCGTTGACGAAGTCTTGTGCTGCGGCATCCCACGCAGCCGTGCTGTTGGCGGAGTCAGGCGACTGCCCTGCGATCTGCGCTATCTGGGTCAGGTAGGCTGGGACCGTTGAGTCCAACAGGCTCCCCTCCTCAGAGTATAGGCCCAAGACGCCAGTGAAGCCTGACGATTCGAAGTCCGACCCGAGCGTCCGGTTCAATGAGAGAATGTCCGCCTTGGCCGCGTTCGAGTACACGTCCTGGTTCTGGAATACCACGATTATCGGCCCTAAACCGGCGGCCGCGCCGGCACTGGCCGCGGGGAACTGGGCGCTGATTATCGTCTGTGCCTTCGCCGACTCAGAATTCGGCACGGCGAGGCTGCCCGCGCCGGCCACGTTGAAAGAGATCGACGAGAAGAAGCTCGCGATAAGTGGAGCTGACACGACGAGCGCGAGCACCCACGCCACGACTATCGCCCGACGTCGCCTCCTGATGAAGGCGTTCAGGGAGTCGAAGCGCGAACGGTCTGCCTTCATCTTCGACCTACCTGACCCCGCCCTTCTCTCCCTCGTCCGCTCATTCGTTCAGGAACCTCTTGATTCCTGTCCCGAACATCAGCATCATCAACCAAAAGCCAACCAGCAAAGCTGGCAGTGCATAACTGCTGTACAGGTTCAGAGCCGCCAGACCCGCGGATATTATCGAGGCAAGAACGAGGTTAGAGAGCCCCCAGATCACGTTGGTTCTAGGTTGCGATTTTTGACCGAAGGGACTTCTGAATATCTTTCCAGCGGCACCAAAGACAAAGTGGGGGACGCCGTTGCCCAAAAGAAACCCCATGATGAAGTACCAAATAAGGAATAGTTGTAAAGGCAATCAAACAATCCTACTATTGAATGGGCCGCGGCGCCGCTGACGGCGCCGTACCTGTACCAGTCGAAGCCGGAGGTGCGTTCGACCTAGACACCAGGCCTACAATCATCAGAATGAACCCAACAACGACCAGCACGGCTCCGACGTAGATGTATGTGGAGTTTCCACTCATCACCGCGCTTCCCCGATGACGTTATCGCCCTGCAGTGCAAAGACCGTTCCAAAGAAGACGAGCAGAAGCCCCACCAGGATCATCACCCGTCTGAGTGCTGACAGGATGGCCCACTCTCCTCTAGAGCGCTCTCAGAGCTTCTGTGACGTGTCGCTCGGTACGAGTCTGGGAGCTGAACATCGACCTCACAATACCCTGTTTGTCTATCACGTATGTCGTTCTTCCAGGAAGGATTCCAAGGGTTGCTGGTACCCCGCAGGCCTTCCTGAGTTTTCCGTCGGGGTCGCTCAGCAGAGGAAAGATGAGGTGATGGTGCTCCGCGAAGTGTTTGTGAGAGTCGACCGAGTCACTACTTACGCCCAAGACCTCGGTCTCCCGGGTTCTGAACACCTCGTACCTGTCCTGGAAAGCGCACGCCTCCTTTGTGCATCCCGGGGTCTCGTCCCTGGGATAGAAATAGAGGACCACGTTCTTCTTGCCCCTGAACTCGGACAACGACACCTCGCGTCCAACGTTTGATGGTAGCTTGAAGTCTGGGGCAACGTCGCCAGGGTTGACCTTCATGGTTAGGGCTGGTGGGACATGGTGCGTTATTTAAATCTGGTGTGTAATGCGCACCCACATCTTTGTTCATAACCTTTTAAGGGCAGAGCTCAAAACTCGGCGAGCGAGGGACACTTATGGCCGAGGAAGCACCGCAGAAGGAAGTGGCGAGACTGGTGGAAGATTTCCTGGCCAGCTTAGACAAGGTGCTTGCAAAGCATGAGAAGCGGGAATACAGTGTCGAAGAGATGGAGAAGCAGACGAAGGGTCTCGTTGGCATGTTGAGCGTGCTATCTCAGAGATGGTCGCTTGTGATAATTTTTCTACTCTACATGAGGAGCCTCAACTTCAATGAATTCAAGGAGATGTTGCCGGGAATAAGCTCCAGGACACTCACGGACAAGCTGAGGATGCTCGAGAAAAATAAGATTCTCACAAGGAGCGTCACTAGCAATGCCCCTGTGAGAGTGAGCTATTCGCTGACTACGAGAGGTAGAGAGATAGCGCTTTCCTTCTTGCCCTTATTGTATCAGCTCCGGAAACTAAAATGAGAAGACGGCTGCGCCCACCTTGAGATTCTGCCCGGAACTCTAACGACGATGTTGTTGTTTGCTACTTCGACCTCGTAGGTGCGCAGATTCGTGGCTTCCTTGCGGGTCCCCAGCTTGAGCAGAGCGGAGACGTTCTTCACGACCTTGCCGGTCTTTGCATCGAACTGTGCCTTGTGAACGGGACAGATCACGGTGTAGCTACTGGAATCCGGGTAATTCGTCCTGAGTTCCCCTCTCGGCAAGTATCCATTGTAGTGTGTGCAGACTGCATCCATCGCATAGATCTTCCCGCCAATCCTCGATAGCATGATGGGATTACCGTCCACGGCGACGCAGAACATCGACCCTTCATCAACCTCGTCAGCTCTCGCAACCGTGACGAACTCGACCTTCGACGGGTTCGGGACGTTGGACATTACGGCATTTCCTTGTCCAAGTAGATTGAATCGCCCCTCACGTCGACCTTGTACCTCTTCAACGACCGAATATCGATTTCGGCGAGTATCTCGGCCGACTTTGCGAACATCGCCATTACCTCTTGCGGAATCTTCTGCATCATCTCCGGAGGCATCCTCAATTGGGGACCTGCGAGGTTATCACCGGTTGTCACGTCGAACTTTGCACCGTGAAGCGGGCAGGTTACGACGCTCCCTTCCAGAGTGCCTCTAGCGAGGCTCGCTCTCTGGTGACCACAGTCGTTCTGCGTCGCGTAGATCTTACCGCCGACGTTGGAGAGCAAGATGTGCTCGTTGAAAGCTGTAACGCGCTTCATGGTACCGACAGGAATTTCGCTGACTTTGGCTACTTCTACCGTCATCTTGACTATCGCATGACCCATATCGCGTGCCCAATAAAAGAATATCGGGCATCCGATATTCTTATACAGAACTGCGTTATTACTCCCAAGGATTGACCGAAGAGGAAGACGCCTGTGACATGCGTGGAATGCTCTCCTTCATGATACTTTGGCTTCTGTCCAAGCGACCCATGTATGGCCAGGAGCTCGCTGCTGAAATCGGCAAGCGGCGCGGTGGAGACAAGCCCAACCCTGGCACTATCTATCCGGCGCTGAAGGACCTCGCAACTCGGGGCATGATCGAGTCACGCCTGGAAGGACGCAACAACGTGTATCATTTGACCGAGCGTGGAAAGGCGGGCCTGGCGAGAGCTCTTCAGTATTTTAGGACGGCGTTCGGTGAAATCTTTGAATCGACCGTTGTGGTTTCAGAAGAACGGGAATCGCGAGCAGACTGGTGAGCTCTTAGCTGTCCTCGCGGAAAAGTACGGCGCCACTTTCTTGAGGAAGAGGACGCTAAAGTGAGGTAGGCGTTCCATGGAAAATCTGGGGCAAAAATGCGTATCCCTGTCAGGCTGAAGGTTCTGCGGAAGAGGTGAAAAAATCGTACAAAAAAGAAGAGAGGCGGAAATGAATGTTTTGGCGTTAGCTTTATGAAAGATGGTGCGGCAAACCTTTTTCGACGACTTCTGCCGGGAGCCTCTCTTTCCACCGGGTGAGGAACTCCAGGTCTTCTCTCTTGTTCCTTAACTCGTCCGGGAGCATCACTGGGATTTCGTCAATTATGGGGTAGTATCGCTTGCACTGGTCGCAGAGCAGGACGCCGCTCACGATCGTCTCGTCCTTGATCTCTAGCTCGATCAGCTGCAGCGGGTAGTGTTTGTCGATGGGGCAGGCAAGGATGTCCAGAAGCTTCCTCTGCATGACCACGGACGCGCTCTGCCCCGACTTATGCGTATTGCTGGGGGAAAGGTTAATCTAAGCGCACTTGAGTAGCCTTCTCCAGCCGGCCATAGCGTGTGGGTCCGACCTGATCTCATCCCGAACTCAGCAGTCAAACCACACGTCGTCACCATGTTAGTGAGGTGCGAAAGCCCTCGTGAAGTGGTGATGTCGGCACCTAATTCTTGCCATCGAGCGCCCCTAATTCCTGTAAAACCTTTAAGTTCACCCGCCAAACGACCAAGGCCAAGTGTTTCCTCTGTCTTTGCTCTCCGTTCTCCCGCTGCAATTTGGCATAGATGTCAGCAGCCTCGTCAACGTGCTCTGGCTAGTCTCCATATTGGTATTCTTCGTCTATGGGCAGAGGTTACAGGTCTACATCATAACCGGAGAAATCTCACGGGCGCTCAACCGCCTGAAGGTGATGAGAGACAAGTCCCGAAAGGAAGCCATAGACTACTTCACCAGTTCTGGAAAGACAACCGGCGACCCTACGCCGAGGATAGACGAGTTCCTCGACTACGTGACGATAATGCCGGTGGACATGGACCCCAACGGGATCGTGGGCAAGCTGCAACACGTGACCAACACGAGGGACGAGAGGGTTCGCGCGGAGGTGGGCGCGCTCATCCCCAACAGCGACCCAACCAAAGCCTCGGTAGCTGAGAATATACTCGAGATTGCGACCTCCCTGAATCAGATTCACAAGATAGTCAGGCACTACTACCTGCTCGGGAAGAAGACCAACTCCTACATGCTCCTGTTCCAGCTTCAGATGATAATGCCGATGGTCCTACAGGAGGCGGACGCACTGGTCAACGCCGTCGACACATTCAAGCTCGGCCAACCCGTCGGCGATGGCATCGGTCCGGTCATTGCCTCCCGCTACATGCTGAACCTTCCAAAGCAGGTGGTCGGCAAGGACACAGTCATGGCGGTCACCGAATACAAGGGCAGGACCCTATACGTGCTAAAGGCTGAAGGGCCCATGGGATGGGTGGGCGAGCCTGGCGTCGCGATCCAGAAACTGGTAGAGGAGATGAAGGTGCCCCTGAACGCTATCATAATGGTAGACGCCGCTCTGAAGCTGGAGGGCGAGAAGACCGGAGAGGTGGCCGAGGGAGTCGGCGCGGCCATAGGCGGGATAGGGGTGGACAAGTTCAAGATCGAAGAGGTCTCGTCCACGCAGAAGATCCCCGTC
This sequence comes from uncultured Nitrososphaerota archaeon, assembly GCA_963749225.1. Classification (GTDB taxonomy): domain Archaea; phylum Thermoproteota; class Nitrososphaeria; order Nitrososphaerales; family Gagatemarchaeaceae; genus Gagatemarchaeum. The sequence continues at coordinate 277,067 of CAVVLY010000003.1, read as the reverse complement.
TACGCCATCCTGGTGAAGCAGAGCCTCCTGGAAGCCATCACCATCATGAGAAAGGAGATTGCGGAAGCGTCCGACAAGGTGCAGATACTCATCAACCGCGTCATAGAGGAGAAGACCAAGGAGGGCGACAAGATTCTCCTGGCTGGCATAGGGAACACGTTGGGTGTTGGACAGTAGATGAGCTCGACCTCGCAGGACCGCAAATCAAGACTCACTGTCTATACCATCGAGGAGTGCCCCGTTTGCGCGCAGAAGACGAAGAGGCCCTTCCAGGTGGGCGACTATGTGACCAAGGATGGAGGAAAGTGCCCTAAGGACGGGAACACCATGAGGATAACCATGATCTACGCTGAGGCGCCTCCGAAGGCCTAGGTCAGAACGACGATGTCCCCGTCATCAACGTAGGCTAGCGTGTGCTCGAACTGGGCGACCGGTTTTCCGGAGGCCTCCACGAGCACGGGATAAGACCTCAGTAGCCTCCGCTGCTCGAGCTCCTTCAGCAGTCTCATCAACTTGTCTCCGGAGTAATCCTTCTCGAACCACCGAGGAGTGAATGGCAGCGTCTTCCGGGAGTTCCAGATCATGTCCGTCAGGTTATCAAGCTCAGCGATGCCGGTCTTCTTCCTCATCATGATAGAGAAGATCGTCTCCTGTTTCCCCTCAACGACATAGCCCGCAGCATCAGGGAGGGTGAGGAACGGCTCCACGGCGAACACGTCTCCCTTCTTTAGCATCGGCAGGTTGGGGGAGTACTCGTTCGGTATGCTCTTCCCGGCATGGACCGTGTATTGAAGGAGCGTATGCCCGCTCAGGTTGCTAATCGGTTTGAAGCCGGCCTTGGCAGCAACGCTTTCGATGGCCTTGGACATCTCACCAATCCTCCTGTCTCGTTTCGCGGAGTCTATCGCCGATTGCAGGGCTCTCTGGGTCGCCTCCATGAGGGTGAGAAAGTTCGGGTTCTCTGAGACCGTCAAGGATGTGTCAGCCACGTACCCGTCGATGTGCACACCATAGTCTATCTTGACCAGGTCGTTTTCACCTAGCCTGGCTGACTCGCCGGCTTGTGGCGCATAGTGGGCAGTGACCTCGTTCACGCCAATCCCCGTCGGAAAAGCAGGCTGCCCGCCTCGCTTGACTATCTCCGCTTCGACGCTCACGGCGACCTCCAGCACCCCCATCCCTGCACGGACATTGCCTCTCACCCACTCCCTGACTTCCTTCACTATGCGGCCGGATTTGGTGTATTGATCTGGTATCGTGGAATTCAACTCTCAGAATTCTTTTATCTCTTCGGCCAGGGAGCAGCTAGTGCAGATTATTTGAAACTTGGGGCCCGCGCACGAACGTACAGGAAGGTGGCGACCGGAGGGACCTTCGACCATCTCCACGCCGGGCACAGGGCGCTACTTGAGAAGAGCTTCGAGGTCAGTGACTCCGTGGTCATCGGACTGACCTCAGACGATTTTGTGGCCAAAGTGGGCAAGAAGCCTGACTATCCCTACGAAATCAGAGAGCAGACGTTGAGACATTACCTCGAAGGCCGATTCCCCGGAAGGTCATACCAGATCTCGCAGCTGCAGGATTATTTCGGGCCAGGAATAGAGGACCCCGAGATACAAGCGCTCGTCGCCAGCCCAGAGACAGCGTCTAGGCTCTCGATTGCGAACAAGCTGAGGTCGAAGAAGGGCTTCCCCCCTCTCGAGCTGGTCACCGTCGACTGGATCGAAGCAGAGGACGGAAAGCCGATTTCATCTACCCGCGTGAGAGAGGGGGAGATTGACACGGAAGGAAAACTGAAGCGAAAGATAGCCTGAATCCGAACCCGGGAAAGTAATTTAATCCATTTCGCAGAGCAAGGGCTCGTGGAGAAAGAAAGTCCCGACCCGTGGGGAGAGTCCGGAATCGCGAACTACGACCGGCTACACTCCGAGTTCGGGATTGGTAGAATCGAACCGATTATCGCCCGTTTCAGGAACCCCAGTCTGCACATGAGACGCGGCATCGACTTCGGCGAGAGGGATCTCAGCAGGATTGCTGATGCCGTCGACCAGAACAAGTCGTTCGCCGTCATGTCGGGTATCAAGCCGTCAGGCGTCTTCCACCTAGGCAACAAGATGACCGCTGACGACATGATATACTTCCAGTCGCTCTCGAAGAAAGCGACGGTCTTCTACGCCATCGCAGATGTCGAGGCTTACAACGACAATGGTCTCACGCTCCATGAATCCTCCAAGATATCGGTGCAAAACACAGCGGACCTGCTTGCGCTCGGCCTCGACCCAGAGAGGACAATCGTGTACAAGCAGAGCCAGGAAATCAGGGTCATGCGCCTCGCCACGATATTCTCAGCCGGCGTCACCAACAACATGCTGAGGGCCATCTATGGGGAGAGGAAGGTAGGGCTGTATCTCTCAGCTCTGATTCAGGCGGGGACATCTTCATGCCACAATTGCCCGAGTTCGGAGGGCCGAAGCCGGTGGTCGTGCCCGTAGGCGCTGACCAGGACCCGCACATACGCCTGGCTAGAGACCTGGCGAGCAGCTATCAAGCCGATTTCGGCTTTGTACCACCTTCAGCCGTCTATCACAGGCTGATGAAGAGCCTCGACGGAGGGGCGAAGATGTCAAAACGGAACCCCAACGCGTCCATCACTCTCGAGGACACGCCTGCAGCTGCGGCGACGCAAGATCATGGCCGGGTTCACAGGGGGTAGGCCGACCATCGAGGAGCAAAGGCGAATAGGGGCCGAGGCGGATAAGTGCCCGATCTATGACCTGTATCTCTTTCATTTCGCTCTCGAGGATGAATATGCTAAGCGTGTGTACGACGAATGTTACGGTGGAGTCAGGATGTGCGGTGACTGCAAAGCGGAGCTTACGACCATCGTCAAGAAATACCTGGAAGAGCACAGGAAGAAGAGCGCGGCGATGCTGGGAGACGCTAAGGAGTTGCTCGAAAAGAGCCGGAAGAACCTGGACTCGATGGGGCCATGAGCGAGAAGAGATACCGCTTCATCAGCTCGAGGAACAGGTGCTGCTCACCTTGCGTGGGAAGAGCACGCTGGGCTTCGAGGACCTCGTGAAGGCATCGGGGCTAGCCGAAGATCAGGTCAGACGCGCCAATAGCTGGCTCTCTTCGAAGGGCCTGGTGGAAATCTCTGAGGAATCGACCCTCGCGGTACCCAAAGAGCACGGGGAGGTCCCGGAGCTCGCACTCCTACGCCTTTTGGAAGCCCAGGGAAACGCCTCCTCGCTGGAAGACCTGAGGAAAAAATTCAAGTCGGGCGACGAGTTCTCCGCCGCCGTAGGAAGGGCCGCCGCCACCCGCTGGATTGGCATCAGCTCCGACAAAGGCGGCAAGACCGTCAAGCTTCTGGTCCCCGTCTCCAGCACCGATTCCGAAAAGCTACTGCGGAGGGTCTCAGAAGGAGGGATGACCCCGAACAACGTGCCCAAGGAGTACAAGTCCATCTTCGACGACTTCGTCAAGAGAAAGATACTCTCGATCAGAGAATCAAAATCAAGTCGGATCACAATCACGGACTCCGGGAAGAAGGCCCTTGAGGGTGCAGGCGGGGCCGGCCAGGTCGAAAGGCTGACTCCGGAGATACTCTCAGCGGTGAGAGCCTCGCACGAGGACGTGAGGCTGAGGCCCATCGACGTCACCGCACCTGCCTCCGGGTTCTACCCTGGGAGGAGGCACCCGGTGAAGGAATTCATCAACGAAGTCAGGGAAGTCTACCTATCGATGGGCTTTGCCGAGATAACCGGGAACTCGATCCAGTCCTCCTTCTGGAACTTCGACGCCCTCTTCACGCCTCAGGACCATCCAGCGAGGGAGCTCCAGGACACCTTCTACCTCAAGGGCGGCCGTGACGAGGGCATCACCAGAAGTGGTGTCGTGGCACGCGTCGCAGCGGCCCACGAGAACGGCGGGGACACCGGAAGCAAAGGCTGGCGATACTCGTGGGACGTAGAGGAAGCGAGGCGACTGGTCCTGAGGACACACAACACCGCTCTGACAATAAGGGCCACCATGGACTCGCGGGGTGCAGAGAGCAGGGTGTTCAGTGTTGGGAGGGTATACAGGAACGAGAACCTAGACTTCAAGCACTTGGCTGAACTTCACCAGATGGAGGGCATCGTGATCGGGGAGGGCCTCAACCTCCGGCACCTGATGGGTGTCCTGACAAAGTTCTATGGAAAGTTAGGGATGAGCGGCGTGAAACTCTGGCCCTCTTTCTTCCCCTATACCGAGCCCTCCATGCAGGTAATGGTCTACTACGAGAAGGTCGGCAGGTGGCTCGAGATGGGTGGCTCAGGCATCTTCAGGCCGGAGGTCACCACCCCGCTGGGGGTCACAAAGCCTGTGCTGGCCTGGGGGTGCGGCCTTGAGCGGCTGTTGATGCTAAGGCTCGGTATCCAGGACATACGCGAGCTATACAACAACGACCTAGAATGGCTGAGGGAGAGAAGAGATATTGCCAGTGCTCAAAATCTACTTTGAACGTTTCTCGAAGATGACCAATCTCTCCCGGGAGAGATTGTTGGATAGGCTCCCGTACCTGGGACTCGACATCGAGAGCGTGGACAATGACTCGGTCCGAATCGAGTACAATCCGAACAGGGCCGATTTCTCGTCCGATTACGGGATTGCCCGGGCGCTCAAGGGTCTTGTCGGAGCTCGAGACCGGGCTGCCGACATACGTTGTAGCAACAGGGAAAACATGTGTGAACGTGGATGAAAATCTGGCCAAGATTCGACCTTACTCGCATGCGCGGTTGCCAGAGGTCTGAGGATGGACGACGAGACGGTCAGGCAGCTCATCTCCATGCAGGAGGACCTCCACAACGGGATTGGGAGGAAGAGGAAGAAGGTCTCCATAGGGCTCCACAACCTAGATGTGACTGACGCCTCCAATCAACTATCATGCCGTTCCGGGCTCATTCGAGTTCACTCCTCTCGGCTCTGCGACAAGGATGACCATCGAGACGGATACTCAGAGACCACCGAGACGGGCATCGCCTACGGCAAGATCCTCGAGGGCGCGCCGGCTTACCCGATCCTATTACGATTCGAAGGGCGTCGTGCTATCGTTTCCTCCGATAATCAACGGAAAGGATACGAAGGTGGACACGGCGACGAAGAACCTCTTCATCGACGTCACCTCCACCGACGAAAGGGTCGGAGACGAAGCACTGGCCATCGTCTGTGCGGCGCTCGCCGACGCGGGAGCTTCGATCGAATCGGTGTCGATGGTCAGCAAGGGTAGGTCGAGAATCACGCCCGACCTGGGCCCGACCAAGATGAAGTTCAGCGAGAGCCCTGGCCCGCGCGATTACTGGCCTCGACCTCACTCCGTCGCAGATGAAGGACTGCCTGAGGCGAAGCCAGGCTCGACCTCGACGAGAGGAAACGCGGTGATCCCGAGATATCGGGTCGACATACTTCATCCGGTCGACCTAACGGAAGAGGTCGCCATAGGCTACGGGCTCGACCGGATAGAACCTGACTATCCAGCGAGCAAAGACGCTGGAGTAGCTTCGACCGGAGTGGTGACGTGGAGCCAGACCAGCTCTCCGATAGCATCTCTAGGGCCGGGTTCATCGAGACCATGAACTACGACCTCGTCGACGAGGCCTCGCTCTATCTCAAATTCTCTCGAGCCTCCGACGAGAAGCCTGGAGGTAGAGAACCCTCGGACGATAGAGCACCGCCTGCTCAGAGATTCGATCCTGCCGTCCCTGATGTCGGTCCTGTCAAGGAACGTGAACGCAGCCTATCCCCAGAAGATCTTCGAAGTGGGCCGAATCTATCGGCGACAGAGCTCCAAGTTCGTGGAGGAATCGCACCTCGCCGCGCTGGTGGCGCACTCGTCGTCTTCTTACTCGGAAGCGAAGATGTATCTCGAGCCTCTGATTCGAGAGAGGATGGGAGCGAAACTGACCACTCCTGCAGGGACGCACTGGGCGTTCGTCCGAGGGGAGGTGCGCCGAGATAGTGGTAAACGGGAATAGCTTGGGACACATCGGGGAAGTGAAGCCCACGGCTGTCGCCTCCTTCGGGCTCGACGTCCCCGTCGCTGGGTTTGAGCTGGACCTAGCGAGCCTCACATAGAACCTGTTATATCGTCCCGATTCAGGCTTTCCAATCGGCTTCCGTCATACAGCGCGAAAAACGGCCACCCGCGAAGGCACTAAAATGCTGTTATGAACGGATGGTTTACCCAGTCGCGCAACAGACGGGAGCCACTTCTCAGAATAGGTTTTTATGCTGAGCCGCATCCACGGAGTTCGGCCCGTTTAAAGAGGCCTTACGATGTCGGCGATCACCGAGAGATGAGTCTGGCTGTTCAGAGGCGGGCTACATAGCGATTAAAAATGGAACGTTCCGAAAGAAAGTTCCAAGAGTTCGTAGAATTCCTCTTGGACTTCATTCACGAGTTGAACGACCTTTCCCGAGATGGAGCGGTGGTACTCGTAGAGGGTAAACGAGATGCCGAGGCGCTCGTGAGTTTGGGATTTTCAGGCCGCATCGTAACCTCGTCGTCCATCCGCGTTGCGACGTCGACGATGCGCAAGGCAAGTCAGGTCATCATCCTGACAGACCTCGACTCTGAGGGCAGAAGGATGGCCGCGAGATACATCAGACTCCTCTCCGCGATGGGGATAGAGACTACACTCGTGGCCAGGAGGCGGCTCTCGAGAGGGTCGCGCGGAAGATTCCTCCACGTAGAGAACCTAGTCCGATTTGCCCCTCTCCTATCAACGGTCCACGCGCCACCTACGGAATACACGGCAACATGACGCCGCCTTACGAGAAAGTCACCCGCGGTCTCGTTCAAGCCTTAAATACGAATAAACGACCTTGCTTCGAAGCCTGAACCTTCATGGTGCTCTTTGGAGACATCGGGGCGGTCTTCGTCATGGGCTTGATTGGCGTAGGATTCGCGCTTCCGACTTTGATAATCCCGAGGCTCTTCGCTCCGAGGAGGCCCAACCCGATAAAGAACGCGCCTTTCGAGAGTGGACAGGTTCCGACCGGCAAAGGAAAGATGCACTACATGATGCAGGACGACGCCTACCTTCTCATGTTCGTGGTATTCGATGTCATGGCCATGTTCCTCTTCGCTTGGGCCGCAGCGCTCGAGCCTCTGGCCCTAGGTAGCGTTTCGAGCTGGGTCATGACCATATTCATAGGGGCTTTGCTGATTCCAATGACGTTCGCAGTCTACATGGCTGGGAGACGGGAGATTTGGTAACCGTCCCGAAGACCGGCGCCTTCGGCGTCCTCGTCGGCAAAGCCAACGACGTCTTCCAGGACAACGTCGGGGCGCCCGTCCGTTATCTGGTGAACTGGGGCGACTCTACAGCATGTGGCCGGTACACCTCGAGACAGCATGCTGCTCAGTGGAGGTCGGCGCAGCCGGCGGCGCCCGTTTCGACATGGAACGATTCGGCGTCCTGGAGGCTTTCGGCTCGCTTCGGCAGTGCGACCTGCTGATCGTCATGGGAACCGTGACCCGCAAGCTCGCTCCCCGCCTCAAATTCATCTACGACCAGATGCCCGAGCCCAAATGGGTTGTGGCCATGGGCGCATGCTCAATAACAGGCGGGCTCTATTTCGATTCATACAACGTGCTTCGTGGGATCGATGACATCGTACCGGTAGACGTCTACGTACCCGGGTGCCCGCCCAGAGTGGAGGCCCTGCTCCAGGGGCTCATCCTGCTCCAGGACAAGATCAGACACTCGAACAGCATCAGCGGGAACTGAGTGGGTCATCAAGTGGAATCATCTGTCCAACCTGCGGTCCCAACGAAGACCGCCGAGATGGCGGCCAAGATGCAAGCACAGTTCCCCTCGATAAAGGTTGACTACATCAGGGCGAGGCGTCTGAAGGTAACCGCAGAAGCCGCACAGATTAAGGAGATCGGAAAATTCCTACGCGACTCCTTTCGCTTCGACCACATCGGGACCGTCTCCGGCACCGACTACATGGCGAAACGTGAGATCGAGATAATCTACTTCGTAGGCTCCACCCATCCCGAGGTCGAGGACACGGTCATCGCCCTGGCTGAGAGGGTGGCGAGGGACAGCCCGGCCGCGCCATCGCTCATCGACGTCTGGCCAGGCGCGGAATTCCACGAAAGAGAGACGTACGAGATGCTCGGGGTGAAGTTCGAGGGCCATCCAGATCTGAGGAAGATCCTGCTTCCTGAGGATTGGGACGACATACCGCCGCTGCGCAAGGACTACGTCTCTCCGGGGCGATAGCGATGACAGTAGAGTCAGAATATTCGCCCGACCCTGACAACATCATGTCCGTCGCCCTGGGCCCCCAGCACCCCGGTTCAGGCCATTTCCGGATCAGGCTCTGGCTCGATGGCGATTACGTGGTCCGCGCGGACCCTGACCCCGGATACGTCCACAGGGGCGAAGAGAAGATGTCCGAGTACCGCAACTACATGCAGAACGTCCCGCACCTCGAGAGGCCGGCGATCCTCGATAGCTCCGGGATTCTCTTCCCCTACGCCGAGGCGGTCGACGAACTCATGGGGAACAAGGTCCCGCCGAGGGGGAAGTACCTCAGGGTGATAATGGCCGAGCTGAACCGCATCATCTCTCACATGTACTTTCTCAGCATCTACGGGCTCTTCGAGGGGCACACGACGATGATTACGTGGGGTCTGGGAGACCGTGACCTCTTCATCGACCTCGCCGCGCGCATCGGCGGGGCCCGGGTGACCTTCGCATACATCATCCCGGGGGGCGTGAGGAACGACATGCCGGCAGACATGACACCTAAGGCCCTCCAGACCTTCGAGTGGTTCGAGAAGAGGATCCAGGAGTACGAGAAGATATGGCTCAACAACCCTCTGCTCGAGGACAGGTTCAAGGGCGTCGGTGTGCTGAAACGGGAGGACGCGATTCGATTCGGGGCGACCGGGCTTGTGCTGAGGGCGTCCGGGGTGAAGCACGACATCAGGCGTGCCGAGCCTTACAGCGCCTATCCAGAGTTTGACTTTGACGTCCCTGTCTCGAACGAGGGCGACTGCTGGGCTAGGGCCTGGGTTGGGATACAGGAGATGCGAGAGTCCCTGAAGATACTGAAGCAGGCGTTCACCAAGATACCGGACGGCCCGGTGCGGCTGAAGCTTCCCATACAGCCGCGAGTGCCGGCCGGGGAGGTGTTCTTCCGGACAGAGGCCGCGCATGGGGAGCGCGCCTACCACCTCGTCAGCGACGGCTCGCCGAGGCCCTACAGGTTGAAGATGGAGGATCCGAGCTTCAGGAACATGATACTCATCCGGGAGCTGCTAAAGGGGGCGCACGTAGCTGACATCCCACCCATCTATTGGGGGCTCAATTACTGGCCCGTATCGAGCGATAGGTAATTTGGACTTAGTAGTATGATACGACTAACTAGGCTCCTCGGTTCAAAGCTTGGACTGCCTCGTGAATGAAGGCCTGACAACTCTGTTTTATTTCGGCAATATATTCATTCCAACCGGGAGGGGTTCCAGATGAATCCAAAGTTCTTTCAGAATTCATGAACGCGAGGGCAAGTCTGGCCTTAGTGACTTTCTCATTATGCCTAAGTGGAAGCTCCACCAGCAACTCGTTAACCTCGTCGCTTCGAAAGAAGCTAAGCTTCCAAACCTCGCTTTTGACCAAAGGTTCCAAGCTGAGAGTTCTGATGTTGACGTACAGCCTTGGATGGTAATCCATGTTCACTAGCTCGTCTTGGATTCTCCTTAGCAAGTCTAGGTTTGAATTCGAGATTTGAACTTCGAAGCCGGAAGAATGGCTGTTTCTATGGAAGTAAATGCTACCCTCCGCATCAGTGAATCCTGCAAGAAAACTCATCAGGGTCTTCCTGTCGCCAAATTTCTCCGGGATGGGTCGAATGTTCTTCTCTAGCAGAAACTCGAACGATCCATCCAAGTCGACTTGTAGATTCCATTCCGCGGGCGTTATCTTGGCGAGCTTGGGATACATTCTGATATGTCCATAACGTCCGAATAGGCTCTTGAACAACTCGACAAATTCAGGATGCGTTGTCCCACTGCGCACCCTAACTGCCCTCCCGTGTTTCTCCGCGCTGCAGTCTCCCCACACGAACCCGAGGAGGTATGTGCGATCCGAGACACTTCCTTTGAATGGCATCCTTTGAAACTTGGTGACGGCCTTGATCTGTGCCTCTACCTTGTCCCGGAGTTTAATCCCCCTCTTGTGCAAGTGATTGTAGACGGTTACATGGTTAACTTGCTTACCTGCTATGTCTTTCAGCGACTCTCCCGCCTCATACCTCCGTACCCACTCGTCTACGACCTCCTTCGTGCCCTTCCTGCTGTGTTCGGCCGGGTCCCTTCGCTTGATTTCCCACTTGTTCAGGTAGTGGAGAATCATGACCTCGCCTGACTTCGGGTTAGGATACTTCAGACCGTAGAGCTTCGAGATTTTCATGGCCGATAGGTGTTCTTGGACGTAGAGTCGCTCGAGGTCTTCCTTCGTAGGCGGCCAAACCAGGTCTACAGCGGTCTGATCTCGGTCCGGCTCGTTCTTCCGCACCTTCATCTTTTTACTACTTGCGCCTGTCTTATCTTCGCCACCCTCATGCACTTCCTTCGATTCGGATGGGGAACCAGATCCCAGATTCTGACCCAAAGAAACGAGGCTATCTTCTTCGCCTACTGGGGGCACAGAACCGGGGACTGGGGAGCCGTCGGCAGCAGATGAGGTGCTTATTCCCGATTTCGGCATCTCATTGTCGGAGGTCTTCTTTTCATAAGACATGACCGTGACAGGACAACGAAAAACCGCAGAACAAACTCAGCAGAGCGGAACGTCAGCTACGAAAAGTCGGATTACAGAAAATTACAAAAATTTGCAAAATGTCGGAGGGTGCCAAGGGTTCACAAGATTTAGAGAGCAACCTAAGAGGATAGAAACCGAGTTATCGATCAGAAATTGTTGAGCGTGAACCCACGCACGAATTCCGCTTATAACGGCTCGCATGTTAGAAGTAGACTTAACGCGCATTAGAAATCGTTCTAACACTGGAGCGTCTCATCGCGTTAGAAATGAATCGAACACTTTCGACCCGATGTTGGAAGAAAATCTAACGCGCGAAAAATCCAATTATTGCAACCGCGGCCCAGTTTCTAGCTGCGAGGCGAGGAGGCTTGGCAGAACCTGGCTACATAACCCTGTGTGAGCCTAGCCGCCTCTCGGAGGGCAGAATCTTCAATTCCCGGAACCCCACACATCATGAAGAGCACATCCGTTGTGTTCTCATCTATCTTGCTGTCGTCAGAATCCCGATAAGGGTAGACTGCGATGAGCCGCCCCGAAGAACGGTCCTCGATCACAACCTCGACTCCTGACAGGGAATCGGCCGCATCCATCCCGATCCCGTAGAAAGACTCGCCGACAATAGCCCTCCGCATGACCAGATTCTTCCCGTCCACCTTCTTCGTGTCAAACGCAGCTATTGCGATGGAAGTCTCAATGGAGGCGAGGTTGTAAGAATCCACGATCCTATTGATTCGTGGTAGGTCCCTCCCCCCAAGGATCTTTCTCGTGAGAGCTTCCCCCGCTGGCCGCACCTTGGTGGGGTCGATTCCCACCCTCCAGAAAAAGTCACGATAGGCCCTGAAGATTGGCTGATTCTTCACGTCCTCGATGGAAGCCGTCCGCTTGCGGATGCGCTCCTGCATATCTTGCTTGAATGACTCGAGCTCGGGGTCGGCGCCCCGCCCGTTCAGCTGTGTCATCCTCAACTCGAGGACCCTCAGTCCTGGGAATTCCACCTGAAGCTCGGGAAGGATTATCACGCGGTCACGACTCTCCGGCCCACCCGAACCTATTCGATGGCGTATTTCCTGGAAAGGCGGGATGCGGCCGTGTAATTGGTGAGGGGGCCGCTCGAGAGCGAGGCATTGCTGACTACAGTGAGAGTGCCATCGGCCTTCCTGATCCAGGTGTTCCTCAATGCGACGCGGACAATCTTTCCCCGGATGCCGCTGTATTCGACCTCGTCGTCCAAGCGTACAAGTCCATCCGTGAAGAGTAATATCCCAGAGATAATGTTGGAGAGAGTCGTCTGCAAGGCGAGGGAGATGGCTACTGCTCCAATCCCCGAAATCGTTAACGCCGTGAACTCAGATGCGAGACCCGCGATGGAGAGAATTCCGGAGAGGATGGCCAGGAGCGCGATTACCCTCAGTCCCGCTCCCACGTCACGGATGACCGTCTTGCTGGCTCCAGCACGCGTGGCTGCTCGCCTAATGACAAAACTGAGCGATTCCTCGAATAGCACCGCCCCGGCTACGAGTACGACCACCCCTAGAATCTGCGAGAGAAGCTGGTCCATTCGGGAAGAGTCACGAACCCCACGATAAAAGGAGTGAGCCTGCGCTTCAATTAGCTGGAGCACGCTTAGCCTTAAATCGGGGCCGGGGGGCGAACCGAGACGAAGATGTCGGACAAGAGGAAACCTAACCGTCTGATCGGGGAGAAGAGTCCGTATCTTCTTGAGCACGCACACAACCCGGTCGACTGGTACCCTTGGGGGGAGGAGGCTTTCGCGAAAGCAAAGGCAGAGGACAAACCCATCTTTCTCAGCGTGGGATACTCAACGTGCCACTGGTGCCACGTGCTGGCAGCAGAATCGTTCGAGAATGAAACGACCGCGGCACTGCTGAACCAAAAATTCGTTTCCATCAAGGTGGACAGAGAGGAAAGACCGGACATCGACGAGGTCTACATGAAGGCGGTGATGGCCATGACCGGACAGGGTGGGTGGCCGCTCTCCGTCTTCCTCACACCCGACCTCAAGCCCTTCTACGGGGGAACCTACTTCCCGCCAGTCTCCGGGAGAGGGATGCCCGCCTTTCCGGACGTCCTCAATTTCGTGGCGGACCTCTGGAAGAACAAAAGGGGAGAGGTCGTGAACAATTCGGAAGAGCTGGTCAGGTACGTCCAGAACGCGTACGTCGTTCACGGAAAGGGGACGCTATCCAGGGACATTCTCGACACCGCCTTCGTCGAGCTGATCGGAACCCACGACGAGCAGTTCGGAGGTTTCAGTCCCGCTCCCAAGTTTCCCCTCCCGAACCAGCTGGAGTTCCTTCTCAGGTACTACGCCAGGACCAAAAAGGACATTGCCATGAGAGCCGTGACCAAGACGCTCACCTCGATGGCCGCGGGAGGGATCCATGACCACCTCGGCGGGGGTTTCCACCGATATTCCACCGACAGATACTGGCTCATCCCCCACTTTGAGAAGATGCTCTACGACAACGGCCTATTGGCTAAGGTCTATCTCGAGGCCTACCAGCTGACCCGCGATCCCGGCCTTCTCGCCGCGGCCACAGACACTCTCGAATGGATCCTGTCTGAGATGACAGACAAAGAGGGCGGGTTCTATTCAGCTCAGGACGCGGACACGGCCGATGGTGAAGGTTACTACTATTCGTGGACGCCTGGGGATGTAGAGCGAGTCCTCGGGAAGGAGGATGCGGCTGTTTTCGATGATTTGTTCGGAGTAACCGAGGACGGAAACTTCGAGGGGAAGCGCTCCATACTCCATCTGGCCGCTTCCGCGAAGGCCGTTGCTTCAAGATTCAACATGAGCCAGGAGCGCCTGGAGCGATTGGTGAACGTAGGCAAAGAGGAGTTATTGGCCGAGCGTCAACTGCGAGCCAAGCCAGCCGTTGACGACAAGATCCTCACCTCCTGGAACGGTCTGGCGATATCGGCCTTCGCCTACGGCTACACGGTTACTGGTGATGAAAGGTACCTGGAAGCGAGCGAGAAATGCGCCAACTTCCTGCTAAGAAATCTCGTGGTTGATGGCAAGTTGCTTCGGAGGTATAGAAACGGCGACGTGGCGATCGATGGCTCGCTTGAGGATTATGCGTTCCTGGGAGCCGCCCTCCTAGACCTGTACGAAACCACCTTTGACCCTGCTTGGCTGAAGGAGGCGATCACCTTGACTGACAGAATGGTAGGGCTCTTTTGGGACGGGGAGGCAGGAGGCTTCTTCATGAGCTCATCCCAACAGGTGATCGCGAGGATAAAGGAGAGCTACGATGGGCCGACACCCTCAGGGAACTCGGTCGCGGTCCTGCTGCTGCTTCGCCTGAGCGAGTTCACGGGGAGGAAGGACTTGAGAGAGAGGGCTGACCGGACCCTCAACCTCTTCGCCGAGCTGATGGAATCATCGCCAACTGCCCACACTGCTATGATATCCGCTCTCGACTTCTGGCTCGGCGCCAAGGAAATAGTGGTAACCGGTCCGGTCAGTGATGACACCTTCACCCAAATGCTGGAAGAAATCAGGAAGCGGTTCCTACCGAACAAGGTACTTGCGTTCGCTGACGAGTCGGTCCGCGAAATCCGCGTTCTGGCCGAAGGAAAGTCCAGCGTGGCGGGAAGGCCCACCGTCTACATCTGTGAGAATTTCGCCTGCCAAACGCCGACCACGCAGGTCACGGCCCTGGCCAAACAACTTGATACCTAGGAGGGAAAATCGACCGTGAGAGCCACAATCCTTACCGACCCGGAGAAGCCGAAGGTCGCAAGACCGGAAGTCGCTCGGATACTAAAGGCCGCCGGTATCGGAGTCTCTGACAGGAGGACGGATTTCGGGATAGTCGTTGGGGGAGACGGCCTGTTCAGCTATTATGGTCGCATCGTCAAGACTGCCCTTCCGCTTCTATTCGTTGCCATCAGGTCCAGGGGCACAACGGCCACCAAGGGCCACCTTTCGCACGTGTACTTCGACGACCTTCCCGGCGTCCTGGAAAGCATCGTGAGAAAGGAATACACCGTGACCGAGTACAAGAGGCTCGAGGTCGATGTGAACGGCACAAAGAAGGGCGAGGTGTTCACTGACGTGTACCTGGAGAAGGGTGCGGACAGCAACTGCCTGCGTTATCACCTGGAGGTGATGAACAAAGGCGCCTCATTCATGGACTCGGCCATAGCCAACGGGGTAATCATCTCGACCAGTGCCGGCTCGACCGGATACTACTCGTACCTTGACAAGCTCCGTCGCGGCGACCGGCTCGAACCTGAACGATTTTCTATCATCCAGGAAGACCAGGTGGGAGTTTGCCACATCGCCCCACTGCTTACAACCCGTGAGAACGGAAAGGGTGCCGAGTTTCCCCTCCGCTACACGGTTCCCTGGGGGTCTAGGTTCAGAATAAGGCTGACGCGTGACGCCGATGCCCGTCTGTTCGGCATAACGAAGCAGAGGAAAGGCATCCGGATACGGTTGGGGGACTATATCGACGTGCGACCTTCCGCGAGCGTCACCAGAGTGATAGAGCTCCCCACCTTTCGCCGAGACTAGGCGCCGAGCTCTTCGAAGAGTTTCTGGAGGCTCCGTGCGTCCTGGGCTGAAGGCGCATTGTCAAGGTCGACGACCACGGTCTCTTGGTCCTTCAGTCCGTTCCCCGTGGCGATGCATACGATGCATGCTCCCTTCTCAAGCCTGCTGCCGACCTCCTTCAGCGCAGCGATGGGGGTGGCGCTGGCTGGCTCCACGAAGATGCCTTCCATCGAGGCCAGCTGTAGCCTAGCATCGACTATCTCGTCGTCGCTCGCGGTGAGAACCATTCCGTCAGACTCCTTAAGCGCAGACAACGCCTTCTTGGCTGACGCCGGGTTTCCGATTCTAATGGCCGAGGCTACGGTTCTGGGTTCGGGTACGGGTGTTATATTATCGGCCCCTCTCCAGAACGCCCTGGCTATGGGCGACGCCCCCTCGGCCTGGACCCCCACCATCCTGGGGAGTCTGTCTGTCAATCCGAGCTCTTTCATCTCCTTGAACCCTTTCCAGATGGCGGTGAGGTTCCCCGCGTTGCCAACGGGGAGGACGACGTAATCTGGGACTGAGAAGCCGAGACGTTCGTATATCTCGAACGCAGCGGTCTTCTGACCCTCGATTCTGTACGGGTTTACCGAGTTCATGATGCTGAAGCCCCTCATGCCGGAGACGCTCTCGAGGGTCATGGAAAGCGCATCATCGAACGTGCCCTCAGTCCTTATGATCTTGGCACCATAGGCCGTCGCCTGTACGAGCTTCCCCGCTGAGACCTTGCCCGCCGGGACCACGATGGCCGCCTTCACTCCTGCCGTTGCCGCATACGCAGACATCGAGGCCGACGTATTGCCCGTAGAAGCGCACGCCAGGACGCTCGCTCCGCCCTGTAGGGCCCGAGAGACGGCCACAGTCATGCCTCTGTCTTTGAAGGAGCCAGTCGGATTCTGACCCTCGTTCTTCACGTAGAGGTTTGTCAGCCCGAGGTCTCGCTGGATGTTCCTCGTCTTGATCAGCGGAGTTGCGCCTTCTCCGAGCGAGAACGGAGGGACGCTCGATTCAAGGGGGAGGAGTGCTCTGAACCTCCAGATTCCCTCGCCGCTCTTTCCGAACAGCTCATTCTTGGAGAGGGCGCCTCCCTGCCACACCAGCTGCAAGAGGCCTCCGCAGTCGGGGCAGGAAAAACTCGGGGGGTCCGACTCCAGGCGGGCTCCGCAATCGAAGCAGAGCAGGGACCAGTTGTTAGCGACCCTCAATCCTCTTCGCCCCGTCTCCGACTTTCGAAACGAATCCGTCCGCCCTTACCCCATTCCGTTCGAACTCTGACACCATCACGCTGAGCACATCTTCCGCCTTTGCCCTGTCCGCGTCAACAAGCGACAGGATCGACGGTCCCGCCCCGCTTATGCACGAACCGGACCCACCGGCTTCCTCCGCGGCTCGCATGACCGCGTCACAGCTCGGTATCATCTTCTTGCGCGAGGCATCCACTATGCTTCCGTTCATCCCTTTTCCAACAAGATCGACGTCACCACGGGCGAAGCCTGATACAATCATGCTCGCTTTCGCCACGGTTGACACCATCACTCCCAGCGGGACGGCCTTTGGGAGCAGAGACCTGGCGTACTCGGTCTTGCGCTCTGGTAGCTTCACAACTGGCGTCACGACACAAAGACCCATTCGCTTCGGGGGGTCGAAACGAATCGCGGAGGGCCGGACTCCCCCGGCCACCATCACGAAGCCACCAAGAACCGAGGCAGAGACGTTGTCATAGTGGGCTGTCCCTGAGGCTGCCTGTTCACCCTTTCCTGCGTAGAAGATCAGCTCATCCTTGCTCATGCCCAAGCCGAAGAACTCATCCATGGCGACCGCGGCTGCGGCGGCAGAGGCCCCGCTACTCCCAAGCCCGACGCCTATCGGCACGCCCTTCGAGATCTCCAGGGTGAGATTTTGCTTCAAGCCTTTGTCCTTTGCTATCGCAATGCAAACCGATCCCGCGCTGTTCCGTTGCGCCGAGATGGGAGTCTCCGTGCCTGCGACGTGCTTCACAGTGACTCGCAGTCTTTCTGACTCCTCTGAAGTGAGGGTAAGCCTGTCCCTCGGTCGTGCCAAGGCAAGGGCGAAGACATCGAAACCGGCTCCAAGATTCGCCGAGGAACCATGTGCTTCCACCGTAACTTTCAAACGATTTCACGTCGGGGCGCCAAACCCTTTTTAGGCTTAGTGCCTCGTCTGGTCCGCTTGTTACCCGAGAACGCTCTGCAACCGAGAAAGTATCAGCAGAGGATCGCCGAGGTAGCATCGGCCACGAACACGCTGGTGGTTCTCCCGACGGGCCTCGGGAAGACGATGATCGCGGTCCTGGTAGCGAAACTGAGGCTAGAGAAGTTCCCAGAAGGGAAGGTGGTGATGATGGCTCCGACGAGGCCTTTGGTGATGCAGCACTACAATACATTCAAGGCAACGCTGGCCCTCAGAGACGGCGAAATCTCCCTCATGACCGGAGAGACGAGCCCGTTGGAGAGGAGCCGACTGTGGGAGAGCTCCAAGTTCATCTTCGCGACCCCCCAGACCGTCCGAAACGATGTCCGCGGCAGGCAGGATAGCCTTCGGTGACGTGGTCCTCATGATATTCGATGAGGCGCACCGGTCAGTGAAGGATTACTCGTACGCTCAGCTGGCCACGCTCTACAAGGATGGAGCGCGTGACCCTTTGATCCTGGGCCTGACGGCCTCTCCCGGGGGGTCCAAGGAAAAGGTGAACGAGATAACTCGCAACCTCTTCATAGAGAAGGTCGAGGCAAGGACGGAAGAAGACGAAGACGTCAGGCCATTCGTAGAGCAGACCAGTCTCGAGGGCATCAAGGTCTCTCTGCCTGCCGAGTACGAAGTGCTTCTCACAGCGCTCAGAGAAATCTACAACGAGAAAATAAGCCGATTGACCCAGGGCGGCTTTCTTCCGAAGGGGCGTGTCTCAAAGACCATGTTGCTGGCCTCGAGGGGTACCATGGTCTCGAGGCTCAAGAGTTCGAACCCGGTCAACAAGGGGTACATCTTCGGTGCCTTGATCAACCAGGCGCAGGCCATAATCATAGTTCACGCGGTCGAACTGCTGGAGACGCAGGGAATCTCCGTGCTCCTGAAGTATCTATCGAGGCTGAGGGAGAGGCCGGAACAGGGAAAGTCAGCCGCGGCTCTGCTCAAGGACCCCCGCTGGTTGTTCATAGAGGAGGAGGCAGACAGGATAAGGAACGCCGGTTATCCGAAATTGGACCAGGTGGCGCAGATCGTCGGGCAGCAGCTCCAGGTAAAGAGGGACTCGAAGATAATCGTGTTCACGCAGTACCGCGACACCATAGAGACGATCACAGAGCGTCTGGCCACTCTGGGCGTCAGTTCGGCCAGGTTCGTGGGCCAGGCCAATAAGGCGGACAACGAGGGGATGGACCAACGCCAGCAGAGTGAAGCTCTGCGGAGGTTCACCGATGGAGAATTCAGCGTGCTCGTGAGTAGCAGCATCGGGGAAGAAGGGTTGCACGTCCCCGACGTCGACCTGGTCATATTCTACGAGGCCGTGCCTTCCGAGATAAGGTCCATCCAGCGGAAGGGCAGGACGGGTCGAACTCGGCCTGGAAGAGTGATCATTCTCCTCGCCGAAGGTACCATTGACGAGGCATACTACTTCAGCAGCCTGAGGCGCGAGAAGGCGATGAGGACGTTGGTATCGGCTGATGCGAACGAGCCAAAGCCGATAGCACCGAAACCCCGGAAACGCTCCGGACCAGTGACTTTACTCGACTACATGCAGGAAGATACAGAGAGCTAGACTGCGGCCTTTTCCATCGCGTTCTTGATGTCCTGAAAGATCTCCTTGACTTTTTTCTCGGCGAACCCCTTTATGATGCTGGACCCTATGCCTGCCATCACTCCAGTAATCTCAGCATCGGCGACCCACTTCATCGTAGTAGGCTTGTCACCCTCGAGGTTGAAGTCGCTCGTGATCTTCATGCTGCTCCCTGACCCGGTCCCATCAACGAGCAGCCGCGCATGACTCGGCGGAACCTTGTCTGCGATTTTCATCTTGGTCGCCATGGTGGTGGTCAGAAAGGAGATTCCTATCTTCATCTTCGCCTCCACAGTGTTCTCGTCGATGACCTTGGTTTCCTGTGCATCGGGTAGCGACTTCGCCAAGAAGCTCGAATCGGTGAGCAGTTGGAATACCCTCTCCTTTTGCAGATCTAGGGTCTCGGCGCCTTCCAGGTGGAGCTGCATGATCGATGCCACTCGGCCCTTGGGTTTTATCCCTTGTTCCTACCTGTAAGCCTCGAAATCCTTCCCTAGAACAGTCGAAGCGATCTTCAGCTCCATTATCTCGTCGGTTCCTTCGTATATCCTGGCAACCCGTGTGTCGAGGAGATGTTTGGCCACGGGAGAGAGGATGGAATAACCGAAACCCCCGAAGCACTGTACCGCGCTATCGGCAGAGTCGAAGGCTGCCCTAGACGAAACATACTTGGCCACCGCCGAGATTCGGTCGGCTTCCGCCCGCAGCGCCAGGTCGGTCTTGTTGTTGTCGTAGTCCTCTCGCTTCAGCGCAGCTTGGTACACCAGCCACCGGGACGACTCGAGGTTTGAGACGATCCTTGCGATGTGCCGCTGGATCAGCTGATGCTTCCCTATCGGTTTGCCGTGCTGTGTTCTAGAGGTGACCCTCTCCCTTACCTGATTGAGGCAATCCTCCATGACCCCGAGGCAGCCGGACGCGATCCCTATCCGTCCATTCAGCAGCGCCGAGTATGCCACGGCCAGACCCCTCCCCTCTTCGCCAATCACGTCCTCCTTCTCGACCCTTACGTTGTCGAAGGAGAGGATTGCAGTGTCGGAAGTGAACAACCCCATCTTCTCCTCCAGCCTCATGTCGACGGAAAAACCGCTCTCCTTCACATCTACCAAGAAAGCGGTCATCCCCCTGGACTGCCCCTCGGGATAGGCAAAAACGATGATCCTGTTCGCCACTGACCCGTTCGAGATGAGATATTTTGAGCCCGAGATGTGGTAGGCGTTCCCCTCCTTCTTGAAGGACGTCTTCAACGACGTAGGGTCGCTCCCTGCTTCGGGCTCCGTCAGGGCGTAGGCGAACACCACGTCGCCGGAGGCGGCCTTCCTGAGATATCGCTCCTTCTGCTCCTGACTTCCCCATTCCTGAACCGTCAGCGAACCGAGTGCCTGGTGCACATCGACGTAGGTGACCGGACCGAGACCTAACTGGCCAAATCTCTCGATGGTGAGCGAATGCACGAGAGGTCTGGCGCCGTCGCCTCCGTATTGTTTCGAGATGGGTATCCCCATCAGACGGTGCTTCCTCAGGATTTCGGGAAGCCGGTCGTTGAACTTCCTCTCCATGTATTTCTCGAACTCCGGAAGCAGAAGCTCCTCGCAGGCCTGGTCGACCCTCTCGAAGAGAGCGTGGTCGCTCTCGGTCAGTTTGACCAGCTTGGAAGCATCGCCCACGGACCTTGCGAAGAGCTTTTCCATATTCTCCCCCCGGAGAAAGAAGATTAAAGCATCTCGCAACACATATCTTCATGCAACGCTCTTTCGTCTGAGAGCGCGAACCGAGTTGGAGGACATCATAGCCAACGACGACCCGACCTATCGAACCTACCACTCGATAGACTGGAAGGACGCGCGCCAGGCGCCCTCGGAGACTAGGTGCGTAGCTTGCGGCGCGCCGATGCTAAAGCTAGACCCCATCCGCAACAAGGCTGGAGCTAGCTACGAGGGACTGGTCTGTCACGAATGCAAGGTCGTGTTCTGGTTGAAAGGCTAGAACAGAGTCAGAGTCCGAATGCCTTGCCCGCCAGCGCTGCGACAGCGACAAAGTAGACAGAATACCTGTACAACCGCAGCAGGTAGAGGGCATCCTTCCAGGCCGGGGATTCCCTGCTCATGATGGCGAGGTGATGCATCATTATCACGCTCACCCCGACGAAGGCGGAGAGCCCCAGGGCGAGGAGGCTGATGGTCCCTGCCTGTATGAAATAGGCCGCAAGGAAGGGGATGGTGCCCCAGGTGAGACCGAAACTGGCGTAAGAGTGCATGACCTTCGGGCTCTCTCTTGGATAAGCCACGGCGGCGAAGCTTTCAACGGCGACGAACGCAAGGAATAGGATGTTCCATCGCAGGGAGAGGTACACCCCCAGAGCACCGCCTATGGCGACCGCGACCAATCCGACCACGAGCATCGAGCTTGGAATGCGGAGGTATGGAGAGAATTTCGCTTTGCTCGAGCCTATGTCTATGTAGTGAGCGCCAACCACCAGCCCGAAGAACGCGGAGAGAAGGGTGAGCAGGTACACCTGCGGGTTGAAGGTTGGCGCGATGACCTGGGCTAGCGTGAGCCACCCCAGAAAAATCAGACTAAAGGGGACCCTCAGGCCGTAAATCCATGTGTTCTTCTTCCACGGTCCCACCATGTCCGGTTCCACAGGCGGGGTTTCCAACCTGGCAGAAATGCGACCCTGAGATTATTAACCTCTTCCAGGCCCGCTAGATCGTGACCTCGTCGGGGCTGCAGCCTTTGGCTCGCAAGATATTCGGGGGGCTCTACGGGTCATACGACCGAGTGGTCGCGATCGCCACGCTGACTCAAGATCGCTACTGGAAGAGATGGATGATCAAAAAGGCGTCCCTCCACGGGGGGATGAGCATACTCGACGTAGGGTGCGGGACGGGGGTGCTCGAGGAGTCTTTGACGGGAGATGGGCTGAGCGTGGTAGGACTGGACCTCACAGAAGAGATGCTCAGGCTCGCACAACGGAAGAGCCTGCCGAACGTCAAGCTGCTCACACTGGGTGATGCAGAACGTCTCCCACTCAAAGACGACACCTTCGACCTGGTCTTTTCTTGTTACGTAGTGAAGTACTGCAGGCCGGAGAAGCTAGCAGCGGAGGCCAGACGTGTCCTGCGTCCTCAAGGGCAGGTTCTGCTATATGATTTCTCAAGCCCTCGAGGGAGCTTCGCCCTGTTCCACGCCTTCTACGTGTACGGGGTCCTGAGGGTCTTCGGCCTTCTACTCAAGCGCGTGGACCCCGGAATGGCTTTCACCTACGAGGCACTCCCAGACATAATCCGTCGCACGAAGTGGGACGGTTCTTTCGGAGCCACGATGAAAGACTGCGGCTTTATCGAGGTTGGGTCCCGGAGACTCTCAGGCGGGGTCGTGACGGCCTTCTGGGGTAAGAAGGCCTAAACCCTTCCGGCACGTTATTTTAGGACTCGGACCGGGCTCGCCCGTACCATGTCGGTGATAAGCGGCGAGGAGGTTGCGAGCTACTGCAAGTCGTTCGTGAAGATAAACCCGAACGGAGTAGACCTCGCACCGACCCAGGTCTCGAGGCTGCCGATGGACCTAACAATCTTCCTGCATGGTGACAGGCGCGGCTTCCTGAACCCCTCGGGAGACCTAGTGACGGAAAAACGCGTCCTCCACCCCGATTCGTCCGGTTTCTTCCTGTTCGAGCGCGGGGGCCTCTACGAGCTAAGGTTTCCCGGGGTGAGCATCCCACCAACCTGCACCGGATTCGCATTTCCCCGTTCCACGATTAACCGCCTTGGGATCATAAAGCTCGAGTCTGCTGTCTTCGATAGCGGGTATCAAGGCGAGCCCACACAGGTGATCTTCACGCCCATCAACGCCAAAATCCATCAGAGTGAAGCCTTCGTTCAACTGGTCCTCATTCGGAACGAGAAACCGGCACAGTCGCTCTACAAGGGCTACTATCAGGGCGAGAAGGGCTCACCAGCCCCGAGCTCCTGATTTCCTTCACTTGGCTGGCTTGACCACCGTATTGTAGTACTTGCACCGCGCCCTAAGGTCGCAATCCTCGCACCTCGGACCTATGGGCTTGCACACGGTCTGTCCGAACCGAACAAACATCTCGTTCACCTCGAGCCAGTATCTTTCTGGAACTTTCCTGGTCAGCGCCTTCTCGGTCTCCTCGGGCGTTTTCGTATCTACGATACCAAGCCTGTTCGCGATTCTGTGGACGTGGGTGTCCACCGGGATTGCCGGTTTGTTGAAACCATAGACCAGGACGCAGTTGGCAGTCTTCCTTCCCACGGCATGGAGCGTGAGCAGGCTCTCCATGTCATCGGGGACCTTTCCTCCGAATTCCTCGACAATCTGCTTAGCCACCCTTATGACGTTCTTCGCCTTCACGTTGTAGAACCCCACCGACCTGATTAGCTCCTTGACCTTTTTCTCGTCTGCACCGGCCAACTGTTGCGGAGTGCGGTAGACGGAGAAGAGTCTCTCGTTCGCCTTGGCAGTGCTCTCGTCCCGGGTTCGGTGCGACAGCACCGTCCCGATCAAAATCTTGAAGGGGTCACCATCTTCGGTGGACTTCAGTTCAGCCAAGGCGGTGGCTCTGCTGTCCTGACTAGACTCCACCATCATGCGCATGTGGCGGAGGATGTACCCTATGCCAGGTCTTCTGTGGCCCATGGCTCCTTCCGATACCACTCCGCTATGTCAGCGGCTGTCTTTTCCAGCCCGTAGGCCGGCGCGTAGCCGATTTTCTTCCATGAATCCCCAACGACATCAGAGAGCGTCAAACCGACCTTCAGTTGATCGAGCGTGTATGGGGGTAGGGGCGGTCTTGCCGAGAGCAGTCCCTGCTTTCTGATTACTGCCTTTTTCCCCGATTCACGGACCATGCCTGTGACGATTTCTTCTAAGCTTGCATCAAAGGATTTCACGAGATAGGTCTCGATGCCCTTGCCGCTGGATCCCGCAGATTTCAGGAGCGCCTGTGCTACGTCCTTCGGATGACTGAACGATGCCCTCGCGGGGCTGCTCGCCGGTAGGGTCACCCTGCCGCTCTCAATCATCCTGAGGATAGGGATGACGAGGGTAGTATCTCTTGGGCCGACAGCCCGGGCTGCCCTGACAATCCTGACCTTCATCTCGGAAGAGTTCTGTTTGGCATACTCGGTGACGACACGCTCTGCCTCGAGTTTCGCTCCTTGGTAGGCGTTCGTCGGTGATGGGGAGGTAGTGTAGTCGATAGGACTCTTCTTTCCTTGACCGTAAACCTCCAGAGGGCTCAAGTGCACGAACGTCTTGACCCCATGCTCCTGCGATTCTTCAAGAAGATTCCTCAGGCTTTGAGCGGTGAATCTTTGGTATTCCTCGCGGTCCCTGTCAGGAGGAGGGAAGGCGAGGTTGTACACTACATCGACCATGTCGAGCGGCTCATGGAGCGTGTGCCTATCGGCAAGATCGGCCTCGAGGCACTGGACTCCGCATTTGTCCGTTATTCGGAGATGTGAGCCCTTGCGGAATATCCCCTTCGAAATCTCTCCCTCTGTGAAGAAGTACTCGCAGAGATGCCCACCGATGAAGCCCGTGCCGCCGACGATCAGGTTCGTATCTTCAACGCTCCAGGCTACGGCTACTTGGCTCGGGGCTTTTCCTTGGGCTTTATCTCGAACTCCCCGCTGACCAGTTTCATCTGAAGGTCCTCTTCAAACCTGGAGATTTCGCCGAAGATCGACTTCAGCCTCTTCTTGGAGACGGGGGAGAGGCGGGGCGCGACGTTCTGGCCTCCGTATCTACCATAGGCGATTCCCATGAAGCGGATCTTCTCCCCGTTCACCTCTATGTATCCGCGGAGCACGTTCGCAATGTCGCCTCCGCTCACCTCGTCTATGACGACAGCGTAGTGAGGGAGGAGGCTCTCTTTCTGCGGTCTCAAGATGAGTGCCGCGACCGATGGGCGTACTATATGAAGGGTGGGACTCAGGTCTGCCCGGGCTGCGATAATAGAGGATACCTCAGGTCTTCCTTGTATGTGTTCAGCACCATGTGCGTGTTTGTCCTCTCGACGTGGAGTATGGCGAGTAGCTCTTTGGCGAACGCGCTCACCTCTTCTCTGCTCTTGAACTTCGAGATCACTATGCTATCCTCGATGCCGGTCACGTCGTAAACGGCGCAAACCGACTTCATCTTTGCTATCTTCTCCTGGACCTCGATCAACTTCCCCTTGGAGACGGTAACCTCCGTGATGGTGGTGATACCGTAGCCGAGCTTCTCATGGTCGAGGGATGCGAAGTATCCGAGGATAAGACCGTCCCGCTCCATCTTCCTGACCCTATGGGCCACGGTCACGACGGAGACTCCTGTCTTCTTCGCCAGCTCTCTGAATGACTGGCGCGCATTACTCTCGAGTTCCCTGAGAATCGATTTGTCGAGATTGTCGATTTGCATTTGTATACAGAATCACACCTTCTTCGCGCATTTGATAAGGATTGCTGCAATCCAGTTAACAAATGTGAAACCACGGAGCAAGGCTTATAACGACAAATCCTTCGACCAAAATTCGATGCCTTTCGACAAGACGGCAAAAGGGGTGACTCCGAGGACGAGGACGCCGAAACAGGTTTTGGATGCAATAGCATCGAAGGGGATTCTCTTCATCGACCTACAGTTCGCCGACGTGCCTGGACGGATGCAACACGTGACAATCCCAAGCGCAATGCTGGAGGCAGACACATTCAAGGAAGGTGTCCCCAAGCTCGACGGTTCTTCGATTAAGGGCTTTGCCGAGATATTCGACTCGGACATGCTTCTCCTACCTGACCCCTCGACCTTCGCGGTGCTACCGTGGGGCGACCCACGCTTCCCGACCGCCAGGATGATATGCGATGTCGAATGGGGATACCAGAAGGGACGATTTTCGAGGGACCCGCGTTTCGTGGCGCAGAAGGCCGAAGGGGCCGTCCGCGCTGCCGGCTTCACTGAGTCCTACTGGGGGCCGGAGATGGAATTCTTCGTCTTCGACACGGCTACCTGGGAAGTGTCCAACCCGTTCTCGACAGGATACAAGATAACCTCCGTCGAATCTGCTCTTGAGGCGCGAGGCACCAACTTCCCGATTCGGTTCAAGGAAGGGTACTACCCGGCGCCACCCTCTGACACGCTGCAGGATTACAGAAGCGAGGTCGCCTATTACTTGGACGAATCCTTCGGGGTCATCAACGATGCCCACCACCACGAGGTGGCCACAGCCGGGCAGTGCGAGATCAACGTCTACCGCGATACCCTTGTGCCCATGGCTGACACCATGCTCACCTACAAGTACGTCCTCAAGAACGTGGCTTCCAAGAGAGGATTAATCGCCACAATCATGCCAAAGCCAATCTTCGGCGACAACGCATCAGGTATGCACGTCTCCTCGAGCCTCTGGAAGGGTGACAAGAACTCGTTCTACGACGAGGGCGACGACTACGCGAACCTTAGCCAGACCGGCAGGTACTACGTCGGCGGACTCCTCGCCCACAGCCGCGCGATATGCGCAATCACCAACCCCACGACCAACTCCTACAGGAGGCTGGTGCCCGGATACGAGGCACCCGTCTACGTGGCGTGGAGCAGAGGGAACAGGTCGGCCAACGTCAGAATCCCGGTACACTACAAGGGCAAGTCTGGCATGAAGGCCAAACGGGCGGAGTTCCGTACGCCGGACCCCTCCACCAACCCCTACCTGGCATTCGCAGCGATAGTCTCGGCAGGGCTCGACGGCATCAAGAAGAAGCTCGACCCAGGAGACCCCGTGGACGAGGACATCTACAAACTCACCCCGAAGAGACGGAAGGAGCTAGGCGTCAGGGAGCTCCCAGGCAGCTTGCTGGAGTCCATCGAGGCCCTGAAGAGCGATTCCTCCTTCTTGAAGGGGGTCTTTTCAGACGACCTGATCGAGATGATGATAGAGCTGGAGCTTGCGAACTTCAGGGCAGTGTCTGCGAGGCCGCACCCCTACGAGTTCTATCTCTACTTCGACATGTAGAGGCCCGGTAGCGAGCCGGGGCCTCAGCTCACTGCTTTCTTCACTAGTGCAGTGATTTTTACCTCTTCGGCCCCGGTCAACTGCTTCAGCGCGAATTCGGTCGGCCACATGTAGCCTTCGTCGAGGTTCGCCTCGTCGCTGAAGCCGAGTGTCGCATACCTCGTTTTGAACTTCGAAGCGGGTTTGAAGAAGAAGACGACGTTGTCGTCCTTGGCGTAGGCGGGCATGCCGTACCAAGTTCTCGGCGAGAGGGCGGGCACGCTGGCTTTGATGATGGCGTGTAGCCGCTCGGCCATAGCACGATCGGTTCCCGTCATTTCGGCAATCTTCGCGAGCAAGTCGCTCTCCCCTTGCGCCTTGCTCGAAGCGGCCTTCATCTCCTTGGCGCGTTCTCTCATTGCAGCTTTTTCCTCGTCCGTGAATCCCTTGGAATCCTTGGCTTTCACGGCGGTGCCACTGGTGGACTTCTGCTTGGCCATACGTTCGCCTTGGAGCTTGACACACTTGAACGTTGCTTAATCGGGGTCAAGCGACGAGCGAAGAGTCCCGCGGTTGCGCTCCTGTCTTTTTCCTGCATGTACTCGAAATTGTGATTCTGGCATGCGGTATTTAATAGCACAACAGCAATGTGAGCCATCCAAGTTAATAATAATATTAGAATATTTATTAACTGATAGTGGGCGGAGTAGGCTTCATGCAAACACAAAAGCACAGGAGCAAGATTCTGCTACCTGCTGTGATAATTATCGCAGTACTGATAGTAGCCGCGGTGGCAGGCATCTACCTGGCAACCCGCTCGACGACGAACACAACGAGCACGACGAACACGACCTCGACTACTTCGGGGACAGGAACTGTCATCCATGTCGTCGCGGCGGAGAACTTCTGGGGCAGCTTGGTCTCGCAGCTCGGTGGCTCACACGTCAACGTCACCAGCATAGTCTCGGACCCCAACACCGACCCCCACGAGTATGAGAGCGATCCGGCTAACGCCGTCGCAATCACCAATGCCCAATTCATAATCGTCAACGGTGCAGGATATGACACATGGGCGCTCGATATCCTTTCGGCGGAGAACACTCCGGATCAAGTGGTCTTGAATGTGCAGGAGCTCGTAAACGTGTCAGTCGACGCGAATCCGCATCTTTGGTACAGCCCGTACTACGTGAACGACACAGTGGCCGCGATGTACAAGGACCTTGTGAAGATCGACCCGACGGATAGGTCATATTACACTGCCCAGTACTCGGCCCTGAACTCGTCGCTGTGGACGTCATACATGAAGCAAGAGACGATAATCAAACAGCAGTTCAGCGGCGTGCCAGTGGCGTCGACGGAGAGCATATTCGTATACATGGCCAACGCCACAGGACTCGACATTATCACGCCTCCGGCCTTCATGACGGCCGTCGCCGAAGGAAATGACCCCTCTGCACAGGACGTCGCCACCTTCCAGAACCAGCTAAACGGCGGAAACAGCACCGTAAGGGTCCTCGTCTACAACGAGCAGACAGTGACTCCCCTGACGCAGAGTCTCCTTGCCCTGGCCGCCCAGAACGAGATTCCATACATCCGCATTTCGGAGACGATCCAACCCTCCAACTTCACCTTCCAGGCGTGGATGGAGGGAGAGATTGGAGAGCTTCAGGACGCGCTCAACGCGGCGGCGCTGGGCCAGTAAGGTGGGACGAGCATATTAGGGTCATTCATAGTCGCGATTCCGGTGTCGTCTAACCTCATCACGGCTGAGGGTCTGGCAGCTGGCTACAGGGACAAGATCGTCTGGCGCGGCGCCAACTTCGCCTTCGGTCAAGGCGAGTTCATCGCCATCATAGGCCCGAATGGCGCGGGCAAGACCACGTTGTTCCGCATGCTTTTGGGGCTCCAACCCCCTGTCGAAGGGTCGCTGAGGATCTTCGGCGCTCCTCCAAAACGCGGCAACCCCAAAATCGGCTACGTGCCTCAGCGGCATGTCATTGACAGCGATACGAACATAGAGGCTCTGGAGCTAGTGCGACTCGGCCTTTCGGGACCACGGTGGGGGTTCAACCCGTTCTCGCACGTGGACAGCGATGCGGCATCCAGTGTATTGGAGAGTGTGGGCGCAGGTGACCTAGCCCATGCGTCGCTCGGCGTTCTGTCGGGCGGGGAGCTACAGAGAGTGTTCCTGGCAGAGGCGTTGGTGAGCAACCCGGACATACTTCTGCTCGACGAGCCGCTATCCAACCTTGACATCAGGCGCGAGACGGAGCTATTGCACGAGGTCAACAAAGTGGTGCGCTCACGCGGTGTGACGGCGCTCCTTATCGCCCACAACATCAACCCACTGCTGCCACACTTGGACAAGGTGATGTACATTGCGAACGGCAGGGTCGCCACAGGGAAGCCCAGCGAGGTGCTCACCTCTGAAAGCCTGACCGCTCTTTACGGCGTCCAGGTCGAGGTCCTTCGCGACCCTCACGGCAACGTGGCGATCATCGGTGTGGAAGAACACCACGGTGATATGGCTTGAGCATCTGCCCGATTCCATCGTTCAGTTGGAACTTTTTCTCCGACATGCAGATAATGTGGTGCTATGAATTCATGCAGAATGCCATCTGGACCGGGACCATCATCGCCATAGTCGCGGGGGTCACGGGCTACTTCGTGGTACTCAGGCGCTCCGCATTCACCGCTCACGCCTTCTCCGAGATCGGTTTCGCCGGGGCATCCGGTGCGATATTGGTGGGACTTCCGCCCATCGGCGGACTCCTTCTGGGCTCGATACTCGGCGGAATGGCCATAGCCGCGCTGGGGCGTCGCATGACGAACCGCGACACCCAGATAGGAATCGTCCTTGCATTCTCGCTTGGGTTGGGCCTCCTCTTCATCAAGCTCTACAACGCCTTCGCGACGGCGGCCATATCGATTCTCTTCGGCGAGATTCTGGGCATCAGCACGGACGAAGTGATCCTCACCCTCATCGCTGGCCTGGGAATCCTCATAGCCGTTGGATTTCTCTACCGCCCCCTTCTATTCGCATCCCTCGACGAGGAGGTTGCGGAGGCAAAGGGCATGCCCATGCTCGCTCTTGGAACCGCATTCCTTCTGGTTGTCGCTGTCGCCGTTTCATTCGCGGTCCAGGTGACGGGGGTCCTCCTGATCTTCTCTCTCATGGTGACCCCAGCAGCCACAGCGCAATACCTCTCAAAGAAGCCCTCGCAGGCGATCATCATCTCGGTAGCAATCGCATTGTTTGCGACGTGGGTCGGTCTGTTCGTAGGCTTCTTCACGCCGTACCCTGTCAGTTTCTTCATCACAGCCATCGTGTTCGCACTGTATCTGATTGTCAGGATAGGCGGCAGCAGACTTGGGCCGAAGCGTGGACCAGGCGCAGCCCTAGTGGGCAGACAGAGGGCGCCTGCTTAAGCCAAGGGACGAGATGAACGAAAGTGAGCCCAGCGTGGTTTCTCTACGCGTTCATCTGAGCCTGAATCAGCTCAGAAAGCTTCTGAAAGTAGAGCCTGGTCGCAAGAGGCATCTCGGCGAGGTTGCGGTCTATCGATTCGAGGACATAGCTCACTGCTCTCTTCGAGACTTTGAACTCGAACTTCATCGGGAGAACCTCGTTCTGGATGACCTGGATGCTGTCCCTAAGATGAGCCGGGGTCCTCGCTTTCGCATCGCTCTCAATCCGTTTGTACCAACCCGCTAGGACGGTCGGGTCGAGCCCGTTCTTGAGGTTCTCAATCTCCTGGACCAGCTTTTCGATTAACCTTGTCTCTTCGTTCGGCACTAACTACACCGCATCTGGAAAATCTCAGTTTTTTCGTATTCTGCTTCCCATGAATGGGTGCTGTTCCTCGCCCGCCTCAACGCCAAGAGCGTGTATCCTTCCGGTTGCTCAGCTATGATCTTGCTGAAGATGCTCTCCATCGGCTCGAGTTCCTCGTCATAGTTCTTGACGACGTGTTGTTTGTATTTCTCCACCTCTTTCATGTGGTCCTTCAAACAGAGGATCCTTCCTTGGAACTTGGACGAGGTTAGCCTCTTGACCTCCTCGCCGCAGACCTCGCACCGGACCTTTTCCATCCCACAGCTCATGCAGATTCTTCCGACCCCGATTACCATCGGGAATGTGCCGGGACTGGTCTCCTCTTTGCCGCAAAGCGGACACTTCGCCAATCTCTTCGAAGTCGAATGCTGCATGTCTTCCGAGTAACGCATCATGCCTTAAGACGCTTTCGATTGCGCTCAGATGTAGTCGGCCAGGTCGTCGACCTTCTTGATGACCATTGTGGCCTTTGTCTTCGTCTTCCCATCGTACACTCCGGTAAGAACGAGGATGGAGTCCATCCCGACCTTCGCGGCCCCGATCACATCGGTGTCCTCCTGGTCGCCGACCATCACCGTCTCCCCCACCGTGCTGCCTGCAAGACGCATGGCCATCTTGAACATGAGCGGCGAGGGCTTGCCAATGGAGACGCCTCTCTTCTGCGCGCCGTACTCGATTGCCTTGAAAATCGGTCCGACGCCGACAGCAGGACCCTGTTTGAACATGTACACGGGAGACGGGTGGGTGGCGACTATGTGAGCTCCTTGCCTCGCCATGCGAACTGCCCGGTCGAGCTTGGTGTAGGTCAGCTTCCTGTCAAGCCCGACCGCGACCACGTCAGCTTTCGAATCGCGGGTCTTCCGGAGGCCGGCTCTTTCCAGTTCCTCTTGGAAACCGGCCTCTCCAACCAGGAAAAAGTCGACCTTACCGAACCTCTTGAGGATGTATTCAGCGGTGAGCCGCGTGCTGGTGAGGATTTCATCAAGTGCCACAGGTATGCCCTGACCCCTCAGCCTGCGATACACCGTCTCGACCGTGTCGGTGGAGTTGTTGGTGACAACGAAGAGTCTCTTCCCCTGAGATTTTATCTTCTTGAAGACCCTTGTACCTCCCAGCTTGACGGGATTCTCTTTCCCCTTGAGGAGCACACCATCGAGGTCGAACAGGAACAGCTTCTTGTCCTTCAGCCTGGCCTTTCCTCCCGTCGTTGTCATCTAAAGGAAAGGGGTGAGATATCCGGTAATATCGTTTCTGTGGTCTCCGGTGAAGCCACGCCGGGCACTAGCGTCAGCATTTGCGCCCACCCTGGAGCGAAAACGTCTAAATATGCACTCGCCAAGCCGCGGAAGAATACGAAATGCCCCAGTACGCCCGAATCAAGCTGACGAGCACAAACCTCGAGCAACTGGAAAGACTCGCACACGAGATCAAAGACATCACAGACAAGACTGGGGTAAAGATCAAGGGACCTCAACCTCTTCCCACAAAGAGACTGAAGATAACCACGCGAAAGGCTCCCACCGGAGAAGGCACGCACACGTTCGACCACTGGCAGTTAAGAATACACAGAAGGATCCTTGACATAGAGCCAGACGACCGCACGATGAAACAGATAACGAAGCTCAGGATTCCTGAAGACGTTAAGATAGAACTAACCCTAACCAGTTAGGACGGAAGGGTCTTCCTGACCCATTGGGCTGTTCTTCTAATACCCTCTTCCAGGCCTATCTCGTATGTGTAGCCCAGTGTCTTTCGCATCTTCTCCGTCGACGGATAGCTGACCTGGGGCTCTGCCTCAGCCTCGCTCCGAGGAGGCAGCATCTCGAGCATCGAGTTCGACCCTGTGAGCTCCTTGATCAACTCGGCCAACTCCCTCACGCTCACCGGCCTCTCTCCGCCAAAGTTGAACGCCTGCCCTGAGGCTGCTTCATTCTCGATGATCTTTGCCACCAGCTTGCCATAGTTCAGGGCGTGGCAGGGGGCCGTGGTGTCCCGTCCCGCGTTGAAGAGCTTCACCGGCTCGTTCCTGAGGCAAGCACCGATGAACCTGGGGACCGCCCGGTTGGGAGCGTCGTACTCCCCGAAGAGCAACCAAGAGCGGGTGATCGACACGGGCAGATGCTTCGAGGCCCAGTAACCCATCACCAGGGATTCGGAAGCGGTCTTGGAGTAATCGTATGGGACTCGAGGTTCAAAAGGAGCCTGTTCGTCGACTGGGTTTTTCTTTGGGGCTCCGTAAACGTTGGCCGAGCTCGCGTACACGAACCGCCTCACGTTCTTCCTCAGGGCTAGCTCCAGCATGTTGAGTGTGCCATAGGTGTTAACCTCGAAGCACTGGTATGGATTCTCAATGGTCTTCCTCAGGTCCGCTATCCCAGCTAGGTGTACCACTGCCTCGAAATCGAGTCTGGCGAGCTTGTCGAGCACGAAGGTCCTGTCGGTGATGCTTCCGGGGTTCTCCGCCCCCAGCACGTCGGTTGGGACGGGCTCGTGACCATGGGCACGCAGGTACTCGACCACGTGTTTAGCGACGAATCCAGAAGCGCCTGTGACCAGAACCCTCAAGGAGGCGCGGCAATCCCTGACCGTTATTTAAGAAAGACAGACTCCGAATCCCCGGTTGATTGTCCCAGCGTCAGCCCAATACGGCCCGATAGGACTCTACGAACTGAGGGTCCACGACTCCCGAGACCAGTTTCTCCTTTCCTTGGGGGTCGAGCACCGGCATCGCCGTAGCGTGGTATGGCAGGTCCAGAGAATCCAGTCGTTCATCGTCCTCAAACTCCCCCAACTTCGTGCAGGTTCCGCTACCGCAGGCGAAATGATAGACCTTGACGATCCTTCGCTCGCCTAGGCCGCCTCCCCGTCCGCCGGCGGCCGTAGAGCCGTCGGGTAGTTGCAGGATGTAGATGTTGTTTGCAACAGCAAGGTCCTTCAGGTCGATTAGTCGCTCCGCAACATAGACCCGTCTTCCCTTGCCGTTGACGAGTTCGAGGAGGTCAGCTAGTCCGTCGCTCAATTGCGCAGGAAACCCAGGGACGACGCCCGTTTAAGGTTTGGACGTCGGGTCCTCCTCCAGGCCGGATCCGTGGCCCTACGTATGGTGGTGAGGGGGGCCCTTAGATGCCCAAGGCTGCTCGCAGGTTCTTGTACCTGTTCCTGATGGTCACTTCGGTGACCCCCGCTGCCTGGGCTATGTCTCTCTGGGTCTTCCCCTCTCCTGACAGCGTCCTCGCCACGTACAGGGCAGACGCTGCGAGACCGACTGGGTCCTTTCCAGCCGCCACTCCCTTCTTTCGGGCCTCGGCGAGGATTTCCAGCGCCCTACGGCGCGTCCTCTCCCCCGCGTTGACACGGGACGCTATCTTGGAGACTGACTTTGCAGGGTCAGGCACCGGCATCCTGAGGTCCATCTCCTTCAGCAGGAGCCTGTACGATCGAGCCAGGTCCTTCTTGCTGATGTTGGCGACGTTCGCAACATCTTTCAGGGTCCTGGGGATTTCGCTGTTTCTGCAGGCGGCATATAGAGACGCAGCCATCATCTCCGTGATGGACCTGCCTCTGATCAGACCCCTTTCGAGCGCCTTGCGGTAGATGTAGGCCGCTCTCTCGATTATCTCATCCGAGAGGGAAAGCTTGTCGCTGAAGGTCCGAAGCTGCATGAACGCTCTGCTCAGGTTCCTGTCGGACGACTCGTGAATCTGACTGCGTCGGTCCCACGTCCTCAACCTGTCGACGGCGGTCTTCATCGAACCCGAGAGGGGCCTCCCCGTCGAGTCTCGGTTGCCAGAACCGATTGTTGTAGAGAGACCCATGTCGTGCGACGCGATCGTGGTAGGCATCCCCGCCCTGCTCTCGTCCTTGCCTTCCAACTTGGACGATGACCTCCACTCAGGGCCGGTATCTTCGATCTTTTCCTTGACGACGAAACCGCAATTGCTACATATCAGCTCACCGCTCTCAGAGTCAAGTACCATAGGTCCCCTCGCGCATCTGGGACACTTGTCGAGGGCTCTCTGGAGCCTTATCTGCTTGGTGGCATCATTTCCAATGGTCAACATACTCGATAACTATGGTTATGAGCCGTGAACTTATATTTATACCTAGTAGTCAGCGCAAACTAACTACATCTATTTGACCTGCCCAAGTAATGTGGGATTTACTGGTTTTTGGGGCTAGGGGCGGCATCAATCTAGATTGTTGGCATGTGGAGGCGTTGGGGCGGTTTTTTCGAATCATGCAATTAGTAACGGCTTGATTTCGTCGGCAATCTTGGATTTGGTAGTCGATTAAATAAGGCAACTCCATATTCGGTGGTGACCACGGGCCAAGTGGACAGTCAGAAAATCGACAGACCAAACGGTAGAGTGTTTCAGCCTCTGGATGTCAGAATTGCACTTTACAAGGAAGTTTTGGCGTTGAGACAGAAGTCATACACCTACAAGCAGATTCTCGATGAGATCAAGAGCAAGCATGATGTCAAACTATCGAAGGGCACGATTTCAAACTGGACGAGAGAGCTCTCAATCCCGCTTAGGGCAGGTCGCCTATTCGTCCCCAAACCTACCCCTGAGCTTGCCTAGGTTATTGGAGTGGAAACAGGGGATGGATTTCTGAATGAAGACCTGTCCAATTATCGATACAGGATAAGGCTAAGGGCGGTGGATTGGGAATTCGTTGAGGAATTTAACAGGGCGGTAGCCACGGTTCTCGTGCTGTCCCCTTCATCGATTGTGGAAGAGCAATGTCACGAGAGATATTGAGGTTGAATACAGCAGCTACTTATTGCACAAGTTTCTCCTACAAAGGTTAGAAGACAAAAAGGCCTTCATCGAACACGATGAGAAATGTGCTGCGGCTTTCGTAAGGGGTTTCTTTGATTCGGAGGGGTGCGTCAGCGTTTCGGGAAGGCTAACTGCTTACAACTGCGACCTAAGCCTTTTGGGATACGTTCAGGAAATACTCAATGGCGTTTTTGGAATTGAGACGACGGGACCACATCTGAGGGCAAGGAAAGGCTCAATTCTGACTAGAAGAGGACGATCGTATGCCCGGAACACCAACTGCTATGGCATCTACGTCAGACAAGCAAATCTAGGCGCATTTTACGAGGAAATTGGCCTTACGATCGGAAGGAAAAAGCTTCGATTGGAGAGGAAACTGGGATTGCCGTAGAAACAAGAGGACAAGAATGAGCATATCTTCTTCCGCTAACGTAACCGCGCCGTTCGCTCCCAAGTAGATGGGCCCGGCGGGACTTGCACCCGCCTCAACCTAACCTGGGCTCGCCCGCAGGGGATGGGATTTGAACCCATGAGACCCACTAGGAGTCACGGGCTCTCCTCTTTTAGACTCAAGGCCCGCGCATTATTGTGGAGTTGCTTGTCCACTCTGCCACCCCTGCGGAAGATGCCACCAGATATTCGGCTATAAAGCGTTGGACAGGCCCAAACGTTATTACCCGTCAAGAGAAACGGATTCCATGACCTCGGTCAAGAAGGTAGCGGTCCTGGGAGCCGGTCTGATGGGCCACGGAATCGCCCAGGTGTCCTCTCAGGTCGCCGGTTACCAGGTGTCTCTGCTCGACGTGAAACAAGAGTTCCTAGATAACGGAATGTCGATGATCAAGGGCAGCCTGTCCAAGTTTGTCGCCAAGGGAACCCTCGCTCAGGGCGACGCCAACAACGTCCTCGAGAGAATACACCCGACCCTCGACATTGGAGAAGCGGTCGCCGGTGCTCAGCTCGTTGTCGAGGCTGCCACGGAGAACCCCAGTCTCAAGCTCGACCTGTACAAGAGGGTCTCCGAGCGTATCGAGCCAGATACCGTGTTCGCGTCGAATACGTCCTCCATTAGCATCACCCTGTTGGGGTCGGCGACCAGGGAACCTGAGAACGTGGTGGGAATGCACTTCTTCAACCCACCCCAGCTGATGCCTCTGATCGAGATAATCCGGGGTGCGAAGACCTCTGACAGAGCTGTCGCGGTCGTGAGAGAGGCGGCAGCCGCGATGAAGAAGGAGACGGTGCTCTGCAAGAAAGACTCCCCGGGGTTCATCGTGAACAGGATTTTGGTACCTGCACTCAACGAGGCTACCCTCTTGGTGAACGAAGGAGTCGCCGACCCAGAGGACATCGACAAGGCCATCACCCTGGGCCTGAACTGGCCCATGGGCCCACTGAAGTTGTTGGACTATGTCGGCCTCGACACGACCCTGAACATCGCAGAAGTCTTCATGGCCGAGCTCGAGGACAGCAAATATCGACCCTCGCCGCTCCTTAAGCAGATGGTCCGCGCTGGCATGCTCGGGAGGAAGAGCGGGAAGGGGTTCTACGAATGGGGTTCCTCCTCATCGACTAAGACGAAAGCTTAGCCCTGATCTCCTCAGGGATGGGCTTGGGCTTTCCGTCTTCGCCCACGAGGACGTGCACGGTGTGACCGGTGCAGATTAGTTCCATGGTCGGCAGCTTGTAGACCTCGTTCTCGAACCTTATGCTCGAGTTTCCAAGGTGTGCGATTCGGGTCCTGACCACGAGCTCATCGTCGAAGCGAGCGGGACCCTTGTAGCTTGCCATCGCCTCTACTACCGGTGTGTAGGACCCTGTCCGCTCGAGGTCCCGGTAAACAATCCCCCGAGACCTGAATAACTCAACGCGGCCCGTCTCGAACCAGATAAAGTAATTCGCATAATAGACGACCCGCATGGTGTCGGTATCGGCATATCTGACCCTGACCCGTATCTCGTGCTCTATGACCGTACGATTAACTCCATTGGAGGGCTTCCACAGCTATGTTTTTTTATGTTCGCACCCCCGCGGTCCAACATGGAATACACAGTGGTGGCGGTCAAGAACGAGCCGCCGCTGGGGGTTATTACGCTCTTCCGACCCGAAGCTCTTAACGCGTTGAACGAAAGGATGGTCAAGGAGATAACAGCCGCCATGTCGGAACTGGCGAGCGACGATGCGATACGGTGCGTGATCATCACAGGCAGCGACAGGGCGTTCTGCGCCGGCGCGGACATCAAGGAAATGGCAGGCAAGTCCGCGTTGGACATGCTCAAGGGCGACCATCTCCGCCCTCTGTGGGAGACCGTCGGGAATTTCCAGAAACCGGTAATCGCAGCGCTCAGTGGCCTTGCCCTGGGCGGCGGGCTGGAGTTGGCCATGTGCTGTGACATGATTATCGCCGCGGAGGGCACCAAACTGGGCCAGCCTGAGGTCAACATTGGGGCGATCCCAGGTGGGGGTGGCACTCAACGGCTGCTCAGGGCGGTGGGCAAGAACAAGGCGATGGAGATGATTCTCACAGGGTCCGTCATCAGCGCGGAGGAGGCGAGGTCATACGGCCTCGTCAATAGGGTCGCCCCATCGGGGAAGCATCTTGAAGAGGCGAGAAAGCTAGCCCTCGAGATCGCTGAGAAGAGCCCCGTCACGGTCAGGCTTGCCAAGAAGGCTGTGGCGAGCGCGGAGCAGTTGGGACTGTCGGAAGGACTGGACCTCGAAAGAGAGCTCTTCTATCTCTCGTTCGCCACGAAGGATCGAGAGGAAGGGATGAGAGCATTCCTCGAAAAGAGGAAGCCCAATTTCACGGGCGAGTGACGGAACCAGCGGCGTAAATCGCTTTTATCCCCGTCAAGGACGGCCTGATGACTCTCACATGGTCACATACAGGCGCGCCAACAGGCAATACGTGGCAATGTCGGAGAAGGAGGTCTGGAGGTTCTTGGACAAGCAGACCAAGAGTCTACGCGGCCTTTCAAAAGCCCGACGGCTACCCGCATGTCTCGCCGATGTGGTTCTGCGTCGAGAACAAGAAAATCTACATGCGGACCCACGATTACAAAGTCAAGACAAGGCTGGCTGGCAAGGGAAAAGCTTGCTGTGTGATAGATGAGGGCTACAAGTACCGTGAGCTAAGGGGTGTCATAGTCTGGGGGCATTCGAGGGTGATTAGGGATGCAAGCGTCAAGAGTCGCATCAATGCGATTCTCGACAAGAAGTACCTCAAACAACAGTGGAAGCCTTCGGAGATGCCATCGCGTTGGGTCGCTGCGAGGAGGACTGAGAGCCGGGCCTTCATAGAGGTGGTCCCCGAGAAGATAGCCTCGTGGGACAACAGCAAGGTCGTCTAACGGGCTACCTCTTCCAAACTTCGTCGTCTATTCCCTCGCTAACGTTGGCATATCTAGCGAGATTGAAGAGGTAGGTCGATAGCCTGTTCAAGAAGGGGATGAGCTCCGGGTTTATCGCCTCTAACCTGTTGAGGGCGACGACCCTTCTCTCCGCTCTCCTACAAATCGCTCTCGCGAGGTGCAATTGAGAAGCGGTGCAACTCCCACCGGGCAGGATGAAGTTGGTCAGGCGTGGCAATTTTGCCTGGAGTTCGTCTACTTGTCTCTCCAATCGTTGGGTGTCCTCGCTCACAATCCGGGGGACCCGCTCCGAAGTCCGGCCCTTGGGAAGCTCAGCGGCCAAGTCTCCCCCCGCGACGAAGAGCAAGTCCTGGATTGATTTCAGTTGCGTGACTATCTCGGGTTTCTCGCAAAAAGATATCGCGACTCCGAGACAACTGTTCAACTCGTCCACCGTCCCGTATGCTTCGATTCTCACGGAGTCTTTGGGTACCCTCTTTGCGCCGAAGAGGCCGGTGTCGCCCTTGTCTCCGCCCTTGGTGTACACAGGAATCTCCTTTTTCTCTCTTATCAAGATACATAAGCCGTTCGAAATTTCTTTTTACCATGATGAGATGCAGAAAAAACCCGAAGCAGGAGAGGAAGGCACCCTACCGGACCCCCGGTGGGAGAACGCTTTCAGGAGCCAACTGGCGAGGACGCATGGATGTCAGTCACGGAAGTTCCAATCATCGTCCAGCTCATTTAATGTCTCAGTTAAATAACCGCTTGACCCCTCAGTTTGAATATGCCCGCTGCCCTCATTCTGGTGAACTCAGATTTGGGAAAGGAGGCAGAGGTGGTCAAGGCGATCAGAGCCATCAACAGCGTCACAGAGGCGCACGTTGTCTACGGAGTCTACGACGCCTTGGTCAAGCTCGATGCGAAAACCATGGATCAACTCAACGAGGCGATTATGAAGCACGTACGCAGCATCCCGAATTTGAGAAGCACGATAACGATGATTGTGGTCGAGGAGCAATAATCGTCTGGGGTCCTAAAGGCGGGTCACGAGCCTACAAGTCACGGGTAGAGGCTGAAGGCACAGCTCGCTTAGCCTAGCCCATAGCTCGTCGCGTCAGCCGTACCTGTAACGGACGCCGTGGCCGTCCCTTTCGTGAGTGAAGGCGACGATTTCCGGTGGCCCGATCTCTCCGCACGTCCCGCACTGCGACGCACGCGACGTGGTCGAACCTGAGCTCTCCGGCAGTGACGTCCTTCAGGGTCTCCTTGGTTGCCACCGAAGCTGATCGCATCCAGCCCTATCTTGTTGGGGTGAGGGAGCTTCTCCTCGAAGGATGTCCGCATTGTGATCGAAGAGGTCCTTGTAGGATGCGTAGACGCCCTTCGGCGTGACCAGCGTGTAGCAGTTGACCGGACAGCATGGAATCCACGGTTTGGTCTCCGACCTGCTCGCATCCCGGGCGTTGACCCTGATGTGCGAGTAGGACCTTATCCTCGTCGTAGTTGAGGAGACTCGTGCCGAGTCTGGACCCGTCTTGATCGCATCGCCCGACTGCGTTGCCTCTCCTCCTCGCCGTTCGATCTTCGCCTCGGTGAGAGAGGCCGGGAAGCGGAGAAGAGCAGACCGGGCAGTACGCTGGTAGACGAAGTTGCTCTCGCTGACCCTGCTGTCCCGTCTCGACCTCTCGACGTCCCTGTAGATAGGAGCAGAGCAGGGTCTTGTAGCTCGCAAGAGACGAGGCTCTTGAAGGAACCCGCTTCGTCGGCCTTGAGGTAGGCCTCGGCAGCCATGATGCCCGTCGCGATCGCCCTCCTCATCCCGTCGAGCAGAGGTCCGATCTTGACGAAGGCCCCCAGCGCGTCGCCGGAGACCAGGTAACCGTCCGCGAAGGGCTTCTCGAGCATGCACTTGTACCCCTTGGGGACGTTGTGGGCCGAGTACTCGACGAGCTCGGCGCCCTCGAGGAGCCAGCGATCATCGGGTGGCTCCTCGAACGCGTTGAGTATGTCGATCGCCTTGCCGGTCCTCGTCGAAGTCCTCGGTGAAGCACCTTGATCATGGAGTCCATCGAGACCACGATCCCGACCGAGAGAGTGTCCTTGTTGGTGTAGACGAACGCGCCGCCGTTCACCCCGCTCATGAAGCTTCCCGAGGTAGAGCTGCGCCTTGCCCTCGCCCTTCGCCACCCCGAACCTCTTCTCTATCAGTCGCAGGGTCCAGCCTGAAGACGTGCTTGAGCCCGTGGTAGAGCTTCTCCGGGACCAGCCTTCCCCTGAGCCCGGCC
The DNA here is from genome assembly GCA_963749225.1 of uncultured Nitrososphaerota archaeon. Taxonomy (GTDB): domain Archaea; phylum Thermoproteota; class Nitrososphaeria; order Nitrososphaerales; family Gagatemarchaeaceae; genus Gagatemarchaeum. The sequence goes on along the minus strand of CAVVLY010000003.1, from coordinate 235,646 downwards.
ATCTCCACCAGGTTGGAGGTGACCCCAGAGGCGTCTACGACGAGCTTCGCGCGCAGCTCCTCGTGGGTCGTCCTGACGCCGACGACCGTCCCGTTCTCCCTGAGCAGGCCCTCGACGCTGGTCTGAGTCGAGAGCATCGCGCCCTCCGCCACCGCCCTGTTCGCGAACCACTGGTCGAAGTCTCTCCTGAGAACGGAGTAGTCGTGCCCGATTCGAGGCCTCGATCTTGAAGAGTCCCAACCTCGAGGCCATCGAGGAGTGAGTCAGCCTGTAGTACCTGGTAGGCGCCCTCTCCCCAGTCGGTCTCGGAGAGGACGGTGACCTCGTGCGAGACTGATCCTTCGCTGCACCGGGAGCCGAGGTCTCGAAGTCGGGGACGAGGTCGAGCAGGCCGTAGTGCCCCTCGAAGGTCCCGTAGAGGACTCCGCCTGTCATGTTCCTCTCCCCGGGGATCTTCGCCTTCTCCAGCATCAGGACGTTCGACGCCTCGCCTGGCGAGCGTGAGAGCGGTCGCAGAGCCGCCCGGGCCCGCGCCGACGACTATGACGTCGAACTCAGGCTGCATGGCTGGCTCCCCCTTCCAGCCTCCTTATCAGGTCGGGGACGAAGTCGTAGACGTCCGCGACTATCGGATAGTGGGCGATCTGGAAGATGGGGGCGTTGGGGTCAGGTTCACCGCGATTATCTTCTTCGACTTCGACATCCCGACTCGGTGCTGGAGGGCGCCGCTTATGCCGAGGGCGATGTACAGCTGGGGGCTCACGGTCGTGCCGGTCTGGCCGACCTGGTTGTCCTTGCCGATGAGGCCCTCAAGAGGCTTGAGCTCCGCGTAGATGAGCGCCCGGGACGCGCCTATCTCCGTCCTGAGCCCCTCCTTCGACTCGATGACGCCCTTCAATCTCTTGGCGAGCTCGTACGCTTCGCGGGGGTCTCTGGGCCTCCCCTCCTTGTCCTTGAGGATCCCGAGGCCGAGGCTGATTACGACCTGGGCGTCGCTGAGGATCGACCGCCGACCGAGGGAGTTGCCTGATCTCCTTGACGACCGCGCTGTAGGTCTTCTCTCTGCTCGGGGAGAGCGAGATTCTCTATCGTACCGCTCCTGCCAGGGTCGGGCTCGAGCGGCTTGAAGTTGCCCGGCCTGACGGTCGACATCTGCGGCCTGGTCCTCGGCGTGTATAGATCCTGGCGACCCGGGTACCGAAGTCCGGGCGTATCTGTATGACAAGATTCTTGAAGGTCTCCTTGGTCTGCGGGAGGAAGTAGTCGCCGACCTCGAGCTCTATGTTGTCGGTGGCGAGCCCGGTCTTCAGCCTGTAGGCGAGCCGGGGAGCCAGGTCCTTCCCCTGCTCCGTCGAGAGGAAGAGGAACGAGTAGGGCTTCCTCTTGCTCACGAGGTCCGCGAGCGTGTCGATGATTCTGAGGCTGAAGTAGTCGGCCAGGACAGGGTCGTCGACGACGAGCACTTCGTCCGCGCCGTACTCGATGGCCTGCCGCGGTATGGTGCCCAGCCCGCTTCCAAGGATCACGCCCACGACCCGCTGTCCGAGCTTGTCCGCGACCTTCCTTCCGGCTGCGATGAGCTCCGTCGAGTCCTTCGATAGGCGGTCTCCGTCGCGCTGGAGGTAGACCCAGACGTCCCTGTAGTTGTCGGCGGGAGCGCTCAGCTGAACATCTCCTCCTCGAGCATGTCCATGGTGAAGAAGCCGACCATCCCGTGGCCATGAGCTCGGTCAGCACCTCCGGAGGGAGGGTCTCGGCCATGTCGCCCCTGTCGAAGGGTCCGAGCTCCTTGCCGGCCGCGCACGATCTTGCCCATGCGCTGGCTGAAGACCAGCGTCTTGCCGATGACCTTCTGGACCGGCGGTTTGCCTATCTCGATGCCCGGCCCGACGATCGTGGGGGAGCCCGCGAGGCCGAGCCGCGTCGGGTCGGCGCTCAGCTCGTCCGCGTTCCACTTCATCGCCGGGGAGATCTTTCCCTTGAAGCTGTTCGAGCGTACGCGAACCTGGCCCGACGCGTCCGGATCCCTCGGCCTGTACTCCGGGGAGATCGTGAGAAGCGCCGGGCAGTGCAGCTCGAGCTCTCTGGACGAGGCGCCCTATCCTCCGCTCCGCGTGGATGGTGAGCGTTGCCGGGTCGATGTCGAAGTCCTCGACGTAGGTCAGGTGCGGCGAGCTCCACGCCCATGGCCTCAGAGAGGGCTTCGGCGACCTGAGGTCCGACGCTGCCGGTCTCGCCGTCGGTCGTCTTTATCCCGCTGACGATGACGAAGCGCGAGAAGCCGTCCCTGACCGTCTCCAGCCTGGAGACCGCCTCCGCTGCGGGCAGCTGGCTCCGGACGCGATAAGTTTGACTCGCTGCGTCCTTCACCGCAGGCAGATCAGAGTAGACCGAGTTCGGGAGGAGGTTCTGGGCGTAGAGTTCCATCGCTCGTGCCCTTATCGACTCTCGGGCGCCGCTCCCGACGAGATTAGCGATATGAGCTCCTCGACTGGCTTGACGTGCCTCTCCACGATCTTCCTGACGCCGAGCGAGACGGCGTAGGAGGTCGCGAGCGTGTCGGCGCCGGCCATCTTCCTGTCGCTGAGGATGAACGCCTCGTCCACTCCGAAGACCTCCGCGTGGTAGAGAGGAGTCATGAGGGGAGAGAGCTTGATGTCGGGCCCCATGCTCAGGGCGACCGTCTTCCCGCCGACCTTCCGCTTCACGAAATCTGCAGCTTCGATCGCCTTTGCGTCGTGCGGGTTCAGGACGATGTCCATCTCCTCGCGCTTCAGTACGCCACCCACGGTGACGACCTTCGTTGTCCTCGCGGGAACGCCCTTGAGCAGCGCGATGATGAGCAAACTCTGACCCGCCGAAGCGCCCCGCCGCGGCACGCATTTTAAACGTATTCAGCGATTAGATCGGGCGAATTGGCGTCGTTCAAGTAACCGAAAGCGTCTGGTCGCAGAGTTCGGTGATGCGCGCAATATACGTTTGACCACCGACAAACGAATAAGTCATGACAAATATGAGTGAATTTTCCCTTTTCTTGGCGTATCCTGTTGTTGTTGAGCAAGAGATGGGTGAACGACGTTTCTGATAAAAGGGAAGCTTCAACAACTCTTATCAACATATTTAGGCTTGGGGGTCGTAACTTTTTCCGGGCGAAGAAATATAATCTAATGATTCGCAGACGTAGAGATAGTGTTGCATTATGCCGTCTGACTTCTCAAGTGATCGCCTGTTCACACCGCACGAAGCTTCCCGGTTACTTCCCGACATCAAGATTAAACTCAAGGAAATCATGGAGCGAAAGAGGGTGGCCGACGTCTTGAAGAACGACATCGAGCATTACTCCCTCGTCGGCTTCGACACCCGCGAGCTGACCGAAAAGAACCAAGAACTGGAACTCGTGGTGAAGGATTTGATGGCGAAAGTGGGGGAGCTGGAGGACCTCGGGGTAAAAGTCCGGGACATAGACATGGGTCTGGTCGATTTCCCAGCTATGAGGTTCGGCAGCTCCGTCTATCTCTGTTGGAGGTACGGTGAGTCGGACATCGAGTTCTGGCATGGGGCCAATGAGGGGATGAACGGAAGGAAGTCGCTGAATGCGCCCGTAGTCTCTCCCTAGGCAGACGGTTTTCGCTGGCTCTGTGCTGATGGCTAAGGTTTTGTATTAGCATCTGGTCCAGCCGCCCATGGCAACAACCGGCAGCGACCTCAAGGAGGGTTCTGTGGCCCCAGATTTCAAACTGCCTTCCTCTTCAGGGAAGACCGTAAAGCTAAGCGATTTCAGAGGGAAGAAGGTCGTCCTGTACTTCTATCCAAAGGATGACACCTCGGGCTGCACGGCAGAGGCCTGTTCATTTCGCGACAACCTCCCAAAGTTCGACAAGCTCGACGCCGTAATCCTGGGCATCAGCAAGGACTCGCTCGACTCCCACAACGACTTCATCAAAAAGTATCGCTTGAACTTCACGCTGCTGAGCGACGAGGACACGAAGGTCAACCAGCTCTACGGGACCTGGAAGGAGAAGAACATGTACGGCAAGAAGTACTGGGGAACCGAGAGGTCGACCTTCGTCATTGACGACAAGGGAATCATAAGGAAAGTCTTCCGCAAAGTAATCGTCGATGGCCACGAGAAAGAGGTGCTCGCGGCGTTGGCATCCTAGACTCAGCCCACAGTGAAAGATTTGGGTTCAGCTCAAGCCGGAGCGAAGGCCGGTGCAATAGCCGGTCTGTTCTTTTCGGGCGCTGCGGTCGCCGCCAACATCGTTGTCCTCGGGACGTTGAGCGACCAATTGGCCGCGGGCATCCCTGCTATCGAGGAATCACTCATCGAGCTCTTCGCGATCTCCTTCCTGTTCGGGGTCATCTTCGGGGTCTACTTCGAGTCGGTTCCGGGCAGGTCCTACCTCAGGAAGGCGCTACTGATCGGTCTCATCATGCTCGTAGCCGTCTTGAACCTCGTGCTCCCAGTGGTCACTGACCCCCTTCAAGAATTCTTGATGATAATCGCGGAACTTGCTTTCGCCATAGGCTACGCCATAATCTCGGCACGCCTCTACAGGCGATACACGAGGGAGGTCCAGTTCGAGAGCGTGGACCCCGCCAAGCTCAAGATTATGGTTCGAAAGCGAGACCAGACTGGGAAGAAGAAGACGTTCTCCCTGAACGCAACTGAAAGTATCGAGGTTTCGGCCGAGGGTAGGCGGTTCAAGGGTTGGCTCGTGAGCGGGGGCGTCACTGTCGGGGACGCCAAGAGTGGGAGTACGGACATCAGGGTCACCGGGGACGGGCTGCTCAAGGCTACCTGATTTCACCGGTAGGAGAGTGAGTACATCGCTCCTGGCGGTATCAGTCCAGTGATTAGGACCTGTCGGCCTTGGCGTAGGTGTTGACGAATGCATTGAATCCGCTCTTCACATAGAACCTTACTGCAATTTCGTTCTGCGCCGGGAACTCAACTACAATCATGGCCGCTCCCATCTGTTTGAGTTTCTTGGACGCCTTCGTGAGTATCTCGTTACCCAGGGCTTTTCGTCTGCCCTCCGGGAGGATGTAGAAGTCAGTGACGACGCCTTCCTTGACCGGCTCGTAGAACAACCTGTCCTTGACCTCGGCCCTGAGAAATCCAATGACCTTCTTGTCAGTCTCTGCAACCAGTACAAGGCAACTTTCCGATGCGATTGATTCGTTCAGATATCGGGTCGCTCGCCTATCGGCGTCCTTGACCACTTTGAACAGGGGGTCAAACTCGCCGTTCAGCTTCTTCATCCTGACCATGAGGTCTGCAGCTTGTTCGACGTCCTCCTTCTTGGCCTCCCTGATTACGACGCTGTCCACGCCGTTTCTCTATCCTCCCCTCCATTTATCTCTATGATGCCATCCATGAGAAGCTCCACAGCGAGGTCGCTCTGCCGACGCTCTGAACCGGCAAACATTATACCCCCACACAGCGCCCCGCTGTGCTCGCAGAACGACCACAAATGATTCTAGGCGTCCCGAAGGAAACCGCGAGCGGCGAAAACAGGGTCTCCGTCATCCCCGACGCTCTCACCAAGCTCACAGGGGTGAGCATACTGGTTGAGAAAGGGGCTGGTGCTGCGGCCGGTTATTCAGACCAGGCCTACGCCGACAAGGGCGCGACCATCGCTGACGGTCCCACGGATTTGTTCGCCAAGGCCGACATCATGCTCAAGGTCGCCCCTCCTTCCCCATCCGAAGCGGCCATGATGAAGGAACAATCCACGCTCATCTCCTTTCTCTATCCCCTCTCGAACCTAGAAACAGTGCGCAGGCTGGTCTCAGGGAAGTCGACCGCATTCGCCATGGAGCTCATTCCGAGAATAAGTCGTGCTCAGCCGATGGATGCCCTGTCCTCGCAGGCCAACCTGGGGGGATACAAGGCCGTGCTCCTCGCTGCGGACGCACTGCCGCGGATTTTCCCGCTGATGATGACCGCCGCAGGTACTCTCTCCCCCGCCTACGTATTCGTGGTGGGAGCGGGCGTTGCCGGTCTCCAGGCGATAGCGACCGCCCGCAGGTTGGGCGCAGTGGTGGAAGCATACGACGTACAGTTCGGTCGTCAAAGAACAAGTGGAGAGTCTCGGCGCAAGATTCGCCCAGATGCCAGTGGAAGCGAAGGACGCCCAGGACGCAGGAGGTTACGCCAAGGCCCAGTCCGAAGCCTTCACCCAGGCCCAGCAGAAGTTCCTAGCTGAGAGGTCCGCGGCCTCCGATGTGGTGATAACTGCCGCCCTCATTCCAGGGCAGAGGGCTCCCATCCTGATTACCGAGGAGGCGGTCAAAGGGATGAGGTTCGGGTCGGTCGTCGTCGACCTCGCCGCAGAACAGGGCGGCAACTGTGCTCTGACGCAGCCCGGAAAGACGATCACAAAGTACGGGGTTACCATAAACGGTCCCCTGAACCTGCCATCTTCGATGGCGCCGCAGGCTAGTCAGATGTACTCACGCAACATCACCTCTTTCCTGCTCGCCATGCTGAAGGATGGAAATCTCAACATCGATGTCAAGGATGAGGTTGTCCGAGGGCCGCTCGTCATCCAGAACGGCGAGGTCCTGCATCCAGCCACCAAGAACGCGCTCTCGGGAGGGAAGACCTGATGGTGAACCTTGTCACGTCTGACCTGCCGTTGAACCTTCTGGTGTTCATCCTGGCGACATTCCTTGGCACGGAGCTTGTGCGACACGTCTCTCGGCTCTTGCACACTCCGCTGATGTCCCTCACAAACGCGATTTCATCGGTCTCAATCGTGGCCGCGTTGATTGTGCTATCGGAACCCGAGAGCGATTTCGTGGCGTTACTCGCGCTAGTCGGCGTGGCCCTGGTGGCGACCAACATCGTCAGCGGGTTCATGATCACCGAGCGAATCCTGAGGCTCTTCAAGAATCGGAAGACCCAGAAATGAACAGCACGATCACGGAGTACCTGTACATAGTCGCAATCATCTTCTTCGTGGTCTCCCTAAAGTGGATGAGCGAGGTAAGGACGTCAAGATTCGGCAATTGGATAGCGGCCTCCGGGATGGCGGTGGCCATAGGGGCAACGCTGTACGCCTATTCGGTGCAGCGAATCGACCTGCTGGTCGGAGCTGCTATAGTCGGCGCCGTCATTGGGGCACCCATAGCCCTCAGAGTGCCGATGACAGCTGTCCCGCAGCGGACGGCGGTCTCCCACGCTTTCGGCTCCTTGGCCGTCGCCCTCGTAGGGACCGCAGAGTATTACCAGAGCCTGCCCAACATAGACCTCTTCACGACGGTCGTGCTCTCAGCCGAGATGATTCTGGGTTTCCTGACCTTCATGGGCAGCTGCATTGCCTTTGCCAAGCTCCAGGGGCTGATCCCCGGGAAGCCCTTTAGCTTCGGCCCGAGGAACTTCCCCACTCTTACCGCTCTTGGCGCCGCAATCATCGTGGCCGTGTATCTCTTCGTCTTTCCGACCCATACCTTCGTCCTGCCCCTGCTGGCGCTCTTCGCGCTGCTCTTTGGCTTCCTGCTTGTGATGGGGATCGGGGGCGCAGACATGCCGACGGTTATAGCCATACTCAACTCATACGCCGGAATGTCGGCGGCGGCGCTCGGCTTCGTACTCGACAACCAGCTCCTGATTGTGGCAGGGGCGCTCGACGGGTCTTCGGGGTTCATCCTCGCCACAATAATGAGCAAGGCGATGAACCGCTCTTTCACAAACGTGCTGTTTGGGGGAGTTGGCGCTCCAGTCGCTGCTGCGGCCGACACGGCAACCCCTGGAAGGACGGTAATTGCGTCTACCGTGGAAGACGTCGCGGCGGCGCTGCAGAACGCGAAGACCGTGGTCTTCGTCCCCGGTTACGGCATGGCAGTCGCTCAGGCACAGCACTTGGTAAAAGAAGTGGCGGATAGGCTGCAAGCATCTGGCGTGGATGTCAAGTACGCCATTCACCCGGTTGCGGGAAGGATGCCGGGCCACATGAACGTCCTTCTGGCTGAGGCCCAGGTGCCCTATGATGAGCTCTGGGAGATGGACAGAATCAACCCCCTTTTCCCCGAGACCGACGTGGCAATTGTGGTCGGCGCAAATGACGTAACGAATCCGGCCGCCCGTACCAGGGCAGATTCTCCGCTGTACGGGATGCCGATCCTGAACGTGGACAAGGCCAAGACCGTGGTCTTCATCAAGCGGTCCATGGCCACGGGATTTGCCGGAGTCGACAACGAGCTGTTCTACCTCCCGAACACAATGATGGTATTCGGAGACGCCAAGAAGGTCCTCGCAGACCTCGTCCTTGTGATGAAGAAGTAACCGAGACCCAGGAACGACGGCCTCTAACCCGCTTGATTCGGCCGAACGATTGACTCTTAAACCGAATCGCACTGTCGGGAAAGACCGTGAAGACCGCGGTAATCGGAGTCGGGATGATGGGGTCGGCTATCGCTTGGGACCTCGCTCGCTCCAAAGATGTGGACGAGCTCGCTCTCGCCGATGTCAGTCAGGAACGACTACAGAGCGCCAAGAAAAAACTCGGGGAAAAGGTCACAGTCCACAAGATCGACGTCCAGAATCGAGCGCAATTACAAACCTTCCTTAGGGGTCGGGACGTGACGGTAAGTGCTCTCCCCCACGGGGCGGTTCATCCCGCCGATGTGGCAGCGGTAGAGGCCGGGGCGAAGCTGGTCAACATCGCCTTCGAGGACGAACAGATGGCGCTGGACCGGAAGGCACGGAAGACGGGCGCGACGCTAGTCCCAGGTTGTGGCGTCGCACCTGGATTGTCTAGCATCCTGGTGGCCGAAGGCGCGAGGCGACTGGGCGATGCGACCGAGGGTCACATCTTCGTCGGAGGCCTGCCTCAGAAGCCTCTTGCTCCTCTAGGTTACAGGCTTGTCTTCTCGGTGAAAGGTCTGGTCAGGGAGTATCTGACCGCGAGGGTCATCAGGGACGGCCGGGTGGTGCCGGTCCAGCCATTCGCCGACACAGAGAGTGTGACGTTCCAAAAACTTGGCACGCTAGAGGCTTTTTTCACAGACGGGCTAGGATCTGCCCTGTTTACCATGACTGGCTTCAAGGAGCTCGATGAGAGGACGCTGAGATGGCCGGGTCATGCCGAGAAGATCAGGTTCCTAATCGAAGCGGGCTTCTTTGAGGAGGAGCCGGTGGTTGCCGCGGGAATCGAAGTCGCCCCGCTCGACGTATCCTCGGCCATCCTGCAGAAGCTTCTCGTCCGCGGAGGTCCTGAAGACCTGACTGCGATGAGAGTGGAGGTCGTCGCAATGAACGAAGGTAGGAAGTCGACGTACACGTTCGACCTGCTCGATTTCTACGATGGAAGGAACGGCATTACCTCGATGGGACGGACGACCGGTTTCACCGCCGCAATCGTGGCCAGGATGCTGGGCAGGGGCGACTTCTCAGGGAGTGGCGTCCTCCCGCCTGAGACCGCACTCGACGGAGCCCGTGTGCGCGCTCTCATCTCTGAACTCAGCTCGAAGGGCGTGAAAATTAGGGGCTCTGTGAAGCGGGTGGCACAATGAAGGCGAAACAACGCTCAGGGTTGCGCCGAAAAGCAGGAACGAGCGCTCAGAGGACGGGTGCAAAGCTGCCTCCCGAGACGTGCTTCACATCTTGGCTCTCGGATGATATTCCGCTTGACCAGGCGCTTCGTCGCCTCTCTTCCGTTGGGTGCAAGACCGTCGAGGTGGCGGGAAACAGGGAGTATCTTGCCCGAGCCTCGTCAATCAGGTCCTCACTATCGCGCTACGGTCTGAGCGTCGCCACCATAAGCGCTGGCGTTCCCTTCTCGCAAGATCCATCGCTCAACCTCCATGCTCGGGAGAGAACTGTCAGAGAGGAATCTGTGGAGTATGTCCGGCGTTGCGTGGACTTTGCCTCGAATTTGGAGGCGCGCCTTGTGTACGTCTGTTCAATCTCCAAGAGCGGAAGGGACCATTCGCAAAGCATCGAGCGTTTTACCGATAGCCTAAGGTCCTGCGTGGATTACGCGGAGAAGGTGGGAGTGAGGCTGGCGATCGAACCGTATCCCACTGGTGAAATTCCCTCCGCGAAAGGGGCAGGCGACTTGGTCGAGAGAGTAGGCTCGACTAGCCTCGGGATTCTTTTGGATACGGGGCACATGGCCATCGCCGGAGAGGGGCCCCGCGAGACGTCCAAGCGGTGGAAACGTAGCATCTTCCATATACACTTGAACAACAACGACGGCTCAAGGGACCTTCACTGGCCTCCCCAGCGAGGGTTGATCACGGACGAAGCGTTTCGAGGGATGATGCACGAGCTTCGGTCGGGGTACTCGGGACTGTTCTCCGTCGAGCTACGAAATCCAGACCCCCTGGAGGGCACTGTCGCAGAGACCATCGCCTACGTCGACTCCCTCTTCTAGGGAACTAGACTTCCGGGAACGTGCAGACGCCATGACGACCGGGTCCCACCGCTGAAACCCTTATCTTCTATCGTGGAAGTGAGGGGGCTGGTCATCTGCGATGTGCGGCATAGCTGCGATACTGTACAAGGCCGACTACGGCGCTGCTCACCCCTCCGTGGGAGCGCAGTTGCGGGACATGCTCTACTCGATGCGCCACCGGGGAGTTGATTCGACCGGGGTTACCATCGCCGGCGAGAGGGTCGAGGCAGACTACATGATGCGGCTGACCCTCCCGAAGCAAGAATCTGAACGCAAGCTGGCTCTGAAGTCGGTCCAGAGGGTCATCGACGAGATGCGCGGCAGCGTCCAATCGTTGAAGACCGTCGACGAGTTCTGCAAGCTCGCGTTCGATTACCGCGGCGACCTGAGACCGTTCGGGGATAGGATTCTCCAGATTGATGGGGTGCAGATTCACAGCATCGGCCGGACATCCGAAGTGATCAAGGACGTGGGAGACGCGATGGACCTGGACAGGAAGCACCATATCTCTGAAATGAACGGCACGCACGGGGTGGGTCACGTAAGGCTCGCCACCGAGAGCGAGGTGGACATCACCCACTCACATCCGTTCTGGGCGTATCCCTTCCCCGACATAACGGTCGTTCACAACGGCCAGCTCACAAACTATCACAAGCTAAAGCGAGAGTTCCAGGAACGCGGTTTCAGATTCCAGACCCACAACGATTCGGAGGTCATAGCCGTGTACATCGCTGACAAGTTGAGCCGCAAGGAAAAGCTGAGAGATGTCCTTCTGGACAGTCTGGACGACCTCGACGGGACCTTCACCTACGTCGTCTCGACGGAGAGCGGAATAGGGATGGCCAAGGACAGATGGTCGGCGAAACCGTTCCTCATCCTGGAGACGAGCGATATGGTCGGCTTGGCATCCGAGGAGGTCGCACTGAGGCGGGTCTTCCCGGACGACATCCCGAGGCTCGAGCCGCAGGAACATGAGGTCCTGAGCTGGAGCTGCGCGCCGACGCCCGTCATAGGCAGTCGCTAAGTCTGCCCAGGAGACTGATAACGCCTGCCGACGACCAGGAAACGAGTGCGAGCTGGCAGTCAAGAATCCGTCTCAACTCGCACCCCTGAAACCATAGACGCCAGGGCGCTCTCCACCCGCGAGATAAACATCCGCATCAAGAAAGCGATAGGCGCACGCAAGCGTCTGACCGTAATCAATCCAGACGCCAGGCACAATCTCTGCGTGGGGGTGATTGCTCCCGGCTCGATAACCTTCGAGGGCAGCGTCGGCTACTACTGCTGCTCGTATTGCGACGGAATCAACGTGCTCGTGGAGGACAACACCGGCTGGGGCTTCGCGGACAACCTGATGTCAGGAAGGATATTGGTGAAGAAGGACGTGGGTGCCTCTGCTGCGGCCTCGATGAGAGGAGGAGAATTGGTGGTCCTTGGGAACGCCGGCGCGAGGGCGGGCATATCGATGAAGGGAGGGACCCTGATAATCGGCGGGAACAGCGGCTTTCTTACGGGCTTCATGATGCAGAAGGGTCGGATCATCGTCTTAGGCAACGTTGGAGACGCCGCGGGGGATTCGATGTACGAGGGAGTGGTCTACGTAGGGGGCGAGATCGGTTCGCTTGGAGCCGACGCCATAGTGGAGTCCGTGAGCAAACAGGAGGAATCAGAGCTCATTTCCACCCTTGAAGGGCTGAAGCTACCCGGGGCTATTCCTAGGAGGTTCAGGAAGATCGTCTCGGCGAAGAAGCTCTATCACTACGACTCGCTCGAACCTTTGGAGAGGGAGAGGTTCGTAATATGATGGACTTGGACGACGAGGGGGAAGTGAGCAGCTCGGTGGTCTGGAACGCAAGATTGGTGGAGGACGTCGAGGTCAAGGCTAGCCTCGGTCGCTATAGGATCAGAGGATTTAGCACCTTTCAGAGGATCGCCCATTTCGATGACCTCGTTTTCCTGCCGCCCGAACTGGTCGAGGAATCGTCTGACAAGGTCGGCGTCGCCGATGTAAGCACGAGGACCGTGCTCAAGGGAAGGTTCGCGAAGAACCCCATGGTGCTGAGTTCACCCGTCTACATCACCGGCATGAGCTACGGAGCGCTCTCCAAGACTGCGAAAGCCTCGCTGGCGAAAGGAGCTGCGATGGTCGGAACGGCCTCTTGTACAGGAGACGGCGGGATGCTCCCCGAGGAAAGGAACTTCGCAAAGACGATGATTTACCAACTCAACGCGAGCAGATATGGGGTTACGCCTCAGGACATGATGAGGGGCGACGCCATAGAAATCGTGGTAGGCCAGGGCGCGAAGCCAGCTACCGGCGGCTTGCTCATGGGTCAAAAGGTAAGTGAGATAATCGCGAAGAAGAGAGACCTTCCGCCTGGCATCGACCAGAGGAGTCCCACGAGGCACCCGGAGTGGCTGGGTCCAGACGACCTTGGCATCTTCGTCGAGATGCTGCGCGAAGTGACCGACTGGAAGGTGCCGATTCAGCTGAAGATCCCAGCCTGCAGGGTCAAGGATGACGTGAAACTTGCGGCGAAGGTTGGTGCCGATGGCATCGTTATAGACGGGATGCAGGCAGGGACTGGAGCTTCGAGCGAGATTGTGCTTGACCATTCAGGCATACCAACGCTTCCGGGCATCGTTCTAGCGAAGGAGGCGCTAAAGGAGCTGGGTTTGCTCGGTCAGGTCTACCTTGTTGCTTCCGGAGGCATAAGGAACGGAGTGGACGCGGCAAAGGCCATCGCCCTCGGAGCCGACGCCGTGGCCATAGGGGAAGCCGCCATGATAGCGCTCAACTGCAACAAGGAGCTCCCCGGAATAACGGATTTCATGAAGGAGGTCGGAGTCCCGGCCGGTTACTGCACCAAGTGCCACACCGGAAAATGCCCGGTGGGCATAACGACCCAGAACCCGAAGCTGGAGAAGCGTCTCATTCTCGATGAAGCTGCCCAGAGAGTGGCGAACCTCCTCGATTCGATGTCACTGGACATGCGCACCATAACTGCTGCATTCGGCAAGAAGCGCGTGCACGACCTTGGCCCAAACGACCTGGCGGCGCTGAGCCTCGACGCCTCGATCATGGCCCGGGTGCCACTGGCGGGTACCGACCGGATATTCTCCTCCAAGACACTGACGGGAGCTACGGAGTGATATCAGCCCGATGATTTACCCACACAGTCAGATTTGGACCCCGCGGGTCATGGACGACATCCACACCAGAGCCCAGGGGAGCTACCAGCTCAGCGGCTTCAGACCGATGATGGAGGTACCGACCTTCGACGAACTCACGTTCCTCGCTTCGGGTCTGACCCGATTTCCGTTGGAGGGTTACAAGGAGAAATGCAAGACGGAGACGACGCTAGGGAATCGATTCGCGTCTCGACCTCTTAGGCTCGAGACTCCAATCTACGTTTACGCCAGACCAGGTCTCCAGACCGACGCGAAGGTTGGGCTGGCGCGGGGGAGCTCCCTCGCTCACACAGCACTCTCTGCTGCCGGACCGATTTCCACCGAGGAACGAAAGAGCTACCAACGCCTAGTCTACGAAATCCCTGCTGCGAAGGGAGTTCCGAAGGGCATCTCGACCCTCAATGCCGCAGCAATTCAGGTCAACCTCAACAGCCAGACATCGTTCAACGTTCTGGCCGAATTGATCAAGAAGATCAGGAGGGAACAGGAGTCGAAGACCCCGTTGTTCGTCGGGTTATCTGGAGGGAAGGTAGAGGATGGCGTCAAGGCGGCCGTAAAGGCCGGCGCGGACGGAATCCTGATTCAGGGCTTGAACACAATCAAGATCACCTCGGCAGAAGACCTCTTGAACTACTGCCGTCTTCCTGTGGTCGCTGCGGTCCCCAGGGCTAGGGAGGCCCTCAGAAACGAAAAGGCCCTGGGAGATGTCAGTTTGATGGTCGCCACTGGAATCAGAAACGGGGCCGATGCTGCGAAAGCCCTCGCCCTTGGGGCTGACGCTGTGCGTATCGACGACGGGGCTCTGATTGCAATGGGATATCCAGACCCCGTCATCCAGGTGCAACAACCTTTGGGGGACAAGAGCCCTGGAGCGACCAAGCAGAGCAAGTCGGAAGCAGGCGAGCGTGTGGCAAAATTCATAAACGCAATCACGATGGAAGTGGCTCTGTTGGCCCGGTCGCTTGGAAAGGGCGACGTTCACAGCCTGGAGTATGAGGACTTGGCCGCTTTGACGCTCGAGGCCTCCATGATGAGCGGCGTCAGACTCTCAGGAGAGTAGCAAGCTATGACCACCGAGACCCAGGTCACCAGGACCAAGAAGGTCCTGCAGGAAAAGGGCGTCCAGTTCGTGCTATCGCAGTTCGTCGACATCAACGGCGTCCCGAAGGCAAAGATGCTCCCTGTGTCTGAGTTTGAAGGCCTGGCGAGAAACGGGGTAGGGTTCGCCGGTTACGCCGTCAGCACTGAGATGGGCCAACAACCCAACCAACCGGACCTGATCACGATTCCAGAAGTCAACACGCTCACGGTCCTGCCATGGAAGAAGAACACGGCCTGGTTCGCCTCCAACCTGTTTGTGGAGGGGAAGCCATGGCCCTACTGCACCAGGACCATCCTGCGGGACTATCTCAACAACGTGCGAGCGAAGAAGGGGTACACCTTCATGCTCGGGATTGAACCTGAGTTTTACCTCGTCAAGAAGGAGGGCTCGCGGATCAGAGAGCTGGACGAAATGGAGGCCGTCGCAAAGCCCTGCTATGACCTCAAGCTTCTCAGCCGGAATATGGACTTCCTGCAGACTCTAAACGATTACCTGAACGAACTGGGATGGCACAGCGAGGCGGCGGACCATGAGGACGGACCGGCGCAGTACGAGGTGAACATCAGGTACGACAACGCCCTCGCCACCTGCGACAAATACACGTTCTTCAAGTTCGCCGTCTCCCACCTTGCCAGCGAGGTCGGTGGCATCGCCTCCTTCATGCCCAAGCCTTTCGGGAACAGGACCGGCAACGGCGCACACATGCACATGAGCCTCTGGAAGGGCAAGAAGAATCTCTTCTCTGACCCGAGCGACAGGAAGGGCTTGGGCCTGTCCAAGACAGGATACCACTTCGTTGGCGGCCTGCTGAAGCACGCAAAAGCCTACATCGCACTCAGCGCTCCCACGGTCAACTCATACAAGCGACTAATCGCAGGAGGTTCGGCCTCCGGGGCGACCTGGGCACCCGTCTACATATCCTATGGGGGAAACAACCGAACCCAGATGATTCGGGTCGCGAGTGGGGAGCACATAGAGGACAGGACCCCCGACTCATCCTGCAACCCATACCTGGCCGCCACCGCAATGCTGGCCGCGGGGTTGGACGGCATCGAGAACGAGATCGACCCGGGACCAATCAACAAGGAGAACATGTACAAGATGGCGGAGAGCGAGAGAGGAAAGCGCGGAATCTTGGTGCTCCCCTCGAGTTTGATAGACGCGATTGCAGAGCTAGAGAAGGATAATGTCATCATCAATGCGATCGGGCGGGAGTTCGCCGACTTTTACATCAAGCTCAAGAGGCAGGAATGGGCAGAGTACCACAACACGGTCAGCCAGTGGGAAATAGACAGGTACCTCACTTATCTCTAATCGCCACCATCGCCCTTCCGATTCTAGCGAGCGACGCTCGTCCTTCCGGTCATTTCAGGTGCTGTAAACCACGTTTTCAAGGGGCTCTCCTCGCGTAAACCGGGCGATGTTTTCCGCAATCTTCGCCCAGCGATAGGCCATGGTCTCGGCGGTCGGCTTGTGGGGGGTCATGACAACGTTGTCCAGCTCCTGAATCGGAAGGTGCGATGGCAGCTGTTTGTCGGCAAGGCCCTCGGGGTACTGGTACCAAACGTCAAGCCCTGCTCCTGAGATGGTCCGGTTCTTCAGCGCATCATACAAGGCCCGCTCGTTGACCACCGGCGCACGCCCAACATTCACCAGAAACGCAGTGGGTTTCATCTGGCGAAACTCCTTCTCCCCAATCATGTTCAGCGTCTCCTTCGTAGCCGGTATGGCAATCACAAGGAAGTCCGCGTCGCCTATGTACTTCCCGAGATCGCCCAGACTGCCCGTTGAGCGGAGACCTATTTTCTCCGCCCTTTCACTGGAAGGAGACCTGGTGAGGGCTGTGACGTCCATGCCCATGAACTGGCCCCACCGCACCAGCTCCTTGCCGACGTGCCCAAGACCCAGGATGAGCAGCTTTCGATTGCGCAGTTCGGAAAGGTAAGCTCTGCCAGGGGTCCAGTCCCCCATCCGGAGATTGGCGTCCAACTTCAGCAGCCCCTTCTGGAGGGCTAGCATATGCAAGAAGGCCATCTCTGCGAGCGCGTTCTCATGGCCGTAGACGTTGCACACCTTGCAGCCGGGTGGCAGGCTCGCTCGGTCGATTCCATCCACGCCGGCGCCCGACGAGTGGACCAGTCGGAGCCGTTTGTTCTCCTTGGAGGTTCGCCACTCGGGTCTGAACTCTGGGGACACGAGCACATCTGTATCGAGAAGCATTTCTGCTGTCTTCGCATTGTCCGACTCTGGAAAGGCCTCCAGAATGTGCGGAATTGTCAGCGCCCTGGAGAGTTCAGGGACAAAGTGACTGAAAGTAAGTATCTTCAGCTTGTCGGTCGTAGACGCAACCCCCTGTTCAATCGAGGAATCTCTCGCCTTCTGCGAGGTGCTTCCTACAGACTTCCTCATCCAGTTCAACACCGAGACCCGGTGCGTCTGTCAGGGGCACATGACCATCCACGAACAGGGGCACATCTCGTTTCACGAAGTCTCCAATCCACGGCGTCTCGATGAAGTGATACTCCAGTCCCAAGAAGTTTCGGCTGGCCGCGGCGACGTGGGCGGCCGCGACTGTTGCCAATCCTCCCCCGTTCCCGTGGACGGCGAGGGGCAGGTGGGCGAGTTCTGCAATGTCTGCGATCCGCCTGAGCTCGTGCATCCCACCACAATAGAGGATGTCGGGATGGAGTATGTCCATGGCTCCGTGGTCTACGAACACCCGGAACTGTTCTGTTATCAAAGTCTCGCCCACGCATATCGCGATAGGGCTCTTAGCCCTGACCTGGGCACAGGTGTCAGGGTTGGTGAGAGGGGTAGGGTCCTCGAGCCACAGGAGGTTTAGCGGCTCGAGCGCGTTGGCAAGGCGTATTGCATCGGGGACATTGTATTGCATATGGCAGTCAACGCATATTTCAAAGTCTGGACCCGCCGTGTCCCTGACAACTTGAAGTCGTTCGTAGGTCCTATTGATTTGCTCCAAAGATATCGTCCTGTTCCAAACGTCCTTGACGGTGTCCGTCGCCATGAAATCGATGTCAAATTTCATCTGGACGAACCCGCTTTCGACCACGTCAGCTGTCATCTTGCGCCAGGCTTCCAGGTTTGTTATCTCGGCGGGCGAACTGCGGTCCAGGTACACCTTCACCCTGTCTCTGAACTTCCCGCCGAAGAGATTGTAGGCTGGGGTCTTCAGCGCCTTGCCGATTATGTCGGAGAGGGCCATCTCCACGCCGCTGATGGCCCAAACAACGGGACCGTAGGGTACCGAAGTGGGTGAGGATGACGGGACAGCGATGATCCCGCCAGGGAGCACTCCCTGCTTAGCCTCAGGTTGGTATGGCGCCAGCGTAGCGTAGAGGAGTTCAGAGACGATTGCGTTTACTTGGAACGGGTCACGCCCCCGGAAATACTCGCGGATATACGCAATCCCATCCCTAACCCCAAAAAGGTCGTCCAGCTCACCAAGCCCGTAGACGCCCTCGTCGGTGTCTACCCGGACGATGAGTCTTGAGGCCATCCCACCCGTCTCCCCGCCAACACCGTGTATGCGAGGCCCCCACAGTCGCATCGTACGGATATCGGTAATCTTCATTTGAAGCGCGAGGCGGGCGCTTTTTGTCATTTAGCTCTTTTGAAGGAGCGCCCTAGCGCGTCCAACTTCACGGTGGCCCTCTGCGGGCCACACACGACATCGCATTGGCCTACTTCCAGCGCGTAAGTATCTCGTCTCTGCGGAACGTTCGCGTGCTGACGTAGAACAGGACAGCGTCTGCCAAGAGCAGGATAGCCGAAATCATAGTGAAATCCAGAATGTTGAGCGACATGAAGTCCTTCTCTGCCAAAACGTAAAGGCCTCCGATTGGGAGGAGGACCAGGATACCTAGTTGCTGGGCCGAGCGGACGTCGCTCACGAGGGAAGAGATGATTACGTTCACTCCGACGCTGAACAAGCACGAGATTGGGACGGCGACCAGAAGTAGGATGGCGCTGTCTGAGTTCGGGAAGTATGACCCGCCAAGGGAGCCGTTGGTCACCCTGTCGATGAGCACGATGAAGACCGCGGCGCCAACGTATGTGGTCAGCACCGACGGTAGGAATGCTGCAAGGGCCTTTCCAAGCAAGAGTTCACCGTCGGTGGTCGGCGTTGCCAGGAGGGGTTCGAGGCTCTTTTCCAGCTTTTCCCCTACAAAACTGTAGGACGCCAGGATCGTCGGGAGGAAGCTCGCCAGAAGAATGAAGAGGAAAAGGAAGGCGTTCATTACGACCTCTGTCTCCCGAATGGAGAACTGACCGCCCCGTATCAGCAGCGAGAGCGCGAGAGGAAGGCCGATCGAGATGGCTATGGGGATACCGATTAGGGAATAGACGATGTACTTCTTCCTCCAGAATATGCCGAAGTCGTTGGACGCGACGACCCAGGACTTCCAGAGCTTCAAGCCTGTCCCTTCACCAATCCGAGGTAGACGTCCTCGAGCGTGGGACTCCTGTCGCACACAAAGCGGACGCGACCACCAGCCCTCACGAGGGCCTCAACGATGGCCGGGTTGTCCGTGTCTGGGTCCTTCACATCAATGACGAGTTCATCACCATTGACCTCGAGACCTCCTGCACCGAATGCCCTGACCGCCGACATGAGCGGCTCAGTGAGCTCCTCCAGACGAAAGGCAGTCCTCCTTCCGCGGACTGAATATCTCAGAGTCTCCGGTGTGCCGATGGCTAGGAGCTTGGTCTTCATGATGCCCACCCTATCACAAACCCTCTGAGCCTCGTCCAGGTTGTGGGTGTTGATGAAGACCGTACGCCCCTCCTTCTTCATTTCCAGGATGAGGTCCCTGATGACACTGGATGACTCCGGGTCCAAGTTTGCGGTGGGCTCGTCGAGAAACACGACCTTCGGGTCGTGCAGGAGTGCGCGGGCGAGAGCGACCTTCTGTTTCATCCCCTTCGAAAACATCCCCACAGGAGAGTTCCTCCTATCCCAAAGACCGAGCTTAGTTAGGAGGTTCTCGATGTTGGCCCTGCGTGAGGCCTCCGGGCACTCGTAGAGTCGCCCATAAAAGTCGAGGTTTTTGTAGGCGCTGAGGTCCTCGTACAATCCGACCGTTTCCGGGAGGACGCCTACCATCTTTCTGATTTTGGAGCTGTCGCTGCTTCCAACCTCGTAACCGTCAATCCTTGCTTCCCCACTCGTCTTCGAGACGAGGCAAGTCAGCATGCGCATCGTTGTCGTCTTTCCCGCGCCATTAGGTCCGAGGAAGCCGAAGACCTCCCCTTCCTTCACGCTCAGGGTGAGAGCCTCGACTGCGGTTACGCCGTCGAATCGCTTTGTGAGGCCCTCGGTCTCGATCAACGCTGTTTGCCCGAGCCCTGCCTCTTAGTTGAACCTTATCCTGATGGGCTGGGATTCAGAGGAAGGCTGGAACAAAAGCGAGGACACCGACCAGTAGCTGAAGGATCACTGCCCTCTTTATGGACAGCCCTGCGCGCCTGACCATGAGGAGCGCCAGTATGTTGGCAAACGAAGAAACCGGGTCGATGTTACCCGCCAACCCCGCCTCGACGGCAATCTTCGGCGCCACGTGTGGGGCGATCGTCGAGGTCGCAAGGACGAGCTGGGTGGCAGGAACGTTGCTCATGATGGCCGAGGCTCCTCCCATGAAGAGGGCTGAGTACCGGCTGAACCCCTTCTGCGACGGGGGAGGTGAGCTTGCCTAGCTCAGGTCCTACGAGCAAGGAAATGACCGTAATCAGACCCAGGAAGACATAGAGGGTCAAGAGGCTCTTGAGGTCTAAATCCTTCAGGATTTGTCGGGGCGAGCGGAAGGTGAAGAGAAATCCCAGCAAGAAGACAGCACCCAGCGTCACGTAGACTGGAACGGAGGAGAGGTCGGAGAGCAAGAGGGCGATTATGATCAACCCAAGGTAAACTCCTGGAAGCGCGGACCTGCTGGACTGAACTTCCATGGCCCTCGTGAAATGCTTTCTCAAGGGCAAGAGCGCAAGAGCCGCTATGGCGCCGGACAACAGAATCGGGAGCCAGGTGCCCTGAAGGAACTGGATGAAACCGAGCCCTGAGGCGTCCCAAAGCAGGATGTTCTGCGGGTTTCCCAAGGGGGTCAGAGAGCTTGCGATGTTCGTGAACGTAATCTCGCCTACCAGCAGCGGAGCAATGTCACGCCCGGAGTCTTTCGAATACTTCACCAAGACCGGGGTGAGGATCAGGATGACGACATCATTCAGGATGAGCGGGGAGAACAGGGATGTGACAATTATCGCCGCATAGAGCGGTCCCGCCTTTCTGGCGAAAAACGATAGGAGCCTTCGAAGCAGGCCTTCGCCCTCCATAGTCCTGAACTGCGCGGCTATGCCGAAGAGGAAGGCGAGCGATACGTAGACCGGCAGGTTGACCTGGTCGAGAATCGCGCTCAGTGCGGAGGTACCCTCCTTCCACTCAGAATTTAGGTCTAAAACGCTTCAATGTGAGCGAGTTGGTCACAACGGTTACCGACGACATGGCCATGGCGAGTCCAGCGAATATGGGGTTCAGAAGAACTCCGAAGGCGATGTAGAACAGCCCAGCGGCAACGGGGATCAATCCCACGTTGTACAAAAAGGCCCAGAAGAGGTTCTGCTTGATTTTTCCCATGGTGCTGCGGGATAACTGGATTCCAGCGACGACGTCTCTCAGATCATCCTTCATCAGTATCAGCCCTCCTGTCTCGATCGCGACGTCAGACCCTGAGCCGATGGCGATCCCCACATCCGCCTGTGCGAGTGCAGGAGCGTCGTTCACACCATCCCCGACCATGGCCACCCTTCTGTGCTCCTCGTTCTGCAGCCTCTTCACCACCTCGAACTTCCCCGCGGGCTGGACCTCTGCAACGAAATTTTGTATCCCAAGTTGTTTTGCTATGGCTGAGGCTGTTTCCTTGTTGTCCCCGGTCAGCATCATTACCTCGATACCCATCTTTTGAAGGGCTCTGACCGTTTCAGCAGCGTGCTCCTTCAGTGAGTCAGCGACGACGATTGCTCCGACAGGGTGGTGGTCGACCGCGAGGAGCATCACGGTCTTCCCCTGGTCGCTGAGTCCCACGAGCTTGGAGCTGGAGACCTGGTCGAGCACTGTTCGAAAAGACTCCAGCAGCGCTGCGTTGCCGAATAGGATATCCTTGCCCGAATACGTCGCGTGCACGCCCTTTCCCGAGATGGACTCAAACGAGTCCGGATCCTGGATCACCTCGCTTGGGAGTTGTTGACGGGCGCGCTTGAGTATGGCGGAGGCCAGTGGATGGTTCGAGTGCTTCTCAGAGATCGCTGCGAATCTGAGGATGTCTTCATCGCTCACGGTCCGCTCGAAGCTCACGATGTCGGTCACGACCGGCTCCCCATTGGTCAGCGTGCCGGTCTTGTCGAATATCACGGTGTCAATCTTCTGGGTTCGCTCAAGGTATTCTCCGCCTTTTATGAGGATGCCATTCTCCGCGCCCTTGCCGGCTCCCACGGCTATCGCTGCGGGAGTCGCGAGGCCAAGAGCGCAGGGGCATGCGATAATGAGCACGGCTACTGCCGCAGTGAAGCCGAAGCTGATGGGCTTGTGGGCGATTAAGGTCCAACCCCCGAACGAAATGACCGCGACAAGGACGACAATCGGCACGAAATACTTGGAAATCGTGTCCACTAGCCTCTCAGCCGGTCCCTTCGTGGTCTGAGCATCCTGGACCAGCCTGACTATCTTCGAGAGGGTGGTGTCCGAGCCGACTCTAGACGCCTCGACCTTGAGAGCACCCTGCGCATTGATCGTGCCACCTATCACCTGGCTGTCCTTCGTCTTCTCCGCCGGGGTGCTCTCCCCCGTCACCATCTTCTCATCCACCGAGGAGTGTCCGTCGACCACAATTCCGTCTGTTGCAACACGCTCCCCGGGCCTGACGAGGAAAATGTCTCCAGCCACGACCTGCTCTATCGGGATTTCTTCCTGCTTTCCGTCCCTTATCATCGTCGCCATCTTGGGCTGCAGCGCGATGAGCTTCCTAATCGCGTCGGAAGCCCTGCTCCTGACCGCTTGCCCCAAGAGCCTCCCTATCAATATCAGGGCGATTATTATCGCCTAAGTGTCGAAGTAGAGGCCGCCAAATGGGAACTCGCTCGGGAAGAGGACGTAGGCGGCACTGTAGAAGAAGGCCGCAGAGGTCCCGATGACCACCAGGACATCCATGTTGGAGGAGCGCATCTTGATTGCGTCCCAAGTACCCCGGTAGAACCTCCAGCCTGCGATGAACTGGACCGGCGTTGCCAATGCGAGGAGAAGCCAGCCTAGGGGGATGGGTGTGCCCGGGAGCTTCGCGTAGGACAGAATGAGGATCGGGATCCCCAGTGCGAGGCTTAGGACGACGCCCAGCTCGATACTTCTGAGCTCTGCTTCCGGCCTGGTGAACTCTCGCATGCAGGACTCGCTGCAAAAGTAGTAGGTCGTCCCACGGACCGTTGCCTGCAGAGTGTTCGCTGACTCCTCAACGAACATACCGCAGATAGGGTCGACCGCCATACGTGCCTAGAAGAGGGTTCGTGGCCTCTTAAACCGTCGCGGGAGCGTTGATATAGAAAGTGCCTCCAACCCGGGGACTCTGACATGATGAAAGACCCGGTCTGTGGAATGATGGTGGATGAGAAGATGACGAAGTTGACCTCTGAACACGACGGGAAGATGTTCTATTTCTGCTCGACCTCGTGCAAGAGCACGTTCGATAGGGACCCCCACAGGTACGGGCACCACCACTAGTCGCGTGATGGCCGGAAAGCGGCGGCCGGCCGGGTGTCGGCAATCTTATTGCCTTTCAGACACTCTCATCGGGGATTTGGTGTCTCGAAGTAGGCCGCTCGCGTCCTCGCTTTTCCTGCGTGACGACTTTCTTTATCCAGTTATGGACCTCCTCGAACGAGTCAGCCAGAGAGTAGGAGGACACGCTGAAGGAGTGCAGCTTGGTGGGGGTGAGTATCAACACCTTGACCTGGCTCTTCTTCTTTCCCGTCCTGATATCTCCCGTCTTTATGATTGCCCGCGCTTCGCTCACGTCGGGAAGGCTCCTCCTCAAGAGTTGAACGGACTCTAGGAATTTTCGCCTGACCGCTGAAGCCTCGAACTCATCGTCAGGCAGTCCAACGATGTACATCGGAACGGGTTGCGAGCTGGCCTTCTTCCGGAGGACCGTCATGAAGTCCCGGTACGTGATGATCCCTTGGAGCTTACCCTCTACCACGATTAGCGAATAGTTGGCCTCTTTGCCCGACATGTTGCGATAGACATTGTCAAGCGAGTCCGTCATGGCATTCGTGACCACACCATCAGACGAAAAGGCCCCTGCGGTCTCGCCGTAGCGACCTCCTTCCCGGTCGCCCTTCATTTCCCTGGCAGCCTTCGGCATGAGGTTGAAGACCAATTCGTCAGAAGTGATTATTCCTACCGGAGCTTCGCCTTCAACAACCGGGACCTGGTCGAATTTCTTCCTCATCATCAAGTCTCTTACCGCTCCTACCGATGTTGTGGGTGTCGCAACGATGGGATTCCGCGTCATGATGGTCGAAAGCTTCAGGTTCAGTGAGGAATCGACGAGGCTGGCGACGATGGAAGGGGAGGTAACCTGACCTACAACATCGTTCGCTTGATAGATTGGCATCGACCTAGACCTGTACTCGAACATGAGGGCTGCCGCATCGCTCACCGTGTTTTGCTTGTTGAGGCGGGGCACTCGATGCATCTGCGTCTCGAGTTTGGTATCAAGGCTCGTGACGTTTAGGAGGTCTCTGATTGAGACGATGAATGTCTTCTCGTCCTCCTCGATGAAAACCTCGTAGGATTTCGATTCGGCCATGAAACCGATCACTTGGGAGACCTTGTCCGTTGGAGAGAACGTTTTCGTTTCGGTCAGGAATTCGGTGACTGGGCGGGACATCAGGTCTATGGGTTCCATTGTTTCACAATCCGCTCCCGTACTCCCACCTTATCTATCTGTTGACGTTTCTCAATTACTTCTCTATGTGGTCTTTGATAGCACGGAGCTGGTCTGGGTTCTTTCTTAGGAAGTCGACCAGCCTCTCCAGCGCATAGATCGTTACGGGCTGGATGTGGTGCTCTATGCCTTCCGTGTCCTCGTAGACCGCTTTTTGTTCCACGCCGAGCATCGTCAGCAATTCCGAGATTATCTCGTGCCTTGCGATCACCGACTTCGCCACCCTCTCCCCTTTCTCGGTAAGCTTCATGCCTCTGTAGGGCTCATATACCAAGTAGCCCCCGGAGTCGAGCCTCTTCAGCATTATCGACACGGTAGGGGGTTTGACCTGCAGTACCTCTGCGATCTCGACGGTACCTGGCGTATCCCTTGTCGTGGACCAAGTGGTAAATGGTCTCAAGATAGTCTTCCAGTCTCGAGGTGTCCTTCCTGTCTACCTGGGCGATCCTTACCATCGCTTGCCTAACAAAACATGACCGCTTTTGAGCGGTAAAAAGGGTTGTGCCTGACCTGCGAAACTTAGAATCATGATACAATATTAGACACGTCTAACTTAAATAGCTTGGGTTAACAGATTAATGATTCGATGAGAGCACCTTGGAAGCGCACTCTGGAGCCCCCAGAAGTGATTATGAAGGGAGAGGTGCAAAATCGGGGTGCCACACGAAGGTCCATCCGCGACTTCCTCGTCTACATGGGGCCGGCGCTCATGGTGTCGATAGCATACATGGACCCGGGAAACTACGGCACCGACCTGGCCGGGGGAGCCGGTTTCAAGTACGATCTCATCTGGGCAGTCTGGCTCGCTTCGGCCATGGCCATGATCCTGCAGTATCTTTCCGGTAAGCTCGGAATTGCCTCTGGTCACTCTCTCCCGGAATTGGTCAAGGGTTCGCTTCGCCGAAGGGCGTTTGTGGTGCCGTACTGGCTGGCTGCCGAAGCTGCCGCCGCGGCCACGGACCTCGCAGAGTATCTGGGGACTGTCATAGCAATCAACCTGCTTCCCACCCTCTTTGGGTTGCCCCCGGTACCCCTCATTTACGCGGCCATTTTCGGCGCGCTAGATGTCCTGGTAATAATGACGCTCATGACGAGAAGATACCACGTCATAGAGCAACTGTTCGTGCTGCTGGTCAGCATCCTCGTAATCGGGTTTCTCTACCAACTGGTCGTGGTGAAGCCGAGTCTTGACCAGATTGCGATCCACTCCGTTACCATTGGCTCCCTTAGCACCGATGCCCTACTGTTGGTCGTGGGAATCATCGGAGCGACTGTCATGCCCCATGCCCTGTTTGTCCATTCATGGCTCTCTAAGAACAAGATGGACTTGGCGGGAAGGAAGATTCCCGGGGCGAAGGAAGGCGAGGAACAGTTCTCGCAGGAGGAGAAGCACAGGACCCTGAATCTCCACAAATGGGAGACCATACTGATGCTGACAATCGCAGGGGTTGTCAACGTCGGGATACTTCTCGTAGCAATCCCGCTCTATCCAAACGTGAACATAACAATAGGACAGGCTGTGACGCAGCTGAGCCAGCTATTCGGACCGTTGGTTGCTTTCATCTTCCTCGTGACCCTTCTCGCGTCGGGCATATCCTCATCCACCCTCGGGACTATAGCAGGGCAGGTCATAATGGAAGGGCTCATCGGGAAGCACTGGAACATCTGGGCCAGAAGGATAGTGACACGGTTCGTGAACGTTTTTCCTACCACGATAGCTGTCTTGTTGGGAATAGACCCGCTCCACTTGCTCATCTACAGCCAAGTGGTCCTTAGTCTTATGATTCCTCTACCCATGATTCCTCTTGTCTACTACACGTCCAAGAAGAAGTTCATGGGGGAGTTTGTCAACCGAAACAGTACCGATTTTCGTTGCGCTGGTCACAGTATCCTTGATACTTGCGTTCAACACCTATCTGATCATTACCAGCATCTGAGTTGAAATAACATGGAACGCGCGCTTACAATTGGGGCCTCGGGCAGAGGCAACTGGCCTTCTGCGAGTTTCGTGGAATGTCGTCGGAGGATCTAAGACATGCTGTGTTACAAGGATATCCTAGAGGTCTACCTCGCCACTCATTCGGACCAGGAAGGACATGCGCCTTCGCGGGAATCAGATCAGAGGTCTAGCTCGTCGGTAGGCTTTCGCATCTCTTCAGAAGATTAGGCCGAAGGTACCTACGGCTACTACCACAAACAGGAGGCCCCAGTATAGACCCGTGTTGGGGCCCCTGAGGCGGTGAACACCCATCAGACTTTCCCTGGATGCGAGCAGGCCCAGAATCACCGCGGGCCCGATAAGTACGACCACCTGGAGTGCAAGAAGAGCAAGGGCCACGTTGACTAGGTCGTAGGGCACCAAGCTGATGACGAGCGCCGGGACCGACTCCAGGACGTAGACCCTGAACCAGCGGTTCCCACCGTCCTTTCCGCTCCATCCCATGGCATCCACCACTCCCCACGCGCTCCCCATCGAGGTGACAATCAAGGCGATGAAGCCAGCCGAAACGATTCCTATGCCGAAGAGGTATGGAGCATACCCGCCAATCACGCTGGACAGGGCTGAAGACAGGACCTTGGGGGAGGCAAAGCCCACAGAGCCGGCGGCAACTCCGGTGGAAGCGACCTCTATTGCAATCAGGATTAGCTCTGACACGATTGCTCCCACGGCCGTCTCTAGCCTCACGGCCCACAGATTCTTGGCACCGATGCCCTTCTTTGCGCTCGCCGACGCTTGATAGAACAGCATGAAGGGCATGATCGTGGATCCGATGTTTGCAGCCACAAGGAAAAGAAAGGGCGGCGACGCCGCGGCGGAGTGGAAGACGGAGGTAAACTCGACTCCCCTGGACGCCCTAAGGTACGCGGAGACGGCATAGGCGAGCGCTAAGGTGATCGAGACCACAACCAGTGCTTTCTCGACCTGAGCGTACTTCCTCCTGTAGGCCAGCGCGAGCTGAAGGATGAATACAGAAGGCACCGAAAGGAAAGGGGGGATGCCGAAGATTTGCAAGCCTATCGCTATTCCCGCATACTCCACGATGTAACACAGAATGTCAGCCCCGGCCATCGGAAGGGCCGCAAGAGCGGCCGTGCGGCGGCTGAAATTCTCCCTGATCAGCTCTCCAAGGCCCTTGCCGGTGACCGTGCCAAGTCTCCCAGCCACTTCTTGGATGACATACAGGGGGAGTGTGAGAACCACGAGAAGCCAAATCAGACCGGTGCCGTAGAGGGCTCCATTCTCGGCCGCTGTGATTACGCTCGCCGCATCCACATCGGCGATCATCACCAACCAGGCGGGACCCCAGGTTTTCAGCAAAGTTCTGAGGGCCGACGCATGCTCTTTGGCTGCCTCGCTCATGCTTCCGGGCCCATCTCACTCTTTCCCAGGTCGGCCGAACCGGTCCGGACCGTCGCGGCGGTTGCCTGCTAGGTGTTGATTTGGATGGCTGCGAACCATTCGTTCGTGTCGTCCTCGAGAAGCCCCTCGTACTCTGAGACCTTCGGAGGTCTCTTTTCCTCGGGTACACCCTTCCAAGAATCCATGTTGTCCTCCAGCCTAATGCGGGAGAGTATCTCGACCGAGGTGTCCAGCTCGAGACCAGAAGACCCGTAGTTGCTGAGGACGTCCTGAACCTGTTTTACCAGGTCTGCAAGAGATGACGAACCTCGGGCGATTGTGACTTCTCCCATGTCGATTTTTCTTCGCACCGGGTGTTGTTAAGCGTTCCCCTCAGTCCGGGCGCCGGTCAGGTTTCTCGGTCAGACTATTGGGCTCGGCTAATAGTCTCAGCCGAGTAGAAGATCTCCCCGAACGCTTTCCTGAAGTATTCCATGCCCTTCGTCAGGCTTACCCTGCCTTGGTCTGTGAGCGTGTATACGTTGTTTCGCCCCTCCAGATGTGCTTTTATCAGCTTGCGGTTTGCGAGCTCCTTGAGAGCGGGATAGATGGTACCGGGGTTCGGCTTGTCCCCCCTCCGTTTGCCGATTTCGGTCGCAAGCTCCTGCCCGTACATCGGGCGATTGGAAAGCAACCAGAGTATCATGAATGATAGCATGCCGCGCATGTCGCACATGTCGGCATCTTCGTCCTTGGGCATTCTAGGCACTTAAGAGATGTGGGCCTTGTTGCTGTATAAGGGTGTTGGATGCCCGTTATACTTATAGCGGTTCTCCTATACACGACCTCTAGGATTTGTCGCTTCAGCTATTCTTGATATGGTATTTCATCATAGGATTCCTTCTAGGCAACGGCATGCCGCATTTCGCCTTCGGGGCCGCTGGGAAGACATTCCGGAGCCCGTTCGGCCAAAAGTCGTCGCCCAGGACAAACGTGCTCTGGGGCCTTTCCAACTTTGTCCTTGCCACAATCATCGCCGGCGGTCTGATTGCACTGAACTTGTACAGCAGTTACGCCTTGATTGCCATGCTCGTCGGCTTTTGGCTAATGGTATTAATGTTCGGAACAGGAATCAAAAGATTCCTGAATTAGCCGAAGGGGAATGCGAGGACTGACGACCGCACTAGGCCGAACCTGACAAGCGACTCCAGGTTGACCTGATAGAGTACCAAAGCCGAGATTGTTACTATGACTGTGGCCTGCAGGAAGTACGCGGCGTAGAAGTTCTTCGCGGCGAAGCTCCAGAACCTTCCCGGTGAGTTGAACCGCTTACGGAAGAATGAGATTGCGAACATCGTCATCCCAACGGCGAAGGTAGAGTCCCAAAGCGCATAGATAGCCGAGGACGGCGAACCGTATCCGTACCAGGGTGCCCCATCCGAGCGAGGTCACCCCGGTCCCTACGACCGACAGGGGGAGGAGCGTCGCGCTAGCGATGAGGGCGATCCTGAAGAAGCGCTTGGCCATCGTGTGATATCTGCTCAATTATTCGAAGAGATCTGGTAATTATTCAAATAGGACTGAGAGGCTCCTTCCTCGGAGGTCCTGGGCCCTTACGAAAAGTGGATGGTCGTAAGAGCTTCGAGTCCCGCCTCATTGCCGACAAGGCGATACTCCTCTACATCGCCGCCGTGAACTTCGTCGGCCACATGCTGGTGGCGGGCAACTACGGATACTTCCTCGATGAGCTATACTACATAGTGAGTGGCCAGCACCTCCAGCTTGGGTATGTAGATTTCCCCCCGATGATAGCGTACATAGCGGCCGTCCTCAACATCCTCGCCGGCGACTCGCTCGTAGCTATCCACGTTGTGCCCGCCCTGGCAGGGGCGGCCCTGGTCTTCGTCGCCGGGATGATAGCGCGGGAGCTGGGAGGCAATCGGTGGGCGCAGGCGCTCTCGGCCGTGGCCACACTCGTGACAGCGCAGCTGGCCTTCTCCTCCATCTTCTCGATGGACATCCTCGACGCGCTCTGGTGGTCACTGGCCGCGTATATCGTGATACGGATAGTAAAACGGGACCAGCCGCGGCTCTGGGTTGCCTTCGGGCTGGTCGCCGGACTAGGGTTGTTCACAAAGCTGACGATAGCCTTCTTCCTGGTCTGCCTGCTGCTGGGCGTTTTGGCGACTCCAGCGAGGAAGAACCTGCTCTCGAAGTGGTTCTGGGCCGGTGTCCTAATCGCGGTCACGTTTCTGGTCCCCTACGTGGTATGGAATGCGATGAACGGATGGCCGACGCCTGACTTCTACATACATCATGGGGGCCTGAACGGCGGCGGGCCTCTTGATTTCGTTCTTCTTCAGATACTGATCGCGAGCCCGGTGAACCTGCCTCTCGTATTCCTGGGCCTCTATTTCTTCCTCCAATCCCAGCTCGGCAAGAATTACCGGATGTTTGGCATCGCTCTTGCCCTCCTCTTCGTCCTGTTCACGGTCACGAATGCGAAGCCCTACTTCTACGAGGCAGCCTACCCCATGCTACTCGCCGGAGGAGCTGTCCTCGCCGCCCAGAAGGCCGGCAATGTCAGGAGGTGGGTGCCGAAGGGATTGGTACTTGCCCTTGTCGTGAGCGGAGCGCTCCTCGCTCCACTAGAGATGCCACTGCTCTCACCGGCAGTCTACGCGAACACCTACGCCGGCCTGACAGGCGTCGCCAACGGCGCGGAGGCCCAGGGAAACGCCGGGCAGTTTCCCCAGTATCTGGGGGACCGCTTCGGGTGGGGGACAATGACCGCGACCACGGCTGGAGCGTACGACAATTTGCCGCCCGGCGAGAGGACCAATGCGTGCATATTCGCGTCGAACTATGGGGAGGCCAGTGCCCTCATATTCCTCGGAAAGAATTACTCGCTACCTCCGGTGATAAGCACCCACAACAACTACTACGTGTGGGGCCCCGGAAGTTGCGGGGCAGTCCTGATTACCGTCGGGGTCCAACTCTCGACCCTTCAGAAGTTCTATGGCAACGTGACACAGGTCGCCACAGTGACCTGTAATTACTGCATGTCCAACGAGGACAACCTTCCAGTTTACCTCGCGACAGGCCCCACAGGTTCGCTCGAGTCGATCTGGCCGAGCATCAAAGATTTCAGCTGACAGCAGTTCGACCTGACTCGTGGGCCAGCGGGTCTATGCGAACGCCAAAACAGGTGTCTTTGCCGAGATTGCTGGCCGTGACCCCGACCAGCATGCTTTCCTTTCATGATTTGAATTATCCAAGCGAGCCTAGGCTTTCTTCGGTCCTTCGACAGCGATTCTTCCACCGACAAACTCGATTCCTATCGTCGGTTCATCTCCCACCACCCAGGCGTCATGCCCTGGGGGCACTGAAACGACGTCTCCGGGACCAATATCAAATTCCGCCCCGTCCTTCATTCTCACGTGATATCTACCAGATATTACGTACTGAAGGTGGGGAGCCTCGCACCACTCCGTCTTCACTATTGGCTTGATGTCGGTCGACCACTTCCAACCCTTTTGCAGCGCAAACCGTGCGACCGTTCCCCCGGCGATATTCACAAGTTCAATCTTCGCGTGGTCGAATCTCTTAACCTCAGATGAGGTGGACATGTTCTTCAGTTCATAGCTTGCCATGAGATTGTCCCACGTTCCGGGCTAATTATGTTTGCTTCTTGAGAATAGGACCTCGTCGGTAATCCTTCCGCTACTAAGGCTGGAATTTGGCTCAGATTGACTGAAAGAGGCTAAATTGCGTGTGAAATCATACGAGTTGGGTCAGCGATGGGGAGATTGGATCCTCGAGGTGCTGCAGCGCATATATGCCAGTGTGAGGCTTCACGCCGAACATCAGGACCGTGCCGTCCCTGACGAACAGTTTTGCGTAACTGGAGCTCATCGAAAGGATGCGCGACCGGATGGGCGAATCCGTGGGCAAGAAGAGTATGTGGGCGTCGTGTGACTGCTGGAGCGTGATAATCTCTTGGGACGTCACCTCGAGCAGGGAATCCAGGTCCGATGCGAAGAGATTCTCGAGGGCGCTCACAGACTTGACGAGGAGCACCGACTTGTCAACAGATTTCTTGCGTAGCTCCATCGTCTCCTTAGCGACTATCTCATGGATCTCCTGGGGTGTGACATTCTTGGGGAGGCTCGCGGTCTTGACATCGCTAGTCCTCAGTATGTTGAGGATGCGCAGCCTTTCGCTGACGACGCTCTTCCCAACGGCCCTTGCAAGTATCGAGTTGATTATCTCGTCGTTCGCCCCAGGCAGTGGTAGGAGGATTGCGCTCCTTCCCCTCGATAGGAAGTTGATAATCGGGGGGTACTCAATCGCCCTCAGCGCGGAGTAGGGGACGTTCTCATCGTATTCGATGGATAGGGTGCTCCCAGGAATCATGCCCCCAAAGAGCCTGTCCAAGGCGCCGCTCCCGAAGGAATATGCTTGTCCGATATCTGGCCTCTGGGCGATCTTGCTAATCTTGGAGTAGTCGGGGATGGTGTAGGGCCCGAAGAATGTGAACTTGCCCTCTAGAAGCGTGTAGATGTACTTACGCTGGGGTATCTTTGTCCCGCGCAACTTGTGTATGATGAACTCCCGAACAGTGCGATCCTGTTCTTCGACCATCAGTAGCTCGAGTATCCCGTCGACGAGATAGTCTATGGTCGTGGCACCAGGCTCCTCGCTGACAAAGACGAGTTGTGCGCCTGAGTTGTGCGCTAGGGCCATCAGGGTCTTCTCCGCCCGCAGCCTCTCCTTCTGGTCCAGTTCCTTCGCGAGGCCATCCCAGCTATCGAAAACGATTGTCCTGAATTTCTTGGGCTCGGTCAGTCGCATCACGAGATCCAATACCGAGGATGCGTCCTCGAGTCTGATGTCCACGAACTCCTGGTCGTGCAACGTTTCCTTCATGGCGGGGATGTGCGTCTCGAGAAGCTCTTTCGGCACCCGTGAAGACACATAGGCGCCCTTTCCCTTGCCTGCAGCCTTGAGAATCTCAAGAGCGACTGTCGTCTTTCCCGTTCCAGCGAGGCCCTTGATGAGCAGGGTCCTTATGGGACCCTGCATGAACTGTTTGAGCCCCAGGACTGACGCTATCCTCGTCTCTATCAGGTCTTCTGCCCCGGAGCCGACCGTCAACCCTTTGGGACTCGGCCTTACGAGTGTCTTATTCGCACGGGCCATTCTGGTCATCTCGCTTTCGCTCCCTTCTCCATGGCGCGCATGGTCTCGCTGAAATTGAAGCTACTCTCAATCCCCAGTAGAGCTAACGACCACTTGAGGCGTATCGCCAGGTCCTTGACAATCGCTCTTTCGAGCGAGAGGGTTGCTTGCGCGCCGAAGAGGGCGAGTAGCTTTCCGTGAAACTCAGCCGGATCAGGTAGGTCGTTGGTCATCTTCATGCGGGCGAGAACGGCGTCCGTCCCGCTCTTACCCAGGATTTTGTCCAGCCCTCCGTGTACGGCATTCTCGAAAGTGACCGCGAAATCTTCCTCCCTCGAACTACCAGAAGATGAGTTTGCCAAGGTGGGACGACCTATCTTACCTGATGAGCCTTCCAGACATACCTTATCGAGATGAAGTAAACGATTGGGTAAGTGACAATTGCCCCTATTACAGTACCCAACAGCGGTGATATCGTCAGCGCAGCGAGGAGGAGAAGCTGGACCACTATGATGCCAATGTTGCCGACCCCGCTCACGGCTTGGAACTTCAGGAATCTTCCAAAACGGTTCGCTGGACTGTCACCCACCTTCTTGACGTTGACCGTGATCCGCTCGTTGACTAAGAAGGAGACCGTTACGCCGACAACCAGAGAGAGCGCGTCAAGGCCTAGGAGTCCCAACGAAGAGAAACTCGCGTGCGGAACGCCGAGCTTCCCGTAGAGGAGCAGCAGGCCGACCGTTAGGACAACCTCTGTAACCCCGAAGCCCACAACGCCCGCGATTGCGAACCTGAAGGTCTTTATGACGGGGTACTTTATCTCAAGTTTCCCGATTTCCTTATCGACGTCGATGGCGGTCACGCCCTTATTCCCTCCATGACCATCCTGGGAGAGGCTTGGGGCGCATGTGCGGTCGCCTTGCGCACGAAGAAGATGAAGACTATGCCGGTCACAGCCAGGAGGACCTGGTATGTAGCGATCCGCCACAACACGATGGGCGCCCAAGCTGAAAAACCGTAGATCACCATGAGATACGACTTCATCGTGAGCTCGGTGACACCTGCGCCGCCTATCGTGACGGGGATCTGGGCGATGGCGACGACCCCATATGCCGCCAGAGTCGAGTAGACGATGTCGATCTTCAGGCCCGCAGCGTTCAGGACGAGCCAGAGGGCCGTTCCAGCTAGAAGGTCCTCTATAATTGTGAGGACCACGGACTTGAGCACTACAGGCAAAGCCTTCCTGCTCACAATAGCGCGGGCAGATAGTGAAAAATTCAGGGAGCCGACCACCGCGCGAAGATAGAGGTCGTCCGCTCTCGGTCCCCCAATCAGATACTTCGAGACCGTGAAGAGGAGGCGAGGAACCTTGATGCCCTTCAGCGCGGGGATTATGAAAATGACCGTGTATCCGACTATCAGAACAGTTGCGACCACCATAATCGATGACCCAAGGAATGCCGCTCCTTTCGTCAGGGCGTAGAATCCGGCGAGGAGAGCGAGACCTCCCCCGACATAGATTTCGATAAGCACCTCAAAGTAGCCGATAGAGAGAGCCCTGCCCCCATCGATTCCCTTCCCTTTCAGCCACGCTGTACGGATGAAGACGCCCATGCTCGTCGCGGGTGTAGAGAGTGAGACGAATTCGCTTGCCACCCTGGTAAGCGCCAATCCGCTGAGGTTTGGTCGGGGGTTCCCTGCGAGACCGAGCGTTATGACCCGAAACCTGACAATCTGGACGAGCAACCGGGATACCGACACCGCAGCGGCCAGACCGAACGTCAGGTATCCGAGCTCGGTAAGGTCTGAAAACGTCACGCCCGAGAATATCGAAATGGCGATGACAACGGCTGAAGCTGAGGATGAGCCCAAGCGCTACCCACTTCAGCACCGATTTGGGCAGCTGATACTCGCTCGTCGACATTTGAATCCAGCTTCTAGCTCTAGCGTCTCACAAGCAGAATCAGAACGATTCCGACGAGTGCTGCGATGAGGCCGACAAGCCCGAATGCCAGCCCGTTGAACATGAACTGAGCGAGGTAGGTCGCTGTGCCGTACAGGATGAAGACGAAGCCCACACCAAGGAATGTGAGGCCCACCATGCGCAAGAATCAGGATACGTATCGCCCGGCGGATGATTTTCCTAGTGTATGCTTCGAGCATGTGTTTCAGCTGGCCGGAGACCTCGTCCATCACCAGCTGAAGGACATCGTTCAGGATAGACAACTAGTCTTTGCACTTTCTTCCGACGAGCATTCCAGCGATGACTCCTACCAGGACAGCGACCCCAACCGCCATGAGCGGCTGTTTCCTAATCTCCCTGCGCCCGACTTCGAGTTGGTCGTCGATGCTCTCATGCATGTCGCTGAGCTTGCTCTCAAGGTTTGCCTTCAGGGCGTCAAGCTGACCTTCGATTGCATCGGCGGCCTCCGGCCCCTTTTCCTTTAGCTCGGACTTGATCTGCTCAATCTTTTTGTCGAGGTCCCTTCGAATATCATCCAAGGAGGCCTCGGCTCTAGCCTCCAATCCTTCATCTCGTTTCGGCAAACTAATCGATTTTTGAGTGTTAATTTGTCATATAAGGGGGAGGTATTTTTTGCAAGAAAGTGTAACTGCCTTACACTAGCTCACTCAGCGCACCGATGCATCAGGCCTTGCGTCTCTTTGAACCCTTATTGCTTTGGTCCACTTCCTTCTTGATTTGGTCCCTAGTCACTGTCTCGGAATCGTATCTTATCGATATCGTGTCTAGGATGAAGTTGAACTTGACCTCAAGAATACCATCCAGTCTGCCAAGAGCACGCCGCAATCGCGCAGGCTGTCCAGACTCGTCCCCGCCCCGGAGCTTAAAGAAAGCCGTTGCTTCGTGGCTCAAGTCGGGCATAGAAATCTAGAGAATTTGGGACGCCGAAGCTTTTGAGGCTATGGTATTTTTTGTGTCTATTTGTAAAGGAGATGAGGCGACCCGCCAGATGATTCATTGCCCGTTCTTCATTCGAGCTCGAACAGGACAGCGTTCTCGTCAGCCTGAAATTTAAGCGGTTTCCCGATCGGCTCGAAGATAGACTTGACGTACTCCTGAAGGAAGAGGCTTCCCTTGGGGCCGAAATCGTGCGTCAGAGTGACGTTCACCTTTCCGTCGTGTATTACCTCGCTGTATCTCGAAGAGAGCGGAATAATCCCCCATTGTTTTGAGATAAGTCAGCGCATTCTCGGACGTGACCTCGCCCGACGTGGCCAGGATTGATGTCTTCGGGCCGTCCTTCCCCGCCAGGTTTCCGGCCTCGACTATCGTTTCGTTCCTCGCGGCCTGAAGGATGTGCCTGAAGGTAGATCCCGAGACCTTTACCATGTGGAACCTCTTCATCGGCCGGTCGTAGTTGGCGTAAGTGAGGATGAGCTGGTTGAGCAGGGTGTTCACGCTGATGTTCTGCTTCCTCGCATCTTCCTGGAGAGCCTTTAGCGCGCCTTCGTCGAGCCGGAACGAGGCCGTCGCCGTCTTCGATCTCATCTGGAGTCAGAGAGTATATGTTGTTATTTTTAGCTTTTAACTCGTTGCGGACCGTGGACGACGAGCCGAGTTGAGTGGGTACAGGGCGACTTCAACCGAGCGACCTCTTGACCATTTCTCTACCTTTCTTCGTCAATTTCCAATTCCCCGGAACGGAATCCGATATCAGTTCAGCCTTCTTGAGTTCGGCCAGCAGCGAATGAAGATCTTCGACTTTCGAGAACTTCATCGAACGCTGAAATATCTCGGTCTCGCTCATGGCCCAGTTGAACTCGTACAGGAGGGAGAGGACTGCGCCGAACCACTCTACGCGCTTATCCTCGCTCATACCCGTGCGTTTTCCTTCGGCTGCCTTCTCTATTAGTGCATTTCCGCCTGACCGTGCGAGAGCGGAGTTGCTTTTCACATTCTCTTGCAATTGATTGCAGAAAATACCCCGTGTTCATATGGGACGGGAGATACAACTCCCCTGAAGAGATATGTCAACAGATACAGAAAGAGAGATTGAAAGGGAGCGAGTCAGCGACAAGGGTAGAACTACGTCGAGGTCCGGAACAGGCAGGGAAAGAGCGACAGTGTTCAAGTCCAAGACCGGTGTCGCGGTCGTTGAGGCGACAGTGGCGAGGCTCACCGGAGGCGGGAAGTTCGTGGTCCAGCCAATCGGCGGAGACGCGGGCGTCGATGTCGGCGACCAGGTGATAATCTTCATCCTGGACAAGAAACTGCTAGGACGAGCCGCGCTGCTCGCGACCCAAACAGACTCACACACCTGATTGGCGCAATTCGCTACAATGAAAGGTGGTGAATCCAAAGATGGCAAAGAAAAGCAGAGGCGGTAGGATGACAGCGGCTAAGAGGCGCGCGGCCAAGTCGGCCGGTGGGAAGGGCCTCGTCAAGAATCGTCCAGCAGGCCGAAAAATAATGAAGACCTAGGACCTGACCCTGCTGCTTGGATTTGGATCGCCAGGTCGCCAGGCGCAGGGCTGAGGACCTGGCCCGATGAACTGCGCGGATTCGATTGCTAAGGTCAATGGGCCGTTGAGATTCAATCGACACGCTTTTCGCGTGATAGATTTGAAATGTCTTGGTCTCGTCACGAGTTGGGTAAGTCTGCTCGTGGGCCAGACTTCCGCATAGGCGACCCTGGTCAGGCATTGCAATCTCTTGCAGAAAATACGTTCCCCTTAATTGCCTCTCTTCGGGCTTGCCCTTCGGATGAGCACTAAGTCGACCGAAGTTGAGGATTCCATAAGCAGCGAGAACCGTTTCCTCCGATGGGGCGGTCTAGCCGGCATCGCAGCTGGGATTTTCTTCGTTTTAACCATAGTCACACTGATCGCGTTCGGACCTTCGACGACGGCAACTGCCGCGCAGCTGGCTGCGAGGTTCCCAGACGTCAGGACCGGGCTCGTCGTCGGTAATGGCTTCTACTTCCTGGTAAGCGTAGCACTGGTCGGCCTGGCTCTCGGCCTGTATCAGGCTCTGCGCAAGAGGAACCCCGGGCTGGCGCTCTTCGGGACCGTCCTCTTCGTCCTCGGCATAGGAGTCACTTTTGTCGAAGACACTACGCAGATAGCATTCGACCCACTCTCCAACCTCTACAATGCCCCCGGCGCGACTGCCTCGACCCAGGCGACCGTGGCCCTGATGTGGCAGGCCACCCAGGGCATATTCAACCAGTTTGACGTTGCGGCGACCCTCCTTCTATCGACGGGTCTGATAGTCCTCGGATTAGCCATGATCAAGTCCCGGACATTCGGCAAGGTCTTCGGCGGCATGTGCGCGGCGTTCGGCGTCGCCCAGACCTCGGCATATCTTTCGTCTCGACCAATTCCGCCGCCTACGCTCCATTCGCGCTTCTTGCCTTCTTCATCTTCCCGGTCGTCTTCGGACTAAAGCTCTTCAGGCTGTCAAGAGCCGCGATGGTCGTTCAGACCGCCGCCGTCCTTCCACAGGCGTTGGCGCCAACGGTCGCAAACTCCACGGAGTGAAGAACCGATGCAAACAACGACCCAAGTAGCTAGACAGGTAGCGGCACAGGTAACTCACCAGCCAGTCGAATCCAGACTCTCAATGCTGTGGATATTCTACATGTTCAATCAGGCCTACGGTGACATCGGAACGTTGTACTACAGTGTTTTCATAAACGCGACACCGAAGGTCCAATACACACAGACGCTCCTGCTTGGAGCCACCGTTCTAGTTGAGATCGCCATGGTCATGATTCTCCTCTCTAGGGTGCTGAAGTACCGGGCTAATCGTTGGGCGAACATCATCGCAGGCATATCGCTTTCGGCAGTCAATGCCGTGACCCTGCTCGTTGGGACGCCGACGCTTGCCTATCTGTTCATCACGGTCGTATCGATTGCCGCTGGGGCGGTCATAGTCGGGTACGCATGGAAGTGGCGCGCAGTCTCGGATTCGAAGGCCATGATCGTCACTCAGTGATTTGGCCTTGACGGGCCCATCAATGGAAGCGGTCATCGTATCGAACAGGTATGGTTGCTTCTCGGCTCTCTCGAACCTGGACCTGAAGATTGAAGGCGCAAGGTGCGATTCCCCTCTTGACCAGTACCACACAAACTCCGAGTGAGCAGGTTCCTTCATTGCATCCCAGCCCCGAAGAGAGTGGGGCCATGAAAGCAATCGTGTCCGCGAAATACGGGTCTCCTGACGTCCTTCGACTAACAGAGGTGGCGAAGCCGATTCCAAAGGACGATGAGGTACTGATAAGAATTCGTGCGACGACGGTAAATCGAACGGACTGCGGTTTTTTGAGAGGCAAGCCATATTTTGTAAGATTCGTGAGCGGCGTCTTCGGACCGAAAAGGACAGTATTGGGCTGCGAATTCGCTGGAGAGATTGAAGCAGTGGGCAAGGACGTCAAGTCATTCATGGATGGCGACCATGTCTTTGGATACAGCGGGGTGAGTTTCGGTGCCCATGCCGAGTACATCAGCATGCCTGAGCAGGGCATGCTTACCACGATGCCCGCGAACCTCAACTACGAAGAAGCTGCTCCCTGCACGGAAGGCGCGCACTACGCGCTCAACAATATCAGGAGAGCGAACGTTCGAAGTGGCCAAAGAGTGCTGGTCTACGGCGCGACTGGAGCCATCGGCACTGCGGCTGTCCAGCTTGTGAAATATTTCGGCGCAGAGGTAACCGCAGTGTGCAGTACCGGGAACATCGAGCTGGTGAGATCTCTTGGGGCCGACCGCGTGATTGACTACATGACGGAGGATTTCACGAAAAGCGGTGCCGAGTACGATTTTGTCCTTGATGCAGTTGGGAAGAGCTCATTTGGCGCCTGCGAGAGGTTGCTGAAACCGGGCGGGATCTACTGTTCAACCGAGCTCGGTTTCATGTATCAGAATCCATTTCTGGCGCTATGGACCTCAAAACTCGGCACCAAGAAAGTCATATTCCCGATTCCGAAGGACAGAAAGGAGGACGCTATATTCTTCAAAGAGCTCATCGAGGCGGGAAAGTTCAGGCCGGTCATCGACAGGCGGTACCCGGTGGAACAGATCGTCGAAGCCACAGGTACGTCGAAACGGGTCAAAAAACGGGGAACGTGGTCATAACAGTGTGACATTGTTCGTGGCGCGATTAACCCTTATTACGTTAGGAGAACTCGCGCAGAAAACATGCCGGAAATCGACCTAATCCGCCAGTGGTTTGCATACAACGCACAGCGCTCGCCAGGGATACTTCGAAGCCTTCTCGAAGCTGCCACCCGCTGAGCTCACAAGGGACCGTGGCGCGTCCTATCCTAGCATGCTCAACATCCTCGAGCACTCGCTTGGGGCGTACATGTTCTGGTTCTCGAACATTTCGAATACAGACGACGGCCTGCCCGAAGTTTGGGCCCATCAAGGATACGATCGAGAATCCTCCGCTAGAGGTGATTGCTGAGAAGGAGAACCCTTCGCTAGATGAGATCGCCCGTTTCGAGCGCGCGTTCCGGGTGCAGGCGGACCTATTCCTCGCCGCGCTCGTCGAACGCGACCTCCAACGGACGATCCCCGTCCCGAAGAAGGGAGCCTCGCGTCACAGCGGCTCTACGGTTTCCGTCCGGGACGTGCTCTGGCACCTCGTGGAAGAGGAACTGCAGCACAGGGGAGAATTGAACGCCCTGCTATGGCAGATTGACGTCGACGCGCCAATTCTTGACTGGATCGGCTGGGTTGCACTGAACGAATCCCAGAAGAACTAGAAACGGGCCGCAACTGGGGATTCTAAACCTAATAGGCCCTATGAGATCTGACCGGTTTGCTTTCCTTCGATTGATTTGAATCAGAAATCCTTCATGAATAGCTCGATTCCTTCACGACTGTAGATTTCATTCAGCTTGCGAGGTCTTTCGTCGTCAAACACTCTGCTGGCGTACCACTTTGACCCAAAGGCAGCGAGCATCATCCCGATCCGTATTGCATCCACTCCCTTCTCGGTCAGAGACCACCTGACGACCTTTGGCGGCACGCTCTTCTCAACTCTCTTCACAATGAAACCTTCGTGCTCCAGTTGTTTCAGCCTTGTTGCGAGAACCTTTGGGGGAATTCCAGCCAGAGAGCGACGAAGCCCACTGAATCTGTCTACTCCATAGGCCCCGACGTCACGAATGATCGCCATCGTCCACTTCTTGCCCAGCACGCCAATAGAAGTCTCGACCGGACAGTCGGCGAAGTCAACCTTCACAAAGGGAGATTTCAAGTTCTTGTGGGTCCTTCGGTAGTCGCTTTCTGACGTTAGCTCTTGTCTCTGCAAGATATCCTCGATGATTGCTGATCGACTAAAAATGTCTACTGGCACCGACCGTTAACTAGCCGACCTGCCGACCTGCCGCGGTCGTACGGCCTGGGGTTGACTTACTTTGCTTGGCGCGCTGCCGCTGCCTTGGCGGCGAGGTCCGCGAATTCCTGACGACCGAAAGCGGTCCCTGCAAGGCCCCATCCACCCTCGGCTGCTTCCGTGAGCAGTACCCAAGTTCGGGCGGCTTGGGTGGGGTCGCCTGAGATCTTGGTGACTATCTCAGTAATCTCCCTGACGAGCTGCTTCTGGCCGTCGCGGGACAGCGCCCCCGGGGGCGTTATGACCTGGACGCGCACGGTGCGGGCGGAGTCGGTCGCTGCCGTGTGTACTGCGTGCGGGTCCATGCGATGAATGAAGGCCGCAGTATTGTTCAGGTGGAAGGGACCCGGAGTGGCCACTCCTTCGGCGTGAAGAACCGCCATGGTGAGTTCGTGGCCGAGTTGACCATCGGTGCCGGCGGGGAAGAGGTCTGCCGCTGCGTAAACGTCAATCATTGGCATGGAAGTCCTCAACCTCAACCTCGCTTGCGTATTAAGTGAGAAAGTGAGTAAAAGGATAGTTACCTAGCGAGCGCTAGGCGTGTTCTCCTTGGAATCACTAATAGTGATTGCGCGTTTGGATAAGTGAGCGCGCGGACTTGGATGGTATCCTTCGTGAAGCCGGTGGGATTCCACAACTGTGCTTTCTCTTTTTATTTGAATTATTTATTGGCAATACCATGTGGACCAGTAGCCGAAGCTTTCAGAGGGTTCTCGTAGCTGTGTGCCTTCTGTCAGTCAATAAATAGGTCCCGAACCTCAACTGTTCGCCATGTCGGAGATGGAAATCAGGAAGGCCGTCAAGGAAAGGTATGCCAAGATTGCGATTTCTTCCGAATCGGAAGGTTGTTCGGACGGCTGTTGTGACAACACGTCCGCCGTGACTCTAGGGGAAGCGGTTCCAGTGGAATCCTCATCGGTTAACGCTGGATGTGGCTCACCTCTTCTGTTGATATCTCCGAAGAAGGGCGAAGTCGTACTCGACCTCGGAAGCGGAGGCGGCATAGACGTCTTCAGGGCCTCTGGAATGGTGGGCAAGAAAGGAAGAGCGATAGGCGTAGATGCCACTCCTGAAATGGTATGGAGAGCGAGGGAGACGAAGGCGAAGTACGGAAGCAAGTACGCCAATGTGGAGTTCAGGCTCGGAGAGATCGAGCACCTACCAATCGATTCAGGTAGCGTAGACTACGTGATTTCAAACTGCGTCATCAATCTCTCGCCTGACAAGCTCGCCGTCTTCAAGGAGTCGTTCCGCGTCCTGAAGCCAGGCGGTATCTTTGCGGTCGCTGACGTCACCCTCCCGAAGGAGATTCCCGCCGCAGCGAGGAAGGACATGGATTCCTGGTCGGCCTGTATCGCGGGAGCCCTGACAGACTCGAACTACAAGCGGCTGCTCAAGAGCGCGGGCTTTCAAGAGTGGAGATCGAACACGTCTCAGATTCGAACATCGGGGAGTACCCGTTCAGCTATCACAGCTCGCACATCAAGGCTCAGAAACCGCGTCATTGGGTCCTCGAAAGGTCGATAACTCGTCTCTCAATATCGTCCCTTATCTTCCGCACCTCCTCGATTGGCTTCCCTTTGGGGTCGGAGAGGTTCCAGTCGACCAGTTTCTTCCGCATCTTCGCCAACATCGGACGCGGACACACCTCCTCGACCGAGCAGCCCATGGTTACGACGACGTCGACTTTGTCGATAAGGTCGTTGGTGAGCATCTTCGGCGTGTTCCCGGAGATGTCTATGCTCTTCTCTCTCATGGCCTGAACCACAATCGGGTTGATCTTGGCTCCAGGAATGGTTCCGGCGCTCATCGCAATCAGTCCTTGCCTTCGTGCGAACGCCTCGGCCATCTGGCTTCTGACCTGCGTTCTCAACACACACAAACAAGATCGAGTTTGGTCGTGCCACTTCTTTTTTTGCCATATGATTTTTTCACCACTCCGAACATCAGTCCTGCGCAAGCGGCTCCGATGACTGGCCCCAGATAATAGATGAGCTGACCGCTCGAATAACCTGACAAGGAGCGCGGGTCCCAGACTTCTGGCAGGGTTGAACGAGGCCCCGGTCAACGGCCCAATCAGTAGTATGAGGACAAAGAGGGTCCCACCCACCATGATAGCCTGCTTGACTGGACTCTTCAGAAATGAACCGGCCGTCAGGGCCGACAAAGCCAGGAAAAAGGTGCCGATGATTTCCAGAGAGACCCCTTCAATCGCGCCCACTCCGGACGCAAGCTGGGTCGAACCGAGATGGCTATCCAATCCTCCCGCTCCTAACAAGAGCCTGAGGCAGATTCCTGCAAGAAGAGCACCAGTGACCTGGAAGACCAGATAGGGGAGGAAGAGCTCACGCTTGAGCAGTCCAGCCACGGCGCTCCCGACAGAGATTGCGGGATTGATGTGGGCTCCCGAGAAACGGCCAAGAACGAGGATCACCGAAGCTACCGTGCTGCCGAAGACGGCAGCTACGAACAGCAGAGACTGGATTGAGGATAAGCCCCAGAGAGAGGCTGCGACGATGGACCCGGGGCCGAGGAAAACGAGCAGGTAGGTGCCAAGCAACTCGGACGCGCATTGCCTCTTGCAGCCCGCGCATGGGAATGACGAGGATCGTTGTTGCAAGGGTCGTGCCACGGGAAACGTTCCATGCGAAGCCGGAAGGGTATATATTGACTAACGGGGTTTCATCGAACGGATGGTAAAGGCTCCGTCAAGAGACTCTTCGAATAGCCCTTAGTGGAGCAGTCGCTGCACAGCCCTTGATACTTGCCATCTACCTTTTGGACGAGTCCGTGAATCGTTAGTCTGTGGACGATTCGCGAAAGGAATCTCTTGATGGAGGTTGGTGGATTCCTTCAACAGAGTGAAAGAGACTGGCTCTTGAGACCCACAAACAATATTGCACACGGACGACTCTCTGTTGGTAAGTTCGACGCATTCGTCAGGGCCACACTTGTCGGATGCGCAGACGAGTTCCAAGATGGAGTGATGCTATCGGTCCCGCTATTTATTGACTTGCCGCCAGCCGAACCTTGAGGTGTGCCACCGGTGGCACGAGTGAGCTTCGACCATCGCACTTTCGCTGGGCGGATTTGAATAGCCGTGCGGCTCAGATGGAATCAAGCCGGTGAGGCCCCCACGAAGTGCCCTATCAGGAAACCGGCGAGCCCAGCCGCAAGACCGATTGCAGCCATCTGGAGCCCACTCTTCCATACCGACCCGACCGTGGTTCTCGCTTCGTAGTAGCCGACAATGAAGAGGACTATACCGCTTATCGTCACTGAGCCTATTGCGCCCAGCAGGACGTCGTTCCCCACCAAGAAATACGGTATCAACGGGATGATCGAACCGAAAATCGTCGAGGTCAGAACGATCAAGAAGCTTCTCCTGGGC
The DNA here is from genome assembly GCA_963749225.1 of uncultured Nitrososphaerota archaeon. GTDB lineage: Archaea > Thermoproteota > Nitrososphaeria > Nitrososphaerales > Gagatemarchaeaceae > Gagatemarchaeum. The sequence continues at coordinate 190,662 of CAVVLY010000003.1, read as the reverse complement.
TCGGATTCGTCAACCGCCTCGAGCTTGAGCTCGTGGGACATCATGAACTCGAGCCACGCCTTGGGCTTTGAGGCGATCAAATCCGTGAGTCGTTCGAGCTCGTCGCCCTGGTAGCCCCATTCCTCGAAGATTTCCTTGACCTCTTGTCGCTCCATCTGAGGTACCTCCTTCATCTCGGTCACCTCTCGGCTGACCTCCTTCAGGTACTGCTTCCTCCTGGCTAGGGTAGAAGTGTAGGCTACCGCGCCCATTGAGATGGATTCGGCACCTAGGGCCGCGAAGGCCGCAACGAAAATCAGGCGAATATCGCTGGTTGCGGCGGTGAGTCCAAGCAGGATTCCGAGGACGTTCACCAGCCCGTCCTGGCTTCCCAGTATGAAGTTAGAAAGGAAACTGGAGCGCGCGTGGAGCTCGCTGGAGCGCTTTGCTTTCAAAATGGATTACTTCTGACTAAGTGAGAAATGGCGTAGGGACTAGACCAGAATGCAGCATTCAACCCCGTTTTCATCCGAGCTTTTCCTAGTCGTGTATACTATTCGGGCAGCTAAATAAACGGTCACTGTCGCGCATGCAAGAAACTTCCTGCTCCCATAGGAAGGCTACCTGCTACTGATATGGTCCTGCGGAAGGAGTTTCGTTGATCCGACCCATCACATTCAGAGCCGGGTCCAAGAAGTCCTTCCGCTTGGCGAGAACTTTCGCCAGGTCATCGGCAGAGGCCAACCCCACCAGCGACCCCGAGTCGTCGACGACCAGCAGCCTTCGGATCTTGTACTCCGACATCAGCTTTGCCGCATCGCTCATGCTCGCCTTCGGCGAGATTGTTATCAGAGCGGTAGACATGATGTCCTTGGCCAGCACCTTGTCCGGGTCGATGCCGTCGCTCAGGATCTTCACCACCAGGTCTCTCTCGGTTATCACTCCCAACGGTTTGTCCCCCCTGACCACAACGATGCAGTCGGTAATCTCCTTCGCCATCTTATTGGCGACCTCCCTGACCGTGACTTCGGGAGTCAGGGTTCTGACTCTGATATCCATCAGTTGAGCTACCGTCTCGTCTGCCTGGGTCATGGTTGATGCACAACACCAGTCGTTATGGTCGGAATTGATGTCAAGTCATATCTCTCCTGCTCAATCCGCGAATTCACGAGCTTCGGTCACTGCCTCCAGAGCCGGCATTCCCATGAGATGCTCTGATGCCATGGACATCAAGCCACCACTATCGAGCCGCTCATCCATCCCGGAGTCTCCATCGCGCCCGCAAGCCCGCTGCTTCCAGACCCGCATGGTGTCGTGCAGAACCACGGGTAGTTCCCGGGTCCGCCGGTCATGAAGTAGGCGATAACCGTAGTCTCCGCTGCGACGGGGATGTTCAGGTTGAGTTGAGGGGCGGTGAAGGTGTGTGAAATCAAGGCGGCAGGCAGGCTGGACACCGTCTGTGTTCCTGTAATCACAATCCCTGATGGTCCCTCGGAGGAGTTGACCACATTATTGCTGATGACCGACATTGTCCCGTTCACCGTCCCACTCACATTATCGTCTTGGGAGTTAATCGGGGTCGCATTTCCCTGATCGTAGTTCATTATGACGACCTCGATCATGCGGTTCGCGGGCAGACTGATGTTGGCGGACGATTGAAGGCCGTTCGGGCCGAGGACGTAGTAAGCGGGCTGGTCACCGACGCTCGAGTTGAACATGTTATTGGTTGTGATTACCAGCGAGAGGATGAAGGGAGCGGAGGAGTTGCTGCTGGTTGCCTGTTGTGTACTCGTGACTGTGGAGGTTATTGTATTCGACGAATTTTGCGTTGCGACGAACGCGATTCCTCCGCCAGGTACCATGCTTCCCATTATCAGCACCGCAATTAGTACAGGGGTTGGATTGTATGCCATCGTGCTACACCTTCTTCCGCACGCTCAACACGTAGCCAAGTCCTCCGAGTATTGCGCCGAGCGCCGCCACGAGCACGAAGAACCCTATGGGATCAACGAGCTGACTGAGATACATCACGTGGATTTGCCCATCCGTGCAAGCCGTGCCGGCGACTGTGCAGGTTCCCGCCTCGTAACCCCCCCAGAACATCAGGAGCATGGAGACGGCGACTCCCACGTTCATAAGAATGTAGTGACCCCAGGCGAAGTAGTTTGTCAGACCGTGGTACACCTTGCCCTCGATCCCTTCGATGTAGAAGTAGAAGATCGCAGTGACTGCGACCGCGATCACGCCAACTACCAGATAGAGGATGTAGGCGGTGAACATCCACGTCCCTCCACCACCTCCAGGGATTACGTGGGCGGGATCGGAATACCAATTGATGTTAAAGTAGTCGAGTGGATTCACGAGAAACACTGTCAGTATGGTTATGATTGCGCCCTGGATTACGGCGGCCCATATCCATCTTCCAGCCCACTTACCTCGAATCGACTGTGGGTCAAGCGAACCGACTGACGGGGTCTTGCTCATCTAGGCCACCTCCACAACGTGACCTGCGTAGCTATCCGAGTGGCGCCTGCTCCACATCTTCTCGACAGCTTCCTTGTTCATCTCGGCTTGCACGACTATGCCGTGTGGGTCCGCTGATATACGGAACGACCTGTAGCAGCTCCTATACATCGCGTATCGCTTACCGGAACCCGTAATCACTATCCTTTCGATTACTAGTAGACCAGCGTCGAGGAGCGCCTGCATCCGGCGGTAGCAAGTGCTCAGGGGTATTCCCTCGCTCGAGCTGATCTCTTCGACGGTCCGCGCCTCATCGAAAGTGCGGGCCATTATCTTCGAGGAGACTCTGTCTGCGAGCGCGGTCAGGATTGAGACCGCCGTCTCAGGACCCAAAGTCAACAAGCTCGCCGCCTCTTTTTCGAACCTTTCCAGCGTCGTTGTTTGAGCGTTCATTGCTAAGCGGCTCATGGAACCGTAGAACCGTATATGATGCGGCCGTATCATGTGTGCAGAACGTTGGCTGAACATTCCAGCTGCAGCGACTTGCAATTCTGGACTGTGTCTTTGAATCAGGTTAGCCGTCTGCAACTGCCAAACGATTATTATGAGGCAGGCAAAGACGGTAAGAGACGTGAAAGAGAAAACTGTCACAATCTCGTTCAGAATAAGCGAAACAGCCCTCAGAGCCCTCCAGGAAGATGCAAAGAAGCAGAATCTGAGCTTGAACACCCTTGCCAATCAGATGTTCGTCTCGTACGCAGACTATGATAGGTTTCTACAGAAGTTCCACATGGTCAAGCTTTCTACCCCGACACTGAAACGCATCATAAACGCCGCCAGCAACGAGGCAATCATCGACGCGGGTTGGGCTGCCGGGGGGAGTGTTCCAGAGAGCTTCATACTTGCGAAGACCGGAGAGCTTTCGATTCCGAATGCTTTGGACTATCTCAGACTGATGGGGGCTCACGCAAACCTCTTCGACTATAGCGAAGTGACGCACACGGGTAAGACCTCTGTGACACTTACGCATGACCTCGGGCCGAAGGGAAGTCTCTTCCTGACCCACTACGCTGAAGCTCTTTTCAAAGAGCTGGGCAAACAGCTCAAGGTTCGTGAGCTCCCGGATGCGATTACCTTCGAAGTCTGAACGCGTCTTCTTGGCGGCTGTTTAGGCTAGTCTCTTCCAATTGCGAGTGAGTGCAACTGATACGAGCCTATCATATAGGCTTCGGAACTACACCGATTTTAGTTAGGCATGGCAAAGAGAGAACCAGGAGTGTACATGGTAACACTAAGAGATGCGGGCCTAGATATTGGCGATCTCAAACTTGGAATCTCAGGAATCAAGGGAGTCCTAGAAGTCCAGGTCAACTACCTGACCCGAAAACTCATAGTCAGCTATGATGGGACCGAAGAAACCCTCGAGCGAATCAAGGACAAGCTCGCGTGAATCGATCGACCGATAGGATGAGAATATTGTATCTGGGTCTGGGCTCCTTACCCCTTTGAGGAATCCCTGTCGCCCGGCTCTTGTTCCCACAGGGGTGTCGAGTCCACGCCACATGCTCCCCACATCGTCACTTTTCTTTGCTGCCCCTCATTCTCATCTTCAATAATCGTCTAACGCCCTTAAATGGCGGTGAGATGGACTCCTGTTGTCATGCAAGCACAGGTGCAACCCTCGAAATCGGTCTCCTCCCTGCAGAACTACAGGAAGATTTTGGTTGGATACGACGGGTCTGAGAATTCTGAGAGAGCTCTGGCACGCGCCGCAGCGCTCGCAGCTGAGCACGGAGCCTCGCTGAGCGTAATCGTCGTCGTCAATACCGTCGTGATGTCTATAGCCCCGATGGCGCCTCCCGTACCCGAAGAGGTATACATGGACCTGATTGAAGACGGGAAGCAGACACTATCAAAGGCGATAAAGACGGCGGGTACTTTGGTTCCCTCGGTGACCGGGACCGTAGAAGAAGGGTATCCGGCAGAATGGATTCTGAATATTGCGACAAGAGAGAGGGTCGACCTCATCGTCCTCGGTAGACGAGGCATATCCGCCGTGGAGCGGTTCCTGCTCGGCGGGGTTTCTTCCAACGTGGTCGCTCATTCAAAGTGCGATGTTCTGATAGTGAAGTGACCGTATCGCAGGGAAGCCCCCCGCCTTCCCTCAACTGAGCGACCGTCCGGATCCGACGCTCCCACCGACGTTCTCAGGCCTGAGAATCGTCCGCTTCGCTTATCTTGTATGACGTGTTTGGGTTGGAACGGGAGAATTTGTCAAAATCACTCGGGTCTGAGATCGATGAAGCAAACACGAAAGCGGCAGAGCGCATCATTGCTGCAGAAGCCCTGTTGGTGGACCTGAAGCCTGCCATCAAAGCTATCCCCGGATACAAGAAGGACCTCATCACACACGCCGGCCCTCCCATCGAATGGGCAAGGATGATCAAGGTCCAAAGGCTTGCCGTCATCAACGCGATAAGGGCAGAAGGTCTTGCTGATACCGCGGAAAGGGCCGAACGACTCGCCAGAACGGGCGAAGTGAGGATCGAGCCCAACCACAACTATGGGAACGTGAGCGGCATGTGCGGCGTGACCTCTGCATCATGCCCAGTACTGGTATTCAAGGACAAAGTGCACGGAAATATGGCCACGGACTGGATGCAGACGGACCTCACTTCCTTCGCGGACAAGTACGAGAGAGCTATCAAGGAACTGGACTTCGTAAAGGACACGTTGGCCCCGGTCATGGCAGCCACGATCAAAGAGGCAGGTGGGTTCAACGTCAAGGAGCTGCTATCAAAGGGACTGACGATGGGCGACGAGCTCCACGGCTCCTTCGACGCGACGCGCGGCGTCTTCATGAACTGGATCCTCCCGTACATAGTGAGGACCGGCTTCCCGAAGGAGACACTCGGGAAGGTGGGGGATTACTACACGGGGAACGGGGGCCGATGGTATTGCGGCAATCTCATGATGGGAGGGTGCAAAGTCATGATGGACGCCGCGAAGGGAATCAAGAACAGCACCGTCGTGACCTCGATGGCGAGGAACGGCGTCGACTTCGGCATAAAGGTCAGCGGCCTAGGCGACAGATGGTTCACCGGCCCTGCCGGAGAGATCAAGGGTTTCCTCTTTCCACCCTACAAGGCCGTTGAAGGCGCGCCGGACATCGGCGACAGTGCCATCTCAGAGTCGAGGGGTCTGGGTGGGACAGCACTCCCGGCGTCTCCGTCACAAGCCAGGCTATTCGGGGGAGCGCTTCAGGAGGCCGTCCAGCATACTCGGGCCATGCAGAAGGTCTCCATCAAGGAAGACCCGCTCTTCCGGATCCCATACATGGACTTCGTGGGCGTACCCGTCGGGATCGACATCCGCAAGGTCGTGGAGACGAACACCGTACCGAGGATTGACACAGGGATAGCGCACAAGGACGGCGGCCACGGCATCATAGGGACGGGCATCGCCGACGCGCCGATGGAAGCGTTCAAGGCAGCTATCAAGGCATTCGCGGCAGACTACGCGTAACAGTAGCGCAAGGGGCACCATGATGCAGATATCCCTGGGAAGATACGTCTCCTACCTCATCGGGATAGCTGCCTCCTTAGCGCTATTCTCGCTCATTCTCATCGCATTCGGATACAACCCCGTGACGAGCCTGCAGGGTCTCGTCACCGGCTCGTTCGGGTACTGTCTTCCTTAGCTCAGAGACCTTTTTCCTAATGGGGCCGCTTCTGCTCGCGGCTCTCGCGTTCCTCGTGCCCTTCAGGGCCAGGTTCTACAACATCGGGGTAGAGGGTCAGCTCTACATCGGAGCCCTCTTCGGCTATCTCGCGGCCGCGCACCTCGGAGGTTTCCCCGGAATTGTCGCAATCCCTCTGATGCTCTTGGCCGCTGCTGCGGGGGGGACGCTCTGGCTCGCCTTGCCGCTCTTCATGAGGATCAAGCTGCAGGTGAACGAGATTTTCCCTACCCTTGTGATGAATTTCATCGCTCTGGACGTGGTAAACTGGCTCACCGCAGGGCCGCTCAAAGACCCTCTCTCCGGAAACCTCCAAACATCTCCGCTGCCCGAGTCGACCTGGCTCCCCGTCCTCGTCAAAAGCACCCAATTCAACCTGGGGATTCTGATTGCCCTGGCCGCTGCGCTCGCGGTATACTTCGTCCTCTACAGGACGGTCCTGGGGTATGAGATCAGGGCGTCGGGGGCTAGCCCAAGGGCCGCGCAGAGCGGCGGAGTCGACGTCTCCAGAAGCGTACTCGCGGTGGGCCTGATGAGCGGGGCCCTGGCGGGACTGGCCGGAATCGTCGTAGTGGCAGGAATTGACCACGTGCTCGCCCAGAACTTCTCACCTGGCTACGGTTATCAGGGGATAGCAGTAGCCGCGCTGGGCGCTTTCCATCCCATAGGCATAGTCGTAGCCTCCGTCCTCTATGCTGCACTCACAATCGGCGGCGGGAGCCTTCAGCAGAGCGCTGCGGCGATACCAATCGAGCTAATCTACACTCTCCAAGCGATCATTGTGCTCTCAGTCCTGATCGTTCAGAAGTGGATTGGTGACCGAGCGAGCAGGAGGGGTTGATGGGATGGTTTCCTATTATGACCTTGCAATATCGATTCTGGCAGCCAGTCTGCCTCTGACGATGCCGATACTCTACGCGTCCATCGGCGAAGTTTACGCGGAGAGGTCAGGAGTTCTGAATATGGGAATAGAGGGGGTCATGAGCCTCTCGGCGTTCGTCTCCCTGTGGGTCACGTTCACGACGGGGTCGTATCTCCTTGGGTTGCTCGCGGGGGTAACGGCAGGGGCAGCGATGGGTGCCCTCCACGCGTTCGCCACCGTGAAAATAGGAATCAATCAACTAATTGCAGGTCTGATGATATATTTCCTGGCGCTCTCGATGGGTGACTTCGGCTACATACTGGTCACGAAGACCACCTATCTTCACATCGCGCCAATCTCGCCGGTGCAGATACCCCATCTGAGCAACCTACCTGTGGTTGGGCCCATCATATTCAGTCAGAACATACTGGTCTACGCTTCATTCGCGGCGGCCCTGATCCTGGGGTTCGTCCTCTACAGGACGACCTGGGGGCTGAAGATCAGGGCAGTGGGGGAGAACCCTGAAGCTGCAGATTCGGCCGGGGTGAACGTTAACCTGGTGAGGAACCTGTGCGTGATTTTGGGCGCGACCCTTGCCGGACTCGCAGGAGCGTCCCTCGTGCTCGGGTATCTGGGTCTGTATGCAACCGGGGACACGCTCGTGGCTGGGAGGGGGTGGATTGCAATCGTCGTGGTAATCTTCGCGAGGTGGAGTCCGTACAAAGCAATCGCAGGCGCTTGGTTGTTTGGACTCGGTTACTCGATAGCCGCCATATTCATAGGCTCGGGCATATTATCAAACCTCGGTCCTGGGTCGGGATACTTTTTGCTCGCGATTCCGTACATCATCGCTATCGTTTTCATACTGCTCTTCCATAGGGGCACGAAATCCCCTTCGTCTCTGACGGTCCCATACAAGCGAAAGTAGCACAATCCGCCTCCAATCCTTCCGATGTTGGCGTTCTCAATGTTGGGAATCGTGTACCCGCTATAAATAATCTCCAAATCTCCTTCGCCTAGGAGAAGACAGAGATGTACAGAGAAAGTAAACGAGCAATTTCGACGGTAATCATCGCTGCTCTAGTGATAGTGGTCCTGGTAGTGGCGGCGGCCGGCGTAGTTCTCGTCTCCTACAAACCAAGCACAACAACAGTCACATCGGTCAGCACTACGACAGCGACCTCGACGTTAACCACCAGCTCAACCACTACATCAACGACCACAAGCACTTCGCCTAGTTCACAATACAAGCTCGCACTCCTCGTCGGCGGGGACACCACGGATGATGGCCTGAACGATCAGGGTGTCCAGGTCGCACAATGGATTCAGTCTACCTACGGTTGGAGCGTCTCCATATCCCAGGATGTAGCCTATTCCAGTCAGGGTGCCCTCATGACAACCTACGCGCAAGAAGGTTACAACGTGATCTGGGCCGACGGGAACCAGTTCATCGGAACCACAGAGGCAATCGCAGCGCAATTCCCCCGCGTCTACTTCATAATGACCCCGACATACGACTATGACAACATCACGAGTAACGTCGTGGCGCTGGGCGCGCAGAACCAGGCCACCGGTTACTACCTTGCGGGAGTTCTCGCAGGCCAGGTGACCAAGACGAACGCAACCGGAGTCATAATCGGCCAGTGGTTCGCAGAGCTTTCCTACGAGTTCTACGCGTACGAAGCGGGCTTCCACGCCTCGAACCCATCGGGCACCGTGTACCTCACAGTCCCGGGTACGTGGAGTGACCCAACCATTGGGTACGAAGACGCACAGACGATGATCTCCACCGATCACGTCGACGTAATCGTCCCAATCGCCGACACCACCGGACTGGGCGTAATAGCTGCGGCAACCGTCACCAACACGACACTCATAGGCACCGTCCTGGATCAGGTCGACTTGGCACCAACGGAGATGATGACGAGCGTCCTACTGAACATGACAGCGTTCATCCAGCCGGTCATCCAGCACATCATCAACGGCACCTGGAGCCAGATCGGGGGCACAATCGAGAACCTGAACCTCGGATCCCTCGCACCCTTCCACTCGTTTGACAGCCTAATCCCGACATCGACAAAGCTGCTGCTCAACACGACCGCCTCAGGGATCGCCAGTGGCACAATCCAAGTCCCATTCAACAATACGCAGAGCGCCCCCACCTGCCCCTGCTAAAGGGCCAGGTGAAGGCTTCTGCCTCCCCTTTTTTTGATTCGAAGAGTCTGAGAAGCTCGTGACTGAAGCATCTTCTCCCCGAGCCACATCGCCTCCATCCCTAATCGAGATGAGGGGCATAACGAAGAGGTTCGCCGGGGTGGTCGCCAACAAATCCATCGACTTTACCATCTACGGCGGGGAGGTTCAGGCTCTCCTCGGTGAGAACGGAGCCGGCAAGACGACTCTCATGAATATCCTTTATGGGCTCTACAGGGCAGACTCGGGTGAGATATACGTCAGAGGCGAACGCGTGACGATCAAATCTCCGAGGGACGCCATCGCCCTGAAGATATCGATGGTGCACCAGCAGTTCGAGCTCATCCCCACTCTAACCGTCGCCGAGAACGTCGGGCTGGGGCTCAGGTCGAAGAGGGAGCCTCTCCTGAACGTTGAGAGCGTGGTTGGGAGAATAAACATTCTCGCAAAGGATTACGGTCTCCTTGTCAATCCAGATGCGATTGTGGGACAGCTCTCGGTCGGAGAGAGGCAGAGGGTCGAGATAATCAAGGCCCTCTACCGTGAGCCGGACACTTTGATACTAGACGAGCCGACGTCGGTTCTGACGCCGCAGGAGGTAGATGGTCTGTTCCACTTCATGCGCTCGATGGCCGGGGAGGGTAGAGCCGTCGTCGTGATAACTCACAAACTTCCTGAGGTCATGGCCGTGAGCGACAGGGTGACTGTGCTCAGGCACGGCGAGGTCGTCGCCCACCTCATGACCTCGGAAACGACCCCAAACGAGCTAGCAGAAAAGATGGTTGGAAAGGAGGTTCCACACGCAGCGGGAGAACACGATGGAAAGCCCTCAGAAGGCCCGGCTTTGGAAGTCCGCGGGGTATCGGCGCTCGGCGACAAAGGGGTGCTCGCTCTCGACAACATGTCGTTCTCGCTACAAGCGGGAGAGATCCTTGGGATAGCAGGGGTGGCGGGCAACGGCCAGGCAGAGCTATCCGAGATTCTGACGGGCCTGAGAAAGGTGATCAGTGGCAAAGTATTCGTCCAGGGAAAGGACGTCACGAACGACTCACCGAGTGAGATGATAAAGAATGGCGTCGGCCATATCCCCGAGGATAGGATGGGTTCCGGTCTGGTGCTCGACATGTCGATAGCTGAGAACCTTGTCCTCGAGGTGAGGAACGACCCCCGATTCGAGAGGAGATACATGGTGAACAACGATAAGGTCCACCAGAACGCTAAGCACCTCGTCGAGGAGTATTCGATCGCGTGTGGAGGAGTGGATGCACCGGCCAGGACACTGTCGGGGGGAAACATGCAGAAATTAGTACTGGCTAAGATCTTGTCCAGGAATCCGAAGGTCTTGATAGCAGCACAGCCCACGGCCGGGCTGGATGTCGGTGCTACCGAATTTATCACGGAAAAGCTCAGAGAGCAGAGAAGGATGGGCGTGGGAATCCTACTGATCTCGAGCGACCTCAACGAGATCACGTCCCTGAGTGATAGAATCGCCTGCATCTTCGAAGGGAAGATAATGGGGATCCTGCCGGCCGCGACAGCAGAGTTGAAGGAGATCGGACTGATGATGGGGGGCGTGGCTAAGAAATGAAGTCGAAGCCATCGGAAAGCACCTCGGGCCAATTCGCTTCAACCACCCTCAGGGCCTCGTCGGTTGGGTCGGTCGCATACTCCCGTCTGATGGAAGGAGTAGAGGGTGAAATCCAAGGAGCCTTTGATGGTGCCATAAACGTTCTTTTCCCTGGAGGATTAGTTAGTCTGGTACCTGAGCGAGTCGAAAGGGGACCCCTGAACATCACCCTGCGACTCCCGACTGGCTCGTCCGGGATTTCCGTTCTCGGTGCTGTTGAAGGAGACAGGGTGAGCGTGCGGGACCAGTCACTGGAGCTTGGCAGTGGTCGCCGAATCGTGTTCCGCTCTTCGGCAATCTACGCGCCCGAGCGCAGGTTCGCCTCGCCGATGCTCAAGGACAATGAAATCGCAGCGAACCTGGAGGCCATGAGAAAGACCGCTCTTCTTTTCGGGAACAGGGCCGGGCTGGGAGACCTGTTGGGGATAATGAGGCCGAGCATCGGCAAAACAACGTCGCGGAAACTGAACATCTTCGCCTCGGCCGCTCTTCCTCGCATCCTCCATCTCGAGCAGGCAGTCCGGTCAGGGGAGATGGGTGTTTTGTCCGATGCGGTGGGCGACCTCATTGGGCTCGGCCCGGGACTCACACCAGCGTCAGACGATACGCTCGCAGGGTTGGTACTCGTGAGCTTGCTCTATGCTGAGAACAGCGGCCGCGCGCAGCTTCGAAGCAGAAAAATTGCTGAAGCAGTCGCCACTCAGGCTGCGGGCCGGACAACCAATCTCAGCGAGGAGTATCTCCGACAGGCAGCCTCGGCGAGGGGAAACGAGCCCGTCGTGAGGCTCTGCGCAGCTCTGCTGACCAGCGGCCGAGATTCGGTCGAACGGGAGACCAGGCGAGTCGTATCCATAGGAGAAACCTCGGGGACGGATACCGTCCTAGGAATCCTTCTGGGAGTCAGGCTCTGCAGGAACAGGCAGTCGGGGCTCGCTCGGAGGGAATTGCGATGATCACAAAAGTGCTCGTGAAGAAATCCACGTACCGTGACTCAATAAGCCTCATGAAAATCTCGAACGCCATACAGAAACTCCCCGGCGTCACTCAGGCTGCTGTGGTGATGGCTACCCAGCTCAACCGGAGGGTGCTCTCTGAGGCGGGGTTCGCGGATGCCGCTATCGGTCGCGCTGCGACCGACGACATGGTCATCGCCATCGAGGCAAAAGACGCTGCGTCTCTCGACTCGGCTCTGGAGGAAACGGACGGGCTTCTGTCTCAGGGTGAGAAACCAGCGGGCGAGAAGGCTCCGCCAGCCTCGTTGGAGGATGCGCTCGAGGTTCTGCCAGACGCAAACCTGGTCGTCATCTCGGTCCCGGGCCAGTTTGCGAAGAGAGAAGCGATGAAGGCTCTGGCCAAGGGCCTGAATGTCTTCCTCTTCAGCAGCAACGTAGCTCGTGAAGATGAAGTGGAGCTGAAAAAAATCTCGAAGGAGAAGGCGCTGCTCTTGATGGGGCCCGATTGTGGGACCTCGATTATCAATCACAAGGTGCTCGGTTTTGGAAATGTGATTCGCGAAGGCACGATCAGTCTGGTCTCTGCCTCGGGGACCGGGCTGCAGGAGGTCACAACCCTCATTCACAAGGCCGGTCTCGGGATCTCCCAAGCGATTGGCACCGGGGGAGGGGACCTCTCGGAAGAGGTCGGTGGGGTCACCATGATTCAAGGTATAGGTTTGTTGGAGGCAGATACGAAGACGAAAGTGATAGCGCTCATCTCGAAGCCACCCGCCCCGGGCCCCATGGAGAAGGTTCTCGAAGTTGCGAGACACTGCAGGAAGCCGGTCGTGGTGAACTTCCTAGGAGGGGTTGCTAGCCCGCGCGAACCGGGCAAACTGAGGTTCGCCACCACCCTTGATGACGCGGCTGGATTGGCCTGCGAGCTTGCTGGAGCCAAGCCCCAGGTCCAGACCGGTCTCATCCCGAAGGATTCGATTTCTGCTGCTCTTGCGGAGCACAAAAGACTCGCCAAGGGTCAGCAATACATCCGTGGTCTGTTCGCCGGGGGAACGCTATGCTACGAGTCGCAGAGCATACTACAGCCCCTGCTGGGCGATGTCTACTCAAACGCCCCCATCGAGCCAGAAAACAGGGTGCCCGGAGACGCTCCTAGCAAAAAGCACGTCTGCATAGACATGGGGGCCGAAGAGTTCGTCGAGGGTAGGGCTCATCCCATGATGGACTTTACGCTAAGGAACATGAGAATCCTTCAGGAGGCCAAAGACCCTCAGACAGCTGTCATACTTATCGACGTCGAGCTCGGGTACGGTTCAAATCCCGACCCAGCGGGACAGCTCGTCCCCGTTACCATGAAAGCAAAGGCACTAGCCAGGGATGGGGGTCGTTATCTCAGCGTTGTCGCCTCAGTGGTCGGGACGGATGGTGACTCCCAGGGTCTCGCTGGCCAGGAGAAGGCACTCAAAGACGCCGGAGTTTTGATCCTAGCTAGCAACGCTCAGGCAACGAAGGTCTCGGCGCTGATTTCATCATGGGAGAGAGCCGAGGCCAAGGTCGTGGGGAGGTCGGACTAGAATGCCTCAGAACAAGGGGAGCAGCATCCTTACGGAGGACCTAAAGGTCGTGAACATCGGAATCTCGACCTTCGCAGATGACCTCCGTTCCCAGGGAGTGAAAGTGGCCAACGTCAACTGGAAGCCCCCAGCGGGTGGGGACGTCGAGATGTCGAAGCTGCTCGAGAAGCTGGGGTCTTAGCAATATGCCACCTTCGAGGATTCTCGTCGCACTGGGCGGAAACGCAATCCTGTCCCGGGAGGGTAAGGGGACCGCACAGGAGCAGTTCGACAACGTCGACAAGACCTGCAAGCACCTCGTGGGCATAATAAAGCAGGGGCATAGGGTGACGATCACCCACGGCAACGGTCCCCAGGTCGGCGACATCCTCCTGAAGGACGAACTTGCCAAGAGCGTGCTTCCGCAGATGCCACTGGATGTCTGCGGCGCGGAATCCCAGGGGATGATCGGCTACATGATTCAGCAATCCTTGCGGAACGAACTCCGGAGGTCTGGGCTTGACATGCAGGTAGCAACGGTGCTGACCGAGACGGTAGTCAACGCCAGCGACCCCGCCTTCCAGAACCCCACCAAGCCCATAGGACCCTTCTACAACGCAAGCGAAGCTAGTCGTCTGAAAGATGAGAAGGGCTGGCACTTGGTGAACGACAGCGGTCGAGGGTTCAGGAGGACGGTGCCCTCGCCCAATCCTCTGGCGATAGTGCAGGGCGAGGTAATCCGGGAGCTGATGGAACTTGGAATCATAGTCATCGCCGCCGGGGGAGGAGGAATCCCGGTGACGTTTGGCGACGAATCCAGAGGGGTAGAGGCAGTGATAGACAAGGACCTCGGCGCAGCCGTGCTCGCTAGGGTGATCAAAGCGGAGATTCTGCTCATACTGACTGACGTCGAAAAGGTTTCTCTAGATTTCGGGAAGCCCAGTCAGCGTCCCCTCGATAGAATGACACTGCAGGAGTGCAGAGACTTCCTTGTCGCTGGGCAGTTTCCTGCTGGGAGCATGGGTCCAAAGGTCGAGAGCGCGGTCAGGTTCCTGGAGTCCGGGGGCGATCGCGTCATAATCAGCTCTCTAGAGAGGGCAGAAGACGCCATCGCTGGGAGGGCGGGCACCACCATCAGCCCGTGATTCTCTCGTCAAGCAAGTCGTCGGAGGCGCCAACGCCCGGCACAGCCCAAGGGCAAGGCTCACAGCTTTTCGGTACGGTCGATTCCCGCCCGTATTCTTCCAATGGAGATCCCTTCCTTGGATGCAAGCCCCGTCAACAACCTCTGGGTCCTGATCTCGTCATGTTCAAGTTCCCCGTCTCGAGCCATGGTGGATTCAAGAAATGACTCTTCGTGACGTATTCCATACAGATTTGACGCTGCTCCACATTGTTTGGAATTGACCTGTACTGGCTACCGCACGCCAATGGCGCCTTGGCGATATCATGGCGCGCATCGTCTCCTCGGGCATTATGATACCGATATTTACAAGGGAGAGCGTATTCCACTCTATGCGATGACCATGGAAGCCTTCGGGCAGTTGAGCGATTCGTGAACTCCGACGATATCATTGTGTACTGGCGCTTCAACAGATTCGAGAAGCATTCGGGCACCTTCAGGACTCATCGGCGATTTGCGGCTCTGAAATCGTGACCTAGTGCTTGGTATGAATGGATCACGTCGACATCTCTCTTTTCAAAGCGTCTAACTAGACGCTGACTCACTCTGTCGGCAATCTCCTGATTAAACACAACGCGAGCGGATATCGCTCCGGCTTCCATGTTCACCCTGAAGTAGCTGAAGGTGCTTCTGTATACTGTATACTTTTTCCCGCCGCTCGTCACGACCAGCCTCTCGACTGTCATCAGACCCTGATCGACAAGGCGCTTGACCCTCTTGTAGCACGAGCTCGGTGGAATCTGTTGTTCTGAGCATATTTCGTTAATCGTCATCCCCCACGCGACCGCAGAACCGATTATCTTCCTTGAATGTCGGTCGGCCAGAGCCTCCAGGAGCGCTCCTGTCCACTCTACGCCTGGGTCGACGACTGTCCTACCTCCCGCGTCCGGTTCTGGGCGCCAAACTGCCGCGATCGCTGAAGCATGACTGGGTTTAGCTCTCTTACGGATCGAGCGCGTTGCATTTTCGCCAGCGCGCCTGGGGCGGTTGCGAATCGGGTTCGCCATCAAATTCAAGCCCCGAAGTCTCGCTCATCTACCTTTCACACGACCTCTAATTCTCCCGCAGACAATATCAGGTTTTTGCCAGACATGTCTGGTATCCCGTAAATAAGGGGGCCGCCATCACAACAGGCATGCGTCGGGTGGTCATGGAACTTCCTGAACAGGACATCAAGAAACTGGGTGGTTACACCGCTGAGCTCTCGAGAGATGTCGAATCACTGGAGGTGGTGCACCATGTGAAGCACGGAATGGAAGGATCGGCCATTATATGCAAAATCAGGCCGAAGGACAACGGGGCGAAAGTATACGACCTCAGGTTCAGGTTCAAGAAGTTCGAGGTGCTTTCCGAGGAGAGGGACGGCTTCCTCGTATACTTGGAGGCCGAGACGGCACCACTATCTCCTGAGAGTTCGAAGCCTCCGACGGTTTACCTCAACTTCCCCTTCGAGATCAGAGCTGGAACTCGGAGGGTTACGTTCCTCGGCGAGACCGCCGAGTTGAAGAAGCTTCTCCGATGGCTCGAGAAGATGGGCGTCAAATTCAAGGTTCTCTCGAATTCCGATGCTAGGTCCTCGCCCGACTCGGCTCTCAACAGCCTATCCGAGCAGCAAAGGCAGGCGCTTTTCTCGGCTTACGCCGAGGGATACTATGAGGTGCCTAGGAAGGTGAACTTGGACGCGCTCGCTCAGGGGCAACATGTCAATAAATCGACTTTCGCAGAACATCTGATGAGGGCGGAGAATCGCGTAATCTCACGCATTGTGTCAGATGAACTAAGCTACGCGGGGCCAGACAGCCGCGCTCCCTAGCCCCCGCGTCTTCTTGAAATCTCGAGCGGAATCACGTCCCTTCACTAGGTCCAGTTCACCTTAAAGTGGTTGCCCCCAGAGATGAGAGGGATGAACGGCGTGCCCGTCCCGGCAAAGAACGGCGAGAACCACTCGTACAGCATCAGCCTCATATCCTGGACGTACACGATTACGCCTTCGAGGCTTATGACGGCGACATTGAGAAGCGTCGCAATGAGTATCCCCAATACACCGAATGATAGAACGCCAGCCACCAGACTTCCCAGCAGCGTGGTCGTCACCAAGAGCACTCCGAGTCTGATGTAACTGATGGTGTTCAGGAAGAACTCGAAAGGCTTTGTCACCGCTTCGAGGAGACCGGCGCCCAGCCCTCTGGCCGCGCTCGTCAAGCTCCGGGTCGATACATAATCGCGAATCGGATGGCCAACAATCACGAGGAATATTGTTGCCGCGATCACGGGAAGGCAGATGCGGGCGGTGAGACCTACCGGTATATTCAGACCGAGAAGGTCGTTGAAGACAGGCGTGGCTGACGGGCTGGTGAAGAGTATGCTGAAGTTCAGCCCCGTGCCCACGACGGCCAAACCGAACGGTACCAGAAACGAGTAAAGCACGATTGTGGGCAACCTGTTAAGAAACGCATCTAGATAGTTTCCGGCCCTTTCCTGGTTGACGAAGGCGATGGCGTATGCGCTCGCCAGGTGGAATGTCCCTATGATTATTGCCACCTCCAGCAGGAAAGGTATGTATGAAAGCGTGAAACTCGCGCTGAAGGCCGGCGGCAGCGGGATGAGCTGTTTGAGGGGAGAAGCGAATGTCACTCCGAAGAAGGAACCTCTGATGAAACCGAACACCGTCGCAGAGGAGCTGAGGATGAGGACGAGGTTTCCCCAGACCTTGTAGGCGGTTCGGTAGATAAGGTACAAACCGAAGGCGAGCAGCGCGAGGCCATGACCTACGTCGCCGAACATTATCCCAAAGAAGAACGGGAAGACGAAAGCTAGGAACGGGGTCGGGTCTACC
This sequence comes from uncultured Nitrososphaerota archaeon, assembly GCA_963749225.1. GTDB lineage: Archaea > Thermoproteota > Nitrososphaeria > Nitrososphaerales > Gagatemarchaeaceae > Gagatemarchaeum. The sequence goes on along the minus strand of CAVVLY010000003.1, from coordinate 173,274 downwards.
TCACCATATCTAGGAAGACCGCGCTGAAGTGTAAGGCTCTCAAAAAGTGAGACTATCCTAGGATTCACTAGTAGGGTGGGGATGTACGGCGCCTCTTTCCCCTGGGTCTTGACCGGCTCAACCGACAGGAGATACTTTCCCACGGTTTCCGAGAATAGCTTTAGCGATTTGGTAGTCACGAAACCCTCGAACCTTATAGTTCCGCCGGCGGACGGATAGACTAGGATTCTCTGAAGGTCGTTGAAGACCATCGCAGACACCTGCTGAATGGCGACGAGGACGTCCTTCACGCCAGTTCTGTCTTCTTCCTCCGTGAAGAGCGAGAGATTCTTCTCGATGATGTCTGCATACTCCTCCAGGGAGCTAACGAGTTCATCAACGCTGCCTGCGCTGAACGTCTCTACTGACCGATCTTCATTTGGAGGTGCCTTTATCCCTCCCTCCCCAAGAAGTTCGCTGGCCTGCGCGTTTACAGCTTGCGCCCTTGAGCTGAGGAGCAGAATCCCGATGTCTTGCACCATCCCCGTCCTCCTTGACGGATGAAACTGACCGAACTGAATGACCTCGGCCAATAGGACCCCGATCTCGCTCCGGGGCGCTTCCAGAGTTACCCTGGAGAGACGAGCTACAGCCAATGTCCAGCCCTTTCCGGGCTCAGCGTATCACAAGGACCGCGCATCCAGCATACTCTACCAGTCCGGAGGCCACGCTCCCGAGTCGCATTCTCTGGGACGGCGTCCTTCCCCTCGTGCCTGTGACTACCAGGTCCACGGCAGCAGTTTCGGCGTAGCCTATTATCGTGTCAATCACAGAGTAAGCTCCCACCACCGTGTCCGTTTTTATGGCGACGCCGTGCGCGTCTCCAATGGCCTCGATGTCCTTCATCCATTTCTTCGTCTCACGTCTAGCTATGTTGTAGTATTCTCCGAGCTCCCCCGTAGCTTCGAAAGGTGGCGTGGGAACGACGTGCAGGGCGAAGAGCAGGGCATTATCTTGCTTTGCTAGCCTGGCCGCGTGCTGGGCGGCGCGGACCGAGACCTCCGACCCGTCCACCGCGACCAGAATCCGCTTGAAACCATCTCTGTGAGACAAACAAGGGGAATGGACCAACACTAGAATTTAAGGCCAGAGGTGATTCCCAAGAGCGGAGATTCGTAGTGCTGCCGAGCGATTTGAAGATAGTCAAGAGCCTGAGGTAAACGTGTTGGAACCATCGACTACCTTCCTGTCAGGCTGCTTTCCCGGGACCCCAAAGTGCCTCTTGCACGCTCGAGTTGGCGTGATACTTTTCATATAAGGCGATACCCCAACAGGTTCGGGTAATTAGAAATATACGTCGCTCTGCCTTAATCAGACCGGAGAGTGTTACTTTCGATTGGGCCCGTCCGGTGTTCTTCAGACCGGTGGTCAGGTAGGGACGAACAGCAGTGGCATTCAGCCTGGTCTTTCATCCGTTACGACCAGGCTTCCCGCTGAATGGGCTGCGGCAATAGTTCTATTCTTCATTGCGATTTTTGCGATACACTTCGTGAGAAGAGCGTACAGGCAGCCGATGAGAATAGGGGGGACACCGGTCGAAGTCCCGGGGAACACTGTCAAGACCTTTGACATCGTCGAAAGGGCCTTTCACTGGTCTCTGTTCATAATTCTGGGCTTGGTGATGCTAACCGGCGTGGCCATCTTTGCCCCAGGCTCGTTCACCTCCCTCCTTCAGGCGTTCGGCGTGTCAGGTACAATGGCCGCGGCAACCGCAGCGAGTGTCGCCTGGCATACGGACATGATTTGGCTGCTCCTCGGGTTGATTGTCATTCACGTGATCTGGGACCTCGCCGTGGCCAGGGGCGGAAAGACCATTCTCCCTGGGAAGTCTGATGCCGGTGACACTCTTACCCGTCTGAAGGGCTTCCTCGGTTTCGGTCCCTCTGTTCAGCCCAGGCACGGGAAGTACGACGCCTTCATGAAGCTCTTCCACTGGGGACTTGCGCTCTGCCTCGTCGTCCTAGGTATCACAGGGCTCTACCTTTGGAACCCGTACGGCCTGATGCCGACGATGTCCCCTGGCTTTGAGAACACCCTTCGAATACTCCATGACATCTTCGCGTTCCTGCTCATCGGCCTCGTCTTCGGCCACATCTACTTCGCGGTCCTTCCGGTGAACTGGCCTGTTCTGAGAGCCATCTTCACCGGGACGATATCAGGCGATACTTACAACCACGACTTCGATAGCCGTAGGTGGACCCTAAAGAAGTGGAATCTCGCCGCAAAGGCGAAGGCGAGTCCTGAGGTACCGCCCGCAGCGCCCAAAGCCCCTCCATCGGCGCCAGCTGGCCAAGTGCAGCAAGTGAAGACTGACGCTCCAAGCGATGACGATAGCAAGGAGGCTGAAGCCAAGTGACAATGACAAAAAGTAGCAGGGCGGAAATGGGAATAATGGCGGGCATAATGGCTAGCGTCGTCATGTCGCTCGTCATCATCGCAATAACCGCTCTGGGATTGCTCTCGATTCAGTGGTTCACCTGGGTAGGTGCGGTCTTCGGAGCATCTGGTATCCCTACCTCGGTGGCCGAGGCAGGCGTGGCATGGTTCGTCGCCCTGGGGATAGTCGCAGGTCTGATCTACGCCTTTGCATTCAAGCAGCACACTGTGTACCAGGGTCTAGCGTTTGGGCTCATAGTGTGGTTCATCCTTGTCCTCTACCTGACGTTCAACACGGCCCCGCAGCTCTCTGGGACGCTCGGCTCGATGTCCATCGTCAGCTCGCTGGAGCTGATGCTCCCGCTCGCGATCTGCTTTGGGCTCTGGGGTCTGGCGATGGGCTACGTGGGCGCAAGGTACGTGAGGTAAACTCACGTTTGATCGAATTGTTGCCGCGCAGCCACGAAGTGCGATGCTTGAAATGAAAAAAGAAGCAAGGCAAACTTTGTCTCGATCATAGTCCTGGCCGCAGGGTTTTCCACGAGGTTCGGAAGGAACAAACTCCTAGAGCCCATAGGATCAACCCCAATGATAGAGCACGTCGTATCTGAGTGTTTGAAATCGAAAGCCAACCAAGTCATCGTTGTATTCGGTCACGATTCTGAGAAGGTAGAGCAGGCGCTCAAGGACTATCGATGTGACTTCGTCGCCAACAAAGAGTTCGCGAAAGGACAGAGTTCTTCCGTCAAGATGGGCCTCTCCAAGGTGAGTACCGTCTGCCGATGCCGTGATGGTGCTCCCTGGGGACGTGGCGCTGGTGGACCAAGTGATCATTGACGCGGTAATCGACGAGTATGCTCGTTGCTATGCCCCGATCGTGACCGCTGCGTACCATGGCAGGCCGGGTCACCCCATCCTCTTTGACAAGAATCTCATCGGAGAGCTCAGAACCATTGACGAAGAAACCAGAGGTCTCAAGAAGGTGGTGTCGAATCACAAATCTCACGCGAGGCTCGTAGAGACATCGGAACGGGCTCTCCTAGACGTAGACGACCAGGACGATTTGCAAAGACTCGTAGAGGTTTCCAAGAGATTACCGGCCTAGCTGAGACGCTCTGTCCTTATCTTGATCTGGGCAACACTATCATCTATTCGAGAACCTTAAGGCCTCCCCAAGATTAGATCTCCTGGAGAGAGCGAGACTCTGCTGTAAGACCCGCTTGTGATAGGGACTTGCACCTACTCGAGACCGCCGGGGACAAAGCGCTTGGCCCGGCGAGGCGCAGCCCTATCGCACGCTGGGGAGAGCCTTCGCCTTCTTGCTGACCAGAAACCTGTAACCCTGCCTCCTCGTGCGTAACCGAAATCGTCGTAGTCCTTTCCAACCAGTGCTCTGAAGGCGTTCGTCAAGGCCAAGGTCCTTAGCCCACCTCTGGTTATCCTTTCTCCCGGAAGACCGGGTCGAACGTGACCTCCACCTTCTCCTCACCCAATGTGAGCAACCACAGCTCCGAAGGATTCATCGCCCGGGCCCTCTCCAAGTAAGAGTTTGCGCATTCGACCACCGACGTTCCCTGGGGAACAAATTTCAAGTATATGCTGCGACTCGGCAGTCTAAGTTCGCCGTCAAAATCCTTGTTCCTGAAGAGCTCGACCCGGTTTGAAGCGTCGCCGTCATGCCGGCTTCATTCTCTTGCGAAGCCCTCTTGAGTTGAGTTTCGACGAGCTCAAGCATTGTCTTCCTGTCCAGGTGCACCGCCAACTTTCCGTCTTCGAACGTAGCCTTGAGGTTCTTGATTTTGCTGAGCATCAGCCATCGCTTCCTGGTCTTGGTTGCTGGCGCGCTTCCCGGATTGGTCGAGGGCCCTCGTCACTAGTCCCGCAGGATTCAAGAATCCTCTGCGTCTCCAGGTACGTCGCTGAGAACGAAGGGAAGAACTCCCTGCAAGAATTTCCTCCGCCCCTCCTGTTCAGATGACGACGCTCATCACAGCTCCCGCTCGAGAAGCCGAGTGCTCTTCATATAAGGCGATACCCCAACAGGTTCGGGTAACTCGAAATATAACTGGGGAATGTTACATCTGGACGTTGGGCTTTGACCGCGAAGAAAGAGGAACGAAGGAAGTCTCCTAACGCTCCGTCGGCAAAGGCAGGTAGGCAGAGAGGCGAATGCAAGCAAGCAGAGGGACCGCAAAGACGGCAGAGGAGACGGGCCGCTTGAAGGCGTGCTAAACACCAAGATGAGCAAGCGGACGTTTCTCAAGAGCAGCTTGGCGGTTGGGGCCGTCGCAGGAGCCTCAACACTCGCTCTCAAAGGTGCAAGTCCTCTTCAGGCTTCCGCTCTCGCATCCACTTCTACTCAGCAGCAAACAATGGTCTTGGAAGCATCCGCTACTCAAACGGTTACACTTAACGTCAACGGAACGGACTACCAGCTGTCCCTGGAGCCTAGGGATATGCTGGTCAACGTCATCAGGGAGGACATAGGGCTCATCGGTACGAAGAGACCTTGCAACAGGATGGAATGCGGCGGATGCGCTGTCCTAATCGATGGAGCGTTGCACTACTCGTGCACGTATCCCGCCATGCGCCTGGGAAACGGGCAAGCAGATTCTGACCACCGAGGCTGGCGTAGGAGCGAAGACCCCTGACCCAGTCATCAGCGCGCTTCAGCAGGCGTGGGTAACTGAGGACGCAGGGCAATGCGCCTACTGCGGTCCTGGGCATGATCATGTCGGCAGCCGCGCTCTTGAAGGCCAACCCGAATCCAACGGTCGCTGAAATCAAGCTGGCGCTGAGCGGGAACCTTTGCAGATGTGGTGCTTACCTGGCTATCATCAGGGCCGTGCAGCAGGCGGCTTCGACCCTGCAGGGGTCGGGGGTGTAACGACATGAGCCAGAGCCAGGGCCCGAGTCCCTTTCACCGTTAACCACCCGCTCAACCTAGTCGGCAACCCCAGCGTGTTGAGGCGCACGACCTTAGCAAGAGTCACGGGCCAGATGGTGTACACGGCCGACATCCTTCCCGATCATCTGGGCGTGACCAGCGATGGTCTACATGGGGCTGGTGAAGTGTCCTTACCCTCGAGCAAAGATCACCAACATCGACGTGAGCCAAGCAGTCGCGGCAGGATACGTGACCATAGAGCCAAGCGAGATACCGCCCTACGGTATGTATGGCAACGGAAGACCGTATTCCCCTCTACCCACAGATGGTATCACTACTTATCCTGGCCAACCCGTAGTGGCCGTCGGTGCTGCCTCTCCCAACGAGGTGAGGGACGCTTTAGACCTCGTCACTGTCGAGTATGAGCCGCTTCCTTACGTCTTCGATGCGGAGGAAGCGCTCCAACCCAGCGCTCCTCAACTCTATGAGGGAGGCAACTCCCCCGCAACTAGCGTGGTCTATCACTACACGCCTGTTACATCGACCCAACACATCGAGTTTGGCGACGCGGCTACAGCCATCTCCCAAGCAGACCAGTTCGTAACGGCTGACTCTGGAAACGGGGGTCATTCAGCATTACGAGATGGAGCCAGTCTCGGCTGTCGCCTGGTGGACCGAAGGAGGGCTGTTCCTGTATGGGAAGGACACCTATGTTCATGCGACCCAAGCATCGTTCGCGAACTACTTTGGACTCCCGCTGGCCGATGTTACTGTAAGGACTTCTCTCGGCGGAACTGAGGGCGGTGCCGCCGCCGGTGGAGTCTTCGGCAACAGCGTTACAGCTGACCAATACATCCTCGCGTCACTGATGTCCAGGAAAGCTGGCGCGCCGGTGAAGTATACTGCCACACGGTCTGACAACTCCCTGACCACCACGGCCCGCTACCCGGTCAGGGGCTACATTACACTCGGGGCAACCAACGATGGCACAATGACGGCCATGCAGGTCAGGCTCTACGAGAATGCGGGGGCTCGCGGCGGGTACACAGGGGACGTCACTGACGACTTCTACGACTCGTACAACATTCCAAATGTGACAATCGATGATTACACCGCCAATACGGACGCCTACAATAACGGTGCCTACCAGCGAGATGTAGGCGAGAGCCAGGCCCACTTCATCCTAGAATCTGCGGTGGATATGCTCGCCCAGAAGTTGAACATGGATCCAGTCCAGTTCCGCCTGAAAAACATGAGGGGTCTTTCGGCTACAGGCGCTCCTCCTGTCGACGCAGTTACCGGACTGCCGTACACGGGTTACGGAAACCCTGCAGCGACAACCCAGGCGGCCACCGCCTTCGGATGGACAACAGCGTGGAAGGGTTGGGGGACGGCCAGCGCCGTCAACGGAAGCATTAGAACAGGTGTGGGCATGGCCTGCCTCAGCTCCAACAAGGGAGCGGCATTCCCTCCCACAAGCGCCCAGATTCAGGTTGCTCCGGATGGAACGGTGACCCTGTTCACAGGCCACACCGACCACGGTGCCGGGACCTCCACAACCCTTCCAATAATCGCCGCAGAAGCCCTTGGTCTGACTTCTCTCACAAACGTGGTGCTCGTCGCTTCCGACACTTCCTTGACCACCGACAGCTCGGTCACGGCCGGCAGCATTTCGACACGAAATTGCGGCCCGTCCATTATCGCCGCTGCTCAGAACCTTGCGAGCCAGTGGTTCCCCATCGTCGCTGCGAAGCTCGCAACCGGGACGCAGGCGAGCAACCTCGCTTTCCAGAACGACACAATCTACGACACGACCAACCCGAGCAACTCGATGTCATTCAGCGATGCGGCGGCTCTCCTCAGCGCACCCCTCAAGGGTTTTGGTACCTGGAACATCTTTGAGATATTTGGCTTCGAGGCGCGTGTCGGAGGGGCTAAATTCGTGGAGCTGACCGTCGACACCGACACAGGTCAGGTACACATCACGAATTTCGTTGGAGGCCTGGGCATGGGAAAGGTAATCTTTGCAAAAGGAGCCCAAAGCCAGGCAGAAGGCGCCTTTACGGGCATGGGTCAGGGTGAAGCTCTCTATGAGGAACTTCTGAACGACCCTTCAGCCGATCTGAATCTCTCGGGAAGTTACCTAAACCCGAGCATCCTCAACTACAAAGTTCCGACGATAATGGAGGCCCCTGACAACATCACTCCCGTCTGGGTGGAGTATAACGACCCGATAGGACCATTCGGAGCGACGGGAATCGGCGAGCCGTGCCTGGTCGGTTCGAGCCCCGCGATCGTGAACGCACTGAGCAACGCGCTGGGAGGGTATAGGTTCACCAGAATTCCGGTCAGGCGCGAGGACATAATCGCGGCAGTGAATTGGATGAAATCGACGGGGAAACTCTAGGAGGCGATGAGTCATGAGCAATAACGAAGTACCGAAATTCGGGTACATACAGGCGACATCCGTCAGCGACGCCGTCTCGATACTCACCAGCTACCAAGGAAGGGCCAAAGTCATGGCGGGCGGTACGGACCTCCTTTATCTGATGAAAGACAACGTAGACCAACACGTTCCGGAGTACGTGGTTGACATCACAAACATCAACCTCGCCTACATAAACTTCAGTCCGAGTGATGGGATAAGAATAGGAGCGACCACCAACGTGAGCAAAGTCCAAGCAGACCAGAACGTCAACCAGTACTTTACTGCGCTTGCCGAAGCAACTTCGGGGCACCCTCCGGGCATAGCGAATCAGGCCACCGCAGCCGGCGACCTCCTGCAGGAGGTATGGTGCTGGTACCTGCGAAACAACTACGACTGCTGGCGCAATGGCGGCGCCGTCTGCTACGCTGCTCAGGGAGATAATCGGTACTATCAGAGCATCTTTGGCGGGAATCTCTGCTACGCTGTAAATCCCGGAGACGTTGCTCCTGCTCTTTTTGCGCTGGATGCGGAAGTAACGGTACAAGGCCCGGGAGGCTCAAGGACGATCTCGATGGACCAGTTGATGCCCGGAGTCTCAATAGTCGACGGGCGCGTCACCGAGATTAGCCTGCACTACAACGAGATTTTGACCGAGATTCACATACCTATGCCTGCATCCGGAACGCAGAGCACCTTCTACAAGCTGGCAGATCGAGGTGGCATCGACTTTGCGCTTGCGAGCGCCGCAGTTGCCGTGACCACCAACGGGAGCAGCATCTCGAGCGCCAAGGTTGTGCTGGGCGGAGTCGCCAATAAGCCCCTGCGTGCTCACTCCGCCGAATCATCCCTCGTCGGCCAGACGCTTCCCCTCTCAGCGAGCGCAATCGCTCAGGCAGCGCAGAATGCAGTCGCTGGCGCCACTCCACTGACCACCGGAATAGGAAACTCCTTCAAGCTGCAGCAGGTAGTAGCAACTGTCACAAAAGCTTTGACTAACCTTTCCTAGGAGAAGTCGAGTTCCATGAGCGCAGGAAGCAACCCCCAGCCAGAGGAACAGAAGGAGGAGCTGACGATTCCAGAGATTCATGCGAGATATAAGGGCAGATGGGTCGCGATAGTCGTCACAAAGCGGGACGGCAACCTGCAGCCCTAGGTGGAAGAGTTGTCGCGGAGGACGTTGACCGATACAGACTCCGGGAGCACTTGTCAAATTACCCCGATGTGTGCATCTTCTACGCTGGTGGGTCACCATATCCTCTACTGCTTTGACAGAAATCGGCTTCGGCAAGTTTCCCAGCCTCTTCGGCAGGCTGAAGGGTCAAAACGGCACGGTGAGAGAGTATCTGGCGCTTTTAGATGTCGGAAGCGAGTATTGCATCCTACCAAAGGTAGATGCGTTCAGGCTGGGATATCCCGACGTGGCCCGCTCTGACACAATTGTGCGAGCGCCGAACACAACAACTTTCGTTACGCACAGCGGCTACGACAAAGCCCCCCTCATCAAGATGACAGAGGTGGATGTCGCGCAAATCGTCCTCAAAGATGTTGAGTTTCTAGCCTATGACCTTCCGCAAGCCTGCGGGTTCGACGTTGTATTTGGTCGAAGTCTGCTACAGCATCTGAGGTGCGAAATAGACTACCCGTCAGGCCTTATCAGGTTAGGGAGGGGAAGCTGATTCGTTATCTTACGTCTTCCGCTCAAGGACCCGATGATTCTAATGAGCAGAGTGCAGGGCCCGGACGGTGTGGTGACCAGGGAGTTGAGTTCCGTACTGGACCCAAATTTCGCCTACTCCGTGATCTTTTCGAGAGACGCCATCGATTTGGGTTACCCTGAGGCTGCGATTCGTCCGAAGGAGCTCGCGAAGGCCCACCCTGAACGCGTGCCTTACATCCTTGAATTCCGGGGCATAGACAGGAGCGTTATGGTGAGGCTGGCAAAGGTCTCCATCGGTAAGCTCGTTGCTAAAGACGTGGATGCCCTCGTGGTCGATACGCAAATTCCCCGTTCGATACACGAAAGCGAGCGGCTTGTCCTGCCGCAGTACGATTCCAGTTGACCTGATCCTTGGGTCGGACGTTCCTCAAGAATTTCAAGTTGACTACCGACGGCAAGACCGGTTACATGTCGCTATCTGGTGGCGAGAAGGTCGGCGGACAAGCACAGCCGGCAGATTTGGGGCTGATTGGTTAGTTTGCGCTTTCCACTCAAGGAACCGATGATTCTGATGAGCAGAGTGCAGGGCCCGGGGGGCGTTGTTACGAGAGAACTTGACCTCCGTGCTGGACCCCAATTTCGCCTACTCGGTGATCTTCTCGAGAGACGCCATCGATCTGGGGTTATCCCGAGGCTGCGATGCGTCCGAAGGAGTTCGAGAAGTCTCATCCCGACCGTGTACGCTATGTCGTTGAGTTCCGCGGCCTTGAGAGAAGCGTCATGGTAAGACTGGCGAAAGTCTCGATTGGTAAGCTTGTAGCGAAGAGAAGTTGACGCGCTCATTGTTGAGCTCGATTTGGCGCGTATGGTGCCCATCGACCTAATCTTGGGTCGCTCCTTCCTAAAGAACTTCAGACTTACGGTCGACGCAACCAAGGGCTACCTCTCGCTGGTGTAGACGGGCCGCAGGCCCTATTGTCCACCCTGGCTGCAGAAGGGCCTCCCTGACCTGAATTCCAAGTGCTTGGGACGCACGGATTGGTTCGCCGGCCCCAAGAGACTACTGTCCCAATTCTCAAATCTGAGAATCGCCCATGTCCATAAATAGCCTGGAAGTGTCCCACCATATGGCATGGCGTCTCTGGGCCCCCACAACGCGGCCGACAAACCACCGCTTGAGAGCACCCGACGTAATTCGGGATTCAACGAAACACATCGTGAGCCCAACAAGAGGCGATTGCACTGAAACAGATAACTGTCGAAGCAAAGGACAAGACCGAACTATGGACCGCTTCTATTCTGAAGAACCCGGACACCATCATAAAGATGGTAGACTGCAGGCCATATGGCCGCAGAGGGATGATAGAGTACATTGAGATTAGCAGCCGCCAACCCGTAAAGGACATCCTTCGGACCATAAGTGCAGAACCAAGATATCGCTTACAGCACCTTCAACGTCTTCGACAAGTACAGGGCATCCGGAATGATTATCACAAAGAGTTCTCCCATCTGTAGGGCCGTGTCCTCCGAGGTCGGTTTTTGCAGGAATTGTGCAATCGCGGCTCGCACCGCAGACCAGGCGCCTGCGAAATGGCAAATGATATTCTCGGGGAAAACATCAGTGAAGAACTTTCTGGCTGAGCTGAGGCGTGAAGGCATAAGCGCGAATGTGACAGAAATGGGCGAGCCGATAGAAAACAGAGTATTGACGTACGACCAGGAGCGGGCTATCGGCCTCGCAGAGGAGAAGGGTTACTTCCGCTTTCCACGCGAGACAAGTTTGAAGGAACTCTCGAAGACGCTGGGAATATCACCCTCAACCCTAGACGAGATACTCAGACGAGCAGAAGGAAAGATAGTCGCGAATCATGTCGGTAACTCGCGTCGTCGTCCGCCGAGGCGCTGAACCAGCAAAGTGTGCGAACCAGAGGCGGATCGGTCTCCTTTGATTCTTGTAACTGCCTTCCAGTGGCTGTTTGCCACCTAGGCCGTCGCTCTGAGTATTCCCGCGGCCTGTGAATTGCTGCGAGCTTCTTTGTGGCGATTTCCGGCGTGTTGAGCGGCCGCTGTGCGAAGGTTCCAAATCCGCAGTCGGGGTTGAGGAAGAGACGCTCCGCCGGCAGATAGCGGAGGGCCTCTCGTGCCTTCGCCACAATCTGTTCCGGCGACTCGACCACGGCGGTGCGGGGATTGACCACCCCCAGTCCCAGCTCCTTGCTCTCTAGCAGCCTCGGCGATGGCCTCCAAGTCTCCAGCGCGTGGCGTGGCGAACTCCAAGACGAACTGCTGCACCTTCATCCGCTCCAGGTATGGCACCAGGGGATGGTACGAGCCCTTCAGCAGGACCTGCTCGTTCTGGCTCCAGTTGCCGCGGCAGATATGCAGTCCGACCCTGACGCCTTCCAACCCATCCACCACCCGATTCAAGAGTGAGGTGGCAAACTCCAGTTCCTCTGCTGGGTCGTGACGGGCGGCGAGAGCGGCGCACATGAAGGTGCGAGTCTGACCTTGGGTGAAGACGAGTTCCGTCAGGACGGGCTCGTCGAACTGGATGAAATCCACCCCGGCGTCGCGAAGCGCGAATACCTCCTCTCGCAGGATGCGGACGACATCCTCCCCGAGGTCCTCCTTGGTTGGATAGGCCGCGCGCGATACCTCCTTGACCCACATTGCTCGAGTCAGCAGATAGGGGCCGGGGAGTGGGCACCTTGATCGGGCGTTTCGTATGCTGGCGTAGGAACCGATACTCGTCCAGCGCCAGGGGTTCTCGCCGCTTGATCTTCCCGACGCAGGTGGCCGTCTTCATGGCGAACGCCGGAACGTCGAGCGTCTGCAGGATGCGCTCAAATCTTGCCTTGTCCTCGACAACGTCGAGCATCTCGGCCAGGGTCATGAGCCGCACGCCGTCCATCTTCTCGGCCACAAAGGAGTAGAAGTTGTCCCGTCGCTGCTCCCCGTCGGTGACCAGGTCCACGCCGGCCGTCTCCTGGGCGTGCAACGCCTCAAGCACCGCAGAATCGGCCACGCTGTTGAACTCTTCCTGCCGATATCCTCCCGTTCTGCTTCTGTCGCAGGGCTCGCAGCAGCTCGGGAGAGCGGGGCCAGCTGCCCACCATCGTGACCGGGAAGACGTGTCTGTTGGGTCGACATCGCTAACCAGAGCTTTCTTCGAAGAACTTCTGCTGTTCCACCGCCTCGGTCAGTGCGGCGTAGCCCGTGGTGCGACCAGGGAGCCAGGCCTTCAGCCCTTCGAGGTCCATCATCTCTCGGTGGGACGGATTCTCATATCTCATGGAGAACAGCGTCGTGGTCCAACGCCGTTCTTCTTCGGCGGGAGAAGCTCTCCAGGACGCTGAAATTGCAGTGGTCGAACGGGTCCGTCGTCCCCAGGGACATCAGGGCAGCGGCGTCCGCCACTCCCTCGGCCTGCCAGCGCGCCCAGTTGAGGTCGAGGATCGCGCAGGCGTCGCTCTCTCCCTCGCTGCACGCTTCGCAGAGCCTCGAGCTCGCCGCCCACGTGGTCGCCGTGCTTTGCCGACGAACAAGATCAAAGCGACGAACGGTGAAGTCACGACCGGCCATCAGACCCTTCTGCTGCAAGAAGTGCAAGGGCAGCAGGTGGGACTGGGGTGAGTCTCTGGCTCCGGTGGCCAGGGTCTTCCCGCGCAGGTCTTCAGGTCGCTTCATCCCGCTCGTCCTGCGAGCGATGAAGTGAGTCCTCCTGTCGCGGTCCGTGTCGCGCATCGCGATTGCCCGGCATCGCCCCGTCCGTGCGCCTGACGACGTCGACCCAAGCGAGCGGCGAGTTCCAGGCGACCTGTATGTGACCCGCGACTAGGGCATCGGTCATCAGCTCGTAGGTGTTGTAGAAGACGCAGTCCATCGAGTATCCCTGGGCGGCGAAGAAGCCCTTGATTATCTCCCAGATGGTCACGACCTTGGGGTCGTAGATGACCGCTCCGACGAGGACGCGTGGTTTCGTAAGGTCCACAACCCCTACGTTAGAAGAGCTCCATACCGCACAGCGCCCTCCCGATGAACTCCTGGAGGACATCCGACGTCGGTCCCATGACGTACGCCGCCCGCGCATCTCGGAAGTTGCGGTCCAGGCTCAGGTGCTTGCTGAACGCGGCGCCACCACAGGCCTTCATCCCGAGGTCTGTCACACGAGAGCGCAGCGTCGGCCCCGACGGCCTTCGATTCCAGAACCATGAGCGTGGTCTGCGGGCCGGGCCGCTCGACCGCGTCGATGACGCTGGTGAGATGGGCGCGTGCCAGTATCCGTCTCGATGCGCATCTGCGCCAGGCGAGCGCGCAGCGTGGGCAGGTCGGCGAGGCGACTGTTGTTCATGTCTGAAAAGCGTCTTGACGTCATGTGCGCGGTCGTCGCGGCCACGGCAGCCTCGGCAATCCCGACCGAGATGGCCTCGTTGCCTAGGTTGAACCAAGGAAGCACCACACCGAGCATCGTCGGAAACCCTTCGCTCCTCTTGCAGAGCGCCCGGTCGGACGGGATCGTACAGTTCTCCAGGACCATCGGGTTGCTGGCGTTGCCGCGCATGCCCAGCCCGTTCCAGGCCCCGCGACTCGCATGCCGTCGTCTCCCTTCAGGACGAGGTAGAGCATCGTATCGGTCGCACCCGTCCCGCCGGCCGTCCGCGTGGAGACCACGTAGCCGTCGGCTTCGCCGGCTGAGGTCACCCAAGATTTCTGGGCGTTCAAGACGACCTGGCCATCTGCGCTCCGTGGCCTGGCTCGCAGGAGCCCAGAAGTGACTGCGCGACCCTGGCTCGCTCCAGGCCAGCGTGCTCAGATGCTTGCCAGCGACGATCTGCGCGAAGAACCTCTCCCCCGTCTGCGGGAAGGCGACGTAGGACGCGCAGCCGCAAAGGTGCATCTTGTAGACCATCGCCAGGGAGGCGTCGCGCTGGGCGAGCTCGTCCAGCACCGCACTGGCCACCCGCAACCCCTGGCCCATGCCACCCTTCTCCTTCGGGATGTTCAGTCCAAGGAACCCGGCGTGCCCGAGGGCATCCATGCCTTCCCGGGGGAAGCGACCCTTCGCATCGACATCGGCGGCGTACGGCGCTATCTGTTCGTCGGCGATCTTGCGGACTCGCTCAACGATCTTCGACTGTTCCTCATTTAGCCTGTACATGGTCATGCGTAAGCGTTTTTGATTACCCCCATTTAAGCAGCTCGTAGAAGGAGCGGCAGTTAGGCCCGCGCTGGAACTCATCACGGCATGGCAGCAGGCTCGCGACTGAGAGGGGAACGGTGAAGCGAACCTCAGGAATCATCAAACTCTGAAGCGTGCGACGAAACACTCATATCAGAGCGCCTCTGGCAAAGCGGTGATTTGGACAAGAAGGAGACTTTTCACAACACCACGCTGACCATCGCGCCAATGGGAGGTCATCCGCTACAGGACTAAAGGACTCAGTCAGGCTGAAGTGGGAAGAAGTTGAATACCACGAGGGAAAATGTCAGCGAGATTGAACGTCGAGCTCGGCTGAAGATAGAAGCGGCGAAAGCCACACTGGCGGCGCTTCAAGAGCTGGATGCGCCGAGAGAGGTGCTCATACCTAGCGGGTACATCGGTCTTCGAGGTTGTCTCCATGATAATCCTCAGAGCCGACGTCCTCGGGGTGAAGCTGGTCAACTCGGCCGACGACGTCCTGGCTGCAATTCGGTCACGTGGAGGCCAAAGATCAGGGGTCATCGCCTGACTTCCGGGGCCAGAGTGGAGATAGCAGCAGATGGTTCACTCCTAATCAAGAGGACGGTCTGAAGCGCCAAGACTCGAACTACCCCCGAAGATGCGAGAAGCGGGAGCGGAGGCTAGAGAAGGCGGGGCCAGCTCTGTCGAACTCCTTCCTGCGTACTGGAGTTCTAGAAGAACTAGGAGGTCGGCTGCAGATGAAGCGAAAGCTTGACGCTCCGCTCAAGGGTGCTCACGAGGGGTGAGGTGGCCAGCGTGGCGAGCCAGATTTCCTGAAGCGTGGATTCGTCAGCATCTGAGCTGACGTAGAGGGTAGCAGTTATGGACTCGAAGCCTGGACGGCCCTTGGCCCCGACGACCCCCAGGAAGACCATGGGGTTGTCAAGTCGGCCTGAGACCACCGATTCGGTCGCATCGATTGTGACTCCACGCTTCGCTGCCTGATACTGGTATCCGCTCACGAGATCACCCCCGAGCGCGCCCAGCAGATACTCGGCGGCGCTCGGGTGGGCCTCCTCTTGGGTGAAGGCGGCCTGTCTCCCGACAGAGAACACATGTTTGCCCGCGTAAACCTTGGCCTCCTGATCTCCGGCCCATCGGACGCGCACCGACCAAGTGTAATCGCTCGAATTCCTCCTTCTCCTCTGGACCCTCGTTAATCTCCAAACACCGTCGTTTGGTCGCGGCAGGAATTGTATATAATACGTGTGCACTCCACTTTGCAAGACCGCTCGCCCGATGATGTGCGCAACGGTACTCGTTTGACTGAACCTAAGCTTATCTCCTTAGGGAGGGCTCCTCTCCCCGTTGGTCAAGCGTCCCCAGAAGGAGCTCCAGTCGCACTTGTCGGGATCCGCCACTTTCATCGAAGACCTCAACGTCAGGAATCAGCTCCACGTGTTGTTCCTCAGGTCGCCGGTCGCCCACGCAAGGATTAGGAAGATCGACACGAGCCAGGTCGGCAGGACAGATGACTTGGCCGTCTTCACGCAAACAGATCTTGCGGGATCTCGATCGCGCCGAATGTCTGGAACGAGTATCCCCTCGCGGAGACGGAAGTCGTCTACCAGGGTCAGCCCGTCGCGGCGGTCGTCGGCTCCAAGAGATCCGCGTTGGAGGATAGCCTGGAACGAATCAGCGTGGAGTACGAACCTCTTCCTGTGGTTTCGGAACCTGTGGATGCCATCTCTGGCAGTGACAGATGGCTCTCGACTGCCTCATCCAACATCGTCCTCAAACAGGAATCTGAAGCCGGTCAGCCGGCCGAAGCCCTGAAGAGATCGCCCCACACCCTCAATCTTCGTTTCCACCTTCCCAGAATCTCTCCCTACCCACTCGAAGGAAGGGGAATCATCGTCGAGCGCGGGTCGAACGGCACTGTGGTCTATTCGTCAACCCAATCTCCGAATCAGCTTCAGCAATTTCTGCTCAACTCTACCGCGAAATCGGAACCTGTCCGCGTAATTCAGACGGCAGTTGGCGGAGCTTTCGGTGGCAAGATATTCCCTAACGCAGAGGACCTGGCCTGCTATCTGATTTCAGCCAAGCTTCGTCGCAACGTGAAATGGATCCCCCTTCCTGAAGAGAAGCTGGTGACCCTGACCCACCGTCCTGACCAGACGCACGAGGTTCAGGTAGGATACGACCGTTCGGGCAGAATCCTGGTGCTCAAGGACCACGTTCTTGTCGATGCAGGCGCATACTTTGGAGGTTCAGCCGGTGAATCTCTCGAGCAACCAGGAACAGAAGATAGGCACGCGGCTCCACCGCAATCAATCAGATGGTCTCCATGATCACCGGGCCCTACGATATCAAGAGATGTTGAGGTTCATGTCACCGCGGTCGCCACGAACAAGGTGATGATGGGACCCATCCGAGGTTCGGGAGGGATGATCGCGACTTTCATCCTCGAGCGAGTCATGAATCAGATTGCAATGAGAATAGGCTTGGATCAGTTCTCGATAAGGAAAACCAATCTGATTGGCGAAGACTCTTCCATTAACAGGAGCCCGTTCGGGATGGCCATACCGCAGTTGCGTTTCGTAGATTTGCTGGAGGCAGCTCGAGGACTCCAGGCTGACGCAGGAGCTGGTCCGCCGCGCATCCTTCATGAACGAGTCGAACCTCATGGGGCTTGGACTCTCATTCTACCTGGCCGAATCAGCTCCCGCGTCGACGGAGACCGTCCGCCTCGAGCTAAAGAGGCGTGGGACGCTGGTGCTCTTCACTTCGGTTGCCCCCACCGGACAGGGGAGCGAACGGACACTGGCGACAATCATCTCAAAGAAGCTACGACCTGGGACAAGCGCGGATTGAGGTGAGATTTGGTGACACAACGACGAGTCACCTGGGTATCGGCACCCTCTCCAGTCGGAGTATCACATACGCTGGTTCAGCCACTCTGCTAGCTTGCCCGCTTCTGGTCGATCGGATAAAGGAACATCTTAGAGGCCCGTCCCCGGGCGCCCCCGCCTACGTCAGCTTCGCCGGGGGCGCGTTTCATGTGAGATACAGGGATGGAAGCAGACGCGACCTTGATTTCGTCGACGTGGCCAAAGAACTGAAGAAGTGGAATCGCGGTCGAGGCAACGTACAAGTCGGAGACCTCCACCTTCTCCTCGGGCTGCCACATCTCGCTCGTGGTCGTCGACAGATCCACGGGTTCGGTCAAGGTTGTCCAACACCTGACCTTCGATGACTTCGGTACCGTGCTGGACCCGTCCGCCCTGACAGCGCAGACAGAGGGTGGCGTCCTGCAATCGATAGGAGAAGCCTTTCAGGAAGAGGTCGAATACGATGGAGACTGCCGACTGAGCAACTCGTACACGATTCCCTCACCATCGGCCACTCCGATCTTCTCGCACGTCCCCATGCGATTGACCACCTCTCAGCATCTCCACGGGGCAAGGGGAGCGGGCGAGGCAGGAAGGATAGGCTCGCTGCCCGCGATAGTCAACGCGGTGGAGAACGCGCTATGCCAAGGCGGGTAGTTAATGCCTTCTTGTCGTCCACTCCGATAACGTAGCGAGTCAATCTGCGCTCTCGCCGCGAAGGAATGATTGCATCCTCCTTTGCCGCCACATGTCCGGAGACTTGAGCAGAGGTCTGCTAGGATTTCGGCACTGCCCGCAGGACTTGCACGTCGGTCTTGGTCTCCGCCCCAGCGCCATCCTTCGGCGGATGAGTCTTCTCTGGGCCCTCTAGCAGTCTGGTAAGGCGCAGATGCTGGAGAGATCCACCTCTTCGGGCGTATATCACCTCTGCCATTATGCTGACGGCTATCTCCCCGGGAGATATCGCTCCGATGTCCAGCCCCACGGGCGCGTATACCGTGAGAAGCTTGTCCAGCGCGGCACCCTGTTCAACAAGCTCCTTGAAGACGGTGTTCACCCTGTTCTTGCTGCCGATCATCCCGATGTACCTCGCCTTCGATTCGAAGACCGCCTGCAGCCCCTCGAAGTCGTACCGGTGGTCTGTCAGCATCAGTATGCTGTCGAACTGAGTTATCGGTATCTCCTTGATCTTGTGCAGCACGCCCTGCGTGTAGACCTCGCAACCTGGGAACAGCTCCTTGTCTGCGAATGGATCGAGCACTATCGACATCGTAACCGAGCATCTTGCCAATCTGGCAGGTGCACCTTGCGACTCCTCCCGAGCCAAAGACTATGAGCCTTTCGGTGGGTTCGACCAGCTGCATCAGCATCTTCACCTTCCCGCCACAGGACATCCCGATACCGGACCAGCTCTCGTCTCCAAGGTTGAACTCCTCCACCCTGGTCTTGCCATCTTCGAATACCTTCCTCGCAGACTTGACGATGTATCTTTCAACGCAGCCGCCTCCCACCGTTCCGCAGGTCGGACCTTCCTCGGTTATCGCCATCGAGGCCCCGCCGCCCTGTGGGGCTGATCCCTCTGCCTCGATGACCGTAGCGACGACGACCCTCTTCCCTTCGCCTAGCTTCTTTCCGACGAAACTGTAAAACTCCTCCACTATTCTCGAGCCACCATTGGGTCGCTCAGCCGAGTCAATCCCACCGTGCGCCACAGGGGCC
Organism: uncultured Nitrososphaerota archaeon; assembly: GCA_963749225.1. Classification (GTDB taxonomy): domain Archaea; phylum Thermoproteota; class Nitrososphaeria; order Nitrososphaerales; family Gagatemarchaeaceae; genus Gagatemarchaeum. The sequence continues at coordinate 154,113 of CAVVLY010000003.1, read as the reverse complement.
GATCACCGGCATTGGCTTGTCCACCATGACCTCGGGAGATTTCTTCACAAAGATGTGGAAGTCCGGCCCGTCTTCGTAGGACCTGAATACCTCCTGGCCGTGGTTCCAGCAGTACTTCAGGACGTTCTCCTTGGAGACGTGCTCGTTCACTATCACCTCGAACGTGTGGTTGAGGCGAGCCTCTGAGAGCGCCTTCTTGACCATGAGGATTGGCTTAGGACAGAGCTGATCTCTGCAGTCGACGATATCCGAGACCGGACACCTCGGGAGTCGCGCTTGCAGGCATAGTTGCTGCTTCGCTGTCGTGAACCGAGAGTGGCTTCTCCATGGTGTGAAAGAAGTCGATGTCGGATATATATGTGAAACGGTGTCGCTACGACTCAACGGGACCCACCAGCACAAGCTTTATGATTGCGTGCTCGGCCCGACGTGACGATGACCTTCTCGGAGATCGATCAAGAACTACTGGGAGATGATAAAGCCCAAGATAGTTCTGCTCCTCGTCTTCACCGGCATGGCCGGGATGCTCGTCGCCTACAGGGAGACCGACAAGGTGCCCGACGCTCTCCAGCTCGCCGTTGGGTTCGCGGCGATATTCCTCGGCTCGGCGGGCGCGGAGGTCCTCACCAACTACCACGACCGCGACATCGACGCGGTGATGCAGAGGACGAAGAAGAGGCCCATCCCCAGCGGGAGGATCAGCCCGAGGAACGCTCTCGTCTTCGGGCTGGTAGCTTCAATCCTCTCGGTCGTCCTCGCCTACTGGTTCAACTGGATTGCGGCCGCGTTCATGCTCATCGGGCTCGTGGACAACGTCGGGGTCTACTCCCTCTGGCTGAAGAGGAGGAGCTGGCTCAACATCATCCTCGGCGGGATCTCGGGCGGGATGCCCGTCCTCGTCGGGTACTCGGCGATAGCCGCCACGGTCTCGCCCCTCGCAATATTCATGTCCGCCCTGGTGATCGTCTGGATACCTACGCACATCTGGAGCCTCGCCATCAAGGTAAAGGAAGACTACAGGGAGGCCCACGTCCCGATGCTGCCGGTGATCGTCAGCGAGAGGGTGGGGACGCTCTGCATAGCGATCACGAGCTCGCTCCTCGCAGTCTTCTCCCTCGCGATAGTCTTCGTGGTCGAGCGTGAGCCCGTTTTACATCGTGAGCGCGCTCGTCGCTGGGGCAGTGATACTCGGGTACAGCGTCAAGCTCGCCGCGGACAGGACCGAGAAGACCGCGTGGACCCTCTTCAAGATATCGAGCCCGTACCTCACGCTTATCTTCGCGGTGCTCATCATCAACTTCTGGCCTTTCTGACCATTTTTGTCATCGGCGAACTCGAGTGCTTGGTTCAGAGGTACTCACCGATTCGCAGGAGCATACGGGCATCTCGATAGCAACAAAGCATGCGTCGGGCTCCGTCTAGGAGGTCCTGAAACGAGCTCTATTGTTCATCCAAGGCCTTCTTGACCGCCTCTTCGATGTGGTCGACAATCTCGAAGACCTTCGTCGCAGGGGTCGGATTGCAGAGCTCACCTGCGAGCCTGTTGGACTTCGAAGCAATCATGCTCGCCTTCACCGGGTCCAAGCCTCCGGATATCAGCGCGGAAACGATGCCGGTTATCGTGTCCCCCGTTCCCCCTATGGGCTCTAAGACGGGTATGTTCGGCTCGAGATATCGCGTAGATGATCTTTCCGCTATCAACTACGTAGTCGGTGGGTCCCTTCACCAGAAGATAGCGCGGGGAGTTCTTCTCGGAGTAGGCCTGTGCAATCAGTCTGGGAACCTCGGTCGTGTCGACCTCGAACAAAGCAGCCTTCACGTAGGCCGGATGACCCGCGTCGGGATCGGCGAGGAATGATATCTCGCCCGCGTCCGGAGTGAAGAGGTCGAACTTCTCGCAGACTCTCGTTGCCTTTGCTATGAGAAGTGCCCCGGCATCGGCTATCAGGAACGGTCTCTTCGCCCAGTAGTCGACCATCTCGACGAAGCCGAGGAACTCGTTCCTGAGCGGCAGTATGTAATGCAACGTCACCGTCGACGGCCCGAGCCCGCCCGCGTCCTCGGTGAGGTACTTGTACACCATCTTGGACCCTGTACCTTCTCCCATGTCCCCCGCGACCACGCTCATGGGTGGCTCGATCCCGAGGGCCTCGGTGGTCTTCAGAGCGGCGGCCATCATCGCGGTGGCGCCGATGGAGAGCATATCGCGGAGGAATCTCCATGTCGCCAATGCGCATCCTTTCCCCGTCGAAATTCACTCTGCCCGACTGTGACGGATTCATATGCCAGGGGCAGCGTTCCAGACAGGAGGAGCATCTACACAGCTTCTCTCCATTGTCTGAGAGCCACCTCGTAAGCCTTCTGGAGTGTGTACGCGCAGAGCGTGAACCCGATCTGAGCCGGCGGGGCTGGCCTCCTGCAGCTTCTTCCCCACCATCTTCACGGCGAGGAGGGGAATGTCGGGACAGCCCCCACCCGATATGTTGACGATTACGCCGCGTCTTCTTGTGATATGTCAGCTTCATGTTTCCGACCCTTATCATGACGTAGTCGCCGTAGTCCACCTTCTTCACGAGCTTGCTGATTTGCAGCTCCGGGAGGCTCCCACTGAACTTTAGGATCACGTCCCAGACCCCGATTCCTCGTTCCTTCAACTTCCTCTCCGCCGCCAAGCGTTTCACCAGTCGGGACCGATACCGCAAGGTCGCAGCCCGTTCTCACGTCCGGAGGCGGGGCTCCAGAGTGCGTGTGGAACCCAGAGCTGATGAGTATGTCCTCTGCCCTCATCCCGTCCCTGAAGTGCTCGAACAGAAAGACAGAACGATTATCCTCTTCTGGTGAGTCGCTCTCTGTCGCCAAATTCAATCATTCCTGCGCTGAGCGACGTCGGTGTTCGTCGACTCAGCAACGCCGAGGTTCACGTCTGTGCTCGCTCGAACGGCATCAAGAAAAGCTTAACTGAGAGATTTCAACCTTTCACGCCGAATTGACTGATTTCGGAATCGTGCTCAGGCGCGGCCCATATCAGACCCAGCGGTGGGAGACTGCCTATCGCATTGCCAACGCCGCCCTGAGCAGGTCCGACAACGTGACGATCTTTCTGTACATGGACGGGGTGTACAATGCTCTAGCGACCGAGGACTTCCCGTCGATGCAGAAACTCCCCAAGGACTATCTCGACTCGCTGCTCGATCACGGTGCCCGCATCTACGCATGTCTGACCTGCACAGACAACAGAGGACTCGAGGATGGAAGGGACTATCTGAAGCGGGTCCAGATAACGGGTGCGACCCAGGCGTCCGAGATGGTCAGCAAATGCGACAGGATCGTAAACCTTTGAGAGGCGAGCCGGCTGTGACGGTCTACCTCGTCGACGAGCCGTTCGTCGATATTGCAATCTTCTATGCTGCCAAGGATAGCGATGCGCACATCGTGCTCCTCGAGGACGCTGTCTACTCCTCGGCAAAGGTCCACGCGGCAGGGCGCGTATACGTGATGGAGGACGACATCGCGAGGAGAGGGTTGACGTCAAGGTTGCCGTCGACCGTTCACTCAATTGGCTATGACGAGCTGTTAGCAGATGATGGAGAAGGAGAAAGTGGTAAACTTCCTCTAGGTGATAGGTTTGCGCAAGAAAGTCTTCATCTCGTTCCTCAGGCCGCCGGTGGGCAGCTCCTACTACATCGAGGGTCTCAGGCTGGCGCTCGGGATTCTCGGCGGGACCGAGGAGCACGACGTCACCATCGCCCACCTCGGGAAGGGCGTCGCCTGCGCGCTGAAGGGAGTTGACAGGTCCTACGCCCAGAGCCTGCTGGAGCTCTTCCAGAAGGACGCTGCGGGCAACCTGTTCTACGTCGAGAGAGAGTCACTGGAGGAGGCAGGCATATCCGAATCAGAGCTGGACGAGGGCTTCGCTGTTGCCTCCCGAGACGATCCTGAGGGAGAAGATGCTGCAGTCGGACGTCACGTTCAGCTTCTGAGATTCGGTTCGCAACGCAGACTACAACCCAGCTGACCACGAATGCCCCACCCAGAAGTGAGATGAGGGTTGGCGCTTTGCCGCGAACTGCACCTCGAGAGAACTGAACATCTATTAACCGACGATGGGGCAATCGAGAACCAAGAGCGAAGAGAGTGATTACCATCTTTGCGGGGAAGGGTGGCGTCGGCAAATCCACGTGCGCGGCGGCGAGCGCCTTGCATCACGCCTCCCTGGGCGAGCGCACTCTGGCGATTTCTACTGATGCCACTCCATCGTTGTCCCACATCTTCGGGATAACCGGTAGTGACAGACCAGCGAAGGTTCGGGAGTCGTTGTACATCGACGAACTCGGGCTCGAACAGATCAAGGGAGATGTGGGACAAGAGATTCGGCAAGGAAGTCTACCAGGTTTTCTCCTCCTTCGTGTCGGTTGAATATCAAGAATTTCTTGAATTCATGACCTCGCTATTGCCTGGACTGGCCGAGGAGTTCATGGTTGACTACATAAGAGAGTTGAACCGCAGCGGGGAATACGAAACCATCGTCTGGGACACGGCTCCGCTGGGGCAGACGCTCGCGCTCTTGCAGACGCCAGCAATGCTCGTTGAGCATCTTAGGATGGCACCTCGCATATACTCCAAGCTGAAACGTGGACAGGAGAACAGGGAGACGCTGATGGAAATAATCAGACGCTGGCGCGAACTGTCCGAGGAGAACATAGACTTTCTGCGCAAGGAGGTTGGATTCACCATGATAACCATACCAGAGGCTCTTGCCGTAGAGCAGCTCGAGGGCGTCTTTGCCGAGCTCAACAAATCCGGCTTCAAAGTGACGGAGCTGATAATCAACAACGTAATCAAAGCACTGGACTCGGATTTCTTGGTCGACAAAGGCAGGCGAGCAGGAGAAGCACATCAGCCTACCTCCACGAGAAATTCGGCGACCTCACGATCGTAGAGCTGCCCCTCTTCCCTCACGAGCTCGTGGGCTTGGAGCTTCTGAAGGAGGCGGAGAGAGTTCTGTTCCAGTCAGTCACCCCGAGCGAAGCAGATATCATGAGGATTGCTATGACTGATAGCAGAGGCCTGGAGTATCAGACAAGAGGAAGGTGACCTGACAATTGGGTCTGAGAGACGTCTTCCACACCGACCTCACACTCCTCCATGCGCCTTCGGTTTACGATTTCCGGGAGGAGACGATAATGCAAGGGCCAGTTGCCGACGCGATTCCATCCACGGACCAGTTCGAGATGTACCCCGCCGGGATAACCAGCATCGCTGCTTACCTTGGGAAGAACCAGTACAACGTCAGAATGGTGAACCTCGCGTACAGGATGCTCAAAGATCCGTCGTTCGACGTCGAGAATCGGCTGGCGAAACTCAGGTCGACGATCTTCGGCATCGACCTCCACTGGCTTCCCCACGCCAACGGTGCCCTTGCCATTGCCGAACTTACGAAGAAGATTCACCCGGAGAGCTTCATCCTTCTAGGAGGACTCAGCTTCCAGCTACTATCACGAGGAGCTGATAAGATACCCGTTCGTAGATTTCGTGATGCGCGGCGATTCTACAGAGGAGCCGTGCCGCCAGCTCCTACATGCCCTCCGGAACAAGCAGCCCTTGGAGTCCGTCGAGAACCTGACGTGGAAGAAACCGGACGGAAGTGTCGTAGTCAACCCGCTGACGTTCATACCGACGAACCTTGACTACATCGACATTCCTGACTACCAGTACGCAGTCAAATGCGTCTTCAAGTACCACAATCTGGCGGACCTATTGCCCTACCTTCGATGGCTCGGACACCCGACGGGTATGATACTCAATTCTCGGGGATGCACGCTAAACTGCTCCACGTGCGGGGGTTCGCGGTCAGCGTACAAGCAGATATGCGAACGAAGTTGGCCAGCTTTCCGGTCCCCGGAGAAGCTCGTCTTTGACATTAGGTCCTTCCACTCCTTTCTCGAACGGTCCTATCGTGATGATTCACGACCCGCGTCTGGGTGGTCTTGACCGTGCCAAGAAGTTCTTCTCGTTGCTCAAGCGAGGAGAAGATTCCCAACGAGCTTGTGTTTGAGCTGTTCTTTCCCCGCGGGCGACGACTTCTTCCAGGATGATTCAGGAGAGTGTACGAAAATGGAGCCTCGAAGTTACAATCGAAACGGCGGACGAGAACCTGCGCAAACTCGACACCCTCAAGTTCCCAGTTCCCAACAGCAAGATAGAGGACACGATTGCAAGCGCGCTGTCGCACGGCTGCCGAAGGCTCGACCTCTTCTTCATGGTTGGAATACCGCACCAGACGTACGAGGACGTAATGAAGACGGTTCCATACTGCGAGCATCTCATCAATCGCTTCAGCGCTGACCCGCGACTCCAGTTCTTCATCGCACCGATGGGGCCGTTCCTGGACCCCGCTAGCGGGGCGTTCGAGGACCCAAAGTTCGGTTACAAGCACTTCTACCGCACTCTGGAGGAGCACAGGCAAGCTCTCCTGCAGCCTACATGGAAGACGATTCTGTCGTACGAGACGGACGCGATGACGCCGTGACCAAATTCTGGCCGCGAGCTATGATGCGGCCGCTGAGTTGAATGACCTCAAGTTCCGATACGGGCTGATCGACTCCGCAACTTACGAGAGGGTGAAGTCGCACCAGCGAGCGGCAAAGATTGCCATCGAGGAGATCGACAAGGCGCTGCTACTGCCTGACGATCAAAGGCACGACGCACTTATCGAGATTCAACGAAAGGTCGAGGAGGCGAACGTCGACTCGCTTTTCAGCAAGAAGGAGCTGGACTGGCGCGGGGGCGAAGGTCTCAGGTTCGGAAGCATGTTGCTCCGCACTCTGAGCGTTGGCTTGGCTGAAGAGGTCGTTCACGGATTCAACAGGCTGGTTGGTCATTACGACACCTCAATCTATCAAGGTCCACGCGCAATGCCATATTCCGAAGCCATGAGGGCTCTAGAAGCTCAGTCTCCCGAATTAGCGTCGAATACGCTTCTTGCTCCCCGCACGGCTTGCCAGCGCGCGCGACACATCCCTTGATTCTCACACCTGAGAAACGTTTCGGGTGTTTATCTAGTTGTCCGAATCACAGCGGCCGAGTGAAGCCGGTGGGAATCAAGCTAGGTTTTGGTCCTGTCCCAATCACGATAGCCTTCATGATTCTCCTATCTCTTGGGCCGTTTCAGCAGGTGGGTGCGGCATCTGCCACAATCATCACCGCGACCCAAGCAAAGATTCCGGTGAACATCGAGCGCGCCATATTCTCCAAGCGATTGGAACGATACCCAAATGGCTACAATCGCGGCTGCGGGAATGACGGTCGCATTCAAGTATAATTCGACGGGTCTTCTCTTTCTTCTACAGTGGAGCAGTGGTACCGCGGACTGCACAGACCAAAACTGTTTCGGGGGCATTGAACTCGGATTCCTGAATAATACAGCCGCAATGGGTTCGTCTCTCGCTCCCACAATAATGATTCTCCTCAGTCCTTCCTTCAAGGGGGGATATGACGAGTTCATTTCGCAAGCCGAGGTTACCCCTTCGACGGTGGAATCCCAGGGCTACAGGACACAGTCCACTTGCTCACTGGCGCTATCAGGAACAACATACACGGGTCAGTGTTTCAGGCCGTTGAAACTCGACAACTCTTCACCATACGATCCCTTCCCCGCTCTAGTTGCAGGCTCGTCCATTGAGATTGGATTTGCTGTAGGAGAGTTCTCGAGTCCGGGGCAGCACGCTGCAACAGACATGAACACATACGTCCTAGTTCTGGGACCGGCCACGACCTCGACTGCTAGCAGCACAACGTCGACGGCTTCTGTCTCTTCAGCAACGAGCAGCACCACTTCTACATCCACGTCGGCGAGTACAACGGCACCTCTGTCACCCCTCTATGCCGAAGAGTTCGTCGTAATTGTGGTAGGATTCAGCATTCTGATAGGCCTGGTGTTAAGGAGATACCAATAGAGTAGAGATAATAGAGTTGACAACAATACTCGGTATTCCCGACGCAACCGTTCACGCCCTCGTAGTGGAGCTGCATACAGGGATAGCGGTGTTCGCTTTCCTTGCCCTGCTAGTCATGGTCATCGCAGACCTGGTCTATAGAGGTAAAGAACCAACAGAGCAGCTGAAGGTAATTCGGGCAGATGCCGACGCAATTGCCTACGTCGGCTCGCTCGGGGCGGTTTTCTTCCTCATCCTCTCGGGAATAACCGGCTACCTGATTGAGCCGTACTCGGTATTGTCGACCACTCCGATCCTTCTGAATAAGAGCCTGGTTGCTCTGGGGGCGCTGTATTTCTGGGCAGCCTACGCCTTCATACGATACTGGGAGGGGCCAGGATTGTGGGAGAAGGCCGGACTCTATGTGTTAGAAATCGGGACCGCGTTCTTCGCGATTCTCTTTACCTCACTTGCAGGGTCGATTGGCGGGGAACTCAGCCCGTATGGACAGTCGGTGATGGATCCCTTGTATAGTGCTCTCGGGGTAAGTTTCAGGACGCTGACGCTGACGCAGGACGACGTCTATCTTACGACGGGAGTGATGGTCGTCGTGCTGGTGATTGTGGGGGCGCTATCATTGAGGGGAAGGAGGCAGACCAAGTCGCCGGCGATTCAACCAACAATGTAAAGAAGACCCTGGGCTTCAGTCCGCACAAGTGAAGGCACGACCAGCGCAAGTCCGCTCAAGAAAACGTCCCAATTCTATTCTCATCTTTGAGAATTGTCCTCTGGCTTTAATTACGTACCCGGCCGCTCGCCACTCGACCGAAATTGGCTGACAAGCCCAAGGTCAGTGTTTTCGTAGTTTGCGCCATTCTGATGCTGATGGCTCTGGCCTCGGCGATTACCGTTGGAACGGCCGCGGCCGCGCCCACTACGATTACTGCGTACAAAGCCACAATCCCTGTGAATGTTCACGGCGCGTATTCGGCTTCGGACTGGACGGACACAGCGACTCTAAACGAACCTTCTTCAGGCGCGACCTTTGCCGTTAAGCAGAACGGGACTGGATGGATCTTTCTGATGATATGGAAGACGTCTCAATTCTACTGCTCTGACGCCTCTTGTTTCGGGGGAATAGAACTCGGTTACGCCAACAACACTCAACCGATGGGAAGCCCTACCACGCCCACAATAATGATACTGGCGAGCACCGCATTCACAAATAACGTCGACGAGTTTATCGCAACAGGAGAATCGACACCAACATCAGTAGAGACGCTGGGCTACACGACCCAATCCATTTGCGGGCTTACGCTTACAGGGTCCGCATCCAGCGGGACGTACACCGTGCAGTGCTATCGTCCCTTCACCCTGAAGAACGCGTCACCATACGACTTCAAGTTGGGAGTTGGCTCCACGATTGAAATCGGATTCGCGGTCGGTGAGTTTGACAACCCAGGTGACCATTCTGCGACCGACATGAGCACGTACGTGTTAACATTTAGCGGAAGCACGTATACCCCGACAGGCACCTCCACCAGCACCTCGACTTCGACCTCCAGCTCCACCAGTACCTCCACCTCGACATCCTCTTCCTCCCACTCTACAAGTACCTCCACCACCACAAGCACTTCCACCTCGAAAAGCACTTCCTCCAGCTCTACTGGCACGTCGACCTCGACCTCCGCTTCCACTAGTACTTTCACCTCGTCAAGCACCTCCACTTCCACGTTTATCTCACCGGTCACCGCCGTATCGGTTGCGACGACGTCGCCCAGTTACTCAGGAATCGAGACGGGTACCATATCCGGGCAACTCACCGGAGGCACACTCGGATTCATGGTGACGCTGACGATAACCAACCCAGCGGGCAGCCTCGTCTTCGCGAACAGCGTCGAGACGGTGTCTAACGGATCGTTCAATGACACATTCAATCCCGGGGTCAACAGCCTCTGGGTGAGCGGTGCCTACACAGTGAAGGCCTCGTACGGAACGCTTAGCTCAACTTCGACGTTCTCGTACTCACCCGCAACTGCAATGACGACTACCACCACTGTAGTCAGCACGGTCACCTCACCGCTAACAATCACGGCGACAACTTCGGTCACGGGAACAGGCATCACGGCGACTCAGACACAGACTCAGACTGTGACCCAAACCAGTACAGTTACGGGCGCCTCGAGCGTAATTCCGGACTGGGTTTACGGGGTAATCATCGCGTTGCTTCTCTTGGGCATCGCTCTGGGTTTCATGGCGAGGAACTTGTTGGATGCAAACAAGAATCGCCCTGCCACCCGTCCTGCCTAGAAAACTCAACGTCTCCTCTTTCTTGAGGCACACAATCTACTCCATGCGACCCAATCGTTTCCTCTTCAACTATCAATCAAGCCCTCTGCTGATCCTTTAGCGCAACGGCGCGCTTCGAGAAGAGAATGCGGCGCATCTCCTGACTATCAATTCTCAGGATTGAGAAACGTGTTCCTTCTTTATTAACGGTCCGAATCCCAATTCTAGCTATGACTAACGATGAAGGAAAGCTCAACACCGTCAAGTTATCGAGAAGGAGCTTCTTGGGTAGCGCTGCTATAGGAGCAGCCGCTATTGGTGGGACAGCGGTCGTGGCTTCCGCTCTTGCTCCTAAATTTGCTACCGCCACAACGGGAACACACTCTGGCGCAACTGCGCCCGTCGCAGCCGTGCCTGTTGTCAGAACTTCATCTTCGACGGTACGCAGGGGGGCTCCCCTCCCAGTTCCGTCTACATGGTCTCAGTCGGCTGACGTAGTCGTCGTTGGCTACGGTGGAGCGGGGGCGGTCTCCGCAATTACAGCCTTCGACGCTGGAGCCGAAGTAATAATACTCGAGAAGACCCCGAGCCTTACCACGTTGGGCATCACCAAAGGGACGCAACCCTCAGATGAGATTTCGGGGGGCGGAGGGAACACGCATATCTCGGGAGGGCTTTGTGTCTGGCCCACCGACCCCGTCGGCGGAGCACTGCACTTGTACTCGCTCTCTTTCGGCGCGACCCCCATGGACGTCTGCAATGCTTGGGGCACGGTGGCCAATCAGAACAAGGCGTGGCTGGACGCCATGGGCATTCCCTGCACGCTGGATAGTCTGTCCGGCGAGTTTCCGAACGTCCCAGGCTGGTCTTCGATCAGCAACTACAACGTGAACGGAGGCGGTCAAGTGCTCTTCCAGTTTCTTGACAGTTTTGTTCAGGCGAGAGGCATACCTGTCCTCTTCAACACCGCGAGGCACGGCTCTAATCCAGGACCCGACCACGGGCGAGATTCTTGGAGTTCAGGCCCTCCAGAACCAGAGCGAGATAGTGAACATCCAGGCCAAGAGGGCCGTCATCATGTGCACGGGGGGCTTCGAGTATGACGATGTCATGAAGGTGAGGTTCTCCAAGGCCTACCCGGAGCACTTCTACGGCTGGCAGTACAACACGGGCGACGGCATCAAGATGGGGCAGGCGGTCGGCGCGGCCATATGGCACATGAACGCAGTATCAGGGCGGCCGGAGCCTTGGGTTCCAAGAATCAACCAAGGATGGAGCTACTCCAACCCGACCAACAACTACATCTGGGTGAACAGGTACGGCCAACGCTTCCTCAACGAAAGCGGGTATCCCTCGCACAGCGGATGGTGCGCAATGAACGGCTTCAACCTGACGATCGGAGAGTACACGAACCTTCCGTCGTTCGTAATCTTCGACAATACATACTGTCAGAAGGGCCCCGTCGCAAGCGGAGGTCCGACCTCCGTTCCAGTCCAACTGGGAGGCGTTCTCGGAGCCGGCTCTGAAGCCGGAACTCCTTGGAGTCCCAACAACCAAGCTGAGATCGATGCGGGTTGGATAATGTCAGGACCAGACATCCCGACACTAGCAAAAAACATCGCGAGTTGGAACATCATCGGCTCGAACCAGGGAATGGCCGTCCCGCCCGGCTGGAACTCGGCTGAGAGTATGGACACGGTTACCATACCGGACGGCACCAATGCGCCCAATTTCTCCCTTGCCAACCTGACGGCGGCCGTTAACCAGTATAACGCAGACTTCGCGGCCGGCAAGGGTGACACGGTCTTCCAAAGGACCCAACTAACTATGGCCCCGATACAGACACCGCCATATTACGCGCTCCCGCTCTGGGTAGGAGGACCGAACACTCAGGGCGGACTTCAACGCAACGCGAAGGCGCAAATCACCGACCCCTATGACAATCCGATTCCGAGACTTTACGGGGACGGCGAGAACGGGTCGGTCTACGGGTTCCTGTATCCCACCGGCGGTGGCGACATCTGTGAGCTGATTGCCTTTGGACGCATCGCTGGCAACAACGCTGCCAACGAAGTCCCTTGGACCACGTAGATTTGATGCCGGGAGGCTCCCCAATAGGGAGCCTGCCCCTCACCTATCATTTGCCGCAATGACAAAAAATCGTCCCCAACAATAGGAGATTCGATACTTTGGAAGTTGTGAGCTCTTGGACTGCTAAGGTGACTACAACGAGCGCTATTGGCGGCCAGAATACACTCTCTTGCAGCCTCAACGGAAATATGGAGTTCAACGTCTTCCTTTCGCAGCTTACTCGTCCTCAAGATATTGGCGGCCAAATCATTCCAAAGAATTCCGTTGTCGGGAGGATGGCAGGAAACTTCGACGCACAAGCCTCTACGTCGACGCGATTAGTCACCGGGAACGGGACCGCGCAATGGACATTGGCGGGAACATACGACCCTGTGAAGGAGACCATCAACGTCGCGATTCGGAGTGCAGGAGCTGAAGCTAATGGGCTTGAGACCGTTCTCGGAGACGCTGCTCGTGGGACCACACCCACGGCGCACCCGTTCTCAATGAAGTTCGCATGGGGATGGCAAGCTCCCAAGTCCGATTGGCGGCACAGTTCGTGGGCTGACGACCCCTCCGCCATTATGGATGTCATGAAGACTCCTATGGTGCCGGTCATTCCATCGGAACGAGAATCACACCTCTTCATAGTAAACAGTCTCCCACAGACAGGTCTGAATGAGTTGAAGCACCTAGAAATAGATCTTAAAGAACCCAAACCGCAGACGATAATACAAACATTCCAAGACGAGACGGGTTGGGGGACCAGAACAAATGTCTGGATGTTCATGCTGATCCCGAACTTCAACATCGAACGAGACGATCGGCTAACGGATGGGCGCCACTCGTTCGTTTCCACTGACTCCATCAGTCTTCGTATGGATATTCCTGGTGTGACAGTTGCCAAGTCAGGATGGGCAAACCTGACCTCTTGGGAAGTGAAGGGATTGAACCAGTTTAGTGGGAGCGGAGTGCCCCATCAGTTGCAGCAGAGAACGACGTTTGTTTTCCGCACCAACCCAGCAGTTCGACCCACTGCAGGGTCCACGGTGCGCAACCGGCCCATTCAGTACCGATGTATCAGCAGCTTTTGAGGGCATCGTGCAACACTATATCCTCACTCAGGATGACGTTGATCTCCTGCGACAGGAGTACATCGACCACGGAGAGGGAGTAGTACCATCCCGCAACGATTGCGTGGCATACATTGTTGACAAATCCTTCAACGTGGGTAACTATAACGTAGTCATCGACGGAGGGATGAAGGCAGCTTTCGAGCGCATCAAACTCAGGTTCGGGACGCAATCAAAGATCGCTCTGCGCGTAATCGATGGTTTTCGGTCGCCCCAGCGAAACAAGGCGATGGGCGATGGCTTTCCAGGCAACCCTCACGTCTATGGCCGCGCTCTCGACCTGGCACCTGAGCCCGCAAGTCCCGACGCGTTAAAAGCTCTGTACAAAACCTGCGTCGAGATAGGCTACCACAGCCTTTGCGAAGCGGCTCCGGGCAAGACGGTTCCCCCGGGTAGCTCCGATGCGGAGCACGTTCATGTTTACTGGTGAGCGGGTTCGAGAGCACGGTGGCGCTTACTACGGTCACACTCATGAGCATAACGAAGACGTGAAGGCGCAGATGTTGTCGGACGAGAAACTACGAACCCGCACGTGTAATGCACATAACGCTGAGGTCTAGGGAAGAGGGCCAAAGAGCCAAGCTGAACCGTTTATCCCGCCCAGAGAGAAGAAATACAGGTCTCTAAGGGGAGCGTCTTGCGGAAACCCTTGCCGTTTAAAACTTGTTCCCCGAGCGCAGGAGCTAGGTTCGGTTTTGGCTTCTCTACCAAAGCACGGGAAGGATTCGATGGGGCACGACGGTTCCAAGAACTCAGAGGCAGCCCTGGCGCGGTTCATCCACCTTTTGCGCGGAGAGGTTTCTCATGACAGACGTAAATCTTGTGAACAACCTTTGGGTCATCCTCTGTGGTCTTCTCGTCTTCTCCATGACTGTCTCTGTGGGGCTACTTGAGATCGGGGAACTCGGAGAAAAATACTCGAAAAGCCTACTCAAGACACTGCTGATAACAGGCAGTGCTGTGGTTTTCATGGGGTTCGTGGGTTTCAATACGGCCTTTGCTCCCACAATCAGCGGAATCATAGGAAATCCGCTCTACAACAGCGGCTTCTTCCTAGGGGGTTTCTCCTCTACAGCAACGGGCCTCCTGAGCGGCGTGTGGTGGTCGATGAGTAATTCGTACTTCGCGACCGGCCTCACGACCGGTACGTACTTCCTTTTCGAGACCGCATTCGCTTCCGTAACCCTCGCTCTGGTCGGCGTGGTCGTACTGAAGAAGATGAAGCTGGAAGCGTTCCTAGCTTATTCTGTTGTCTATTTCATAGTAATCTGGAATTTGCCGGCCGCATGGATATGGAATCCGACGGGGTGGCTCTACCTCCTGGGCGTCAGGGATTTCGCAGGAGGTCTTGTGGTCCACGGTGCCGCGGCGGCTGCGGGGCTCGCGATTGTTCACAGAATCTGGAGGGAGGAGAAGAAGAAGGGCTTGAAAGAGAGCGCGGTCGTCCACCCCAACGTAAACCCGACTTGGCTGACGCTCGCAATTCTCCTTCTCTGGATGGGCTGGTTCGGCTTCAATCCGGGGAGCGTCCTCGCTTTCAACAGTTCGGCCATGACCGTGGTCCTTACGACTTTCTTGGCGGCCGCAGCCGCATTTCTCTCAGTAGTGTTCTTCAGATACCTCAAGACGAAGAAGAATCCGGACCTTCTCTATGCGAACAACGGCATACTGATGGGGCTCATCGTGATAACCCCGATAGCTGGCTTCGTCAGCCCTGGCAGCGCGGTCATCCTCGGCGCAATTGCGGGGCCCCTCTATCTCGCCGGCGAGAGCTGGTTTGCCAAGCGGAAGTGGTTCTCCGATCCGATCGGGTTGTTTCCAGGGCATCTGCTTGGAGGGCTCTTCGGTCTTGTGATGATCGGCTTCTTCACGCAGAGTGCTTTCGCGGTCGCCTCGGGAAATGCCAACCTACCAAACGGACTATTGTTCGGAGGCGGCTTGGACGCGCTTCATCAGCTAGGGCTGGAAGCCTTCGCTGGGGCGTTCGTCGTGGCCGTGGTGTTTGCGTTGACTTATGCGACGCTGGAGGTGATAGCGTGGGCGATGCATGGGATTACCACCAGCTACGAGGAGGAAGTGGTAACCCCGATTAGGGAGTAGAGTCGGGAGTAGCATTGAGTCACGATGCGGCACATAGGTGAGAGGCTGAAAACAAGGTCCTGGGTCAAGGAGTGAGCCTTGAGAGACTGTCCCAGAATGTGCTGGCCAGAAAGATAAATGCAGTCTGAATCCGACCGAACGTCTTCATACAAGAGAATTCGAGAATGAAGCTGGAAAGCACCGCCGAAGACGATGGACTACATGGAAATACACACAAGTATTGGCACTATCTCCTCGTCGCATCTGCGTTCGGCATCGCGGTCAGCATCTTGGCTCTCCTCAACGCTTATCTCGACTTCAACAACGCGTCCTCTTACTCGGGAATATCGTCGTCGTTTCTAGTGGCGGGGTACGTAGGCATGTTCCTGACCATTTTCGCGTCGCCGGTTCCCGACTACATCCTCGTTCCTATCTACGGATATCTGTCGTCTATCGGCGTCTTCAATCCCTTTCTGACGTTCTTCATCTGTATGGTAGCTTCGGTGCTGCCGATACCATTCGTCGCTGGCAGGCTCGCGGGGAGACCGCTATTGCTGAAGGGTCTCTCATATTTTCACATCACCGAGAAGGACATCAAAGTGGCGGACGACTGGCTTCTTGCGCACGGAAGGTTCTCAATATTCACGAGTACCTTCATCCCTTTCTTCTATACAGTCGCTTCTTTGGCCGCCGGGACGCTGAAGATGAAAACGGCCAGCTTCATGATTTTGAGCGTCGCAGGATTCGGAATCAGATTTGCGTTCCTCGAGTATATTGGTTACTCAAGCATAGAAATCTTTACCGCCTCGTTCGACTTCGACCAAAGAAGCCTATTCTTTCTTGTTCTCGTCGTGTCTTCTGTGTATGTGGTGGTCTACTCGGCCAGAATCTTGCGGCGGGAGCAATAGACCGCGTTTCTCATTTCCACTTGGTCAGTATCTCCTCTCGGTTGAAAGTAGCCCTGCTCAGGAAGAATAGCACCACATCGGCAAGTAGCACAATGCCGGAGACAATCAGAAGGTTAGGGACCGTGAATGGAATCGTTCCCTCTATTCCACCTATGAAGACGGCCATGAATGGGATCCACACCAGGCCCGCGAGCTGGTTTGCGCCCCTCACATCGCTCACGCGGGCGGACAGAATCACCGCCGCCTCAATGCCCAGAATGGAAGCCAGCGGGGCGAGGAGAAACAGCGTGATGCCGGAAAGCCAGTTTGGGAAGTAGTAGTAGGAGAACGTGTTGAACGTCAGGTAATCAGAAAGCGCTATGAAGATTGAAGCTCCCGCCCAGGTTGTGAGAATGGGTGGCAGGAACGCTCCGACGGCTTTTCCGAGGAGAAGCTCGGTGTCAGTCGTGGGGGTCGCCAACAGCGGCTCAAGGCTCTTCTCAACCTTTTCACCAACGATGCTGTACGCGGCTATCGAGGTGGGTAGAACGGCTGCAACAATTACGAAGATGTAGGTGAGCGACTCGAGGCCAAGTGAGGCACTCGAGATGTTGCCGCCAGCCACTTCGCTCTGTACGAGCAGCGAGAAAGTAAGGGAGAGCAGAATAGGGAGTCCAACGACATAGGCGAGGATGCTCTTCTTCCTCCTGACCATTCTGAATTCGTTCTTCGCTATCTCCCATGCCATCCAAGAGGTCATTGCGCATGTTCCCTCACTAGCTTCAGGTAAGCATCTTCGAGAGTACTCCCGAGCACGTAGATGCTCACGACATGCGCCCCGGCCGCAACGAGCGTGTCTACGATGACCGGATTCTCCTCCTCCGGGTCTTCGACGTCGACTGTCACCTTGTTACCGTCCCTCGTCATGTTCTTGACCTGCAATTTCCTCAGGGAATCAAGGATAGCGTCGTTGACCTGTCTCAATTGGATGACCGTCATCCTTCCGCGGATTGACCGTTCGAGTTCTTCGGGGGTGCCCACTGCCATCAGCTTGGTGTTCAGGATGCCAATCCTGTCGCAGATTCTCTGCGCCTCATCGAGGTTGTGGGTGTTGAGGAAGACGGTCTTCTTCTCCTTCTTCAGGTCGAGGATGAACTCTCTCACCGACTTCGAGGCCTCGGGGTCGAGGTTCGCAGTCGGCTCGTCCATGAAGAGTATCTCAGGGTCATGGACCAATGCGCGGGCTATGGCAAGCTTCTGCTTCATCCCCTTGGAAAATGCCCCCACCAGAACGTCCCTTTTCTCCCAGAGTCCTAGCATCTTCAGAAAATACTCGTTGCTCTCTCTGCGCTGGGAATCGGTGCGCCTGTACAGCGTCCCGTAATAGTCCAAGTTCTCGTAAGCGGTGAGGGACTCGTAGAGGCCAACGTTGTCAGGGACCAGCCCAATGATCTTCCTGATCTTGAGGGCATTCTCCGGATTGCCGATCTCGTAATCACCAATCCTGGCAGTACCGCTTGTCTTGGATATCAGGCAGCAAAGCATCCTGACAGTAGTGGTCTTCCCCGCCCCATTGGGTCCGAGAAATCCAAAGATCTCGCCCTGATTGACTTTGAATGTGACGCCGTCGACCGCAGTTAGGTCACCGAACCTCCTCGTAAGGTTCTCAGCTTCGATCATGCCAAGCCGCCACGGCTGGACTGACTTAATACCGAACTTAAGCCTCTTCTGGCTATGAGCGGCCAAAGGGGTCCTGGACCGAGCTTTCAGCCTGCGACCTCGAGACTCTACAGGGCCGAGTACGCGGCGATCACTCTGGCTCTTCTCGCCTACCTCGTCTACAGATGGCTGCACATGGGAGGGCTTGATTGGCCTCAGACAATCTTCTGGCTGCTCTTCCCCGACCTGGTCGCGTTCATACCGATTGGACTCTCCGGAAAGAAAGGGTGGCCCCCGTGGGGAGTTACCTCTACAACGCCTTCCACACGGTTCTCGTGTGGGTTCTGGTTTTCGCAGCCTTCTGGCTCCTTCTTGGAACTCTATACTGGCCAATCCTGGGCTGGCTTGTCCACATAACGGGAGACAGGACTCTGGGATTCAGCCTACGCTCTACCTCTCGCGAGTCCGGAAGCGTCCCGGTGTCTAATGGGAACTGACGGGTGCACGACCAACGCCAACATAGCACGGGTCGTGAGCACATTCCTCAACTGTGCAATTGAACTCGGCAACGGCCCGTACCATCTCAACCAGGTCGCTTTCGTCACGCTACCTGCCAGAAGGTTAATCCCTTCTCAGCGGTGAAGTCCACTCATGCGAATTGCGGTAATAGGAACCGGACGGGTGGGAGGCGCGCTCGGGACAGGCTGGGCCCGGGCCGGGCATGATGTGACCTTCGGTTCACGGGAGCCGAAATCCGCGGACGGCACCGAACTGCTGGCGAGATCAGACGGCAAAGCGCGGATCGCCTCGGTTCCCGACTCGGTCAAAGCAGCCGACGTGGTGGTGCTGGCCATCCCGTGGGATGGTGCGAAGGACACGCTCCTACCAATCGCCTCCTCCCTTGCCGGAAAGGTCCTCGTAGATTGCACCAACCCCGTGAAGGCATGGCCATCAGTGGACCACTCCTTAGGGTCGGCCTGCGAGCAGGTCGCAGCGATGGTGACCGGCGCGAGGGTAGTGAAAGCCTTCAACACGACCGGCTTTGAAAACATGGAGAAGCCCATGTATGCAGAGGGTCCGGTCACCATGTTCTACGCGGGCAACGACCCCGGGGCCAAGAGGACAGTGCACACGCTAGCGAAAGACCTTGGATTCGACCCTGTCGATGCCGGGGGTCTGGCTCAGGCATACGCTCTAGAGGTCCTAGCCTCGTTCTGGGGCAACCTTGCCTACGGGCAGAAGATGGGACGTGGCATCGCTTTCAGGCTGATGCGAAGAAGCGGGTAAGTTCCGTATTTCGTACCCGACGGAGGTGTGTAGGAACGCCTACCCGCTTTTCATGGAATTGACCTATTCAACAAGATTTTGTTCGGTTTGAGGTCGTAGCCACAATAAATACATAGAACAATCTTATGGTGGGACATTACGCAGGTCATACGTGTACCATATGGGTATTATCTAATCAGTTATGTGAGATAGAAATTCGAATCCCGCTTTCGTCCTCGGGATGAAAACCTACGTAAAGACTTCATTCGCCATTCCCGTAGTGCTGCTAGCGATTCTGCTGGCAGGAAATGTCGCGGCAGCACCGCACAGCAACACCAACACAGCTACCCCTTTACAACACGTGGTCGTAATCTTCCAGGAGAACGTCTCCTTCGACCACTATTTCGGGACGTATCCTAATGCCACCAACGCTCCCAATACCCCCCAGTTCAACGCCGCCCCAGACACGCCCACTGTCACCGGGCTAACCGGCCCTCTATTGACGGACAACCCGAACTACTTGGTCACGGGTAATCCCGACGATAACCCCCAACTGCTCCCCCGCACCCAGCCGGTTACCTGCGACAACGACCACGACTACACCGCGGAGCAGGCCGCCTTCAACGGGGGCCTGATGAACATGTTCCCAGAGCAGACGAGCTGCAGCGACGGCCTCGTCATGGACTACTACGACGGCAATACCGTGACGGCCCTCTGGAACTACGCCCAGAACTTCGCGCTCAACGACAACGCGTTCGGGACGACCTTCGGCCCGTCCACGCCGGGAGCGCTCAACGTGGTCTCCGGCACCGGCGGTCCCGCGGTTGTCACGTTCGCGAACGGCACCAAGACCTCCAACCTCGCTGGAGTGCTCTCGCCAACGGGCAACTGATTGGCGACATCGACCCGACCTACGACGACTGCTCCTACACCCAGGACGGCTCCACCTCCACGGCAGCCATGACCCCGACCAGCGGAGTAGGCGCGCCGGAGAACATCGGCAACCTGCTCAACAACGCGGGCCTGACCTGGGGATGGTTCCAGGGTGGCTTCACGCCGACTATCCCCTACAACGCGACCTCCGGTCAGCTCGCAGTCTGCGGCTCCTCGAACGCCCAGGTGGGCGGGAGCATAGAGGCTGCGTACAGCCCCCACCACGAACCGTTCCAGTACTTCGCGTCGACCTCAAACCCCAACCACCTACCTCCCAGCTCTCCCTCGATGATTGGGTACACCGACCAAGCCAACCACCAGTACGACCTCTCCTCCTTCTGGATTGCAGCGGACTCGGGGAACCTCCCGGCCGTGAGCTACCTCAAAGCGCCCAGGTTCCAGGACGGACACCCGGGGAACTCTGACCCGCTCGACGAACAAGATTGGCTGGTCAACACGATTAACCAGCTGATGAGCCTCCCTACCTGGTCCAGCACAGCGATAATCATCAACTGGGACGACTCTGACGGTTGGTACGACCAGATCATGCCCCCGATCGTCAACCCATCGAGCAACCCCCCCAACGATGTCCTCAATGGTAACTCGTGCGGAGCAGGAACACCACCCCTCGGCGTCCAGGACAGGTGCGGCTATGGCCCTCGCATCCCCCTCATGGTCATCTCCCCATACGCCAAGTCCAACTACGTCGACAACACGCTGGCCAGCCAGACCTCGATTGTCAGCTTCATCGAGTACAACTGGCACCTAGGCAACCTCGGTCCGACCTCCTACGACCACCTCGCTGGCTCGATCATGAACATGTTCGACTTCTCCCAGCCGCAGCGCAACGACGGCGTCCTCCTCCTGAACCCGTCCACTGGAGAAGTGGTCCAGAGGGGCAACGGCTTTTCCGGCTTCGGAATACAGGGCTTTGCCGCTTTGAGCCCGCCTCCGAGCGCTCCCGCCTCAGGCACCCCGGACCTCAGCACCACAAAGACCTGCACCGACGCTGACACCAACCCAGACGTCTGCGCGACCGAGAACGACTTTGGCAACACCGCGATTGCGCCAGGCCAGGATGTCTGGTTCAGCGCCTCCGCCGACATCACCCCCAGAGAGTCCTCCTCAGCGCTCACTGTGCACTACTCCGGCCAGTGGATCAACGTTCAGCTCAAGGGAGGGAACGGAGTCCCACTGGAAATCCCAGCGCCGAACTCAGAGATAATCTTCAGCGCGACCGCGACTTCCGCGACGACGACGTTCACCGGTGGGCAGTGGGTCACCACGGTCCCCGTCGGATTCCAGGGCAACGTCTTCATCGGAGGCGTAGCCTACCAAGTCCCCACAGGAGTATCCCTCGCAGGGGCGAAGGTGGACTGGACCGGCGTCTTCAGCGGAACTACCAGCTCGTTCACCCTCAACTGGCAGTGGGCCGCGGCGGTCTACTCCGGCCTCGGCACCGGCACCCTCGGGACCAGCGCGTTCTACAACTCCCTCGGAATCAAGCCCATCGACGCCAACACCGGCAGTGCCTATCCTAACAACGACAACGCTGGCACACCTGAGAACTTCAAGACCAACTTCCTCTCAAGCGCGACCATCGGGTCAGGCAACGGTCACGGCGACCAGTTCGACACCAACCAGTACACAGACCTGTACAACAAGCCAGGCGACGCCTACTACCAAGCATATCTTCTGAACGAATAGCGAAAAGGAGGGAAGGGCGAACGCCCTCACCCTCTCCACTCTTTTTTACTCCAGCATTTGGGAAGCATTGGGATCATCATCGAACATGGTACGCTGAACGAACCACTCGGCTCCTGGGAAAGAGAGTAGGCGAAACCCCTTGCTGAAAAATCCGGGTTCGTGAACCCTTTTAGCTCGCGCTACGCTGATTAGTTCCGATGTGAGATGGCCGACTCCCAAGAAAACATGCGTCTGATGAAGACTCTCGACGACGCCTGGAATGCCGGACCTGGAAGTTCACTTTGGGAAACCTTCAGGCAGCGCCATACTGAGGATGTGGCCGTTTATTGGCCCGGCCAACCTGAACCTACAAGGGGACGACACAACCACGATCTTGAGGCTGTCGAATTCTTCAAGACCTTTCCGGATAATCGCCTTGTCAACAATCCGTACAAGATTCTCTTCGCCCAGGGCGATTACACTTGTTCTGTGGCCGATTTTACGGGTACCATGAAGGGTCCTATGAAGGGGTCCGATGGAAAGACAATCCCGCCAACAAACAAGTCATTTCATGTCGAATTCTGTACCGTTGCGAGTTGGAAGAATGGGCAGATAGTCGAAGAGCGCCTAAATTATGACCTTCTGGGATTGATGCGACAAATCGGACTCATGTAGATCAACGGTGGCAGGTAGGTACAGCGTTGGCCACGCGCCCTCGGTTCTTGATTCCCAACGAACAAGACAAGACTATCTTAGACAGCCGCGCGCGAATGAGTGATTCGCGGAAGGCACCGTCGGCGTGACCCCGCCGGAGTACCTACTATCAGCCGCCTGAGGGCTCGCGCGGTCACTGACCGACGCCGAGCGTATTGCCTATGCCGGCCAGAAGGACGGTATCCCCCTCATCCGAATTCTCTTCGATGATTCTGTTGACGACATCGACGGCCTTGGTAGCACCATCCACTATCTCCTTCTTCATGGTCGACATCACGTCCTCATCGCCCTCCTTGACCAGGACGGCATAGACGGGTATGTCGTGTTTGGCTGCGACCTCCTCAATCTGGAATTTCTCCACTCCGATTCCTCCGATTGCGGCCCCCATCCCCTCAGATACCTCGCCTGTGTCCTCGCCCTCGAGCTTTGCAGCGGCATCCACCATGATTATCGCCTTCATGGGGGTATTCGATGCCTCCACAATCTTCTCGATGGCATGTCCAGGCTGCCCGACGTACCCCATCGGCCCCTCTGCCTTCACGATGTAGAGCTGTCGGCCCTTGAGCGTCGTCTTCGCCATAACGGTGTCCCGTGCGATGCTCTCCTTAGGGGCGGCCCCAATGAACTTCGAGGCAACCAGTGGCCCCACGCCATCTCCGATTGGCTGGCCGAGCTTGATAGAGTCCGCTGCCTTGACCAGTTCCTGAGCCTGTACCAGTATCTGGGGCAGGGCCATCTGTAGCTGCATCAACGTCGCGTAAGAATGGGTCTTTCTTCCAGTGAGATAGTAGTGCCTCACGACCTTGTGCATCATGTTGAGCCCGCCGGCTATCTCTACCAGGTTCTGAGCAACCGAAAGCGAGAGGGTGTCCGCTCCCTTCATCAATCGGGCTATCTCCTTTCTCGCCCTGTCATCGCTAGTGTTGGCCAGGTGCTCAACTTTCCGGACGATGCCGGTGGGGTCCATGTCGACAGGCATAATCGTAACATAATTGATGATGTTGTCGATGCGCTTTGCGAAGTCTCCTTCAGCCTTTCCCGTCTCCTTGACGTAGTCGACCACTGCCCTCGTAGCAGTGCCCTTCATCGCCTCCAGCTTGGCGATGGATTTGACGATGTTTCCTAGAGTGGCGTACGACTGAATGCGCGGACCATAGAAGATAAAGAAGAAGATAAGGCCGAATGAGAGGAGGCTGAGAAAAGTGGGCAGATCCAGCCCTAGAACACTGAGCGTCTTCTAACTCACCCCGCTTCTGATTGCGCCTACTGGGAACGTCGCGGCTTGAAGTAGTGCGAGCAAATTGCCAATGGGGACGCTTGCCTCCCTCTGCCGGAGCGAGTCAACAACGCTTGTCATCCGAACTTTTGCTGTGGACATCGAAATCTCACTATTGGCTGACCACCGAACCGGTATTTAATAGCAGTAGTAAACTCCAACTAACTACGTAAAGCTTACTGGTAACCCCCTTGGATTTTCTGGCCTTCGGCCCGAGTGACAGGAGGAGCTTTTGAGGTCCTTGGATTTGTCGGCCTTCTTCTGCCATCCGCAGCTATTCCAGCAAAAGTATTGTTGGTCGTAGCGGTTGTTTGGGTTGCTTCAGCTGCGTCGGTAGTGGGCATTTCGCCACTGACGCTCCATTTTGAGATCTGAAGCATCCGCCCTGATGAGTATGAGCGGGGCAGTGTGATTCGACCAGTATACTTTCGTTCGATCGGTTTGAATCATTCGTTAGGAATACACGGGGGCAAAGATAGATGGTTGTACCACAACCGATTATTAACCATCAATCGACCTTTCACATATGACTCCGGAAACGAAACCCAAGTCTAGCAAGACCCTCCTGGTCGTTGCCATTCTCGTAATAGTCCTTGCCGCGTCCTTCGTCTACTACGGAAGCGCCGTCGCGAAGCAACCGAGTGGAGCAACCAATTCGACGATCACGTCACTAGAGAGCACAATTTCATCACTCGAAGGCACCAACCAGGCGCTTCAAACTCAATTATCTGCGCTCAATAGTAGCTCATCCTCTTCCTCAATACCGACCGCTCAGCAGATCTACGCGGCCACCGACCCCAGCGTTGTTACGGTGCAAGGCGACCAGCAGACCACGGTCAACACGATCTACGGTCCGCAGACCAGCGTGGCTTCAGTTCTCGGCTCGGGCTTCGTCACGAACTACCAGAACTCAATGTACATAATCACGAACTATCATGTTGTCGCGGGTGACTCCAACCTGACGGTTACCTTCCCCGACGGGAACGCCTATCCTGCGACCGTGGTCGGGACCGACCCCTACGGCGACCTTGCCGTAGTCGCGGCCACCAACGCTCCGTCGTCCGAGTTCGTTCCTTTACAAATTGTCTCCTCATCCGGGCTGACGGTTGGACAGCAGGTCTATGCAATCGGCAATCCGTATGGGCTCTCTGGGTCCATGACCCCCGGAATAATCAGTCAACTCGGCAGGACGATCCAGGACCCCGTGGCCGGGAACTTCTCAGTCGCAGGAGCTATCCAGTTCAGCGCGCCGATTAACCCCGGAAACTCTGGCGGACCTCTGCTTGATTCAAGCGGCCAGGTGATTGGCATAACCACTGCGACCGTTACCAGCTCCCAGGGCATAGGATTCGCAATTCCTTCCAGCACCATCCTCAGGGACATGCCGTCCCTAGTGTCGACCGGGGCATACTCCGATTACTCCTATATGGGAATCAGCACGGTTGACATGAACTATCAGCTCGCTCAGGCATCCCACACCAACGTGACTTACGGAGTACTGATCGAGAGCATCGTGGCGGGAGGACCGGCTGCCAATGCAGGATTGAAGGTGGGCACCACTACAGTCACGGTAGATGGGTCCCAGTACCTGGTGGGAGGGGACATCATAATTTCGATAAATGGCACGAAGATAATCAGCCAAGACGCACTTTCTACCTATCTGGTGCAGAATACGGTCGCCGGGCAGACCGTCAGTCTCGGGGTTATCCGCTCAGGGAGTCTCATTACGGTCACTTTGGTTCTTGGAACGAGACCGCCTGCATGACTACCTGTGAGAATTGTCCGTGACTTGCTTACCGCAGGTGATTCAGATTCGCGGGACAAGCAACTCCAAGGCACTGGGCGACGGGACAAACTTAAACGGTCTTTGGCAGAATCTGAAATGTTGCGCGACGTTCTCCGGATTCTGGTCATGTCTAGCAAGTGGCCTGAAGACGATGTTCCGTTCTCTTCCTCGTCTCGTCAACCCTATGAATCGCTCGATACGACTCAGCGGCGAATTCTCGATTACATCACGGCTCACCCTGGAGTGCATCTCAGGCAAATCTGTAGGGAACTTGGACTTGCGATGGGCGACGTGCAATACCACATACACAAGTTAGAAAGAGACGGCAGAGTTACCTCGGTAAGGCGAGGCCTCTACAAGTTCTTCTATCCCCATGCACTGTTTGGAGAGAAACAGAGGGACGTTCTTAGCGTGCTCAGCCTCGACACCCCCAGAGAGCTTCTGCTCAGTCTCATAGAGAAGCCCGAGTCAGGCCAGGACCAACTCGCCCACGCTATCAACGTAACTCAGCCCACGGTCTCATGGCACCTCAAGCGACTCGTCGACCTCGGAATCGTCGAGAAACGACAGACCGGCAGAACGGTGACGTACAAAGTGGCAGGCGCGAGTGCGGTCGAGATTGGCATGTTCATCAAGAACTACCACCCCTCGGTGTGGGAAACGTGGTCCAGCAGGCTGGCGGACATTTTTATCTCGTACTCCGGAGGCGAAGATGAGGAGGCCAAGAAATGATAGAGCAGCACCTCGTTCAGGTCATTTCGCCGCTGGTCAACTACGACGAGGGCTTCGAGTCCCAGGAACTCCTCGACGCAGCCATCGGCGTGTTCGCGCTGCTGCTCTTTGCCCTCTCCCTTTCAGCGTACCGGAAGACGCGTCTCAGGAGGCTCCTGGTCGTCTCCGTTGCGTTCGGACTGTTCGCAGTCGAAGTCGCCGTCAGGCAGCTCGATGCCATAGTTTTCGCCGTTGGCTATCAGACAGATCTGATAATCACGACCGTTCTGGAGTTTTTCATTCTCCTCTTGTTCTTCATAGCCGTCGTCATGAAGAAATAAACCCGCAAACGAACTTCTTCCGATAGACACTCGCACCACAACCGATTATAAAGGAACGGGGCGAACTTGAGCGAAGACGATTGAGACTACAGGCTCCAATCAAGCTCCAGAACAAGCTCTCGAAGCACTCGGTCCTTGCGCTTGTCGGGTTGATGGCCTTTGCCACGGTTGTGCTCGCGGCCAACCCATTTGGGGTCCACTCATCAACTAACGGTAGCATCGCTACAGCGAACGCATCGACTCCTTCTGTCGTCACTGGTAGCCAAACGACGCAGCAAACCGGAGGGACGGTTGGAGGGCTGGGCTCCCTTCTCACTGGTGTTCCCTCGCCGACACAATCTGGCAGTGGCGGCTACGGAGGGTCGGGAGGCCACCACCATCATGACGGCGGGAACTCTACCTCAGACTCGTAGCGCGCCTGATGGGTTGCGATGAGTCTGAAGAGACCCAGGTGATTGGAGAAGGAGGCTTTTGTTCTTGCTCATACTACCTGGCGACGTCTTCGGATTCATCGCGCTAGCTCTGGTCATCTTTACCGCGTCCTTCATGCTTGTCAGGAGGCGCCTGCTGAAGTTCACAAAGAACCTGAACCTTCTCAGAAAAGTGCACATCTACGCGGCCACGGCCGCCGGCTTCTTCATCGTCCTGCACGTGGCTTATTTCTTCAGCTACCCGATCACGGATGCCGTCCTGCTGGGATACGGCTCCGCTGCCATGGCAGTATTCGTTTGGGTGACCGGTACAGCCTTCCTTGAAAGGCTCCGGGACTCGCTCTTCTTTCACGGCACGATGTCCTTGTCGACCATCGGTTTGATGGTCGTACATTCGGCCGGTGCGGGAGTGAACGTCCCCGTTGTGCTAGCCGCGGCTACACTGCTCGTAGTGGCTAGCATCTCTGTGGTCAAGGCATGGGAGCACCTTTCGAAGGTCGTAGTTCCTATGGGGGCTAAGAAGCATTGAACAGGAGGGAATTCCTCAAGAGGCTCATCGTTTCTTCGGCCCTAATTGGGACAAGCGTCTCGGCAGGGTACGAGCTGCTAGCACGTTTCAACTCGACGCAGCAAAAGCAGACCGTGCAGGTAATTCAGCAGCAATCATCGCAAGCAAGTCAAAGCATCTCGGGTGTTTCAACCCAGGTTCAGGCGCCTGCCGGGTACGTCTTCATCACTGCCGTCAGCGCGCTGAGCACGAAGTCCTCAGCTTACTTCAACCATCCAACTCAGGGCACGTCACTGCTAGTCAGCGTGAGCGGGCAGTGGAAGGCGTTCAGCGCCGTCTGCACCCATCAACCCTGCACCGTCCAGTACAGCAGTGGCCCTTCAATCAGGTGTCCTTGCCACGGCGCGACGTTCAGCACAAGCAACGGAAGTGTGCTCGGAGGACCAGCCCCGCGACCGTTGCCTGAATACGGCGTTCAGGTGGACGCCAACGGCAACCTCTTCGTGACGACGGCCGCAATCAATTGAGATGAAGTGAAGTGGAAGTCCCCTCATGCCACAAGAATAACGCAACTCAACCCTTCTCTCCTCTTAGCAAGACGTGCGCTGCCTGTTGGTCGCGCCGGATTCAGTCCGCAAACACTCCATCTCGTGGTGCGAGGAGCTTCCTCTCGAAAGCGGACGCGGGGTCCGGCTTGAGGAGGATCCAGCTCATCATGGGGGCCGCCTTCCTACTTTCCACCGTTTCGGGGATTTACCTTCTTGCCACGGACGGGTCGCTTTGGCACCTAGCCATCTCTCACGCGTACGGCCTCATTGTCATCGTTATCATCGACGCCGTATTGGGGATGCTGAATATACTCTCGAAGCGTTCAGTCTACGTACCGAGCCTTGCGGCAGCAGCTCTGGGGTTCCTTCTGCAGGCGGGAGACATCGTAACTGCTCCCCAGTACAACATGACCATCCCTTACTTCGCACACTACCTCTTCGGTCTGTGGGGGTATGACGCGCTCCTCGCCCTTCAGGCAACGGTCATTCTCGCTGGGGTGTTTGGAAGGTCGTACGCAAGCCATCTGGCGAGGGTAAGGAAAGGCAAAGGAGGAAAGCAGCTCAGCTACACCAGGAGGGACTTTGTGAAGGCCTTCGCCGCGTTCGCAGTAATAATCGGAGGGGCCGTGGCGGCGGCCTCTGTGAAATTACCCGCGCCTCAGCAGCAGGCCACACAGACCTCGACCTCAAGCTTGCCGAATGGAGCGATAGCGAACACCAATCAGCTTCAGGTCGGCTCACCGGTGTATTTCGAGTATCCGAGCGGCTACCCAAACATCCTGCTGAAGAACAGCGACGGGTCGCTGACCGCGCTCAGCATGCTCTGCACGCACGTCTGCTGCGAGTGCTCTTATGATTCAGCCTCCGGCTACATTTACTGCCCCTGCCACGGCTCGGTCTTTGACGCTACAGGACGCGTGCTTAGGGGACCCGCCCAGACACCGCTTCCCTCTATCAAGCTGACCGTGGACAGCAAGACTGGTCTAATCTATGCGGAGGCAATCAACGGTTCTGGACCTTGCACTCCATGATGCGACGATCGGGCGGGCAGACCAAGGATTACGCTGGCATCGCCCACTTCAGGTTGCAGGACTCCACCGGGGAGCAATCTCGGTCCTTAGTAACCCGATTCAGACCGCCCTATCATTCTGGCGGCAGCTCCGACACGAGCAAGCTTAGATCAGACCCCTTACTCTTGTTGTAGTAGTAGGATATCGCGTACAAGACTATTGGAACGGCAATTATGGCCAATACGAGGAGCCGGGAGCTCTCGGCGACGGGGCCTATCGCGGGGTTGGTAAACGCGTTGTAGCTCAGGTAACCGAGCACAACGAGAGCCACAACTCCGATCCAGGAGAGGACCGGGAATCCTAGCAGGTTGGAGTTGCCCTTCGAGGCTTGGAATATGCTCTTCCTACGGAACGGGAAGACTATGGCGGCGATGGACGCGAGCACCCAAGCTACGCTGAACAAGAACACCGCGTTCAGCTGCGTGCTGATGAAGGACGTGAAGAAAATGAGGTACATCGGAATTGTCGCCAGCAGGACCGTGAGCACGGTTGAGACGGTCGGAGTATGGAATCTGTCGCTCACATGCGCCAGCGACGCTGGCGCGACGCGGTCGAAGCCCCAGGCCATGGGGATTCTACTAGCGAAGACCAAAGCGAGCCACCACCAGCCAATGTTGCCGACGAAGAGGCCAATCACGATGAGCCAAAGCAGAACGGTGTTCGGGTAGAAGACGAAAGCCAACGCAGAGGGAACGGTGGAGCTGAAATGGTTGCTAACCGCCCAAGCCTCTAGGAAAGAGATGCCAACTGAATGGTCGAAGAGGTAGGTGAGGAGGAAGAAGATTGCGATGGATGCCAGTTCGGCCCCTACCGCGCCCACGAGCAGCGACCTCTTTGGATTCTTGATCTCTCCACCGACAAGCTGCATCGTTGGGAAGGGCCCAAGACTTACGAAGATCACCGGAACGACGAGTCCCAGCGTGACAAGACTGTATCCGGGAGTGTAACCTGCAGCTGCGGCTTCCGAAAAGACATGAGGCACGCCGCCTGAGAAGTACTTTGCATAGTCAGCGGCGAAGGACGATTGTGAGTTCAGCGAGAAGATTGCGATGACGAGCACGAGAGCGAACGCGCCGTAGGCGAAGAAACCGTAGATTATCCACTTGAAGACTCTTCCCCCAACTAGTACGCCTACGGCGCCGACAAAGAGTAGCAGCGCACTGACCCCGAAGAGGAGCCATGGGGAAGATGTCGACAGAGGGTTCATCGTGTTCCCAAGTGACGCAATCGCCGAGTTGTTGAGGACCTGACCAGCGAAGGAGAGCTGTGTGCCTGACTCCGCGAAAGCCCAGTACGCGCCTGTCGACGCGGGGTCAGATATCAGGGCCACGTAGAAGATGAAGCTGGCGACGAAACCCACTGAGCCAGCTATCGCTCGGGAGACGAAGACATAATCACCGCCGGAACGCGGCATCACCACGGTCAGCTGCCAGTAGAGCACGATTACCACCAGCGCGAATAGGGCCCAGAGTCCGAGCGACAGATAGTAGTCCACGTTCTGATAGGAGTCCGGAGTGACCCAGAAGAGCCCCGACCAACTGGTAAGCCAGGGGAAGAAGATAACGCTCCAAACGAAGACATCCAGCCATGACAATTCCTTAACAAGACCGGTGGCTTCTCGGACGAATGTACTAGCACCGCTCCTGCCCACTGCCACGAAATTCCCTGCAGCAGAGATGATTACTTAAGATTGTGAGGTTCGGCGCCGCAGTTGATGGCTAACGACGACTGGTTCTACGAGCTTTCTCCTCGCCTTCCAATCTACGGATTCCGCCCACAAGCGCTCCGATACCACAACCGCCGTGAACACAAGAATCAACGCGTCGAGTGTAATCAACTCCACCGGACTCCTGCCCCTTGCAATTCATATCGCCACGAAGGTGGTTACATGGGCCCCCTAAAGAGGTGGCAGTCGATTCTCAAGATTGAGAACTGAACAACCGGATCTTGCGTTAGGGCAGGTCGTGATGTGAATTCTTAGGCAAAAGCTCATCAACCAATTAGATTAGCAAGAAGGGCGCATGGACATTTCGAAACAACAGGATGCATCGACCATAACGTTGGTTGAGTACGAGAACGCCAAGACCTGCAAAGAGTGTCCTACGCATGCTTGCTGCAAGATCTATGCCAGGGATGAGAACGGCACTCGTGGCAACCCTTCTTGGTTCAAAGAATGGGTAGAAGGCTTTCATGATCACCCTGAGGAGTACGCCGTAGAACCGTTCTTTGACCCATTGGAGGTCCACATGCTTGGTAACGAAGCGAAATGGAACGCCCTTCTTGCAAAGGGCATCGACCCAGAGTGGTGTCAGTACCTACAACCCTCAATCGGGCTGTATCATCGAACGAGAGAGGAGACCTACACAGTGCAGGCAGTTCAACTGTGGAAGGCTCACTGAGACTAACGACAGGGTCGAAATTATGTTAGAGGTCGCCGATTAGGTACGCCCGTGAAAGTACTCCACTTTATCAGGTCTGGTGACACAGCGGGGATAGTGGGTACCTTGCCGACTGAGGTAGACGTCACCCTATTCCAATTCAAACCTGGTGAGCTTCGACCAGTATACTTTCGTTGGATGGATTTGAATTTCATGGGCTACGCGTGCCCTGGGAATCAGTGATTCGTGTAGTATCTTGCGACCGCCCTGAACGATTCCTTCGGCTCCCACGGCAAATCCGGATATGTCACCCCATGCTCTCCCGTCGGACCTGAAAAACCATCCAGAACGTGGGGGTCAAGGTCCACCCCCATAATTTCCCTAGCCCCACGAACGCTCTGTCTCCTGAACTCTTCCGCCGTTTCTGCCTCTGGGAAGCTCTTCACCAGGCTAAAGTTCGCCATGTCGGTGTCGTACCTGGGGTCCGGGCGGTATGGCGAGTTAGGAACCACGAAGGTCTGCACGAAGGCGCCTTCTACCCCCGCTGCGTCAAGTACCCCCAACTGATCGACTAGCTCACGTGCCTGGAGCTCTTCGTCACGGATGTAGTGCCCGTCGACTCGGGGCGGGACATGCGCCAAATCCAGGAACATCTTGGGAAACTTCTGGTTTGGCCCGAGGAGTCCTTCCATCATCCCGAATGTAATCATGAAGCCATTGGCTCCGAGCAGGTCCGCGCCCCGGAAGGTGCAGCACCCGAACTCCCCTATGACGACGGGCTTGCCGGATGCTTTGTACTTGCTTATCATCCGGCCGTAGGATTCCTTGTTCTGCGAGTCCCTGTAATGGTCTACCCCGAAGAAGTCGAACGGTTTCCAGTCGACGAGCTTCGAACGGTAAGGAGAAGTAGGTAAGCGGGCCCACGGAACGACTTCCTCGCGGCCTCGCTCAGATTCGACAGGTACGCGTTGAGCGGGCCGTTGTGCTTCCCAGCCATTATATCGCCCCAGAACGAGGGACGGGATATCCGGTCAAAGACGTTCTTGCCCTCGATCATCCCCTGAGAGAAGAGCGTCAGCTCAGAGCCCACACTGAAGACCAGCTTTTCCGGGCCACCGTTGGCGGAGCCCCTCTGCCCGCTCCGCCGCCCTCGCGATGTATTCGACGAGTCTCATCCTGGCTTCTGTCCCACATCTCGGGGGATAGCCAGACCTCCAGACCTTGTGACAGGGCGTCCTCACTTGCGGTCACCAGCCTATCAATGTCGAGTCCGCAGATTCTCACCGCGTTGCAGTGCAGATCATCCTTGATGATTCCGAGCTCTCTGTGTACAGATCTTCGAGTCGAATTTGGGACGCCAGTTCCCTCCCATCATAACGCGTCCGACGTCGTAGCAGACTCCCTTTCGGTTCATCTTAGCTGTGGCCGGGCCACTCCAAGGCCATCCGACTTACATTAGTATGCTTTGGTGGAGACCCTGAACTTCGAAGAGCATACTTTCGTTCGATGGATTTGAATTATTCAGTGGGAGTGACCCAAATACTGACTCTTCAGTTTACTACCTCGGACTGCAGGCTTTCGACGAAGCATTGTAATTTGAATTTCCATCAGTCATTGAGGTGGACTGGCTTTCGTCCGAATCTTGCAAGGATCAGTAGACAAGCCACAAACCCGCCTCCTAATATCACCACGATCGAGTTGAACTCGGTGCCGTTAAGTTCTATGGATGTCGCGACCAATATGATGGCCCACACAATCGATATGCCAACGATTGCTGGATCTGGATCAAATCTCGTTGACATTCCACCTTTCTTCGGCCCGGTCTCTGCGCGAAGAGCGACCTGAGCGATATGCAAGGCTTCTCTCCCCTGATCCGTGAGAGCGTAGTTGCCCGACGCATCCGTCTTGATAAGTCCTGCGAGCTTGCCTAGGTGAAACTGTAGGTGGCCACTGCTCTCTATGGCGGTCTTCCACTTCAACTCGGAGAAGCTCATGGGTTGCTCGTTTAGTGTTCTCAAAATCTTGACACGCGTCGGATGACCAAGAGCTTCGAAGAGTTCCGCTCTCGAAGAGTCGAAGTGTTCTTCTTCTGACATGACAATCATAGTTAGATGCGAAGGTTCAGTAGTTAATGCCTCGCTTGTAGACAACCGACTCTGAGGAGGCTCTCAGTGGTCTACGGGAATAGACTTGCCCCTGATGGGAGCTTGGCGTCTTGAACAGCAGGCTAGAGTAACTCGCTGGCAGCGACGCACTGATATCGGTGTAGCCGGTGAGCTACGACCAGTATACTTCCGTTTCATGGATTTGAATTGTTCACTAGGAAGTCAGCCTAAAGTCCTCAAGGCCCCGCCAATCCGCCGAGTGTATTGTCACAGAAATTGGGTGTGTTTTAACCACAGCATATACTTCAACATTTGGAATCGGCTATCGGTTCCTCCTGCTCCTGCATTGAGTTGGGCATAAATACTCTATACGAGTTGCAGCGAGGAACGGGGGGAACGAAAATGCGAAAGATTACCGCCAATCTGTACATGACCCTCGACGGACGTGGCGTGTTCCCAAAGTACCCGGGCTCCGATCTCCCCTCGGGTAATCGGGACGATCCGGACGAGTTCTTCCGGAAGATGTGGACCGACCGATACTCGGACGTCACGACCGTCGTTATGGGCCGTCGCTCGTTCACCGGCCACCGTCGCGTCCACTCGCTCAAGGGACGGAAGCCGAATGACCCCAAGTTCCTGTTCGATTACTCTCGCTTCCTCGACAAGGTGGACAAGGTTTGCCTCTCGCATCGATTGAAGAGGCTCGACTGGGAAAATTCGCGGGTCCTAAAGGGCGACCTCACGAAGATTATCGCGAAGCTCAAGGGCGAGAAGGGCGGGAACATCATCATCGAAGGAGGGCCCCGGCTCATCCACGAGGTCATCCGTCTCAATCTCGCTGACGACTATTGGTTCCTCGTCATGCCCGTCGTCTTCGGTCGAGGGCCTCGTTACTGGGACGCGATGAAGACGCAAACCAACCTGAAGCTTATCTCCGCGGGCAACATGCCGTACGGTGAGTTGGTCCTGCACTACGGGGCCGTTCGCGACAAGGCCGCATCCAAGAGCAAATAGGCCATTCGCGATACTGAGTGGGGGCGGCGGGCTTCGACCAGTATACTTTCGCTGGGTGGATTTGAATTAGCAATAACCGGTAATCTTGATAAGTCAATTCTCATTATCGAGAATCATATACTCCTCTTAAATCGGACAATCATAGCTCTCACAACAGGTAAAAGCAATGAAGACGGGAACATCAAGGGGTCGAGCCGTCAGCACTGCTGTGATCGCGGTCATTGTTGTCGTTGTGCTTGTCGTTGCGGCGGCCGCGGCCTACTACGCGACTAGAGGTCCATCGACCTCAACCGTGATTTCGAGCACATCAACGAGCTCGACCAGCTCGCCGAGCGTTCTGACTTCGACGACGACATCAACCACTCCATCCTCAACTTCGACCGCCACCTCGAAGTCATCCACCGCTTCCACGACCGCTTCCACGACAACGAGTTCGACACCGACAAGTACAACAACGACCAGTACAAGCACGACGACACCCACAACCACCACGAGTTCTACCTCGATAGAGTCCACAACAAGCAGCACCAGCACTTCTCAATCCTCGTCTTCCTCGAGCACGTCGACCAGCACAGTGTCGACGTCTTGCCTGCCGACTCTCAGCTTCACGTCTCAGCCTGCGAGCATCTTCGTACCACTGCTCAGTGCCTACTCATCTCTGGGCGGGAACTTCAAGACTCTCGGAGAACACGACATCATACACCTTCACCTCGAGCTATACGACAGTCTATGCGAGCGCGACGACGTTCAAGGTCAGCATCGTATCGTCCGATTATCCGAGTGCGTTTACGATGTGGCTTCTTAAGAACGGGACCATCGCGGGGATAAACTACGCCGGGTCCAACTACACTGGCGCAGCAGCCATCTCGTACTACCAGGGATCGCGCCTCTTCACTGCGTGGGGGACAGAGATTGTGTTCGGGCAGCAGCTTACGACCGACTATGCATCTGATACTTCATACTTCCACTCCACCGGGACGTCGCCTGTGACGATCGGAGCGAACACTTTCACCCTGACCAACTACGCCGCAAACTCGCTTCCGGAGACCGTTCCGTCCTGCGGCGGCGCAAGCACTACCCTCACCACAGCAAGCATGTCCATAGGGTCGCCGAACGGGGCGAACTATCCGTTCCCATTCGACGTGAACATCGTGGGCTCGTCAACAAAGGGAGCAGGGACGACGACCATCACCATCACTTCCCAGATAACATCAGTCACGGTGACCTGAGATGAAATCCAAAGTTCCGAAGTTTTTGGGGTTGATAGTCATTCTGATTTTTGCGTCTTTCAGCAATCAGCAGTGTTCATGCTATTCCAACACTTGCAATATCCTCCACGATACCTAACCTTAGCGGCGCAATGGCTTATGATTCTAGCAAAGGCGAAATATACGTAGTAGGCTACTCTGGCATTTCGGTTGTATCTGATAGTACAAACCAAGTGGTTGCAACTGTAACCATACCCGGGTATGCTGGATCCCTGGCGGACATGGCTTATGATTCTGGACAACACGAGATATTCGTCGCCTCAGGCAGTGGACTTGCTCAGGGTGTCCCTCCCGCGGTTTGGGTCGTATCTGATAGTACAAACCAGGCGGTTGCAAACGTAACATCGGGTTCATGGTGGGTTCCTTCGGGTGTGGTCTATGACTCTGCCAAAGGTGAGATATTTCTTACCGATGCAGGCAACGGCCAAAACGTCTTCGGAGGCGTCTACGTCATATCGGATAGAAACAACACCGTAACCGCATATGTTGGTGTGGGAAATTTCCCCAGAGAGATGGCTTATGATTCTGGCAAGGGCGAAATCTTCGTCGCTAACACCGGCTCCAACAGCATCTCAGTCATATCTGATAGCAACAACACCGTAGTAGCAACCATAAAGGGGGTCTTCGCCTCTGGCTTAGTTTATGATTCCAGTAAAGGAGAGATATTCGCAGCAAATGGCTACAACGGTGTCTCGGTCATCTCGGACAGCACAAACGCAGTGGTTGCAAACGTGACTGGGCTATCAGGAGTTCAGGGCATAGCGTATGATTCTGCCAAAGGCGAAATATTCGTAGGTAACTCGGTGATATCGGATAGCAACAATGCAGTGGTTGCACAAGTTCCCAATTCACTAGCGTCGGTAGTGTATGATTCTGGCAAAGGCGAAATCATCGGATCAACGCCAGCCGCGCTCGATATCTTTTCAGATTCCTCCAGCGCATCTACGTCTTCCACCATCTCCCCAACCTCGTCCACTTCTACGACCCCTAGCTCCACTTCTTCGACCTCGAGTACACCCACGACCACTTCCACAACTCCTGCAACCTCAACCACGGCTACCACGACGGCATCCAGTACGTCTCTCTCTGCCTCCTACCTGCTTCTGGTCGCCGTAACGGTCGGAGTGATCCTGTCGCTGGCTCTTGTCACCCTTCGAAAAACCAAGAACAGGTCCTGATTGAAGGTGCCACGCTCTGCTTTCATGCGGTCGAGGATTCGCTTAAATAATTAATTGCATCCCTTCCGGCCCATTATCCAAAATAGCTCAGAATGCACTCTACTAGGCTCAAATAGACCATTTTTCAACTCTTTCCGAATCTGAAAAGAATGCCGTGGATTTGAATAGTGTACCTGGTGGGGCCGGTGAGGTTTAAACTCAACTTAGTTCACATCTAATAGCGAAATCGCACGAACCGAGGACATAGCCGTATTATCGAGCCGATTCGAAGCTCCAGTTCAAATCCAGTGAGATTCGACCAGTATACTTTCGTTCAGTGGATTTGAATTATTCCTTTGGAATAGATTCGGCAATTAGACCGTCGGGTCAGATCACTGGCCCTTGGCTTTCAACCACTTGCTACCCCAGCCCTCCATCTCATAAAGCACGTCGCTCAGCTCCCTCCCTCTCTCGGTTAGCGAATATTCGACTGAGACTGGAGAGGTAACCGAGTACCCTCCTTTCTACAATCTTCTCCTCCGCTAGGTGCTTGAGCGAGCGAGAGAGAGTCTTGGAGCTGACGTTACCCATCTCACGCCTCAACTGGTTGTACCTCATCGGTTCATCGTGCAGGTACCTGATGGCAATCATGTTCCACTGGTTTCCCAGCATCTTCATCGTGGCCACAATCGGACAAACGGATGAATCGACTGTCACAGATCCTCAAGTGTCTTTTCTGACACATCGCACTTTAATAGTTTCCTTTTAAGTTCAAAAATTGGAATAACTCGTTCAAAAACTCCTTGACAGCGGCCCTCCACGCTTGGAATATCATACTAAACAGTTAAGAATAGGGCAAAGCAACCCTAATTCACATGAAACAGTACCAAGGTAAAAAAGTGGTGATCACCGGCGGCACCAGCGGCATCGGGCTCGCCACGGCGAAGATGCTCCTCGATGGGGGTGCGCGTGTTCTGGTGACGGGGCGGTCGCAGGCCGGCCTGGAATCGGCGCAGAAAGAGATTGGAAAGGACGCCCTCGTGGTTTCGAGCGACGCGCGCTCATTGACGGACATCGACGCCCTCGCCTCTCGGGTGAAGGCCGAGTTCGGCACCTTCGACCTGCTCTTCGTCAACGCCGGATTTCCCCTCTTTGCCCCTCTCGAAAACACGACCGAGGCCATGTACGACGAGATGTTCAATCTGAACGCCAAAGGACCGTTTTTCGCGGTGCAGAAGCTCGCGCCGCTAATGAACCGGGGCGGCGCTGTCGTCCTCACGACCGCCGCACCAACCGCCAAGGGAATCCCCAGCCTCGCGGCCTACCTAGCGTCCAAGAACGCGCTGCGCTCATTTACTCGCGTGCTCGCCGCTGAGCTTCTGCCTCGGGAGATTCGCGTCAATGCGGTAGCGCCCGGTCCCATCGACACGCCGATCATCGGCAAAGCGTTTCCCGAGAAAGGCGCGGCCGCCCATGTCACGGAGCGGACGATCGGTACTAATCCGATGAAGCGCCTTGGGATGCCGGAAGAAATTGCCAAGGCCGCTCTCTTCCTAGCATTCGACGCGACCTTCACCACCGGTGCCGAACTTCCCGTCGATGGCGGTTGGTCGCAACTCTGAAAGCAGCGAACCATCTGGTCCCAGAGCAGGGGAAACTTCGTCTCGCTCTCGCGGTCGTCTTCGCCTGGTTGCAAGCGATGGAATACGAGGCCCGTCGATACTCACGACGGTAGCGCCGCTGGGCTCGAACATTGACGGCGCCGGTGAGTCACCCTCAACGAACTCGGCAATCTTGTAGGTCTTCCGGCGCTTTGCGCCGTCCGGTGACCAGTGCGATCGAATGTTCCATGGGCGTCTCCGTGGTGAAGGGTGAAGGTCGAGTCGTGGGGCCCCTCGAGGTCCAGGGTCGGCTTGCTAATTACGAACTATTCGGTTTTTATATTGGTGCGATGGCCATTGTCCAGGCGTTTTAAACTAAATGCTTCAAAATGACTCTAGGCCGCGTGGACGGCCGCGCAGCTTCGACGAGAGGTTCGCACTGGAAAAGGCGATCCAGGTATTCTGGTCGAAGGGCTACGACGGAGTGACGATCGACGATCTCGTCGCCGGGATGGGCGTGGTACGGCCGAGCCTGTATTCCGTCTTCGGAGACAAGCGGACGTTGTTCTTGCGCGTCCTTAGGGCGTACGCAGAGACGAAAGGCGCTCTCGCTGCGAAGGCACTCCTCTCGCCGGGCACTCTTCGCGACTCGCTCGCCGCCTTCCTGAGGAACGCCGTAGAAACTGCGACCGAGGAAGGATCCCCTCGGGGATGTCTTCTCGAGTGCGTCGCGCCGCTTGTGAACGATGCTGAGGTCCGGCAGTTCATACAGAACGCGGCCGCTCAGGCCGTAGGACTAGTGGAGGGTCGATTCCGGGACGCGATCAGCGCGGGCGAAATCCCGTCCGACTTTCCTGTGGCCATCCGCGCAAGCCAGCTCGCTGATTTTTCTCGTGGCCTTACCATGCGTGCGCTGATAGGCACGCCGCGCAAGACGCTTCTCAGGGATGCCGAGGAAGCGGCCGACTTGGTGCTCCTGCCGCGGCGTGGAAATGCGGCGCCAGAACGTTGATGCCGGCTGGGTAGCCATCGCTCGCAAAGCGGCCGGCCCCCTCTTTCGCAGTGCAGGTCCACCTGGACGGACATGGTGGGGGCTGGTGACCTTCGACCAGTATACTTTCGTTGGATGGATTTGAATTACTCACTGGAATCAACAGGGCGTGGATTGTAATCTTTACGAGACTCTGAAGGTGGTGCCAACCCCCATCGAGTCGGAGATGGCACTGAACTTCCCGAACGGAAGGTTAGATTCGATCCTGCCCGCTAGTTCGAAGAGCGAATCAGCCGACATGAACGAAGGTGACTCCTCCGATGAGGCCCACACTAGACCAACGCGACCGGGCGAGACGAGAAGACAGATGTCATTTCCTACCGCTGCCTTGTCCTCAGAATCTACAAGGAAGAACCTGAAGACTCGTTGCCCAAGAGTCGACCAGACCTTCGGAGGGAGATGAAAGAGCGCCTTCAACAGAAACGGGACCGGCGATCTCCTGATGGAATTCACGAAGTGTTCCGCCTTCTTCTTGTCGAAGACGATTTCAGTGCCATCGGAGTTGGACCTCATGACCAGGTGTTTCGCTATGAACATCAGAGGGATTTCAAAGAGTGAAAATAGAGAGCTGACGATCATACCCTTTCGATAGACGGAGAAGAGGTAGGTCTGAGGTCCCGATAGGTCGGACCACTCTATTCTCTTGACGTTGTTAGCGAGGAAGCTGTCCACTTCCGCCTGAAATGTCTGAGGGGTGTGCCTCCAGACCTCGGAGGTTCCGATAGACCTGTGAACCATCCTCAGGTCTCCGTTCTCTTCGAGCCCCACGGTCACCCTGTCGTTGCTCCAAGGGCCGGATAGGGGGCCTGCCACGAATCCGCTTGAAGCCTCGGCTACGAAGAGGCCCTTTTCGTCGCTCGCATCCCTCACCTCAAACCGTTTGCGCTCCAATTCGACCCTTGATGTGCGGAAGGAAGGTAACTAATAACTCTTCAGCCAATGCGGGCGTGGATTCTCCTTGTCTGTCGTCGGAGACCTCGAATTGGGCGACCCCTGTATGCTATCGTTTGGTGGATTTGATTATTCACTAGGAGTTAATCGAGACTCTCCGGTCACCTTGTCTTGTACCAAGCGTATAGCCCCCATGCAGCGATAATCACGCCAAGGGCAAGCCAATCGTGGACGAGTATTGCAAGTCCTGAAGCAAGAAGTGACCCTAAGACACCGATTGCGATGGCTTCCTCGCCTTCCTTTAGCAAGATTGCCCCAAAACTTATCGCGAACATCCCCCAAATCCAATACGGCGAGTTAAGAGCGATGAGCGAGTTATACAACCAGTCGAACATCTCATAAGCGAAGAATGAGACGACGACAAACATGATCGCGGCTACGACCAACACTTCGATTGCTCGAATGCCGTCCTGAACGATATTTCCCAAACTTAGGACTACCTCTGTAGCGTAATACGTCCAGAATTATTTAACTTGACCGTATTCGATTCGGACTGTCAATGGGCAATTGGTTCGACTTAAAAGGCGACGCGATGATTCAAGGGAAGTTGAGCCATGAAAGCCAAAAGAGACATCTTCAGAAGTATGAAGGAGGAGGCAAACTCAAGGCTTGACAAGGCTTTGGCAAACGTTCCTCTGCCTAGCTTGGAGGGGGCAAATCTCGCGCTGTACCTGTCGGAGATAGCAAGATCGAATCTCACCTCTTCCGGAGATGATTACAACTCCAAGCGTTACGCCGACGCAGCGGACGCCTTACAACAGGGCGTGGAAAAGACATCTAAAGCACTTGGGTTGCTGATGGGTACAACCAAACCAACAGACGATGAAATGCGCAAAGTTCGTCATGATTCATACAAGGCATTTCTCCTCCATTTTGGCGAGTTTTATCCAAGACTAGTAGCATTGATGAAAGCAGAAGCAGAGATTCCTGACAGTTCTCTCTTCGACACACCAGGTATGGGAGGGGCACGGAATTTCCTAAGAAAACGATTTCAGAATCAACTTGACAACACTCCTCCTATTGCTAAGGTTCAAGCGGAGATTGCAGAGCTAATGACTCTGAAGGACGACGAAATGTGGAAGGCGACAATCTCGATGGACACGAATAACAAATGGGTGGCCACGTCAGTCGAACAACTCAAGAATCGGGCCGTGTTCTCCCGAACTCAGAAGGCGCTTATCGGAGCTGGTCACGGAGCGATCTCGCCTTTTAGGCTCTTCAAGAAGGAGACCCTTGAAAGAACGAACCTAGCTAAAGAACTAGGCGAGGCCAGTGAGGGAATATTCTGGTTGGCAATTCTCACTTGTTGGCACTTTGAACAATCCCGCTATCCTTCAATAGGTCGATATTGGGACCAGAAAGCGTACAACGAATCAGCGCCTTACATTAGGGCTCTTCCCGAACTTACTAAGAAGGCAGAAGCGTGCGCAAAACACACGATTGAGGCCTCCAAAAGCGCCTTGAAAATAGTCAAGCCTAGTTGACTCGCGGAGAGTGTTGAGCGCTCACAAGCAAGTCTCCTTGTTTACTCCCGATTAGCCCATCTCCATGTATGTTGTGAACTGGGTCGTTAGAAACGGTACAAACACTTTTTCAAAATCAACCAAGGCGTTGACTGATTCAGAAACGAGGTACTCCTTCTGACTTTCGAAACTTCCGAATCTTGCGTTGCCTGATGTCAGTTCCTGACAGACTGTCCATCCAGGGTCATCTTCTCTGTATACCGCACCTCGCACTTGTCTTTCCATCTCAGCTAGACGCGTCTTGTTGCCCTTAATCACGTAGCTCGCGAACTCTTCGTCGAGCCATAGCCATGTGCTGAAGCACAAGCGCTTCTCGCTCCCGTGGTAATGTGTCAGGAAACCGATCCAAGGGCAGAAGTAATTCCAAAACTTCCTATTTCGGACCTTCCCCCAGTTATCCTTGTAGAGACTGATTCCGTAGAAGGGCGTGTCCCAGTCGAAGTCTGTTTCCGCATCCTTCTCGTACGTGTAATCCTTCAGAGCCGGTGTATGGATGACCTCATCGAGAACTTGATCCATCTTCTGGGGCGTGGTCCCCATGGTCGAGAAGGCCTTGTCGTCCCGCTCGCCCCAAACACTCAATTCTCCCACACTGTTTTCTCGCAGGAAGGCGACGAAGTGCGCAACAAATACGTCCTCCGGATACTCCTTCAAGTATTCAATTAGCTTTTCGTAAAGTTGATACCAGTACACCAGCGAAAAATATTGCTCTCTGGGCAGAAGGTCTGTTCGGACTATTTTGTACCTGTGAAAGGAGAAGAAGGTAGCAAAGGGTGCCCCCATCTTGAACGCCAATCCCCTTGGAGTAGTCTGGGATCTGTTCCTTTCTATGCTCAATCCGGGCCGTCACCTTGTTCTCAAGTCTGAGACTCACGCAGGGCACAGTAGCTGGCGAATCAAGAACCAAGTCGAATCTGACTGGCTTCCCGCGGACGGCGGAGACGACCTCGGTTCTCGCCCTGTAATCCGTGAAATCGAAGAGCCTGCTGAACTCGCTTTGCTTCCACTTTTCCAGGGAATCGAGATTGTCAACAAGGAATCTGAGAAGTTCCCTCCGTGAGGCCGGTCGGGATTGACCAAGAAGCCCAAGGCTCTTGTGTAGTAGGTCTCCAGAGAGTGTGGT
Source organism: uncultured Nitrososphaerota archaeon (assembly GCA_963749225.1). GTDB lineage: Archaea > Thermoproteota > Nitrososphaeria > Nitrososphaerales > Gagatemarchaeaceae > Gagatemarchaeum. Next base: position 110,621 of record CAVVLY010000003.1, on the reverse strand, counting down.
TCCAACTCCGAGAAGATGTTGGGCTCCAATTGACACATACATTAGGTTCTGAGGGTTATCAAGGAATCGGGTTGACTCCCACTACGAAATGAATTTATCTCTGAGGGACCGAAATTGTCGTACGATGCCTACCTTCGACAACGGCCTTTCGACATCCACGCGGGGCCTCCTCATGGGGCTAGTCCAGTCTTCGGTCGTAATGGCGGTGGCATCGGCATTTGCGAGTCTCGGTGCTTTGGCGAGCATCGGGCTCCTGGCGGTCTCGATCTTGGGCTTGATGGATTTGAGTCACAGGATGAATTATTGGGGAGTTGCCTACACGGGAGGATGGTTGATAGGACTCTTGTTGGTTGGTCCGAGCGTCCTATCCGGGTGGGAATTACAGGCGACAGAAGTTCTGGCGTTCTTCTTCTTGGCTCTTAAGAGCGTACGTAAGCTCAACCTTCCGCTCTAGAACCTGTGTATCTCAGACTCAGCCCTCTGACGTGAAGTGAACCATAAAAAGTCGAATTTGGGAGCAAACATGGGCTTAAATTTGCATGCAGACTGTTGAGGGAGTGAAAGCATCTAAGAAGGCGCTGATTCCTCTCAAGGGATACTCGGATTATCTGAGATATCAGGTGGAGTTCTTCGGAAGGTATGGCCGTGATGTGAGGGTTTCGAAGACCGTGATCTTTGAGAACACCGCCCTCTACTCGATATTAGGGGTAATGGTAGCCATAGCCGGTGCCATCTTCGGACTCATCAGCCGACCTCTCACCTTCCTACCATTTGAGGTGGTGTCAATCTTTCTCGTTCTCACTGCAATCTTCGAGGTCGACGTAATGATCAGACTCCGCCTGAAGTCATTGGGGTGGCAATACTGGGAAACTGTTCCCATTCAGGTAGCCAAGAGGGACGGCAGAAGGCTCGCGATGGTCGGGATGTACCAGGCAGGATGCTTCTACTTGGTGGGCTTTGCCGTAGGCTATCTCTTGTTTTTCAGATAGTATTTTTATGCAAGCACGCCGATTTTGCGTCGGACGATGTCGGAAATCGGCGAAATAGTGCAAGGAATTGGCGACTCAGTCCGAGTCCTGCTTCTCGCTATCGTTGCAATAGTGGTCGTATCGGTATTAGCTGGTGCAGACCTTTCTAACAACCTACCCCCGCAGGCCCAACAAAGCATCCTTCTAACCTCGGCTTCATTCCAATCTGCCCTTGGCATCATTCTGGCGGCTCCAGATGTAGGATTGTTCATTTTGGGTTTCAGCGCAATTGGAGCGATACTCTACGCCGTTTCCCAATCAGATGAGCCAGACTCCGACCTGTGGGACTCAGAAGTTTCTTCAGAATTCGTCTAGCTGTGATACATGCATCCCCACCAAACTAAAACCAGAGGGACTCGAGACCTCTCCGATGAGCAATGACTGTCGGTAGTTTCCGATCATCCAATGGACGTACGGTCAAAATCGCAGTAGAAACAAGGAACGATTCTGGCATCTTCGGGAAGGACTTCGTAACGGGAGGGCTGAGGGATTACGCTGCAAAATATCAACATGGCTACTGGATTACCGTGAGGTCATCGGTCTACCCATCGAATGTCGACCAATTGCTTAGAGAAGCTATTCAGAACACCTTGGGGTCGCCTCCCGTCACGATGCCGGAGACGTACGCCTCGCATCTCGTAGTTCACATCTGGGATGGGCCACCTTCCCTTAGCGAAGATCAACTTCTCTCCAAGATTGGAGAGAGGATGGAGCGAAGCCACATCACTTTGGATGAAGAGCGCGTCAAGCGAAACCGGGCCAAGGAGATAGCCGAGCTGAAGAACAAGGTCGAAGCAGCAAAAGTCCGCCTTCGCGACGTGAAGTCAAGAAAGCTTTCTTGGAGCAGAGGTGAAAGAGAAGCCCTAGAAGCCCAACTAGCCTCTCTCGAGCAGAAGCTACGAGAGAGGATCAACAGAGACGACCAGTGAAAGCAAGAAATGAGATAGAATTGAACAATAGAAGGGTGCGTCGTTGTGCAGAACGGGCAGTCCGTGCAGCGCCGTGCAGTCGTCGAACTCTTGTGCAATTCGGAAGAATCCCTCATAGAAGCTGCAGGACGCTCGTCAGCGAGTCGCTGCACGCCTTCTCCGACTCCGGGTCGCCGTTCACGAGCATGAGAGGGGTAGTCACTCCTCCGAAGTCCTTCACTCCGTCCTTGGGTATCACCGTCGCCCAGACTCTGCCGTTCGCGAGGTTCTCCACGAACAGTATCATAGGCTTGCTCTGCTTCGTAGCCAGCCTCAGCTCGGCGAGCAGCTTGGCCCGCGGTATCCATCTCTGCTTTGCCGAACCCTGCTCCGACAGGGTCAGGGCCTTGAATGCGGCGACGGACCTCACGCTCCCATCCTCTTCCAAGAAGAGCAGGTCAGGCGCTCCGTGAAGGAGACTAACTTTGCAGTTCTTACCAAGCATTCGCAGTTTCTCATGGAAGCGCATCAGGGCTTGGTTGCCTTTCTCCCTGTTCGCGAGGCCATCCTCCCTCGTCAGCCTGTGAGGAGGGTCGACAGCGACGGTGCCACTCGGAGACAGGGCCGGCCGGGGCTCATCGGCTCCAAGCAGCCCCTGGTTCTCCTGCTCCTGATTCCAGCCGAGTTCGTCGAGCTCCTCTTCGACGATCTCTGCCCTTTCCACGAGGGATTCCAGGTTGTTGGATACCCGATTGATAATGGCCGCATCGTTCTTGTGCACGTCGGCCCATCTTTGATAACTCCTCAGCATGTGGTCGATCACCGAGTTTTCGTGTCTCAGCTCAAAAAGAACAGAATCGACCGTCGGGATGTTGTCAACCACAGAGTGCTTCAGGTCTTGGAACGCGATGGCAAGTTTGGAGCTCCTTTCATCGGCAGATGCCCTGTCAACCTTCGCGGATTCCTGCAACTCCAATATCTGCTTCTGCATGGGAGCGAGCACTTCATCGACCCTCTTGGCAACCAGCTCCACGATGTTCACTCTCTCCATCTGGACGCGCTGCGAGTGACCGAGCATCCTGTGGTACAGGGTCCAAGAGAATCCGTAAGAGAGGGACAGCGACAGCATCCACACGACCAAGAGGGTTGGTCCTTGAAGGGCCGTTCCGCTCAAGAGAGCCTCCAGGAGGTAGGCCGCTATCAGTGACAGGGCAAGGACAGCGACCAGTCGCCTGACGGTCTCCTGAAGTGTCGCTCGGGAGAGGTGGCTCGTTACATCCAGCGCTACGTAGCCGGCCGCGAAGAGCACCGCCCACGTCGACAACTGGTCAACGGCGGTCATCCCTGCTTCCCTCCTCGATCTCCAGCAGCCGCAGCCAGAGACCGGCCTTCACGAGAAAATCTTCAGCGTCTATCCAGTCGTCTTCTGTCGCAATGAGCAGCTTCAGGGGCAGTGGTAGGCGACTCCTGGCGCTGAATTCCTTCAGCCCCTTGATGCAAAGCCTCTTCTGAGTTTTTGAATCCAGCACCATCATAGTCCCTCATTAACGCTGGAAACAAAGAAGTGCTATTTAAAGTGTATGACTACACGAGTCATACAGGTTATATCGTGCAGTAACCTGTCTCCGTGCGGCCATGCCGTTATCTACAATCACCGTACACGGCAAGGAATACCTCTACTTCTATTGCTCCGACTCGGTGACCAAACAGAAGAAGCGTATTTACTGCGGGCCGAAGGGAAGTCCAGAAGCCATCAAGAAGGCGCAGCAGTTCCAATCGAGGTACGAGAAAGCGCAGGAGCAGAAGGAAAGGTTCGCCGGGGTGATAGGACTGCTATCAGCGCTGTCGGGGGAGATTGCGGGATACGGCAAAGAGGAGCGCGAATTCATCCTGACGTGCCTAGTGCAGGCTTACCCGGACCTTTCATGGGTTGAGAGCGACCAGATGGCCCTGTTCGGGAAGGTGAACGGGAACAAGGCGCTGGAAAGCCATCTGGCTCCCGTCTACGACGACCTGAAGGCCGGTCTGACGCGGATTCATGATGTCACGTGGGAGCTGAGAACGCTTATCGAGTACATCGACTCTAACTGGTACTACAGCGTCCGATATAGGGAGCCTGACGAGGGGGACGAGAAGCCGGAGCGGGATCCGTCATGGAAGTATCATGTGAACGACGACCCGGAGAACATGGTAGTCGAGATCCTGCGCGGGTGGCTGGATGCCTATAATCACGCAGAAAGACGACTGAATGTCTTGGAAGGGTTCTCTCGAGAGAGAAAGCTTCAGGCTGTCATCGAGGCGCTAGCGCTCATCCGTGTACGGAGGGCCATGAAAGATTCCAAGGAGATCATCGGAAAAGCGCTTGCTCTTATAGCGGGATGAACAATTAGCATAAAAGTATAATTCTTTATAAAGAACTGTAATTCTATGCTAACTGATGAATGCCAAGGCCGTCGAGACCGTTCTTCTTCTATCCGAGTCGCCCAAAACAACCAAAGACCTGGCCCACTTGACAGGCATCAGATATGCTAGGGCTGCTCAGATAGTCAGGGAGCTGCAACATGACGGTCTTGCTGCGAGGGTGGGTGGTTCCATCGTACTGGCGAATACTGCTCAGGGCGCCCTGATCGGGAAGATCGTGTCGAAGTTTGACCTGAAGAAGTTGCTGGGAGACTCGAACGACCGCGTCGGAACCGTGCTCCTGGCTCCGAACGATATGGCCGCCATTGAGCGGAAGACCTCTCTCTCCTACTGGACAATAAGGCGCTCCCTGGCCGCCCTCATGCAGATTGGAGCGGTGAGGAGCGAGGGTGGGAAGTATCGGCTCGTCGAAGACGAGGAGCTCAGACTGCTTCTGAGACTCATGGACGAGAGAAGGACAAAGGCGCTCGCCGAGCCTTACTCGGAGGTGATTTACTCCGCCCAAGACGTCCTGCTCAAGGAAGAGCCCTTGGGGAAGAAGGCAGAGGGCTCGCCCACGGCTTTCTCTGTATTCGCGAGATACGGCATGGACATCAGGCCAGTGCGCCAGGACTTCGTCCAGCCCGCGCAGGATGTAACCGTCGAAGATGCCCTCGTCCACGCTCTGGTGTTCTCCAAAACGCCCGTAGATCTGACCGACTGCGCTGTCTTCTATGCGAAGAACAGAGCCTCCCTCGATTCCGAGAGATCGAGAGAGCTCGCAAGGAAGTTTGGCGTTCTCGACCTGCTGACCGACATCAAGGGCTACGTCTCCAATCTCACCGTTCCCACACCAGAACGGTTTCTCCCATGGGACGAGTACGTAGAGAAGGCCGGGCTGTACGGAGTCGTCCCCGATGAGTTCGTTGCCAAATCGGCCTACCCCGACTTCCTGAATGAGCTTGGGAACAAGCTCGGCAGGAATGCGAAGATCTTCGTTTTTGGCGGGGAGGCAATGAGGATGAGGGGTCTTAAGAGGTCCACCAAGGACATAGACGTGGTGGTCGAGGATTCCACCACCTTTGGAGCGATACGGGATGCCCTCGATTCGATAGGGTACAGGCTGCTTGGAGGCGGCGAGATGAGCATGGCCGACGCGAAGCTCGAGCCATCGGGAATTTTCGTTGCCGAGGGTTATCCTCGGGTAGACATCTTTGTGAGAACCATATGTGGCAAATTCACGCTCTCTGCCTCAATGAAGGAGAGGAGCACCTGCGAAAGATACGGGCGGTTAGAGTTCTGTGTTATGAGCAACGAGGACATCTTCCTCCTGAAGTCCGTCACGGACAGGGAGGGTGACGTATACGACATGATACAACTAGCCAAGGCCGAGGGCTTCCGTTGGCAAACTGTTCTTGAGGAGCTGTACGAGCAGGAAAGGAGAACCCAGGCGCGCTTCTGTCTCGGGTTGCTGGACAGTGTGGAAATAATCCAAGAACGGGCGAAGATAAGGGCGCCGTTCTACAACAAGCTTGTGAATCACTGCATCGACCATGCCATTCTTGACGCTGTTGACCGATGGAAGGTGAGGACAATCTCGCAAATCAGAGAGATGGTGGACTATCCCGATTACAGGCTCAGAAGCAGAGTCGAAAAGCTAGTCAGGGAAGGGAAGCTGGCCAAGGGGACAGAGGGGCTCGTAATTCCATAACCTTAGAGCAGTTTTCGTCAATTCCGCTGGTAAGATTCATATACACGAACATACGTTCACCTACGTGAATATTGAATCAGGACTTCGCTTTCATCGACAGGTTTTCTGTGGTGATACTGAGGCTTCTCGGGTCTGATCCAATGAAGCGCTTCTACCAGAGGGAGGTGGCAAGGACTGCTCAAGTGAGCGTGGGAAAGACCAACCAGGTCCTGAAGGCGCTGGAGGAGAATGAACTTGTAACGAAGGAGCACGTGGGGAAGGTGGACCTCTACAGGTACAACCTGGCCGACGCTGCGGCGCGCTCCCTTAAGGTGTTCTTCAACGCGTCGGAGTTGAGGGCGCTAACCAGGAGCCTCAGAACTCTCGATGGAACATCAAAGGTGGTTCTGTTCGGAAGCTGCGCCGAGGGAACCGACACGAAGGACAGCGATATCGACATCATCATCTTGACCCAGGACAGGCGAGAAGCTACGGCAGCCGTTCAGCGGGCCGGACGCTCATCCAGCAGAAAGCTTTCACCAATTATTCTTGACCCGCTGGAATTCAGCAGGTTGAAGAAGGACGACCAACCGCTCTATGAGCAGGTCTCAAAGGGGATGACGCTTTGGCAGCGAGAGGAGTGAGCTCGGCACTCAGGCGCCCCTGGAACACAGAAGGATCTATCAGCCTATTCTGACTCACGAAGTTCACGAAGAGATTCCGCAGCCTCCTTCGCTACGAAAACAAGTATCACCCCGGTAGCCAAGTAGTCTGCCCACCAAATCCCGAAGAAATACTCGGCGAGAAGACCGCCGAGCAGGGCCACCGACATGAAGAGGCACGTGACCGACTCCACGGCGTCGATCGATAGTGGCATGTTGTTCGTTTCGCTGCCTATCTTCTTCTTCTGCCACCAGAGGAATGGCATGATAATGACCGCGCCAATCGCTATCAAAATTCCCAGGGGAGAGCCTTCGGGTCTTAGCCCCGACGCATACGAGTAGACGGCGCCCAGGCCGATTACCGGAATCAATGCGAAAAGCAAACCGGTGGCCAAGAATTCCGTGCGTCTGCCCATAATCTCGGAACCGGCCACATTCTTCCGAAGATGGCTCAGGACCGCAAAGCCTGAGATGAGTTCAATCAGGCTGTCGCCTCCGAAAGCCAGAAGGGCAAAGCTCCCCGCCATCAGGCCGAAGGTCACGGAGCCCAGTACCTCGACGGTCATCCACGCCGAGCTAAGATATTCGACCCTGATGCCTGTCGCCAGCCTCATCCGCTTCCAGGATTGGTGAGCAGGAGTGCAACAGCACGAGGAAGAATTACTGCAGATGGCTGGAGTTTGGCAGCCCACGCACGACTCCCCGGCGCAGCCGCACGTCTCGCATGAAGACGATGGCGAGAGCATGGGCGTCAAAGGCCAGCGTTCTCCTCCCGGCACTCCCTATTTTGCTTCTCGGACAGCTCCGGTGTTCTCATACGAATCCGAGACGACCATTCCGTCTTTCCAGGTCCCCCGAACCTACTTCGGATGGCCGTACTTGTGCGGATTCTTGTCGAATGTGCTCTTGCAGGCCGCCGAGCAGAAGTAGAACGTCTTCCCCTCGTGCTCAGACATCAGCTTTGTCTTCTTCTCGTCCACCGTCATGCCGCAGACTGGGTCTTTTGCCATCGCTATTTCATCTCTCCCACAACCAGTCCGTGGTCATTTCAAACCTCACCTTTACGAACGTTAAGACTATAACTACCCGTGAAGAGCATCGCTCGTGAAGCCCGACGCGATAGACACGAAGATACTCAAGGCGCTAATGGAGGATGGGAGGGCATCGCTGCGGGAGATAGCGCAAAGGACATCGCTAACCACGCCGACTGTCTCGGCCCGATTCGCAAGGATGAAGAAGGCCGGCCTGATCAAGAGATTCGTGCCGGTCCTCTCACCCGATTCGGTCAGCCAGGGCATTCTGGCCATCGTGACGCTCAAGGTGGATCCGGCTTCCGCCGAGAAAGTCGCCAGGGCGCTAGCCAAGGCCCCTGAGGTAGAGCACGTCTACACGACGACCGGAGAGAGCATCGTGCTGAAGGTCGCGCTCGAGAGCGTCCAGGACCTCGAGCCCTTCATGAGGGGCCACGTGCTGGGAAGGTCTCGCGTGAGTCTCGCCTCGAGCCAGATAGTTACGTCAGTCGTCAAGGAGGAGCCGCCGTCCCTTCTTTCAGGCGTCCTGACGATGGATCTGGAGTGCGACTACTGTCACGGCAAGGTGACCAGCAGCAGGCCCTACACGATATCCGTCGGCTCGTCTCACTACTACTTCTGCTGTAGGACCTGCAAGAGGGAGTATCTCGAGAAGCACGGCGCCAGGCTCTCCAAGCTCAAGGCACACTAGAACGACAGGCTTTACAATCGTAAAGACGCTGCTTTAAACTCAACCACGGAAAGGGCCGATTCATGGCCGAGGAACCCTTCCGAGCGAGGTGAGAGCGCGATGGCAACCGACCCTATTTGCGGAATGTACGTGGACGAGTCGACGGCGGAACTGAAGGCAGAGGTCCGAGGGGTCACCTACTACTTCTGCAGCGAGTCATGCATGCGCGAGTTCCTGGCGCCCGAGAAGGAGCTTCGGACGCTCAGGATCGAGGTGCTCGCCTCGGCATTGCTCTCGATTCCCATACTTCTCTTCACCTATGTCTCGCCACTGCCTTCCCAGTCCTCCAACTACGTCCTTCTCGTCCTCGACACGCCGATTCAGCTCATCGTCGGATGGAGGTTCTACAGGGGTACCTTCGACAGCATCAAGAACCGGATGGGGAACATGGACGTGCTCATAGCGCTCGGCACAACTGCGGCATGGGCATACTCGACCGTCGTCACATTCGCCCCGGGCCTCTTCCCCTCCTCCGGGGTCTACTTCGACACCTCGGCGATTATAATCACCCTGATTCTGACGGGCCGATACCTGGAGCACGTGACGAAGAGCAGGGCCTCCGCGGCCGTGAGGAAGCTCGTGGACCTTCAGCCGACCATGGCACACAGAATCGACGAGAAGGGCACAGAGGTCGACGTCCCCATCGAACGGGTCCAGGTCGGAGACATCCTCGTCGTCAGACCAGGCGAGAAGATACCCGTGGACGCGATAATCGTGGAGGGCAGGTCGGCCATCGACGAATCGATGATCACCGGCGAGAGCGTCCCGGCCGAAAAGTCGCCGGGAGACGAAGTGATAGGCGCGACCATCAACAAGTCCGGCCTCCTCAGGCTCAGAGCGGACAAGGTGGGCCAGGACACAGCCCTCTCCCAGATCGTCAAGCTGGTCGAGGAGGCGCAGGTAGGAAAAGCGCCCATTCAGAGGCTCGCGGACAGGATTGCGTCCTATTTCGTCCCCGTCGTCATCGCGGCCGCTACGGTCGCCAGCCTGTCCTGGTACTTCTTCGGACACATAGGGTTCGGCTTCTCGATGCTCGTCTTCGTCTCGGTCGTGGTGATATCTTGTCCGTGCGCCCTCGGCATCGCAACCCCGGCGGCTCTCCTCGTGGGTACGAGCAAGGGCGCGCAGAATGGCGTGCTGATTAAGGGTGGTGAGTATCTCGAGCTGGCCAGCAAGGTCGACACCGTGATATTCGACAAGACGGGGACGCTCACAGCAGGAAAGCCCTCCGTCACGGACATAATCCCCACAAATCGTCTCAGTTCGGACCAGCTTCTGCATCTGGCTGCCTCGGTGGAGAAGGGGTCCGAGCACCCGCTGGGCCAAGCCATCGCCAACGAGGCGAAGAGCCGCTCCATCGCCGTGTCTGACCCGCAGGACTTTGAGGCGGTAGCGGGAGAGGGAGTCAAGGCGAAGGTGGATGGGACAACAGTCCTGTTGGGAAACAGGCGACTGGTCACTGGGGGTGGTGGAGACCTCTCGAGGGTTGAGCCCGAACTCAGCAGACTGGAAGGGCAAGGAAAGACTGCCATGATTGTCTATATTGATGGCGAAGTCGGAGGGGTAATCGCCGTCGCGGACACAGTGAAACCATCTGCCAGGGCGACCGTAGACGCCCTGAAGGGAATGGGAGTCCATGTGGTGATGCTGACCGGGGATAACTCTCGAACGGCCGGAGCCATCTCAAAGGAGATTGGGATCGACGAGTTTGTCGCCGAGGTTCTCCCGCAGCAGAAGGAAGAGAAAATAGAGATCGCTGCAAAAGGAGGGGCGGGTGGTCGCCATGGTGGGCGACGGGATCAACGATGCACCGGCGCTGGCCAAGGCTGACGTCGGCATAGCGATCGGTAGCGGCACAGACATAGCGAAGGAGACGGGCGGGATAGTTCTAATCAAGGACGACCTCCGAAGTGTTGCGACCGCTATCAAGCTCAGCCGGAAGACGCTCGCGAAGATCAAGCAGAACCTGTTCTGGGCCTTCGCCTACAACGTGGTCCTGATCCCCGTGGCGGCGGGGGCGCTGGTGCCTGCCTTCGGAGTCCACGTCTACACCGTCCTGCCCTTCCTGGCGGCAGGCGCGATGGCCATAAGCTCGGTAACAGTCCTCAGCAACTCGCTCCTCCTCTTCAGGTTCAAGACAGGTTCAGGTGAGAAGGTTTGAGCGAGAAGAAAGCGAGGAGAGCCAAGAGGGCCGTATTTTCGGTGAGAAACATGGACTGCGCGACCTGCGGCCTCGCCATCGAGAAGAAGCTGAGGAATGTGGACGGCATAGAGGGAGTGGGGAGTGCCATCATGCTGAACAAGGTCTTCGTCGACTATGATGAGTCAAAGCTCGGCGTCTCCGAGATCAAGAAAGCCATAAAGGATGCGGGGTACGCGAATTACGTGAGTCAGCAATGACAATCAACTGCGCCGACTGCAATTGCACCCCTCTGGAGTGCAAGAACTCCAGGTCGGCACGCGAATGTCCTCGCTGCACCCGCGAAGTCTGCTGTTGCTGGCAGGAGATACACAGGGAATTGTGAACGTGTCGTCCCGGCCGGGCCTGAGAAGGACGCGGTCAGCTCGTCACGATCTCTCCGTACATCCCAACCTCTGCGTGTCCCGGGTAGGTGCAGACGTACCACAGGGTAGAGACGTTCGGTATCGTCATCGTGTATGAGTAGACCTGCGCCCAGCCAGCAGCGTAGTTGGCCGGGCTGAGGACCGGCATCATGTAGAGGAAGTCCCCTCCCCACATCATCCCCATCATCATCATGTAGGGATAGGGTGGAGCTATGGTGGTGACGACGAAGTCGTGGTACATGTCGTCGTCGAGGTTGACCACGGTCACGTGGACCGTTGCGCCCTTGGAGATATGGAGGGTCGGGTCGATCAGTCCTCCTATCACGAAGACGTCGTCCTGGGCATAGGAGGGTGGCTTCATGCCCGTCAGGTTGGTCGCGTTGTCTGGCATCATCGTGAAGACCGTGAGATTGATGTCGTGAGAGGTGAAGGTGATGGAGTTGGCGCTCGTCGAGACTGTCGCTCCGGCTGGTGCCGTCTTCAGGAGCGCTTCGGCGGCGGTGATCGACATCGTCCCCGGTGGAAGTTGGCTAGTCGATGTGGAGCCACTAGAACTCGTGCTGCTGCCCGTCTTTGTGGAGGTCGAGCTGGTTGTGCTCCCCGTCCCGGTCGTGATCGATCTCGCCGTACATGCCTCCCATCGCATGGCCCGGATACGTGCAGATATACCACAGGTCAGCGTAGTTCGGAATCGTGACCGTGTACCGAGTAGCTGGAAGCCCAGCCTGCTCCGTAGTTCGCCGGATTCATGACCGACATCATGTACAGGAATCCCTGGAACCCGCTCCCCATCATCCCCATTCCGTTCCACGTCGTGTACTGACTGAGGTTGGCCACGAAGGGCGGAGCGACGGTGGAGACCACGAGGTCGTTGTAGTCGGCGGCGTCCATGTTGACGATCGTGAACGTCACGCTGGTGCCTGCAGGAATGTAGAGGGTGGGGTCGATGAGGCCGCCCATGACGAAGACGTCACCCTGCGCATACGAAGGCGGACGCATTCCGGTGAGGATAGTGGCGTTCAGCTGCGTGGTCGCGAATGCGGTGATGTCCATGCCACTCGATGAGGGCGCGAACGTTATCGAGTCGCTGCCCTGCGAGACGCTCGCGCCCGCGGGTGGTGCCTGCATGAGAGTCATGGCATCACTGACGGAGATGGCGCCGCTCGGAAGACCCGTGGAGGATGTACTGGAGCTGCTACTGGTCGTCGTGCCCATGGAAGTCGTACTCGTTCCCGATTGAGTATTGCTGCCTGTCACCGTCTTGGTGCCTGCCCCTCCCAGGTCGTAAGCGCCGTATGCGGCGGCCGCAGCTACCACGAGAATGACTATGACCACTACCGCAAAGATTGAATTGGAAACTCCGGGTCTACGATTTCTCCTGAGGAGACTCGGCCGCGTCGTTAAGACTCCAGCGCGCTTCAGCACCCGTCCCCTCCCGCGTTCTCATCCATCTTCATTGTGCAGACTCGCATGAAATCGGCGTGGGCCTTCCTCGCTTCTATTTGAACGGTCGCCTTTACGAATGTCAAGCTCCCGCCCCAGCAGTGCCTGAAGCGCACGTTCGTTCTCGTCCTAGGCGTCCTGGCTGTAGCCGAAAGGGCGGGGCGATGGAATCCATATTCGACCGCTACTATCGTCACGCTTCAGCTCGACCTTCCGTTCGCCCCGAGCCCGAAGATGTGTTCCATGTAGTTGAGGCAGCCCGCGAAGAAGCCCTCCCCGTTGGCGACCACGCCGTGGTCCCCCATCATCCCCCAGACGCCTTCCATCATGCCGCCTGAATGCGATTCAGTAGAGGTCGCCCTGTTTGCGCCAAACCCCATCATCCCTCCGCCGTAGCCCGTTCCCCCCGACATCATCCCCGTCCCTCCCCTCTGACTCGTGGTCGATGTCTGTCCCACAAGTCCGAACGCTGATCCCGCGAATAGCCCGACGGCTACTACGAGCCCCAGTCCGACGACGATTGCCTTTTCGGTTGTGTTCATTTTGATGCACGGCGTATACTACGCATGGCAGGGTTATGGTGGTTCGCTGAAACGAAACGGTGAAACGGTTTCGAGCGGTTTTGAAACGTAAACCTTGTAAGAATATGAAGAATGGCAGGAGCTCTGTGCGATTACGATGTCTTTCGCTTGGAGAGAATGTCCCCGCGTAGCCACGGGGAGAGGGAGACCTCGTTTGTGTTCCCGCTCTTGACGGCGCTCACTATCCCTCTTTCGACGTAGCGGGAGACTATCCTGTGAGTCTTCAGCTTGCTCAGCCCCGATTCCTTGACGATGAACTTCTGAAGGTACGTCCCGTCATGCTTCGCCAGCACCTCCAGGACCTTTTTCTCCTCCGGATTCGATGTGCGGACCACCGTATCCCAGTTCTCCTTGTCCCCCACAGGGTTCGCCGGCTCCGGAGCCGCTGCGGGAGGCCTCGCGACAGACGGCGAGCCGGTCTTGATTTCCGGGTACGCAAGGTAGTAAACCAGCCCTGCCACCCCGACCAGGGACAGGACAGAGAGGGCAGCCACGGAGGTCCAGACATAGCCCGGCATCGACGCGACTGTACTGCCTGCGGTGGCCTGGCCCCCCATCATCTGCTGCATCATGCCGCCAAGCGAGCCAGAGCCTGCCTGGTACGCCGTCAGGTACCATATCACGACGAGAAGCAGGGCCACGGCGGAGACCGCTAACACGGAGACGAAGAGTATGGTCTTTCTCATCGAGACACCCGCCTTGAAGCACGGCGGAACGACGAGATAAAAGCGTAGTCTCAGGGAGGCAGTCTTGCCACGACATTATAGTCCGGAGGAGAATCCCTCCTCGAAGTATCACGTCGACCGGGAGCTCGAAACATGGTCGTCGAGATCCTGAGGGGAGGCATCGAGGTTTGAATAGGGACATCCATGATGCGTTTCTTTCGATTCAGTGGCGTACCTTCCGCGTTCTTGCCACCAAGAACTGTTGGAACATAACGCTCAACAGCAGAGGCACCCCTGGGATCTTCGCAGAAAGACCCACGCTCGCAGAATCGTCGCCCGCGTTCGGATACATCACAAAGGCCTCACCTCGATCGATTACCACAAGGCCATAGGGAGACGCCAATGTCACCGAGAGGGGGCCAAGAAAATCTTGGTTGAGCGCACCGGCGTCGCTGGCGGCTGGCGCCTCGGCAGGGAAAGAACGATACTCAATCAGGTCGCTCTCAGGAAAGCCGATGGTGACTTGGTCTTTGATCAACAAGGAGACGGCCCTCACCTTGACTCCTCTCTGCTCGACTGCCTTGAGAAGTTTCGCCACTGCAAGAGTAAATGAGGGAGGATACGTCTCAAGGACCATCACCTCTTCCTTCGCCGCGGTTATGATGTCTGCCAATTTTCTCCGTATCGCCTGGTCACCCTTGACCGTCCAGGCTACATCCTGTTCTGCGGTCCGGCCCTCCTGGTAGTCGCGCTCCAGCGTCTTGCTCGCCTCATTGGCCGAGTCGGCGTAATCCTCGACGAGGCGAGCCATCAGCGACTTCGGGTGGACCGCACGGTAGAGTGCGGGTCTTCCTGCCTGGAGCTCGACGGCCCCCTGCCGGATCAGGTCCTCCAAGGCCTCATAGACCTTGGTCCTTGGGACTCTTGAGCGTCGGTGTATCTCAGAGACGCCCCCGACTCCCAGAGACACGAGTGCTGAGTACACTTTCGCCTGGTACTCTGTGAACCCGAGTTTAACGAGTTGACCTACTACTCCGCTCGAATCTCTCTGAGACATGTGCTTGTCACTCGGAAAGTGACACTATGGATATAAGGATTCCAGATACGCCGTGATTCCTAGAGCATTGAGCGCTTTACTTCTCGTCTTGGTAACGATCACGACCATCGTCGACGCCATTCTCGCAGGAGCCGTGCTGGACTACTCAATCAAACAGCTTCCAGCCAGAAGGATAATTGGGATTGTAGCTTACAAGAAATACTTTGCAGCTTCGGATTTTGGTAACGGCAGATTCTGGTACATCCCACTCGGTATTTCGGCCTACGTTCTCAACGTGATCGTCGCAATACTCTCATACGTTCAGAATGGCTTCGGCTCGAGCACGACGTTGTTCTCCGTGGGCGCTGCGTGCGCACTGGTACACGCGTTCGGAACTTCGCAGGCAGTGCCGGCAGGCCTGCGCTTCCTTAGAATCAAGGATGAGGACGAAGCGATGCTGAACAGTTCGTTTGACAGATTCGCCAGGTGGGTCATCTTCAGAGGCGTCTTCGGAGCGCCGATGTTCGTCGCGATGCTCCTGGGGCTCATCATGATAAGCTAGAAAGATTGGTAGACCGACTTGACATCAACCGACAAGCCGCAAGACCGCCCCCCTGAAGGAGATTCTCACAAGGCTCCGATCTCCGATGGAAGAGCGCGTGGGTTTCAGGTGCTAAGAGTTGCAGTCACCGGGTCGATTATTCTACTTCTGCTTCAACTCCTCCTCGGGATGTGGGCCAATCTATTCGCAAACTTTCCCACACCCGTTCAATCAGTGAATCCCATCGACCAGATCTTCACAGAAGGACCACCGCTTCTGTCTCTTCACGTGGTCGTGGGCATCCTCCTTGGCATTCTTTCGATAACTGGACTTGTGGGAGCAGCATATCTCAAGAATAGGAGACTGATTGCGCTACAGACGGTCGCTCTGGTCTCGGTCTTCATAGCGGGAGAGTCGGGGATCGAGTTCGTCCTCGGCGGGTATCAAGCTAACCTCCTCTCGTACACGATGACTCTGGGTTATGCCGCGCTCCTTGCCACCTACATCTGGACCAGCAGAGGCTTGGGAAAACGGCTGGAATGATCAGGGCCAAGCTTGGTACGGGACATCTGATTCCGCAAAGACCAGATGGAAGAATCGAGACATGACAGACCGGACGAAGTTCTGGTTCAGTGTTCTTTCGGCGGCCGCCATATTGTTGGGCATCGTCTATGCATTCTTCGGCCTCGGCATCCTTCCAGTCACGAACCCCAGCGTCCTGCTGCCCTGGGAGAGCGCCCTCTATGGATCGATCATGACAGGCTGGGGAGCGACGCTATTGCTAGTCGGACGCATAGCCTTCGGCAGAAACGACACCGAGTTGATGGGTGCGCTGCTCGTCGGACTGGCCCTGTGGCTGGCAATAGAAGCTCTATTCTCGGCATACCTAGGAGTGTGGTTCAACGTCGGGGTCGATATCGTCGTCTTTTGCCTGTTTGGCTTACCGCTGCTGTTGCGTATCCGAATACACCGCAAGCAGTAGCAAATGGGGACCGATTGAAAACGGTGCCCTCGAGCTTGCTCCCAGTAACGATTCTTCATGCCGTCCTCAGGCTGTGACTTCCTTCGGTTTCGTGGTGAATAGCCTCCTTTCCTCCTCGCCGAGGAAATTGTAGAAGGGGATGCACCTCTCTTGCGTCACAAAAAATCCCGCCGGATCTTGGCGTTGACGATGCACTTCTCCACACAGTCGCCTCCTTCACGAGTTCATTCATGCCGGTAGCCTAACCACGATTTCGGAATCCGGAAGCTGGGCGACGTATTCCCATCCTTGGCTGACGTGGGACTTCAGCTCGCTCGCCGGGATTATCTTCTGCCTGTTCCCATTGTTCGTCATGATCCCGAGAAGCCTTCGGCGCAGCAGATCTTGGAACCCTTCGTCGCTCATCTTATCGGGGTCTATCTTCTCCATCTCTTCCGCCTTCACGCCGGCTGCGAGGAGCAGCTGTTCCCTGAGCACGTTCTTCAAGTTCTCCTGTGAGACTCCCTGTTGCTTCTCAGTGGATAGCAGAGGCTCGCATTTCTTGTAAGCCTCCCTCATCTTCTCTATCGTATCTTGAGTGACCGCCTTGTTAACGGTGTACGTCGCTTCGATATCGCCCTTGTGCCCCATCCAGAACTCCCTCCAGTCCCTTATGATCAGGCCGTCTCCCTCGGCCATCATCATCCTGACATCGAAGTACCTGCGCAGCACGTAAGGTCGCCAGTCGAACCCCGCCTTCCTGATGGGCTTCCTGATTATGTCTCCCATGTTTATCGAAGTGATGTGCTTGCGCCCAACATCCTCAGGCTTGACATACTTCCCCTTCCTCTCGTGGAACGTTATGATCGGGGTTTCAGGTAGAAGCTCTTCTCCCTTTCGTAGTCTCCATTCCAGATATTCTTGCAGGTACTGACAGCCCTCCTGTGACAGGAACGTGAAGTACTGGTGGCCAGCTTTGCTCAGCGTCTTCCGTGCAATCACCTTGGTAGGGACCTTCTCAACGATGACCTTTCCGTTCTCGATTTTGACCTCGGGCAGGTCCCTCATCTTCAGACCATCTTCTCCCGTGTAATTGCCAAGGACCTCGATCCTGCAACCACCAAAGGCGACCAGCGAGCAGGCGACCTTCGCCCTCAACTCCGCGGCGTTCAGAATCTTCTTCAGCTCTTCTTGTGTTGGCGGTCTCTCATTCTCTACCTTCGTAGGCTGCGACCGAGGTATCTTGATCGCCCTCGTGATCTGGGTGTCATTCCAGGCCAGCCAGCTCTTGAGCGGCTTCACGACGTTCGAGATGTAGTTGCCGCTCCTTCCCTCCTTCTCCAGCGCGCCAATCACGTCCAGGATGAACTCTGTGGCTTGCTTCTGGCTCATCTTGGCGATTTTTGTGGGCGTTGTCTCGAACCGGGCACAGACGAACCCTATCCTGCGGAACCATTCTTGGGCGGTTACGAGGGACCCTCTGGTCACATTGTCGTACCATCTTCGGAAGTCTTTGTCCTCGAGCATCTGCTTGTATTTCGAGCGTCCCAGGTCCTTCATCGCGCCCCGATTACGCTAGAACCGCGTATAAACGTAGCGGTTGTGAACTAAGATGATGGTGGGGCCGGTGAGATTCGACCAGTACACTTTCGTTCGATGGATTTGTATCTTAGACAGGCTTGCGGGCCTTCGGCTAGTCCCGAGCTCTGGCGATTCGTCTCACATAAAAGGGGAGGAGAGGATTGTAAGGGAGAGTCGCCTTGGGTAGCATCACCCCTTCTGACGAGAAGGATCTTCCCGTCGCCGAACTGCTCAAGAGGCTATCGACGACCGACAAGGGTCTCTCCTCCTCGGAAGCGGCAAAGAGGCTCCAGCAGTATGGGCTGAACGAGATAGCCGAGAAGAAGCGCTCGCCGGTACTCGCCTTCCTGAGCTATTTCTGGGGACCTATCCCGTGGATGATAGAGGCGGCAGCGGTCATCTCCGCGGTCCTCCAGAACTGGGATGACCTCGTCATCATCAGCGCGCTCCTAGTGGTGAACGTCATCGTGAGGACGTGGCAGGAGAACAAGGCGAGCAACGAGATCGAGCTGCTGAAGAAGAGACTGGCGCTTACCGCGAAGGTGCTGCGAGACGGAAAGTGGGCCGACCTTGCCGCTAAAGAACTCGTTCCCGGAGACATCGTCCGCCTGCGCCTCGGCAACATAGTCCCCGCAGACACGAAGCTCGTCGACGGCGCATACCTCCAGATCGACGAGTCTGCGCTTACCGGAGAGTCCCTACCGGTGGAGAAGCATCCGGGCGACGTCGCCTTCTCCTCCTCAATCGTCCGACAGGGGGAGATGAACGCGCTCGTCGTCACGACGGGGATGAGCACATTCTATGGGCGGACCACGAAGCTGGTCGAGGAAGCGCACACAAAGAGCCACTTCCAGGGGGCGGTGGTCAAGATCGGCGATTATCTCATCGTACTCGCCGTTGCCATGGTAACCCTAACATCAATCGTCGGCCTCCTCCGTCATCAACCGCCCCTCGAGATCATCCAGTTCGGGCTGGTCCTGATTGTCGCGGCAATCCCCGCGGCCATGCCTGCAGTCCTCTCCGTCTGCATGACGGTGGGCGCATCGGCGCTGGCAAAAAAGGAGGCCATTGTCAGCAAGCTGGTCGCCATAGACGAGATGGCCGGCGTGGACATCCTATGCGCTGACAAGACAGGCACAATCACGAAGAACGAGCTGACGGTCGGCGAAGTCAAGCTCTTCAAAAAATACACGGAGAACGACGTCATGCTCTATGCTGCCCTAGCCTCGAGGGAGGAGGACAAGGACCCGATCGACGACGCCATCATAACGAAAGCAAGGAGCTTGGACGGGATGCCCGCTTCGACATCGAGCTACAAGGTCTCTTCATTCAAACCCTTCGACCCCGTCTCAAAGCGGACCGAAGCCACTGTGGATGGCAAGGACGGCAGCTTCCAGGTCACAAAGGGTGCACCTCAGGTGGTCTTGTCTCTAGTCCACGACAAAGGCGTAGAGAGAACGGTAAACGAAGATGTCAACGGTTTCGCTGCAAAGGGGTATCGTGCACTGGGCGTGGCGAGAACCGACGACGGTAAGGACTGGCAGTGGGTAGGCCTCATAGCACTCTCGGACCCGCCGCGCGAGGATTCGGCTGCGACAATCAAGACCGCGGAGTCCCTGGGGATAGATGTGAAGATGGTCACCGGCGACCACGTTGCCATAGCCGAGGAGGTATGCCGGGAGGTGGGGCTGGGCACAGACATAGTCACGTCGTCGTCCATCCTCGACAAGTCGGACAGCGAGGCAGGAGCAGTTGTAGAGAAGGCCGATGGTTTCGCCGAGGTCTTCCCGGAGCACAAGTACAGGATCGTCGACCTCCTGCAGAAGAAGGGCCACATCGTGTGCATGACCGGCGACGGAGTCAACGATGCCCCGGCTCTGAAGAAGGCTGATTGCGGGATAGCGGTCGCCGGAGCTACCGACGCCGCAAAGTCTGCCGCCGCCGTGGTCCTGACGAAGCCCGGACTTTCGGTGATCATCGATGCCGTGACCGAGAGTCGGAAGATATTCCGGCGCATGACCAACTATGCGATCTACCGAATCAACGAGACGTTCCGGGTGCTGTTCTTCATCTCGCTCTCCATCATCGTCTTTCAGCTCTATCCGGTCACTGCGCTGATGATAGTCCTGCTGGCCCTCCTCAACGACATGCCTATCCTGACTATAGCCTATGACAACGTCCAGATCTCCCAGAGACCGGAGAAGTGGAACATAAGGACACTTCTGGGAATATCCTCGTTTCTGGGTGCCATCGGGACAGTGTCTTCCTTCGGTCTACTCATCATTGGACTGCAAGTCTTGCACCTGAATCCGCTCGTCCTCCAGTCGTTCATCTACCTGAAGCTATCAGTGGCGGGGCACCTTGCGTTGTTCGTGGCGAGGACGAAGGGGCCGTTCTGGTCGGTGAGACCGGCCAAACCCTTGCTCCTAGCAGTGGTACTGACACAGCTCACGGCGACGATCATCACCGTCTACGGGATCCTCCTGCCCGCTATGGGCTGGTATCTTGCTGCGCTCGTCTGGGGGTATGCGCTTATCTCCTTCCTCGTGCAGGATTTCCTCAAAGTCCGCTTCTACGGATTGCTCGAACGCGAAGGGATTCACAGGTAGAGGAACTCGCAAGGAGCGGCGGTAATTGGTGTGAATCCAAAGAACAAGTAGATGGTTCTTATTCAAGATGCCTCGAAGAAAAGATAAAGCATGACCCCCTCTTTGGGAAGTCTCGGAAACGAGGTTGAAGAATGGGATGACTCCTGAGGGGGCGACTAGGCCGCAAGCGGTTCAGAAGCTTCGAAAGACTCTCACCGTCTTCGCCCACGCCTCGTTGGTCTTGGATAGTGTTATCGCGGTGTCACCTCCGTCGGCGTCCTAAAGATCGGCGATCTGAAGGCTCTGCTCATCCCCACAAACTACGCTCTTACAGCGGTCGTGATTCTATCGGCTGTGGTGTTTGTGATACTATTGGTGCAGAAGGCTGCCAAATTTGGAAGAATCACTCCTCGCACGACGCCGACTCAAACCACCCGGTGATGGGACGGAACCCAGGCTGCTTAATCCGCGGGCATCTTTGTCCATTACACGAGCCAATTGGCCCGCGAACTCGTTAAATTACAACGAATGAACAATCGGGGACTGCGATGACCTGGGTGCGGGGCGTCTGGAGCCACTCAATCGGCTGATGCAGCAGAACTACCTGGGCAAGTGGACTGTCGTCGGGGTGCTCATCGGGGTCGTCGCTGGCCTCGGCGCCACTGCGTTCTACTATGGTATCCAGTTGGTCACCGACCTCATGCTCGGCGGGATAACGGGCTTCTTCCCCCCTAACCCGGCAGGAGAGATTCAGTCCGCAGTCAGCGTCCACCCTGACTTTCTCCTGGTGCCGGTGGCCACCATCATAGGCGGCCTCGTCGCGGGCATCGTCATCTTCACCCTGGCTCCTGAGGCGCAAGGCCACGGTACGGATGAAGCGATTGCTGCGTTTCACAGGAAGGACGGCAAGATCAGACACCGCGTCCCTCTCGTGAAGGCCGTCGCGTCCGTCTTCACCATCGGGTCCGGAGGGAGCGGAGGTAGGGAGGGTCCGACCGCCCAGATTGGGGCGGGATTCGGGTCGTTCATAGCCGAAACTCTGGGCCTCTCCGTGAGAGACAGGAGGCTGGCCGTCGCGGTCGGCCTTGGTGCTGGGATAGGCGCGATCTTCAAGGCTCCCTTCGCTGGAGCGATACTGAGCGGCGAAATCCTGTACAGCGCAGGCGATTTCGAGGTCGAGGCGCTCGTGCCGGCCTTCATTGCCTCTCCCGCGGGATACCTAATCTTCGCATCGATAACCGGTTTTACACCGATCTTCGGGAGCTCGGTCTCCTCCTTCGCATTCACCAACCTCACGACCATCCCTGTCTACTTGGTCCTTGGTCTAGCCTGCGGGTTGGCCGGCAGGCTCTTCTCGACGGCCTTCTACTCGATTAAGCAGTTCTTCAGCTCCCTTTCGATGCCGCGATACTTCAAGCCGGTGCTGGGCGCGGCCCTGACGGGGGTCATGGGCATCTTCTTCCCCCAAATCCTCGGGCTCGGCTACGGCTTCCTGCAGTTCCTGATCGACGGCAACTTCTCCTCCATAACACCGAACTACTTCGCCTTGCCTCTCATCGTGACGCTGCTCTCAGTGGTCTTCCTCAAGGTGGTCGCGACCTCGTTCACGGTCGGCTCGGGGGGAAGCGCCGGGGTCTTCGCCCCAAGCATGGTCATCGGCGGCTTCCTCGGAGCAGTCTTCTGGGTCGCAGTGAACTCGGCCTTCCCCGGCTGGATACCGGTGCCAGCGCCTCTGGTGATCGTAGGGATGATGGCGCTTTTCGGAGGAGTGGGAAGGGTCCCAATCTCGGTCATGCTCATGGTCAGCGAGATGACAGGGTCGCTCTCGCTCCTGGTGCCCGCAGTCTTCGCTGTCCTCGTTGCCTACTTCGTGGTCGGCCCGAAGCACACAATCTACAAGAGCCAGGTGCCCACGCGGCCCGATTCACCCGCACACCTGGGTGAGTATAGCACGCCGCTGCTGACCAAGATGCAGGTCAGCGAAGCGATGAACCCCGAGGTCTTCTCGCTTCCGACCGGCTCGAGCGTCGACGAAGCATACCGCGCCATCTTGGACAAGGGCTACACGGGCGTACCGATCGTCGATTCCCTGGGCAAAGTGGTGGGAATCGTGACGATGAGCGACCTGCTCCGGGTCCCCGCAGACAAGAAGGGGTCTACGCAGGTCGAGGCCGTAATGACGAAGAACGTTGTGGCGGTCACCCCGGAGGAAAGCTTGCTTGATGCCATGAACAAGATCGTCACGAACAACGTAGGCCAGCTGCCCGTGGTCGAGGGAGCTTCGGGCCAGCTCGTCGGAATCATCGCACTGACGGATGTGATTCGGGCGTACGACAAGGTAGTGAAGTGGAGCTCGGGCTCTGATTCCCCAGCATAGTGCCCCTGGAAACTAACGCGCCTACTTTGCGCCCGCCTCGGACTCGAGGGTCTCGAGGTTAGCCGGGTCGCCCAGGACAAGGACCGTGTCCCCCTCGGCGAGCCTGAACGCAGGGTCGAAGATGTTCTGGACGACTGCACCGCCCCTCACGATTCCGATCACGGTGGTGGATATGGAGACCTCCTGCAACCCCTTTCCTATGAGCTTCGAGGACTTGAAGACCGTGAACCTCGCTATCTCCTTCGTCCCAATCTCCTCGGAGAAGACTATCCCGACTAGATCCTTGGTAGCGGCCGAGAGCGCTAGGAGGTGACCCACCGTCACGGTAGAGGGTATGACAACGTCCGCCCCGGAGCTCTTCATCGCATCGATGAGCTCCGGGTCGTGAACGACGCTCACTATGCGCATGTTGGGGCGCAGCTTCCGTGCGCTGAGAGTTATCAACATGTTGTCGGGGTCGTTCTGGTGGGATACGATGAGCATCCCCGCCCTCTCAATCCCAGCCTGCTTGAGTGCCTCGATCGGCCTGGTCTCGTGCTCGAGCACCGACAGCGTCTTGTCCTTGACGAGCCCCGCGTACAGCTGCGGGTCAGTGGTGACGACCACGTAGTCGAGCCCCAGCTCCTCCAGCTTCTCGATGACGTATTTACCGAGGTGGCCGTATCCGTAGACGATGACATGGTTCTTCAGGCGCTCCATAAGCTTCTGCTCGACCTTTCCCTTCGCCAGGTCCCCATTGATGAAGGCTCCGACCGTCGCCTGAAGCGTCGACGCCGCAGCGCCGACCGAGACTATTATCATTATTATGAGGAGGACCGCCTCGGTCTGGTTGATGGTCAGGAAGTTCCCCCCGTTCGGGACGTAGAGCCCGATCGTGGTTATCGTCGAGACGGACGCCAGCAGCGCGGGAACGGGGGAGAGGTCTCCATAATGCGCAAAGATAACTCCACCCGATATGAACATCGCAGCCAGGATGATGAGCTGCCTGTACACAGTGTGCAGGAAGACTATCGGCTCGTAGAACGCTTCGTAGAGGGTGAAGCTGAGCTTCCTGCTCTCCCGCTTGAACTTGGCACGCCTCTTGAGAGGCAGTACCCTGTCCTCTATGCTCCCCACGTTCGCGCTCGAACTGGCATGCGGTTTACGTCTTTCCCTACCTGAACGGTCGCTTGAATCTGCATTGGCGAGTTTCACGCCCCTCGTTGGGCATAAATACCGAGACCCTAACTAAACTTGAAATCAATTTGCTATCGAACACGACCCAAGACTACATGTCCGAAAAACTGATGCGTGATCGTTGCTTGAACCCATTAATATGGATGGGGCCGGTGAGATTTGAACTCACGGTCGCCTGCATTTTGGCCCGGTAACGGGCCCCCAAGCAGGAATCTTGACCAAGCTAGACTACGGCCCCTGCAAGGCCCCGCACGCTTGGAACCGTATACATGCTTTTCGCGGAAGCGCTTCGACTGAGATTTCACTCGCGGACCAAGGGAGCCTTGGGCGATTTCCCGAGGAGGAACGCCTAGGTCAGGACTTCTTATCGTCCGCTGCATCCTGGGCTCGCTTGGCGAGCTCCTTCACGCCAAACACGCCTATTGGAGGAGGAAAACCCGCACCCTCACTGACCCCAGCTGTCGGTATGTTGGATGGTATCAGAAGGATCGTGTTCTTCCCCTGCAGGCCGAGCTCATAGATTATGTTCATCCATCTAAGCTGGAACGCCCTGTCGTTGGCCGCGTACAAGTTAGCTGCGTCGACCATCTTCTGAGCAGCTTCGTACTCGGCCAGGGCTAGAGTGACACGCGCTCTCCGCTCCCTTTCTGCCTGCGCGTTTCGAGACATCGCGTCCTGAAGTGCCGCAGGGATCCCGACATCCCTTATCTCCACCGCAGTCACCTTGATCCCCCAAGCTTCTGTCTTGCCGTCGATGACCTCCCTTGCCTGAGCTCCGATCTTCTCCCGCTCGGCCAGCAGGTCATCGAAGCTCACCTGGCCGATCACCTCTCTGAGCGTGGTCTGGGCCGCGAGCTGCGTTGCGAGGATGAAATTCTCCGCACCCAGCACGACCTTCTGAAGGTCCACGGGTTGATAGTACATTACCGAATCGACTACGACCGGTACGTTGTCCTTCGTGAACGTCTGTTCAGTCTTGAAGGAGACCGTCTGAAGGCGGGTCGAAATCTTGAACGGCACCCTACTGATTATCGGCGTGACATAGATTATCCCCGGTCCCTTCAGTCCCTTGTACCTGCCGAGAGTAAGAATCGGCGCCCTTTCCCATTCCCTGAGGATCTTTATTCCGCTCAGAAGAATCATCAGGATGATGAAGCCTATGAACGCCCCCACTCCCACGACCGCATAGTCGACCAAGGATTAACAAAATCAAGCCCCGTCCCGTCTGATATTAGGGTTCTGGTCGTGCGGCCCCGAGGGGTGCGCCACGCTACGGATGGGGGGCGTCCGAGTCGGGCTTTTCTGACTTCTCGACTACGAGGACGAGCTCATCAATGGATTTGACCTTCACCGAATCTCCCTTGGCGAGATTCCCGGAGACGCTTCTGGCGCGCCAGTTGATCCCCTCGACACTGACCTCGCCATCTGGCGAAAGAGGAATTGTCACCTTTCCCAACTTCCCGATTAGAGCTTCAGGCCCTGTCAGGTTTCGTCTGTGTCTCATCGGCCCCACTATCCACCTCACGTAGAGCCCACCAATAACTCCTGTGCCTCCGATGGTGAGGAGCTCTATATCAGCTACGTCATTGACCGGGGAAGGCGAAAAGGATACCCCCTGGGCGAGAAGGTAGATCCCTAACGCACCAACGGCCATCCCTCCCATCATCGCGAGCCCGTGTCCTGACTTGAGCTCCAGGAATATGAGAATCCCGCCTATCCCCATGACGAATATGCCAAGAAGAGACGCGCCGACGACCTCCGCCCCCACGAGTCCGGCGACTATCGCTATCGCGCCCGCTATGGACAGCACGATTGTCGGATGGTAGAGGTCCAAGACGATTGCGAGCATACCCACGAGAATCAAAATGCCGTCAAGCGTCGGGTCGCTGAGGGCACTCAGGAGCTGGTCGTAGGCGCTCTCCTGAACCGTTACCACGTTGTTCCCGTTCAAGCCCAGTTGCGAGAGGGCCCCCTGAAGGGTGCTCGCAGACCCGGTCGCGATGTGGTACGCGTTCGCCTGGCTTGCCGAGTACGCCGTATCCGCATAGACCATATTGTATGCCGCCGTCGTATTTCTCCCCCAGCTCTGAGCCAGGCTGACCATCAGCTGTATCATCGCGTCCTCGGTGTGGTTCTGGTCGAGCGCCGTCCCGCCCTCCACGATGGGGGTCGAGGGTCCGATCTCCGACCCCGGACCCATCAGTATCCCGTTGGTGGCCATCGCGATGTAGCTCCCAGCAGATGCGGCGAGCGCGTCTGGCGGGACATAGGTGTAGGTGGGAATCCCAGACTGGTTCGCAGCCTGGATAGACGAGATTATGTCGAGCATGTCACTCAGGAGGCCCCCCGGGGTGTTCATCTCGATGACGATCGCCGACGCGTTCTGCGCTTGGGCCATGGAGACGGCGTCGGCCACGAAAGCTGATGAGCCCGGGTCTACGGGGACATCGAAGTTGACCACGACGACCTCGTCGGGCGTGGCGCCGGCTGAATGCCGGGACGCTATCACCGGGGACAGCACGAGAACCGCTAGGATGACCAGGGCGAGTACCTTTGCCCACGACCAGCCCCAGAATCTCGTCGTCCGTCGATTATGCATTCTAAACCTGTGAGCGACTAGCTCGAATAAAAAGCCGTCTCGGTCCGCCACTCCGGTCTGGAAATGAGTTTTCCGAACTGGAAACTGCCAGGATTCAGATGACTACCCCAATTCCGGCCAGCAGTTTCACGTAGTTCTCGTCGGACACGTCGCGCTTGTACTCCTTCAGGAGCTTGAGCAAAGGTTCGTGCGACTTGACGCCCAGTAACCGTTTGACCAGAGGCGCCGACCTCCCTCCGATGAACAGGTGCTGGGCGCAGGTCGTGACGTTCTTCGGTGTCCTGTCTCTGCTCCCGGACTCGAAGTCGATAATGTAGGGAACGTCTCCCGCCATTATCACGTGCTTCCTGAGGTCGCTCAGTTGGCCGTGGTCCAGGTTGATGAGGTCGAGCTTCCTGCACTGGTTCAGGAGCAGGTGGATTATCTCCCTGGTGCGCCCCCTCGCCCCAATTCCGCGAATCATCTTGAGATGGTCGTGAAAGTCTTCGCCCTCGACGAGCTGCATGAGCATGAAATCGTTCGTCGCGCTGTAGGCGAAGGCGCCGACGCCGGCCGCGTTGGCGAGCTGGGTCAGGGTGTGCTCGTTGAACATACTCTCTCTGTTGGCGTCGCTCCGTCTCACCTTCAGTGCGTAGACCTGGCCCCCGACCGACGCCCTCACGACCAGGCTCACGGTGCCTATCCCGACCAAGCCGAGCCTACCAATCTTCGTCCTTCCGGCGAAGGCTATCTCGGTCACGCCCAGTTTCCTGAGTTGCTTGAGCCTCGCTTTCGCAAGTCTGAGGTTCGGCCTCGGATAGGTGAGGACGTTGATGTACGGCGCCTTCACGAACTCATCGAGGGGTATCCGTTCCAATTGTGTCTGAGATAACCTGCTCCACCCCCTTGCTTAGCCACTCCTCCCTCCTCAACGCTTCTCTTAGTTTGCCACCATGCAGGACCGTCCCGTTCCTCCGGATTGCGTCGGCGACTTCCCTGGACGCACCGACCTTGGAAATCCTCCCCCTCAGGTCGCTCATCAAGACGGCGAGGTCTTTTGTCTCCCGCTTCTGCATGACGTGTATCCTACCGTCGTCGGCAACCCAGATCAGTTCTGCCTTCTTCCTGTTCTTTGCGACGAACCTGCTCACTTCGTCGGCGAGTTCTGCTCCGGGACCAATCCTCTCCTCCAAGTCCGACAACCTCTCGGTCTCCGGTAGCAGGACGATTGCGCTCCTGTCCACGGAGTTGGAACAGGCAACTGACCTAGAAATGGTGAAGCCGTAGCCCTCGATGTACTTCTCTACCTGCCTGGTGCTCCTCTTCAGCTCGCCCCAAAGGGTGTCCTCGCTGAGCTTGGGATGGTCGAACACGACAGCGTAGAGCCGGTCTCTCATCTCTCCCCGGACCAGTGGGTCGATGTGGGTGAAGAACCTCGGGTCGGGCCTGTCCAGGAACGCTCTCGAGGCTAGGGTCATCCTGGCGACGTTCCCGGGGGATATCGCTCTGGACAGCTCGCGGTTCTCGTCGATGGGGTCGCTAAGCAAGAACCGTCCCCCGTCATGGGCCTTGAGCGTCGCGAAATACCTCAAAGTCTCAAGGAACCCACCGTGCAGGTAAACCAGAACCTCGGTCGCATAGCCGCTGAACCCCTCCTTCTCGATCTCGGCGCCGTAGACCCCCACGACCTTCATGAATCGCTTGAGCAGTCGAACCTGACCCTTCTTCGACGCACCAAGACTCTTCATGACAAACTCGACGTGATAGGGGGATCTGTCCGCGGCGCTCCTCCATTGACCGGGCTTCACGTCGTAGCAGGGGACGATGTTCACCTTGACTCCGCCCACTATGGCTTCGGTGTAGGGGTGTTGCGCGTACTTCTTTCCATGTGGCAGCCCCCGTGCCGCCCGCCGCCCGACGCCCAGTCCTATCGACTCAAATTCCTCCTTGTCCACGCTCGGCGTGATCTTCACGAAGATGTCGATGTCCACGTCTCGAGGCAACCACGTTCCCTTGGCGAAGGACCCGCCGACAAGGACGCCCTTTATCCCCTCGAACGCCGCGGAAGCAGCTCCCACCCGTGCGAGGAGCTTTGCCGTCGTCCTCTCCAACTCTCGTCTTTCGCGGTCGGTCGGGGTGACGAGTTTCTCAGCCCTGGCGACGACCCCTC
Organism: uncultured Nitrososphaerota archaeon; assembly: GCA_963749225.1. Taxonomy (GTDB): domain Archaea; phylum Thermoproteota; class Nitrososphaeria; order Nitrososphaerales; family Gagatemarchaeaceae; genus Gagatemarchaeum. Next base: position 81,910 of record CAVVLY010000003.1, on the reverse strand, counting down.
GAGCGTCCTTCAATTCAGAGCATACTCCCTGACATCCGAGTATATGGCTCCCTTTGGAGTCAACACACTGGACTTGAGCTTCAATTTGTCCAGTTTCGTCCTACCGAAGTCCCGGGATTGGTTCTGTTGGACGAACGAGGCGAGCGTCTCCGCGTTTCTCGGGCTTCTGACCCTTCCCAGGGTTATGTGAGGGTGAAACGGGCGTTCATCGGGTCTCCCGACCCCCTCCACCGCCTTGATTATCGAATTGGAGAGCCGGACCATCTTCGCTGCGTCTTCGGGCGCAACCCCGGCCCAGACGACTCTGGGGCGCCTCAGCTCGGGAAAGACCCCGATGCCACGTACTGTGATGTCGAGCGATTCCATCGCCAATTTCCCCATTATCGCATCAATCTCTCCGGTTGCGGTCTCAGGGATGTCCCCGAAGAACCTGACCGTGAAGTGGATGTTCTCCCTCCCCACGATGCCGATGTCGGCCCCAGTCTTCCTCAGGTCCTCCTCGGCCAACAGAAGGTTCGCAACCACCGACTCGGCGACCTCGAAGGCAAGGAAGGCTCGCATCTCCAACCTTCACTGCCTAGGTTCCCTCGCTTTAAGCTAGAAGCCCTTAGACTCTTATTATGACATGAGACAGGCGCTGCCGTAAGAGATGCTCATCCTAGCGATCACGGGTATGCCGGGAGCAGGCAAGACAACAGTCTCCCAAGCCCTCGAAACCATCGGTCTCAAACGGATTGCCATGGGGGACATGATCCGTGAGGAGACGAAGAGGAGGGGCCTCCACCCGGACGACAAGAACATGGGCATGGTCATGCGGGAGGTGCGGGAAAAATACGGACCGGGTGCCGTGGCGGAACTGTGCCTCCAGAGAATCGAACCGATGAAGAACGAGAAGGCCGTGGTCGTGGACGGGATACGGTCGGTGGTCGAGGTCGGGGTCTTCAAGCGCGCAGGCGAGGTAAAGCTCTTGGCAATCCACGCTTCCAGGGAGCGACGTTTCGCACTTCTCACCAAGCGAAAGCGTACGGACGACCCCCTGGACATCAAGAGTTTCGACGCCAGGGACGAGCGCGAGCTCTCCATTGGAATAGGAGGCGCCATCGCACTTGCTGACGAGGTGATATCGAATGAGCATCTCACTCGCGAAGAGCTAGGCAAGGCGGCGATCACACTGGCGACGCGCTGGATTGGTTCGGTTGGAAAGTAAAGTCAAGCTGCGAGTCTTCGCGAGCGTTTCACCGACTGAAGACAGGGACAGGGTGCTGACAGCGATGACCAACCTCCTCGGGGAGTGCGCTTTCATCCTCGAGGAGGGAGGAGATGAGCTCAGGATCGCATCAGAAGACCGTGGGTGTCTGGGGCGAATCCACGATCAGCTGAGGGACAGGCATGTGCGAAGCGCGGCGAGGCGTCTCATGCTGAAGCAGGGGCGTTTGGAAAACGGATTGAGGCTGCTCTTCAACAGGCAGGCAGCGTTCGTAGGAGTGGTCTCGCTCTGCTCCGACGGTCTGGAGTCTCCGCTTGGCCCTATCATTATGGAGATAGAATCTCAGGACCCTGACCAGCTTATCGATTGGCTCGCCCCGCGCTCGGAGCTGGAACCTCAAGGGTGAGGCCATCGTACGCAGCGACGACGTCATCGAAGACCTCCTTCGCATCCCTTAGAAGCGAATCCACTCTGGTGTAGCGCGCGCTGAAGTGCGTAAGGACCAACTTCTTCGCTCCAGCCTGCTTCGCCACTCTGGCAGCCTCAAGGGCCGTGCTGTGCTTCCTCTCGACGGCTTTGTCAGAGTCCTTAGGGGAGAATGTCGAATCGAAGATCAGAAGGTCGACGCCAGCGAAGAACCTAGTGAGCGACTTAGAAGGTCTCGTATCGCCGGAGTAGCCGATGCTCCTTCCAGGCCTCTTGGGACCGAGCACCTGCGCCGGGGTGAACTTCTTTCCCTTTACGGTAACGGACCTACCTCTCTGAAGGCTCGACCACTTTTTGCCCTCGGGTATTCCCAGCGCCCTCGCCTTGTCCGGGTCGAAGACTCCGGGCCTTGGCAACTCCTCGAACCGGTAGGACCAGGCGTCAACGGAGTGGCTCGCCCGAGCCGCTCTGATTCTGAAGTCGTTCCCCCTGTGAACCGTCCCCGCCCTCACAGCGACGAATCGCACCTCGAAGGTCAATCCAATCTGGAACACCTTCACGGTGTTGTTCAACCATCCCAGGAGTTCTCCCGGGGCGACGATTGTCAGCGAGCGGACCCTGCGGGACATGCTCATGGTCTGGAGGAGCCCGATGAGCCCGTTCACGTGGTCCCCATGAAGGTGGGTGATGAGGATCAGCATCTCTCGGTTTAGCCCAAGGCCGTACTTGACGAAGCCTCGCTGAGCACCTTCGCCGCAGTCCATCAGGATAAGCTGACCCTCACGCCTGATGGCTATTGCCGGTAGGCTTCGATTCTTAGTCGGAGCCGCGGAACTGGTTCCCAGAAACGTCACTTCAAGCTTAGCCAGCAGCTACACCCTCCTGAGCACACTTATCGTACGAGTCAGCTTCCTATGTATGTATAACTGGTGCTCCTCTTCCAGCTCGAGCCCTCCTCCGCTCTCGACGGTGACGCTCTTCGGGTGCATCAGGACCATGCGGTGGCCGGCGCTCAACAGGAAGGATGAGGTTGTCACCAACGCGTCGATGATTTCTCGGGTCTCCCGACCCGCCGTGCTCGAGGCCCTCCCATAGGGCACATCGGTCGCGATCGCGCCCACGCTCCCCAGCGGGGTTACTCTCGCGTCCGCTCTGACCATGCCCAGCCATCGCTGGTGGAACGCGAGCATGTTCCTCAGCGCCCCTTTCGCCATCCGGGCATCGATGTCTGTGCCGACCGGGACTGCCCCAATTTCGTACGCCTCCAAGAGAAGACTTCCGGTCCCGCAGAATGGGTCCAGGATGACCTCCCCCTTCCGGACACGGGTCAGGTTCACCAACGCTCTGGAGAGCTTTGGGAATATGGCGGCAGGGTGGAAGAACGGCCTTTTTCTGGGCCTCCTTGTGACCCATCCTTGACTCATGATGGACGGCTTCGATATAGCGACATACTCCCGTCCCCCTCGGACGACCGTGACCTCCACCTCTGGGTTGTCGAGGGATACCTTCCCTCCAATCCTCTCGGCGATCTCGGACACAGCGGCGTCATGGTCTGTCCCGCCGTCCAGGTCGAAGACGTTGACCCTGTAGGTCCTGCTCCTGAACATCTCCAGGTCCTCACCCCGAAAGTCACCGTCGGGGATGACCACCCCCACCCTCCTCGAGAAGGCTATCCTCTCGGAGATGGTGTCGGGTTCTGCGGACGTCGAGGCAATCAACACTCTAGGGACAGGGGAGTGCACGCGGGCGCCTTCGTCCTGCATCCTCACAAGGGCTGTGGCCTCTGCCACCGGTATGGAGGTGTCCTCCCCAGAAAGGAGGAAGAGAATCTCCCTATTCTGTGAGCGTGCGGAGGTACGAAGCGAGAGGCTCTGTGGCGTCAACCTTGCTGACCTTGCTCGGAACCGTATTCGTTCCTATTAATTCGTCCACACCGGCCTCCATCACCCTTTCGTAGGCGTCCTCGATGAGCAGGGGATGGATACAGGCGACGACAATCCTTCTGGCCTCGGCCTTCCTGAGCTTCTCTGCCGCTGCCCTTATGGTCGCTCCGGTGGAGACTATATCGTCGACGATTATCACGTCCCTGTCCTTGACGTCGAGCGCTCCCGCTTCGACCTTTACCTGCCCCGTGATCCTGTCCCTCTCCTTGGAGAACCTAAGGTGTACGGCCCCGTAGAGCGTCGCGAATGCTTCTGTCCGCTTTGAGGAGCCGAAGTCAGGGGATATCACGACTGGACTGGAGAGTTTCTGGTTCCGCTTGACGTACTGCACAAGAGCGGGTATCGCAGAGACGCTGTATATCGGCATGGGGAAGAGCGCCAGACCCTCGGCTGAGTGAATATCGACGGTCGTCACCCTGCTGACCCCGCTCGACCTCAGCAGGTGGGCGATGACGCCCAGGCTGACGACCTCACCCCGCAAGAACTGCTTGTCTTGGCGGGCGTATCCCATGTAAGGGATGACCGCGTGCACCTTTGCGCCTTCCTGGCTCAGGTGATGAGCTGCGAGGAAGAGCTGCATGTAGTTCTTGTCCACGGGCGGATAGGTCGACTGGACGACGAGGATGCTCGCCCCCGAGACGTTCTCGTCGACCCTGAACTTGGTCTCCGTGTCGGAGAACTCCTTGACGTCCACGCTGACCACGGGCAGGCTCAATCTCTTGGCGAGAGAGTTGGCGAACTCCCCGGAGGCGGGGCCCGCGAAGACTAGCCTGTCTGTCACAATTCCCGTCTCTGATTTCGAGCTTTATTTAACAAATTGTTCTCCGCTGCGTGGACCAGGGGAGCAGGCAAAATTCATCGGGTAACTTCCTACTTGCGGGAATCACCAAAGACTTAATCAATGGGATATTGGGGCTTTCCAATCGGTTGCGGTGGATCAATATTGCCCTGAGTGTGGTGGTATACTCCTCTACGACGCCTCCAGCAAGCGACTTTCCTGCAAAAAGTGCGGTCTCTTCCTGACCCGAGAAGAACTATCTGACCTCAGATTCAAGCAAAGGACGGCAGCAGAAGACGGCACCCGACAAAAGGCACGGCAGCAAGCCGACTACCTAGACTGGTGGCTGAAGGACAAGAAGGACAAAAAGTAGGTCCGGGCTCAAGCCGGACTTGCGTTGTCCCTAGCGAAGGCTTTGGTCGCCGGTCTGAAGGACCTTCACTAGCTTTGCCGCGACGATTTTGGTGTTCTCGGTGGTGTCTAGCCTCTCGACCTCGCCGACCGGGAACCAGCGGAACTCCTCGGACTCTTCGTTGAGCGTTATCTCGTTGCCGAGCGGCCGCATGAGGTAATCGAGGAGGATGAAGTGGTACTTCACCTGACCCTGGTCATCCTTTATCACCTCGTTGGCTAGGGAGAAAAAGCCCTCGACCTCTACCTCTAGCCCGAGCTCTTCCCTGACCTCTCGCCTCGCGCCCTCCTCCGGGTCTTCTCCTGTCTCCAACAGGCCCCCGGGAAGCGACCATTTCCCTTTGTTCGGCTGGAACTTCCTCTTGATGAGGAGAATCGAACCCTTGTCCTGAATCAGACCACCGACCCCAACCAGAGGATGCTCAGGATACTCTCTCCGATTGGGCAAACTGCAGGCTTCCGACTCGAATAGCGTATTAACGTTTAATCGTCTGCACCCATGATGGTCAAGGTCTCAAGCCTCTGCGTCGGCAAGGAGCTTCTCATCGGCAAGACGGTAAACACCAACGCCTACTGGATTGGCGCGAGGCTCCTCGCTCTCGGAATAATGCTCGACAGAGTCCTGACCGTGACCGACTTTCTTCCGGAAATCGCCTCAGGATTGACCGAGCTACTCTCCAGAGCCCCTGACTTCATCGTAGTCGTTGGCGGCCTCGGACCGACGCCTGACGACATGACGCTCCGAGGGGTCGCCCGGGGCCTGGGAGTCGAGCTGCGAAGCAACAAGGACGCTCTTGGTATCATCAAAGCCCACTATGTGCGCAGAGGGCTCGGTAGAGTCCCGATGACCAAGGCAAGGAGAAAGATGGCGACCCTCCCAGTGGGCTCAGTGCCAGTGGTAAACGGCCTGGGGACCGCGCCGGCAGTCAGGATTGAGAGGGCGCAGACCGTGATTTTCTGCTTGCCGGGAGTCCCTAGAGAGATGGAGCAGATTTTCAAGCAGTCGGTTGAGCCCGAAATCCGAAAGAAGGTCGGCAGGCTCTACCCCTCAAGGACCACGATGCAACTACAAGACGTGTTCGAGTCAAACTTGGCCCCATCGATTTACGAGGCCGTCAGAGCCCATCCCGACGCCTACATCAAATCCCATCCGAAGGGCATCAGGAAAGGAAAGTCGCATGTCGAGCTTGACATAGTGGTCACCAGCCGCTCGAAAAAAGAGTCAAAGAGAGAGCGCGACGAGATAGTGGACTTCTTCGAACGCCGCGTGCGGGAGGGCGGCGGGAAGTTGATCCGGAAGGTAGTCGGGCGGTAGTCGCATTCGGAGCCAAAGCTTACGTAGGCGCGATTCCATCAAGCCGCGGTCTTGAACCTCATCTTCGTCACAGGCACCGCGGGTTCCGGCAAGTCGTTGCTCACATCCTCCCTGGCAAGCTGGTATCGGGAAAAGTCCCAGGATGCCATCTGCGTCAACCTAGACCCGGGGGTCCTCTCGCTTCCCTACGACCCGGACGTGGACATCAGGACTCAGATCGACCTGCAGCAGATAATGGCCGACTATTCCCTGGGACCCAACGGTGCCTTGATCTTCGCGAACGACCTCATAGCGAGCAAGCTAGCGACCATACAAGAGGAGATTGACTCCACGGCAGCCGACTTCGCCATCATCGATACCCCGGGGCAGATCGAGCTCTTCGCGTTCAGGGAGAGCGGTCCTTTTGTCGCCCGCGGCCTTCAGGGGGAGTCCAAGACGCTGCTCTTCCTGGTCGACTCCTTGGTCGCCTCCACGCCGGCTAACTTTCTCTCGCTCTTGCTTCTCTCGGCATCGGTGAACCTGCGGATGGGTATGCCCCAGATTCAGCTTCTCTCCAAGGTCGACCTAGCTGGACCAGTGGCCTCCGAGATAATCAAGTGGGGAAAGGACCCGACGGCCTTTGAGGAATCACTATCGGGCATAAAGTCCGGGGATGAATACACCCTCTACACCCAACTGTATCGAGGTCTGAGGAAGGGCACCACTTTCTCGACGAACGTCTTCCCTATCTCCTCCTACACCCGTGAAGGTTTCATCGCATTGATGGGTGAGCTCTCCCGCAACTTTAACTCGGGAGAAGAAATGGAGGAATAGTACGGTTCGACAGGCAACGCATGAAGTTTCTTCTGCCCGTCGCATCAAAGCGTTTTAAGAGGTAGAGGAATCTGGACCGTGATAATGTCTCGATCGGATATCTGTGCAAACATCTGCGAAGCCATAGGCGACACCCCTCTCCTAGCGATTGACAGGATGAGGGCCGGCCGGTCCGGTCGAGTGCTTGCGAAATGCGAATTCATGAATCCCTCTGGCTCGATGAAGGACAGGATGGCCCTCCAGACCATCGATGATGCCGAGCGGTCGGGCAGATTGAAAAAGGGCGACACGGTCATAGTTCTAACCAGCGGAAACGGGGGGATCGCCCTGGCGACGGTCTGCGCCGCCAAGGGTTATCACATAATCGTGACCATGTCGGAGGGGAATAGTGTGGAGAGGAGACGTATTATCGGGGCACTTGGAGCGGAACTCGTGCTGGTCCCCCAAGGACCAGGGTCAAAACCTGGGCAGGTGTCCCATGAAGACCTCGAGCTGGTCGACAGGAAGACGGTGGAACTGACGGAAAAACTTCACACGTTTCGCGTTGACCAGTTCAAGAACGAAAGCAACCCCCGCGGGAACGAGAGGACGGGCGAGGAGATTTGGAAGCAGTCGAAGGGGAACGTGAGTGCTTTCACCTCGCTGCTAGGTTCGAGCGGGTCTTTCACCGGGGTAGCACGGGCGCTGAAGGCCCACAAAAAAGAGATAAAGTGTTATGCCCTAGAACCCGCGTCCGCGCCTTTTCTGTCCGGCGGAAAAGTGACGAACACGAGCCACAAGCTGCAGGGAGGGGGTTACAGCCAACCCCTCGACCTTTTCGACAAGGGAGTCTGCGACGGGTACATTTCCATTTCTGACGACGAAGCTGTCCAGACGGCGAGGGAACTCGCCAAGAAGGAGGGATTGCTCGTAGGATTTTCCTCAGGTGCGAACGTAGCCGCCGCGCTAAAGCTAGCGAAGGGGCTGAGCGAGGACGAGGCTGTGGTGACGCTGCTTCCGGACACCGGCCTAAGGTACCTCAGCACCGACCTCTACGAGTAGCCACCTTTCAAGTGCGCAAACAACGAATGCACTGTTGCCCACTCGCGACAGGATGATCGCGATTAAGAGAGGCTAGGAGGTTGACATCAAGTGGGCACCGGAGGAGCTTCGACTCCTGGATGAAAGGTAATTCCGTCCCGCGCGGCAAATCCGCTTTAGAACCTCGAACTCTGATTCTCGAGAACCCTTGTCGAACTCTTTCTTCGCCCGTTCGACGCTGTTAGTCACGTACGCGACAACCCCGACCGGGAGACCGCGTGACTTCGAGAACGCGAAGAGCGAGGCTGCCTGCATCTCGACGGCAAGGACCCCCGCCTCGGCGTATTCTGCAAGTTGCGGTTTCGTTTCCCTGTAAGGAGCGTCCGTCGTCCAGACGGTTCCCGACAGGACAGGAAGTTTCTGGGTTCGAAGCTCAGATTCGAGAACCTTCGCCAACTCAGCGGGGGCATCCACAATTCCAGACGCCGGTAGATAGTGATAGGATGTCCCCTCGTCCCGGATGGCCCTTGTTGCCACCGCCAAACCCGGGACCGGCATCGATTTACCGACACGACCAGCGGAGGTAAGGCCCAAGACCAACCGAGCCCCCGAGACGGCCATCTGTTCAGCAACGAGGACAGCGTACGGCCCCCCGATTGTCCGCGGGACGATGCCGTAGGTCATCCCATCCACCTCGAACGAGTACATTGTGGTGTGAAAGCACGCCCACCCTGCGTAGGCCTTTGCCAGACCGGTTGAGATCGAGCCAGTCCGTTAGGTCGCCGTCGAACTCGAGGATACAGACCTCAGGAATGGGCACTACATCGAGTTGCCTCTCCGCACGGACTGCGTCGACGAGGGATTCCGGCGAGAATGCGGTGGGCGCATCAATAGGATGTCCGAGGAGAGGTAGACGCTCCGTCATCGGCGGCCTTGGGGTAATCTCAGGCTCTAAACCATTCGACTGAGTTGATATCGCCTCCTACTTTGGGCGATTGCGAAAAAAGTGGTTTGGTTGCGCTCTGCCATCCGAGTGGGGAAAAAGCTGCGACCAACGATGGTCCCATTGCGATTCAGGTACGCTTAAGAAGGCCCAAGTTGCGGCTTCCTCCATGGCGCAACGGTTTTCGGGAGCCTACACAGCGACAATCACTCCCTTCAACGCTGGTGAAGCGGTTGACTGGAACTGTCTTCGCACTCTGGTCGAATTTCAGCGCTCCCAGGGAGTAAGCGGAATCGTCCCCGCTGGGACGACCGGGGAGAGCCCGACGCTCACGTGGGAGGAGCACAACAAGGTCATCGAGGCGGTCTTCTTCGCAGGAGGCTCAAAGCTCGAGACGATCGCCGGCACTGGCTCGAACAGCACCGACGAAGCCCTCGAGGCGACCCATCACGTCGCGGAGCTCGGCTTGCGAACGGTTCTGCTGGTAGACCCGTATTATAACGGTCCCAGTTCGCTGGAGATAAGGCGGGAGTACTACGAGCCCATAGCCACTGCGTTCCCGGATGTCCAGATTATCCCGTACGTGATACCAGGGAGGACAGGCACCCAACTCCTACCCCAGGACCTGGGGATTCTTGCTGAAAACTATCAGAACATCAGTGCTGTCAAGGAAGCGACGGGCAGTGTCGACAACGCCCGCCTTACCAGGAACTACTGCGGTCAAGACTTTTCCATTCTCTCTGGAGACGACGATAAGACTCTCGCACTAATGAGCGACCAATCCGTGCGATCCTCCGGCGTCATTTCCGTGGTCTCGAACGTCGCGCCGCGGGCCGTCCAGGGTCTGGTCCAATCAGCTTTGACGGGAGACTGGCGCGAGGCTCAGAGGCTGGCCACGGCCCTCCAACCGCTCTTTGCGTTGGTGACCATAAAGACCGAGGAATCGACCAAGTACGGCCCCGTCGGTGTAAAGGCGAGAAACCCTCTTCCTATCAAGACCACCATGCAGGTCCTCGGAATGACCACCGGCCAATGCAGGAGCCCACTGGGCAAGGTCACCAGGAACGCCCTCAACGTCATTCTCGACGCGCTCAGGACCGTCTGGTCGACCAACCCCGAAATCCTGGAACCCATCGAGAGCGCCTTTGGAGTCTCGATCCCCGAGCGATTACAGACACCGAGGCATTGGGAGGGCCTTGCCTATGCCGGATACTAATCGGCCGCTCAAGGTCTGTGTGATCGGCGCTTCCGGACGTATGGGGGGTACGAGTCGTCAAGGACGCGCCGGCCGAGAGGTTCGAGGTGACCGGCGCGGTGGCCGCAGCTGGCGAGACCGCCATCGGCAGGTCCCTCAGAGAGCTCGGGACATCAAATTCAGACATCTTGGTGAGCACCCCAGAGGCACTACCAGACCTGCTAAGGCGGAGCGAAGTCTGCATCTCCTTCACAAGCCCGGCAGCCGAGGTGGCCAACCTCCCTGCGATACTCGAGTCAAAGAGACCATTGGTCATGGGCACCACTGGATTCACCGAAGAACAGAGGAGGTGGATCACGAACGCCATCCCAGGTGTAATCCCAACGGTCATGTCCTCGAACTTCTCCGTGGGAGCGAACGCGTTGTTCGCGGTCGCTGCAACCCTGAAGAACCTGCCCAAGGACTTCGACATCAGCATCGTCGAAGCCCACCATTCGGGCAAGGCGGACGCGCCCAGCGGTACCGCGACCACGATCGCCGAGATAGTCTCAGAGGCGCGGGGCTATTCCAAGACGGTGCATGGCAGGAGCGGTATGTCGAAACGCAACCGGGAGGAACTCGAAGTCGCATCTCTGCGTGGCGGCGGAGTGCCCGGAATGCACGAGATCTACGCGTTTGGCCCGAGCGAGATGCTCAAATTCGAGCACCTAGCGTTCTCGAGGTCCGTGTTCGCCCAGGGGGCCCTCCTCGCGGCCCAGTGGGTCGTCCAGGGGAGAGAGCCAAAGCTGTACAGCATGTTCGACGTCCTCGGGTTCCGGGCCTAGCCCTAACCTTCGTAAAGCTCGTCGTGCGCGTCGGGCTTCCCGTCGGTCAAGACCTTGTGACCGGCCTCGGTGACCAGAATAGTCTCGCCTATCCTGCAACCCCCCACCTTCAGGTCATCATAGACCGTGATGCAAGGTTCGATAGCGATGATGTGCCCGGGCCTCAGCTTCATGGAGGGCACCTTCCTGCCCGGCTCGGGGGACCACGGAGGCTCATAGACGTTCAGGCCGACCCCGTGGAGGATTGGCTGAAGGCGACTGAACGAGTACCGTCCATAGCCTCTCTCAACTATCACCTTCTCGGCCGCCTCGTGAATCTGGACAGTGGTCACACCCGGGCCGGTCGCCTTGACCGCAGCCTTGAACGAATCGTAGGTCGCCGTGTAGACGGCCTTCTGGGCCTTGCTCGGCTTCCCGATGATCGTCGTGGTAGTGATATCGGTGTTGTAGCCCTTGAATATCGTCGCATAGCCCATTATCAGGAACTCGCCAGACCGTACCACCTTGTCCGAGTCGTGTCGGAGCATGAGCCCTGTGTTTTCGCCAGAGAACGTCGCCAAGCCCCAGGACATCCCTTCCGCTCCCATCTTCCGGGCCGCATATTCTGCCTCAGCCGCTATCTCAAACTCTCTCATGCCGGGCTTGGCTGACTTGAGGGCTGCTCTTATCGCGGCCTCCGTTGGTCTGCAAGCCTCCTTCATCAGGTCGATCTCTTCCTCCAGCTTCACCGCACGCTCCTCGGCTATCTTGCCTCCAAGTCCCGAGAGCTCAACACCGGGAGCAGCCTTTTCGAGAGCTTCCCTGTCTTCGAAGCCGAGGTTGTCGTAGCCCACACGCCAGCACTTGCAGTCCTTGAAGACAGCAGCGACCTCGTTCGCCCTGCCCAGCGTATGCATGATTCGAATGTCTTCGACCCAGGGCATGTAATGCTTGAAGTGCATGTAGTCTCCAGCCACCGTGAGGAGCACCACGTCCCCCTTGGCCGTGACCAGGGCCGAGTAGCTGTTCTGGAACCACATGCTGACGACGGGCCTCAGGTCCGTGGAGTATCTCACGTTCTCGATGCGGTTCAGCAAGAGGGCGTCGAGACCTTCCTTCTTCATCAAGTCCCTGAGCTTCTGGACCTTCCTTGCCCTGAATGAACCCCAATCGATCTTGTCTGAAACGCCGCCGCTCTGCATAGCAAAAGCGCCCCTGTAAGGGTGTATAACCGTTTACGGCGCTGCCGAGCCTCCGCGCCAGAACAAGCCCACCAAGTGAGTAACCCAGCACAAAATGGTGTAATTCAGCAAGAACATTCGTCCATAATCATTAACATCGGGTAAAATGTACCAACCCTGGAATCACTGGTGCTGGCATGAAGCTTAACGTTCTCGTACTGCCGCTTGTCGTCGTCCTTCTTCTGTCTCCGTTGATGGCTGCGGCCGCGTCAGAGACGATTACGATAACGAGCCCTCCCGCAAACTCCTTTTTCGCGGGGGCGCAAGCCTACACCATTAGGGGCATGGTCTCACCCGTTCCCCAGTTGGCCGACAACGTCTTCATCTCGGTGCAGGAGTCCGGTGTGGCGTATCCGGTCGATGCCCAGACCGTCGCGCTACAAGCGAATGGGTCCTTCTCCTACTCAACGTACATGGGTGGCAATGCAGCCTGGGGCAACGGCACATACAGCATTACGGCGTTCGACTCATTCGGTTCGACCGCGAGCATCAACTTCACGTTCAACACTAGTGCCGAATCCACCTCCGCGCCCACGACCACTTCGGCGACCTGTTCCTCCTACTCGATCGCCGTCGGCGGTGCCGCCACGTCGTGCACTGCGAACGTGACCGCCGGCGCCCAAACGCCTACGGGCACCGTTACTTGGACACAGAGTTCCGGCACCGGCGCTCTATCGTTCCCAGAGCTGACCTGCAATCTTTCAGGCGGTTCGTGCTCCGTCACCGTGAATGGGACGGGAGCCGGCACTGCGGTGGCCATGGCGTCATACGGGGGCGCCATCGGCTTTGCTTCGAGCGCAGGCACGTCCAACACGATTACAATCAGCTCGGCTACCACGGCTACGGTTGCCTCATGCTCTGGCCCGGTCCCGGTGGGCGCTGCGTCCCCATGCACCGCCACGGTGTCGGGAGCCTATGGCTCCATTAGCGGCGAGAGCATTTCCTTCACCGCCACCGGTCCCGGCAAGTTCAGCGCCCCGAGCTGCGTTCTAAGCGGGAATTCGTGCTCAGTGATGTACACACCATCCAGCTCTTCAGGTTCCCCGCAGACTATCACCGTCGCCTACCCGGGCGACTCGAACAACCTTCCCAGTTCGGGAACGACGCAGCTTTCCGTCAGCTCACTCCCGACCACGACCCTCGTCTCATGTGTGAGCCCCATCAGCGTGGGTAAACCGTCGACGTGCACGATCAATGTCGCCGGCTCCGGTGCTCCGACGGGAACGGTCGGCAACTTCTCGTCCACGGGCTCGGGTACGTTCAGCGCATCCAGCTGCACCCTCAACGGCGGCTCCTGTCAGGTAAGCTACACATCAAACAGCCTCTCGATTTCTGCAGACCTGATTTCTGCTACCTATGAGGGCGATTCTACAAATGGTGTCAGCACGACCTCAGCCTCCAACCGCGGTTCGATAACGGTAGTGCAGGCAACCTCGTCCACCTATCTGTCGTGCGCCTCTCCCACCGCGGATAACGTCTTCACGTGCACCGCCACCGTGACGGGCACCTTTGGGTCTGTAAGTGGCGAAAGCGTCTCTTTCACTGCGACGGGCGCGGGCACTTTCAACGCAACGAGCTGCACGCTTAGCGGTGACTCGTGCTCAGTCACTTACACCACCTCCGGCGCGTCAGATTCCCAGCAGACAATCACGGCATCCTATGTCGGGGACGTCGACAATGCAGCCAGCTCCGGGACCGCGGTCGTCACGCCTGTCCAGATCGCTACGACCACATCGTCCATGACCACAACCGCCTCGACCACTACGACCACCCCGACGACCTCCAGCACCACTTCCACGAGCAGTCCTCCAACGACAACCTCCACCACGACAACGACAACGACGACCCAATCGACCACCACGCAATCATCGGGCTCCAACGACACCCTATACGCGGTCGGAGCCCTGGTTACGATAGCCGCGGTAGCGGCCGTGGTCCTCTACCTTGTCATGCGGAACCGTCCAAAGGCAAAATCGCCCTAGCCCGATTTTCTTCCCCGGCCAGTGCGTACACCGTTCATAAGGCACCGGTAATCAGCCGGGTGAGGTCCCGATTTGACTGGGAAGAGAGGAAGCAATGGCGCTGCGGCTCTGAGGAAGCTTCTCGCGAGAGGCGAGACCGTGCCCATACCGGGGGTCTTCAGTCCGTCGGTCGCTCTCCTGGCGGAGAAGGCCGGCTTCAGAGCGCTCTATCTCTCGGGGGCCGCTTTCTCCGGTCTACTCGGACTCCCTGATGTGGGCATGGTGACTCTGACTGAGGTGGCTCAAGCTGCGGCGCAGATCACCTCGAGGGTCGACCTGCCTCTAATAGTCGACATCGACACTGGGTTCGGCGAGGTCGTCAACGTGGCACGCACGGTGTCGGAGATGGAACGTGTGAATGCCGCGGCGGTCCAGATAGAGGACCAGGTGATGCCCAAGAGGTGCGGGCACCTGGAAGGCAAGGAGCTCGTGGAACCCGAAGATATGGTCAAGAAGGTCGTCGCTGCCAGGGGCGCATCGCGAAACCTCGTCATAGTCGCTCGGACCGACGCTGCCTCGGTGGAAGGGATCGATTCTGCCGTGGAACGGGCGAGGCTCTACGTGAAAGCAGGGGCCGACGTCATCTTCCCGGAGGCGCTCCGGACGAGGAGCGAGTTCAGGGAATTCGCGAGGAAGCTCGATGCTCCCCTGCTCGCCAACATGACCGAGTTCGGGAAGACGGAGTACATCTCCGTCTCGGAGTTCCGGAAGATGGGATACGAACTCGTCATCTTCCCGGTCACCACGTTCAGGGTCATGATGGGGTCGGTGAGGGCCGCGCTCGAGGAACTGGGCAAGAGTGGCACGCAGAAGGGGCTGCTCAAGGAGATGATGACGAGGGAAGAGTTCCATGACCTGATCGATTACGACTCGTACGCGAAGCTCGACTCCTCGGTGGAGAGGAAGTCGAAGCGGTTGCTCGATACGGATTAATATGGCCGGAGGCCCGGCAGGGCAAAATTGGAAGGGATTCGTCCACGTCCGAGATAACCCGGGTTCCCGCTGGCCTCTCCGGGGTCGCCGTCGCCGAGACCGGTATCTCGAAGAGCGCGTCCGACGGTTCGCTGCTGTTCAGGGGTTACGGGATCAAGGATTTGTTCGAGAAAGCCTCGTTTGATGAGTGCGCCTTCCTCATTCTTGAGGGTCACCTCCCGAAGAAGGTGGAGCTCGACGATTTCACATCAAAACTGCGGGCTCATCGGCAGTTACCGACGAACGCCTACCAGATCATCCGGGCGATGCCTCGGGACTCGCACCCGATGGACGTGGTCAGGACCGCGATCTCGGGACTAGGAGCGACCGAGCACTCGCTGTCACCGAAGGAACAGCAATACTCGCTCATCGCAAAGATGCCGGCACTGGTTGCGAACGGTTACAGGATTGTCAGGGGAATGGAAGCAGTGGAACCTGAAGAGGACATGAACTTCGCCGGAAACCTCCTCTACATGATTACGGGCAAGCGTCCCGATGCGTTCGACGCCTGGGCTTTCGAAAGGGAGCTCGATCCTCTACCTGGAACACGACCTCAATGCTTCGACTTTCACCGTCCGAGTGGTAGCCTCGACACTTGCGGACGTCTATGCAGCGTGCACGGCTGGTGCCGCAGCCCTGAAGGGCCCGCTGCACGGTGGAGCGAACGAGGCTGCGATGCAGATGCTCCTCGAGATAGGCTCACCTGAGAAGGCGGCTGCCTACCTGCAAGAGAGCCTCGCAAAGGGCAGGAAGGTCATGGGGTTCGGCCACCGGGTGTACAAGAAGGTGGACCCAAGGGCCCAGCTCAGCAAGGGGATGTTGAAGACCCTGCTAGAGCACAGGCGCGCCGACGACAACCTCTACCGGCTGGCCGACGCTCTGGAACAGGCCATGTGGCAGGCGAAGAAGATTCCCGCCAACCTCGACTTCTATGCCGCCCCCATATTCTACACACTCTCGCTCCCCATCGAGACCTACACGCCCATCTTCGCCGCGAGCAGGGTCACCGGCTGGGTGGCCCACTACAACGAGCAGTTGGCCGAGAACAAGCTCTTCAGACCTGACTCCATATACACCGGTCCGACCGACCTGAACTACGTCCCCATCGGGAAACGCTGATGTCACTCGACCGCGCAGAGCGGGAAGAGCCCGTCGACGCGCCTCTGTCTCTCAAGGTTCCAGACGAAATCAAGGACCTTCTTGCTCTTGGCTTCGCTCAGGTACCTGCCGGTCAGACCCCTGAATTTGGACTCCACCTCCTCGCGGGTCATGGGGTTGGCCGGATGCCCCTTGGGGATGTCCATCTGTTCGACGATGGTGCGGCCGTCTCCCAATTTCACTGTCACCCTGTTCGCAATGTGCCGCGGGTACGCCTTTGTGAAGGCCTCATCCTCCCGGACCGTTATCTTCTGCAGAAAATCGAGCACCTTTGCGTCTCTCAGGTTCCTTTCTGAGTATGTCGAATTGTCCACCCGGCCCTTTAGGAGGGCCATCCCGACCATGTACGGCAAGCTGTGGTCCGCCGTCTCCTTGGTAGAGGGGGTCCACTTCTCTCTGTCCTTGCCAAGGATAGTGTAACCCGCCTCGTGGGTCTCGACCTCCACCGATAGGATGTTCTCAGCGCCCCCTGCCTTCTTCCTGGCCGCAAGGGCAGCCCAGATGGCGCTCTGAGCATGGTACTCGGCCGGGAAGTACTTCACATAGGTCTCGACGAGCTTGAAGGTCCCACCCCTCCCGCCAAAGCCGTCGATTCGAAGCTCAAACGGCCCTGAGATTTGTTTGAAGAAACCCATCTCACCCTCGAAGATGGGGGCCGGCCCGGTCATCCCGTTCGCCGCGAGCGTCGCGGAGAAGACGGCGTTCCGCGCAGCGTTGGCGAACGAGCAACCCTTCCACGCCGATAGTTCGCCCGCCCTTACCTGCCTCATGGCGATGTGGGAGTTGAGCGAGATGTTCACGGCGTGGGTCAATCGCTCCCGTGAAAGGTCCATGAGCCGCCCGGCTGCCAGCGCCGCGGAGACGAGCCCGTAGTTGACGTGGTCCCAGCCCCGGTGCCTTATGTTGGCGGCATCGCACAACCTGCACTGGATTTCATAGGCGATGGCTATGGAGGTGAGCAGGTCCTTCCCGCTCTTGCCCTCTTTCTCAGCGGTGGCGAGGCACGCCGAGATGTTATCGCTAGGATGGGCTGGCTCCTTCGAGAGATAGGTGTCGTTGTAGTCGAAGTACCTTATCATAACGCCGTTTGCGAAAGTCGCCATGTCAGCCGATGTCTTCACGTCCGTCCCCAGTATCGTGGATGCCCTTCCGGGGTGGTCGCTGATCACAGTCTTCCGGGCCGCCTTGACGGGAGGCTCCTGGAAGGCTCCCAGGGCGCATCCCAGACTATCGATCACCCTCTTCTTGGCCTCCAGTATCACCTCGTCACCGAGGTCCTCGTACTTGACGGAAAGAGCGTAGTCGCTCAGCCGTTCTGCAAGGGTAGCCATCTCTTGACTCTAGGCCGCCGGAGGCGAGGAATTATCTCTATTGCTCGGTGCCGGAGAGCATGTCCGCGGCCTCGCCGAAGGTTAGCCTTCCCTCGACAACTTCGGAGGCGAGTCTCGTCGCCTCCTTCTGCACCCTTTCTTCTAACCCGTCGAGCACCCGTCTCTTTGCCAGCTCCACGACCATCCCTCTGGCGCTCCTCAGCCTAACCTGCTTCCCCTGCGGCGAAAGCGCCTTTTTTCGTTCCTTTTCCACCGCCTCGAACAAGGTGCCCACACCCTCTCCCTTTAGAGCCGAGACCTTGAGCACCGGCGGGCTCCTCCCCTTGATGTCTCTCACCATCCCGAGGAGGTTGATCATCATCGCATCGGCACCGGGCAGGTCCCCCTTGTTCACCGTGTAGATGTCGCCGATCTCCATAAGCCCTGCTTTGGACACCTGGACCTCGTCCCCCAGCCCCGGGATGGTGACGACCATCACGGTGTGGGCTATCTTCATGATCTCAATGTCCGCTTGACCGATCCCCACTGTCTCGATGATTATTACACCGAACCCCGCGGCATCGAGTATCTGGATGGCCTCCGAGACGGCCCCAGAAAGACCGCCAGCCCAGCCCCTCGTGGCCATGCTCCTGATGAAGACACCATCATCCGTTGTGTGCTTCATCATCCTTACCCGGTCCCCGAGCAGTGCTCCTCCCGTTATCGGACTCGTGGGGTCCACCGCTACCACCCCGACCTTGACCCTCTTACGCCGATATTCCTCGATAAGTCTATCCACCAGGGTGCTCTTTCCCGTCCCGGGCGGTCCTGTAATCCCCAGCACGAACGACCTTTGCCCCTTTTTACCGATCGCCCGTAGAAGGCCTTCGGCATCCCTGTCTCCGTTCTCGACCTTGGTTATCGCCTTCGCCACAGACACCCTGTCGCCTCTCAGCACGCCCGCAGCAAGAGATCGGGTAGGCATGGTGGCCGAGCGTTGCCAGCGGCGCTCTTGAGATAAACCAATCCCTCTCATTATAACGCCTGACCCGGGCACCTCGTGCGACGGAAACGTGTCGCTCGTCAAATGGCATGTTAAGAAGGTCAGGGGAGACTCAGAAGTTGCAGCGAAGCGACTCGCCGACAAAGGCGCGACCGAAGGTATGGTGCTGGTGGGCCACTCAGGCGGCCACACGGGCCTAAGCCTCTCCGTCGTCCTTAGACCAACCGACAAGGGGAATAGGGGCATTCTCCCGCTGATCATCTCCTTCTGCACCTCAGAAGGAATACGCAAAGACACGGGTATAATCACCTGGCTGAGATGGCCGGACAAGGTACTCGTCGAAAGAAAGGTCGTGGCGAGGACCTCCGTCGTCTGGGGTTCGGGCGCCGATTCGGAGTGGTTGGTCCTTACCTCCCGCATACGCACCAGGGCCGAGCGCGGGCTGGGGAGCGACGAGTGTTCCCTCTTCGATTCTCTCGGGGTCGACCTCGACCCTGAGCTTCTAGTGGACAAGATACTCGAGTCCATTTCTTGGATGTATTCGGGATGGACGCGACAAATGGACGAACACATCCTCGCGAGATGCAGGTCCATGCTCGACACAATCGGCCGAAGGGTGGAGATATCTCAGGAGGGTAGCATGAGGGTCGGCACGGTCAAAGACGTGGATGACCTAGGGGACCTCGTGGTCGATTTTGGAAAGACCAGAGAATCGATAACGGCCGACGACGCGGCCGCGCTCAGAGAGCTGTAGGATATCGTTTATCAGTAGGGCGGTAGCCGTCCTGGCGAAATGCTTGACTCGGGAGGCGACCCCTACTGGTCGAAGAAGGCCAAGGCTTTCGCCGCCGCCAGGAAGGGGGCGAAGGGCATGTATGGGGACTCTACGATCAGGGCAATCCGGAAGGGGATGGAGCAGTGGCAGAGGGACGTCCTCGGACCATGGGTCGAGCGGTCAGGCTCCCTAAAGGAAGACTTCCAGACCGCGTCGGGGATCAAGCTCAAACCTGTCTACACTCCCGTGGATGTCCAATCCTCCGACTTCTCTGATTCCTCGTTCCCGGGGGTCTATCCCTACACCAGGGGAGTGTACCCCTCGATGTACCGTGGAAGGCTCTGGACCATGCGGATGTTCTCCGGGTTCGGGACCCCCGAGGACACCAACAAGCGGCTCAAGATGCTCCTCAAGCACGGAGAGACGGGTCTGAGCATCGCCTTCGACATGCCGACCCTTTACGGCTACGACGCGGACCACGAGAAAGCACACGGAGAGGTAGGCCGTTGCGGCGTCAATGTCTCGTCTCTCCGGGACATGGAGACCATATTCGGTGGCATACCTCTGGACAAGGTCAGCACCTCGATGACAATCAATGCTCCCGCGGCTGTGCTCACTTGCATGTACGCGGGTGTGGCGAAAAGGAACGGAATATCCCCGAAGGTCTTGAAGGGCACGGTCCAGGCTGACATGCTGAAGGAATACATCGCGCAGAAGGAATGGGCGTACCCGCCAGAGGCCCACCTGCGCATAGTCAGGGACATGATGGTCTACTGCACGAAGCACATGCCCGAGTGGAACTACGTGAGCATCAGCGGATATCACATCAGGGAGGCGGGGTCGAGCGCCGCACAGGAGCTGGCCTTCACGCTCGCCGACGGGTTCGGATACGTCGAACTGGGGATGCAGGCGGGCCTCAAGGTCGACGATTTCGCACCGAGGCTGAGCTTCTTCTTCAACTCGACCATGGATTTCTTCGAAGAGATAGCGAAGTTCAGGGCGGCGCGGAGGATATGGGCCAAAGTGATGAGCGAAAAGTACGGCGCCAAGAAAGCGCGGAGCCTGCTCTTGAGGTTCCACACCCAGACATCGGGCGCGTCCCTCACGTGGCAGCAACCCTACAACAACATCGTGCGGACCACGCTCGAGGCACTGGCCGCCGTGCTGGGGGGCACCCAATCTCTCCACACCAACTCGTTCGACGAGGCCTGGGCTCTTCCGACCGAAAAAGCGGTGGAGGTCGCGCTAAGGACCCAGCAGATAATCGCAGAGGAGACTGGCTCGACCAACGTGATCGACCCACTGGGGGGTTCGTACTACGTCGAGTGGCTCACCTCTGAGCTCGAAGAGGAGGCGTACAGATACTTCGAGAAGATAGACGCCGCAGGCGGGTTGCTCAACGCTATCAAATCAGGTTACCTCCAGAGGGAGATAGCCGAGAACTCATACCGCCTCTCCAGGCGGGTCGAAGAAGGTAAGGATGCCATCGTCGGGGTGAACAAGTATTACGTGAAAGAGGACGCTCCCATCAACACGCTCAAGATAAACTTCAGCGCGCAGAAGAAGCAGGTCGACAGGCTCCGCAAGGTCAGGGCCGAACGGGACAATGCGAAGGTCAACGCCCTTCTTGGTAAGCTGCGCAAGGCCTACGAAAATCCGGAGGCGAATTCCATCTATCCGATGATGGAAGCGGTCCTGGCCTATGCCACTCTCGGTGAGATAGTCCAGACTGGAAGGGACGTTTATGGGGGCTGGGAAGAGCCCATCATCGTCTGACCGACTGAGCACAACCGACAGGGAACTCTTTTTCTAATGGACGAGAGGCGATTGGAACCATGAAGAAAGACCCCTCGTCCGGGGCCGAGAGGAAGATCAGGATTCTCGTGGCGAAGCCTGGTCTCGATGGTCATGACAGAGGGGTCCTCGTGCTAGCAAGGGCTTTCAGGGACGCAGGGATGGAGGTCATCTACAGCGGGCTCCTGCCCACGCCTGAGCAGGTGGCACAGATGGCGATTGATGAAGATGTGGACGTCGTCGCCCTGTCCCTCCTGAATGGCGCGCACATGACCGCGTTCCCAAAGGTGAAGAAACTCCTCGACCAGAAAGGGGGCAAGGGGATCGTGGTGGTAGGGGGCGGCATCATCCCGAACGAGGACAAGCCGAAGTTGCTGAAGTTGGGCATAACCGGGCTCTACGGGCCCGGAACCTCTCTTGAAGAGATAATCGACCACGTGAAGAAGAAGGTCGCCGAGAAAAGGCGGTCGAGCTAAATTTGCACGATGGCTTCATGAACGCGTCCAGGGCCTACCTGGAGCTGACTGACGAACAGGAGCTCATCATCAGCCAGGTGGATGGCGTATGCAGGGAGGTGCGACCCATCGAGGACGGGTGCTATCTCGACCACAGGTACAACAAGGAGGTGGCGGACCTGTTCGGTCAGGCGCGTCTTCTGGGGCTGCCCATCTCGACCCTGTACGGCGATGGTCAAGGAATCGACATGGTGACCTACGCGATGGCGATCGAGCGGATAGGAAGGGAGGGGACAGGCGTCAGGACCTTCTTCTCGGGGCACGTCTCGCTCGGCATGATGACGGTCCAGAGGTGGGGCACCGAGGAGCAGAAGGAGAGGTACCTCCCACCGGGTACGCGGGGAAAGAAGGTCTTCGCATTCGGACTGACGGAACCGAGCGCAGGGAGCGACCCTGCGTCTCTCCAGACACAGTTCCAGGAGGTTGGAGACCGTTTCGTGCTCAACGGCCAGAAGACCTGGATCTCAAACGGGTCGGTGGCAGACTCGGTCCTAATATTCGCCTATCCCAAGGGGAGGCGGGAAGGCATGTGCGCGTTCGTCGTGGACAGGGACTCTGAGGGCTTCTCCGCAAAACCGATCAAGAACAAGCTCGGGCTATTCTCGTCGGACACCGGCACGATATATCTGGACGATTGCCAGGTTCCCAAGGAAAACCTTCTGGGACCGAGTGGCAAGGGCCTCTCGGTGGCCTACTCCGCCCTCATGAGCGGGAGGCTTAGCGTCGCTGCAGGATGTGTCGGGGTGATCCAGGACTGCCTCGATGAGACGGTCCGCTATTCTCAGCTCAGGGTTCAACACGGGAAGCCCATCGGCAAGCATCAGCTGGTCCAGCGCCACATCGGGCGGATGGAGGTCAATCTTCAGGCTGCGGCGATGCTCACGCTCAGGGCTGCGGTGCTTCATCAGAGACACCAGGATCAGCCAGACGACGTGGCCACAAGGGACGCGGCAGACGCGGCCATCGCCGAGGCCAAGTATTTCGCGTCGAACGCCTCCTTCGAGGCTGCCGACAGCGCTGTGCAGGTCTTCGGGGCCAACGGTTACTCGTTGGAGAACAGACCGGGACGACACCTGGTAGACACCAGGGTGTCGCGCATCTACGAGGGCACGAACGAGATTCTGGAGCAGAAGATCGCTAATTCTCTCTTGGGGAAGGGTTTCGAAGCGTATTCTTGAGCTGGACCGAGCAGCTTATACTCGCTTCAAGCCGCTGGCGAGTCTATGAAGATTACCAAGGTCGAGCCGATAGTCCTCAGGGTCCCTGAGATTACTGTGCCCGTGGACGGGAACGAGGACGACCTGCTGGTCCGGATAGAGACCGACGAGGGTTTCGATGGGATAGGGGAGATCGATGGCCCGCCGCTTGCGCTCAGTCCCTTCGTCAGGACGGTTCAGCCGGGGACCTGGTGGAGGGGATTCGAAGACATCCTCGTGGGTGAGAACCCTCTGGAGATTGAACGCATCTGGGAGAAGATGCACCGATATTCCTACCTGTATGGCATGGCCGGTCTCATAAGGACGGTCATGAGCGGGCTGGACACAGCTCTTTGGGACCTGGCGGGGAAATACTACAAGCAGCCCGTCTACCGACTCCTCGGCGCCGCGGGGAGGCGCGCGAGCGGAGTGGTCACCCCATACGCGAGCATCTTCCCCTTCGGACCGACAGAGGACGATGTCATCGCAAACTGCAAGAAGTGGGTGACCAGCCGTGGGTACATTGCCGCGAAATTCCACAACCATCCCATCGGGACTGACGATAAGAAAGCCCTGAAGTTCGTGAAGAGGGCGAGGGACGAGCTGGGCGACGGCGTCGCCCTGATGCTCGACGCGGCGTTCCACTTCGAGACGCCTGAAGCGATCACCTTCGCGAGGAGCATAGAGCCACTCAACATCTATTTCCTGGAGTCGCCCCTCCATCCAGACAACCTGAACGGATACGCCAAGCTCTCACAGTCCACGACCGTGCAGATAGCCTCGGGCGAAGAGCTCACAATGAGGCCTCAATTCGAAGCACTGATCGACAGGGGCAGGGTAGACATCATACAGCCCGACGCGATCTGGGTCGGCGGGCCGACCGAGTGGAAGAGAATCGCGCGCATGGCCCACAGCAAGGGGGTCCTCTGCATCCCTCACTGCTATCGGTCGAACATCAATCTGGCAGCGAACCTCCACTCGTCCGCTTCCGTTCCCAACTCGCCCTATGTCGAATCTCCCATCTCCTCCTCTCCACTGTGCAAGGACCTCACGAACGAAAAGTTCGAGCCTGGCAGGGACGGGAGAATTCAGCTCTCGGACAGGCCCGGGCTTGGTGTGACGCTGAACAAGAAGATCATAGACAAGTATTGGGTCGATGTCTCCGATTTTCGATACAAGGACAAGCCCAAGCGCCGTCGATAGGGCCACGAGTTCCTAGCGGCCGAGGGACTTCATCGCGCTCGCGACGTCTTTCAGCCCGGACCCGGTGAGGGGGACCACGACGCTATCGCCATGCCCGACGACGCCCTTCTCGATGAGGCGAGCCAGCCCGGCCAAGGCCGCGCAGGAGGTAGGTTCCGCGAACGCGCCTGCCATCCTGGCCACGTTCCTCTGTTGGAGAAGTATTTCGTCGTCGGCGACAGACTCGGCGCTGCCATTGCTTCCAGCGATGGCGTCAAGGACCTGGCGTCCCCTAGCGGGATTGGATATCCGGATCCCCGCCGCAATCGTGTCGCGGTCGGCTAAAGGGGAGATCTCCCGGGTGCCGGCCTTGAACGCACGCACCACAGGGTCACAAGCTTCCGACTGAATACCGTGCAACCTGGGGATGCTTTTCAGGACGCCGAGGCTCTTCAGCTCCGAGAACCCCTTCCAGGCTCCAAGGAGGAGACTTCCTCCTCCGACCGGGAATATCATGTGGTCCGGGAGCCCATCCTGGGATTCTGCGATCTCGAAGGCGATGGTCTTGGTCCCCTCGATGAAAAAGGGGCTGAGCGCATGGGAGGCGTAGTAGGCCTCTCCAGCCTTCCACGCTTCCTCAGCGCGTCTCGCCACCTCGGCCCGCGGGCCCTCGACCTTGACCACGCTGGCTCCGTACATCTCGGCCTGGGTGAGCTTCTCCTTGCTGGCGGTCTTAGGAGCGTACAGCCGACAATCCATCCCTGCAGCGGCGGCGTAGGCAGCCAGGGACGAACCCGCGTTTCCGGACGAATCGTCCATGAGGGTCCGCACGCCCATCTCTTTGGCGTGGGAGACGATGATGGTCGTTCCTCTGTCCTTGAACGACCCCGTGGGGTTCAGAGACTCCAGTTTGAGTTGAAGCCTTCGAAGCCCGAGGGACCGAGCATAGCGTTCCGCGGAAATCAGGGGCGTGCCGCCTTCGCCGAGCGAGACGATGGAGCTCTCTCCGGCTATGGGCAGAAAGTCGCGATACCTCCACAGGGATCTGACGTGGGCGTTCTTCCGCAGTGTCGCCTCCCAAGCTCGAAGGTCTCCAGGTTCACCGACCACTTCCAAGAGACCTCCACATCTGCTGCACACAATGACACTCTCATTCAGGGCGTACCTGGCGCCGCATTCGAGGCACTCGATCTGGGTCCCCGTTCTCTTTTCGGGCGTCATCTGAGATCGACTCGCAGGGGCTCAGGTCGAACGATCGTCGGCCCTTGGTCGCCGGGCCTCATGTATTGATATTGGAAACCCGCCTTGGTGGCGCTGCCTCCAACGTTGCAACGGACATCTACGCACGTGACGGCGATGAGGTGCCTGAACTTCTCGGCCTCCACGACCCGCGTCAGTGCCGTTTTGCAGGCCGCTTCGGGCTCGAGCCCAGATTCGACGAGGTCGCACACCGTCTTCGACAACGCCTGTCTTATGGAAACCTCTCCCACGCCCGTCGCGGTCGCAGCCGCCACCCGATTGGCATAGGTCCCAGCGCCGACTATGGCTGTGTCAGCCACGCGGCCGGGAAACCGCATCGCCCAGCCGCTCGTCGAGGCGCCTGCGGCGATGTTACCTTTGGTGTCACGGGCGAGGACTCCCACGGTCCCGCCAAGGTGCTGGCCGTAGACCGCCATGAGGCTGCTCGCCAACACGGCTATGTCCGTATCATACCCGAGCAACTGGTCGAAGGTCTTCTTCATGGCCGCAGGGTCCCCGTGCAGCGAGAGCATGGCCGACTTCAATTTCTTCCAGGTCTCGATGGCCTCCGACGTAAGCGGGTCGAACTCGGGGAAGCCGCACTGCCGGGCGAACTTCTTAGCGCCCTCTCCCGCGAGGAGGACGTGAGGCGTGAGCTCCATGACCTTTCTTGCGACCGAGATCGGGTTCCTCGTCATCTGCAGTGCGGCCACGGCTCCGGCGCGCATGTTCGTGCCGTCCATGATGCTAGCGTCAAGCTCGAGGACCCCATCAGCGTTCGGGAGACCACCGGTCCCGACGCTGGTCGCGGCCGGGTCATCCTCCACTATCCTTATCGTCTCTTCGATGGAGTCGAGGGCCGAGGACCCGCTCTCAAGGAGGGCTTTCCCTCTCTCCAGGGCCGCGACCCCCCACGGCCAGTTCGAGGTTATCACGAACTCCAGCATCGCATTCGTCATGTCTCCCCTCTTGCTTCTAGTAGAAAAGGAGCGGGGAGCGCTGCGGAGTAACTTTATCAGTTCTGGGCGCCGCCTCAAAGCCCCGTGATTAGGAAGGGAACCAAGGTAATCCGATGCGGGAAGCTAATCGACGGCTCCGGCAGCGGTCCGAAGCGAAATCAGGCGATTCTAGTCAAGGGGTCGACCATCACTCATGTCGGGCCCGATTCGGAGGTCAAGACCCCAAAGGGTGCCGAAGAGATAGACGCGAGCGACAAGACTGTCATGCCCGGCCTGTTCGACTGTCACCTGCACTTTTGGGGCATGATGTCCGAGAATTGGGTAGCGAGCCAGATGGAACCGCGCGAGCTGAGCCTCATCCGTTCGGTGGACGACGCAAGGAGGCTGCTTGAGGCCGGCTATACCACGGTCAGAGACTGTGCGGGGATGAACGGCATATTCCTCAAGAAAGCCGTCAATGAGGGCAGCATAAGAGGTCCGCGGATACTCGCTGCGGGGCTAATGCTGACGCAAACTGCCGGGGCGGGTGACATCGACTACCTTCCGTCCGAGTGGGTGGACTATCGCCAGGTCCCCAGGGACTTTCCCACATACACCCTGATCTGCGACGGGGTCGCCGAGTGCACGAAGGCCGCAAGATTCGCCATCCGCAAGGGGGCCGATTTCGTCAAGATCACCAGCACCGGAGGGGTCATGTCCATGGGGAACAGACCGGAGAACCCTCAGTTCAGCCGCGAGGAGATAGGCGCGATCGTTCAGACGGCCGAATCCGCCGGGAAGTTCGTGACGGCGCACAGCATGGGGGCCGCGGGCATAAAGAACTCGATTCTCAGCGGCGTGCGGACCATCGACCACGCGTGGTACCCTGACGACGAGTGCATCAGCCTCGCAAAGGAGAGGGGCACCATATTCATCCCTACTCTCTCCTGGGACCTGCAGATAATCGACCATGGGGAGAAGGCCGGGTACTCTTCCTGGGCTGTCGACAAGGAGAGGGAGGCCTGGAAGGAGAGAATGAAGAGAATCCGGAGGGTCCGACGGGCCGGTGTGATTATGGCTTCTGGGACGGACTTTTGCGGCTCGCCCCTGACGAGGATGGGTGAGAACGCGATGGAGCTGGAGTCTCTCGTAGACTACTGCGACTTTTCTCCAATGGAGGTCATAGTCGCGGCCACGTCGAACGGAGCCAAAGCCTGTCGTCTTGAGAAGGTCACCGGGACGCTGGAGCCGGGGAAGCTCGCCGACCTTCTGGTCGTGGATGGAGACCCTTCCAGGGACATCAGGATACTTCGGGACATAAGCAGGATAAAGCTCGTCATGAAGGAAGGCGTCAAAGAGAAAGTAAGATAGCGCAATTTGGACGCGGGACGATTACGCCCTACGGATCGACGAAAGCCACGCGTAGCCTCCGTCTTTGTGGTAGAGGCTCTCGAACCTTGCTTCCCTTATGGACTCCACCTTCCAGCCGTCTCGAAATGTGGCGAGAATCTCGTCTTTGGATACCCGCCTCGGTCCGCCCCAACCCGCCGGCTCCTTGTCGCTGAAGCAGAGCATGAAGTACATCCCATCCCTGTTCAGTGCTGACCTGAGGCTCTTCGCGTAGAGGACGCGCTCCTCGTCCGGGAAGACGTGGAAGAGACCCGAATCGGTGATGGTGTCGAACTTTTTCTTCAGGTGCTCCAGGTGGAGAGCATCTCCGACAACGAAGCTAGCCGTGGACTTTCTCGCGAGGGCCTTCTTCTTCGCCTTCTCGATTGCCAGAGGAGCCGCGTCCAGCCCCCACGCTTCAAGCCCCAACCCCGAAAAGTACAGCGCGTTCTCGCCAGTGCCGCAGCCGACGTCCAAGACCCTCCCCTTGATTGACCCCTTCTCCGCCAGCCTTACGAACTCGCCCTGAGGGCGGCCGATGTCCCAAGGCGGCGTTCCCCGATAGGACTCGTTGAAGAAAGCCGTCATCTGCCCAGGTCAGGCCCTGACGACTCATAACTGTATCTGGGGAGGGAAGACGGGCCGTGTCAATTGGAGAAAAGCGCGGAAGGGGGAGGCAAAGTCGCCTCCCGGTCCTTAGGCCGCTCAAGGTTTCGCCTCGAAGACCCTGTTGAACGGGGTCTGGGTCGCCCTTCGGAAACGGGTGAAGCCTCCCCTCATGACGAGCTCGCGTATGCTGGACTCGGGAGCCTGCGCGCCGAGTGCTAGCCCCACCTCCTGGTCCAGAGACCCGCCGGTACAGAGCATCGTCGAGGCGCTGTAGAAGATCCTGCCCACCGGGTTCAGGTTCTCCTCAAGCCTTTCGTTGGCATACGGCTCGACTATGAGCCACGTCCCATCCGGCTTCAGGGACTGCCTCACGTGGGCGGCTGCACCAGCGGGGTCTCCCATGTCGTGGAGGGCGTCGAAGACCGCTACCAGGTCGAAGTCTTTTCCGGGGTATGTCTTCGCCAAGGCCACCTCGAACGTCACGCGGCCGTCCACGCCTTCCTTCTTCGCGTTCGCCCTGGCCACCTCGATGGAAGGGCCGTGGTAGTCATACCCGATGAACCTTGACTTCGGGTACGCCTTTGCCATGATTATCGTCGACGCCCCGTGGCCGCACCCGATGTCCGCGACCTTGGCTCCCCTCTCGAGCTTCGCGACGACCCCCTCGAGAGCGGGCAGCCACGAAGACACCAAGTTGGCTGAGTAGCCGGGCCTGAAGAACTTCTCTGTTCCCCTGAACAAGTTTCCGTCGTGCTCGTGCCATCCGACGCCCTTTCCTGTCCTGAAGGCTTCCACGAGCTTCGGCTCGTCCTTGGTAGTGGCCGAGGCTATGTAGAACGCTCCGGGGAGATAAGCCGGGCTGTTCTCGTCTGCGAGGGTGAACGCCTGCTCCGGGCTGAGCCAGAACTTGCCGGAGAGGTGGTTGTACATCACATAACCCGACGCGGCCTGTGCCGATAGCCACTCTCTCACGTACCTCTCGCTCGTCCCGGTCTTGGAAGCGAGCTCCTGTGAGGTAAGCTCCCCGCCACCTGCCATCGCCCTGTAGAGGCCGAGCTTCTCGCCGATGATTATCGTAGGCGCGTGCAGGGCCGCACCGAAGTCGGTCACGAACTGACCGATGAAGCGGTTCAGCTTCTCCTCGTCTACCGCCGTCGTCTTTGTTTCCTTCCCGATTTGTTTGCTCATGGACTGTGCTGATTCTTCTGACGAAGAATAACTCTCTTCAACAGACAGGTGGATTTTCAACCAAAAGGTTGAAATCGAGAAACGGGCACAAGACTCGCTGGTTTGGAAGAGCTCGGAGAGACACTCTTCTTGCTTTCTAGCGCCGACAGGATGAAGCTCCTTACAGAAATAAGGGGAGGAGAGAGGCGGCTGACGGACCTCGCCGTAACGCTCTCCGCGACAGCCCAGGAGACCTCAAAGCATCTAACCCGTCTGGTGGGAGGCGGCCTGATAGAGAAAGCGCCTGGCGGGGCCTACCGAATGACGTCCTATGGGAGTGTGATCTTCGGCCTCCTGCCGTCTCTGAAATTCATGTCGAGCCACCAAAAGTACTTCCTGGCGCACGACATCTCATCCTTGCCTCAGCAGTTCATCCTGCGCATCGGCGAGCTCGAGGGTAACTCGTACGTCGAGCACGTGACGAACGTCATAACTGAGTGCCAACACCTCCTGGGGATGGCGCAGCAGAAGTTCTGCTGGATCACCGACCAGCCCCTGCCGTGGGCGATATCGCGGACCTTCCCCGAGAGTATGCCTGTCAGGGCGATAATGCAAGGTGACCTCACTCCAAAGGGGTACCAGCTCGCAAGGGACGTCATCGGTCCCCAGGCCGAGCTGAGGTTCGCGGACAAGGTGAAAGTCGGTATCGCTGTCAACGAGAAGATGGGGGGAGTCGTCTTCCCCGACCTGGCGGGAAGAGCAGACTTCAGCAGCGGCTTCATCGGTCACACCTCAGACTTCCAGAGGTGGTGTTCCGACCTCTTCGATTACTACTGGGAGAACGCGAGGAAGACGTGGCCAGTTCAGCTGCAGGCGAAGTCGCTCTAGGCTTCCTGTCCGCTCACACTTCGACGTTCATCTTGATGCCGTGCTTGCTTTGCATGTGCTTGCTGAGTTCGGCGGACTCGGCAAAGGTCGCGCCGCAGCACGACATTGCGACAGCGAAATCCCCCACCTGATGGTCGGCTCTCATATGGTCGGTGAGGACCTTTGGGTTATCGTAGAGCAGTCCGCAGCACTCGTACTTGGCCATGCGCGTTAAAATTTGGCTCTGATGATATTTAACGGTTTGCAGCTTCGCAACGGTAGTGTTTCGTCTTCGGGTTATTCTTCAGGGTGGTTACGGCGAGTGGCGCGGTTAAGGATTCGGTTTTGGTTTCGAGAAACTTACTGATTCAGATTCTCCGGTAGGAACGGAAACACCCGCCGAAACTCCAAGCGTGAGGTCTAGTTGGGTCTGTTCGAATCCACATTTGGGACATCTCAACTTGGTCATCCTCTGACCTATGTCGGGGTGAGCAATCACCGTTCGCAGTTCTAGGAGTGCGCCTCCACACTCGTGAGACGGAAAGTCTTCGTTCAACTTGTCATAACTCCACGATTCCTCTTGAGGAATCATCCGAGTACCCTGAACAATCAAGTCGTCTCCGCAGAACAGACAACGACCCAAATTCTTCGTCATGTCGTTCTCGAATCCGCACTTACCACAATTCATTCTCTAGCAAAGATTCAAGCAGGCCTAGCCACTTATTCTTTCCGCTAATCCTGTGCTGTCCAGTCTTCGTTTGGTCTAGCGTGAGATGCATCCGTCACCAAACGACAACTCGACAGAACCGCTAATCCCAATCCTTGCGGCTTGTGCGGGTGTCTGGCCATCCAAAGCCACGTGGGGCTTGACGAAAATGTATTCGACTCGGGGGTTCGGATTGTGTGGGTCACGTTGGACGAATTAGCCCTGCACAAACATTCAAGGGCAAGAATAGGCTCTGTCGGGAGAGATAAGTCCTCTGGCCCCCCCAAGTTATCGTTTGTCCTCCACAACGTAATACGTAGGAAACACGAAATCGTTCCAGCCCAAATCGATTGATCTGTTGATTATTCCAAAACCACGCGTTGGCTTTAGAAACAGGTCAACTTGTTTTTCTTCCGACTGCGCGTAGCCTTCCAGATCCAATCTTTCGGACCTGTGGCGGCAGAATAGGCTCCCTTTCCCATTTTCTGTTTCTCCGTACAACTGGAGATGCTCGAACGGCTTACTATTGTGGTCAGACAGCAAGTGTTCGATTTCAACAGCGAGGACTTGCAAGTTAGTCGCTGACAGCAATTTCAGTACCGACCGTGCGCGTTCGCCAACCGCTTTCTCCATTTCTTCCTGTGTTGCCACCCCTAGGCCTGGTACTTGCTTTATCTCGCTGAGCACGAAATAGTTCATTAGTTGTCTGCTGGAAGCTCCATTCTCCAGGTCTCTCTCCAGCGGTCTTTTCAGGTAACGGGCGTAGAAGTCTGCAATGTCCTCCGAAGCTTCCTGAAGGGTGAAGACGAGCTTTCCGCCACCTGATCCAAGCTCGGATTCCAGTTCTCTCAGTCCGTTGACATCCGGTCGACCCGGACCCTTTACTGACATGTTCAAGAGACTGTATGAACCTGGTGTGAACTGTTCCGTTGGTCCTATCTCACTAAGGTAGGTCTTGAGTAATTTCTCGTCTTCCGTGAGAGTTCTCTTTGAGGCTAATTTTCGGAGGGTGACACTGACATCCTGCTCCGAAGATGTGTCAGGCAGTTCAATCTCCCTCTGTCTCAGGTGCTTTAGTATGATTGAATGATACGCCGGGTTATAGGTCCGAATGAAAGCGTATCTCATTGGGGCTGCACGACCAAGATTATCGTCTGTATTGCGCCTTGGCTGTTGGCATAGGAGAGCACAACATAGCCAGTGGCTCCGGGGTTGTATTTGAAGTCCTGAAAGATTTTCTCCACCATGTCGTTCAAATTCGTAGTGAGGTCCGCGTTGAATTTTGAAGGACTTTCAGTTGCTGTCCTCATCAGGAGCCTCGCCTGAACAACCACGGTCCCGTCGCCATTGATAAGGTCGGCTCCTCCTTGCGATACCACATTTAGCTTCAGTCCCGGTACATTGAATTTCTGCGTTACCACGTTGTAGGCAATCTCGGCACCGACTCTCCCCATAGAGTATGTGTCGCCGCTGTGCGCCATCGCCAATTCGAGTTGTCCCGTTATTTCGACATTCTCGATTTCATAGCTGAGGGAGTAGCTGGAGACAGAGTATGGGAGCGAAAAGGGTTGGATCCGACCAACAACGTAGCCGGAAGTGGGATATTGCAGGTAAATTGTCGTGGTGTATCTCGGTGGGCCTTGGACGAAGTCGAGCCGTGTCCCGTCGAATGAGATCAGATTCAGCGGCTTGTAGCCTACGCTTCCGTAGGAGATCGCGAAATAGGGCGAGTCATGGCCGTTGTAGTAGATGCGCAAGGTCTCGGTTTCCTGGAACACATCGGTCACGGTAAACTGGATGAAGGTCCTGCCCGAGTTGAACCCAAGTGCATCGGACGCGACGCCCTGGAAGCTGAAGGAAGGGACGGACTCACCGGGTTGAACGGCCGAGATTGTGAGCTCGTCGCCGCTCAACGAGTACCCTGTGACCTGGACCTCGGTGGCGACCCAGCTCGCATGTAGGCTGTTCGCCATGTTCAGCGAGGGAAGGCTGCCCACAAAGTCTTGCTCCGTGAGGACCTGGACGCTGATTGCCACCACGTCTCCCGAGGAGCCCACTGTCGAGGGAGCCGTCGGGAGCCAGGTTGGTCCCCCTGAATAATACTGGTAGTATGTCACCCCGTCCGGATAGAAGACCTTCAGGATCGTCGCCTGCCCGGCCACGAACCCGGGAACCTCATCCTGCAGAAAGCTGGCCTTGATCTGGATTCTGTCCGAGGAGTCGACGTAAAGGAACATTCTGGTTCTCGGCGCTGAGCCTCACGAGTATCTGCCCGCCGGTGCCGTAGCTGATTCCGTCCGCGTCGGTTGCAACATCGTCTGGACCGGCGGCATTCCCTGCGGCCTGGATGAGCCCGCCGATGTCGTTCTCGATGACACTGTTGGGGATGCCGACATTGTGGAGTTCCGTCGACATCGTGCTGATCCTGTACGCGGTGTAAGCTGCCACGGAGCCGATATCATTGGGGAAGCGTTGCGCTAGAGCTTGTAGGACTTGAAGAGTAAGCTCGGAAGCTCGGGTCGAGACCGTTTGGCTGATGTCGTAGAGATATGGCTTGACCGAGTCCCAGGTCGGGACGGATATTCCGTAGTCTTCGAGCCCTGCCTCGAACTCGTCGGAGAAGCCGCCGATGCCCCCCGAGATGGCGATGATGCTCGTGAAGGCGAGGGCCTGCCCGAGGAAGTGGGCCCGCTCGTCCGCGGTGTAGGTCGGGTTGAAGGCAACTTTGAAGATCTGGCCTAGCTGGCCTGGTGAGGTGGCGCAGATGGCACTGGTGATGCTGCCGGTCTGGACAAACGTGAGCACCGCGGAGAGACTGTTCAGCGAAAGGAAGTTGACGCTCTCTAGGTCGTAGCCGTCGACGGTAAGGGCGTAGTTGTAGATCATCTGCTCGCCCCGGGTCGCATTACCGCTGCCGAGGACCGCAGCTTCCAGCGAGGCATATTGCCCCTGGAAGTAGGACAGGGGGCCGTTGGTCAACCAGTTAGGAGGGTCCGGGACCCAGGTCTCGGTCCAGTTCTTCCATTCCTGGCTACCCTGGATGAAGCCGAGGACGGTCTGTGGGAGAGCCTGGAGAGTGGAGCTAGTGTAAGAGGAGTGCACTTCGTTCCACCAGGTCCGGTTGAGGAGGTCGGAGTCGCCGGCTGTCGAGGCCGTGAGCGCCGGGATGCTGACAAAACCGTCCGCATTACTCGGATTGGAGCAATTGCTATTGTAAGCTACCAGAGCAAGGACGACGATAATCAGGAACATGGCGGCCACGACGTCCTTCTTGGCGCTCACGAACTGAGAAGTAGGAGATTCTAATAAGCGGCAAGCCTGCCTCCAGAGTCCAAATAGTCAATCCGATAGAAGGGCAAAAACGTGACCTAGCCCGGCATGTTATGCCCTCTTTTGTCGCCAGGCACAGCCAGTTGGACCATCTTAGGCCGCACTCGTAGTATGACTTCCTGTTTCTCCTATCTTTGCCTTCAGCCACGGAAACAAAGTGGTATGCTGTTTGCTGATCCGGATATCACTTACTCGCCAACGTTGCCTTCCTTCACCAATGCCTTTGGCCGATAGTTCGGCGAACTCTCTCCCTTTCCCATCCACAACCCATCGTACATCCAAATCAGCATACGCAAGGCTGACTGGTGTCCCTCTCGCCGGAAATAGATAGACCACGTCCTCAAAGAATTCGATTCTCTTGAATCTTAATCTGCCATAGACTGCTGCAGACAACCAGAGCGCCGGGAACAGCAACAGACTGACGATTGATGTGAAGTGTGTCGATGGAAGATACCAGTTGGTTGCGGCGTCGAAAGCAACGAGAGCTACGAATGGAGAGGTCACGATTATGGACGCAATCAAGAGTGCTCTGCCGAGGTCAAACACCCGGATTGGTTTGAGACCCATTCTTGTATTCATGGACCTCACTCACTTGGCGCCGACTCTTGACCGCACCTTCTGCTAATAAGCGACAAGCGTAGTGGTGGAGTCTACATTGTGACGGTCACATGGGGATGAATTAACCCCCGCAAAACACTCGGAGGGATGAAATAAGGCTCCATTGGAAGAAATAGGCGCCCTGGCCGGGATATTCGTCGAAACGAGCTTGATTCTCGCTCCGATTTCGAACCCGGGTCGAGGGAGTGACAGTCCCACATACTGACCTGTGTACGGTCGACAGCCTCTATACTACCAGGGCGCAAGACCACCCTTTCAGAGGCCGAATTTTAAGGTTACATGCTGGGACGGGCTTAGTGCGGTTCGACCAGATTAACAAAACATCCTTTATTGGGAGGGTGATTCCAAAATCTTCGCATGAACACCAAGAATCTTGTTCTGAGCATCTTGGTGATTATCACCGTCCTGCTCGCCTCAATCGCCATCGATGAGTACTCTGTGACTAACTCGCTGAGCTCACAAATCACGTCAATTCAGAGCAAGACTACCACTGAAACTGTTACCAGAACTTCAACGACGGCATTGACCACAACGACCACACTCTATAGTGTAACGATCCTTTCAACGACCATGAATGCCACGACCAGTTGCTCGGCGACGGGCGGGCTCGGCTGCCTTCACTTCATCGACATGAACTGGACGATTTCGGTGAATTACTCGGGACCTTGGGGCGTGAACTATCAAGGCTGGCTAGGGGACATTTCTTCGGGGCAGCTCGTGACATCGGGCAGCTTCTTCGGCGATTCCCCGGGAGCTCGGACGGTTTCTATAACAGGTTGGAGTGATCTTGGGAATTCCCTCTGCGCTCAGGCTCAGAAACTTGACGCTTCGAACTCGACGTTGTCGGTCACAATCCTCCCTCCGCTAGTCAGCAATCAAACCTCCGCAGCCTACGGCACGACTCAGACATGCATCTCAGACTTTATCGGCTAGTCCACCCAGAGCGCACCAAACTCTTACAATCCGTAGTTATACCTCAAACTTCAAGCTGCCTCGGGCCTTCAACCGTAAAGGCTGGGACCGAAGCGAGCGGATCGATTCTCGGGATGCGCACTGTCCTGCCTAGCGTTTCTTCTTTTTCTTCTCGTCTTCGGCGACATCGCCGGCGATTGCACGCGCCTCCTTGACGGGCCGACCCTTCAGCCAGCTTTCGTATCCGTTGATCACATCTTCTTCCTTCTCCAACTTAGTCTTGGCTTTCTTTCGTGGCATGGGACTCAAGCCCACAATCTAGGGTATCAGACTTATGCTTTGCGGGGCGCGGGAGCTATTCCCCGAGTTGAGTGCTCAGGGACCTGAGTTGCCCGTAGCCCCGAGGCGCCGCTTCCTCCGCCTCCTCCTGCGGGTGCTGCGCCTGCTCCATTGGCCGCTCTTCGTCGCTTCCAATGACTAGCTCGTCTTCCTGGGGTCCTGGCGCTGCCAACTCGGTCTTCCTCCCAAGGTATGACTGGACCAGCTCCTGCATGGATTTTAGGTCCTCCCTCTCGTTCTCGTTGGCTGACTTTATGGCCGTGCAGTGGGCTCGTATCGTGGCGAAGGATGCGGCGCTCGAAAGCGCATCGTCGGTCTGCATCTTCACCCTTGTCAGGAAGAGGTCGATCCCGTCGTCGTTCCGCTGCAACTGCTCCAGGCGTCGAGATAGTTTCTGAAGGAGGACCTCCCGCTTCTGCCCCTTTGCCACAAAACTCTCGTACATCCCATCGTAGATTCGCTGACTGATTTCTCCGTTCTCTAGCATCTTCCCAAGAGAGGCGACCTTGGTTTCCAGAACCTCCCTCTCGAACCCCCACTCCCTCCCTTCGGCTTTCCATTCAGGGAGGATGACTATCTCCTTCTTCGCAGAGAGGATGGAACTCCCGGGCAACTCGAGGAGGTTGCCGCAGCTTTCGACGCCAATCGACCTCACGTTTCCCGCGATATCGAGAGTGTATCCGTTGAACTCCCCGATCTCTCTCCCGTAGATGTCTTTCACAGGAATCCCAACCAACTCTAACGAGTCCTTTACCCTCATTGCTGGGAATGTCGATAGGTTACCTTGGTTGATATTGCTTCCATTACCTAGATTACCATTAGTGTTGGAAGATACACTACCACAATCACAGAAACTATGGAGATTCTGAATCAAGCGGGTCTCAGCCGATTCGGCGCGAGCAGGACCCATAGGCAAGAACGGAAAAATAGGCGTCAGCGACTCGACTCTCCGGCTGGCCTCTCGTTGCGCGTGAAATTCGGTGTGAAGACGGGTCAGGGGTTGAGCGGATACACCTACCAAGAGGTGTCATCAATCTGGGTCAAGTCAGAGGAGCTCGGCTTCGATTCGGCGTGGCTCCACGACCATCTGTTCTCCTCGACGAACCGGACGACCGACCCGACCCTGGAGGCCTACACGACTCTGGGGGCGCTTGCTAGGGACACCAAAACGATCCGGTTCGGAGTTATGGTGACGTGCGTCAGCTTCCGCAACCCTGCCTACCTCGCGAAGGTGAGCGCCACCATCGACTCAATCTCCGCGGGCCGCTTCATCATGGGGATCGGGACTGGATGGTGGGAGGGCGAGGCCACCTCCTATGGGTTGAGTTTCCCCCCGGTGTCCGAGAGGCTCGGACAGTTGCGCGAGACGTTGAAGATTCTCAGGTTGATGTGGACCGAAGACAGCCCTTCGTTCAAGGGGCAGTACTTCAGCATCACCAACGCCCAGTGCTATCCGAAGCCGGTCCAGAAGAGAGTTCCGATTTGGGTCGGCATCAACGCCGGGACGCGGACACTCCCCAAGCTGGGCGTCGAACTTGGAGACGGTTTCAACTCCACGGCGACGCCCGAAGTTTGCAGAAAGATGGTCGACCGGGCAGAGGAGACGAGGCTCAGGATTGGTCGCGGAAGGGAAGAGGTCGCCTACTCGGCCCAGCCGGGGCTGCTCATCGGGAGCGATTCAGAGGTCGAGGAGATTGTTAAGAACGAAGGGGAGAGGTTTGGCCTGACGCCCCAGGACTGCCTGAAGAAACTGAAGGAGGACGGATGCATCGTCGGAACGCCGGAACGGTGCGCAGAGGAGCTGAGAGCCTATCTCGATGCGGGCATTGAATACCTCATACCTCGCATAATCGGAGACACGCTCCTATGGCCGCTTGAGACCGTCAGCGATAAGTTGCTCCCACTGCTCTAAAGAGATCGCTCTCTTCGTTGAGACTAATACCTGGATTGAATTTAGAGAATTTCCTAAGGGACAGTGCCGTGGTCATGAAGCGACCTGCGCTTTGACGTCAGCCAGAACACGGTGATTCCGAGGGTCGCCAAAAGGGAGGTGGCGGCGGCGGCCTCATAGAAGGGAAGATGCCAGGTGATCGTCTCGGTTCCGGAGAGGAGTATGAAGTGATAGATGTTCTCCGCGTAGTTGTCGGGTGTGAAATAGGGATAGTAGCTAACCGATAATTGGATTGGCAACGAAGAGTTTGAGGATACGGAGTAGTAGTCGGGGCCCTGCGTGAGTTGCACTGGAGCGTATGTGGGGTGGAAGAATGAAATCAGGGTTGTCACCATCGATGACGCAGCGGCAACTGAAACGTTGGAGACCGGACCGAACAGGTCGAACGGCGGGGTAACGAAGGGCTTGACTATTGGTACGCTCAGGTCGACCTTTATCTGAGACGCGTTGTCCAATGAGTAGACGGGTACGCCGGTTGGAGTATTCCCCTCATAACCCGAGAGCACGACCGCACCGTAGACCTCCCCGGCAGGGGCGCTGGTTACGAAATCGAGCATGAACCCGTTGCTGCCGAGGAGGTTGACGAAGAGGGCGAACTCCTGCGCCTCCGTCGAGTTCGGGGCCTCAAGAAGGATGGGAGTGACCGCCTCTGCCTGAGAGTAGGGGATGGTTGAGTTCTGTGGGGCGGCGAAGTTCTCAGGGGCGCCATCAGGACTCGTCACAAGTTCGTTGGCGCCCGTAAGGTGCATGAGATTCTGCGCGACCACGGGATTGGCTATGAGGTAGTCGGACCACTCGTAGTATGCGGTCAGGGAGAAGAAGGAAGGGTCGCCCTCGCTGAAGGGCCCGCTTACCGTGGAATAGCCGAACGCCGGAGAGTAATCGACTATGCTCGCGGGGGCCGTCAAAGCGGGGCCGGCGACCAGCAAACGGTCGGCCGAATACTGTTCGTAGTGGCTCGCCGGTGGCACCGCGTCGAAGTTCACCGGGTACACACCAAAAACCACCGTGCCCGAGATGAGCACGATCGAGAGGATGGCCAAGACCTTCCCCAGATGTCGGAATCTGATCCTCAGAGCGATCAGCGGACAGACAGAGACGAGCAGAAGGAGGGGCAGGTTGACGAAGAGGAACCTCCACGGCAGGATGCTGTCCACCAAGGAGTTCAGGACCCCGAAGTTCCATCCCAAAGAAGACCTCAACGCGGCCGCCGAGGTCGCGATCGTGGTGACCGCGAGAATCACATAAACGGCTTGGTAGCGCTCGTCGATCCTTTCACGAAGGCCGAAGGCGAAAATAGAGTAAGCGCATACGACCAAAACAACTCCCCCTAACAGGGCGGGGAAACTGATCCCGAGGACAGAAATCTCCTCGATGTACGCCGACGTATAGCCACTCACCTCAAGGAGCTGCACCCACGAGAAGGCACAGACGGCGGCTAGGACGGGGAGAACCTTGAGGACGGGCTTCTTCGTCGCAAGCAGCCCTAGGAAGACGGCGCCGACGAAGAAATATCCGTAGGTTTCAGCGTAGATTGAGAGCGCGGAGAAGGCCAGCAGACCAAGAGGAGAGCCTAGATTCCCTTTCCTGGTGCGCAGTCCGTAGACCAGGGCCAAGAGTGAGAACGAGAAACTGAGCATGTACGGGTCTGCGCCTGTTAGGTCGGTTGTCCCTGCGACGAGAAGCAGGACGGTCGCGCCCAGAAGCGTCTGCATCAGCCGTCTGTGGCTTGATTTTTCCATGCCGAGCTCATCGGCGAGCGCGACGACAGATAGAGCTAGGACGAGGGGAGTCAAGACCCACATCACGTTGCAAGCTATCGTCGCCGCCTGGTAACTAGCGACGAAGGGGACAAGGAGCAGGTAGATGCTCCAGGTGAAGGCGTAGAACCCTATCCCGTATCCTGCCAAGAAGGCGTAGCCGTGGTATTGGATTGACGTGTAGTCACCCGCTGAAAGGCCCTGAGCAAATTCCAAGGTCCGGAAAATGTGGGCGCGAATATCCCCGGCCGGGGCGATTCCGGTGAGCACGGACCAGGCGCTGAAAAAGACGAGGTCAAGGGCAAAGAGAAACAGATACTGGCGGTTCCTCTTGAGCCAGGCGACGAAGCTCAGTCTATCCAAGTTCGAACGTTGAGACCCAGCTTGGGGCAACTGTCGACCGCTATTTGGGAGTGTGCTCTTTCGGCCCCTATTCTAGAAGCTCAACCGTAGGTATGCGGTTGATGGGTGCGAGAGACCGGGCGCTCTTGTATAACAAGTAAGCAAACAGCAGCACCACGGCGGCGTAACCCTCCGACGCGTAGTACGAGTCCGAGACGTTCAACGCGGCCTCCACAATCGCTACCAACAGTATTCCAAGCAACGAGACCATGCCCGCACCGAGCCACTTCAGGCTCTCCCTCAGACTCCGGTCCATCGATCTTCTCGCCCCAATGAACAGAGGTGGCGCGCCGATTACGGCCAGGGCAAAGAGAGGAACGACGATGTTGCTTCCGGTATTGTCGCTCGTAACCTGAGCATAGACGCTCGTTATCACGACCCAGATGAGGAATGCCCAGGCAGCGAAACGAACCTTCTCCCAGTGGAGAATGTTCCGCAGCCGAGGGTCTGACCTCCTCGCAATCGGAACCGTGGCGTCGATGAACGCAAAAAATCCCAGGGCCACGGCGATGATAGGGATGTTAACCAGTATGGTGATCGCCGCATTACTGGTCGTGGGCGACGGAACGGCGAGGTCCAGTGCGAGGCAGACAGACAGAACCCCGAGCCAGAGAGCCTGGTTGCGATAACCGTGGCCGACTAGGGCGTGCCTGACGGCGAACGCCCAATACGCGGCGTAGAGGATGGCCGCCCCGGTACCAAGCTGCGTCAGCGTGATTATCGCGAATCCAAGGCTATCTGACATGGGCGCTTACCTCCATTCCGTTCCGAGTCAACGAGAAATTGAAGTAACCGGGTTGGGGAGGCAGCCCTCGCATCTTCCTGACCCGCAGGAGCGGTAGGACCCTCAACCCTTCCTCGTAAAGCCTCATCTCGACGACCCCGTCGAAGAGCTGCTCCATGGCCGCGAGTACCTGGGGTTGGTGCATGCCCTCCTCCAAGGTGGCCATCACAACGCAGTCATGCTGCTTGATTTCTGCGAACAACTGCGTCAGAAACTTGTAGATTGTATCCGCCGGATTGAGCATCAGCAGCGAGGACAGAACGTCGACCACAACCCTGATTCGCCTCCCAGTGTTCTGAATGAGAACTTGCTTGATGTTGTAGGAGACGCTCGCAAGGTCGTTCACATCGAACTTGACCTGACCTCCCTCCCCTGCGAACCAGACCGGCACTCGTCGCGTCGTGTCGATGCCGAATCCTCTTTCATCCTGCAGCACTTCTCTGACAGGCAGCCTCGTCACGTAGAGGCAAAAATCGCCCTGTGCCAACGCCGATTCGACGAACCAGTATCCAAGAGCTTCCTTGCCGATCCCTGGCGGCCCGACCACCAAGATTGTCGACCTGTCTGGGTATCCATCTCCACCGAGAACCTTGTCAAGCGCAGGAATCCCGCTGGAGACCAAACAGGTCCCGGCGTGGTTTCACAGTGAGTTAAATTTATGGAAAAGCCCGATTTGATCAAAGAAAGAACAAGAGTGCGATGCTCTAGCTCTGGGGATCACGAAAGTCAAGCCAGGACCGTCCCGACTCCTTCGTCCTAGGGCTCTGGTGGAAGCGGACGGGTATCTCGACGCAACCCTATCACGGCCACTATTGCGCCGACTACGGCGCCTATGAGCCCTACTATTACGAGCGCGATGAATTTTATCACCCCCGAGCGGAAAGGAGTTACGACGACGTGCGTCCCGCTCGGGGGCGCCGACGAGAAGTCCACGTAGTAGAAGTCGCCCGTGATTCCCCTGAACTGCTGGGTCCCGGCCACTGTCGCGTTGGGCTTGAGCGCGTACGACGCTAGGTTGGTCGAGTTGACGGAATCCAGGTTCTGCGCATGAACCACACCGCTCACGGCTCCAGGAGATTGCACCTCGATGACCGAACTCGTGTTCAGGTCTATCTCGGGGGAGACGTACTCGCCCGGATGCTGTTCATTAAAGGTCGTTATGATTGTCAGAGAGGCGGCCGTCTGGGTCGCGCCGACCAGCAAGAGACCTACCCCGACGATAAGGAGAATCACTCCTACCACGACTATGCGAGTATCCGTCCTGGACCAACCTCTCTCTTGCTGGGTCCATGCATGCTAAAAAAAAAAGTTCGACTGGTACAAAACCAGGTACTAACTTCAACCGAAGGACGAGTCTTAGGTCTCTAATGCCACCCTTTAGTTAGCCTTGCTTCGCATGGGGAGTCGTGGACTTCGACGACCTCGCACGAATGCTGATGTC
This sequence comes from uncultured Nitrososphaerota archaeon, assembly GCA_963749225.1. Lineage (GTDB taxonomy): Archaea > Thermoproteota > Nitrososphaeria > Nitrososphaerales > Gagatemarchaeaceae > Gagatemarchaeum. Next base: position 39,437 of record CAVVLY010000003.1, on the reverse strand, counting down.
AGATGAGAGGAGAGAATGGCAGGACCCGGAAGCGATCCTTCAAAGGGCAGGCGTCGCGGAGGGCATGACGGTCGTTGACCTCGGGTGTGGGCCCGGCTTCTTCTCGCTCCCCATGGCTTCGATCGTTGGGGCCAGCGGGCGCGTGTATGCAGTCGACTCGAGCCCGACCATGCTGAGGCACTTGCGTCGGGCCATAAAAGTGGCTGGGGTGAGCAGGGGCCCCATCAGGATAGTCGAGGCCGATGTCTCCCGGACGGGCATCCCGGCGGGCACGGTCGACGTCGCTCTCTTCGCCAACGTGCTGCACGACATCGACGACAAGCGGTCCTTCTTGGAAGAGGTCAGGCGCATATGCCGCAAGGGCGCGGCCGTCGTTGATGTAGACTGGAAGAAGTCTCGGACCGAATCCGGCCCGCCGCACAGAATCCGGCTGAGCGCATCCGAGGCGAAGACGATCCTGTCCGAGAATGGTTTCCGCGTCGTCAGACCATTTGAGGCGGGCCCTTTTCATTACGGCCTCCTCCTCAGAGACATCGAAGCCTCCCATTGACCGTGCGGAGACGTCCGGGATATCAAGAGCAAAGCTGGGGATTCGACTGGGTTGATGATTTGGGCGTTAAGGGACGTACAGGGCAATAATTGAGGCGGTTCAAGGTGGGCCCGACGGGTTCAGGCTCATGTTTGGACGTGCTTTGACCAGACCACGAGGCTGCCGATAATGCTAGACCAGCCTCTTGCAATTCTTCGGTACTTCAATTAGCGAACTTTTTTTGCTAACAAATTCGTCGGCGGTTAAATATCGATTTCATCCCTGAGTAATGGAAAATTATGAAAGCAATATCGGTCATCACTACCCTCTCCATCCTCGCAATCCTGCTCGTGAGCTCAGCCGCAGCTCCTCTCGCTTCTGCTAAGTCATCGGGCGGTGGCGTGACGACCTTCAGCCCCGCGGCGCCGACCTTCGTCGGCTCTCCGGCGGCATTCCTTACCGGTCCCACCCAGACCTCCCCGTTCACTGACCAGGCGGTCGTCACGGACCCGCCCGGACCACAGGTGATCCCCAATCACGACGGAAAGGGAATCGTGGCCCAAGACATCGCGAAGGACGACCCACCCGCGCCAGGGCCGACCATACCCCCCACGGTCGACTGCTCCCCGATCAGCGCGAACGGGGGATGCCAAAGCATCACTAACAACGCTGGCGGTGCCACTACACAGCCCTTCGCCATGAACGCGGTCAACAGCAAACCCTTCACGGTAGAACCCCCTGACCAAGGCCTCTGCGGCGGCAACGGATACATCATGGAGACGCTGAACCAGGGTCAGGTCCAAATCTTCAGCGCCAACACCCTCGCCCCGGTCTCGTCGGTCATCTCGCTCGATACAGTGATGGGTCTCACGACCCTCGGCTGGTCCAGCGGCGGCGACATCATGTGCAACTACGATTATGCCAACGGCGGGCACTGGTTCATCACCCAAATAGTCTCGGCCAACAGCGAAGCCTCGGGCGGCCCGTTCGTCGGATGCTTCGCAGGGGTCACTGACACATGCTACGAAGGAATCGCGGTCAGCACTACCAACAACCCGATGGGCTCCTACAACGTCTACTTCCTTAACGCCAACGAAGTGGACACCGACCCAGGCGTCGGAAGCCTCCTGAACGACTTCGCAAAGATTGCGACGACGAACGACGCGTTCCTCCTCTTCTACGATGAGTTCCAGTTACCCAGCGGTCTCTTCAACGGGGCTCAAGAGTTCGCCTTCACAAAGAGCGCCATGGAACTCGGACTTTCAACCTCCAACCCATCCTTCAACGTCGCCTATGAGAACATGGGCAGCGCCCCTAACCTCTACCCCATACCCGCCAACGGAGCCTACCAACCCTTCCCCTTGACCTCTGACGCGTGGTATCAGGTAATCCCGGCAACATCGCCCGACCCCTCCGACTATAACAACGCCAATGGCGGCACCGGCTTCATGGTCGGCACGCTGGACTTCCTCGGCGCGGGCGACAACCGCGTCGCCGTCTTCGACTGGACTCAGCTGTCAACTCTCGACAGCCTGAGCTGTTCGAGCTGTGGAGCCATCGCATTCGGCGGCCAGCTGCTCACGGGTGGCGTCACCTACATGGACGAAGGTGCAAACTGCCTCGACAACTCCGGCATCTCCAGCTTCTGCGGCCTCGCCCCCCAGAAAGCAGGACCGATACCTCTGGGTGACAACTGCAACGTTCTTCCCGCCCAGACGACATTCCCATGCCCCGAAGGCGGCATAGCGACCAATGGCGACGGCGCCACGCAGGCCTCCTACTCACAGGGAGAACTCTGGTCCGCGGTGAGCACGGTGGTCAATCAGCAATTCGGCGGTTCGAGTGAACTGCACCTAGGTGCCACGTATTGGGGCGTCAGCACAACCGGCTCCTCATTCTCCATCGCACAACAGGGATACATTTCCCCCGCCCACGAGGACATCGAGTTCCCGTCGATAGCGGCAGGCGACGGTCCCGACGTGCTCTTCTCCTTCACCCTGAACGGTAATGGCGGCCCCACGGGTGCAGACAACGGCGGATACTACCCAAGTAGCGCCTACGCCCTCCTCAACCCAGGCGGCAAGATAATCGGCCACGCAATATACATCGCCGACCTCGGCAAGGCGCCGCAGGACGGCTTCACCGAATACATGGGCTACACCGCTAGCTTCGGAAGCCTGAGCACCAGACCGCGCTGGGGCGACTATGGCGCGGCCATCTACATCCCTGCTACCCACGGACAGGGCACCACATATTTCGCCAGCGAGTACATCCAGTATCCAGCATGCAGCGACTCGGCCTACCTCAGCGACCCTACTTGCGGCGGCACGAGAGCCCCCATGGCCAACTGGGGCAGCTCCATCAACTCCATCGGAACATAGCATACGACCAGAAAAGAAACGCTCCCCGGAAGGGAGCGCTCCCCTCCTTTGTTCTCGCAGTCGAAAATCCTACCTTATGCAGGCTCACAATTCGATGTTCACAGTATCCACAGCAAAAGAACCTGATGGGGGAGGGTCCGTCGGAACCCGCTCGATTTACTTTCCCGGCTCGGAATTGAATTGTGATTGGATGGCGGGTGAGATTCAACTACTCCAGCTTCTGTCGCGCCCGCATCTCTTGCCCGATCTGCTGCCGTCGTTCTGTTCCTCGGACCCGCTCCTCCAATAAGACAAAGAGCAGGCAGTGCGCGACTGATTTATCACACCCTAATCAATAGAGGCTATCGAGAAATTGTCTCTAGGGCATCGAAGGCTTGCCGCAATAATGTTCACCGATATCGAGGGCTACAGCGCCCTCACACAAGCCGATGAATCTCTTTCAATGAGGATCTTGACGCTGCACAACGGATTGCTAAGGCCAGTCTTCCTTCGCTATGGTGGAAAGGTGGTCAAGACCATGGGCGACGCTTTCCTCGTAGGGTTCGACAGCGCCTTGGAAGCGACCAAATGCGCAGTGGAAATCCAAAAAGCCTTGCATGGATACAATAGGCGTGCAAAGGAAAAACTAAGAATCAGAATCGGAATCCATGTTGGAGACGTTCTTCACCGAAGAGGAGACATATTGGGTGATGCAGTAAACATTGCTTCGCGGATAGTGGGATTGGCCGATGGCGGAGACATATGCCTGTCAGAACAGGTCTATGACCAGATACGCAACAAGGTTCCATACTCCCTATTGAGACTGGAATCCCGAAATCTTCGGAATATCACATTCCCAATCGATGTCTACAAGGTACAACTCCCCTGGTCGAAGCGAAGTGGCGTAGAGGGTTCCACCGAGCCCATGATTAACGTGACGAGGATAATGCCCACGAGAGGTAAGAGAATCGAGCGCGGGGCAATGAGTAGAATCATCCTAAGGATGGCACTGAAGGACGGAATAATCGCTGCCAAACTGACCAATGACCCTTCAATCTCCGCGTTGCTCGCGAGGTTCTCAGAATCGATAGACTACTCTAGGGGCGAGACATTCCATGTTGTCTCTGCGGTCGAGAACATAACCGTGGTGATTGACTCGAGGAACTTGAAGGGGCTCACCCGTCTAGTCCCGAAGAAGGACCTGCTAAGAGTCTACGGCGACCTGTCCGAAATTATAATATTGATGTCTGAAGAAGTCTTAACAAAGGTCGGAGCTATAGCGACCATTACGGGCGAACTCGCCCGTAATGGGATAAGTATTTTTGAATATTTTACGAGTAACCCCCATGCTGTCATTGTCCTCAACGAAAGGGATGCTATGAGAGGTTATCAGCTTTTGAGGAAACTGGCTTCTCGCTGAAGAGCAATCCTGTGCCGGATCATGGTGAAGAGCGGCACTTTGAGCTGATTGTGAGCGGGCCCGACGGGAATTGAACCCGTTTAGGGGGTTTCGTCCTGACCCTCGGGTTAAAAGCCCGATGCTCTACCTGATTTCTCTCCCGCAGGAACTAAGCTACGGGCCCGCCACGCTGTTTTGATGGTGAGGGTATTTTACTCCATGCGTGGTCAAGCCCATCACCGCGGGCTACTGGCTGACGTTCTCTTTCCTCCCAAGCAGGATCGGGACTATCAGTGAGATGATCAGAGTAGCCACAATTATCAGCGAGTAGTTCAGGCCATTGATGACGCCCGCGCTGAGCGCGACCGAAGCGATTACGATCCCAACAGCGCCCCTGCCTCCCAGCGTCACTGCCACCCTCCTCGCCTCATCCGCCTTCAACTTCAAGATGGCCCTCCCGGCCGCGGTGGTGGCCGCTATAGAGAGTAGTAGCGTCACCGCGACGATAACGGCGAGGTCCGGCAGTAGGTAGTACCCAGACGCCATAAGGTCCGCCTCGAGGCCTGCCGATCCGAAGAAGAGCGGTATGAAGAAAGCTCTGTTCATCCTTGCGAAGGTGACGGACACCTCCTGGAACGCCTTCCGGCCGATGAGGCCGTCCTTAACTATCAACCCGGCGAAGAAGGCCCCCAGTATGTAGCTAAGCCCAATCGCCTGGAATATCCCAGCGATGAGAAGGCCGACGAGTATGAGGACGGCATACGACATGTCCTCCCTCTTCACGAGGCCCCCTGCTCTTGCCAGGAGGCGACGGAATGCCTTGGGCTGGTGGTTCAGTAGGACGTCCGCCGCAATGAAAGCGATGACGAAGAAGGTGGTGTACGCAATCACGGACAGCGTGTTCAGGACGGGGCTGGACACGGCAACGAGGATGATGAAGGCGACCAGGTCCGCGACCGCAACCGAGGAGAGGATCAGCGCTCCCTCGTTGGTCTCCATTAGCCTGTATTGCATGACCAGGACCGAGATAATCGAGATTGAGGGAACCGCGATGGCGAGCGCCGCGATGAGGTCTGGAACCGGGCCGAAAGGAAATGTGACCACCGTGATGGCGAAAATAGCCAGCATCGGGAGTATGAACGCGCTCAGGGAGAGCGCTATCCCTCCGCGCAGGTTCTTCCTGAGGCTGTCTGTGTTCATCTCGAACCCGATGAGGAATATCACGAAGAAGAGGGCGACCGATGAAACGGCCTGGATCTGGTCGTTCGTGGCGACCAGGTTGAAGACCGTGGGGCCGAGGACTATGCCCGCGAGGAGCTCGCCCGCGACCGAAGGGAGCCTAAACTGCTCGAAGACCTCGCCGGTCAGGACCGCGGCGGCGAGTATGATCAGAACCTCTATGATTATTTCGTAGGTCAAGTGTTACCATTTGTCCCCAGGTCGCCTGACCGGCTGTCTCCTGAGGAGGTTTCATTTTTAAACATCCCACTTCAACTCGGCCGAGATGCCCGAGTGGAAGACGTTCAGGCACAATGGGATCGCATTTCCTCCACCCTATGAGACGAAGGGACTGACCATCGGCGTCAAGGGTCAGACGGTCACCCTCTCGGCCCTCGGGGAAGAGATGGCGTACAACTTTGCAAAGAAGAAGGACACCCCCTACGTCCAGGACCCGGTCTTCGTGCAGAATTTTATGAAGTGACTTCTCCAAAGAACTCCCTGCGCCCCTCAGGAGCACCAAGTTCCAGGATATCGACCTGTCCCATTTCTACGGCCTCGTCGACGAGGAGAAGCGGATGAAGGAGGCCATGAGCAAGGAGGCGAAAAAATCCCAGGCGCTCTCAAGGAAGACCCTGAAGGAGGCGCTGAAGGAGAAATACGGCAAGGCGTTCATAGACGGAAAGGAAGTAGACATCGCGAATTGGCTGGCGGAGCCGCCCGGGCTCTTCATGGGGAGAGGATGCGTTGCCGCCGACACACTTGTCAAGGCGCCTGGCAGGTCAAAATATGTTCGGGAACTGACCTCCGGTGATCTGATTGCCGTCCACCATGGGTCGGAGAAGATGTTCTACAAACAGGTAGCAAATGTGGGTAAGCAGGGCGTTAGGCAAGTATTCCGACTCCGTACCAGGACTCACAGTATTCGTGCCACGTCAAATCACCCGTTTCTCTCACTTAGTGTGCGTAAACGGAGGCAGAGAAGCGACCGCGGTACTTTCACAAACGATAGATTCCCCGCTACCCTTGCTTGGGTACCACTTTCGCGACTTAGAGTTGGCGATTTCGTTGTCACAGCAAAGAGATACCAGACCCCAGGGTCGAGCAAGTACAGCAAATCGCCAAAGAGAACGCTTAATGGTACTATCATCGCGCCCAAGCTAGCGCGGGTTCTGGGGTACTACTTAGGCGACGGGTTCACCTCGAAAAGACCCAATGGGCGAAACTCGCACATCAGTTTCTCGGAGGGACATCCGAAGCTTGTGGAAAAGTATGGCGAGCTCTGCAAAGACGTATTCGGAATTACGCCATTCGTTTCTGAACACTCAGGTGGAAATTCGTTTGTGGTCAGCGTAAACTCTCGAGAAGTTGCGGACATGGTGGAACAAATGGGCGTAACAGGAACGGCCCTGACAAAACGCGTTCCCGAGTGGATCTTCGAATTGGCTGATGATCTGAAGGTTGCTTTCCTCCGGGGGTACCTCGATGCCGACGGGAACATGTTTGTAAATAGAGTGAGAGGTGTTGAATATGGATCATTCTCATTCGAATCGCCCAATAAACGCTTAATCGAGGACACGCGAGAACTCTCAATCAGCGTGGGCTTGCAGGTTTCGAATATTACGAGTCGTGAAGGCCACGGGTACACAGAAGGACGAAGCTACCGATTCTTCATCAACGAATATGGGTCTGTAACTCGTCTTCTAGACTCTGGGGAAGTTCTGCATGGTCGGCGGACCAGGTACTATTCCCTCAACGACCGTTCCAACGACCTACGAACAAGGTGGGACTGGTCCCGCTTGAAGATTCTCGATTCGGAACTTTTCGGTTTAGAAAGAATACTCGAGGTATCGGATGATGGCGATTCGATGACATATGACATCTCGATGGGAGACATTAGAGACCCCAACTTCGTCGCGAACGGTTTTGTCGTTCACAACTCTCACCCGCTCAGAGGGAGTTGGAAGCCTCGGGTCAGCCGAATGGATGTCACATTAAACCTGGACGAGTCCGCTCCTGTCCCTGAAGGGGAATGGGGAGCGGTCGTGCACGACCATGAGTCGATTTGGATTGCCAGATGGATAGACAAGCTCACTGGCCGGGAGAAGGACGTCTGGCCTCACGAAAGCTCCGCTATCCAGCAGTCGAGGAACAAGGAAAAGTACGACAAGGCGCTAAAGATCGAGTCAAAGCTAGGCCCGCTTCGCAAGATGATACTCGAGAGGATGTCCAAAGGTGACCTCAAGACGAAGAAGACTGCAACGGTAGCCTATCTCATCGACCACCTTGGCATGAGGGTTGGTGACGAGAAGGATGAGGACGAAGCCGATACGGTTGGGGCGACCACTCTCAGGGTGGAGCACGTCAAGATTCTCGAGGACAAGGTCGAGTTCGACTTCCTCGGTAAAGATTCTGTAAGATGGCTCAAGACGATACCCGAGGCTGAGCCCGTCCTGCTCGAGAACCTAAGACGGTATACAAGAGGCAAAAAGCCAGAGGACGAGATATTCGATGTTGTGACCTCGAGCACGGTCAACAACTTCCTTTCAGGGATTGTTCCTGGTCTTACAGCAAAGGTCTTCCGGACCTATCACGCGACAAAGGTAGCAGAAAACTCCCTCCAGGCCAAGGACATGCGCCAGGCCGACGAATTGGACAAGTTGTACTTCGCGAAGGAGGCCAACCTCAGGGCTGCCGAGTTCTGCAACCACAAGCGCACCCCTCCAAAGAACTGGGACGAGACCCTCAAGAAGAAGGAGCAGAAACTCGAGGAGTACAAGGCAAAGGGGAAGGAGAGCATGGTACGCAAGATGTCCATGAACGTGGAGTTCACCAAGAAGACGAAGGACTACAACCTCAATACGTCCATGAAGAACTACATCGACCCGCGCATCTACAAATCCTGGTGCGACCACGTGGGGTTGGACTGGGCGAAGCTCTACACCACGGCGATGCAGAGGAAGTTCTCATGGGCGGCCAAGTCCCGGAGACCTTGGTCAGAAGAACAGGAGCAGGAAGAGGCCATCACGGTCAAACAGAGCGACTAGTCCCCGATCAGTCGTCTCACCCTGCCTACCACAAGCATCCTCCCGCTGAGGGAATCTGGACCCGATCTCATCTCAAATAAGATTATTCTCGTTCAATGTTTGCATACGCGTAAACGCAGCCATCGGTCGTATTCACGAATGAAATTGTCTCAAGCGATGGCCGAAACGGAGGAACGCCAGGAGCGGCCGATTCTGGATACGAGAGAGCCCGAGCTCGCGGAGGCAGAAAGGCAAAGGCTACAGCAGGCATACAACCAATCGCAACACTACAAACAGGTCATGCCGCTAGACACCAGGGCGTTTTGCTTCCTTGGCGCCGGGCTTGTACTCCTGATGCTGGCAGAAACCGTCGGCATCGGTGGGTGGATTTTCGTACCGGTCTATGTCGGTGTCGCTATCGTTTACATCGCAGGCTCGCTACACCTCTTCAAGAAACTGATGACTTGACGACGACTCGATTCAGTTCCCGATCAGTCGCCTCACGACCGCGAGCTCTTGAGCGTCAGTCCTGCGTTCATCGCGTGGCGTCTCCATCAAGAGCGGCAGGGTCCTGATCCTCTCGTTTGCCAATAGCGACTTGAACCCCTTCTCGCCGATGAATCCCATCCCGATGTGCTCATGCCTGTCCTGTGCCTTCCAGATGGGCGCCTTCGAGTCGTTGAGATGCACCACCTTGATCCTATCCAGGCCCACGGTCTCATCGAATAGTCTGAGGGTCTCCTCTACCCCGCTCCGGTTGGACAGGTCGAAGCCCGCGGCGAACGTGTGGCAGGTGTCGAAGCAAACCCCAACCCTGGCTTTTTTACCCACTCCGTCCAGGATCATCCTAAGCTCCTCGAACCTCGCCCCCACGCAGTTCTTCTGTCCTGCCATGTTCTCGACCAGGAGCATGGTCTTGCTCTTGGGGTTCGCGTCCAGGGCCTCGTTGCAAGCTTCGACGACCATCCTGATGCCAACAGCCGAACCCTTGCCCATGTGCGAGCCGATGTGCGCCACCATGTAATCAACACCCAAGCGCCCGCACCTGCCAACTTCCGTGGCGAGCGACTCGCGGCTCCTCTTCTGCAAGAGTTTCATGGATGAGGCTAGGTTGGGGAGGTACGGCATGTGGACAGTGACCTTCTCGAACCCCGCCGTCTCTCTCTTGGAGACGAAGTTGGCGACTTCCTCGTCCCCGAGCGGCTTGAACTTCCATTGCCTCGGGTTGCGCGTGAACATCTGGAAAGCAGTACAGTTAGCTTCGACCGCCCTGTCAACGGCGAGGTCGACAGTACCCGCTGATCGAGACGTGAAAACCCAGGAGTGTCTTGCCCTTCACGACCGAAAATAATGAGGGTGTGGGTTTAAGGCTTATCGCCTCACCTGATGAACCCACTAGTGCCTCATGCGTGAGTCTGGCTCTGCTTCCTTGTGCTTCTGGAGCCAGGCTTGGCATGCGTCTTTGTCGATGTACTCTTTCTTCTCTGGGTCCTGTGCGCCTTCGCTGCCGTGTGGGTAGGGACCGCGTCAGACACGCTTGTCGCGCTCGATGCTGCTGCTGACACGTCCACGGTAGCCGTGGCGATCGATGAGGATCTCACTCGGCCCTGCAGCCGAGACATCGGCTACGGACACGGGGGTCGATATCTCAGAGACCGTGTGCTCTTGAGCTGTCTCTGAGCTCTCGATTGCTGAGGTCTGGACCGCTGTCACCTGCGGCGTCGGTGCGGACACGAAGGTCTGCGCGGGAGCGAATGACTCGATTGTTGAACCGTGAGCCACCGATATCCGCGCGGCCGGGTGCCTCGGCCTAGCTGCATAGACGATGATTGCAGCCCCTAAGCCCAGGGCGAAGAGAATGGAGAGTATGGTTTCATACGCCATTTCCAATATCCTTGTTACCTCTCGGGAGGGGCGCCAACTTCTAAGGCCGAGTCAAAGGGATTTCACAACTGCATCAAAAAACTGGGAAGAGCGAGAGCGGGCCCTATCCGCGCTCCTCAACAAATCTTATATCTTCTCATGGCTAAGCTAGACCCTCAGTTCTGCAAGTATGACATACCCGCTCGACAAACTCTGCCTTTACATGTTCAAGATCGACAGGAGGATACGCCACGTGAGCATCCTCGACGACATGGGCAGGGTTGTCGCCGGAGGGATGCGGAAGGGCATCTCGTCCCTGGAGCCAGCCAGCGAGGACCTGAGATTGATGGCGAACATCACCATCCAGATCGGGACCGACCAGACCTGGGACCAGTACTTCGGAAGCGCCCAGTTCACGTTCATCAAGAGGGAGAAGGTGAACATGCTGACCTTTAACATCGGCAAGAACTACATGCTCATCTCTTCGGAACCGGACCTGGACCTCGCAGTGGCCGCGGGCCTGAGGGACACGGTCATGACGATCTACACAACAGGGATGCTCCCGGAGAAGAACCGATAGGACTCAGGCTCGCTAGTTCAGGTCTAGTTCGGGGAACTTCGCCTGGGAGACGCCGAGCTCGTTCTGCAGCGTCCGTATCCTCTTCGCATACTCGAGCATGTTGCTCCTTTCCTTCTTCACCTTGGCAATCTTGTAGGCCTTCCACGATTTTTTCAAGGCGGCCCATGTCTGTCCTTTCGTGTGCGAAGCAACAGGCATGTCTGTACGGGCAAAGTGCGCGATTGATATTTAAGAGTGATGAGAGATTTCTTCACTTTACCTCAAAGTGAAGTGGGTTTCCCTTCGGGTCGTACACCTTTATGCAGTCCGCGTCCGTATACGGATAGCCTGCGATCACCATTATCCTCCCCATGACGTGCAGCAGGTCCTGGTGGGACGGCACCGCGTACCCCGACGGATGGGAGTGAGCGACCCCGAGGAAGGAAAGGTCTATGGGAATGAGGTTCCAGTTGAAGCTCGAGAACCCCTGGCCATGGGTCGCCATGGGCGGGATGGCTACGCTCTCCACTTCCACTATCCCTTTCTTGCTCTTCCCCCTGAGCAGGAGTATCCCCTCGCGGGGGTAGGCGGACCTCGAGTAGGTGAGGATACTATCGGCGACATCCTTGTGAAGGATGACTCCCGTGACTGGCAATGGTGGGACGCTCCCAGGCCATGATAAAATGCGTTTGGCATCGACGAATCCTCGACATTTTCTCTATCGCGAGCCCGCTAGTTGAACAGAATCCTTTAAAATGACCCCAAAAGCCTCCTCGAACTATCTAGGAGATTAGAATAGAATGTTTGCACCGTCCGCGGGCTATGACAGGGCGATTACGATATTCTCGCCAGACGGAAGGCTGTACCAGGTCGAATACGCGCTCGAGACCGTGAGGAGAGGCAGTCTTGCCGTCGGGGTCAGAACCAACGATGGCGTCGTCCTCGCTGTCGAGGAAAGGGGGAGAAAGCTTCAGAGCGGATACTCCGTGGTGAAGATGTTCCAAATCGACGACCACATCGGCGCGGTCGGGGCTGGATACATCCCAGACGCTAGGATCCAGGTCGACAACGCGAGGGTCATGGCCCAGAGCAACAGGTTGGTCTACGACGAGCCCGTCGACATCGAGACCGTGGCCAAGAGGATAGCCGACCTGAACCAGCAGTACACACAGTATGCCGGAGTTCGGCCCTTCGGTGTCTCTCTGATAATCTCGGGGGTCGATGAGAACAGGGGCCCCGTGGTCTACCTCACAGACCCGACGGGTGCCTACCTTGGGTTCGACGCCATCGCCATCGGGGCAGGCAGCGACCAGGTCAACGAGTACCTCGAGAAGAACTACGACTCGAAGATGAGCCTGGAAGAAGGCGTCACGTTGGCGATAGAGTGCATCTACTTGGTGAGCGAGGACAAGCAGGGAACCGCCCACATCAAGACGGCCGTTGTCGAAGCGGACACCAAGAAGATGAGGAAGCTCTCCGAGGAAGAGATTGCAAAGCACGCTGCGAACGCTAAGACTCGAAGCGACAAGCCACCCGCAAAGGGCTCCTGAGCCTGATATCGGTCATGAGCAGCAAGTTCACGACCGTGCGAATCGCCATAGAGGGGGACCACTTCGAGATTCTCGTCTATCCCGACCCCGCCCTGAACTACAGGGCGGGCAAGAACGTCGACCCCTCTCAGGTCATCGCCGTCGACGAGGTCTACACCGACTCCAGCAGGGGCTTGCGGGCGTCAGAGGAGAAGCTGAAGAAGCACTTTGGCACTGACCGACCACGCCAAGGCCGCGGTCGAGGTACTGAAGAGAGGCGAGCTACAGCTCACCCAGGAGCAGAGGAAGAGACTGACCGAGGAGAAGAGGAAACAGGTAGTCAACGTCATCGCCAAGAACTACGTGGACCCGAAGACCAAGCTCCCGCACCCGCCGGTGAGGATAGAACAGGCGATGCTGGATGCCAGGGTCTACATCGACCCCTTCAAGGACGTCAACGAGCAGACGAAGGAGGTTCTCGAGAAGATCAGGCTGATCATCCCGCTAAAGTCCGAGAAGGTCAAGCTGAACGGTGAGGGCGCCGGCGCAGTACGCCGGGCAGGCGCTGGGAGTCGTGAAGGGTTTCGGCGAGATACTTAAAGAGGAGTGGGGGCAGGACGGTGGACTATCCATAGTGCTAGAGGTTCCGGCTGCGTACCCAGCCTAGCCTTTTGGAGAGGCTGGGGTCAGTGACGAAGGGGTCGGCTCAAGTAACATTGGTGAAATAAATTGCCAGAAATAGTAAGAAAGCAGGTAATCCCAGGAGAGCTGATAGTCAGCGGCGACTACAGACCGGGCAGCTTCGTGGAACGACGGGGCAACGACCTCATCGCTCTCCGAATCGGTCTCGCAGAGATAATCAGGAGCGACGTCAAGGTCATACCGCTCTCGGGCTCGTACCTTCCGCGGGTCGAGGACCAGGTGGTCGGCAAAGGTCGTCAACACCACGGGATACGGATGGGAGATAGACATCAATTCGTGCTTCCTGGGATATCTTCCTGCCCAGTTCGTCTTCGGACGCGACTTTTCCCCGGGCACCCACGACCTTGGCTCAAGGTTCAGGGTCGGGGACCTGCTCCTCGGCGAAGATAGAGGCCTCGACCGCACGAGGGACCCGCAGCTCTCCATAAGGGGTCCCGGGCTGGGGAAGATTCCGAGAGGCGACCTGGTCAGGATATCTCCGACCAGGGTCCCGAGACTCATTGGGAAGAAGGGATACATGATCAAGATGATCGGCAACCTCACCCACACCGAAATCAGGGTGGGGCAGAACGGCCTCGTTAGTCCTGGCAGGTCCACCGGACGGCATCGTGAAGGCGGTCGCAGCTGTCCAGCTCATCGAGCAGGAGGCACACATGGCCGACCTTACCCAGAAGGTAGAGCGTTTCCTGACGGGCGGCAACCCGCAAGAGCCGGCCGCCGAGGGAGCGGCGCCTGCCGAGGGAGCGCCCCCCGCCGCTCCTGGTCCAAGCGATGGAAATCCTAGTGGTGAATAGAATTGGGAGAAGCAAAGAGAAAACTGATCGATGAGAACGGCATCCGCACGGATGGCCGCAAGGGAGATGAGCTCAGGCCCATCAAGATAGAGGTCGGGATACTCAACAACGCCGACGGCTCCGCATACATCGAGTGGGGCAAGAACAAGATCATCGGGGCGGTCTACGGCCCGAAGGAGATGCACCCGAAGCACATGCTCCAGGCGGAGCGTGCCGTTCTAAAGTGCCGCTACCACATGGCCCCGTTCTCGGTGGACGAGAGGAAGAACCCCGCTCCTTCCAGAAGAGAGATCGAGATATCCAAGGTCATCAGGGAGGCAATACAGCCGGCCCTCATACTCGAAGACTATCCGAGGACGGCCATCCAGATCTACGTCGAAGTGCTGCAGTCGGATGGCGGCTCCCGCGTAGCCGGTATCACCGCAGCTGCGCTAGCTCTCGCCGATGCCGGCATCAACATGCGCGACCTCGTCGTGGGATGTGCCGTCGGCAAGGTCGACGGGAAGATCGTGCTCGACCTCAACGACACCGAGGACAAGGAAGGGTCGGGCGACATGCCATTCGCTATCATGCCCAACCTCAACGGAGTAACGCTGCTCCAGCTCGATGGCTTCTTCACTCCGGATGAGTTCAAGCAAGCCCTGGAGATGGCGGAGGGAGGGGCCAGGAAGGTCTACGAGATGCAGAAGGACGCGCTGATGCGCAAGTACTTCGCAGGCGCGACCATCGAGACGACCGCCGAGGAAGTCGGGGAGTGAGAATATGTCAGCTAGAAAATCGTACGTTGTTGAGACGCTGAGGAGGGCACAGCTCGTCGAACTGCTCTCAAAGGGGAAGAGGCTCGACGGTAGAGGGCTCAGCGAGCCCAGGAAGCTCGAGATTCAGACGGGCCTCATCGAGAAGGCGAACGGCTCCGCCCTGGTCAATCTGGGCAACACCCAGGTGATGGCCGGTGTGAAAGTGGACAAGGGCACGCCGTTCCCGGACACGCCAGACAAGGGGCTCCTCATCGTCGGGGCAGAGGTTCTCCCCCTCGCCGCATCCTACGTAGAGGCTGGTCCGCCAGACGAGAGCGCCATAGAGCTAGCAAGGGTCGTGGACAGAGGTGTGAGGGAATCGGAGATGATAGACCTCAGGTACGCTCGTCATCAAGGAAGGCAAGTTCGTCTACTCGGTCTTCGTCGACGTCAACGTCCTGAACGTGGACGGGAACCTCTTCGACGCCACGAGCTACGCGGTCGTCTCAGCGCTTCTGACGGCCAACATGCCCAAGTTCGTAATGGACGGGGACTCCGTGAAGAACACCGGTGAGAAGATGCCGATTCCGGTGAGCAAGATTCCAGTCTCGCTCACCATGGCGAGCATCGCGAACTCTCTCATAGTCGACCCGACCGCCGAAGAGGAAGCTGTGATGGACGCCCGGATAACGCTCACCACGGACGACGAGGGTCACATATGCGCGGGCCAGAAGGGAGAGGCCGGTGCGCTCACCGTCGCGGAAATACTCCAGGCCGCCGACTGGTCAATCGCGAAGGGCAAGGAGATCCGAGCCGTGATAAAGGGAGCGACCGGCCGTGCCTAGGTCCAAGTCCATCCGCGGGCTCGGAGCAAAGTACGGAGGCACGGTAAGGAAGCGTTACTCGAACATACAGCGCACCCTCAAGGCGAAGAAGGAGTGCCCGTCCTGCTCGAGCCTCAAGCTCAAGAGGATCGCGTCCGGAATCTGGACCTGCAGCAGGTGCGGTTTCACCATGGCAGGCGGCGCCTACGACGTCACCCCCGCGACAAAGGGTCTAAACCCATAAGGCGGGTCCAAGTCAAAATCACGCTCGAAGCCGACGACGAATCACTGAAGCTTTCTTCGGAAAAGCTAGGGGCAAGGCCGGCCAAGAGAGCCGTCTCTGCAATCATCGCCGACGGGGGCGATATACGGAGCGCAATAGATGGCACGAAGAGAGCGGCAGAGATGGCCAAGGCTATTTTCCCAAAGCAGCGGAAAAGAGTTTAAGTAGCCTACAGGGGTCGAGCGAGCTAGATTGAGTCAAACGGAGATACCTCCCTGGCTTAGGGAGCAGTTGACGAGGTTGGACAACCTGCAGCAGAACCTCCAAGCGGTGCAGATGCAGAAGCAGCAGGTGGAGGCGGAACTCGCGGACGCCGAGAAGACTCTAGAAGAGTTGAAGACGGTACCCGAGACGGAACAGATTTACAAGTCGGTAGGGGCCATCTTGGTCAAAGTCTCGAAGGAGGGCATATCCAAGGAGCTGGACGAGAAGAAGGACATCTCACAGACTCGGTCGCTGGTGCTCGTGAAGCAGGAGACCAGGCTGAAGGAGAGCGTCAAGGAGCTCCAGGCCAAGATTGACGACATGCTAAAGTCGAAGACCCAAGGCGCTGACAGAGAGTCCTAGAACGCCGGCGAGCAGCGGCCGTTTATATCGGCCAGGAGATGTATAGTTGACATTGTCCAGTGGTGGGGCCGCTCAGCTCCTGCCAGAGCCGGGAGCAATGACCCGTGCTGCTATCCTGTGCCACATGCACGCTGACCCTGACACCTATCTCTCCGCCTACGCGCTCGCGTTTCCTCATCTCAAACGTACGCCCCAAACGCATCCGTCGACATCATAATCCCAGAGGGCATGAGCGTCGTCACGCAGCGCCTTGCCAAGTCCTTCCCCTACCAAGAGCCTCCGGCCGAGCCTGCGGACCCGGCCTACGACCTGATCGTGGCGGTGGACATCGGGGACACCGAGCTGCTGAAGAACTGGAACGAGAAACTCAGGCAGAGCAGCGGGCTGAAGGTTCTGATCGACCACCATCCCATCAAGGAGGGGGGTCCTTACGACCGGTCGCTGGTCGACACGAGCGCGTCTTCGGCGGCCGAGCTCGTCTACGCGCTCTTCGAGGCGGTGAAGGTCCAGCCCGACAGCGAGACGGCTCAGGCCCTGCTCACGGGAATCCTCTTCGATTCGCAGAATCTTGCCATCGCGGGCGAGGGGGCCCTCCGAACGGTCCTGGAGCTAATTTCGTTTGGAGCAGTGCTGGAGAAGGCGAGGACCGAGCTCCGGTCACCGCCCGACTACGGAGAGGTCATAGCGAAGTTCAAGGCGGCCAAGAGGGTCAAGGTCTACCGGGCCGCTGGATGGGTCATCGCCGTCAGCACGGTCGGGTCCTTCCAGGCGAACGTGGCCCGGTCCTTCGTGAACATGGGCGCTGACATAGCGCTAGTTGCAGGAGAGTCCGGGAAAGAGACGCGAGGTAGCCTCAGGGCGAGCCACCGCTTCTACGCCGGGACCAATGTCCACGTCGGCACCGACATCGCGGGCGGTACTCTCGAAGGAGACGGGTTACGGTGGCGGTCACCCCACCGCTGCTTCGCTCACCTGTGGTGTCAGCGAGGAGGACCTGATCAGGGACTTTTTGGCCCTGATGGGCAAGCTTCTGGGCGAGCCGCCTACCGAAGTAAAGTAGTCTCTCTCCTACTTGTGCTGGAGATAGGACACAATCCAGAGGCCCCTGCCGGCGACTCTCAGACTCCTCACCTGAGGCAGGCTCACGATGCCGTAGGAGATGAGAGATACGAGTGCGAATTGCAGGGCGTTGAAGATGGCGGTCAGGGCCAGCACCAGCAGGAGCGCGTTCGCATCTGTGAGCGTGATACCTATCAGCTTGAACCCCCCAGAGACGTAGCCGATTATCCCCCCGAGGGTGTACAGGTAGACGATCAGCAGGTAGTTCGGAACCGTGCAGGCAGCAGCCCGGACTATTATGCCGAGCGTGGTACCGAACCCCGCGCCCTTGGCGAGCGTCGGTCGGTTCGTCCTTCTGATGGCGTAAAAGCCTATCCAGACGCCGAGCAGTGAGGAGACGATGGCGATTAGCTTCAGCTCCGGGCCATAGAACGCAACGTTCTGCCCTATGGCCATGAGCGTCGCGAACTCAATCAGCGCTGATATCAAGGCCGGAATCGGGCCGAAGATGAACAGGGCGAGTAGGATGGCTACCTCGCCAAAATCGAACTGAAGGTAGGGCACCACCGGAAAGTTCAGTCCCAGACTCTGGGAGATGAATGTCAAGACTATCGCGAGCGCACCGAAGACTGCGATGCCAGCGATGGACCTCGTATCAAGTGTCCGCTTGTAGGTCGACACGCCACCGACCCGCTCCCGGCGGTCTAATAAGAATTTGGTAATAACCAAATATTTAGTAAGCCCCCTCGAGGCCGGCCCCCGAAGGCTTTGGAGTCCATCGAAGGGTCATCGAACCAAGAGAGCCCACCGGAAGGTCTTCCCAAAGGGGCTGGAGCCCCCCAGCCGATGGCCAGCAGAGCACCAGAGGTCCCCCTTCTCTCTGTGGAGGGCCTCTCGTTCAGCTACTTGGACTCGCCCAGGGCTGCGCTGACGGATGTGAATTTCAAGATCAACCGGGGAGAGATTGTGGTCCTTGCGGGTCAGAGCGGATGCGGCAAGTCCACGCTGCTCCGGTGCGTGAACGGCCTGATTCCGCACATGTACCCTGGAGATTACAAGGGTCGGATAGTCTTCGACGGGGACGTCGTCGCCAAGACCGCGATGGGAAAACTGGCCCAGAGGGTGGGGTTCCTTTTCCAGAATCCTGAGAACCAGATCTTCATGTTCTCCGTCGAGAGGGACATCGCGTTCGGGCTCGAGAACCAGGGGATGCCCAGGCAGGAGATGAGGCGCAGGGTGGACGAGGTGATGGGCCTGCTGCACATCGAACCTCTAGCGCTCCGTCCTCCCCACGAGCTCTCGGATGGGCAGAAACAGCGGGTGGCTCTGGCCGGTATCATCGCCATGAGGCCCGAAGCTCAGTCATCCTCGACGAGCCCACATCGCTCCTGGACCCCAAGACCGCCTCGGAGCTCGTCTCCCTGGTCAGCAGGCTGAACAAGGAGCTTGGGATTACCTTCGTCATCGTCGAACACCGCCTCGAACTCCTCACTCCGATTGCGGACCGGATCGTGGTCATGGACAAAGGACGCGTGGTCATGGAGGGCACCCCAGCGGAGGTCCTGACCAACCCTGAGTCCTCTGCCCACGGCCTCGCGGTCCCACCGATCTTCAGCCTCTACTCGGGGCTGGCAGAAAGGGGCAGCCGTCTGCCGAAGGCTCCGCTGACGCCCGAAGAGATGGCGCAGGAGCTGAACGCGCCTTGAGCCTCATCGAGTTCAGGGACGTGACCTTCGTCCATCAGAACGGGGTAAAGGCACTCGATGGCGTGAGCCTTACCATCGAGGGACACGAGCTAGTTGGCATAGTGGGCGAGAACGGGGCGGGAAAGACGACGCTCGTGAGGCACATCAATGGACTGCTCCGGCCGACGAGCGGAACCTTGCTGATAGATGGCACTGACGCGCGCGGCAAAAGCGTGGCGAAGCTCGCAAGGAAGATAGGCATAGCCTTTCAGAATCCCGACCACCAGCTCTTCTCAGAGAGCGTGGAGCACGAGATCACCTTCGCACTCAAGAATTTCGGCTTCGACGACGCCCTCATAGAGCAACGGCTCAATTGGGCGCTCGATTTCTTCGGCCTGATGGAGTACCGCAAGTCCTCGCCCCTGATACTCAGCGGTGGGGAGAAGAAGCGGCTCACGCTGGCGTCAATCCTCGCGTGGGACCCTGAGGTGGTCGTCTTGGACGAGCCGACCGTCGGGCAGGATGCCATACAGAAGGCGAAGCTCCTGGAGATTGCGAGGACGCTGCACTCCGCTGGCAAGACCATAATCATCGTCTCGCACGATGTCGAGTTCCTTTGGACCCTGCAGCCCAGGCTCGTAGTGATGAAGAGGGGGCGGGTGGTGGGGGACGGACCCTGCTCCGCGGTGATGCAGGAGAGAGAGCTACTGGAGAGCGCGCGGGTCTCCCAACCTCAGCTCGTGGCGCTCTACGAAGGCCTGAGCCAGAGACCCGGGTCGCCGTTCCGGGACGTGCCCCAGGCGCTGTCGTGGGTCTCGGGCGAGAGAGGATGAGCCCAGTGTATTGGTTAGCTTCCGGGCTCCTCTACAGGAGGGTCGTCTCACCTTTCCACAAGCTGGACCCACGGATCAAGCTGTTCATCGCCATCGAGTTCTTCGTGCTCTCCCTTCTGGCGTCTTCCGTCGTCGGAGAGGCGATCATCATAGCCTCCCTGGTCGGCTTGGCCGCTCTCGCAAAGTCGCTCAAGCGGGTCGGAAGGACGGTCGCCTTTTCCCTCATCTTCGCCGCCTTCATCTTCGTCCTTAACATCTGGATCGGCCTGGGGCTCATGAGGTCCCTGACCTTCGCCCTCCGCTTCATCGCGATCATCGGCTCGACGAGCATCTTCTTCATCACGACCTCGCCCGACGAGCTGGAGCAGATAATGAAGTGGATGAGAGTCCCCAGGGATGTGGTCTTCGCATTCGTGACGGCCGTCCGGTTCATCCCGGTCGTGATGCTCGACGCTTTTCAGATAATGGACGCCCAAAAGTCCCGTGGGCTCGAGCTCGAGAAGGGAGGCCTCCTGACCAGGGTGAGAAATCTGATTCCCGTCCTGATACCGCTGGTCGTCAACTCGGTGGTGAGGAGCGGAGAGCTCGCCGAGGCCATGGAATCCAGAGGGTATGGGTCGACGCCCAAACCCACGTCGCTGTACGGAATGAACCTCAGGTGGTACGACAAGGCCGTGCTCGTGTCGAGCGTGGCCGTCTTCGTCCTAGCACTGTATATCTACCACTACTACACCTTCCCGTACTGATGATTCCCCCCAGGGTCGTCGTGGACGAGAGGGAGAGGTCGAGCGGGGTGCCCGACCTTCTTTCGAAGCTCGAAGTCAGAGTCTACTTCAGCCAGTTGTCCGTCGGCGACTATGTCATAAATCCGGAGATAGCGGTCGAGAGGAAATCCCTGAGCGACTTCATCTCCTCCGTCTACGATGGCCGCCTCTTCGTCCAGGCCTCTGAGATCTCTTCGTCCTTCAGGAAGCCCTACCTCATCGTGGAGGGAGACGTGAAAGAGATAGGAAACCTCACCAAGAACCTGAATTCCTACTATGGTGCGGTCGCCTCTGTGACCCTCGCCTACGACCTGAGGTTGATCCACACCGCGTCCCCGAACGAGACCGCGGTCGCCATAGCGGCGCTCACCCGCCAGAGCCGAGCACGTCCCCTCCCGCCCGGAGTCGTCAGCCCGCCCCCCAAGGGAAGGGATGAGGCACCAGCAGCAGCTCTACCTCATCTCCTCGCTGCCCGGGGTCGGAACCAAGCTCGCCCGACGGATGCTCTCGAGGCACGGAACACCCAGGAAGATCATGAATCTCACCGAGTCGCAATTCTCCATGGTCCCCGGACTCGGGCCTAAGAGGGCTTCGAGGTTGTCTCACATGCTCGACGCGACTTACATGGGAAAGGAAGGGTCCGGTGCAGCCAGCCAAGGGAGGCTGAGCGACCAGTGACAAGGATCGCCATCGTCGGAGGGACGGGCGAACTGGGGTTGGGGCTCGCCGCAAGGCTGGCGAACGCTAACAATCAGGTCATGATAGGGTCTCGCGACCCCTCCAGGGCCAAGGAGGCGGCGCGGGGGTCGTCGAATCTGACCGGGCAGCACGTCGAAGGCGATGGTAACGTGGAAGCGGCAGGGTGGTGTCAGGTCGCGATACTCGCCATCCCAGAGCTGCCATCGGACGAGACGCTTCTCTCGCTAAAACCGGCCCTCGACGGAAAGCTCGTCGTCTCTCCAATCGTTCCGATGGTCTTTCGGGACGGTCTCTTCAGTCCGGCGCTCAGTTCCGGCTCCGCTGCGGAGCGGGTGGCGTCTCTCCTCCAGACGAGGGTGGCCGCCGCATTCCACACCGTACCGGCCGCCATGCTGCTGGAGGTCAAGAAACCTCTGGACTACGATGTCCTCGTGACGGCTGAGACTAAGGGGGTCTATGCCGAGGTGGCCGTGCTGGTCTCGTCCATAGCAGGTCTGAGGCCGCTATACGCCGGACCCCTGCGGAACTCAAGGTTGCTGGAGACGATGACTCCTGCGCTCCTGAACGTGGGGAAGCTGAACGGAATCAAGCACCCGTCGATAAAGGTCGTCTGACCTATTCTCGCTCGGGGCCGCCGAAGGTGCGCCCCAAGCCCGAGTACAGAAACGGCGAATAGTCGTGGAACGCCCAGTAGTCCTTGAAGTCGTCGAGCGCCTGTGCGCTCTTGACCTCCCCGACAACGAGGTTGTGGTCTCCGAGCCTCTGCGAGACCGAGAACCTGCACTCAAGGCTGGCCGCAGCCTCCTCGATTAGCGGCACCCCGAGGGTCCTTCCCGGCCGGTGGTGCAGCCCCACGCTCCTGAGCTTGTCCTGCGTCCTGGAACCGCTGCTCGTTCCGAGCCTGGTGACCTCATCCTCGAACTTCCTGTCCAGCCAGGAGACGGAGAATCGTCCCGCTTCCAGGATGGTCTTGTAGGTGCTGTGCGAGGGCGACGATGAGAAGCCTACGAGCGGTGGAGAGTTGGACAGGGAGACGAGGGACACCACGGGCATCGCCGCGACCCTGCCTTCATGGGCCGCGGCCACGATGGCGGGGACGATCGGATACAGAAGGCGATAGACCTTCGACCTCTCTACCTTTCTCATGATTGGCTGGTCGCAGGGCCGGGGGATAATTCTTTGCCATATCCGGATGCTCTGTCCTTCATCGTCACGCGCCACGTGAGGCCGGCGGCGCCGAGTGCAATCAGGAATAGTATGGCCTCGAACTCCCACAGGGGTATCTCACCGGCGAACGGCACGAGGGCGTCCACCAGCCCCATTGGAAGCGCCACGGCGAGATACTTCCTCTTGTGCAGGTATGCCGCAAGAACGCAGAGGTATCCCCACGAGAAGTGGAGAAGGAATGAAGAGAACCTCTCCAGGATGCCGAGGGCTACGGGGAAGAGCAGCTGAGAAGGCGGGTCGAAAACTGAGGGCTCGGAGGTGACCACGGTCTGGTAGAGAGACGGGGGCAAGAGATTCGTGGCGATGAGGACGTATAGCACGGCGAGGTTGAAGAGGGCCAACGCTCCGAGGAGTACCCCGTTCTCCCAGAACGCGAGGGAGACGCCGTATCCCTCGGCGTCCCCGGCGTCGATAGCCCGACGGGAGACGGCGACCCGTGCCACAAGATACGCGAGGCCTACCTCCAGAATGCAGGTCTGGGCGCCAAAATAGAGGCCGGTCGGGACGCTTACCGTCCCGAAGGTCGACTGGACCCAGCCATAGGTGAACGTCTGGAAGACCACCTTTACCGCGATGGCTGCAAAGTATGCGGCCGCGGAGAGAAACAGGACGAGCATCCCGAGCCTTCGTTTAAAGTGCCAGTAGGCGACGAGAAAGCCGCTGAACGCGATATACCCGATCGGCCCGAGGAAGATGACCGGGTCGAGATTCTGCACGATATGGGATGGTCGAGTGAGAGTTAAACGGCTTTCCTAGGACCGCCGCAGCGTGATTCCCGCAGGAATATTTTTCTCAGCCAGCGATATATAATAGGAATATCTCTTCCGAGGCAATGGAACACCCGCTGCTGGTGGTCGCAAGAAGCACCTCTGCCCTGAACAAGTTCGAACAGGGGTCTCTTCAAGAGGCGATCAACATAAGGGATTTCTTGGACCAGACGGGGGATTACAGCGAGGTCTCCATCTTCCAATTGATCTCAGCCCAGGGGCCCATGAAAGAATGGGTCAAGCTCGACGACCTGGAATGCTGAACGCGGTCAGTCAGTCGTCGTCTTCTTCGGTCTCGGCTGGGACCTCGTCCTCGTCCTCGCCCTCCTTTATCCCCATGGGGGGCGTGACATCAGGGAGGGCGTCCTTCAGGGCGTTCCTGCGAGTCTGAACGCTGTTTGCGACCCTTCCTGTTTCCCTCTGCTCGCGCTACGCTCATGCCAGTGCAGCGGGCCAGGGGATATTTAGACTTCGATGGAATTTTCGAGATGGTCCCGATTACACATCTACCACGCGTGAACCCTTAGTTCTTCATGAAACGAAACCGATGGCGCTATCCACGGACGGCGCTGAGGAGGGTCGTATACGGTCTGCTGCTTATAGCTACAGTAATGATCGTTGGGGTATTCGGGTTCATCCGACTGGAGGGGATGGGGCTTGTGAACGCCATCTACTTCGAGAGCATGCTTGCGACCGGTCAGGGTCCACCGCTCCAGCTAAACACCGACGCTGGCAAGCTCTTTGCTTCTCTGATGGCCTTCGTTTCCGTGGGCTCCGTGATAACGACGTTCTTCTTCACCCCGGCCCCCATCTTCGGTCAGGTCTGGCGGGAGACCCTGGAGAAAGGGGAAGACGAAATCCGTAGAGTAGAGGAGGATTTGAAGCCCAAGGACGACCGGAACTCCGAAGGCGCGTAGTGTCTGCTCCGATTCGCTCAGGTTACAGTCCATCATTTATACCACCATGATTGTCCTCTATCGTGGAGAAGGCTACCGTAGTCACCTATCCCGATGAGTTCGCCAAGAAGGAGATAGCGGAGCTGGCGAAGGCCGCGGGGTACTCCGTCGTGGCTATGGTGACCCAGAAGCAGGTGATCAAGTCCCAGTACGGCGTCGGGGTGGGCAAGGCGGAGGAGCTCAGAGAAATGATACGGGAAAATGGCTCGAAGGTCTTGATAATCGACGAAGAGCTCAGGTCCTCCCAGACCTTCAACCTAGCCCAGGTGACCAAGACGGAGGTCATCGACCGGGAGAGGCTCATACTCAATATCTTTGCGAAGAGGGCGACGACCGCGGAGGGCCGACTGCAGGTCCAGCTTGCAGAGCTGCACTACGAGATCCCCCGCACCAAAGACGCCGTCCGGCACTCCAAGACCGGTGAGAGAGCGGGCTACATGGGCATCGGAGAACTGGCAGTCGATGTCAAGTTCAGGGCCCTCAAACGCCGGATGGTCACGGTAAGAGAGAAGCTCGAGAAAGCCCAGTCCTACAGGACCGTACAGCGGTCTGAGAGGAAGAAACTCGACATGCCGTTCGTGTCCTTGGCGGGGTATACGAGCAGCGGCAAGACGACGCTCTTCAACAAGCTGGTCTCCGAGTCGAAGGAGGAGTCTCCGGACCTTTTCACGACGTTGACAACGACGACGAGGGCTGCAGAGATCGGCGCGGGCAAGAGGGTCCTCCTCTCCGATACCGTCGGATTCATCTCGAGACTGCCTACCTACATGATCGAATCTTTCAAGTCGACGCTGGAGGAGCTGACATACGCCGACCTCATACTCCTTCTCCTTGATGCGAGCGAGAGCGAAGAAGCCATGCGGATAAAACTCGACAGCTGTCGAGAGATACTGAAGGAGCTGAACGTGGACCCTGGCAAGGTCCTCCTCGTGCTTAACAAGATAGACCTGGATGAGCGCCGTCTGTCACAAGGATACGAATCGAGCAGCCTTCCCAGCGACTTCTCCGTCATGCGGATCTCTGCGGTGACGGGGGCCGGCCTGCACCAGCTGAAGAACCGCATCCTCAGCCTGACGTACAAGTAGCTCTCGTCCCTCGTCCTCCGGCGGCCGCCCCCAGAGCGATGCTATTCTTTATCTAACTCCGATGACGTGCCGAACGCATCCAATGTCGGACGCAGGCGGACCCGCATGGATGTTCTTCACAGAGTTGGTGGACGCAGTCCGTTACTCGGAGAACTGGGCCGAATCCCAGGCGAACCAAGAAAAGGCTCGGCAAAACGTCCAGAGGCAGATTGGCGAGCTCGACCGGCTTGTCTCAGAGACTTCATCCTCACTCAAGCAGCTCGGACTCGACCCGGAGTACTCCCTCAACCTCTCGAAGGTCATAAACGAATTTGTCGGCGCCGCGGTCGGTCAGACCCGCCAGAAGCTCGAAGCTCGGCTCAAGACCGCTCTCGAGGAGACGTCAGCTGAGCTGAACTCGGAGAAGGTGAAGACGACAAAGAGCCTGGAGTCATATCTCTCCGTGAGCCCGCTTCCAATCCTCGAGGAGGAGGTGAGCCTCGAACTCACCGAGGGCTCCTACGCTGCCTCGGCGCGTTTCAAGTGCACGCAGGACATCGAATATGAATTCCTGCTCAACACGTCAAACTCTCCTCTTCTTCGGAGCCAATTCAGCCTGGCCGCGTTTAGAAAAACGGCGAAGATTCCCGTCAGGCTGGGCAAGGCTTGGCTGAAAAAGGAACCCGTCCCCGACTTTGAGAAGCTGGAAGGTTACAAGCTGTCGAGAGCGCTGGCTTCGAAGAACCACCTCACGGCCAAGTTGGTGAGGGAAGAGACGGGTGCGACCTTCGACATAGTGTACTCCAAGTCCGAGGGCGAGTCCTTCGTCACGGTGGATTACTCCGACAGCACCGGCAAGACCGAGGTTACCGGCGAGCCGGCGCTCAACAAGCACCTCGATGCCGCGTTCCTGAAGGATTCGATGAACAAGCTCCTCGCCGCCATCATGGAGCTCGACGGAGACAAACTCAGGCTTGCCCGACTGGAGTACGAGGCGGTCGATGTCCTAGCGACGCTAGATTGCTTCGGGTTCATGAGACAGGTCGTGAAGGCTATCTCAGAATCGAGGGACCTCATGGCGCCCATGCGCGAACTGGACCCCAAGGCCGCGCTGGACCGACTGAAGCTCCTCGGCGACAAGGGGAGCGCAATCGGCGTCTCGTTGGGCCTTGTCGTCCGCACTGCGAAACGCCAGTAGGTCTCACTGGTCACGGCCCGTCGAGAGGGGCGTTCCCCGAAGGAACTTTACGTCGACCACGACGTTCAGCAACAGCAGTATCGGGGAGAGCACAAGAAGGAACAGGAGGAAGTCGCCGGCTTGGGATGCGGTCAGGGGGAGGAGCGAAAGGAATGAGCCCTTGGTGATCACAGCAGATGGGAAAAATGCGAGTGCGGGTATGCAAGTTAGGTCCAGGACGGCGAGGAAGACCTGAACCCCCAGAGGGCCGAGCTCGAGGATGTCAAAGATAAGGTAGGCTGACATAATCGCCAGTGACCCGAAGACCACGACTGACGCGCTGAGCAGGTAGACCGCTCCGCCTGCGAGAAAACAGCCTGCGGCGACCAGAAGGGGCATGGCGTCCTTCCGCGATAGCGGCGCGCCCGCCGGCTTGAGCCAGACGGAGGAAAGCACGATGATGCCCAGGCTGACCAGAACCATAAAGTCGGTGATATCGACCAGGAAGTTCTCATTGCCGATCGCGAGCAGAAAGATCGCGACTATGGTGAATACCCAGGAGAACCGAGTTACCGAGGTCGGCAGGTAGCCGTCCTCGCCCAATGCGGCCAGGTGCCGCGACGCCGCTAGGAATGCGGGAACGAAGGTAGTGACGGTCGCTATGAGGAACGCTACCGCCATCAGGAGCTCTTCAGGGGTTCCCAAGAAAGTCTTGGCCAGGTACAGGGCTGGGATCTGCGACTGCTGGACCGCTGCGGCGCTGGGGTGTACAGCGAAGACGGCGAGGCCATAGAAGATGTTGATCGCAGCCGTCACGATCACCGTGACGACCATGGCGACCCCGAGATATTTTGTCTTGTCCATGGTGTAGCCCTTACGGATCCATGACAAGATCGGAATCTTGCTCTTCTCGAGCGCGTCCTGCTCCAGCGACTGTATCTCCTGGAATCCAAAGAACAGCAGGTAGAGGTAACCCGTGTTGATGACCAGGGCCACGGCCCAATTGCCAGAGAAACCGAAATTCAGGATGCCACCGAGATTCCACGAGGTCCTCGAGCCGAGCAACGCGCTCTGATACACCAAGATGACAACGAGCGCAGCGGTCAGGACGATCTGGATTATCCCGGTCGCTCTCAGGAGGGGGCGTTCAAAGACCGCCTCAAGTATGGTCCAGGCTATCAGGGCGATCTCCGTACCGTAGACGATCGTCGTCATCGCAAACCCGTTGACGCCCACGCTGGAGAGAATCGGCGGCAGAAAGTAAAAGTCGAAGACCACGAATATTATCTTGGAGTATGCCGCCAGTGCGGTGTTCGCCACCCACATGGACAGCCTCGCAACGAAATACCGTACGCTCCGCACCCCTACTGCAGCCCTCGTGAACGACGGCCCGCCGACTGCGCTGATGCCCTTCCTCCTTGATTCCGCGTACTCGTCGGCATAGACCTTCGCCATGAAGACAGAGAGCACGGCGGCAATTAGCAACGACCCGACCGAGACGAACTCGATACTGCTCGATATTCTGGGGGATAAGGATGAAGAGCGGAGAGCCGAGGGTGGCTCCCACACCGATCGCCAGAATCGTCCAGAACCCGTACACCTGCTTCTTCTTCTCGATGCGCTCCGGTCTCCTGAACCTCAGGCGGAGAGATTGGGGAAGCGACGACGCAAGTGAGACTCCGGAGATGGCAACGCTCACTATCGCTATCACGGCGATCGCGCCCGGCAGGTTCACGCCCTGCCGCGCAAGCGAGGTCAGGTCGTCGTAGAGGTAGCCGGTCGCATAGATAGCGGCGACGGTCCCTACCGTAAGAGCGGCGAGCTTGACTAGGAGCGCGCCAAGCTGCTTGCTCGGCAGGGACACCTATCTCTCACTCTGGTCTACGACGAAACCCGCTTGCTTCAGGTTTACGGATGCCTGTCTCAACGCATAGAACGACCCCAGCATCAAAAGGGCCGCGAGCACAAAGACCACAGCGATGGCAGCCGAGAAGAGCGGCCCCGAACCGAACGAGGAGGGGACGAATC
This sequence comes from uncultured Nitrososphaerota archaeon, assembly GCA_963749225.1. Lineage (GTDB taxonomy): Archaea > Thermoproteota > Nitrososphaeria > Nitrososphaerales > Gagatemarchaeaceae > Gagatemarchaeum. Next base: position 10,788 of record CAVVLY010000003.1, on the reverse strand, counting down.
CTGAAAGATAATCCCCGAACTCCTTCGGCGTGTTCAGTCCGGCCAGGCTCGGGACGAACGCGACTATCCCCAAGAGCGCCAATAGAGCAGCGAGGACCATCTGCCCAAGAGCGACCAAGAGGGCGCCGGTCTGCCCTGACCTTTGTCCGACATTGAGGAGTCCCATGAACCGCCTCATCGACTCGTCCTTCGAATCGAGTAACTCCTTTTTCAAGAGTCCCCGGAGTCGGTCGTCGGATTCGTACAGGAGCGTCAAGGCCTTGACGTCGAGTGCCAACCTTGAAACCAGTTCTCTTCCTTGGCTGTCTTCGCTCATCCCTGACGATTTGGCTGCTCTCCGTATATCTCGCTTATGCAGAAAATGCCAGAAAACCGAAAGACTTTGTGATAGATTTAAATAGAAGGGATGCGATGTTTTGAATACTGCAAGTCTGTGTATAGTTGATTCAGGACGGTTACGCTCTGATTCTCTGACGCCGAATTGCCGTGGAAAACAAAAGAAAATGGATAGTTTCGAAGAAATGGAACTACACCCACAGTTGCTGAAGGGTGTAAAAGCGGCTGGATTTCAGAAGCCTTTCCCAATCCAGGAACGCGCCATAGGCCCCCTTTTATCAGGCCGAAGCGTGATAGGGCAAGCAAAGACGGGAAGCGGTAAAACGGCAGCCTTCGGGTTGCCGATGCTACAATGGCATCGACCAGACCAGTTGGGACGTGCAGGGGCTCGTCCTGGCCCCGACGAGGGAGCTCGCCGTGCAGATCACGGCCGAGCTGAAAAAACTCGCCCTCTACACGACCACTAGGATCGTCACAATTTACGGGGGACAATCGATCAACGTACAGTTCGACGCCCTCGACCGAGGCGCCCACATAATCGTCGGGACCCCCGGACGAATAATGGACCATCTGAAGCGAGGGTCCCTCGACTTCGGGAAGGTCAAGTTCGTCGTGCTGGACGAAGCCGATACCATGCTGGACATGGGTTTCATCGAGGACGTCGAGTTCATACTTGACTCGGTCCCAGAGCCCCGACAGATGGGCCTCTTCTCTGCAACCATGCCGAGGAGGATAATGGACCTCTCGAACAAGTACATGCGCAACCCCGAGAAGATACTCGTATCGGCAGACGAGCCACAATCGGATGCCCTGGAGCAATACTACGCGGTCGTGGACCACACCGAGAAGGAGGAACTCCTTCTTGACATACTCAACAAGGAGAAGCCTGCCAGCACCATAATCTTCTGCCGGACCAAATACGGCGCGCACAAGCTCGCCCGTGAGCTACAGAAGCGGTACATCAACGCCGTGCCTCTGCATGGGGACCTCAGCCAGCATCAGCGGGACCACTCCATGAGCACCTTCAGGTCTGGGCACGCCGACGTGCTTGTGGCCACTGACGTGGCGAGCCGAGGCATAGACATCACCCAGGTCGATTGTGTCGTGAACTACGACGTGCCCCAGGACCCGTTACTCTACTTCCACAGGACGGGAAGGACCGCGAGGGCAGGAGGCGGAGGAAAGGCCTTCACGCTCGTCACCTACGACGACGACGAGGACTTTTCCAGGATACTCGGACTCACCAAGGCGGTCATCAAGCCACTGCGACCCCAGGACTCTGAGCACAACTTTTATGTCACCGCAAAGACCACTATCACCGAGCTCCAGAATGAGAGGTATAGCTACGGCGGAAGGCGTTCCGGCGGCTACAACAGAAGGGGCGGCTACGGTAGGCGGTCCCGTTGGTGAGGTGCTATAACTGCAATGCAGTCGCCAAGGTCCAATGTGGTGACTGTCAAAGGTGGGTCTGCAGGTCCCACTCCAGCGTCATATTCAATGAGGACACGCGCACCTTCCGCAGCCTGTGCGGTGCGTGCTACTCACAAGTGAGGAGATTGAGTTGGGTAAGAGAAAGGTCCTAAACGAAGCTCACCTAAAGGAACTCGTCATGCCGCAGCAGGGCGAGATCCTCGGCAGGGTAGTCAAGATATCTGGCGGGAACCAGGTCATTGTCGCGTGCATGGACGGCAAGACGCGTCTGTGCAGGATTCGGGGCAAGATGAAGCGCAGGATGTGGATACGGGAGCGGGACATCGTGCTCGTCTCACCCTGGGACTTTGACAACAAGCGGGCCGACATCATATGGAGATACATCAAAGACCACGCTGACTGGCTCCAGAACAACGGCTACCTGGACAACAAGGCCGCGCCCACCCCAGCCACAGAGGCAGCGCCAGCGCCGCCAGTGCCTTCGGTGGATCAAACCACGACCACGCCAGCAGCGCCCCAGGCCTAGTCAGTCGATACAATCCGGAACGATCGGCCGACAAAGGTCGGTCGTTTCTATCTTTCTTAGAGCAGCGGAACCCAGCCTTCCTTCCTGGACCAAGTCGCCACGGCATCGTGGGCGTGTATGGACTCGAAGCACCTGGAGCTGATGTAGAGCGATTCGGGGAACCGCGCCACGCACTCCCTCACCAGGTCCTCGGCAAAGCGCGCGTTGTCCTGGGCTTCGAGGATCTTCTTGGCCTCTTCGACCCTCTTCATCCTCTCGGTAGGGACCGCGGAGAAGCACTCCTCTATCCTGCCTATGGTCTCGATCAGGTCTATGGTCTTCTTCTCGTCCATCACCACGACCATCTCGGCTCTCTGCATGTGTCCGATGCCGATCATGCTCTTGCTGCACGGGCAGGCCGTCATGCCCTTCGCCGTGATCTGGTACCTTATCGCCCCCTTCTCCTTCCGGCTGATCTTGACCGGGATGAACTGGTCCGCATGGGGAAGCTCCATGCTGCAGGTGACCCTTGAGCCGGGCTGGGTCTTGTTGACCTCTCTGCAGATCGACCCGAGCCAGTCCACCATACCCGAGACCCTCCGGGTCGAGGCGGCCTTCACCAGCCTGCTCATGTGGACACCGCGGTGAAGACCGGTAGAGGTCTGTATGTTCAGGAGGACCGGTATCGAAAGCTTCCCGTCCTGGTACATGACCCGCAGGTCGCCCACACCTGCCTGTACGGCGAGCTGGGACGGCTCGCTCTGGGTGTCCACGAGCGTGTCAATATACTGGGCATCGGTCAAGACTCGACCTGCGTTGTCTCTGCCGCGGCGCATGAGAATTGGCCCAGCCCGGACCCACTTTATACCCTTTCGGTCTCGAACCGGCCTTTCAGACCAAGGGGTCCGCGATTCCGGCTTCCTCGAAGGCCTTCTTCCTCTGGATGCACCCCGCGCATCGCCCGCAGGGCTCCGTCCCCTCCTCGTGGCAGGACCAGGTGAGTTCGAGTGGGACGCCGAGCCTGTCTGCCATCCCCACGACCGCAGCCTTGTCCAAGCGTCTCAAGGGCCTCCAGATCGACAGCCTACCCGCCCTGAGCCTCTCCGACCCCTCCCTGAGAGCGACCTGCATGCTCGCGAAGAAGCGGTCGCTGGTGTCGTCATAGACCCCGTAGTCGTCCCGGTTGTGGCCTCCTATGAGGCGCGTCGCGCCCACTTCCTCGGCGAACGAGGCCGCCACCGAGTAGTAGATCGCGTTCTTCATGGGGATGTATGCCTTGGGCATGCCCGCGAGCCTCTTGGGTCCGCGCATATCCCCGACCTCCCTAAGCTCTGGCACCGAGAAGAGCCTGTGCTCGAGGACTCCGGCTCGCTGTGCGATTGCGGTGGCAGCTCGCAGCTCTCCCTCGGCCATCCCGTGCAACATGATCGTGAGCGCCCTGTTCCTGTTCCCCTTCTTCTTGGAGAGGAAAAGACAGGTGGCCGAGTCTATGCCGCCGGAGAGCAGCACTACTGTGTCCGTCGACTCTCGGCCTCGCGACTGTGGACCTGCGCCAGGAGATGAGTCCCCTTGTTCAGGCCCTCGTATACATAGACGCCTACCGCTTCGACGTTCTCCGGCATCCGGGGGGAGATGCGTCTGAGCAGCTCCTGCGCGAGGTTCTCGACGGTCGCCTCGCCCTGCAACAGCACGGTGGTCTTCTTCGGGACCTTCAATTCGAAGCTCCCATGGACCGTCTCGAACTTCAGATGGACGTGGGTCTTGTCCTCTCCCGTTACGTACCTCTTGTTGATGAAGAGCTTGTGGTCGAGTGCCGAGATGGCCTGCCTGATTATCGGCTTTGCGTCGTTGAAGTCTACGACCATGCCCTCACGCGGACTCCCGACGATCTCGACCAGCGCAGAGGACGTGTGCCCGTGCATCACCGAGCACTTCTCGGTCTTGGGGAGGATATGGGCGTAGTCAAAATTGAACGATGGGTCGTCGAGGAAGATGGTCTGCAGCCGGCCATCCTGCGAGCCCGCACCCATCTGCACCACCCTCAGACCGTCGTCGAACAGGTCGCTGCGGATGCCGCTGCGTGAAACTACGACGCAGCTCCTGCCCGCCCTCTTCGCCTTCGCCATCTCCTCCCTGGTCGGCTCCTTCTCGATCAGGATGAGCTTCTTGCCTATAGCAAAATCGGCCATGGTCCGCGCCCCTGGAAACATGGGGACGCGTGTCTTGTATTCTATCTGCAGAGAATCGAGCAACTCCCCTACTATCTGCTGTAGATGGCTCCCGTATTCCTTGCCGTTCTTTCGGTACACCCTCCCGTATCCCCCATCGCCAATTTCACGCACCTTCGCCGCGACGGCATCGAGGAGGGGCTTTTGCACGATTCGCGCGGCAGCGCCGGTTGATTTATAGGATTTCCTCTACCTTTCGGATACCTGAAGGTCTGCCGTCTCTAAATCTGATTTATACAGGCTCCCATGTCCTCTGCGCCCAAGCGCGGCCGTGGTCTAGTGGTTATGACAGGGGCTTCCCAAGCCTCTAACCGCGGGTCCGAATCCCGCCGGCCGCACCATCATCTTCTTAAGACTCCCCGCCCCTAAAGTGGCAAGATGTACGAACGTGTCTTGATCGCCATCGACGGTTCGGAGCAGTCTTCAAAAGCAGCGGATGCTGCGGTGGACCTGGCAGCCAAGGAGGGGGCGGCGCTCTTCGTGATAATGGTCGTTCCCACCCCCGTCTATGCGGGCCGCGGTCAGGGGGCCCAATCGCAAGCACCAGAAGACACCGCTCGGGTCAACGCCGAGAACCAGGTCGCATCGGTCGTCTCCAAGGCTACTGACCGGGGGGTAAAAGCGAGGGGAGAGATTGTGGAGAACATCCATTCCGTCGTCAAAGAGATAGCTGACTATTCCGACGAGTGGAAGGTGGGGTTGGTCGTCGTAGGCACCCGGGGCTTCGGCATGGTGAAGAAGATGCTTCTAGGGAGCGTCTCCGCGGGCCTGCTCTCGGAGGCCAAGTGCGACGTGCTCATAGTCAGGTAGCCGCTTGACCAGAAACCCTGAAGACCTTCAGATTCCTTCGGTCGATTTCTTCAAAGAGAGGGTGCCGTTCCGTATCTCGAGCTCATAGACGTCATTCACGTCCAGTCTCAGGCCGAAGAGGTCGTACTCGCTCTCGGTCAATACCATGGTAATCTTCGGAAAGACCATTTCCCTGATCTGGGGGACGAGCCCCATGGACTGCAGCTGGTTGACCATGTTCTGCACCATCCTGCTCTCGTCTCCCGCTCCATAGCCTTGGGCCCCGCGCTGCTTGACCTCCACGAGCTCAATCTGCTTTGCGGGCATGCCCGTCGTCGGTTCGGTGACGCTGCTTATCCTGTAAACCCTAACCTGAACCATGGAAATCGGTCTCCCCGTCCGGTATTAAAGCAAGCCGAGCTCGGTCTCTTGTCGCTCGTTACGGAGAGCCCATGTCGCCCATCCCCTCGTTGGGCCGCTCGTCTGAATTCTCCGGCTCCACGCTGCCTTGGTCCGTGCGAACCTCTACGGTCCCCGACTCCTGCGAGGGTTGGTCCTCGCCGCCTTGACCCTCGGGCGCGCCCTGGCCAGCCCTGCTCATTATCTCCTCGACGTCTTGAGGGCTGATGATCCTGGCCATGGACATGTTCACCAGGCTGTTCCCGCTCGCCTCCCCGGTTATCCTACCGACCGGCCCCCTCATCTGTCTCCACTTGAGCTTGCTGTTGCCGCTCTTCGACGTGTAGATTATGCCGAGGATCTCTCTTGCGTTTATGAAAGTGATGTCCCTGATCTTCTTCAGCGTGACCTTGTCCGCCGCCTCGATATAGATCGAGCCCGGGTCCATCTCCTTCTCTGGGAAGACCTCCTCGTCTCTAAGGTAAGATTCCGGGATGAAGCTCCTGCACGTGCTGCTTATCAGGAACCTCCGGAACGCCTCAAGATGGCAAGTAACATCGATCTCTACCATTGACGGAACCAGCCGATTGGAGCCACACACGCCCATATTTGAATCATAGGGTTGTGCTGGACCGCCTTTGGAAAGGGAGATATCCGAGGCGGCAAAACCGCAACCGACGAGCGATGACGACATTAGCCCAAGTGATTTGTGATCTCGATCTTGATAACTCGTTAACGTATCGTTAACGTTTAACGTAATAGGAACAGCATTTCGTTGCTGTGGTATAGGTGGTGCATGTGTGTGTGTTGTCATGCGTTGTTCACCCAGTCTTTGACTATGGTTGCTAAAAATGGTCCATAGAGGATGATATTGTAGAATATGATTACAATATCTGTGTTAAATTCTTGGAAGTTTGGAGTTGGTGGGTGTAGCTTGCGTGTTGTGTCGTATATCGCATAGAACGTTGGCGTGAATGGTATGTAGGCTACTAGCATTCTTATGAGCACTTTGCGGGCTCTGTGTGTGTTGGTCATTGGTCTAGCCTCGTTTGTTTCTGGATTGGCTGCGGTCCCCACTGGGTTCCTGGTGGGTCTTCTCTGCTGCCATACATTTCCTTGTAGGTTACTGCTTTCTTACAGCTTCTACAATGGGGTCCGTTTACCTTGCTATCGTCTCGCATTGTGGTGAGTGCCTTTTTTCCGCAATGCGGGCATGATGCTCTAGGCATGGCTATCTACCCTGTTGCTCCTGTCTCGTTGTCGTGGGCCTTGCTCATGTCTAGGCCGAAGGCTTGTCCCACGTTGATTGCTGGCGCGTCGGTCACGAAGTGGCCTGTTTTCGTGCTGTGGTCTGCTGCCCCTCCCTCGTAGAGGGTATTGTAGGGGCATTCTCTGCACTTGAACCGTATTAGATGGTTGAATGTCTGTGCCATCTAGTTCACCGCCTTTAGCGGCTGCGTCGTCAGCTGGTGGTTCATGTGCTGCGTGAGATAGTCGGCTAGTTCCTGCGGTTCTACCTTCTTCCCTATGTGGCATGTGTTGCACATGATCCAGAACGGGTTGACGGTTATTACCGTCCCGTTGTCTATCTCTTGCTGTATCTGTTCGTTCTCATGCTTAAGCCTGGCTACGGTCCTCTTGGAGCGTAGTGCTTGATTCTGGTTCCTGAGTTGTGTCTCTTCGCTGATGATTCTGTTGATGATGAATCGTCTCGTCTTGGGGATTAGTAGGAGTCCTATCGCTATTGCGATGATTGCGTATCCCTCTATTCCTAGTAGTATCAGGATTGCGCCTATGAAAATAGCGGCGATTCCTGCCTTGTTTTGGTTTGAGCTATATTGGCTCATGAGTGTGAGTGTGTGTGCGTGACTATTAAATTTGTTAATCATAGAGGGAGCACCCTACCCGAGGGTGCGACTGATTGTCGGGGAGGTTCCGTGATTTCTATCATGGTGCTGCCCTTGTTGTCTGCCAACGGGCCGCATTGTAGCGATAGCGGTGCTCGCCCGATTGGAGAGGGCGGCGGCCCGTTGTGAGTCCACGGTTCTCCTGTCGCGTCGATAGGAGGGGTTAGCTGGCTAGGATATTGGTTGTCGTGACGGTTTTATTAGTTGGTGGGTCGGTGGGACGCATCGTTTCTGCGTAAACGGCCTGTTCTTGGCGGCTCCGTTAGGCTTATTAATGAAGTGTGTGCGTGTGTGTGTTATGATTCGAGTTCTCTCGACTGGTGCTGGTGGGACTGCTTCCCACAATTTCGTAGAATGTCTTCGCCGTTCTGGTGAGGACTTCTTCATCGCTGGGACTGATGCTGGTAAGTATCACATGGTCTTGAATGACCTGGATACTCGTCACGAGGTGGTCCCTGCTTCTCCTGATAACTGGGTCACGTATGTTGATATGCTAAATGACGTGATAACTGAGGATAAGATTGAGTTCGTTCATCCGCAGCCGGATTCGGAGGTTCGGATGATCGCGCGTAATCGTGCGAAGATTGGGGCGGTTACCGCCCTTCCTTCTGTTGAGGCGATAGACCTGTGTCAGGACAAGTATGCTTGCTACTGTGTCCTATCTAATGCCGATGTTCCTGTTGCTGATTCCTTCGATTTCTCCTATGATTGGAGGTCGGTTGTTGATGCCGAGCTCCGTTCTCGTCCTCCGTGTATGTGGATGCGAGCCCGTCGCGGTGCGGGTTCGAAGGCTGCTGTTCCTGTTCGTGATATGGAAGACGTTCTTGCCCAGGCTCGTCTTTGGGAGATGCGAGGTCTTACTATCGAGCAGTTTATGATTTCTGAATATCTCCCTGGGTGGGATTTCGCCTGGTCGTCTGTTTGGTGTAATGGCGAGTTGATTACGAGTGCTACTCGTATGCGTGTCGCTTATCTCCTGGGCTTTACCTCCCCTAGTGGGATGTCTTCGACTCCTTCGGTGGCCGTCACGGTTCATGACCCGCGGGTGAATGAGACGGCCTCCAATGCGGTTTTCGCTATGGAGGATAAGCCTCATGGGGCTTATTACGTCGATTTGAAGGAGAACAAGGATGTAGTTCCTTGTGTGACTGAGGTTAATTGTGGTCGTTTTAACGCTACGATTAACCTGTTCGAGCAGGCTGGTATCAACATGCCTTTGTTGCATGTGAAAGCGGCTCTCGGTTACGAGTTGCCGAAGGTTCGTGTGTTTGATGCTGTTCCTGCCGGTCTGTATTGGGTCCGTCAGATCGATATGGGTTATCGTCTGGTCCGTGAGGAGTCGACCACCACCGAGCCCGGATCCTGGATGCCGCTGGCGCGCGCGACGCGATGCGCCGCCCACCAGCCGATGAAGAACAGCACGGCGGCGGCGATGAGCAGCGCGCGGGCGCCGAAGAGCCCGGCGATCGCCCAGGCGAAGGGCAGCGCCGCCAGAGAGCCCCAGGTGCCGGGAATCCACGGCAGCCGCCCCGCGCCGAACCAGGTCGCGATGAGTGTCGCCGGATGGAAATGCTGGGGCTCGGCGGGCGGCGCTGCGGTCATGGCGCGAGCGGCAGCCGCAGGGTCGCGATCGCTTGCGCCGCAATGCCCTCGCCGCGGCCGGTGAAGCCCAGCCCTTCGGCGGTTGTGGCCTGACGCTGACGCGGCGCGGGTCTTGAGCCCCAGGATCTCGGCGATGCGCGCCACCATGGCGGCGCGATGGGGGCCGATCCTGGGCCGCTCGCAGATCAGCGTGACGTCGACATGGCCGATGCTGCCGCCGGCGGCGCCGACCAGGCCGGCGGCATGGCTGAGGAAGCCATGGGACGGCGCGCCGCGCCATTGGGGATCGCCGGGCGGGAAATGCTGGCCGATATCGCCGGCGCCGAGCGCGCCCAAGATCGCGTCGGTGAGCGCGTGGAGGCCGACATCGGCATCCGAATGCCCGATGAGGCCGCGCTCATGCGCGAGCTCGATGCCGCAGAGCCAGAGGCGGTCGCCGGGGCCGAAGGCATGGACGTCGAAGCCTTGGCCGGTGCGGATGTCGGCCGGCTGCGCCGCCAGCACGCGCTCGGCCTGGTGCAGGTCGCTCGCCGTCGTCACTTTGAAGTTCGCCTCGTTGCCGGCGACGAGGCGAACGGCAAGCCCGGCGCGCTCGGCGACCGCGGCGTCGTCGGAGAGGTCGCTGCCGGCGGCGGCGCGATGGGCTTCGAGGATCTGCCGGTAATGGAAGCCCTGCGGCGTCTGCGCGCGCCAGAGCTGGGCGCGGTCGAGGGTCTCGACGATGCGGCCCTCGGCGCCGCGCTTCACCGTGTCCCTGAGCGCCAGCGCCGGAATGGCGCCCGGCGCCTCGGCCAGCGCCTCGAGGACGCGGTCGATGGTGGCGCGGTCGAGGAACGGCCGCGCCCCGTCATGGATCAGCACGCGCTCGGGCGTCAACCCGGCGAGGCTCTCGAGGCTGAGCCGCACCGAGTTCTGCCGCGCCGCGCCGCCCGCCACCGGCGGCAGCAGGTCGAGGCCCCGGGAAGCTGCGTCATAGGGCGCGGCATCGTCGGGGTTGAAGACGACGCGCACTGCGTCGATGCCGGGATGGCGCGCCAGCGTCTCGATGCTGTAGCGCAGCACCGGCCGCCCGCCGAGCGGCAAGTATCGCTCGGGCAGCGGCCCGCCCAGCCCGTGCCGCGCCCCGCCGCCACCACGAGCGCGATGCAGGAAGCCATGGCGCAAACTAGCCGGATTTCTCGCCCCGTCACGTGCTGCGACGGCGCTCTTTGGCGCCAGGGCAGGAGCCGGACGCGCGGCGATGCAGCGCATCGTGAGCGTCCCGGCGACGCCCCCGGCGCGAAAGAGCGCCGTCCCTCCGGGTTGCAGCCTGTTGGCGCGCTGCCGCGTCGCCGCGGGCTTGACGATGCGCTTGAGCATCGCCTGCGCCCTTGCTCCTAACATCGCGCCGACAGGCTGCAACGCAGCGCGTGACGGGGCGAGAAACCCGGGCTGGATCAGGGCAGGGCGCTTGCCAAGGCGAGGCCGGCATGGCTATCTGCGCTCCATGACGGGCATCGCGCTCAATATCGCGGCGCTGCTGGCGCTGGTGCCGGCGCGGCGCTCTCGTTTCAGCGCCGCGGCGGTCCCGGCGCGCTGTTCTTCGCGCTGC
>CAVVLY010000002.1:0-441612 GCA_963749225.1 uncultured Nitrososphaerota archaeon | reverse complement strand
GTTTCAACAACACATCGTTCACCGCAGAGCACAATGTCACCCCTGTCATCTGGCTGAACCCCTCGGCCTCCATAGTGCAATTCACCATTGCTGGACTGGGGTCTGAGACGATTCCTGGTGGCCAGAACTTGACGACGGTCTTCCCGAACCCTGGAAACTTCGATTTTAGCCTCTCGGATGCCTCGGGCACGGGCAGCCATGGTATTGTCTCCGTGGAGTAGGTTTTCGCCACAATTTTGACCTGAAACCCGATTCAAGAACAATTATCAGGTCCCCATCTTTCAAAATTCTTCGCGGAATCTTTTAGCCGTGTTTAGGGCCTCTGTCGGCACAAATAGCTCGTTTTGAGCTCCGATTCCCCAGAAATATAGATGAATCGTCCATTTTGCTTATATATGCATTCCGAAGCCCCAGCCTCGAAAACACATTGAATACATCTTCGATGTATCTCAACAAATTCAGCTCAGGAACAATACTAGCTCTGCTAGCACTGTCCGGTATGTTTGTGCTGGTGCCCATCGTGGCGCCAGTGCACGCGACGCAGAACGGGTCGTTGCCGACCCTCACGGTTGGCACGAACGTGTACGCGTCAACTATCGGCACTGCTGGCACGACAGTAAAAATCGCAAATCCCATCACAAACTCATACGCAATAACCACAATAACAATCTTCGCACCAGCCAACTTCGCATTCACCGCGGCTACTGAAGCCGACGATGGGGTCTACTTCACAGGAGTCACCCAATCGGCATCAGCAGACATCTTCACAGGTAGCCTTCCACCAGGATTCACCGCCACCGAGACGCTCGGCACCATAACCTCCAGCGTCGCCTCGCCGGTCAGCGCTGCCCCTCCACAATCAACATTCTCCACGACAGTCATCGATGGAGGCTCAGCGCCTGGATCGTACCCAGGCCCAACATGGATTGTCTACACAGTAAACGGAGCGACAGCTAACCCCGTGGTGACTATACCCGCGGGTGACAGCACATTCGTCGCAGGAAGTGCACCAATCACCGTGACGGCGACCCTGGCAACAAACCAGCCCGGCGTGCCCATCACGTTCAAGGTGAACACTGCGGCAACCTCTCCATTCACTGCTACCGTCTCTCCCAGCTCAACAACCACAGTGGCAGGCGCCTCGTCCTCTACAGCAACAACGTCTTTCGCCCCAAGCAATCACGCGACTGATTCGACCACCATCCAGGCAACGATAGGCTCGAGCGCATTCACCGGTGCTTCACCGGCCGTCACTACGGTGGCTGGAAGCCCGTCGTCTGTCGCTTGGACCATCGGCACGGGACCCGGAACAGCTTTCGGTGCTGGGACCAACCTCTACCTCAGCAATGGTGTAGCGGGAGTCTCGTTCGCAGCGACGCACTACAGTGGTACCACAATTGAGGCGATATATGCCGGCGGCGCCGCGAGCTCGTTCTATGTAGCGGTCTCTGACGCATTCGGCAACCCGTTGAACTTCGCCGCACTGAGTGCTAGCACCATGGTCACAATCACCGCTCCTTCGGGAATCGGTGCTTGGGACCAGGGCACTGTGAACGCACTCAACCCAATCACCTGCTCGGACCCAGCTGCACCTGTGAACAACGGTGTTAGCTGCACAACCGGCCAGATGCTGGACAACTACGCACAGACCCTGACCTATGGAACCACCACGGTTCTCCAGGCTACGATCACGGGCTCCTACCCAGCAGTGGGCGGAACCGCGTTCAGCGTGGCAGCGACCAGTGGCGACATAATCACAGGGACCGAGGCAACTGGACTAACAATCGCCGTCACCGGTGCTCCAACCTATGGTGTGGGCACAACAGTGACTCTCACGGCGACCCAGACAGCTTCGTCACAAACGGGAGTGCCAGTCACCTTCAACGCCTGCGGTTGGCAGAAGGGCGCAACGGTGTGCCTAACAGCCACCCCAAGCTTTGGTGGCAGCTTCTCGAATGGCGCGCAAGTCGGCCTCATCGTGCCCACGAGCGGTGCATCGGGCACCTCAACGGCTACCTACACACTACCAACGGTCCTCAACCAGAAGGTCAGCTTCAACGCCACTGAACCCCAGCCCAACGGAGCGACTCCAACACCGGTCCTAACGTCCAACATCCTAGCGGGTCTTGGACCGACGGTGCCTGGATCCGCAGTCGGATTCCAAGTCGTTCTGTACCTGGGATGCAGCGGGAGCACACGCAGTGAAGAGTTCACTGGTATCGGGCCAGAACATCTACGCTGCAGTGAACCTAGTTGACCAGTATGGCAACGTCGCGACCAACACAGGAGCAACTCAGATCCAAATCCAGCTCTCAACAACGGCTGGAAGCCTCTACGCAACAACACTCTACGTCGCAAGCGGTTCGACCAACACACTCACAGCGCCGTCGTTCGGTGCTGACCAGTTCACTGTGGCGGCCTCCGTTCCAATCGGAACGGTGATCACCCTCACAGCGACAGGTGCACTCACGACCGGCACGAAGCAGATCACCATCGTCAGCCCGATTCCAACGGTCAACCTCAAGAAGGGATCGCTGAACGGGCCAGTCATCGCTACGGGCACGACCATCTACTCTGCATCGGGCGCACTAACCTTCTACAGCAAGGCCAATGCGTCGGCAGGATACAACCCAACCACCACACAAATCGCGACCATCGGGACCAAGATTGGAAGCAATCCGTGGGTCACGACACTGACGCCAAACGTCAGCCCGAGTTCGAACACGTTCTCGCTGTTCTTCCCCAACGGGTTGAGCACTTTGAACGTCAACGCCTCTGACAACATTGTTGCCAGCGGTGCAAAGTTCGGCAACATCGGGACCACAGGTCCATACAACATACTCGTCGACCCATACCTCCCAACACTCACCATCAACACCCCAGTATCGGGAGCAGGTTCGGACACTGTAACCATCGTGTCGACTGAGGGCGACTTCAACACATCGACGTTCACTGCGACATACAACGGGGTCGCGGTGCCATCTTCGTCGATCACTTGGAGCGGCACTCAGACACTCGGCGTGATGAGCACACTGACAGCCACCGTTGGTGGTCTGACAGTGGGCACCAATGTCCCCTTCACCGTCACTGGCAAGACCGATGCGGGTCTGACCGGAACAGCGACAGCTAACATAACCATCACCGTCGCCTTCGCAGACTCCATCACCTTCACGACAAGTAGCGCGACTTGGGGTCAGAGCGGCGCAGCTTCGGGCGTTTTCGTGCCAGTCACGAACTCTTGGAGCGCTGGCCAGCAACTGACCATCTACGCGACCCTGAAGTCGGGCAGCAGCACGTACGTCCTGGTCGGTGGCCTAACAGTGGCCTCCGGGCAGACCACTACTGTGTTCTTGCAGGACTTCTTGACGCCAGTACCAGTCGGCACCTACTCAGTCACCTTCTCAGCAATCACAACCGCCAACCAAGCAGTGTCCGGCCCAACCACGATCGTCAGCATAACCTCATAGGGTGAGACAATGAAACTACAACTCCTCGCAGCACCCATCCTTGTGGCCCTGATCCTGTCTCCGATGTTCGCAGCGGCGGCCGCGGGAACCATAGCGTTCTCCAGCCCTGCTGCGGGCTCATCGTTCAGCAATACAGGCGCCTACACGATAACAGGGACCATCTCTCCAACTCCAACACTCCCAGACAACGTCGTAATCACTGTCACTCTGCAGGGCTCAGTAAGCCCTGTGGATGAACAGACCGTGGCCGTCGGTGCAGGAGGCACGTTCTCGTACGCAACAACCTACGGCGGAGCCGCAGATTGGACTACGGGCACGTACACGATCACTGCCTTCGACTCCAGCGCCGCGACGGGCACGACGACCTTCAAGTACACAGCAGGAATTACCATGACATCAACATCAGGCTACCTAACGATCGAGGCACCAACCGTACTACAGGCGGGTCAATCTTCGAACATCGACATCTGGACCTCAGGTCCGGGCACAATAGTCGCCTGGTATCTGGCTCCAGGAGCGACTTCGACGACCTCGCTTTCAACATCTCAGGTAGTGCCTTACCCAGGCGGCCTTGACGTCTACACAGCAACAGTCACACTCGGCTCGGCGGCAGCGAACGGGGTCTACCTCGTCGGCGCCACCGTGACGAACAGTTCATCCAGCCTCGCAGCCTCGAACATCGCTAGCTTCACCGTGAACAACGGTATCGCCAGCCAAACAGCAGTCACGGCGCTCCAAACAAGCGTCACTGCGCTTCAGACCAGCGTGACAGCACTGACGACCAGCCTTTCCGGGATAACGGCCTCAATCGCCGCTCTCGGGACGAGCGTCACCAGCGCTAACGCAGGAATCGCGTCCCTCAACACAGCCGTAACTTCCCTACAGGGAACGGTCGGCACCATCGGCACTACAGTCTCAGGCCTCGGCACTTCGGTGTCTGGCCTAACCACCCAAGTCAACACCCTATCCTCAACAGTCAGCGGCATCTCCTCATCCCTCGGAACAATCTCATCCTCCATCTCGACATTGCAAAGCAGCGTACAAGGTGTCTCATCTAGCATATCCACCCTCACATCAGACGTGACGACACTACAGTCTACGGTCGGCGGGATTCAGACCACCGTGAACGGACTCTCTGGTCTCTCTGGACAGATGACAAGTCTCCAAACGAGCTTGACTAACTCCATGAGCGGGCTTCAGACCTCCGTCTCGAATCTGAGCTCGTCTGTCTCTAACGAGCAGACGTACATCCTCGTCGTAGCTGCACTAGCCGTCATAACCCTAGTCCTAGAGCTCGCAATATTGATTAGAAAGATGTCCTAAACAGGACTTCTTTCTTCTCCCTTTTTATTAAGAACACCTAGCGTAAGCTCTGTACCTTTCTTCTGAGCTTCTCGCCCACATCTACGTCTTGGCGCTTAAATGAACTGCCGGACTTTGGTTGCGTGCGAAGAGGAAAGAAGGGAATCAGCTCCATCTACGGCTTCATCATGATCTTCCTCCTCTCTATGGCGTCCATCCAGACTTGGTCATCCGCGGTGGGCTCCTTCGGTGAACTCCAGGCGGCCTCCGAGCAGAGTCACCAGATAGAGCAGACGCAGGGCCTAGAGCACCTGCAGCTCTCGCTCGCCGACGGAAATCTCACGATAACCGACGACGGTCAGATACCTTCCCAGCTGGCCTACCTGAGGGTCTTCTCAACCAACGACTCTATTACGACGCCGCTCGGAGTGCAGCTCTCGGTTGGGGGGTCGACGCAGCTCCCTGTCTCCAGCAGCTCTGATTCGGTGGAGATAATCACGTCGCTCGGCAACGTATTCGTGCTCGAGCCCCAGACCGCGGACCCTGCGGCGCCGGGCTACTGGTCCGGTGGGACGGCAGGCTCCGGGAGCCCTGACCTCCAGATCTACCAGAATCCGTCCGACCCGTCTGTCTTCTTTCTCGGGGCCGGGTCGACCGTCTACGCCTTCGGGACCAACGGGGACCGAGCTGTGGTCGTTCAGCCCCGGTCAGGGCTCGGTTACCGACGTCCTGCCCTTGTCCAACGGGGAGGTCTACGTATCTGTCGGCTATGGATACGGCTCCAACTCCGCCCACCTCTACGAACTCGAACGCCGCGGGCGACGAAATCTCCTCGTTCCCCGTGCGCCTGGACCAGGTCTCCGCCTCAGGCTTGCAAGCGCCGGTCTCGAAGGGGGTGGACTCGAACTACGCCCTTTACGACGGTTGGTTCTACACCCAGGGCGGCCCCGGTTCGTCCGTCCCCTCAGACAACTTTCCGCTCGCGACCTCCGACCCCTCGGGCTTCTACTTCTACCAATCCTTCAACGAGGGCGGCTCCGGAGGTGGCTCCTGCCAAGGGGCGGGCGACGAAGTCTCGCTCTCGTCGTTCACCCCCAACCCCTTCAGCGATGCCGCCAATTGGACGGACTTCTTCTACCTGTCCACATGCGGCTCTTACCCGCCGCAGCTCCTCGCCGCAACGTCCGGGAACGGGCTCGTCGCCGCCCTATTCTCTGGAGAGGCCTATGCCACGTCGGAAGGAGACCAGTATTCCGGCTCGAACCCATACCTCTTGATGACGGGCCAGGGTGGAAACATACTCTACGAGGGCGAAATGGGCAACAACGATTATCTCCTCGACGCTGGCCACTGACGGGACGAACGTGTACCTCGCCCTCCCACAGTCCGACCAAGTCCAGGTTGTGAGTTCCGTCGACCAAACGACCACCACCTATGGTGTGGGGTTCCCCGCTTCTCAGCTCCTGTGGGCATTCGGTTCCCTCTTCGCGGTCTCGAGCACCGAGGTGAAGGTCTACGGCGGCGGGATGAGCCTCACAAAGACCATCTCGTTCGCTCCGCTCAGCCTCGCCTCATTCTCCAACGGCGTTCCCACAGGAGCAGCCACTTCACGACCCTTCCTTCATTCCGCTCAACTCGACGAGCTACGCCGCGCTCCTCGAGAACTCCACCGGGTACACGACGATGGTGATCGGAAAGTACGGGTGAACGCTCGGGGCCTCGGTCTTTCTCTTAAATAGCGAGAATGACCTCCGCGGCTAGTCCGAGAGTATCCACGTTTGTCGAATGCCGCGTTCGCACAGAGGTACGCGCGAGGCTCCGCCGCTCTCTTCATCGGGAACCTACTTAACGCGGTCATCACCGCAGCGGCGATCCTGGCGATCGTCCGCCTGCTACCTCCAGACGTCTACGGGACCTACACCCTGGCCATCCTCATCCCGAGCATCCTGCTGAACTTCCTCGGCTTGGGGGTGAGCTCTGGGATAACCCGTTTCGCCGCATACCATCTTGCGAGGAACGAGGTGGAGACGGCGAGACGAATGACCCTGAACGGGCTCCTCTTCCTGATTGCGAGCGGAGCGATCCTGTCCCTCATATGCTACGGGGGCGCGGGTTTCTTTTCTTCGTTCGTCCTCCATAGGCCGGAGTTGGTCGGACTGGTGCAGTTTGCGTCGGTCCTGGTGCTGGGACAGACGCTCTTCCAGTCTGCGCTTGCGGCGCTTCTCGGTTGGAGCCTCATGGGTCGGATGAGCGTCACCTCTGTCGTTCAATCGCTGCTCAGGGTCGGCCTCGCGGTGGGGTTCGTCCTGGCGGGTTTCGCGGTCGCCGGAGCCATCGGCGGTTACGCGGCCTCACTGTTCATAGCAGGGGCCTTCGCAATCGGTGTCCTCTGGCTGAGAATCAAGCATGAGAAGGCCCATGTTTCACTCCCGCCCGACTCTGACAATCCCGTCCCGACCCCTGGTACGAAACCGGGTTTCGTCTCCGACATCAAGACTCTGCTCCCCTTCGGCGTCCCCCTGTTCATAGGTCAGCTCAGCATCAATCTCGCTTCCCAGGTACGTAGTCGCGATTCTCGCGAGCTTCTCGACGGACACCTCGGTCGGCTATTACTCATCGGCCGTGAACATAACCATAGCCATATCCCTCACCTCATCGGCCGTAGCGCAGACCCTCTTCCCGGCCTTCGCGAGCCTCCACGGCGCCAGCGGTGACATCGGTCGCGCCTTCAAGTATGCGACAAAGTACATGGGTTTCCTTCTCGCTCCCATAATCTTCGTCCTGATGGCTTCCTCGGCCAGGATAGTAGGGTTGCTCTACCAGAGCTCCTACAGCCCGGCGGCGCCTTACCTCTTCCTTCTCGCTCTTTCGAACGTGCCCCTCATCTTCGGCTACGGTGTCCTGCCTTCTTTCTTCAGCGGCGTTGGGAAGCCGCGGTTCTACATGGCGTTCAGCCTCGCAGCCGCGGCCTCGCAGTTCGTGCTTGCCCCGGTTCTTGGCCTGTACGCCGGATTAGGGATACCTGGCCTGATATACTCTGTCCTCGCCGCGAACGTGGTCGGCGCGGTCGCAGGCCTCGTGATCGCTTCGAGGTACCTGACCGTGCAGGTCGACCTTCGAGGCGCCGTTTCCATAACCTTGTCTGCGGTCCTTGCCTACTTGTTGGTCTACGTGCTTCAGCCGGCCTCGGCGGGGCTGGGGAACACACTTGGTCTGGGCTTCGATGTCGTAGTTTTCCTAGCCGCGTATCTTACCGTCGCCCCGATTCTTCGTGCGCTCGACCGGGAAGACCTAGACCTTCTGCAGGTCGCGGCGCGCGGTCTCGGCAGGTTCCACAGCCTTGTAGGCATCCCGCTACGATATGAGGCCCTCATCCTAAAGCTCACAGGGTCGAGCTGAGGGAAATCCTTTCGTCACCTGCGGCAACCCTTTTATCAGAGAGCGGGAGGAGGATTTTCAATGAAGAGACTGTCTGCCGCCCTCTCCTTTGTCGCCGTGCTCGCGTTGGTAGCAGGCTTGGTGGTATCGGTGGCGGGTGCGAGCCAGGGGACGGTGGTGTACCGCGTCGAAGGCTCGGCCAACCTGTCCGGTCTGGGCGTTGGAGGAGCGAACGCGTCCCCTCCTCCTCCTCCTCCACCTCGTTCAACGTAACGGAGACCGTCTCGGCGGGGTCCAACGCGTCCTTGGACACCCTCCTCTTGGCCGTGGCCCACGGGTCCCAGACCTTCAGCTACACCCGGTCGATCAACTCTTCCCTGCCGGTAGAGCCCTTCCTCCCGGCTATAGCCAATCAGACCTTTTCTGAGACCGCGAACGGGAGCAGCGTGACGGCCAGCATAAGCCGGAACGGGAGTGTCCCCGTAACCTTCCAGGGGAGCAGCTACACGCTCTCGAGCTACGCCTACAACGTGCAGCTGTCATTGCAGGTGCCCAGCCTCAGTGCGCTCAACATGTCCGGCCTAGGTGCGGCAGGATTCGACCTTCCGGGTATGACCTCCATTCCATCTCTTGGAGCGTCCACTATGATCTCCTCCCTGCCACAGACGAACGATAACATAACTGTCACCGGCTCCGTGAACGCCTTCCCGTCCGGGCTCATTTACTCTATATCCGGTGAGGTCAGCGGGGTGGTCTCCTTCTCCATTACACTGTTGTCCACCAATCTCCCGCTGAACGGGCCCGGGCCGTCCACGGCCACCCAGGTCGCCTCGCTGGGCATCGGAGCCGGCGCGGTAGGTGGCGCACTGGCGCTCGGCCTAGGCGTCAGGCACAAGAGACACGCCCAGAAGCCTACCGAGCAGAAGCCCGAGCACTGGGTCGACTGAGCCGGGGGCGTCTCTCCCCTGAACTTTCGTGGAGGCTAGCCATTGGAGGACACAGATTCTCAGCCTGTGGCCCGTCTCAACGAAGCCGTGAAGAACTACGGCTCCAAGGTCATCGGGCCAATCTCGTTCTCTGTCGCGAGGGGTGAGGTCGTGGGCTTGCTCGGCCCCAACGGAGCTGGCAAATCCACTTCCATCCGGCTCCTTCTGGGGATGGCTAGGCCGACCTCGGGAACGGTCACGCTCATGGGTCAAGACCCAATCGCCCGTCACCCCGAGGCGCTCCGCGGAGTGGGATACTCTCCGGAGCTGCCCAACCTTCAGACCTTCATGACGCCCGGGGAGTTCCTCGAGCTCGTGGGACAAGAGCTGCTTCTCGGCAGACGCGCTCTGGAGGACCAGATACCGAGTATTCTCGAAAGCGTCGGCCTTCTCGAGTACAGGGACATCAGGATTGGCAAGCTAAGCAAGGGCATGGTCCAGCGGCTCAGCGTGGCCCAGGCGATGATGGGAAATCCGTCCCTGCTCGATCCTCGACGAGCCCATGATAGGGATAGACCCCGCGGGGGTGGTCCACTTCCGCTCACTCTTCCGACGTTTCATCGATGACGGCGGCACGATAATCATGTCCTCCCACATCATGTCGGAGGTCGAGTCGCTCTGCACGAGTGTGGCCGTGGTCCACTCGGGGAGAATGATATTCCGCGGCGCCATCTCCGACTTCATCGAGACGTCGCTGGACTCGCGGTCGATCGACCTTGAAGTCACGTCGCTCACGCCGGAGCTCATCGGGACTCTCCAGAGGATACAAGGAGTCATGAACGTCACCGAGACCGAAAGGGGCGTTCACGGTCCGGATAGCCAGGGGCTCAGACCCGCGGAGCGAAATCTCCAGCGCTGTCGTACAATCGGGCGCCGGGCTGCTCGCCATGGGGTACTCGAGGAACGAGATAGACGATGCCTACGTCGCCGCCATCAAGGGGTCCAGCTCGTGAACCTCTCAGCGCGTCTGGGCGTTCGCCCGCTACGAGATTCGCAGAGCGACGGCGAGGAAGAAGGTGCTCGTCCTCGTGGTCGTTACCATCCTGATCAGCACCCTGCCCGTGGTGCTCCTCAAATCGGTGAACAGCGGCTCGATCGTACCGCCGGCCGACGACCCCTTCATCTGGGTCTTCGGCATCTTCGTGGTCCAGGGGTTCTTCCTCCCCTTCACCGCCCTGCTGATCGCGGCGGGTTCGATGGCGGAGGAGTACGAGCAGGGGACCGCCGAGGTACTCCTCTCGAAGCCGGTCACTAGGGACGAGTTCTTCGCCGGGAAATTCAGCGGGGGGTTCCTCCTCATCACGAGCGTGATCCTCCTGAACGCAATCCTCAGCGTCACATCCGCCACGTTCCTCTTCGGGGTTCAGGACGCCCTCGCCGTAATGCCGCCGGTCGTACTCGCCCAGATCTATTCCGCTCTCATCTTCTTCTCGATCGCTTTCATGTGCGGCGAGCTGGTGCGGCGGTCCTCCTTCCTACATCATCGCCTCGGCCGTCTACTTCACGAGCGAGATATGCGGGGATAGTCCTGCGCGTCATCTACACCCTCACGGGCAACTCTCTCCGTCAGGTCCTCCCTCTCCTACATCATCGCCTCGGCCATCTACTTCACTAGCGTGATATCGGGGATAGTCCTGCGTGTCATCGTCACCCTCACGGGCAACCTCTTCTACCAGCAGATCAACGTCTACCTTCCGACGACTCCCGTAAGCTCCCTTCCTCTTCAGGTCGGGCTCCCCGGGCTCCCGGCGGGGGCCAAGTACATCCTTCAGTTCGCGCTCATTTTCTCATCGAACCCCACGGAGACTTCGCTGGCCTTCTCGGTCGGCCTGATTGCTGTCTACGCGCTCGTCGCGGTGGGAATCGCCCGGACGTGGTTCAACCGCGTCGACGTCGCCAAGAAAGTCGCCTGATTCGTGAATCCGCGGCATTTCTGGCACGCATGTCCCGAACGTTGCCCCCTGGTTCCTGCTTTACCCAGAAGCAAGATTAAAGACAAGGAGATTCGGCACACCCTTGAGAGACGAGGCTGGCGTGTGCTAGAGGTTTGGGAACACGAATTCAAGGTCAACGAAGATGCTGCCTGGGAAATGCTTCGGCCATTAACGAACGGAGATAAAAGAGGTGATTGAGTGAAAACACTCGTCCTACTTTGGGGCCCCTTTCGGGTTTCGTGCTGACGAACTGGCCGAAGCCATCGGGGCCGACCGAGTCAGCATCACACTGCTCTATGGGCCGAGGTATTTTGCACCGATCCGCTACCTTGCGCTCTTCTTCAAGACCCTGATCATCCTCTTCCAGAGGCGGCCCAGCGTCGTCTACGCCCAGAACCCTCCCGTCTTCTGCCCCCTGACCTGCCTCCTCTACACCCGCGTCACGGGGGCTAGGCTGGTGATAGACCACCATTCGATCTGGAGGGTCAAGACCCTCGGTGGGGGACCTGTCTCGAAGATCATAGGGTTCCTCGAGGGCGTCGTCTCCCGTGCCGCCGACGCAAACACCACGCCCCATCGCTTCTGGGCCGAGAAGCTCTCCTCGATGGGGGCGAACAGGGTACTCGTGGTCCACGATTATGTCGAACCCAACCCGAACTCCCGTGATGAAGCCCTGAGGCGAAGTTTCTCCAGCGAGCCCCTCCTCGCCATATCGTCCCACGGCGGGCACCCGCTCGAGAGGATGGAGGCAGAAGCGGCCGGAGTAGGAATGGTCCAGGGCGTCGCGCTACTCATCACCGGTCCCAAAGAGAAACTGGAGGGACGCCTCTCGAGTGCCGCCCTCCCCAAGAACGTCCGCTACCTGGGATTCCTACCTAGGGAGACCTACGAGAAGTTGAAAGCGTCAGTCGACTTTGCCATCAACGTCACCGACGAGCCGTTCACTTTGTCCCACGTCCTGCTCGAGTTCGCCGCGAGCTCCCTGCCGATAATATCCTCAAAGCAACCGGTACTGGAGGACTTCTTCGGCGACTCCCTGCTCTACGTCGCCGGTTCCACGCCGGCGGAGATAGCCGAGGCTGTCCGACTCCTCCAGAATGAAGCCATGCGCAAGGATTACGCGGGCCGTATCCAGCGGTGGTACGGCTCCTTGAGCTCCGCCCGGGATGAGGAGCTCAGCCGGCTCAAGGCTCTGGTCGACTCCTAAAGGGAGCCAACACGGCACTCGCTAGGCGCCTGGCGCTCGGCTCGGTCGCCAGAACGTAGCCAACATAGATCGCCACTCCGCCAAGTCCCAGCGCCAGCACCTCCAGCCCGAAGTAGTAAGCGCTGACGTCGTAGTTCAAGAACCGGGACGTGAGGACGAGGAATCCTCCCATCAGCGCCGAACCCACAATGTAGTCCAGAAGAGAGCGCGCGACGACCAGTTTGTTCGTCCTTCTTGCTCGGTTCGCCTTCACGGCGGCGAAGACGGAGAAGACGACTAGCTGCGCGACGGCCCAGAGGTCGATTATGGTCGCCGTAGCCCAATGGTTCGCAGTCCCAATGACGACCACGGCGTAGATGGAAACCAGGTATGCGAGCGCCGTCGACAGGTCGACCACTGAAACGAAGAAAATGCTGCTCCGAACATAGTGACTGTACGTCGCTTTATCGTCGGCGTCCACCTTGTCCCTGCCCATGAGGTTCTGGTCGATTATCAGCGAGACGGAGTAGACAAGGGCGGAAAAGGCCAGTATGGCCAAAGCTGTACTTGCAAGAGTGTACGTGTTAGCCTTGAGTACGAAGAGGATGGGTTTCGCGAGGGCAGCCGCCCCAACCGCCATGGGGATTCCAAAGAGGAGGGTCAGGTCCAGGGTCGCCGAGGTCAATTCGTCGCTGCCGCCGCGAAGCAGGAGAGGATAGAGAGCCGAGGCGAGGTAGAATGAGTAACCGGAGATTGTCGCCACCGCGAAGGCCGCCTGATAGTAGCCAACCAGGCTCGTCCCGCCCGAAGCCAGTGAGGCGATGTAGGTGTCAGCGACTCCCAGGACGTAGGGCAGGGCCGTCAGCGATGGGAGCCACCACCGCGAGAGCCAACTCATCCCTGCCGACTTGTCGAAGGGCAGAATGTCGGCGTCCCTCGTCAGGTAGGTGGAGGTCCCTGCCTGTGCCAGGTTCGCGACGATGACCGAGACGATCACCCCCGATATCCCGCTGTGAAGGACCAACAGCGCCGGCACGGCGACCGCCAGCTTGCACGCCTCCGAAGAGATGACGGAGTAGCCGGCGACGATGGGGCTGTGACCGGAGACAACCGCGTTCGCCGCCTGGTTCCAGTATCCGATCGGTACGAGCAAGATGGCTAGGGATAGGGTCTCCCAGCTCGAGCTGACCCTGGCAGCGCTCAGGACAGAGAAGACGACGTAGAGGCAGAGGCCGAAGAGGCTGAAGGCGAGGTTCATCCAGATGGCTGTCCTTCCCAGGAGCCTCCCTCTCGCTATGTCTCGCGTCGCCCAAAACACGATCAGACCCGCAGGGTAGCAGGCGAAGGTGACGATGTCCAGGATGACCTCCCACAGCCCGAACTCGGTTGTGGTGAGGCTCCGGGTCATGAGCAGCAGGAATATGAGCCCCGTCACGACGCTGAACATCCTCGATGAGAAGACGACCAGACCGGTCTTCCTCACCGAGATTTTCGAGGTCAGGCGCCTTCAGCCTCGCCTGCGTGGTGGATCCCGCTTCTGAGGGCTATGAAATAAGAACGCGCACACTGGCGCTTAAGAGTAATCCCGGTATTCATCACGGAGAAGACGCAAACCTGATTTCCTACAAATTCAGGCTGTACCCGACAAGGGTCCAACTCAGAATATTGTCGGAAACCATCGAGACGTGTAGGCTGCTCTACAATAGGCTGCTCATCGACCGCGAAAACAACAACGTGGATTGCTTCAGCCAGAAGAGGGCAGTCACAGCCATCAGGCACGAAGACAAGTTCCTGAAGGCAGTTAACGCCCAAGTCGTTCAAGACGTAGTTTTTAGGCTTCATAAACCGTACGCCCGATTCTTTGCTGGCCTTTCACGCAAGCCAAGGTTCAAGCGAAAGGGCAGATACAACTCGTTCACATATCCGCAGCTCGGGAGTTTCAAGCTCGTCGATGGGAAACTTCGGCTCTCGAAGATAGGCCTTGTCCGGGTAAGGCTGCATCGTCAAATCGATGGGACGCCCAAGACCTGCGCTATTGTTAGGGATATCGACCGGTGGTATGCCTGCATTTCGGTGGAAGGGGGACTCTCAAAAGGCGCAAAAGCGCCGAACCATTCGCAAGTCGGGGTCGACTTGGGAATCCTAAATCTTGCGACTCTGAGTAGCGGCAAATTCTTCGAAAATCCGAGATGCTTCTACAAGTCAATCTCAAGAATAAGGCTGCGTCAGAAGCGATTATCGAAAAAGGACAATGGCTCTCACAACCGGGAAAAGGCTCGGGTTATGCTTGCGAAAATTTGGCAAAAGGTCAGAAACCAGCGAATTGACATCGCACATAAGATTTCTTGCTACTTGGCGACCGAATACTCGACTATTGTATTCGAAGACCTTCGGATTCAAAACATGATCAAGAACCATGACTTTGCATCGGCAATAACGGATGCCTCTTGGAGTCAGCTACGCCAACTAACTGCCTACAAGGCAGAAAGGCGCGGTGGACGGGTGATCCTCGTCAATCCAAGCGGGACATCGCAGAAATGCTCAGGATGCGGACAATTGGTTCCGAAGACACTCTCTGAAAGAGTTCACGACTGTCCGAAATGCGGGCTGGTCGTGGATAGGGATGTCAATGCTTGCAAGAAACATCCTAAAAGCGGGTCTGGAGCAGGCCCGTGTGGAGGAACAACCTCTGCTTGTCCAACGCAGGCGGATAAGCAAGTTCGTTCCGATGAAGCAAGAAGCTCAAAACGTGAAGCAGCCGGGCTTCACCCTTGAGTAGTTCACCCCAGGAATCCCAGGTTTTCCTCGATGACCCTGTCGTCTAGCCTCTCATATGTCTCGATGGTGCCCACGTCCCGCCAGAACTCGTCAGCGTAATAGGGCGAGACCTTCATGCGATGTTCGATTACCGAAGGGACAAAATCTGTCATGATGTCCTTCCCGCCTGCGGAGGTCACCGACTTGAGGACCGGCATGGTCTCTCGCGAGATCACCAGGCACGCGACAGTCGTCTTGAGAGGGAGGGTCGGCTTCTCCGCGAAGGCGACCACCCTGCCCCGGCTGACCTTGGCGACCCCGACCGGGACCTTGTAATCTCGGGTCAACACGAGGGTGACCGCAGCCTTTGCCCTGCGGTGGTGACCCACCATCTTCCGGAGGTTGAACGCCGAGAGGATGTCGCCATAATAGACAACTAGGTCGTCGAACTCGCCGAACTTTCCCTTCTCGAAGGCACTGCGAAGCGCCTGCGCGCTTCCCCAGGATTTCTTCGCGTCCCTTGAATAGACGATGGACGCCCCGAACCTCGACCCGTCCCCAAAGTGCTTCTCCACCTCCCCCGACCCGTGTCCCGTCAGCATCGTGATTTCTGGGATCATGTGATAGACCAGCAGCCTCACTATGTACTCGAGGAGAGGTCTCTTGCTTCGACCCACAGGTATCATGGTCTTCTGGCCGTCGTCGATAAGCGGCCTCAGCCTGGTGCCCTCCCCGCCACAGAGCACCGCAGCCTTGGTGACCATCCTATTGCGGCACCCAGGCCCTGCACTTAAGCGATAGCGGAGCCACAGTGTGCCAAAGTTTAATCGACCGAGGGAGGTCGGTGCCAACGCTGTGAAGACTACGTGAAAATGAAGGTCGTGTGCACGCTCTTCCTAGTGCTCTCGATAGCCCTCTCGGCACTCTTGCCGCGCTACGCCTTTGCCTTCCCGCTTGTACTCGCCCTCGGGTTCGCGGTCTTCGGGGTCGCCAAGTCGGCGACATCGCACCTCAACCCGCTCAACGACCTCCCCAACGCGTTCAGGGTCTTCCTGGCGTGCGAGGCTGGCTTCATGCTGACTTTGGACTGGATTTTCATCTTCCCCTCCCTCGGGATAATCCTCTATGCCACCTCCTTGTTCTTGAACGACGAGTACCAGAGGCGTACCGCCTCATCTGTCCGGAGAGGCAGAAAGGGAGGCTCTGTGGCGCTCCTGGGCATCGACGGGAGCGGCAAGTCCACGCACGCGAAAGCGATAGGAGGCTGGCTGCTCGACAGAGGCTACTATGTGACGCTCATGCCGTTCCACAGGTATCTCTTCGTAGAGCGGCTGACCCTCATCTCAAGAGCGGCGAGAGGCAACACCGCCGGAAGTGGTGCCACCCGTGGAAGGATGAGCGGGAGCAACCCCATCCGGCCTCTCCTCTCCTTCGCGGACAACGTGATCCTCCAGATCTCCTCGTCGCTAGGGAGCCGGCTCGAGGGGAGGGTCGTGCTATACGACCGGTTCATCTGGAGCACATACATCAAGTACGCAGCGCTCGGCTATCCGGTGAAACCCCTCTCCTTCCTGTACCTGCTTCCTCGGCCGCTCGCCGCCATCGTGCTCGACGTCCCGGTCGACAAGTCCCTGAAGGTGATCGATGAAAGGGGTGCGGCTCACATACACTATCCTCCTACGGTCCTCCAGGCAGAACGGGAGGAGTACCTTGAGATCGCAAGGAAGAACGGTTATCCCGTCATCGACGCGACCGTGCCATTCGAGGAAGTGGAGGGCAAGATAGAGGTCCACCTTTCGAGGCTATTCCCGACCCTCCGCGGAGTTGGACAAGAGTGAACGGCCCCCGCGACTATGTCACCTCTCTGGTGGAGGATAGCCTGGGCATAGCCAAAGGTTCGCTGGCAGACGACAAGGGGGAGCTGTTGCCCAACGAATTTGTCGAGAAGATTGCGGGCATCCTCAAGACTGGAGAAGCTCCCAATACGGTAGACGCTGCGACACCGTATCTCGAGAAGGAGCTGCTGGGACTGCTTCCCCGAATCAGGGACCACGCCATGAAGGAGGACGGCTTCTTCGCGAGGAAGGCGAGGTGGCCGAATGCGTCCCCCTTCGCAGTGTGCCTCACCCACGACGTCGACAACATCACGCGGCCCTTCAGCCACGTCTGGAAGATCCGGAAGAGGTTCGGGACCTTCGACCTCGTGCGGGCAGCTTTCGGTGCCTCGCTCTACGACAACACCATGCTCATCGCCTCGGCAGAGGAGGGCAGGGGGTTCCGCTCCAGCTTCTACTTCATGTCCTCCGAATATCCGCTTGAGAGAGTCCGCCACGTCTCCGACCTAATCCGGAATGACGGCTGGGACATAGGGCTGCACGGGGACTTCGGCACCCACGACTCTTCCGAGAAGATGGACGAGGCGATAGAGAAGTTCACCGCTGGCATGGGCTTCAGGCCGATGGGCCTCCGAGAGCACTACCTGAGGTTCGATTTCGCCAAGAGCTGGACGATTATGGAGGCGGCCGGGTTCGACTACGACTCCACGGTGGGCAACACGGACAAGCTGGGCTTCAGGGTGGGGATGGCGACGCCGTTCCACCCTCCCGGCGACGATTGGAGCCCGCTCAACCTCCTGGAGCTCCCTTTGACCCTGATGGACACCACCCTCTGGGGCTACCTCAAGAGAACCGAAGAGGAGGGGATGACGGACTCCCTGGCGATGATGCAGGGCGTCGAGGAGGTGGAGGGACTCTTCACGCTCCTCTGGCACCAGGAGAGCGTCAGGATGAACGGAGGCAGGATCTACTGGAAGCTGATCGACGCGGTGAAGAAGAAAGGGTGCTTCGTAGGGAGCGGGGCCGAGGTCGCGAAGTGGTGGCGCGCGAGGTCCGTCCCCCTCGTGAAAAAGGGTAACCTGATTACCTTGGGAGGGAGACCTCCGGACGGCCTTGTGCTACAGGTTGAAACCGACGGCGGGCGAACCCCCCATGTCACCTCGGGTTCTGTGGAGAAGACTGGGGCGCAACGATATGCCGTCGTGGTCGGAGGGCCGGAATTTACAATGGAGGTCAGCTAGCTGAAGCCAGGGGAACGCGTCCTCGTCACTGGTGCCGGGGGCCTCGCCGGGGTCAACTTCGTGCGTGCGCTCCGCGCTGTCCAAGAGGGGCTACTACATCGTCGGTTCTGACTTCAGCAAGTACCATATCGTGTACCCGGACCTTGACTCGAGGTACCTGACGCCTCGGCACACGGACCCGAAGTTCATGCCGCGGCTCGCGGAGATAGTGAGGCAGGAGAAGGTCGACTTCCTTCACCCTCAGCCCTCCAGCGAGGCGTTCGTCATCTCGGGGGAGAGGCGGAGGTTGCACTGCAAAGTCTTCCTCCCGGACCCGAGCGTCATGAAGGTAGGTCAGGACAAGCTGCTCACGCAGCAAGCCCTGCGGAAGCAGGGGATACCGGTGGCTAAGACCCAGACACTCGCCTCGCGTCAAAGGACATTGCGGACGCCTTCTCTTCGCTGGGCTCGCCCCTCTGGGTCAGGGCCAGGCACGGCGCTGGGGGTAGGCTGAGCCTGCTCTGCAACGACGCCGAGGAGGCCAGCCACTGGATCGAACTCTGGGTCGAAGAGAGGGCTCCAAGGTCGACGAGTTCATACTCCAGGAGTACCTCCCGGGGAGGAACATCGCCTGGGACAGCATCTGGAAGGACGGGAGGCTCGTCACATCCTATGCCAGGGAGAGGCTCGAGTATCCGTTCAAGCACATCTCGCCGTCCGGGATAACCGGGACGCCCTCGGTCGCAAGGATCGTCCGCGACTCCAGGCTCAACGAGGTGGCCCAGAGGGCGGTCAAGGCCATCGACCCCGAGCCCGGGGGCGCCTACTCCATCGACGTGAAGGAGTCCGCGAGAGGGGAGATGTGCGTCACCGAGGTCGACTCCGGCAAGTTCCACTCGACCATGCCCCTATGGGGGTACATCGCGGTCAAGCACCTTGGGATGCCCTGGTACGCCAACCTCGCCGACCTCTACGTGAGGCTCGGCACTGGGCGGAGCCGCTCACCGAGTCGATCCCGCCGACGGACCTTCTTCCCGGAGGGCTACTACCTCCTGAGGGACATGGACGTGGGCGCGTTCCTCTGGAGGGAGGACGGCTGGAAGGAGAGGGTCCTGTAGCTTGGGCACGCTTCCTGGCGCGGCCGCTGCCTACGTCTTCGACTTCGACGGGACCCTCGGCACCATCCCCGTGGACTGGGCCGAGCGTGAAGGAGGGGCTGCGAGAGATAACGGGCTCTGAGGAGCGAGCTTCAAGAACGTCTTCCCAACGATAATCGAGGTCCTCAAGGCGCACCCCAAGGATACGAAGAAGACGTTCGACCTTATCGACCGATACGAGCTTGCGGCCGTGCCCTCGGCTTCCCTCTACCCAAAAACCGTGGAGCTCCTCTCTTCGCTCGCGGAGGTAGCCAAGGTCTCGCTGGTGACGATGCAGGGCGCCAAGGTCACGGAGCTGGTGCTTGGAGAGGTTCGACCTGAAACAGTACCTCGCTCTGCTATTTCACCCGGGAAGATTCGCTCGACCGTGCCGAACAGGTGCAGTTCGCGCTGGAGGGCATGAGAGCAAAGAAGGAGTCGAGCCTCTTCGTAGGAGACAGGCTGAACGACCTGAACGCGGCAAAGCAGGATCGGAATCCCCTTCACCATGATCCGGACCCACGGGGAGGACCCCGAGGACTCTGACGTCACCGTGTATCACAGCATAGGGGAGTTCCTCGACGCCATCCGTGTCGGCTAGTGTTGCGGATGCGCGTTCAGCTTCTCGAGGATCTTCCCGTGTAGCTCCGAGTTCGCGGCGGCCACAACGCTGAACCTCTCCTTCACAGTTATCTTCGGATTGAGAACCGCCGCCACCTCCGTCGCTGAAGATCGCGCCCGCCTGCCTGCCTATCAGGTATGCAGCGGCGAGGTCCATCACCCTCATCCTTCCCCTGATGTCCACGAACCCGTCTATCCTGCCCTCAGCCATGAAGCACGTCTCCAGCGCATTGGCACCGAAGTGGACCTGACGCCTAACGGAGGCGATTAGTCCAGAGACGCTCCTGACGATGGGGAGTGTCGTCTTCGAGATGTCTATGCCTATCGACAGCCATGCTCAGGCTCGCGTACCTCGCTGGTCCTGATCTCCGAGCTGTTCTTGGTCGAGTAACCTCCTGCCTCCGCAAAGTAGGTGTCACCGTTGACCAGGTTCCTGACGAGCGCGTGGCTAGCGCTCTCGAGCGTCGAGCCCTCCAGGACCGCTATTGACGTGCAGTAGAACGGTATCTGCTTCTCGAAGTTCGACGAACCGTCTATGGGGTCGATGACCACGGTCCAGCTCGCGCCCCGACATTGCCACCCGACTCGCCTCGTGCTCTTCGGCGACGATGCGGACGTCGGGGCCCTTCTGCTTTATGGCGTCGAGTATCTCGTCCTCGGCCTCCTGGTCAACCCTCATCGTGACATCGCCGCCAGCCCCTTCCCCGACCCTCTCGCTGCCTTCGCTGGAACTCACGAGCCTATCCCTTACCTCCTGGACCCTCTCGCCGGCCTCGCGCAGCACCGACTCCCACTCTACCATTTGCTCGCTCGCCCCGAAGCTCGTGAAGGGCGGGTGAATAATTTTTGCTCGCGGCTAGGGGAGGCTAAGAAGGAGGCTCGGCTGAAAGATGGCGAGGATCACGATATAGCCGACGTAACCGACCGCGATATACGCGACGGTCGGAACCCCATACTGGACCTCCACTGAAGCGCTCTCGTCTTTGACCGCGTTCACGGTTTCCCGCGACACGTTCACATCCTTGACCACCTCCGTCCTCTGGCCCCCGATGATGAGAGCCCTCGGTATCCACTGGGCCTCGACCTTGAACTGTGCGATCGGGATCACTCGGGTTTTGCCTACCAGCCCCTTGGCATAGAGATAGGCCACATGGACGCCCAGCGCGCCCAGCACCACCACGAAAACCTCTAGCAATCCGGGAACGAAACCGGCGGGCGCAGTCCCCGCAATCACGAGCACGAACGCGATACCATCTGCCTCACCGACCATGCCCCACCAGGCGGCCCCCAGGGCTATCGCCCCTATGAGCGCTATCGGGATTATCAGCAGGAGGAACTCGGAACGGAGGTAGTAGAGCCCGAACACCACGCCAATGACCGCTGGGATCCAGACCAGGTCGGAGACGAGCCGCTCCTTAAAGTCCTGATAGCCGGCAATTATGAAAGAAATTGCGACGAGAATCTGAACGAACAACTGCGACTGCGAACACACCCCGGCGACGCTTATAAGCGAACTCCCAATGATTTACGGTGGGAACCCAGACCGCCCCATCGCTCGAACTTCTTGTGAAGAGGGTCGCACCACTATGGCCGTCGGGCCTAATAGCGGACCAACTCCAGAGCCGCCTATCCGGGTTGCTGTCATCTGGGAACGTGTACATCTCACCCGTACTCTACTCGCGCTTCTCGCTGGCACTCCTCGTCTATCCTCTCCCGGGAGAGGTACTTGCCGCCGCCCTCCTGCCGACCGTCCAGGCTCTCCTCGTCCTGGCGTCACTGGCCACCGTGCAGCTCATTCCCCTGCTCCTTCTCATAGCCCGCTCAGGGTCTCGCAGGAGGGCGGTCGAGGCCGAACTACCCTTCTTCCTGATCGCTCTATCCATAATGTCCCAAGACTCGTCCCCCTCCATCGACGGGGGTTTGCGAAGGGTCGCAGCTCTGGGGGACGGCGTCTTCCCTGCCCTCCGCTCGGAGTCGGACCGGCTCGAGCGCGACCTCACCTTCATCCCCGGTTCTCCCACCGAAGTGCTGGAGAGCGCATTCCGGGACAATCCTAGCCGGTCGCTGAGGGACTTCGTCCACAGCTTCACGACGACGCTGACGACGGGGAAGAGCGTAGAAGGTTACGTGGAAGAAGAGTCCAAAAGGGAGGTGGGTCTGATGGAGTCCCGCACCAAGAGTTTCTCCGAGTCGGTCGGGTCGCTCGCCGAGGTGTCGCTCATGGTCCTTGCGCTCTTCCCAGTGGGGGTCGAGATGATAGCCGCCGCTATCCCCGGCTTCGCTTCCTCCGTCATGCTGATCGTCTCCATGGGCCTGCTCGCGACGTTTTCGGTGGTCCTGCTCATCGTCCTCGAGAGCGTCCAGCCAGTGGCCCACAACACGCCTCCCGCCTCCCTCTACATCGTTCTCTCGCTCGCGTCCTGGGTCGCCTCCACCGCGCTCTTCCTTCTCGGTACGCTCCCGCTCGCCGTTTCCCTGCTCATCCCCCTCGGTTTCTCGGTTTTCGGATTCCTCCGGACAAGAGGCGTCTACGACCGCATCCGCAGAGGCGAACAGGAGATCAGCCTCCTCCTCCATGACCTGGCCGAGGCGAGCAAGGCGGGAGTGAGCCTTCCCGAGGCGCTCGCGAAGATAACCGCCTCGAGTTCCCGGTTCGAATCCATAGGGGAGCCGCTCTCTGTCTTCCACCACGCCATAATGTCGGGCGCGACCCCTGCCGAGGCCCAGAAGGTAGTCTCGCATCCCTCGTGGCTTGTCAGACTCTCCTTCGGTCTCCTTTCGGTCGCTTTCAGCACCGGGGCTGGCTTCGAGCAACTGGAACGCCTCTCGTCGTTCTTCAAGAGGGTCACCGATGCCAGGCGTGACGCATCTCGTTCTTTGCTCCCGTTCGTTCTCATCGGGGTCATCGTCCCAGTGATTTCAGTAGCCTCCTTGAACTTCCTGGGTAGCTTCAGCTCAGGCAGCACGGGGAGCGGAATACCGTTCCTACCCAGCCTCGCAGACGTCTCCAGGACCTACGTGCTCGTCACCATCTCGGCGGTCGCTCTGCTCACGGGGGTCCTTCTGTCGAAACTCTTCACTCAGACCACGCGACATGGCGTCGCCATACCGTTGCTGATGGCATCGACCCTGGTCTCGCTCGCGGTGTTCGGCGTTCTCTAGGTTTCGGCGCCCTGCCTTGGCGATTAAATATTCTGCGAACATGTGTCGCCATGAAACTTGTCGTCCGTCGGAATCGCAGGGCTATCAGCCCGTTCTTGGCCACGATCATCCTGGTCGTAATCACATTGATGATAGGCGGGATACTCTACACACAGTTCCGCAACATCGTCGTCTCCCAGGTGAAGAACCCCTCCATGGACCTGACAAGCTCCAACGTCGCGCCCAACGGCGAGACCATCGTCCTTTCCCTGAAGAACGACGGCAACGTGCCCATAACGCTGTCCAAGATGCTCGTCAGCTACAACGCCGGTCTGAACACGTTCTCCTTCGTCGTCGAGCCCGGCCAACATCACGCTGGTGTCCTCCCCGTCCGGCACCTCCCTCATGAACCCAGGGGACATCCTCACGGTGCAGATGACCACCACCTTCCCCATACCCCAGTTCTCCACGTTCACGGTGACTGCTGTGGGCGACCAGCTCTCCAAGGCCTTCAACGTCCAGGCGTGACGTTGAAGCGCTCCCCAGCTTTCAGCACCTACGTGGCGGCCATCGTCCTCATCGTGATAACAATGTCCCTCTCCTTCGTCGTATACCAGGGGGTGAAGGGCTTCGCCCCGCAGAAGCAGGACCAGGACGTAACCTTCGTGAACCGGGTGGTGACGCTGCCGGAACAGGAGGGCTGAGCTCCTGCTGGTCTCGGTCAACGCATCGGAACCGGTAACACCAGCGGCCCTCGAAGTCCAGGGACAGAGCTCAGAGAGCGGTGTTCTCTTCCTCGGTCAGAATGGAAGCTACGGCTCCACGGGTACTTCGCTCTGCCTGAGCGGAGCGACCACTTTCTTCTCGGTGCACTCCAACGCCACCGGGCTGCTGCAGGTCCAGTCGAACGGCCGGTCCTGGATCGACGGCCACCTGGTGTCGTCCCTTGCGGTCCCGAGCGGCTGGAACGAGATAATGATCACCAACGCGTCCTCGTGCTCGGTTGTCACCCCGGACGGAACGGTCGATCTCCGCCCCTACGCCTGAAGTCTCGGGCTTCCCAGTCACGGGGACCGTTCCGGCGAGCAGCCTGACCTTCTATGTGCCATCCGACAGCTCTGGTAGCGCGGGACAGATTCTTCTCGTCTTCGCGGGTGGAGGGGTCGACCAGGTTGACTAGGGCTCGCCACGGGATCAGCGAGATTGTCGCCTCGGTCGCGATGCTCGCGATAACCATGGCCGTGCTCGGGGGTCTCGGGGTCCTCTCCCTGGGTTCCCTGCACAACGCAGGAGCTGACCTGGTCTCGGGGTCGCACAACGAATCGGAGAGCGCGGGTGTCCTTCTACGGGTGGTCTCGACCCAGAGCAACTCCTCGGGCAGCTACGTCTGGCTGTTCGATTACGGATGGAACCCGGCGACGCTGTCATCGGTCTACGTCAACGGTGGGATTCTCAGCGGTTGGAGTTCATCCTGTTCTCCCCTTCAGGAGAAGTCGATGTGCTCCCTGGCGCTCCCTCCCGATACTCATGGGGCGGTCTCGATACTCTTTGGGACAAACAGCGTCGCTCTCACGCTATAGGCGCCTTCTCCGGAAGGGGCAGCGGGACAGGTCCCCCGCGCCCGCCCTCGAAGTCATCCCGTTCGAACCTCCTCGTGGAGGCGTGGTGGCCGAGAACTATCTCGTCAGCTACGAGCAACGCCTCCGGGACTCGATAACCTACCGGTCGAGCTACACGGTGTACATCTACCAGTCGGAAGGCAAAGGGCTCTACCTAGTCAAGGAGCCGTACCTCAATCCCGAGCTTGGCGCGACCGTCGCCGAGGCCATCTCCTCGCTCTCCACCTGGCTCGCGCCGTCGCCGGTCATCCCACTCGACCCCCTCGGCTACCTCTTCGCCGAGCTGAAGAGGGCCGGATTCATCGACTCCAGCCTGACCGAGGACGACCTCAAGGCAGCGTCACACTACCTCATGCGAGAGATACTCGGCTATTCGACCGTCGACCCCTTGATCAGGGACCCTGAGATAGAGGACATCTCCTGCGAGGGCCTGGGCCGTCCCGTCAAGGTCTGGCACCGGAAGTTCAACTCGAACGGCTGGCTCGAGAGCAACGTCTCCTTCCCCAGCACCGAGAAGCTGGACGCCACCGTCTCCAGGCTCGTCCACCGCTCGAACCGCTCGCTCTCGGTCTCATCACCGATAGTCGACTGCGTCCTCCCCGAGGGCTACCGGCTGGCAGCCACGTGGGGGAAGGAGGTCACGAGCCTCGGTAGCAGCTTCAGCATCCGAAAGCTGCGCGCCATCCCCTACACCATCTCCGAGCTCATCCATGCCGGGATGCTCGACGCCAAGATTGCGGCGCACCTCTGGATGCTCCTCGAGATGAGTGGTTTCGTCGTGATAGCGGGCGTCACCGCCTCCGGCAAGACCACATTGCTCAACGCGCTGGGGACCGTCATCAACCCGAACTGGAAGGTCCTCTCGATAGAGGACACGCGGGAGATCAACCTACCCCAGAGCGGCTGGAAGCCGCTCCACACCAAGCACACCCAGGCCGACGGGCTCCAACGTCTCGCTCTTCGACCTGGTCAAGCTATCCCTGCGGGAGAGACCCGACTTTGTCATCCTCGGCGAGTCGCAGGGGCGAGGAGGTCCAGGTCCTGTTCCAGGCCGCGGCGTCCGGGTCCGGGCTGCCTGACGACCTTCCACGTCCCGAACACCGAAGCCATCGTCAGGCCAGGCTCACCCAGCCTCCACTCTCCGTCGCGCGCACCTCCCTCGACCTCATCGACGCTGTCGTGTTCACCGTGCGAGACCAGAAGGGCAAGAGGTACGTGCAGGAAGTGGTCGAACCCGGGCGGCGAGTGGGTCACCGTCTTCCGACGCGCCGGGAACCGAGGCGACGCGTGGGAAGGGATCGCCCGAGCTCTCCGCCAAGCTCGCGAAGAGGGCCGAAGGCTATCGGGTACTCCGGCGAAGAGGGTCTCGGCCGAGCTCGAGAGGAGGACGAAGTTCCTCGACCAGCTGGTGGGCAAGGGGGTCACCGACTACGAATCGCTCTCGAAGGAGCTCCGCAGATTCTACGTCCTTGCTTCGTCGACCTTGACCCTCTGAGACTCGAAGACCTTCCTGACCTTCTCGATGGTGTCGATGTCTCCGAGACCCTTGTCCTCGCGTATGCGCTTTATCCTGGGGAACCTCAGCGCGAACCCGCTGTCGTGCCTCTCGCTCCTCTGGATGCTGTCGAAGGCGACCTCGATGACGAGCTGCGGGCCTCACCGTCCTGAAGTAGCCGTCGTCCTCGACGGTGAGCGCCTTTATCTTCACCATCATCTCCTCGATCTCCTTGTCCGTGAGCCCCGAGTATGCCTTGCCGATGACCTTGAGGACTCGCCCGTCCCGGACCGCGAAGGTGTAGTCCGAGATCTTACCGGCCCTCTTGCCGTGCCCGAGCTCGGCCCCCACTATCACGACGTCGAGCGTGTCCAGTTCCTCCTTGAGCTTGACCCAGAACTTGCCCCTCCTCCCGGGCGTGTAGGGGCTCTCCGGGTCCTTGAGCACGAGCCCCTCGTAGCCCGGACGACCTCGAGACGCCGGAACAGGCCTCCGACCTCCTCGCCGGTCGAGACCTCCTTCATCTCCGCCTCCGCGAAGGCGCTCGCCATCGATCCTCCGCAGGGTCTCCCTCCTCTCCTTCAGCGGCCTCTGGTGGATGTCCTCCCCGTCCGAGCAGGAGAATGTCGAAGCAGAAGTAGAAGACCGGGCGCCTCCTTCATCGCCGCCTCGAAGTTCTCTATCCTCCTCAGCCTCCGCTGGAGGAGCTGGAAAGAGAGCGGGTGCGCCGTCCCTGAACGGGACGATCTCCCCGTCAAGGATGAAATCGTGGCCGACGGACGAGCGCGGCCGTCGACGACCTCCGGGAAGCTCGCCGTGATCTCCTCGAGCCTCCTAGAGAATATCTTGACCTTCTCCCCCTTCTTGTGGACTTGCGCCCTCACGCCGTCGTACTTGTACTCCCCGTAGAGTGTCCTGCCCCTCGAAGTAGGCTGCGATCTCCTCCGGCGGTCTGCATCGGCTCGGCGAGCATGAAGTTCGTCGGCCGCATCAGCTCGAGCCTCACCTCCGAGAGCTCCCCAAGCCGGGCTCGCCTCGCGAGGAGCCCGATGTCCCCCAGCAGAAGCGCGGTCTCGCGCACGGCGGCCTTGTCCATGCCGTAGGCCTTCGCGATCGCCTCCTCGACCAGCCCGTCGACCAGCCCTATCCTCATCTCCTTGGTCAGTATCTTCACGAGGTACTTCGCCTCCGTCCCGTTCGCCCTGAGTAGGAGCGCCTTGAGGTAACCCTTCTTCAGGTCTGAGGAGCCCTTGCCCTTGGCCCTCGTCATCGCCTCGAAGGTCTGTGCGACGTCCCTCAGGGTGAGGGTTCTCCTCGAAGAGCGTGGTCTCCTTCTTCCCCGAGAGCGATCTCCTCGACGACCCTCCCGAGGTCCCCGTACTTCACGTAGACCCTGCTCACTCCCTCGCCCGTGAGGCCGGTCAGGCTCCTCGAGGACGTCCATTATCGTCGAGTAGCCTATCTGGGTCTCGTCGGCGCTACCCTTCTGACCGAGGCCCTCCCCGTGGCGAACCTCGCGGCCAGCTCGGCGTCGTCGGCATCGAGCCCCCTCATGTATTCCGAGAGGATCCGCACCTTCTCGTTCTTGCCAGACGTCTCCCTCACCCTCTCCAGGGTCGTAGGTGAACTCGGAGAAGCTTCCCATGGGCCGATCAGAGCGAGCATGGCCATGGTGTAGGCCGACTCTCCGTCCTTGTAGTAGCCGCGCAGAGTGCTCACGACCCTGAAGCCGAGCCTCTTGTATAGCTCGATGGCCTCGTAGTTCGTCACCCGGACCTCGAGGTAGCATTCCTTGCCTGGACTCGGAACGAACCCTATCCAGCGCCTGCTGTATCAGCTTGGTCCCTATCCCCTTGCCCCTGTGCTCCTCGAGGACCGCTATCGAGATGACGTGACACTTCTTCGCGAGCCCGAACCTCCTCAGCAGCGAGAGACCGTGCTCGATCCGGCACATTATGTAGCCCACGACACCGCCATCCCTCTCGGCGACGAAGAACGTCTCCGGGTAGGAGCTTCAGTATCTGGTAGTAGAAATCGTCAGTGTAGTGCTCCGGTAGGGTGAGCGAGTTCACCCTTATCATGCTGGGGATGTCTCGGACCGTCGCACAGCCGGATCGAGTAGTCGTCCGGCGACTTGCCCATCCTAGACTCTTGCATGAACCGTCCGCACTTCCCGGAACGCGACTAATAAGCGTCACCACCGCGCCGACGAACCCCGACAAAACCGAGGGCAAACTTAAAGCCTCTTGGCCCGTCGTCGTGGCTCGGCCGACGGTTTGTCAGAGATTCCTGGTGTCGACGTACTGGTGCGTTCGCTGTTCAAGGTCAAGGACTATTACGCTACCGAGGACGGAGGGGGCGAGTACAGTGTGACCTATGAGGAACGCTCGAGGACCGCCTTCAAGGAGCTCTACAGAAAGGTCCACCCGTTGGGATACACGCCCCGCCTCTTCGGGACCCGGGACGACGCGTCCCTCACGGTATTCAAGACTGCGCCCGAGCCCTCTCCTCCTCCCAGAGCGTCGTTCTTCCTTGCGATGCTCACCATCGTCGCCATCCTCGGCGCGGGCGTCGCCGTCGGCCTGCTCTACGCCCAGGATTTTGGCGGGAGCGACATCCTGTACGGGGCGAGCTTCGTGCTCGGCATCGCGGTCATACTCCTGGCGAGGGACCTTGTCCAGCGGTACTTCGCCAGAAAGGCGGGTTCACCGGCCACGCTTCACTATTACCTGCCGAACATCCCCGTCTTCTTGGCGCTGCCCATACTCTACTTCATGCCCACGTTCGGGTCGGTCACCTTCCTCCGCTCCCCGTCCTACGACAGGGACGCGCTCTTCGATTTTTACTTCTGGGGCGCCATCGCCGCGGTGGGGGTCACCATGGCAGTGGCCCTAGCCGGGGTGCCGTCCACCATCGTCCTCACCCAGGCCCAGTACACGGCTTCGGGCGTGGTCGCGCTCAGCCACGGGCCATCGACGCTACAGAACCTCGCGGGGAGCATAATGAGCACCCTCAACCTCTCACCGTCCGTCCCAGCTGGAGGGTACGCCATCTCCTCCCCACTGTCGGCGGCCGCCTGGGTCGGTTTCCTCATCTCTCTCGTCACCCTGATGCCCGCAGCGCTCTTCGACGGAGGGAGGATGGCCACCCTCGTACTCGGGGACGCGGGGGAGCAGAATAACCACGCTCCTGACTGCCTTTCTGCTGGTCGTCATCGACCCGCCCAACTACTGGGTCATCTTCCTCTTGATCTTCTTGCTCGCGGCGATTCAGCCCTCGAACGACACGCTCGACTCAATCAGTAGCATCTCGCTCTCAAGGAAGGGCCTCTTTGTGATAGCGATGCTCATCGTGCTGCTGTGCATCCCCGTCCCGCAGACCTTCTTCACGTTCTCGGTCTAGCGTGGGGCCGTCGTCAGTACAGTCTCCGGTGCCCGTGTGAAGACGTGGAGCTTCGCGCCTCGACCTGTCGAGGCGAATACCCGCTCGAAGGCTTGCGCCGAGTTCCTGGCGGTCCTGAACCGGAACCTTCCGGCGGCGTAGAGGTCGGGCAGCGACGACAGGAGCGTCACAGAGTAGTTCTCCCTCAGCTTGGTGAGGTAGGCTATCTCCTCCATCCCGTCTTCGTAGAATCCCTTGCGCAGCATGCTCTCGGTGATCCGGCCCATGGACTGCATCTGCAGCGCCTTGGAACCTATGCCATCCCTGCACTCGCCGACTATCACCACTTCGCCCCCCTTCCGGACCGCCCGCAACACCCCCACGGCCAACCGCAGGGTGTGGGAGAAGGTCTCGTCGTAGCCGCGCCCGCCTGCGCCCACGACTATTCCCTTGGCCGGTGAGGGCTGGAGCTCGGGGTAAGCGCCCCTGGCCTCCTTCGCCCCGCCGTCGATCAGTGAGTATGGCTCGCCCCCTCGCGTCACGATGGTCCCGTAGCTCGCGTCCTTTACCCTCTCCGCCATCTGCGCGGCGAGCTCATGGGCCCTTGTCTCGCCGAAGAAGTTCGGCTCGTCTCCGTCCCTTCCCGCGTAGGCGCGCCGCCTCGCTCCGTTCATGAACCCCAGGGAGAGCGCCGCCCTCGCGTCAATGTATCCGAACAGAGGGTCGGGCTCCCCTGTCGAGAGCACAAATCTCGAGTGCCCTGCATCAGCGAGCTCCGGTGGCGCGGTGAGCGCCCGCTCGGGGTCCTCTGTGGCGACCGCGACGGTCGCGGGGGACGTCTTGAGCACCCGCCCCTTGAGGTCGGGCACCACCTCCTCGAGCTTGTTCGGAGCCAGCGAGTATATCTTGATGGCACCGTCCTTGGGGACCTTCGGCGCGAGAGCCTTCAGGAGCTTGGCGGTCGCCGGCTTATTGTCGCAGACGATCAAGTTGGTCGCGGCCTGCCAGTCTTGACTCTAGCACCGGGAGGAGCTCCTCCACGTGGCTTTCGGGCGCCGGGTCTAACATCTCACCGAGGTTCTCCGCCTGGATTGTCAGGAGCGATTCGACGTTGCCGTACGGCACCCAGATCTCCAACGATACTTTTCCTATCTTCACCCTCGTGAGGCGCTTCTAAGAAGGTTTGCCAATTCTGGTGTGGGCACATCGTTATTAGGCCGCTCCCCGCGTCCACGCGTAATGGTCTCGAAGAAGCGGCCGGCCGGCCCGGGAAGAAAGAAGATGGTCGAGGAACTCGCCATGGTCCTCCTCAAGGTAAAGGCCCTCCAGATCGGCACCTTCACCCTTACGAGCGGGGCGCTGAGTTCCTACTACATCGACCTGCGGACGATCCCCAGTTTCCCAGGGGCCTATCGGTTCGTGACGGACTGCTATCTCGACCTGATCAGGGACGACGTCGGCGTCTCGAAGTTCGACGCCATCGCAGGAGTACCGACAGCAGGGCTGGTCTACTCGTCCCCCGTCGCGCTCGAACTCGGCAAGCCGATGATATACGTGAGGAAGGAGGAGAAGGACTACGGGCGCAAGAAGAGGATTGAGGGAGCCCTCAACCCTGGGTGGAGGGTGCTGGTCCTCGACGATGTGATAACGACGGGCACCTCGAAGCTTCCCGCCATCGAAGCAATCAGGGACGAGGGTGGCGAGGTGAACGACGTCGCTGTATTGATAGACAGGCTGGAGGGTGGCGGAGCTGTCCTGAAAAGGTCACGGACCAAACTTCACGCCTTCACAAACGTGGTGGAGTTGGTCCGGGCGTTGCACAAGAACGAGGCCATCACTCACGACGAGATGCAGGCCATCGAGAGCCAGAAGTCTGGCCGAAAGTCGTAGGCGCCTAGTACACCGAAGCGTACAGATTTTCACCCTTCAGACACCTGCAAATTGCCGTGGACGCGCTCCGTTTCCAGTGGCGCTTATTTATGATTTTGAAGTGCCAAATGGGTAAGAGATTCTCGATTACTTACAAGATTCGCCTCTATCCGACTAAGACCCAATCGAAAATCATGTGCAACACGATTGAGACATGCAGGAGGCTCTACAACAACCTCCTGGAGGAGCGAATGAACAAGGAAACCGATTGCTTTGCTCAGAACCGTAGCGTTACCATTATCAGGAGACAAGACAAGTTCCTAATGGCAGTAAATGCCCAAGTCTTACAAGATGTTGTCTTCAGGCTCGATGATGCTTGTTCACGCTTCCTGAGGGGCCTGTCGCGCAGACCACGATTCAAGCGGATTGATAGATACAAATCCTTCACGTATCCACAGTTGGGAGGCTTCAGGGTCCTCAATGGAAGACTTCGGCTATCCAGAATAGGTCTGATCAAAGCCAAGCTAAGTCGTTCGATTCAAGGAGTGCAAAAGACTTGCACAATTATCAAGGATATCGATAGATGGTACGCCTGCATTGCGACTCTGAGCAAAACACCCCAGAACGTTTGCCAGAAGCCTGGCCGGCCTGCCGTTGGAGTTGACCTTGGGATTAGCAGACTTGCGACCCTTAGTGATGGGATGACATTTGAGAATCCGAAAACCGCCGGTTCTTCAGTAAAGCGAATCAAAACCCTTCAAAGGCGACTGTCCAGAAGGAACAAAGGTTCGAGAAATTGGAACAAAACTCGAACCCTTCTCGGGAAGGCTTGGCGGAAGGTCAGAAACCAGCGATTGGACTCGACCACAAGATTTCCACGTATCTGGCAAGCGAATACTCGACGATTGTATTCGAGGATCTTCCTATTCTGAACATGGTAAAGAACCGCTATCTAGCAGCAGCAATAATGGAGGCCTCCTGGGGTCATTTGCGCCGATTAACTGCTTACAAAGCAGAAAAGCGCGGAGGACGAGTGTTACTCGTCAACCCAAGTTGAACCTCGCAGAAATGCTCGGGGTGCGGGGGAATGGTTCCGAAAGAACTCTCGGAACGGGTTCACGACTGTCCTCACTGCCGACTAGTCGTGGACAGGGATGTCAATGCAGCGAGGAACATCCTCAAAGTGGGTCTGGAACAGGCCCGTGTGGAGAGACAGCCTCTACTTCCCAAGCGCAGGACGGGAAGTAAGTTCGTCTCGCTGAAACAAGAAGTTCGCGGCTAGGAGCTAGGACTCTTCGGTCGTGAGCAGTTCAATAGATCATCAGGTTCTTCTCTTCGAGGAGGACGTGCAGGTTGTTTACCGCCCTGTAGACCTCGCTCTCCCTCTTGGCTCCGGTGCAGACGAGCTTACCCGACGCGAAGAGCAGTATGACCGTCTTGGGGTCAGCCATCCTGTGGATTAGCCCCGGGAACTGCTCGGGCTCGTACATCGACTTTGGGAGCGTCCTCGCGGCCTCCTCTAGGTGGACCTTCCCTCCCAGGTTCGCGGACGCCACGATGTTCTGTATCTCGATCTCCGCCTCGTTCTTGATGGGGATGCTGCCCTTCTTCAGCCGCCTAACGACCTCCTGGACCGCTTTCCTAGCCAGCTCCTCTGACTTGGCACCGGTGCAGACCATCTTCCCGGAGCTGAAGATGAGCGTCGCGGTCTTGGGCGTCTTCAGCCTGAAGACGAGGCCCGGGAACTGGTCGGGGTGATACTCCACGTCGACAAAGTTCTTTGTGATTAGATTCAGGTCAACTTTCTGGTTTATGGAAGCCGAAGCTACCACATTCTCAATGCTGACAATTGCCTTTGTTTGAGGCATCGGGGCGGCGAAATTAACCAACTATATAAAGAGTATATAAGGGGCGAAGCGTTTTCCCGCCTAGGGCTCGGATTCGGCCCCCGAATCTCTCCCAGGGGCTCCCTGAGCCTCCGAACTTTCGCTCTTTGCTGGTCCTCCCTTGGGTCTCAGCTCGAGGGCGAAGACAATTATCAGGATCATGGCGACAAGGATGTAGTTGTAGGGAGGGGGGAACGCCTCGGTGATCCTCCCCAGGTAGGGTATCGCCACCACCACGACCCCTCGCACGCAGCTGGCGGGCACCGGGGGCCAGCTGTGGCCCAGAGGCGGCTCGTCGGGGGATAGATTGGTCACTCTGTCGTCTCCCTGGGTGATGAGCGTCTGGCCGGTGATGTTCACGATCCTGTGCACCACGGTCTCCCCTACGCACTGTCCCAGGTCGTCCGGGACCGTGAAGACTATGACGTCGCCGACCTTCAGGTCGTCGAAGGGGACGCTGTGGACGACCACCAGGTCCCCTACCTCGAGGGTGGGGAGCATGCTTATTGTGGGATAGACGTTGTAGACTTGGACCCCAGCCGCGTCGCTGTTGATGGCGTAGGCGGCTGCCGCCACGAGGATGAGGACCACGATGACTTGGGCTGCCGCCCTCCTCGTGCTCGAGGAGCTCAAAACGCCACGCGTCGGCGCGAGAGTTGTTAAGTCTTCGCGACGGTGGATGCGGGATTAGAACCCTTAAGTAAATCTGGAGGGGTCGGTTGGCCCAAC
Source organism: uncultured Nitrososphaerota archaeon (assembly GCA_963749225.1). Lineage (GTDB taxonomy): Archaea > Thermoproteota > Nitrososphaeria > Nitrososphaerales > Gagatemarchaeaceae > Gagatemarchaeum. Next base: position 407,670 of record CAVVLY010000002.1, on the reverse strand, counting down.
CCATGGCAATGAGGAGCTTGTCCGTCAGGTCGTTGGCAATCACCGTAGTTGTCAACGTCATATTCCTAATTCTGATCGCCTGGGTCCTTGGGGACTATTCCTACAGGGACTCGTACTGGCGGTCGATGGGGTTCACGCCGTCCACATCCTACTCTCCCTTCTTCTTCGTCACCTCAGCCGTGAAGGGTTCCACCTACATCCAGGGTCAGCTGACCCTGGACTGGGCACAGGTCCTAGGTGCCGTGCTGGTGGTCTTCGACCTCCTGTTCGTGCTGGGCTACCTGAGGAAACGGAAAACGCCACCCATGGTCGCCGCCGAGCTTCAGCCTGGCTTAGCGCCTACGAATCCAGAGACGCCGACCTCGCAACAAGTGTAATATTTTGAAATATTATGCAATTAGTTGAGTAAATCCCAATTTTCCAAATCCTTTTATCGGGCCGCTGAGACACCGATTTTTCGAACATGAAGTTTTCCTTACCGAAAGACTCACTTTCCCGTCCAAAACCCAACTTTACCAACTCTAGACACGGCATAGGTACCGCCCTGGTGGCAATCATCATAGTGGTGATTCTCATTGGCGCAGCGGTCGCTGTCTACTACGCATCCTCCAAGAGCGCATCGACCGTGACGAGCGTGTCGACGACCAGCGTGGTCTCGACCAGCACGTCAATCGCCACCTCTACGAGCATCGCTACCAGCACAGCTACCAGCACTGCGACCAGCACCGTCACCACCGGTTCTAGCACATCCACGAAGAGCACATCTTCAGTCGGAACCGTCACCATCAACCCGAACAACTCCAGCCAACTGATCGACGAGTCCAACACAGCGGCATACGACTCCCTCGACCCGGCGACTGGGTTCTTCGTGACCGATGGATACTTCGCCAACGTCTTCCAGGGCCTGGACCAGTACAGCAGCACGAACAGCACCGCTGTGGTGCCGTCTCTAGCTTCTAGCTGGACCGTCTCCTCGAACGACGAGAACTACACCTTCACCATGAGGCCGAACACAGACTTCTCCAACAAGGACCCGATCAACGCATACACGGCCTGGTTCAGCTTCGTAAGAGGCAACTGGATCAACGCTCCAAACACTGTGTACTACTCGAACTACGCAGGCCTGTTCTACAGCGGCTCCTCGCCCTATAGCACCTCCTGCGCAAAGGGTTCCACGGTGTACGCATGCCAGACCGAGCCAGATGCTACTGGCAATCTCTGGGTCTGGGGCCTAGCGGGGGCGCTAAGCAAGACCTACAACATCCCCTTGAGCAACGAGAACAAGCTAGTAGCTGCTCTCAACAACGTCCTCGATCACTTCAACCCAGCCAACGCGAGCCAGCAGGCCTTGATGTCGGACGCCGACCAGGCATTCGTGGTCTCGAACTCGGGCGCAACCTTCCAGATGAACCTCATCCAGCCATACAGCCTCCTCCTCCTCGCCCTCCCACCGCAGTGGGGAGCGATCGTCGACCCGACCTATATCGACGCTAACGGCGGAGTGGCCAACAACACCGAGGTGACTGCTTTCAACACCAACGGCATGCCGGGTAGCGGCCCATACATGTACGGACCAGCGGCGTCGGGCAACACTCGAGCTCGTGCTCAATGCGAACCCGAACTACTGGGCCAAGGGCGTCTCCGGTCTGGCGCCGGTGCTCCAGCCTGCGAACATCCCGACCATAATCATGGAGTTCGGGAACCTGCCTAACGTCGAGATCCAAGACTTTGGGTCCAACAAGGCACAGATCGTCTTCCCGGAGATCTCCGAGTTCAACAACCTGTACAACTCATACGAGTACAAGGCCAACTTCCCATTCAGCACGATCTTCGATAACGCTGGTGCGCCTTTGTGCGACCTTGCCAACGGTATCAACACACAAGTCTACCCGACCAACAGCACCCTCCTGAGAGAGGGAATGGTCCACTCCGTGAACTACACCCAGATCCTGCAAGAGCTGTACACCTTCAACGGCACAGCCCTTGCAACCCTGAGCCTCCCGCCGGTCCCACCAGGATGGGGACCGCTGGACAACCCTGACAACACCCCGCTCTACTCCTACAACATCCCTCTCGCAGCGCAATACGTGAACCAGGCCGGCATCCAGGGACACTTCTTCACCGTCATGACCAATGGAACGGTCTTGGGTGACGCGAAGGGTTCCCCGCTTCAGACCCTGACCTACAACTACGTCGTGCCACTCTCCCCGTTGCAGCAGACCGTGAACGAGATACTCAGCACTGACCTCGCTCAGGTAGGCAGTCAACATCACCCCACTGGGTATCACCGAGGGACAGTACGACGTCGACTCGGCATCCCCAGCGACAACTCCGCCATCACGGGTGTAGGATGGTGCGCTGACTGGCCAGACCCGATCTTCCAGCAGTTCACACGACATGGCTACCGGAGTGGCCCACGAGGCCAACTGGGTCAACAACGCCACGCTGAACGCACTGGCCAACAAGATACCATTCGAGACCAACGCAGCCCAACAGCTCGCTGACACGAAGAAGGCCTACGACATCTTCACCCAGCTCTCGACCATAATCCAGATGCCGACCAGGACACTCTCTTCATCGTGCAACCCTACATGCACGGGCTAGTATACTCGCCATTCCAGTTCGCAATCTTCTACAACCTCATCTCCTACTCACCAGCAACCAAGTTAAGTGACCTAGACCTTAGTCTAGGTCTTCCCTTTTTCATTTTTCTAGAAAGAGAACCAACGTGTTCAGCGGAGCCCCCGCATCGCTGGATCTAGCCAGCATCCCGACGAGAACGAAGATATTCTGCGGGTTGGAAAACCTTAATATCACAATCGACGTATAACGCTACTCGAAATTTGGCTCCGAATCTTCGCCTTCTTCGTAGACGCGCAGAGCCGTCAACGCTGTAATCACAGTCGTACTTCTTCTCGCCCTCGTCTTCGCCCTGCTTCACATCCTCGTCCCGAGCCCAGAGGCGATGGCCCGGATCATCATCGGGAATCCCCGGGCCAGCCAGGGCGTAACCGCATTCGTGATAAAGGAAAACGACCTTACTGCGCCTATCTGCGTCACAGTTCTTCACCTACGTCTGGAACATCTTTCACGGTAACTTCGGGACAGACACGCAGCTATCACATCCCTGAGATCGACGTCCTAAAGGTAGTACCTCCCGATAACGCTGGAACTGGTCGTCGTCGGCCAGATCGTTGGTGTGCTCATCGGACTCTACACCGGGGCGATCGCCGGCCTCCAACAGGAACCGGGCGCCGGACTACGGGATGAAGGCGCTGTACCTCACGACTTGGTCGGCCCCGGTCTTCCTCGTCGGCGTTCATCATGCAGCTCATCGTCGCCTACTGGCTGAACCTCCTTCCCGCGACCGGCGTCGTCGATCCCGACGCTCAGCGCTCCGCCAGCTCGTGACCGGGATGCCCCTCGTGGACGGCCTGCTCGCCGGCGACTGGGTCTACTTCTGGAGCGCGCTGCAACACCTGCATCCTGCCCGCCTTCACGTAGCGGTGCATCGGCTTCGGCCTGGTCACCAGGCTCGAGCGCTCCAGCATGATCGACGCTCTCGACCGCGACTACGTCAAGCTGGCGTACATGAAGGGGCTGAGCAAGCGCAAGGTGGTCTGGGGCACAGCCTTCAGGAACTCCATCATCCCAATAATCACCCTCGTCGCGCTCCTGTTCGCCAGTTCGGTCGGGAGGCGCCGTCGATAGTTGAGGACGTCTTCGCGTATCCACGGCATGGGCTACTTCACCGTGCAGTCGGTCTTCAACTTCGACTACACGGCCATTCTGGCCTTCACCGTAATAATCGGGGTTTCCGTCATCGCCGCGAACTTCGTCGCCGACCTTCTGTACGCCGCAGCGGACCCCAGGGTGAGGCTTACCTAGCATGGGCTTCTCAGACCTCTACGACCACTTCATGAGGAAGCCGATCAGGGCGACCAAGACCGTAGCGGAGGTGCACGCCGAAGACCTACGCAGTCGGGGGAGGTCAAGAGGGGTGTCAGATTCTACTCGAGTACCTGATGAAGGACCCGCCGGCGCTGGTCGGCTCCGTCATAATCGTCGCATTCCTCGCCTTCGCCTTCATCGAGGGTATGCTGCAGGAACTCGCCGTCCTGACCAAGCAGTCCCCGCTTCTCCCGAACTACGGAGTCTGCTGATGCCCTCCAACCCGCTCACTCTCTACTTTTCTCGATCGCTCCTGGCTCCCTCGATGAAGGACTTCCCGAACCTGATCTTCGGGACGCAACTTCCAGGGACAGAGCATCTTCTCCCAGATCCTGTACGCGACGCCCCACGACGCGGTGGCGTCGGTGCTCGTCGTTGGCTCCGCGATCTTCATCGGGATGCTCGTGGGGATCTGCTGCCGGCTACCTGGGAGGTTGGGCCGACGAGATAATGATGAGGCTGACGGACGCCTTCCTTGCGCTCCCTGCGATAGTCCTCGCGATAACAATCTCGGTCCTCATCGGGGGAGGATACACCTCGCTGCTCGTCGCCCTGACTGTCATCTGGTGGCCCACCTACGCCAGGTTCTTCAGGGCCCAGGCTCTCACGCTGCGCAACAAGGGCTACATCGAGGCTTCCAAGCTGAGCGGCTCGGGCTGGCTGAGGATACTCGTCAAGCACATCATCCCGAATTCGGTGGACCCGATCATCGCCTACGCCACGCTGGACATGGGGACCGTGATACTCACCTTCGCCACCCTGGCGTTCCTCGGGATAGGCGTCTCATCGAGCTACCCCGAGTGGGGCTTCATGTCGTCGTCGGGCCTGAACTTCTTCCCGCAGCAGTGGTGGTGGTCGATAATACCCGGGGTCGTCATAGCGGTCGTCGTCGTCGCGTTCACTCTCGCGGGTGACAGGCTCCAGGACCTGATCGGAGGACGGATTACCTACTAAATGACCTCCTCGGAGGACGGACGGGGAGAACATCGTCAGCGTAGAGGACCTCTCCGTCACCTATCGGACGGTCTATGGCCCGCTCAAGGCGCTGAATCGGGTGAACTTCTCGGTGGCGAGGGGAGAGAGCGTCTCGATAGTCGGCGAGAGCGGCTCCGGCAAGTCGACGCTGGGGCTTGCGACGGTGCGCCTGCTCCCTCTCAACGCCAGCTACACGAGCGGGCGCCTCATGCTCGACGGCAAGGACGTCGCGAAGCATGAACGGCCGCGAGGTGATGGCGATGAGGGGCACGACCGCGTTCATGATCTTCCAGGACCCGCTCAACACGCTCAACCCCGTGAAGCGCGTTGACGCCCAGATGCTCGAGGCTGATCCGCTCGAGGGCGAAACAGGAGAACACATCCTTCAACGAGGAGGAAGCCCTCAAAGAGGCGATAGACAAGCTGGAGGACGTCAGGATGCCCGACCCCGCGTCGATAATCAGGCGCTACCCCCACCAGCTCTCCGGCGGACAGATACAGCGGGTCGTCATCGCGATGGGCCTGCTCATGAGCCCGAAGCTCATGATAGCCGACGAGCCGACCTCTGCGCTGGACGTGACGGTCCAGGCGCAGGTCCTCAAGCTCTTGCGCGACCTCCAGCGGGAGTACAACATGTCGATCATCTTCGTCACCCACGACATCAACGTCGCCTACGGCATCAGCGACAGGATCGTCGTCATGTACGCCGGCGAGGTGGTCGAGTCCGGCACCGTCGGAGACAGATCACGAAGAACCCCCTGCACCCCTACGCCCAGGCGCTCATCAAGAGCATCCCGACGACGACCAAAGACCAGGGCAGGCTGACGGCGATCTCGGGGTCGCCCCCGAACATGATCAACCCGCCCGAACGGGTGCCGCTTCCATCCCCGCTGTCCCTACGTCATGGAGCGTCTGCAGCACGACCTCGCCCACAGGAGACCATCAAGAACGGAGACGTTGTGAGGTGCTTCCTGTATGGCTGAGCCCATAGTCGAGACCAGGGGCCTGAAGAAGTACTTCAGAGCCGGCAAGACCGGGGCTGCTCGAGAGGCTGTCTTCAGGCGCAAGCTCCCCGATGGTGAAGGCCGTCGACGACGTCAACCTCAGCATCCAGGAGGGCGAGATACTCGCTCTCGTCGGTGAGAGCGGGTGTGGGAAGACCACGCTCGGGAGGATGATCGCGACGCTGGAGACGCCGACCGCGGGCGAGATACTGTACTCGGGAGAGAAGATCACCAAGAAGAACCTGCGCAAGGTCAGAAAGGAGATCCAGATGGTCTTCCAGAACCCATTCGAGAGCCTCGACCCCCGGGCGACGATCAGCGCGGTGGTCACGGAGCCGCTCCAGAGGACCAGGCGATACTCGCAAGTCGATGAAGGACGCCGCGGCGGAGAAGGTCCTCGAGCCTGGTCGGCCTGGACGTCCTACTTCGCAGAGCGTCGCCCGAGAGACCTCTCGGGGGGCCAGAGGCAGAGGGTCGCGGTCGCCAGGGCGATAATCTCGACCCCGAAGATCGTCATCCTCGACGAGCCGACCTCGGCGCTCGACGCCTCGGTCCAGTCCCAGGTCCTCAACCTCCTGGTCGACCTCAGGAAGGAGTTCAACCTGACCTACCTGTTCATCACCCACAACATCGCGAGTCGCCCGGTTCATCGCGGACCGGGCAGCGACGATGTACGCGGGGGAGATCGTCGAGATGGGCCCGGCCAAGCAGGTGATAGACGAATCCCAAGCACCCCTACACCCAGGCCCTCCTGAAGTCCGTCCCGTCGCTCGAGAGCAAGGAGGTGGCCCCTCCCACTGGAGAGGTCCCGAGCCTGATCAATCTGCCTTCCGGGTGCAGGTACCATCCCCGGTGCCCCTATGTGATGGAGCGTCTGCAAGACAGAGGACCCGAGGTTGAAGACAGGTCGGCGACGAAGATGTCGCTTGCTGGCTATTCTAGCGACGGCGGTCCTGAGGAGAAGCTCGACCCTCAGGCCGACCTCGGTCAAAGACCTTCCTGAAGGGAGCCATCGGCGTCGCGGTCTTCTCCGTCTTCCTGCAGCTCAGCCCGGCGAACCTGTTCCACTACCTGATCTTCCTCTCCCTCTGCCTGGGCGTCCTCGGGGCGTTCGTCCTCCTGAGGAGCGTGACGCACGTTCGAATTGGGTGAAGACTCCATACGAGTAAAAAGGACATTCCGGGCTCCCTACTCCGATCGAGCTATCGTGACATCATAGACATCTCGGTCGCCCAGGGAGTCATGGCGAAGAGGTTCAACTGCGGCACCGTCTTCCTGATCCTGAAGGGAGGAAAAGGCGGCGTCAGGCTGCATGGGCGGCGGGGTGGCGCGAGCAGCTCGAGGAGGTGCCTGACCCGCAGCACGTCCACGACGTGATCGCAGCAAAGCTGTCTCCGTTTTCATCCTCCATCGAGCCCTGACCGGTTCACAACGGCAGCAGCCTAGTACTCCTCGAACCTTCCCGTCTTCCTCGCGAGCCTCTCGAAACCCACCATGAGGAAGTACCCGAGCACGATCGCGACCGCTCCCACGAAGATCTCGTCCTCCACGAGGGGGCTGATCCCCCCGAGCGAAGCCCCCGCGATGGCGAGCCTGATGGCGCTCGTCCCATAGGTCATTGGGATGGCGTAGCCGACGGGCTGGGCCCAGGCTGGAAGGCTGGAGACCGGGAAGTTCACACCGCTCACCAGCATCGTGATGAAGAGGAAGATGTTCGCGACGATCATGCGCGGTCCTCATGAAGAGCCCCACGCTGCTTATCATGAGGCCGAAGCACATCATTGTCACGCTCGTCACCAGGATCACCAGGAGCACACCCGGGATGTCCGCGTTGGCGAAGCTCACCCCGAAGAAGTACGGAGGCGTAGAAGAGCCCTCCAAGGACGATGAGCGACGAGAGCCCGGACTGGAAAACGGCCCTTCCCACGAAGAGCGCCATCCTGTTCGCCGGAGTGACCATGAGCGTCTCCAGTGTCCCCTGCCACTTGTCCGTCGAGGTGATGTTTGCCACGGCGAAGACCGCGGAGTACGACATTGCCTGGAGGGCGTTGCCCGACGACGATGTACTGCACGGCGGAGCTGCTGTAGTCCAGGTACTGGGCGAGTATCGCGAAGAAGGATATCTGGAACGAGCGGGAGCAGGAAGTATCTGCATGCCGATCATCTCCGGTGAATCCCAGATTATCGTCCCCTTCCGCCCGAAGCCTACCGAAGAGGTGAAGACCTGCACCGCCATCGAGACCCTCCTTCTGAGGCTCGTCGACGGCTCCAACCTAGTACTCCTCCAGCGTCCCGTTCTCCTTGGCGAGCCTCTCGACCCGGACGAAGAGGTAGAACGAGATGGCGAAGTACGCCGCCGTCTCTAGCACGAGGATGACTATATCCGTCCAGTAGCTCGTGCCCGATCCCGGTGTAGCCGGCGATCGCGGCCTTCCTTATGGCGTCTATGCCCCAGGTCGGTCCCAGGATGAACGCGATCGGTTGGGTCACAAGCGGGAGCAGAGCCACGGGGAACATCGTCCCCGTGGCGATGTAGACGGGCACCTCGAGAGAGTTCATGATGAAACCGCCCTTCCTTGAGAGGACGTAGATCGTCGAGAGCATCAGCCCGAAGGAAGAGAGCGAGATGTAGGTCGCGACGGTCGCGAATGATGAAGAGCCAAGGTTCGCTACGGATATCCCGGTCCTGAACCAGAGGTCCCTATGACGAGAATTACGCCTCCGTTGATCACGCCGATGAAGGTGTTCCAGTCGACCCTGCCCGCTGATGATCCAGATCAGCGGGACCGGTGCCGCCAGGGTCGCCTCCATGGTGCCGTTCCACCTGTCGAAGGTTATCGACGTACCCCGAGCCGTAGACCGTCGTGCCCCACATCCCCATGAGCCCGCCTCCGAGCACGGCGTAGAGCAGGATGGGCCCGGTGACGTTCTTGAACAGGAGGAGCGCGACCAGCGTGAAGATGAACGGAGCGATTATGGACGGGATGATCCACTGGGGGTCCGCGAAGAAGTATCTTCATCGTGATGCGCGCCGACGGCCTTGACGGCCTGGAGCCTGCTCACCAAGCTCATTCCTCCACCAGCCTCAGGTACGCGTCCTCGAGCGTCGGCTCCCTGATGGTCTTGTCGATTATCTTCACGTCTCCCGCCAGCCCGGTCACTATGGTCGGGAGCACCTCGGCTGGGGAACTCGCCGTCTGCACCCTGTATGACCTGCCTCTCCGAGTCCAGGTCCGCGACCACCCGGGTCACGCCCGCGAATCCCCTCCAGCCTCTCGACGAACGCCGCGTCGGCTCCGTAGGTCTGGAGCTCGATGACCGAGATGTCCTTCGACCGAGCTCTTCAGGCCGGCCGGGGTGTCGAGCGCGACTATCTTCCCCTTCGATATGACGGCGATCCTGTCGCAGAGTTCGTCCGCCTCGAACATGTTGTGCGTCGTCAGGAAGATCGATCTTCCCCTCCTTGCTTCATCTCCCTGACCATGTTCCTGATGTCCCTCGCGCCGCCGGGGTCGAGCCCGATCGTCGGCTCGTCGAGGAAGACCAGCTCGGGGTCGTGGATTAGGGCCTTCGCTATGTGGAGCCTCTGCTTCATCCCCCTGGAGTACTTCTCCACCCGTTCGTTCTCCCTGCCCTCCAGGCCGACGAGCTTGACCATCTTCGTGACCCTCTCCGCTGATCTCCGAGGCGGAGGGACACCGTAGAGGTCAGCGAAGTACCTGAGGTTCTCCACGGCGGTCACCCGGTTGTAGAGGCCCCTCTCGCCTCCGAAGACGATCCCGATCCTCCTTCGGATCTCGTAGATGTCCCTGTTGATGTCGAGCCCGAGGATGTCGCGCAGCCCGCTCGTCGGGCGACAGCAGCGTCGTGAGTATCTTGATCGTCGTGGTCTTTCCGGCGCCGTTGGGCCCGATGAGCCCGAAGAGCTCCCCCTTCGCCACCTGCAGGGATATCCCGCCGAGCGCCACGGTGACCTTCGTCGTCCTCGTGAGGAAGGAGCGCGTGACATACTCTCTCCTAAGGTCGGTCACCTCAATGGCGCTCGGGCCCAGTCCCTCCGGTGCTGCATCGCAAGGAGGGGCCCGAGACATCGGCCGCTTAATTTCTTTCTCCCGCCGCCCACGCTTAAATCGTGACGCGTAGTTGCAGGGGCGAGCGAGACGATCATGGAGTCCAACCTGTTCGCGCTGCTCTGAGAGGAGAGTGCGGCTCCCGCGAGAGGGCCTCCGAGACCCTCGGGAGGCTATCCCTCGGAGCTCGGCCTCCCGGGAGCTCCTCAGACCTATCCCGCTCGCGGCCCTCGCGCTGATCCGCCTGGGCCAGGACAGCGAGAAGGTGGCCGCACTGCTCGAGTGGAACGAGTTCGAGGACCTCTGCGCCAAGCTCCTCTCCTCCGCCGGCTACGGGGTGCAGAGGAACGTCGTGCTGACCAAGCCCAGGAAACAGATAGACCTCCTCGCGACTTCGAGCCTCCTGAGCCTCTCCGTCGACTGCAAGCACTACGCCACCTACGTGGGCTCAGTCTCGACTCGCTGAGCGAGTTCGCGAAGGAGCAGGTCGAGAGGACGCAGACTCTACAAGCGAGAAGAGGGACCACGCCGGGCCTATCCTTCCTCATCATCCTCACCCTGATCGAAGCGAGGACTGCGGTGGTCGACGGGGTGCCCGTCGTGCCCCTGCTCAAGCTCAAGAACTTCCTCCGGAATCCGTCAGCCCCTACGACGGCTTTGCCGTTGTTAGAGTAGCGTCTCAGTCAAATGCCTTCACGTCATATTGATCTATTCCAAGTAACTCTGTTACTTCATTGACGCCAATCGGCGCGGGCCTACGAAGGATATTAAGGCTCCCCTTACTCCGGAAATCGTCCATGAAGGTCCACGCCAACAAGCGGGCCATCAGGGCGCTGGGGGTCGCGGAGAGCTTCCGGAGGCCGGACCGCGCGCTCCGTCCTCGCCGGGGTGGTGATGAGGTCGGACCTGGTCATCGACGGGTTCGCCTTCGGAGAGGCCACGGTCGAGGGCGACGACGCGACCGAGGCGATCCTCCGCCTCTACAGGAGCTTGAAGCGCGACGACGTCAACCTGATGCTCCTCTCGGGTTGCATCATCAGCCTCTACAACATCGTCGACGTCGACGCGCTCGCCTCCGACGTCCGGGGTCCCGGTGATCGCGCTGACCTACAGGGAGTCCATCGGGCATCGAGGGGGCCATACGCCACCACTTCCACGACGGCGAGAAGACCGGATAGCGCAGTACAGAAAGCTCGGTCCGCGCGTCCCCGATGAAGCTCCACACCGGCTACAGGGTCTTCGCCCGCCTGTCCGGAATCTCCGAGACCGACGCGGGGCGCGTCCTGGACTCGTTCACGCTCCAGGGCGGCGTCCCTGAACCGGTCAGGGTCGCGAAGCTCCTCGCCCGCGCTCGGCAGGGCCGATCAGCCGGTGACGTGAATGTCCGCGACGAGCTCCACGTAGTGAGGCCCGATCTCCCTCACCCTTCTGCTGGTGTACTCGGCCTCTCCCCCAAGGATCTCGCGAGCTCCTCGTCGAGCGCTGCCTTGGCCTCCGCCGCGTCCGCCCCCGAGTGGTGCCTGTAGTAGTGTATCCACCCTCCCTGCTTTGACCAGCTTGAGAGCCTCGCGGAAGGAACCTGTTCGACTGCGAAGGGTGCGGCATCAGGATCCTGTCGAACCTGACGTCGAGGAGCTCGGGCAGGCGTCGCGGCGTCCTCGTTGTACATGTGCATCAGTGGCTCCACCTTGTTCAGCCTGTTGTTCTCGACGTGCAAGCTTGTAGGCAACCTCGTTCAGCTCGCAGCTCCAGACCTCGGCGTCGTCCTCTTGGCGAGCGTGATCGAGTACGGCCCCACCCCAGCGAACATGTTCAGCGACCTTCTCCCCCTCCCCGGCCAGGTCGGCGATTCTCATCCGCTCGGTAGAGAGCCTGGGTGAGAAGTAGCACTTCTCCACGTCGACCTTGAACCTGAGCCCGTTCTCCTTGTGCATGGTGAGCGTCCGGTTCTCCCCGGCCAGGTGCCTGAGCCGCCTAGAGCGGAAATCGCCCTCCAGCCCGCCCTCCTGGTCGAAGACCGCCTTGACGTTCTTCATGCCAGCCGAGGATCGCGCTCCCCCACGAGAGTCCCCTGGTCCTTCACCGCTTCTGCCGAGCTTCACGATGGCGATGTCTCCGATGATGTCTATCCCTGTCTCTACGGCGCGGACCTGCTCCGGTTTGAGGGCCCCCTTCAGAGCCTCCCTCAGTAGCTTCGCCAAACGCTCAATCCCGGGCTATTCTTCGGCGGGCTCCACGGGCACGTTCTTGGAGACGTAGTAGTACTGCCCCCTCTCCTTCTGCTCGCGGTCGAGCTTGCCGTCCGGCTTGTTGACCCTGGGCCTTCCGCTGTTGATGTCCCTCCTGTAGGTCAGCCCGACCTCCTTCAGGAAGAGGTTCATCCCTTCCTCCTTGCCGAGGGGAGAGCGTAGCCTCGCCGTCGACCCCGGGCTTGCCCGTGAACACGAGCATCCTGTCGGAGACGAGGTCGAGCAACTGGATGTCGTGGTCGATGACCATGGCGCTCTTGCCCACGGCCTTCACGAGCCTCCCGATCGCCTTGGCGATCACGAACCTGTCCTCGACGTCCACGAAGGCAGACGGCTCGTCCAGCGCGTAGAGGTCGGCCTCCTGGGCGAAGGTCGATACGATGGCCACCTTCTGCAGCTCCCCTCCGCTCAGCTCGTTCATGTTCCTCGCGAGCAGCTTCTCGATCCTGAGCGGCGTCGCCAGCGATGCCTGGAGGTTCGGCTCGTCGAACCCCTTGCCCACCTTCTCTGCGAAGAATTCCTGCACCGTCCCGCTGAAGTCGGCCTTCAGGTACTGGGGCTTGTAGGCGATCTTCGCGCCGATGTCGACGCTGCCGCTGTCCGGCTTCTCCTGCCCGGCGAGCACCTTCAGGAAGGTGGTCTTCCCGAGCGCGTTTGCGCCGATGATCCCCAGCACGAGCCCCCTCGTCAGCTCTCCTCCATGCGCCTTCAGCTTGAAGCCCGGGAACGACTTCTCGATGTCGGTGTAGCTCGCCACGACCTCCGTGGACTCCTGGCTCTCGACCGAGGTCGTGACCTCGAAGGTGACCGCCCTGTCCCTGAACCGGACGTTCTCCTGGGGAAGCATCCCCTCGAGGAGCGCGTTGATGCCGGTCCGCGACGGGTACAACGCCGACACGACCCCGTAGGCGCCCGGCTCTCCGTAGATTATCTGGACATAGTCGCTAGCGTAGTCGAGGAAGGTCATGTCGTGCTCGACCAGGAGCACGTATCGCCCCTTCGCAGCTATGGACCTGATGAGACGGGAGACCGCGAGCCTCTGGTAGACGTCGTTGAACGATGATGGCTCGTCGAACAGGTAGATGTCCGCATCCTTGAGTGCGGCGACGGCCACGGCCACCCTCTGCAGCTCCCCGCCGCTCAGCTCCGGGAGGAGCTTGCCCAGCGACTCGCCCAGCCCGAGGTCCCTGACGACGGCCTCGAAGCCGTCCGTCTCGTCGACCTTCTGGAGCAGCGAGCGCACGTCCTTTTTCCAGACCTCCGGGAGCTTGTAGACCGCCTGCGGTTTGAGCGATACCCTGATGTCGCCTTGAGCCACCTTCTTGAAATGGTCCTTGAGCTCCCGGCCGCTTAGATAATCCAGGAACCTGTCCCATGTCGCCTCCTTCTCATAGTCGCCCAGGTTCGGGATGAGCTGGCCCGAGAGTATCTGGAGCGCGGTGGACTTTCCGATGCCGTTCCTGCCTACGAGCCCGACCACCTGCCCCTTGCGCGGGACCGGGAGCCTGTAGAGCCTGAAGGTGTTCATCCCGTACTGGTGCACCTTGTCCTTGCGTGAGCTCCTCTCCCAGGTTGAGGATGGTGATCGCGTCGAAGGGGCAGACCTTGACGCATATGCCGCAGCCGATGCACAGGGATTCTGAGATCTTCGCAAGCTTGTCCTCGCCGAGGATGATGCACTCCTCGCCGTTGATGTTCACGGGACAGTCCTTGATGCACTCGAGGCCACACTTATCGGAGTGGCATAGGTCGGGCTCAAGTACTGCTATCCTATGGACCAAGGAAAAGCCTCTCGTCTACGAGTGGTCTCTAAGCTTTTTGGCTATCGGGCAGAAGCTGCAGATTCGAGGGTCGCTCGCCAGGCCGAGGCTCTGATAGCTGTGCCTTCGCATGGCCTCTCCCCAGACCACATCCTCACTCGGCTCACCGTTGAGGTGCATCGCCTCGTGCTCCTCGATGAGGGGCCGGAGACGGCAGGACTGGCAGTGCTCCTTCACGAAGGCTATCTTCTCCCTCGTCGAGTTATAGATGATCAGACCTCCGGTCCCACCCATGAGCCACGCGGCCATGGCGATCCCCACGACGCCCACGGCCGTCGCCAAGAGGAGGGAGAGGACTCCCGTGGCTGCGAGCAGGGCGGCCCCGATGACCTTGCCCTCCCGCCCGCTGGGATAGGAGAAACCGATCGCCCTCTTTGGGAGAGATGAGAATAGCAGAGGGGGGAAGAGGAGTCTTGACGCGCGTTGGACAGAACGACCACCCTGACACCCAACAGTGGACCTATGGTTCCTGAACCTCCCCACGCTTGGACATTGCTCATAGGCCTCGTCCGTTTCTGCATTTTCTTCCCTTCTGGAACATTATTCCCGTACTTTGTATTTATGCGTGCGCACCATTTCGGCGAATCTTTTCCATCCTTTCGCTCACGCGCGCTGTCGAACGACCTCATCTTCGAGTGGACCTTCGGGGTCAGGTCGAGAGAGAGCGGTGAAATCGAGATCGCTCTTTCCTTGTGGACCGCGTACACGTCGGAGCTCTTCCTGAAAGTGGGAAGCCTCGATCCCCACATCCAGTAGTAGGGTCGCCCCCTCGGATCCTTGCGTTCGATGACATAGTCCTTGTACTTCCTGACTTCTATGGAGGTCAGTTTCAACTTCGTCTCCGGCCCCGTCTTCCAAGGAAAGTTGACGTTCAGAAGGTTCACCCCCCGGGGGAGACCGTTTTCGAGGACCTCGAAGGCGATCTCCGCCGCTATCTGCGCGGGAAGCGCGAAGTTCTCGTCCTTCAACCCGTGCACGAAGGTGACGGTGTCCGGGACCTCCATCGAGAACGCGACCGATGGTATCCCCAGCAGCGCTGCTTCCATGGCCGCCGCTACCGTGCCGGAAGCGAGGATGTCCTGTATTGTCAGGTTCTCCCCGATGTTGATCCCAGAGACCACCATGTCCGGGTGCCTCGGGAGTATCCTATTGATCCCCACCATCACTGAGTCGGCGGGGCTGCCCGAGACCGCGTAGCATTCTCGCTTCTGGATGGAGACCCTGTCGACGCGGAGTGGCCTGTGAAAGGTGAGGCTCATTCCAGCGGCGCTCTGCTGCCCCTCCGGCCCGATCACCACCGCCTTGGCGTGACCGCTCAGCGCATCGGCGAGGGCCACGATGCCAGGGCTGGTCACTCCGTCATCGTTCGTCACCATGATGAGGGGCTTCTTCATCTCGACGCGCTCCGTATCCTCTTCATCACGTCCCTTATTGCTCCTTCCGGGTCGGTGCAGCCGTACTGCTCCCTGAGTATCTGCCTCACCGTCTCGGGAGAGTCGTCGCCATAGACGAGCCGTGCGACCTGCTCTTCCTCGTCCGTCAGCCCGAGGGAGCTGACGAGCGTCGCGATCCTCGACTCCGATTCCACGACCTCGTCGACCATCCTTGCGGTCCGCCTCGCGAGGTCGCGCACTCTTCTCCTCAGTATGAGCACATCCTGCGCGAGTCCATCGAGTTCGCGGAGGGAGCTCTCGCCAGAGCGGTCAGCTGTCTTCTCGCCCGGTTCCCCGATCGCCCTGGGTCTCCCCATGGTCGCGACCAGCACGTCCCTCTGGGAGTAGTCGGCGACCTTCGGATTGTCGATGAAATACAATTTCCTCTGCTTGAGGTACCTGCCGCGCTTCATCTTGCGCTCCCTAAGGAGCCTGGCTTCCTCCAGCTTCTTCAGGTGTTTCAAGACCCCCTGCACGGACATGCCCGTGACCTCGGCGAGCTCGCCCAACGTCCGAGGCCGTGTGGACAGGAGGCTCGCGATAGTCAACCTGGCCCTCGAGCTCGCGATGACCTCTATCCTTACCAACAGCCGCCCGAATTGGGAGAAACTTTATAAATATTTAACCATCGGCTAATTAACCAGAGGTTAAATGTCAGAAGATAAGCGAAGAGACCTCCGGGACATGCTCGACGAACTTGATCACTTCTTCGACGATTTCGAGAGGAGCCTTGAGAACGTCATAAGGTCCAGCGTGAACACCGGCCAGAAGGTCTTCTCGAAGCCGGTCGTCGCGGGCATGGCCATGGGGGTCGGACCCGAGGGAAAGCCAACGATACACTTCTTCGGGGACAACCTCGTAGGCCCGAACGGTTTCAGGGCGCCGATCTACGAACAAGTCCTCGACGAGAAAGAGGGAAACCTGAGGCTGCTTGTTGAGATTCCGGGTGTCGAAAAAGAAGATGTCGAGATTTCCGCTCTGCCCGAGAAGGTATCACTCGGTGCGGAAAAGGGTGACAGAAAGTACAAGATCGACGTGCCGCTCGAGCGCGAGATTGATCCTGACTCCGGGACCGCAAGTTTGAAAAACGGATTGCTCGAAGTAATCTTCAAGACTAGGGAGAAGACTAATAAGGGGTATAGGAGCGTTAAAGTTGTCTAACAGTGATAAGGGCGTGAGCCAGCAACAAGTTCAGCTCAAGGTACTAGAAGCCTACACAAGGGATGTAGGACGCGGAGTGGCGAGAATAGACTACGATGCCATGGATGCGCTCGACGCGTCGACGGGCGACGTCATCGAGATTCGCGGGAAGAGGCGCACCGTTGCAAAGTGCCTGCCGCTATACCCATCCGACGAAGGCCGGGGCATCGTCAGGATCGACGGTCTGATCAGGAACAACGCGGGCGTCGCGATCGGTGACATGGTGATAGTCAAGAAGGTAAAGGCACCCCCAGCGGAGAAGGTGGTGGTAGCCCCGCTCGAGGCCGTCCCGCCGATCGACGAGCGATACCTTGCCGACGCGCTAGAGAGCGTCCCGGTCACCAAGGGCGACAATGTAATGATTCCTTACTTCGGAGGCAGACTAACCTTCCAGGTCGTTGGCGTGAGCCCAGCAGCTGAGGCCGCGCTCATCACCCAGAGGACCGTCTTCGTGATCTCCGAAAAGGGCGAGGCGCTCCGTGGTGTACCGCAGGTTACCTACGAGGACATCGGAGGTCTCAGGGGCGAGATTCAGAAGGTCAGGGAGATGATCGAGCTCCCGCTCCGTCACCCAGAGATTTTCGAGAAGCTCGGGGTCGAGGCACCGAAGGGTATACTCCTCTATGGGCCGCCGGGCACGGGGAAGACTCTGCTCGCAAAAGCCGTGGCGACGGAGAGCAACGCCCACTTCATCCCTATCTCCGGTCCCGAGATAATGAGCAAGTTCTACGGAGAGTCCGAGGCAAGGCTCCGCGAGATCTTCAAGGAGGCGAAGGAGAAGGCACCGACCATCATATTCATCGACGAGATCGATTCGATAGCTCCCAAGAGAGAAGAGGTCACCGGCGAGGTGGAGCGCAGAGTCGTGAGCCAACTGCTCTCGCTGATGGACGGGCTGGAAGCAAGAGGCAAGGTCATCGTCATCGCTGCCACCAACCGACCCAACGCCATCGACCCGGCGCTGAGAAGACCGGGAAGGTTCGACAGAGAGATCGAGATCAAGGTACCCGACAGAAAGGGTCGCTTCGAGATACTCCAGATACACACGAGGCACATGCCGCTGACGGCGGACGTCGACCTCGAGAGGCTCGCGGCGGTGACCCACGGCTTCGTGGGAGCGGACGCAGAGTACCTCTGCAAGGAGGCCGCCATGAAGACACTCCGCAGGATGCTCCCAGACCTCAAGCTCGACGAGGAGAGGCTGAGCCCTGAAGTGCTGGACAAGCTCGTCGTCACCATGAACGACTTCGAGGAGGCGCTGAAGGACGTCATGCCCTCTGCGATGCGCGAGGTCTACCTCGAGACACCGGACGTAAAGTGGTCCGACATCGGCGGGCTCGAGTCGGTGAAGAAGGAGCTGCAGGAGGCCGTCGAGTGGCCGCTGAAGTTCCCCGACCTCTACAAGATAATCGGCTACACTATGCCTAAGGGAGTCCTGCTCCACGGACCGTCGGGTACGGGCAAGACCCTGCTCGCAAAGGCGGTCGCCACCGAGAGCGAAGCCAACTTCATCAGCATTCGCGGCCCTGAGCTCTTGAGCAAGTGGGTCGGAGAGTCCGAGCGCGGAGTCCGAGAGGTCTTCAGGAGAGCCAGGCAGGCTTCGCCCTGTGTCATATTCTTCGACGAGATAGACGCCCTGGCTCCGACCAGGGGCATGGGCGGCGACAGCATGGTGACCGAGAGGGTCGTCAGCCAACTCCTGACAGAGCTCGACGGCATCCAGGCGCTGAACGGCGTAGTCGTGCTCGCAGCCACCAACAGGATGGACATGGTGGACCCTGCGTTGGTGAGGCCGGGCAGGTTCGACAAGATCGTAAACATACCTCTCCCCGACAAGGAAGCAAGGCTGCAGATACTCAAGCTATCGCTCGAGGGCAAGCAGAAGGCCAAGGACGTCGACGTGGAAAGACTCGTGGACATGACCGAGGGCTTCAGCGGCGCTGACGTGACGGCGCTGGTCAACACAGCCGTATCCATCGTCCTCCAGCGTTACGTGGCGAAGTATCCAAAGCCGGAGGACGCAAAGGCCCACATCAAGGAAGCCATCGTGTCGATGGACGACTTCGTCGACGCGAGCAAGAAGGTGCGCTCCTCGAGAGAGTCCAAGTCGATGGAGAAGGTCGCAGTCCCCTACTACCGGTGAGCTACCCGCTTAGGAATCTTCGCGGGCTTCCTGGTTCAACCACTAGACTTGCCGAAACCTTCGGGATGCCGTTAAGGTATCCCAGGATCTCGGTAGAGGTCCTCATGTCCCCAGGCGTGACTTCCCTACGCTCCGTAGGTACCCCCTCGTGAAGAATGTTGGTGGCTGCGTTGAGGTCCCGATCTATTAGGAGGTCGCAGTGCTGGCAATGATATGATCGTTCGGCGAGGTTGATTTCGTTCGACCCTCCGCACCGGCTGCACATCTTCGTCGTCGGCCTGAATCGAGGGACCACTACGAGAGTTCGCGTTTTCCTTCGGAAATCGCGGATTATTCCTCCTATCGCCGATGCCTCAACTCGACGACCCCACATCCTCTGCCATGCCTTGATGTTGTCATCCTGAATGCAAATTGTCGTGTACTGGGCCGTGAGTTTCGCAACTATTTTGTTCCTGATGTCTTTGCGTTGGTTCGCCGTTTTCGCATACTCCTTTCTGAGTTTCAGCTCTGTCTTTTGCCGGTTTCTTCCTTGAGGTGCCCTCCTTGACAATTCCCTGTGAATTCGGCCTACCCGCCGTGTGGGGTATACTGACTCGCTGATGGAAATACCGTTTGACAACGTCAGTTGTCGGGCTATCCCGAAATCGATGCCGATGCTCCCATCGACACCCTGCGACGCTTTTTGCTGAAAAGTTGTAATGCGAAGAAAATAATTGCCTGCCCTCTGCAGCAGATTGGCGTTCGCAATTTCCGCGTTTCGAGGTATCTGCTCCACGCCCGACACGCGCATCCATTGTTTTAGGTTCTGAATCTTGATTCTATTCCCTCGCAACTTGTGGGTTGAGTTAAATTGCGAAAGTGGAATCGACAGGACGCGGCTCTTGAACTTGAGGCTACCCACCCGATGGCCATTCTCTCTTAGCCTGGACAGGCTAGTGATGCTATTCCTTACCTGTCGAACCATTGCCTGTCGAATTTGAGATGGTAAAATTTCGAGATTGCGTGTTTCGAACGACCCTTGATAGTTCTTCACCAGTACCGCTTTCCGTTTGTAGTCGGCGTTCCAGGCGTCGCCTCTGGCCAACAAGCCGTTATAGAACCACTTAGCCTCAAGAAACAGTTTGTAGAGTCGCTCTCGGGTTATTTTGCTCAAGTGCGATTTGACAATCTTGAGTTCGTAGGCCTTACACATCTGGGACGTGCGGCGACGCTTCGTGGCCAATCTAGTCCTGCGAATTGACTCGGCCTTCGAAAGCACACACAATTAGGAATTATGCCCATATAAGCGCCACGTACGCGTTGTTGGTTCTCAGTGGCGCTCTAATTCCAGACCTTGGGTTGAGACAGAAATTCTTTAATGAGGAGCCTCGAGGTCGAGGACCAATTGTCCCATCAGGACGTCACCATCATCGGTAGGGGGACCTGGCTCGACCGCGTCGCGAGCGAGGTCGTCGAGAGGGACAAGTCGCTGGGAAGGAACCTCTCGCTCGTAAGGGTAGAGAGCGGGCTCGGCGCCTCAGGTCTTCCGCACATCGGCTCGGTCGGGGACGCGATCCGCAGCTACGGGGTCAAGATGGCCCTTGAAGGGCTCGGCTACAAATCGGAACTCATAGCGTTCTCGGACGACCTGGACGGCTTCAGAAACGTCCCGGCGGGTTTCCCCCATTGGCTCAACGACTACGTGGCGCACCCCGTCACCCGGGTGCCCGACCCCTTCGGCTGCCACGGCTCATTCGGGGAACACGTCGGCTCGCTGCTGCGCGACTCGCTCGACAAACTCTCCATCCAATACACCTTCATGAGCGGCGCCGAGGCGTACAAGAGCGGCCTGCTCAACGACCAGATCAAGCTCATCCTCAACAGCGCCCAAGAGGTCGGGGACAAGATCAAGGAGTTCACGGGGCAGGACAAGTACCAGAAGGTCTTCCCCTACACCCCCATCTGCAAGAACTGCGGGAGGCTCTACACGACGGTAGTAACGAGCTACGATGCCGCCCGGGGCGTCGTCCACTACAAGTGCGACAGGGCCGAGATAAGGGACAAGGAAATCCTCGGGTGCGGTTACGAGGGCGATAGGAGCGTCACCGAAGGGGAGGGCAAGCTCGTGTGGAAGTGCGAGTTCGCGGCGCGCTGGGCCGCCCTCGATATCAGGTTCGAGGCCTACGGGAAGGACATCGAGGAGTCCGTCAAGGTCAACGATTGGGTCTGCGAACACGTGCTCGGTCGCGCTCCGCCCCACCACGCGCGGTACGAGCTATTCCAGGACAAGAGCGGACGCAAGATCGCCAAATCGGTGGGCAACGTGCTCACGCCCCAGGAGTGGCTGACGTACGCCTCTGCCAACAGCCTTAGGCTGCTCATGTTCAAGCGCATCATCGGCGCTAGGAACCTTTCGCTAGAGGACATACCCGTCTACATGGACGAGTTCGACGAGCTGGAATCATACTACTTCTCCAAGACCAGGGACCCGAACCTGATGAAGGACGCAAGGCAGCGAGGCCTCTACGAATACACGGTCCTGACCCGCGTTCCCGACCAGCCCGGGGTCCACGTCCCCTACAAACAGGTGGCCGCTCTGGCCGTCGTCGCGCCCACAGGCAACGTCGAGGATTTCGTAGTAAAGCGGCTCATCGCGAACGGGGCAGTCCCCGGTCCGTCCCCTCAGTTGACCGAGAGGGTTGGCTGGGCCGCGGCTTGGGCGAAGTTCGTCAACTTCGGGGTAGAGTCGGGGGTGGAGTCCGACTCTCGCAACGCGCCGCCAGTCATAGAGCTCGACCCGAAGACCGCGCTAGCCCTCAGAGAGTTCGCCAGTGCGCTCGCTTCCGCCAAGACTCCGGACGAGATCCAAGGCGCAGCGTTCGAGGCCATTCGAAAGAGCGGGACTGCTCCTAACAGCTTTTTCTCTGCGGTGTACCGGATCCTTCTGGGAACGGAGAGGGGGCCGCGGCTGGGCCCGTACATCCTCGACGCCGGGACCCAGTCCGTCGCGCAGAAACTCCTCGGCGCTTCCGGGGCGAAAAAATGATTCGGTCGGGGATTTGCCTTCCCTCGTCGCGGCGAACTCCGCACTGTTCCTGATCCTGGCCATACTCTTCATAAGAAAGAAAGGTCGCGAGTCTAAGATTCTCTCCCTAGGCTTGGCCAAGGATTAATACACCTCGCCCAAGGGAAGGACAGGGGGCCCGTAGCCTAGTACAGGATCAGGGCATCAGCCTGCGAAGCTGGGGGTCGAGGGTTCAAATCCCTCCGGGCCCGCATGGGTTCTAAAATAATCTGTGACGGATATACAGGAGATGGACACCGGGTCAGGTGTTTCGGTCCCGCCCATGCTCTCACGAAGGAAAGCCGCCCTCCACGGCATGGCTTGCTCAGACGGCTCGCTTTGCTTCGAGGGCAAGCGCAGGACCGGAGGTAATCGCTGGAGGTTTGAATTAGCCGAGCCAGACGCAACGATTCGAGCAAGATTTGCAGAACTAGTACATGATCTCTACGGCGTAGAGTCGCGTGATATGCCTGATTATGGAGTCATAAGGGCCTTCGGCAAAGAGATGCTGCTTGATCTGAAGCAGTACGGCCCCTATGGCAAATTGAGGTGGCGAGTACCAATCAGATATCTCAAACGTCGGTCAGCTAAGGAATGGCTGCGCGCATATTTTGATGGGGACGGGGACGTGCGGGTTTCGAAGGGCCTTTCGAAATGCATGGTCCGTGCCAGGTCTGTGAACAAAGAGGGACTCATGGACGTACAGCTGGTTCTTATGAGGTTCTTCCAAATTGAAGCAAAGTTGTACCTGCACGGAAAGCCAAAACTTCCCACTTGGTCTCAATCATATGATCTTGACGTCATCGGAATGAGAAACCTTCGAGAGTTCGCAAGGCTTGTTGGGTTTAACCATCCAGATAAGTCGCGAAAGTTGGACGACATATCGCGGTTGGTTGAACAAAGAGACCTGAAAAAGCGGAGCTATTAGATTCTCAAAGGTCTCGAGGCCGGGCACCTCTTACCTGCGAAGCCAGATGCCGCCGGTTCAAATCCGGCCGGGCCCGCCAAAATCTCTGACGAAGGAATTTCCATCAACCGAAACGCGCGGCGATTCCCGCCCTTGCGCATGGCCCCTTCGTGAGCCGGGGACGATTTACGTGAATTATTCATACCTGACTTAAATATTCGTTGGTCTCAGCCCGTGGCGCCATGTGGTTCATAACACTGGTCAAACTCAGAAAGGCCCCGACCAAGGCCGAGGCAGAGCAGATGAACAAGATGATGATGGACGCTGCCCAGAAGATGGGCATAAAGGTCCACCAAGGGTTCATGACTCTCGGCGCCTACGACTCGGTCTGGATATCTGAGGCCCCCGACATCAGCGGCCCGATGCGGATGTCGATGATGGGCGCAGATTCTGCCTCATCTGAAACACTCGTCGCCGTCGCATACGACGAAGCGATGAAGTGGATGATGTAGAGCGTTCGCCCGTTCTACTCCCTCATTTTTCTAAGAACCCAGGGTGCCCCTTACCCTCTTCCCGGATTTGTTATCAGCAGGTAACCAGTATGGAGGCTGACGACGGCGGGGTGATCTCAGTGGCGTTGACGCCCGCGCCCTGAAGGGTGATCGTGCCCGTGGTCGAAGTCAGGTAGTAAAAGTAGGTACTGGCCGCGCCAGGATATGACGAGGTCTCCAGCTGAGCCACCACAGTCAGACATGAAATACTCGTCCCACTAACTGGTAGAGGAGAGCCTTCGCTGCAGCTAATGTAGTAGTGACCGGTACTGCTTACGTGGATGATACCGCTCGTCGTGACCAACACGTTGCTGCCCTGCCTGTCGAACGTCGCGCAGGCGTAGGGGGTGCTCGCTGACGACTTGTAGACCGCAGCTCCCAGGGCCAACGCGACCACGACGACGATAACCGCTACCAAGATGATCGAGTTCGGTGAGCGCGAAGGTGACTTCGCCTCGGGAGGTTTGGTGGTCGACATCGATCTTTTTGAATCCAGCTCGGCGAACCTCGCCAAGCAGTCGATGCCCCTGAATTCGGCTTATAAAAGTCGTCGAACCTCGGGGAGGAACCTGAACCGGATGTGCCTAGCTGGGCCTGGTACGTCTAAGGTAGACCGGCACAGCCACGAGAAGGCAGAGCTGCAGGGCGGACCCCGCGGCGAAGATCAGGAACGCTTCCGGGTCCCCGCTCGTAGCAAAAGCGTAGTGGTCTGGCTGCGGGAGCGACACAAGGAGCACAAGGACCGCCAACCCCAGCACCGCGTAGTAGGCCCTCCTGATGCCCCTGGCGACGCACACTGCGCAGACGGCATACGCTGCCTCTCCTGATGCAAGGGCACCGAGGAGCCAAACGGGGACCAGAGGGGCCGCAGCGAAGAGAAGGACTCCTCCCAGACCCACAGAACCGTAGATCAGCAGGTCCACAACGCGCTTTAGGCCGTTCGTATTCGGTCCGCCCCGGGTCTCCAAGGGCAGAGTTAAATGATTACGGCAGAGGTGCAACGCTTCCAGCGGAGATGATCGCGAATGGGATTGGTGACCTTTAGCGCCGTGATAAAGGGACGGGTCCAGGGCGTCTCTTTCAGGTCGTCCATGCTCGACAAGGCCATCGAGTTCAGGGTCCGCGGCTGGGTCAGGAACAATGAAGACGGTTCGGTCGAGGCCTTGATCCAGGGCGAGGAGGCCGACGTGTGGAAACTGCTCGACTGGGCAGGGGGCGGTCCTCCAGGCGCCCAGGTCTCGGGGGTCGTCCTCAAGCGGCTCGAGCCGCATCAGCCCCATACGGATTTCACGATACTCCGCTGACCGCGACGAAAGGATAAATCGGCAAGTATAGACGGGCGTGTTATGAAGAAGGTCGCACTGATCAGGGGCGACGGCACGGGCGCCGAACTGGTCGACGCGATGATGCTCGTGATAAAGGCGAGCGGCGCCACGGCCGAGTTCATCCCGTGCGACGCGGGGGCCGAGTGGTGGGAGAAGAACGGCAGGGCCCGAGCTTCATCCCGGAGGAGACATGGAAGGTCCTCGATTCTGCGGATTGCTGCTTCAAGGGACCGACGACCACCCTTCCTATCCCAGGCACGCCGAGAAGCGTAGCCATCAGCATAAGGCAACACTTCAACCTCTACGCCAACGTGAGGCCCATCAAGACCTTCCCCGGCCGCGTGGGCCCGCTCGGCGACGTCGACTTTGTCTGCGTCAGGGAGGGGACCGAGGGCCTCTACTCCGGCATAGAGTACAAGCTGAGCGACGACGTCGCGGTCGCTGTCCGGCTGATAACCAGGGACAAGTCCACGAAGGTGGCGAGGTTCGCGTTCGAGGAGGCCAAGAGGAGGGGTTGGAAGAAGATAGTCGCCATCAACAAGGCAAACATCCTGAAGATCACGGACGGCCTCTTCCTCGAGTCCGTCCACGCGGTCGGCGCGAAGGACTATCCGGACATCGAGATTGAGGACCTCTTCATCGACAACTTCTCCCAGCAGCTCATCAAGAACCCCAGCGGTTCAACCAGAACGTCGTCGTCGGGACGAACCTGTTCATGGACATCCTCTCGGAGGAGGCCTCGGGGCTGGTGGGGAGCATCGCGATGATCTACTCCGCGAACTTCGGCGAAAAGTACGCCATGTTCGAGCCTGCCCACGGGAGCGCCCCGAAGTACACGGGCATGGACAAGGTCAACCCAACGGCCACCATCCTCTCCGGAGCCTGGATGCTTGAGTACATCGGGGAGAAGAGCGCAGGAAAGGCGATCTTCGACGCGACCGATGAAGGTAGTCGCCGAGGGCAAGGACGTCACCTACGACCTGGGCGGGTCCTCGGGTACGACCGCCATGGCGCAGGCCATAGCGAGGGCGCTATAAGCGCCAAGGCTCGCTCAAACTTTTTTAGAGCCCCGAAAAGGTAACCCATCCAATGTCGACCAGCGACGATCAGCTCAAGAAGGCTGCAGACGTCAAGCTCTGGATAGAGTCGAAGATCGCCGAGCTCCAGGAGGAGATAGTGAAGCTGAAGGATGCGCAGGCGCTGGTCGACTCCGTCCTGAGGGCGTCCAGCTTCAGGCCCGCCTCTGAGATAACCTCTCCCCTGCCTGCCAAGCCAAAGGAGCCCGTGAGGTCGCCTCAGAGACCAGAACCCGTCGAGTCGGGCGGCGAGATACCGGAGATAAGGGAGCTTCGGAGGGACAAGGGCGGTGAGACCATCGCCATCGCCCAGATCACTAGGGGCCGCGTGCTGGTCGAGCCGGTGGCCGAGGTGGCCCTCAAACCAGAGACCCCGCCTTTCAGGTCATTCCTCGTCGGCAAGATACTGACGGGGATGGAGTCCAAGGACAAGGAGCTGGTCTCCAAGGGAAAGCTCAGCAAGGGCTCGGAGCTCCGCTTCTCGGTGAACGAAAAGGGAGGACGCCTCGCGAGCATATCCATCGAGAACTACAGGGAGAACGAGAGGCTGACCGAGATCCTCAACACCATAGGCTGGACCTTCTCCCGAATGCTGGAGAAGGGAGCCGCGCCTACTTCATCACGGTGAAGCTCTTCACCATCTCAAGCGAGTTCAGCTCAGCTATGGCGTCGCCGGGGACCTGACCCTCCACTATGAGGGTCAGCTTCGCGTCCGGGAACATGTCGGGGTCAGCGGCGAGGGCCTGCCTCACTATGACCTTGTGCTTCGCCAGGACCGCGGTCGTCGCCGAGATGACGCCGGCGGCCCTCGGGTCGGCGTCGATCACTATGGCCGAGTAGCCCACCTTCGAGACCACGGGCAGGAGGCTCGCGCCGAAGGGGACTATCTGGGAGAATATGGAGAATAGGAACGGGTCTCTGCGAATCTGCTCGGCCGTCTGCTTGACGACCCTCCTGTCCGCGCCCGACGTCCTTCGCGAGCGCCGTGTAGTCCACCTCCATCCCGCCCACGAAGAGCTTGCTCTCCTCCGAGACCCTGATTCCGTATTCAAGCATCCTGCGCGCTATCATGAGGCGTACCTTCTGCCTTGAGAACTGCCTCCTGACCCTGGACCACATCCCGACGTCTTGCGTCTTCGCCGGGCGGGTCAAGGGGAGGACCCGTATGCCCTCGTGATCTTCACCCCTTCCACCAGGACCCAAGGGCAGAGTGTCGGCTCGTCCACCTCCCACCACTCTATCCACTGGCGCTCCTTGGAAAGGAGGGCCACCGAGGAGAAGAGTCTCTCCAGCGAGTCGCTCATCCTTAGCCCGCTCAGCGGGGTGGTCACCTTGCCGTTCTCCACGAGGTAGGTCCCGTCCCTAGGGACGGTCGAGAACTCGGCGGTCCTGTAGTTGCTGAACCGCGTGTACCAGTTGCTCGTGAGGATAATGCCGTGCTTTATCGAGGAGACCATCTCGTCGTATGTCGAGTCGCCCGCTCCCACCTCAAGGTTCCACGGGTTGGGCTCGATCCAGCCCCCGTTCCCGGTGCTCTTCGTCTTGAACCTCTTGGCGGTGCCCAGGTTGTGGAGGTAGCTCTTCAGGACCCCGTCCTGGATAATCCTCGTCGACTGGGTGGGGGTGCCCTCGTCATCGAAGGACCTGCCCCCGAGCCCTCCCTTTATGGTTCCGTGATCGGTGAGGCAGAAGGAGGGCGAAGCGACCTTCTTGCCCATCTTGTCGGCAAGGTACGAGATCCCTGCCTCCACCGAGAAGGCCGAGGCGAAGCCCCCGATGAGCGATATCAGGTTCGACGCCACCGTCGGGCTCATGAGCACCGTGTAGGTCCCTTCGCTGGGCTGCTTCGAGTTCTGCATGCGCTTCGAGTGCTCGCCCGCGGTCCGCCCCGCTTCTTTCGCGTCAAGCCCCTTCAGGGTCGAGGAGCACGAGAGCCCGTGACCGCTCGCGTTTGCGTCGGTGAAGGACCTGATGTTGAGGAGGATGCTCGAGCCTACGTCGTGCCCGACCGTGCCGCTGGAGGTGAGTATGTCCGTTGCCGACCAGGGTCGCCTCTATCGCCCCGGCGCTCCTCTTCGCGCCCGCCGACCTGGCGGACTCTATGGCCACCCGGCGCAGCCTCGGAGACGTCCTTCTCAGACTCTCCCAGCCCCTCATCGTGGGGGCTCAGCTTGGTGAACTTCCTGGCTTCTTTGGGCAGCGGCACGTAGGTCGGGTCCCTAGTCAGGTTTACCATGGTCTTGTGCAGCCTCTCCACAAAACTCTCGATGCCCTGCTTCTCTACGTTGGTCGACCCTCCCACGATCCTCTTCCCACCCTTGGCGAGGTACACGGACAACACCCTCTCGTCTATCCTCTTGGAGACGGAGAGCGAGTCGTTGGCGAACCTCACCATCTGCTCCCTCGCCACGACCGAGAGGAAGACGGCGTCCTCCACCCCGAGCTTCTTCGCCACCTTCATTGCATGCTCGTTCACCTGTTGCGAGTCCAATCCCATCACCTCGTCCCTATCCTCACGCCGCCCAGCAGCGTATCCGGTCCTCCCGTCCAGACGGGGATCCCCTGCATCGGGTCGCCCTTGCCGCAGACGGCCGCCTCGAACTCAAGCCTCTTGCTCCTCGCCTTCACGCTCGCCCAGAGCGCCGGGGTTGTGATCTCGAGGACCGGGGCCTTGACCATCTCGCCCAGGACACCGTTCTTGATTCGGTATGCCTCAAGACCGACGTACCTCTGGTTGAGCCGCTTGTCGTCGATGTTCCACTCCGTGAACGACTTGATGTAGACCCCGTCCTTGACCTCCTTCACGATCTCTTCCCTGCTGTAGTCTCCCGGCTCCACGAACGTGTTCGACATCCTGACGATCGGTTCACGGTTGAATCCCACCGCTCGCGCCGCGCCGTTGTCCCTGGCCTTCAACTGCGCGGCCGTGCTCCTGTTGTGGAGGAACTCAGTTATCCTCCCGTCCACTATCAGGTACCTCTTGGTGGCCCTCACCCCCTCGTCGTCCACGGGCGCGAAACCGTTGGAATGAGCGAGGGTCGGGTCGTCGCTGATGTTTGCCTCTCTGCTCCCTATCTTCGTGCCGAGGCTGTCCTTCTTCAGGTAGGACTCGCCAGCCTGGGCGCCCTCTCTCCCCAGGATGCGGTCCGCTTCCTGCGGGTGCCCCACGGACTCGTGCGCCGCGATCCCGGACAGCTCTGGCGAGAGGAGCACGTCCATCACCCCCGTGGGGGATTTCGTTGCCTTTGCGAGCACCTGACGGAGTATCTTCGCCTCCTCCTGGACTTTGTTCGCAAGGTCGAGCCTCGCCACGACCTCCAGACCACCTGTCTCACCCTGCTGGATGATCCTTTGGGCCGCCTCTCCGTTGGATATCGCTGTCATTATGGCAAAAAAGTGCACCCGGGGAGTGACGAATTCGACCTCAGCGCCGTCGCTGTTGACGAAGTACTTCTCCTCCAGCTCGGAGGAGGCAACAACGATCCTGTTTGGGATCTTGACGGAGCTTCCCGCGCCTGCGTCCCTCCCGTCTTCGATCCTTCCATCGATGTCCACCAGGAGCTTCTTGAGCCAGGCTGCATCTGCGCCCTCGATGCTCTCCTTCTGGGGCACGACCACCTTCTGCTTCACGGCCCGAGACCGGTCGAGCTTCACCGGGTTCTTCACGAGGCTCTTGGAGGCGATGGCCATCTTCACCGTCCTGGCTGTCAGCGTCTTGACGGAGGCGCGGTCCATGAGGTTGGTCGCGCCGAAAGCCAGCGCACCCCCGCAGATGACCCTGACACCGATCCCGTAGCTGTCCTCGACCATCGAGGGCTGCGGTTCACCGTTCTTCAGCATGAACCCGTAACCGACACCGCCCTGGACGCGGGCCTCGGCGTAGTCCGCGCCGAGCCTCTCTGCCTCTGTGAGGGCGAGACTCGCGAGGTCCTTGACGGAATCTTTTACCATTTCACGCCATTTCGTAGGTTCGTTATTTCTACCTTTAGGAACAATCGTCAGAACACCGTCTCCTGACGACGTCCCGGAGCGCCTGTCTCAGTGGCAGCGCAAGGAAGCCACGAGCTCGTCCAGGGTCCGACCCTGGGCCTCGGAGTTGGCGGCGGTCGATGTGGCGTAGATCACATAGTACCTCTTGCTGTCCGGGCAGTGCAGGTGGACCGACCTTACCTCCTGCTCCCCGCCACTCTTCCCGACCAACCCTCTGCGGGGGACCTCGACCTTGACGTGGTTGAAGAGGGCTGGGTGTCCGTTCACAGTCAGATCGCGCCGCTCGACCTGGGCCATCTTCCCCTGGACGCTCTTCTTGATCTTCTCGAGGCTGAACTTGGCGTGGGCCTCGAGGTCGGTCTGCGTCTTTTGCAGCTTGGCCAGGTCGCCCCAACTGAAGAAGACGACCGCCTTCTCAGGGGACTTGACCGCGACGTCCCCCTGCTCTCGCTTGAACTTGGGGTTGAACTCGAGCGACCGGGAGGCCGGGTAGCGGAACGAGAAGCCGTAGATGGTCAGTGAGTCCAGGGGTTCCTCGCCGGCTGGGTCGGACGTCCATCTGGTGTTCTCCATGCGGGTCGCGGCAGGAGAGTGCTGGGGTTAAAGATTGCCGCCCGGCCGGGAAATCCTTAAGTCGGCGACGCGGCCCACTCCTCATCGATGCCCGCATTCTCGCCGCTGGACCTGGGGCCGGGTACGCTGGACGCTCTCGCCATACTCGCGGTGGCCATAGGGATTGCCGGGGTGGCGATACTGATTCTATTCTCCAAGGGCCACGTCTAGGTCTCTGCGTCTTGTAGGAGCCGTGCTTCTTCAGTTGCTCCGAGGACTCTTGTTCGACGTGGACGGGACGCTCGTCACCCTCAACGTCGACGGTGAACGGCTCAGGACGACCATGGCAGATGAGTTGAACAAGCTGGGGTTCGACATCTCATTCGTCCAGGCCGGGATCTACTCGCAGGATATCATGGACAAGGCCAAGCTCCAGGTCGACCTGGGACACGTCGAAGCAGACTTTGAGCAAGTCCGGGCCGCCCTGTACCGCGCGCTGGACGCGCTGGAGCTCGAATGGAACGCAAAGTCCGAGCCCATCGCCGGGGTGACAGACGTGCTGGACCGGATCGCGAAGAAGGAGCCACCGATCAAGCTCGCGACCTTGACCAACAGCGGTAGGGTGCCCTCACAGCTCCTACTGAAGAAGTATGACCTGCTAAGGTACTTCCATTATAACTTCAGCCGGGACGAGCTTCCCTTCATGAAGCCGAGGCCTGAGGCTGTGATCTATGCGCTCAAGACCATGGGTTTGACCCAGGATGATGCCCTGTTCGTCGGAGACAGCGTGGTCGACATCAAAGCGGCCAGGGGTGCCGGTCTGAAGGTCGCTTCCGTCGTCACCGGCCGCTACACGGCCGAGCGCCTCCGCGCCGAGGGCGCAGACTACGTCCTGGGTTCGATGTCCGAGCTGCCCGACCTGATTTCGTGACCGGGGTTCAGCCCAGCTCCATCCTACCGACCCTTTCAGCGAGCTCCCGGTTCTCCGCCTTCAGCCTCTCCAGGTCCTCTCTAAGCGCAGCAACACCTGCTGAGCTGCCCGCCTGGGTGAATTCCGCGACGAGCTCGATCGCCCTCCTCCGGTTCCTGTTGTCCCCGTCTATCACAGCGACCCGCCTCAGGGTCTCCAGAAACCTCACCTCCCCTAACACAGCGATCGTCTCGAGGAGCTGGTCCCTGACGGCGAAGTCCTTGTCCGTCGAGCGCGATGTCCTTGAGAATCCTAAGGTCCTCGTCCTCGAGCGAGCCCAGCCGGATGTACCCCTTGAGCGCCCCCATGCGCACCCGGGTGGGCAGACCGTACGGGGTGTTTTGCCTTATGAGCTCGCGCGCTTCCTTCGTCTTGACGTAGCCGAGTGCCTCCACCGACGCCTCCGTCACCCCGTATTCCGGGGAGGGGAGTCTCATCGAGAGTATCAGGGTGGGGATCGCTTCTGCTCCCCCGGTCTTGCCCAGAGAGAGGGCGGCCTCGCACTGGACGTAGGGGCTCTCGTCGTTGAACAGGACCTTCTTGAGGACCTCCTGGACGTTGGCGTCGCCCTTGAACTCAGCGAGCGCCGCTACCGCTGCCCTGCGTACCCGCCTGTTTCTCACGCCCACCATCTCGAGGAGCACGGAGAGCGCTTCGGCGCCCCCTATCTTCCCGGTCGTCCTCAGGGCTTCGGCCCTGACGGTCCAGTGCTGCTCCCGCGACGCCGCCTGCTTGAGGAGCTGGATCGTCTCCGGCGTCTTGAACATGACGAGGTCCTCCGCCGCCCTCCTCCTGCTCGTGGCGTCCTCGCTCCCTGAAAGCTGGTTGGCCAGCAGGGACCTATTCTTCTTGAACTTGAGCTTCTTCAGCAGCCACTCTTCGGGGTCGAACTCCACTATGGAGGGCTCCGAATCCAGCTGGAAGTGGTAGGTCTCCTCTGAATTCTTGACCCAGACCCTCTTCTCGACCCTCACTCCCTTGGTATAGAATACGAGGCTGCAAGGCAAGCTGAAGATGGGGGTCATCGTCCCCTCCCCTGTCGCCTGCGCCTGTCTGATGGTCACGGAGGCTTCCTTGACGCCCTCATCCCATGAGTATTCGACCTCGAACTCCGGATGTCCCGCCTGGTAGAACGACTGCTGGAAGTATTGTTCGAGCGACCTGTCGCTCGTCTCCTCCATCACGCGCCTGAAGTCGTGCGTGTCGACGCTCTTCTGCCTGAACCTCGAGACGTACTCGCCCACCCCCCTGAAGAAGGTCTCGTCTCCGAGCATGTAGCGCAACTGGTGGAGCATCCAGGCTGCCTTTTCGTAGAGGAAGGTGTCGAAGAGGTCGTCGGCGTAGATGTAGTCGTTGTCGACTATGGCCCTCCTGTATCTGCCCTCGTCCTCCTCGAAGTGGACCTCAGCCTTTGCGCGCAGGTCCTCCCGCATGTCGTCCACCCCGAACTTCCTCTCGTGGTAGAGCGCCTCGAAGTAAGTCGCGAAGCCCTCGTTGAGCCAGGCGTTTGCCCAATCCCTGGTGGTCACCAAGTCCCCGAACCACATGTGGGCGAGCTCGTGCGAGACTAGCTCGACAGCGGTCCGGTCCGGTCGAGAGTACCTGGCTGCATAGTCCTCTTCCGACCTGGCGTCTGGGAACCTCGTGTCGGTGAGCGTGGTCGCGCCGATGTTCTCCATGCCCCCGTAGATGAAATCGTGCACGGCGACCTGGGCGTACTTCTCGAACGGGTACTTCGCCCCGGTTATCTCCTCGAACGTCTTCAGCATGTCCGGGGTAAGCCCGAAGTAGCGGTGGGCGTCGGCCTTCTTTGACTCCGGGAAGAGGTACTGCAGTGGGACACCGCCCTGTGTGACCTCCTGGGTCATCAGGAACTTTCCGATGGCGAAGGAGTTTAGGTAGACGGAGTGGGGCACGTCCTCCTTCCAGTGGAATGTCGTCCACCCCTCCTTCGTCTCCTGGGAGAGCAGCTTGCCGTTGGAGAGCATCTGGAATCCCTCCTTGACCGTTATGACCATCTCCGAGGTCGATTTGTCGTCGGGGAAGTCCCTGCATGGGAGGCAGAACCTCGCTCCCTCCGCCTCGAACTGTGTCCATGCCTGGAGGGGCTTCGAAGGGTATTCCTCCTCGGGGTGGACGAAGTAGACCCCGCCCTTGGGCTTCGACGAGTACCAAACTGTGACCTCGGACCTGCTTCCAGGGGTGGGCCTCGGTTCGGGCGTCACGCTGAGGGTCTCTCCGTCGTACTCGAAACGGGTGTTCTTGCCGTCCACTTCGACCTTTTCGATCTGCATCCCAATGGCGTCGAAGTGGAGGGTGGCGGGTCGGGTCGCGCTGGAGATGTTTATCGTGAGCGTGCAGCTTCCCTGGATGGTCTTGGCCTCCAGGTCGATCTTGAGCTTGAGGTTGATGTGCCGAGTGTGGTATTCCAGCGCCGGCGGAAAGTGCTTGGAGGAACCGGGGACGTGGAAGGACCTCCTGCCCCCTCTACCAGGTTCTTGGTTGCCCGCTTTCATGGGGCGCCGTCTGGATACCCCCCTCAAAAAGCATCCCTAGGCCTCATTTCCAGCCGTTTTCAACCCCTTTCTGGTACACCTTCCAGTAAGGGTCGAACTTTGGGGGCAGATAGCGCTTGGGTCCCCTGCCCTTCGTCGTCAAGAGCAGGCTCCCTCGCTTGGGACCCGCCCGCCCTATGGAGAATGCCGATATGCCTCGCCTCGAGAGCGCCCCAAGGATCTCGTCCGTCTTGTGGGGTCTGCACGTGATGACGAGGGTACCCTCGCTGAGCGTCGTGAGAGGGTCTAGGCCGAACGCAGAGCACACCGCCAAGCTCTCATCGGAGACGTGCACCCGCTCCTTCTCGACCACGAGGTCGCGCCCGCTCGCGCGGGAGAGCTCGTAGAGCGCTCCCAGAACGCCGCCTTCGGTCGCATCGTGCATCGATGTGACGCCGTCTTCTTTGATGCCGACCGAGCTAGCGGTCAGCGCGTCCTCGACCGTGGAACAGAGGTCGAAGTAGCTCCTGGCCGTCCTCGCCGTGAGCGCGCTGCCCACAAGCTTCGCGGTAGTGCGAGGGAACGCCATAGAGAGAACCCCGGTGGCCTCGATGGCCGCCCCCTTGGTCATTATGACCTGGTCGTCCTCCATCATCATGGGCGGAGTGAGGTAACGGTCCTCCTCGGCGAGACCCATCATCATGCCCCCGCCCACGATGGAAAAGTCCGACCCCGGATAGCGTCCAGTGTGACCTCCGACTATCGATATCCCAAGCCTCGCGCACTCATCGCTCACGGCTCCGGAGTACACCTCGAAATCTGCGAGCGAGAGGGATGGAGGGAGGTTGAAATCGAGGACCGCGAACTGGGGCCGCACCGCGCTCGTCGTGAGGTCGGAGGCGAGCTCATGCACCGTCGACCATGCGGACCTCTCCATCCCTACGGATGGGATTATCGAGAGCGGGTCCGCTGTCACGACCATCACACGCCCGCCCCCCACCGAGAGTATGGCGTTGTCCAAACCCATCCCCGGGCCGACGAGCACCGCTGGGTTGCTCGCCCCGGTGTTCTTCATCAGCACCCTGGAGAAGAAGTCCCTGTCCATCTTGCCCAGTCCGCCCTCTTTCTTCAAGCTGTCAAAGCGAGGCGCCTGCGGGGCTGTTAAGTCTTCGGCGACCGCATCTTTATACCTCCAAGGAATCGCGACCGGTCGAGTTGCGTTCGCAGTTCGTCGTGCACTACGGGGAGGTCGGAACCAAGGGAGACAACAGGGTCGTCTTCGAGTCCGCCCTGGGCAAGAACCTGCGCGCCTCCCTCGCCGGCCTGGACGAAGTGGAAGTGAAAAAGAAGAACCAGCGCTTCTTCGTAACCGTGGACGAGAAGGACGCACAGGTGGCGAGGCAGAAGATCTCCACGGTCTTCGGCGTGGCTTGGTACTCCAAGGTGGAGGCCGCTTCCCTGAGTTACGATTCCATCCTCAAGACCGCCAAGGAGCTCATGGGCAGGAGGACCCCGGTGGCCCCCGGAGCGAAGGACTCATTCAGGGTGAGCGTGCGCCGCCCCAACAAGTCCTTCGGGACGAGCTCCCAAGACCTGGCGCGCAAGCTCGGCGGGGACCTGAAGACCGAGTTCGGGCTCAGTGTCGACCTGTCCAATCCTCGTACGGAGCTCTTCCTGGACGTAATATCGGACCGAGCCCTCCTCTACCTCGAGAAGATGAGGGGCCCAGGCGGTCTCCCCGTCGGCGTGACCGGGCGCGTCCTGCATCTGCTCTCGGGAGGAATCGATTCTCCCGCCAGCGCCTGGCTGATGATGAAGAGGGGGTGCAAACCCGTCTACCTCCACTTCTACCTCGCCCCCACGCCGATGTCCGTGGTCGAGAGCAAGATGGCCGGACTGATCCAGACGCTCGCGGAGTTCGGTGGGGGGACGAGGCTGATACTCATCCCCTTCGCTCCATACCAGATCGCGACCCAGGACCTTCCCCACGATTTCGAACCGACGGTCTTCCGCTATTTCATGCGCCTCGTCGCCGAGAGGCTGGCCGAGGAGATGGAATTCCCGGCGATGTCCACCGGGGACAACCTTGCCCAGGTCGCGTCCCAGACGCTTCACAACCTATCCTGCATGGACAGGGGTTCTTCGGTCCCCATCCTCAGGCCACTCCTCGGGTATGACAAGGACGAGATAGTCCAGCTGGCCAAGAGGATAGGCACCTACGAGACCTCGCTCGCCGAGTACAAGGACTGCTGCTCAATCATCTCCCGCCATCCCAGGACGCGCATGCGCTGGGAGTACGTCGAGGATTCGGCCAGGAGGTTCAGGTTCGGGGAGCTCGTCTCCCAGTGCATCTCGATGGGTTCGGCGGTCTCCTTCGCGAAGGGCCCGGAAAAGCCCGCGCTGGTAGAGCCGCTCCAGGCATTCCTCGACCGCTACGAGCAGCGCAAGGAATCCGTGAGGCTCTCGCGCAAGAATCAGGCCCCGCGTGGGTCAGTGTCAGGCCTGTAGCTTCACTGTCCGACCGCCGAGACATTGAAACTGGTCACAGCGACCACCCAGACGTTCGACCGTGGAAAGTTTTGATTCACCATGGCCATGCCGCCCGGGTCGAGCACTGGTGACTTCATGAGAACGTTGCCGTCGATGGACACGGTTGCGATGTCGTTGACCACCTCTA
This sequence comes from uncultured Nitrososphaerota archaeon, assembly GCA_963749225.1. Lineage (GTDB taxonomy): Archaea > Thermoproteota > Nitrososphaeria > Nitrososphaerales > Gagatemarchaeaceae > Gagatemarchaeum. The sequence goes on along the minus strand of CAVVLY010000002.1, from coordinate 371,239 downwards.
TCCGATAGTCATGCCACTGAAAGGGGGAATAACTCGTCGAGACGTTCTGTACCTCCGCCTCCGCGACGCCGTCGACGAACCTGCCGAGCTCAAGCGTCCCATCGGTGTGGAGGAGGATGTAGTAGAAGTCCCCCTTGTCTGAGTAGTTGAAGATGATCCACTGGCCGTCGTATGTGTGCGGTCCGGTGACGATGGTCTGCATCCCGACGTTGACCACGTAGTTCTGGCCGGGCACGCTCCCGCTCACGTTAACCCTGGTGCCGAGGGGGACCCCCACCAGGACGAGGAGGCATAATCCCAGGGCGATGATCTCGCGTTTCCTCACCGAGATTGGAGCGTGGTGGCTCTTGTCCACCGAGACCGGATGCGTGAGGAACGCCGCGATGGCCAAGCCCGCGAGGAAGGGCACCGGTATTGAGAAGCTCCCCACCCTCAGTGGAAAGTCGACCTCCAGGGAGAAGATGAGCGAGCCGAGCACTATCAGGACGGGGACCAGGATGTTCACCACGCGGACCGTCCTCACCTTCCCCAAGCGAGACGCTGTGGTCCTCCATCCTTGTACGTTCCTCAGACCCACCAGCAGCTCTCCCGTCACCCCGAAGAGGAAGACCATGGTGAGGGCGATGGCGCTCAGCGCGTTCAGCCCTCCGTAGTAGCCCATCCAGAACAGCAGGGCGTACCTCGTCCCATGGAAGAGCACGTCCAGGGGGGACCTCTCCCTCGCCCTGATCACGTTGGGATAGCAAAGGTAGAGCAGCATCACCACGACCCCCAGGAACATCTCCACGGCCGGCAGGAAGAGCAGTATCGCCAGGGAGAGGACGGCGAGGGGGAGCGCCGCCCACCGCGAGTGCACGAAGAGCCTCTGGTTCTCTCCGCTGACCAGTGCGAAGACCTTTGATGTGACCGCGAAAGCGACGAGGGGAAGGATGTAGGAGAGCTGGTCGATGTTGACGAGCACGCCGAAGAGCACGACTACCACCACGTGGAAGAGCGACGTGAGCACGAAGTAGACGTCCTCACGCGGGACCGGCTTATGCTCCAATAATCGCCACTCTTCGTCGAAACCGCTTAAACGTTTGCCGGGAGCGCCGAGATTCGCAAACGCATAAATAACTTCGGAGGGGAATTTCCGCAAACATGAACCGAGTCAAGGTGACGCTCAGCACCGACGACCTTCCCAAGTCCTGGTACAACATCCAGCACGACCTGCCGGAGCCGCTCGCTCCCCCGCTCGACCCTGGAACGCTGAAGCCCATGTCCCCCGAGCCCCTCCTGCGCTTGTTCGCAAAGGAGTGCGTCATGCAGGAGGTCTCGACCGAGGAGTACATCCCCATCCCGGAGGAGGTTAGGGAGGCCTATCTCAGGCTCGGTCGGCCCACACCGCTCTACCGCGCGACGAGGCTCGAGGCGTTCCTGAAGACGCCCGCCAAGATTTTTTACAAGCGCGAGGACATGAATCCGTCCGGCTCACACAAGCCTAACACCGCCATAGCCCAGGCATACTACCACATGAAGGAGGGCACCAAGCGGCTCACCACCGAGACCGGAGCCGGCCAGTGGGGGAGCGCGCTGGCCATGTCATGCGCCTTGTTCAACATGGACTGCACCGTGTACATGACGAGGAGCGCGTACCAACAGAAGCCCTACAGGAAGACGCTCATGGAGGTCTACGGTTCGAATGTGTACCCTTCACCGAGCAGCATGACGAAGGTCGGTCAGAAGTTCCTGGCCCAGGACCCGAACCACCCCGGCAGCCTCGGGATCGCCATCAGCGAGGCCATCGAGGACTGCGTCACCCACGACGGTACGAAGTACTCCCTCGGGAGCGTGCTCAACCATGTCCTCCTCCACCAGACCGTGGTGGGACAGGAGGCGGTGGAGCAGATGAAGATGTTCGACGCCCGACCGGACTACATCGTCGGGTGCATCGGTGGAGGCAGCAACTACGCAGGGCTCGCCTACCCGTTCATGCGGGAGAAGCTGAAGGGCAAGCTCGAGGCCGACTTCGTCGCAGTGGAGCCCAAGGCGGTACCATCCACGACCCGTGGCAGGTTCGAGTACGATTTCGCCGACACTGGCGAGATGACACCTCTCTTGAAGATGTACACTGTGGGGCACACGTACCAGTGCCCGCCAATCCACGGAGGAGGGCTGAGATATCACGGGAAGGCCCCGTCCATGAGCATGCTCATCGACAAGGGTTACATGAGAAGCGTCGCCTACAACCAGAACGAGGTCATGGACGCGGCGATCACCTTCGCCAGGACCGAGGGCCTCGTCGTGGCACCGGAGACGAGTCACGCCGTGAAGGCGGCCATCGACCTCGCGCTGCAGTGCAAGCAGAAGAACGAGTCCAAGGTGATTCTCTTCAACCTGAGCGGGCACGGGCTGCTCGACCTGAAGGCCTACGAGGACAAGCTCAACGGGAGCCTCATCGACTACTCGCCAGACGAGGTCATGCTGAGAAAGTCCCTCGAGGCAGTCCCGACCGTCAAGTAGGCGGGGACTCAACATGACCCGCATCGTCTACAAGCCCTACGACGAGATAATCATCCACGAGATCAGGGAGATGGAGATGAAGGAGATGATGGACACCCTCGTGAGCCAGCTACACGCGCAGGGGCAGACCGGAGTGACCCCGGTCGCTAACTGGGCCAAGGGCGTCGCGTTCTACGTGGGGAACTTTCCCGAGACCCCCGACATGATCAAGGAGAAGCTCGAAGGGAGGATACACTGGGGCTTCGTGGGCTTCGCCAAGACCGACTTCCAAGCCGAGAAGAAGACCATGGTCGGCGGAAGGGAGCACGTGGTCCGCCTCGTGAACGTGGAAGCCAACCCTGATTTTGTGGGCCTCGCAGAATTCCTGAACCAAGGGGCACATAAGGGCCGGAACTAGCTCGCCGGCCGAACGGGAGGGCGCGGCAGGGGGTCTGACCGTGCCTCCCTGGATAAAACATAAAATACAGGGTCGAAATGCCTATAATTTCTATGAGCACCAGCGAGGTGAAAAGCGTCGTCGAGCCTGCCCACGCGGCGATCGCCAAGCGCCTGGCGAAGCAGGTCCTCGAGTGCGACCCGGCGGTGCTAAGCCTGATGGTCCTTGACAAGAAGGGGCAGGTGCTGGCCGTGGACCGGTCGGTCAGGCTACCAGAGGGAGAGTACATCGACGACGATGCCCTACCCAAGCTCGCGGTCGTGGCAAAACTCATCATGGGGGCAGCCGCCAACGTGGCGGAATATACGGGACGGATACAGTTCCTCGTGGGCGGCTTCAAGAACCAGAAGGTCCTGCTCATCGACCTGCAGGAGTACGACATGGTCCTGGCGATGCGACTCGCACGTTCGGCTAACGCAGAGTATGTCTCCAACAAGATCGGCGAGACCCTGGGAACTACCAGCTAGTCTCGGACACCCTTTGGGCTTAAACCGACAGAACCTTAAAATCAGGTAAACGGTCGCTCCAAGTTCCATGCCTGCCGAACCCAAGAGGGTACCTTTCGACCCGCACAACGTCAACGTCTCGAGCAACCTGGACTCGGGGTCCATCCAGATGAGGCTCATGATCCCCTGCGAGGACGGAGCGATGGCCGATGTCGTCTTCCAGGTCGATGCCCCCCTGCGAACCGAAGCCGAAGACGGTTCTAAGAAATATAGTCTAAAGGTCACCAGCAGGGAGCAGGTGACCAATCCGGACCGGGTCCACCCTGGGATTGGGATGCGAAGACGTAGCGACGGACTGTACTGGGAGATACCCCCCAACTTCCCCGAGGCAGTGGTCGGCCTCTTAGAGCACGAGGGAAAGGTGAAGGAGTTCCTGATGCCGAGGTTCAAGGCGGGCCAGACCTTCGTAGACGTGGGAGCAAACGTCGGAGGCTACTCTCTCAGGGCGGCAGCTTTTGATATGAAGGTCTACGCCTTCGAGCCGAACCCCGACAACCTAACACTGCTGAGACGCAACATCGAGATCAACAAGCTACCGGTCGAGGTCCTTCCCTACGCTCTCGGGTCGAAGGCGGCCAAGGCCAGGCTCGCCCCGAACGGCGGCGTCTCCAGGATAGTGGAGAAAGAAGGGGTAGAAGTCGACATGAGGACCCTTGACAGCTTCGACCTCCCCGCCGCCGACCTGCTGAAGATAGACGTGGAGGGGTTCGAGCTCGAGGTGATCAGGGGAGCGGAGAAGACCCTGGAAAAGTACCATCCTGTCATGATGGTCGAGATGCACTACTGGGCCGGGGCAGAGAACGAGGCCGAGCTCTTCGAGACCCTGAAGGGGCTCGGCTACAAGCTAGAGTACATCGATCGCTACGGCAAGGGGATGCACCTTTCCGCCTTTCCTGAGAAGATGGACGGTAAATCATAGACGCCCCTTGAACCGGTCCCTTCCTACCCGTGGCGGAGGAAGTGAATGAAGTGGAGGGGCAATAGGTTTCTCAGGTGTATGCCGACTGCCACCGCGGCCACGACGGTGCCTACTATGACCACGAAGCAGACAGCCAATATGATGAGGATGGTTTTGGTCGTTTTTTCCATCTGCGTCACGGTCTAGCCAGAACAGGTCCTATTAATTCAGTCAGAACCCGTCGTACCTCAGCACCGAAGCCCGAATAACCGAAGATGGCTTCCGGGTATCAGGTTCAATATGGACGAATACCAGCCGCGGGGGAGCGGGAAAGAAGTATATTGGGAGCTGATTGCTGGCGTATTTTTGCGCTGACCATTCCCCGTTCCATAAAGAAGAGGAGCAATTTTTACGTAAATTCTCAGATAGAAGTATCTTGAATGCAACTTCCAGCTTGTATATTGAAAGTTTTTGGGCTTTAGATGCAATATCGAAGAATATTTATACGACCGTCCCGACCCTGAAGTTACAACTGAGTTGCATTGGGCGCACCAATAAATAACCAACGAACTAGGTCCTTCACCTTCCGCACAACGGCCGACAACGCCTGCAGAATTCACGTCCACAGCATCGTCAGGATGCAACTACCTGGAGCCTGTCATCACTGCGGCAGCGGGGTGTTCATGGACGGCGTGAGAAGAGTATGCTCCGGCTGCGAGAAATCGCTCCCCTCGTGCAACTGCACGGAGGTGGGAGGATCCGGCCACATGGCAGACAGTCATCCGCCATCCGGCTCCTTGGTGCTATCCGAACTGAAGATAGGGTTCTGATTCAGCCTATCGCTCCAATCCCTTTACTAGTCCCGCCTCCCTCCAAGGGTCGGGAGCCGTCTTGATCCAAGACCCAGGGCAGGAGGCGACGAAGCGACAGTGAGCGCCAGACGGACTGTTCGAATCATCATTGGAATTGCCTCCATCGGCTTCCTAGCGGTCGCCTCAGTCCTGCTCGGAGAACTGCTATTCTGGGCCCCTCCCTTGGCGACCAACTTTCAAACCATAACGTCGTTTCTGGACTACTTCTGGTGGTACAACGGGCTGCCAGGGCTCTTCATCGTCACTGGCCTCCTAGGCGCCTATCTCGGCGTGGCGTGCATCCTGGCGGGGACGATGACCGTCCGTTCCGCCAAAGCGTTCGGCATGGTCTCCTGCCTGCTGCTCGTTAACCTGTTCTACGCAGTAATCCCAGGCGGGCTCTTCTACCATCTTACATTCTATGTTCCCCTGGAGAGCGCCCTCCTTAGTCAGTTCGTGTCATTTGTGGCGTGGTTGCCCGGGGAGATGACCGGTCTTGACCTCGCGGGCTTGGGCCTGTTGCTGGCCGCTTCGATTCTAGCCCATTCGATTTGGCGCTACCTGGGTCGCGGAGGGTCGTTCCTCAAGTCTTTGGAGGTATTCGCATTTGGTCTGCTTCCACTTCCGGTCTGGGTCTATCTTCTGGACAGAAGGGAATTTGCGGTGCACGTTGCGGACGCTCAGGCAGGGACCGCCCTGGCTGGTGTGACCAACGCAGACCTTCTCCTCGGTCTCTGCGTGCTGATCCCGGCACTTATGCTTGCGGAAGTTCGGCAAAGGCGGGTGCGAAGTCGAGCGCCGTCAGAAACGCTATTCTAGTGCCAATAGTCTCCATCCAACAACTGATCGCAGAGCCATGAGAGTCCTCGAACACGACGAGCTGAATTCGGAGCTGCAGGCCGACCTCCAGCACCTGCGAGCCTCGATCGCTCTACCGCCTCGAGATTTCGCCCGCCTGAAGAGGGCCGTGAAGGAGGGCTATCCGGCCGCTGACTATTTCGGCCTCTACGCAGTCGAAGGGAAGCGCGTCCTTTCGAGCGTCCGCGTCCTGAGGGTGCCCTACACATTCGCGGACGGTCACGTGGAGAAAGTCTCTGCCATCGGGAGCGTCATGACCCGCCTGGACTGCAGGGGGCGCGGCCTGGTAAGGGGGCTACTGGATGACGTCCACTCGAGGGAGCGGGAGGCCGGGATAAACTACTCGACTCTTTGGTGCGAGCCGTCGATAAAGGCGCACGGGCTCTACGAATTCATCGGATACAAGGACGTCTATCATCCTGACTTCGCCACGGTGAAACCCTCCCAGAGGAAGACCGGGCGGGATGCTTACGAGTTCGCGAAGGTGCGGGACGCGGACGTGGAAGAAATGGAGCGGATCCATACGCTCGCCACGAAGCACAGGATAGGCTTCACTCCCCGTCCCAAGGGCTACGTCAGAGGACTCTTCTGGTATGGCAGGTTCAGCCCGGATTCCTTCCGGATGATAGTGAAGGCCAGTCGCCCCGTGGGCTATCTCCAGCTTGATGCGGGCGCCGTGGCGACGCAGGTCTCCGAGGTCGTCCTCCTCCCCGGTGGTGCGCAGGCCCTCAAGGTCCTGTCGATGCTAGAACGACTGGCCGGGGACACCTGGCTTTGGTTGAGCGACACCTTCGTGAGCGACAACAAGCGCCTGCTCCAGCGGCGCGGGTATATGGTCTCCAACCTGAACGACCACGTGTGGATGGTCCTTCCCCTGAACAAGTCAAACCGAGAGGACCTGGTGAAAGTCTTCGGACTCGATGACCCTCGCTTCTCCTATCACACTGTCGACTTCTTCTGACCGACTGGGTAGGTCCGTGGCGGCTCGACTTTCACAAATGCGCCATAGATACTTTTATAAACTAAGGATTAGACAGTCTAATTATTAGTGATTCTAATGGTAATGTCGTCGAAGACTGCTCGCAAGACCTCGGAGGCCGACGAGCTCGTCAATGCGATCCACGGAGTTGTGCTCTCACTCTTTCGAGACATAGCTCCGACGTTTGAAGCGGAGGGGATATCGAAGGGCCAATTCTGGGCCATGCACGTACTCTCCAGCAAGCGCTCGGCATCGGTCGATGCGGTCGCCAGGCATCTGGCTGTGTCCGCCCCGACCATGTGTGTGACCGTCGACCAGCTCGAAGAGGCAGGCCTGGTCACGCGGCGACGCTCAGTGCAAGACCGGCGGAAGGTTGAGCTATTCCTTACGTCCAGAGGAGAAGAGGCCGAAGCGAGGATCTGGTCCAAGATCGGCGAGCGGGTTTCCGAGGTGCTCGTGGGCTTGCCGCGGGATGACCTCGCGACATCGGTCCGCGTCCTCCAAGGGCTGAACCGCCGGCTCGATGCCCAGGGAGCGAGGTCTTGACCTCCCAGTCTTCTGCCGTTACAGCGCCGATGGCGCAACCCCGGCAGTATGACCCCAAGTACGCGAGGAACGTCCTCCTCATCCTCGCGGGCATGGCCATCATGGTGACCTACGTCGAGACGATGGTGCTTCCTGCTTTCAGCAACTTCGAGTCGTTCTTCCGAGTCACGGACGCCAGCACCATCGCCTGGATACTCTCCGCCTACCTGCTCGTGGGCGTCGTAGTGACTCCGATATTCGGCAAGCTAGGGGACATCTACGGCAAGAAGCGGATGCTCCTTGTCGCGATGGGCGTCTACGCCGTGGCAGTTACGGTGGCCGGCTTCACCCCACAGATTGGAGGCGCTCTCGGTTTGAGCCGACCCGATCAGATCTACGGCCTGATAACGGTCAGGGCGATTCAGGGAGTGGGGATGGCCATGTTCCCCCTCGGCTTCGCCATGCTTCCTGAGCTCTTCCCACCCGCTCGGGTCGGTCAGGCTCAGGGCCTGCTCTCAGGCATGTTCGCCGCGGGAGCGGCGGCAGGGCTCGTCGGCGGGGGATGGATAGCCCAGACCTACGGCTGGCAGGACACGTACCACACGGTCATCCCGGTCGCGATAATCGTCCTCGCCCTGGCGTTCGTTTTCATCCGCGAATCAACGATTCGCTACGCACGCAAGATCGACCTCCCCGGCGTGGCCAGCCTCGGCCTGGGCCTGACGTTCTTGATGCTGGCAATCACCGAAGGAGCCTACTGGGGCTGGACGAGCTTCTCGTCGGTCGCGTTCGGCGGGATAAGCTGGGGCGTGCCCGAGTTCTTCATCCTCTCGCTCATCGCCTTCGCCTTCTTCTTCTACTGGGAGCCCAGGGCTCCGAGCCCGGTGGTGTCGTTCCACTCGCTCAAGGAGCGCAACATCCTGGTCTCGAACATCGACGGACTGCTCGTGGGAATGGCGATGTTCCTGCTCTTCACCATACTCATCATCCTCGGGGAGTACCCGTCCCCGGGTTTCGGCCTCGGCGAGCTGAACGCGGCCCTCGTCTTCGTCCCCGCGGTCCTCAGCATGCTCGTGGCCGGACCGTTCCTCGGGAGGGCGATAGGTTCACGCGGACCAAAGCCGGTGATGCTCCTCGGATTCCTTCTGATTGCGCTCGGCGCCTTCGGTCTCCTTGTCTTCCACAGCAACCCCTACGAGGTGGGGGCGCTCGCGATCCCGATGATGGTCGGGAACGTGGCCTCCCTGATATCGATGTCGAACGTGATCGTCCTCTCTGTCGACCCGAAGACCATGGGAGTGCAGACGGGCATGAACCAGACGTTCCGGAACCTCGGCTCCGCGCTTGGTCCCGTCCTGGTAACGTCGATACTGGCCAGTTACGCGTTCACCGAGACGATCCAGGGCAACATGTTCCTGAACTACCACCTCCTGGGCTACCAGGTCGTCTTCGGACTAGTCGGTGCGATCGGAGTGGTCGGCTTTGTGTGCTCCCTCGCGCTCCGGAACTTCCGCTACCTTGCGGACGGGAGCCGTTCTGGGCACCCGGGCCAGTCCCAACCCGCCGAGCAGAAACTGACCCGAGACAAAGCACCCGGTACGTGACTCCGCCAAGCCCTGGGTAGAGCTCTGCAGAAAACATATCCAGGACATCGATTCCACCAGGAAGCACGCCGCTCTAATGAGCTGGGGGGACGTGTGTTAATACCGCTCAACACTTGGGTAAGGGGATGTCCACGGAGCCTCCGACCTGGCTGCGGGTGCTCTACTTGGGCCTTGGGGTCTGCTCGATAGTCGCCGCATTGATAGTCGTGCTCAACCCTTCCTCAGGGACCGGAACGATAGCCTCCCTCCTCGCCTTCTCCCTAGTCTTTGGCGCTGTTAGGATGTTCATCACCGGCGGCACGCGGGTGTTTGAGCTGACCCTTCGGGGAATCGGGCTCGTCGGCGGCATGATATCTGCCGCCATCCTCGGTTTCGTCCTCCTCTCCCCGGGCCTGGCACTCACTACCCTTGTCCTTCTGGCAGCGGTGACCATGACAATCCAGGGCGTGAACAGCCTAGCGCACTCGCTCCACCGGGGTCATCCCAGGTGGCTTCGGGTCTCGTATCTCACCGTCGGTGCTACGGTCCTCCTGCTGGCCGCCGTCGCGGTGCTGGTGCCAGGGATAGCGGTGGTCTCGGTCGTGGCCCTACTCACCCTCAACCTCCTAGCCATGGGCCTCAACAGCCTTGTCACCGGGATAAGGCCGGAGACTGCGGCGCAACAGACCCTCGTCAAGCTCGTCATCTTCGCCCTCGGTTATGGGCTAATCTTTGTCAACTGGATCGACCTGTTCAACGTCTCGGTTCCAGCCTACCACATCTGGGTCGGGGTGGCCTACTTCATACCGTTCGGCGTGCTGCTGGTCGTCCGCGGCTCGAAGGATTGGGAGCTCGGCTTGAGCCTCGGGCTGATCGCCTCGCTCGGGAACGACCTCGGCTACTTCGTGGTGGGGGACGCCTTTTTCGGATTTCACGTCGGGCTTCTCGACTGGTATGCCCACCAGTTCGGGCTCTACGGGAACACGGTTCTTTTCACATTCAACGGCGGGCTCTTCTCCTTCCCCGTGTTGTCTTGGATGATGGGGGTCTGGATATGGGCGAGGCTGGTGATTGTGGCATACTCTCTTCGGCACTGGTGGCACGGGCAGTTGTAGGTCCTAGGCTACATACCCTGCGAAACGTCGGAGTACGAAACCGCCTGGATCTACTAGCCCTCGTTCTTCTTCTTGATTTTGGCCTACGGCGCTTTAAATAGACGGAGACGGGCTCGTCGTCCCGGTGCAACTGAAAACGAGTCAGAAAGAACTCGGAATCGGGATGCTAGGGTCCGGTTACATGGGCAAGGTCTACACGGAGGGGCTGGTCAAGCACAACACTCGGGCCAAGCTCGTCGCGGTCCACGGTGGGACGCGAGGACCTGCCCTGGCTGCCACTCACCACGTAGACTACGAGCCTTCCTATGAGAAGCTCCTGGCCCGCTCCGACGTCGACGCTGTCATAATCGCAACGCCGCACGCAGGACACCTCTCGCAGACACTCGAGGCGGCCGCGCACGGGAAGCACGTGCTCGTTGAGAAGCCGATGGCCACCAACCGCCACGAATGCGACCAGATGATCGCGGCATGCAAGAAGGCCAACGTATACCTCGAGGTCATCCAGACTTTGAGGTTCCGGGCGACGCCCTCCAGAGCGAAGGAGTTGATCGATGATGGGACCATCGGGAAGGTCCGCATGATTCGGGGCACTTCGGTCTTCACCGAGTACTTCGCTCAGCACCAAGGTACCGGCTCCTGGGTCATAGACCCCAAAAACGGGGGAGCGTTCGCCGACATGGGCGTGCACAACTTCGACATACTGAGGCACTTCGCGGGCTCGGACGTCAAGAGGGTCTACAGCAACCTGTTATCGTTCTCCCCGTATCCGGTGGAACTGAGCGCGATGACCCAGCTTGCCTTTGCAAACGGGGTGATAGCTCAGCAGTGGATGTCCTTCGAGCTCCCCAGCCCGAACATTCCAGGTTCTCTCCACAGGTACGTCATCGTCGGCGAGAAGGGCATCCTGGACGTGGACGGGTACGGCAAGGTGATGCTTGGAAAGGACGGAAAATGGGAGTCCGTTGGGGAACAGCCCTACTTCGACCCGATGGGGGACCCGCTGCAGCCAACAAAGATCGTGGCCTTTTACACCCAGGTCCAAGCGTTCGTCGACGACATTCTGGACCACAGGCCACCGACGGTTTCCGGGTCCGAGGGCAGGGCCGCGGTCGAAGTCCTGGACGCCGCGAGGCTTTCATCTGCGACTGGCAAGGCCATAGACCTGCCTCTCCCAGACTAGAACCGGTCTTGTTTGAGACAGCCGGACCAGGGTACGCATCCGTATGGGTGCGGCGCACAAATGAGACCTCCACGGCCAAGGTCAGAAGATTTGTGAAAGTCAAGAGCGGCTTGGGGCGACGCTGGCATCCACGTTCTCGTGGGGTGTACCTTCGACTTCCTTCTCGATGCGCCCCAACGGTGAAAGTGACATCACCGACCTGTAGATGAGGTAGATGCCCACCACGCCCGTACCCTTGTCCACCACCTCATAGGGCACCGTGCCCGATGTGAGCAGGGAGGTGACCACTATCGATACCACGAGCGTGGACAGAGCTAGCGCTAGGAGGAGTATGCTTCTTCTCAGGGTCCGGTCGGCGCTTCTCCGGGCCCCAACTATCATCGCAGCTGCCGCGTAGGCGAGGACGCCAGCGACGACGAAAAAGTAGAGATTGTCGAGGATGTTCCCCAAGAACGACGACTGCTCCGCTGAGGTCAGGACCTCTCCTCCTATGACAATGGTGACTGTGTAGACGACTAATACGATTCCTGCCAGCCAGCGCCCCCGCGTCCAGCGGAGAGGATCACGGTGGAAAAAGTCCGTCTCGATTGCGACAAGCACACTCCTGTCGGCGTACGCGCCGAACACGATCAACAACGCAACGAACGGGAGGAAACCGAACAACGAAAGGATACCGGAGTTCGGGGTGGGTACGAAGTTGTTCAGCATCACCCAGATGATCACGAGCATGAGGAGGGTCGACCATGTCGCCCGGCTCCGATAGACCCCGGTGACGAACGCTCGGTGCAACCCTACGGCCCGGTAGATTCCCACCAGCAGGATACCAACGATGACGACAGTGCCCCCAATGTCTATCGCGTCTACCGGGTCAATGGACATGTGGGACTACCTCCATCCCTGTGGCTGATACCGAAAAGCGGAAGTATCCGTGGAGGGGCGGCAGCCCGAGCATCTTCCTGACGCGGAAGAGTGGCGTTATCGCGAGGCCCTCTTCATACAGGCGCATCTCTATGACGCCATCGAAGATTTGCTCCATCGTCGTCATGACGTTGGGTGGGTGCATCCCCTCCTCCGCGAGTGCGAAGACCACCGAATCTTGCTGCTTGAGGTCGGATAGCAGCTGGGACCAATACCCGTACATCGATTCCAGCTTGTTGAGTACGAGCAGGGGCGAGAGTACGTCCGTCGCGACCCGGACCCTTCTTTGCTTGTTCTTGTGGACGGCCTCTTTGATGTTGAACGATATGGCCGTCGAGTCGCGGAGGTCGCACTTGATGGGAGAGCCAGAGCTGGCTATCCACTCCGGGACCTTCTCGGTGACGATTCCAACGCCTTTCATATCCCTGAGGACGTCTGAGACGGGCCGGTGGGTCGCGTAGAGGCAGTAGTCTCCTTGCACCAGCCCTGAATGGACAAACCAGTAGCCGAGGGCTTCCTTTCCGATTCCCGGTGGACCGACGACAAGAATCGCCGATCTGTCGGGGTATCCGTTGGTGCCGAGGAGGCTGTCAAGCGACGGCACGCCGGTGGATACCAAGCGCATCCAGACGAACGGTGTTCGGAGTTAAACGTATACCGTGAGAGTAAAATGAATTCTTCGCAGACGGGAAAGAGCCAATTTGAGCGGGTTTGAATCCATGGAGCTTGCGCTCTGCTGCTCACGAATGGCCCGACCAGGACCACGGAGTCTGATGCGTTCGCCGACTCATGCGGGCAGGCTGCTATCCATCATGGCTCGACCTCAGGTCATGCCCAGTTTCCAAGAGGGACTTTAGATTCATCGCGAAATAGGTCCATCCCCATTCCGCGCCACCGTAGAGGTCTGTCCATTTCTCTTCGCGGGGAAAGCCGGAGTGCTCGACCTCGAACAAAGTACCCGTCGTCCTTTGGCTCGACCGAGAGCCTAAAGGTCGTGCCCTTCAGCTTCACTCCCTCCCAGCTCCACGCAAGGGTCACGCTTTTCCCGGGGACGAAGTCGAGAACCTCTCCTTCGTGCGTTGGCCCGTCCTTCCATCCGATGGAGTATCGTCCGCCCTTGCGAGGCGGTATCACCGCCGTGTCTGCGAGCCACTTGACCAGCCACTTGGATTTTGTGATTGCTTCGAACACTCTCGGCGGGGACACTCGTGTGAAGTACTGGTGGCTGACCGACCTCGTCTTCCTTTCTCTCATTCTGTTTCCCCCGTTCGTCTGTACCATCTCCATGCTAGGTAAGGATATCTTTCCTTAGCAATGGGGAGGCGGTAGCCCGACGAGGATTCGACCGCAAATAGGTACGAATCCAGCGAACGGTATTCAGTAGATATCTGTCTTGAAAATTCTCGGTCGGTAAGCTCTATTACAAGTGCTACTAACACGGTATTAAACACAATATAATAGTTGAGTTAACTTTTAATAAGTGCGCGGCTTCCTGTTGACTATGGCAAAGACACTGGCAAGAGCCAAGAAGGTCGGTGGATCAATCATGGTGACGCTCCCGAAGGAAGTCGTACAGCACGAAGACATCCATGAGGGCGAGATGGTCGAGTTGGAAGTGAAAAAGGCGAGGAGAGGGTGGTTCGGTGCTACGCCCGACATAGGCCCGTTTACTCATGAAGACGAGCTAGAGACTCATGGATAGACTCGTAGTCGACTCTTGGGCATGGGTCGAGTATCTACGCGGTTCCGAAGTGGGAAAGAAGGTTGACACGAGAATATCCCGGGCAGGAGAGCTGTGGACGGCGGTAGTGTCTCTAACCGAGGTGGTCTCCAAGTACAGGCGAGAAACGCTCTCGGAACAGACGGCGATTGATGCGATAAGCGCCCTCTCCAAGTTCGGGCTGCCGACCCGGGATGATGCGATAGAGGCCGGCAGAATCCATGCTGAAATCAAGACAAGGTCGCCGAACTTCGGGCTTGCAGACGCGTTCGTGCTTCAACTTGCTCGGAAGGTTAACGGTAAGGTATTGACAGGAGATCCGGATTTCAAAGGACTTCGAGAGGCCGAGTTGATTGGGAGCCAAAAGTGACATGGACGAAGAATGAGTGAGTCCACTCCTGAGGGACTTAGGGCAATCAGAGCTAGAAAGGAGCTTAATATGGTAACCCGACCAAGATTCGAACTCACCTTCTAGCGGTCCGATACAAGCATGTTCGCCCAGAGGTGATTCGCCCGGGTCGTCCGTTCCAAGCTTATATGCTTCGGCCGATGAGTTGGAGCAAGGTTTGAGAATCGGAAAGAGAGCTGCCAGGTGATTGTCGAGACCGAGACGGATGTCGGTTCTCTCGTCTCGAGGAAGGGGCGCGCTCCTAGCGGTATTTTTCGGGTCGCTCTTGATAGTCGTCCTAGGGACCGCCCCGCCGGTTCATGCCGGCACTACCACCGACCTCAGCCTCTCCGACGCGACCACGGTCTGCCCTCAACTGGGAGGCACCTGGACCGCCGGGAATAGTCAGTGCTATCTATCCCCCACAGGTGTCAATGCTACCTCTCCTGTGTACACCATTCAGAGCGGGGACACGCTTCGGATCGAAGCTGGCGTGCTCGTCTCATGGGGCAGGGGGACGCTCTACAATTCAGGGACGATCACGAATCTTGGATCGCTCGTCCCCGCCGAAGGCGCCTTGGTGAGCTCCGGTACCATTAGCAACCTCGGCACCTTCAACATAACGATAACGAGCGTCTTCAATAACACGGGCCTGGTCCAGATCAACTCTCCGGGGGTCTTCAACCTGGTGAGCGGGACTATCAACAACCTCGGGACGATATCCATCTACAGTAGCTTCAGTGACTTACATGGGGCTGTCAACAACGGGGCAAACGGTCTATCAGCTGGAGACATCGCGGTCTTCGGTACCCTGAGCAACTACGCCGGTGGGACGCTCTTCACCAACTACGGCACAATCACAACATCAGGGTCTGCGAGTCTCGTTAACTTCGGCTCCCTTACAAACAAAGGGAAAATCAGCAACGACGGAACCCTTACCGACCCCTCAAACGACCTGTACACGGGTCACTTCACCAACTCCTATGGGGGGACGCTTGTGAACCTAAGGACTTTCAACAATTCGCAAGGCACAGTAATCATCAACAATGGGAACATAACGAACACGAACTTAGGAACGTTGACGCTATCACGGATGGCGACGCTAAGCAGCAACGGTATCATCAACAATCAGGGCAACTTCGTAATGAACGGCACGCTCACTAGCGGTGCAGATGAGCCCAACGCTGCGGGCAGCATCCTGAATGCCGGGATGATCACCGTCTATGGCGGTACGATAGACCAGGAGGGCAATGCCACGTTCAACAACCTCAAGTCTGGGACCGTCGAACTGGAGAGCCCCATCTACAACACACTCATCGCATTGGGAGTCCTAGACCTTGAAAATACGCATTATTTTGGTATGACCAACTCAGGCGCCATAAACGTCGATTCTGGCTCTAAACTCGTCGTGGAGGGAGCAGCAGACCTAGATAACAACGGTTCGATAACGGTCGCCGAGGGCGGCTTGCTCTCGATCCATGTCGTCGGCGCCCAGTACCTTCGCGAGGGGGACTTCCCATTCTTCACGAATGGCACTGTGACGAATGCGGGGGCCTTTAACACCACATCAGTCGCAGTCAACTCCGGCATCTTCCTGAACTCTGGCGTCCTGAGAGTACAGGGTTCCGGCGCAGAGCTCTACAGCGCTGGCACGATCACGAATCTCAACACGGGAACGATTCTTAATCAGGGATATTTGGAGAACGGATATGACGACCCTGACGGCAATACCCTGCTTAATGCTCACCCCCTAATCAACAACAACGGGGTATTCAACAACACGGGGTCAACGGACAATTACGGAATGTTCGTCAACACCAAGACTGTGAACAACACGGGCGCGCTGGACATTTTCTTTGGAGCTTCCTTCTCCAACTCCGGCCAGATCTTGAACTCTGGCAAGATATACAATCACGGGTCAAGTTTGGGAAGTGTCATAAACGCGAAAGGTGGCACTATCAGGAACGGTGGAGGGAGCCTGTACAACTACGGGGATTTCCTCAACTCCGGCACCATCACCACCGACAGCGACGGCTCCATCTCCAACTATGGAACGATCATGAGCAACGGCACGATTTCCAACGGCGGGTCATTCGCAGATTACTGTCAAGGAAGCGTGACCTCCGTCTCGGGGAACGCACCCATGACTAGCCCGTGCACGGCCCCGACGATAACGACGACCTCCGGGGAGACCTTCAACGTGACAAACCCGACGATAAACGGCACGTCGGACGCCAACGCCCTGATCAAGCTCACGGAGGGGTACGGGAACGTGACGGTCGGCCAGACCACCGCTGACTCTGACGGGAATTGGACCATCACCGTGTCCCCGCTGGCACCCGGAACCTACACCCTAGATGCTGCGGCGTTCGGCACGGACGGAAACTCGGCTTCGGTCTCGATTGACGTAATCATCAGCCCTGGCGCTACGACAACGAGTATCGCGTCAGTTGCCAGCTCCACGAAAACCGGCAACGGTTCTACGACCTCGGCCTCGTCGACGACCCCGGTCACAACCTCCACGGCCTCAACTGTCCCTTCGACCGCTTCTACAACTGCCACTATCTCGTCGGCCGCTATCTCAACAGCGAACTCCCCTACGACAACCACTGGCCCGTCAAGCTCGAGCGAAGCATCCAGCTCGTCTATCCCCATCTCTTACTTGCTGCTTGTTCTTGCAACAGTTGGGCTGATTCTGGCTGCAAGTGTTGCAACCCCGAAGCGAGAGAACAAGGGTAGCCCGACAAGATACGCACGTATCGCTCTGACCCGTCCTGCAGGATGACCATGCTCACACCTATCCCAATCGTTGCCCGAAGACGGCCGCTACCAAGGTTCGACTTTCAGGTCTCTGACACGAGCGAAATGTTGCCTGTTTCTCGTCACCAGCGGTAGGCCACGGGTCTTGGCGACTCCTGCTATCATCGCATCCCTAAAGTCGATCGAGTCACCTTGTGCAGCAAGGTCAGCAAGTATCTCGGCCGCCTGTTTCGACGATTCTAGACCGAATGATAGGACATCAAGCCTCTCGAGCAAGACTTGCGTTTTTTCCAAATTGGCGCCTCTTTGCGCCGACTTGTACGCGCCGAAGAAAAGCTCGAAGGCGTTAACAGATGTGGTGCTATGCCTTCCTTGACCATCTAACTCGGACATCTTCCGTCGCGCGTCCTCTCTTCCCCTCAAGACAGCTACCAGAAAGTCCGTGTCAAGACACTTCACTCGAGATTCTCTCCTGCGAGCGTAGCCACCCCTTGGCTAGTTGCTTTTCCATCGCTCCTTGTTCCTGGTCTGTCATTTTCCACGTTCCAAAGATGTCCGAGAGTTTGCCGCGCTTCCGTGTGAGACGAAGAATTGCTTCGGTGAAGCTTTCGTCCTTCCTCTTCTCACGCTGGAGCGCTTTGTAGGCCTCTTCGGTTATGGAGATGTTCTTGGAGGTCATTCGATATGGGTATGGGTGCCCATACATAGATAAGCGTTTCAATTCGCAAGGGGTGAAATTGGACTAAATTGGTAGCCCGACCATGTATTTAGCGGCTCGCTCAATTATCCACCGAGACGTTGCTGAAACCTAGATTCTTGATCAATCTATAGCTCAACCAGTGGGTGATTATCGCTGGCGGAGGCGACGAAAGCTATGCCACCCATGCCACAGTTTTCAGTTTACAATTTAAATACACATACATACACACACATCTGGACCATGGCACACAAGACAATCACCATCTCAGATGATGCCTACGAGGCGCTCGCAAAGTCAAGAAAGGCAAGCGATGAATCCTTCACCAAGGTCATTCTGCGTCTCACCTCGGAGAGAACCAAGGCGGGTTCGCTTCTTAGGCACCTCGAGGCCTCTCAGGCCGACGAAGAACTAGCAAAGGGTGTAGAGGAAGCGATGCAAAGGATTAGGCGTGCCCAGCTGAAGCCTGCCAAGCGCTCCAGGTGATAGCATGGTCTGCCTCGACACTTCGGTTCTCGTTGCACTCATCAGAAAGGACCAGGCAGCCATGAACAAACTAAGGACAGTAGCGGAGGAAGGAGGCACGGTCTCAACGACCGCAATCAACCTGTGCGAACTCTACGCCGGCGCGTACGGGTCCAAAAACCCGCAGAGGGCGCTTCGAAGGGTCCAGGACCTGCTTTCGCAGATGGGCATCCTTGAGCTGGATGTTGGCGCCACCAAACGCTACGGCGAACTCGTCAACGACGAAGCGATGAAGCGAGAGCCGATTGGAGACTTTGATCTGATGATCGCTTCAATAGCGCTGCAACAGAACGAAAAACTTGCGACACACAACCTCAAGCACTTCAACCGGGTTCCAGGCCTCCTCGCGGAACAATGGTGACCTCTCCGGGTCATGAAGAGGTGGAGGTAGCCCGACCAGGATTCCGCAGCCATACAGGTGCGGTCCTCCCAGTCAGCGTCTCTTAGCTCAGACCCAGACGGCCTATCATCGCATCCATCCGGGGATCGGAACGAACGTTGTCGAAATAGAATTGGGGGATCATCATAGGTAGAAAGGGGGAACGCTCCTTGAAGGCTCTCTCCAGCCACTCGAACCGATTGCCTGCCTTCCTGACGCTCCCTTCTAGCAATGCGCCGGACTTCAGTTCTCTGCCGACCTCCGAAGCACTCTTGGATTGGTTCTTGTACCGCATGATGGAGGTTCGGGAGATTACGCTCAAACCGCGCACCTTCGAGACGGCTGAGATGGCTCCTCGGTCATCCCGTCAGCAAAGTATTCATCATTGGGATCAGAAATCATGTTCACCAGCGGCATCACGGCGACCCGATGCAGGTCTGACGGCGCCGAAGAGCTACCCACTGCCAACTCCCAAGGCATTACCATCTTGTACACCTCCACCTGAGAACTTACGTTCTTCAGAGCCTTGCTCCCCAGGCTCTTGAGCGGGAGTTCGAACTTGTTCTCGACGTGGTCGTAGACCTTGGCTAGTAGGCAGACCCCTCCGCCTTCCGCTAGAGGCTCAATCCTCGAAGCAACATTCACCGCATCACCTGAGATATCACCGTCCGATTCGACCACGTCGCCCAGATGAACGCCGTAGCCCGACCAGGATTTAGCGATTCTTCTAATTATCCACCGTGGCAGTCCCAGAGGTCGTAAGATGGGTCCGTCCCGTCCGGCTGTGAGCTTCGACCGGTACGCTTCCGTTCGGTGGGTTTTCGGTGACTCAAGTATCGTAATGGCACACTTGAATGCAGATGGATCACGATCTCCCTCTAGAGGAGGCACGCTCTCCATACCCACGTCGCGCAAACCTAAATATCTCAGGAGACCTCGCCGTCGAATCAAGCAGGGTTTGATATTTGGATAAGAAAAACTCCGTAACGAATCGAGACTGGTGGCCGAACCAGTTGAGGCTGGATATCCTGCATCAGCATTCCTCCAAGTCCAATCCGATGGGAGAGAGTTTCAACTATGCTAAGGAGTTCGAGAGTCTCGACCTGGAGGCCGTCAGGACGGACCTCCGTGAACTGCTGACCCGGTCGCAGGATTGGTGGCCGGCGGACTTCGGCCACTACGGTCCGCTCATTATCCGAATGGCGTGGCACAGCGCGGGAACCTACCGCACCGGTGATGGCCGTGGGGGAGCAGGATCAGGCACCCAGCGCTTCGCACCGCTCAACAGCTGGCCCGACAATGCGAACCTCGACAAGGCGCGCAGGCTGCTCTGGCCTGTCAAACAGAAATACGGACGGAAGATTTCTTGGGCCGACCTGATGATTCTAGCCGGCAACGTTGCTCTGGAATCAATGGGTTTCAATACATTTGGTTTTGGCGGAGGGCGCGAAGATGTCTGGGAGCCAGAAGAGGACATCTACTGGGGGAGCGAGAAGCACTGGCTTGGCGACAAGCGCTACTCTGGCGACCGGCAATTAGAGAACCCTCTCGCCGCTGTGCAGATGGGCCTGATCTACGTGAACCCTGAGGGGCCGAACCGCAATCCTGACCCGCTCGCTGCTGCCAGGGACATCCGCGAGACATTTTCGCGCATGGCGATGAACGACGAGGAGACCGTCGCGCTGATTGCCGGCGGTCACGCCTTCGGAAAGACGCACGGCGCTGGCGATGCGTCGCTCGTGGGGCCCCCACCAGAAGGCGCCCCCATCGAGGAACAAGGTCTGGGCTGGAAAAGCAAGTTTGGCACGGGCAAAGGCGACGATGCGATCACCAGCGGGCTGGAGGTCATCTGGAGTCAGACGCCAACTAAGTGGAGCAACAACTTCTTCCGGAACCTTTTCGATTACGAATGGGAACTGACGAAGAGCCCGGCCGGTGCATACCAGTGGAAACCGAAGGATGCCGCGGTCGTCGACGCGGTGCCGGATGCGCAAGACCCGTCAAAGCGTCACGCGCCATCCATGCTGACCACGGATCTCGCTTTGCGGTTTGACCCAGCCTACGAAAAGATTTCACGGCGCTACATGGAAAATCCGGACCAGCTTGCGGACGCGTTCTCCCGAGCGTGGTTCAAGCTGACGCACCGTGACATGGGCCCGCGCACGCGCTATCTCGGACCTTACGTTCCGGCGGAGGAACTCATCTGGCAGGACCCAATCCCCCGTCGTCGATCACGAGCTGATTGATTCGCCGGACATCGCCTCGCTCAAAGGCAAGGTCCTGGCTTCTGGCGTCTCGGTGCCGGAGTTGATCTCGACCGCCTGGGCGTCGGCGTCCACCTTCCGTGGCTCCGACAAGCGCGGTGGTGCCAACGGTGGCCGTATTCGTCTGGCTCCGCAGAAGGATTGGGAAGTCAACCAGCCCGTCCAGCTCGCGAGGGTGCTCAAGACATTGGAGGGCGTCCAGAGCGCGTTCAACAGGGGCCAGTCCGGCGGCAAGAAGGTATCGCTGGCCGACCTGATCGTTCTGGCCGGTTGTGCCGGCGTAGAGCAGGCCGCGAAGAGTGCGGGTCACCAAGTGACGGTTTCATTCACGCCGGGGCGCATGGACGCCTCGCAGGAGCAAACCGATGCGACGTCCTTCGCCGTTCTCGAGCCGGTTGCGGATGGGTTCCGCAACTACCTCAAGACGAAATTCTCTGTATCGGCAGAGGAGCTGCTGGTCGACCGGGCGCAGTTGCTTACGGTTACGGCGCCCGAGATGACCGTTCTCATAGGCGGCATGCGGGTCTTGAACACCAATTTCGGAAACTCCCAGCATGGGGTCTTCACCAATCGCCCGGGGACGCTGACGAACGACTTCTTCGTGAACCTCCTCGACATGAAGACGACCTGGAGCGCAAGCTCTGAAGACAAGGACGTGTTCGAGGGTCGTGACCGCGCAACGGGCAAGGTCAAGTGGACCGGCAGCCGTGTCGACCTCATCTTCGGTTCGAACTCCCAACTCCGGGCCCTCGCTGAAGTATACGCGTGTGAGGATTCTAAGGAGAAGTTCGTGCACGATTTTGTAGCAGCGTGGAACAAGGTGATGAACCTTGACCGGTTCGACCTCGCTGCTAAGAAAAATCTCCTGATGTGAGACTCTCAACAGTACTCCCTGTCCTTCTCATGGAGGATGAAGGAACGACTCCGCACTTAGTCGGGATTCTTTACACGGAACGAAGAAGAACTCTCTCTCTTGATACCATCGATTACATCCAGATCAGAATCATCTGAGACGAGGGCATCGACCTTCTTTGTGAGAGCTGAGCTGGCGTGGATCGCATCCCTCGGGGCGATGGTATACTCTGAAATCATTCGCTGCGCAGATCTAATGATTTCCTCTGATGCGCTGATAAATCGCAGATTGGGAAAGCCGACAAGCTTCTCGCCGGCTTGAATCGAGTCGGCTCTTCCCAGTACCTTGCGGACAACCCATACAACCTCGTCCCACGTCAACGTCGAAGTGTATCCTGTGACTTCGCCCTTCTCTATGGCAGTGAGGACTCTCTTCGAATCGACTGATTGGGGCGAACGCGAGTAGATCAGAGACGCGATGAAGATGTTGGAGTCAACGTAAACGTTTCTGGCGCTCAACTCGCTCATCTTCCAACAGCTTCTTGATGTTGACTTCGTGGTCGAGCTTCTTGGAGAACGTTGTCGTGAAATAATCGACGTAGTTCTCTGTTGGGGCGCTTGCTCTCTTTATCACTACCGTTCCCTCCTTCGCCTCAACGACTACCTCGGCCCCCTCCTTGATTCCAGTCTCCTCCCTGATTCCTTTGGGGATGACCACCTGCCCCTTCTCTCCGACCTTCATCCGCGTTTTCATACTTTTAGTGTGAAGTATGACATGCACTTATACTTTTTTGCGAATCCCGTGGTTGTCTGTCCCGTTCGCTGTTCGATGCATCCTGCACTGTCTAGCGTACTGACCATCGAAGTGTCCGGTGCCCACTGCGATTGCTGGGTGCACTACAGGTTATGCCCCAATAGCCGATGAGAGCCAACGAAATTGCTAGCCCGACCAGGATTCGAACCAGTGCTCACAATGATGCAGGTCGAAAAGGGACCTGCTCGCCTGCAATTGATTAAGCACCATGTACAAGGAAGGGTATGATGAACCCCTGAACTAAGAGGCTCTTCCGCGAAGGACTTTGGTGATTCAGCGCTCCTCGGGCGAATGACTTGGACTGTGCCCATGCGGGTGCCAGAACGTATGTCCGAAACTCTATAACTCAAATCACATTGTGACTCTCGGGTTTTGAAGTCTGTCGAGTACTCTGAACACGCCAAGATTAGGCTAAGGCTGAGAGGCGTCCGAAAGCGTCAGGTGACGGAAGTGATCAGTCAGCCAGACCGTCTGTATCGGGATACAGAATCGAACGCTATGATTGCTGTGAAGGAGGTGAAGGAAAGACATCTAATCGTGATTTACGCTGCCCAGGGTACGAGCATAAGAGTGGTTACTCTATATTACGCATCCCAGGTTGACAGGCTTATTAGTAGGAAAGTGACAAGAGGAGTTTGGACGGCGAAAGCGTGAAGGTCGAATATGATTCCGAAGAGGACATCCTGTATTTGCATTTCAAGGATGGTCCCGCCGAGACCGTGAGTGAGGTTGAGGATGACGTGATCGTCGAGCTCGACAAAGCCGGAGCGGTTATGGGAATAGAGGTTTGGGGAATCAGAAAGAAAGGCGTCCTCAACCAGCTTGCCCAGGTCGCGAGGTCTCGGTAAGTCTTTCTAATCTGATGACGCCGGCGAAACGCCATCTCCTAATCTGCGTTGTGTGACATAGGATGGTCCAGCCAGATGAACAGAGGCCCTCGCTCTTCCCGGGATACGATGTATTGCCCGTCGCACAGGGTGAGTGAAAAATAACCGAACCATACAGGCGATTAAGCAGAATCAGAGCGTGTATTGAGCCTGAATACCTAGCCCGACCAGGATTCTCTCTTCTCGATTCTGATGGTGCTGGCTATATCTGCCTCCAAAATAAGCTTGCATGAAGGAGGAGAAACCTGACCGGCTCAAGCTGGCGACAAAATCGTCCAGGACGATTTTGATCATCCCTAGAAGTTCCCGGCGTAGAGGGTCGTGAAGCTAGACCAGGGAGATAGATGGTCGCTCAAATTAGTTCCAGCCGGAAATACCCGAAGGTCGCTAACAGATATCTCCGTTGAAAGTCGAAGCGCGGACCCATTCCGAATTTCAGGCCGGCTTCTGGTCCATCTCTTCAAGAGCTGCAAGGAGCGAATTGCCGGTCTGAGTGAGTTCGTAGAGCTTGACTTTCCCGAAGACAACCTTCTCGCGGACTAACCCATGCTTCTCCAAGATTCTCATGTGGTAGTCAATTGTCGTCCAGTCCAGGCCAAATTCTGTGGCAAGTTGAAACTTGTCCCTTGGGGTGTTCAGGGCCTTCAGAATGGTGGTCCTCGTTCCGCTGCCTCGCATTTGAACCAAGAGTTTGAACGTCCCCCTGTCCAGTCCCCTTCTGATCCATTCGGATTTTGTCCTCCCCCGCCATATCCATATGCCGACTGCCACGCCCCAGCTGACTGGCGCTAAAACGACCGACCGCGACTGTAGGATGGATAATGCCCCATTAAGTGTGAGAGAAGAGGACTGACTGAAGCTCCAAGTCGCCGGGGCTGTAAATGGGGATATACCGAGCAACTCGATTATGAGGAGAAACGATGTTAGAAACGCGAAAGAGAGGGAAATCCAGAAAAGAACTCTTCCTGCGGACAACCGCCTTAGATGGGTTCTTTCTGATATATAGTTTGTCCAGAGGAGTCCGGATAAACGTGATAACATGAACCGCATAATGCGCAGTTCATGAAGAAAAGCGGAAGACTTGCGACCGTGAGTATTATTCCGCTCCTCGTAGTCGTAGGATTATCGAGTGTAGTGTGGGCAGGTGCCATCATGTCCAGTCGATACGGGTCACACGATCCCGCGGCATCAACTTACACTTATAGTGATAACGGGCTTAGTTGCACAATAGCCACAGGTTCCGTGCCAGCTTCAGTGGCCACCCTGGTGGAGAGCGTTGTCCAGAACCAGAAGTTCTTGGAGATTGCAGGAACTTCGCCTTATGTTTTCGGTAACGCTCAAGACATAACCGATAGATCCCTGACGACCGGAGGCATCGTGCTTGGAGGTCCTGCTCAGAATGGCTCTATCATTGGGGGTACGACAGTACCGCTCCCGGATTTACTTGAGATGGTGTTCTATTCTTACGGTTCCGCCACGAACTGTGGGGACACGAGCGTTAGGTATGGTTCAACTTCGCAGGTCCAGACAATCGTAGTTCAAATTCCGATAGAGCCTGGGGGATTCAACATGACTGGCGCCACCTATCACTTCAGTCAAGGAAACTGGAGCTGAGTGACATGATCGATTCAAAAAAGGCAGCGATGGGTTTGGGCGCTACGATGGTCATATTTCTTGTGCTCACGTCGCCGATGTCGAACGTTCTCGCGACGAGTAACGATCAAAATCCCATAACCAAATCCTCTCTAGCTATGGAGGTGCCGACAATCTCTCCTGGGTGCGATTCTCTCTGATAACTGCCCATCAGTTTCACTATAGCTCGAGCAGCAACAACTATTCGTACCAGATGAATGAATTTGTGAACGGCGCATCAAGCGTGTGCGACCCTCCGTCCGGCGATTGCATGTATACCTGGTGGCTTCAAAGTGTGACCGTGGTCTCAAATTCATACTCGGGCAGCAAGGGCGCATACGTGAGAGAAGAAGTTTCAGAAAGTTGGCATGGAACTACAGGAAGTCTGTTCTGTTATCAGTTCCCGTCGTCTCCACCCAATGTAAACAATTCGAATTATGACGTCTTGATGCAAGATACGCTCAATACCACGTCAGACATGACTAATATCATGACTGTGGCCCCCGTCGGCATGGGTGACCTGTGGAGCGTCAAGCAGACCTGCGCGTATCCTAGTGGACACACCGACATCAGCTTCTATACGGACGAGGAGGGAGTCGTCGGAGGCGGGGCCGGTTCTGGGCACGCAAGCTTCTCTCCACTAAGCACCGAGATTTTTTACGGTTACATTGACATGGTGAGCAACCACAACGATTTGTTTAACGACTCTGACGCTGGCATTCAAACAGCAGAGACATCAAACCTCTATCAAGAAACAACCCAGACCGTCTCCGAGACATACGGTTCTTCGATGTATTTGTACAGCGTAATGTTTGATGACAACACAAAGACTGACACCTGAGTGCAGTGCATTAACTCTGCAATTGACAGAGTCGCCCATCACCATTCTGAAAGAGTGGGAATGGAATGCACTGTCCTAACGCGAGAAGGTAGTCATGCAGGAAGACGCCTCGTACCTGAGGAGTCAGCCGCGGCGCCCGCTGCACCCTCGGTCCGATCATTGACCCGTGCTTCGATGTCTGTTTCCTGCGTATGTATCAGGAAATCGGGACAAATATGACCAAAACATGAATAGCCCGACCAGAATCACCGCGTTTTAGCTACGTACAGCCTGAGTCATGTTTGTGCTTCGAGTAGTTCCCGATAGCTCCCCCTTTGCTTTCGGCGTATATCGAATGCATGTCGTGGATTTGGGATCAATACACGAAGTTTTCTCTGTTCCGCAGATAAACGCTGGGCTCGGACCACCCCAGCTTCACTGACAGGTAAGTGCCCAAGCCGAGGCAAATAACGTTCGCTACGATGAATGTAGTTTCGCTCCCTTCGCTGAACATGAAGGTGAGAACAGCCAGCGATACCAAGGAGAAACTGAACGCCGTCATGACTGA
The DNA here is from genome assembly GCA_963749225.1 of uncultured Nitrososphaerota archaeon. GTDB lineage: Archaea > Thermoproteota > Nitrososphaeria > Nitrososphaerales > Gagatemarchaeaceae > Gagatemarchaeum. The sequence continues at coordinate 344,582 of CAVVLY010000002.1, read as the reverse complement.
CATGATGGCTAGAATACCGTTCTTGTGGATGTACTCAAACCGTGAAAACGGGTCTTTAACCTTCCATGATTTCAATAAGACGCCCTGCAGCGTCGCGAACACGCAGAAGATGACATACACATTGCGAATCGCCGGGACCTGGGTTATTAACGGAAATGTGGCTGCGAAGAACGTCGCGAGACTAAACAGGACGCTAAGCAAGATTATCCGCCTCGTTTCGCTTGACATGGTCTCTGCATGAAATGCATGTGGAGATTAATTAGCATTTGTGAAAGAGGAACCGCAGATAGGGTTCTCTGACCAATTCAAGGAGGCGTTGTGGTGGAATAACCTGGACGGGGCCTGGGACACGATCAAGCCCTACATCGCCGAGCTTGGGGCTATCTCGCCCGATACTGCGAATCTGGCTCTGGTCGTCTTGCAGAAGCTGGCAATGCCAGTACCCTAACATGGGCGCATCGGAGGCCGGGCTTGTCACCTTCAGGATCGAGGGGATGGCCGAGGTCCTATCAGAGGCCGGGGACTCGACGGCCGACATCAACGCCAAGATTCAGAGCCTGGGCAACGACGCCGGCTCCGGCGCGACGCCTGATGACATCGCGAACGAGGCTGATGAGATTAGTCTCGATGACGGGAAGGGGGTCCAAGCGATTGTCGGAGCTGGCCAGCACCTCTTCTACTATTCAGGACGCGACTACTATGCAGTACTTCACCCCCGAATCGCTCCAGACACATGTACCAGGTTTCTCAATCGGAGACGAAACTTTTCTCAAGGTGTATTACTTCCCCGATCAGGCGTTCACCTTCAATTACTACGGCGGTGGTGACAGCTGGACCGCCACTGTCCCGCCAGACCTCGCCAAGGTCGGGGAACAAGTCACAGTCTACATACAGATCCTGACTGAATCGGACTTTGTCTCCATGCTGCCGAAGATTCTCTTCACCAACGATGCAGGTTACAGATGGATGCCTGCGTCTTCTGAGCTCGACACCTTCTCCCTGAGCGGCAATCAACTAACGATTACCGGGAGCGAATCGGCTAACTTGGCTGGCACCACGACCTTCTCGTTCCAGACTCAGGTTCAAGACTCGCTAGAATTTGCTCCCGGACAAGGCGCCTACCTTCAGGTCGGAATCCCAGACATCTTCGGTCAGGTCAGGAACATGAGAATCTACTTCAACGGTTTCGGCGATGCCTCCCTGCATCTTCAAGGTGGGGCGAAGTTCCCAACAGTCTCGATGCTCTCCTTCGACGGCGTTCGACTCAACATAGTCTACGGTAGTCCAACCCTATCTATTGCAACGATCTATGAAGTATCGCCATCGGACCTCTACGCATTAGGCGACGTGGACACTGAACCCCTGAACTTCCAAGTCCAGGGCGCGTCTGAGGTCATGCAGATTCAGGACGTAGGCCTGGTGCGGCAGCTCGAACAGAGCATGCTCGCGAGCAGCTCGAACTACGCTCTCAGCCGGCTTGGCACAGAGATAGCGTACAAGGTCGGTACGCAAAAACTAGGGTTTAACAATATCGTGATAGGAGAACCATCGCAGGGCGGCCCGGACCTTTGGACACAAGACGGGACCGTTGTACTTGAGGCGAGGATGCTCGGCTCAAGAGCCGGTGCGGATGCCGCTGGTCAGGGCGCGCTCGACTCTCTACTGCAGAAGCAGTTGACCCAGATGGTCAACCACATCGTAAAGACGGACTTTTCGCTCTATCCTCAAGCGAGTACTGGCTACGCAATCCTTACCTATCTGGACGCAAACGGAAACTTGCACACAATCGTGCTAGAGGTGACCAAGGGCTGAATTTCAAATTCGTTGCAACCTGGAATGCCGCTTACGACGTACTCGCACTGCGCTATTTTGCCCAGAGCGGGATTGACGTTAGCCTCGCTTTGACTTACGAAGAGGCCGAAGTTCTAAGGTCGAAACTGTTGCGGCAAGCTCATCTCTCCGTAGTCGAGACTCACTTCTGTTCTTATGTCGAGCTCTGGGGTCGGATGCCAGCCCGTAGACCTACTCAGAGCCTGATCATTCAGCGAATTTTTGGAGGGGGGCGAGAACTTACAGCGGGAGAACTGACAATCCTTCAGGAAAAGTTGAAAGAAGGAGAGGGAAAACTCCTGCTCGACGTCGAGGACGTCGCCCAGGCTTTCTTGGACTATTACACTGAGTTTCTGCTACCGTCGCTTAAGCGCGATTTGGGAAATCGTGACTTTCGCGCTATTCAAAACTACGTAGAACCGCAAGATGAGGACCGCCTGCCAAACCCGCGTACCACACCCTTGGACGAAATGAACTCCGCCACGACTAGGATGGCTGAAGAAGTGGCTATCGCTTTGATGTCCGCCAGACCGATTTCTGTTGCCGAGAATATCCGGTCTGTCTTGGAGGCGCATTACGGCACTCCTCTTCACATGAAGCACCCCTCTAGCGGTTATGGGAAGGCCAACAATCTGGAGTGCAGCCACATGACGCAGCATGCTTGGCTGGTCGGCTATTCAAAGGGGGCGGAAGCTGAAGCCAACGTGAGGCTTCTTGCAACCCGCGGTGCGAAGGTCTGTGAGGAGGAACCCGAAAAACCCTGGATTTTCCCCGGTTACCGGGTGTTGAAGCTCGATTAGCCGCTCCCTGAATCGCTAGTCTCAAGCCTGATTGGCCAAATAGAGGCGAATACGGGCTTAATTTGGTAGCCCGACCAGGATTCGAACCTGGGTCAAGGGCTCGCTCCGAAATCACCCTATTTTGGCTTTTAGAGCTTATTTCAGGCGATTTCACCAGAGGCCCCTATCCTTGGCCGCTAGACGATCGGGCTATCTTCCGTTGGCCTAATTTACGCGCCTTTTTAGGTTGTCTTCCGTTCAACACTATCTGTGAATCTGTCGTTGCTAACGAGCCCTTCCTGCCCTCTTGATGATCTCTGCTAGACGGGGGTCCATCCTCGCCTTTGCGAGCAAGGGGTTAAACCTCAGGGTAGTTATCGGCAAAGTCCCATCGTCGGCCGCCCTTGCCATATACTCGAAGAACTTGTCCGAGTCGCCAAGAGCGAGGAAGATCATCCCTGCCGTGGCGGACCTCGCCCAACCCGGCTTGTGGGTGGCGTCCAGCTTGTCGATCATCTCCATTGCCGTGCGGGTGTCCCCTTTGGCTGCCGCAAGGTAACCCTTGTTGAGATAGGTGTATTCCAACGTCGGCCCAATCCTTTCCATTTCCTTCAGCGCTCCTTCGGCCTGCTCCATGTCCCCTTTGCTGACAAAGTAGTCGAAAAGGTAGCGGTAGGTACCATAGGGATTGAGATGTAGCGTCTTCTTCGAATGATTCAGGAGTTCGGACTCCCTCCCGCCGTAGAGATAGGCGATCCCCAAGAGTCGGATAGCGTCTGGCGACAGGGGGTCCAACTCGTACGCTTTTTCAGCAGCCCGAATCGTCTCTTCTACGTCTCCTGCGGCACCAGATTCCTGGGCCAGCGCCCAGTAGGCTACCGCAAGATTCGGATTCAGCTCCAGAGCTCTGTAGAGCTCGGAGCGTCTGACCTCAGGGCTCTCGTCCCCCATGAACATGATCTGGGCAAGGTAGCAGTGGGCGTCGGCCAGGTCTGGGTCGATCTCAAGGGCTCGCATCGCAGCTGCTTTTCCCTTCTCGATGGCTTCATTCCATTGCATGTAGCCCTTATTGCCGAGATGGTTGTAGCACAACGAAAGACCCGCCTCGGCCCTTGCGAAGCCGCGGTCCTTGGCGAGTGCCTCCTCGAAAAGTCTCGAGCGCGTTCAACAGAGGTGCTTCCTCCACTTCATCCACAAGCCGCATTCCCTGCAGGAAGAGGGTGTACGCCTGGGTGTTCTCAGTCGACTTCTTCTCGATCGCCCGTCTCTCCGGCTCTAATAGACGAACTCTTAGCTCTCCCGCGACCTGCTCGGCTATCTCAGATTGTATCGCGAAGACATCCTCCAGTTGCCTGTCGTAATTCTTGGCCCAGATGTGCCCCTCCGTCACAGTGTCTATCAGCTGGGTGGTTATCCTTACTCTGTTCCCAGCCTTCCTAACGCTCCCTTCGATGAGGCTCCCCACATTCAGCTCCTTCCCGACGTCCGACGCCCCCTTTTGCGAGCCTTTGTATTTCATCACGGAGGTCCTCGCTATCACGGTCAGCTGCCTCACCCCAGAAAGCGACGTGATGAGCTCCTCGGTCATTCCATCGGCGAAGTACTCGTCGTCTGGATCGGGACTCATGTTCTTCAGGGGGAGCACCGCGACCCTCCGTCTGTCCAATTCGACCGGGGACCCGGCTGCGTCGCTTTCCCACGGCATCGCAATCCTGAACACTTCCATCGGGAAGTTAACGTTCTTGAGGGTTCTCGTTCCGATGCTCTCCATCCGCAATTCAACCTTGTTGTGGACCTGATTGTAGACTTCCCGCGTCAGGCAGACGCCTCCATCGTTGGCGAGCGGTTCGATTCGCGATGCCAGGTTAACCGCGTCCCCCGATATGTCGCCTGATGACTCCACAACGTCTCCCAGGTGCACGCCGATCCGAAGGTGAATCTTCCGCTCTTCTGGCATTGAAATATTGAACTCCCTGACCCCCCGCTGGATGTCGTAGGCGCACCTAACCGCATCGAGGGCGTTCGGGAACTCGACAAGAAATGAGTCGCCCATCGTCTTGATCTCCCTGCCGTCGTGCCTGACGAGGATTGGCCGTATCAGATTCCTCTGCTCCTCTACAATGGCGAGGGACAGGGATTCGTTTCGTTGAGCGAGCGCGGTGTAGCCCACTAGGTCAGTGAACATTATGGCGGCCAGCCTCCTTTGACCAAGGGACAAAATATGAAGCACCCGTATTCTAGTTACCGGCAATAAAGGCGTTACGGGAGACCTGCCCCTCGAGGGGTGTTCGATACAGTCCATCATGTCCTGAGACCCCAAAGTTTGACGATGTACCAACATTCATATTCCATCGGTATCCCTCCATTCTTCGGGCGTTGGGCTTGAGTAGCACCCTCTCACCCTCTCTGGAGCGCACTCGACCAGGAATCTCGAAGACCCGCCTTGGTGCTATCTCCTCTGGGGAATTCCAGGAGTTATAGCCGGCCTCGCTTCGGTGGCGTACGGCCGGTACGGCTTTCCTCTCGCTGCCACGGGTGCCCTCTGGACACTTTCAGTGGCCTGGATCGGCTTGGGGTGCTTTGCAAATGGCCGCTTATGCGGGAGAATCCATTGCAGGATAGATGGAGTTTTGCTCCCTCCTCTCAGCGTTGTGGGGGCTCTGATTACCCTCTCGATAATCCCGGTCACTTGGAGCGAATTTTGGATCGTGTTCCTCGTGGTCCTGACAGGCAGTTTTGCCGCCGAGTGGCGCTGGGGCCGGTACTCCAACAAAGAGCTGGGCTCGTGAATCCAAGAATTGGTCTCAAACCTGTCCGGGTGTTTGACATCGGCAGAGGCCACTTTTGATTGTGTCCATGATCGTGACTTCCATTCGTAGCTCAGGATGGCGGTGATTAAGTAGCCCTCAATTGATTAAGAAATGACGGTGCAGCAATCAGAAATTCGAGAAGGGGTCCCGCGCTTGGTGCAGAGCACCCTCGCCATCGAGGCCCGCGGGCTCGTCAAGGTCTTCGGGGACAACCGCGCCGTTGACGGAGTTGACCTTTCGATACCCAGCGGCTGTATCTATGCCCTGCTCGGGCCGAACGGCGCCGGCAAGACCACCGTCATCAACATGCTGACGACGCTTCTCAAGCCGGACGGCGGGAGCGCCAAGGTGTTCGGCCACGACGTGGTGCAGGAGAGCCAAGTCGTCCGTCAGCTCATCAGCTTGACTGGACAGAGCGCCGCGGTCGATGAGAGGCTGTCAGCATCCGAGAACCTGACGATCTTCGCGCTGCTGCTCGGCCTCAGTGGGTCCGAGGCGAGCAGGAGGGCCACCGAACTGCTGAAGGAATTCGGACTGGAGGACGCCGCGAAGAGGACGCTCGACAAGTACCGGGCGGAATGCGGTGGAAGCTGGACCTCGCTTCAAGTCTCATCGTACAAGCCCCTCTTATCTTCCTGGACGAACCGACGACGGGCCTCGACCCGCGCACGAGGATACAGATGTGGGAATCTATCCGACGGCTCGTCTCCTCAGGGTCGACGATTCTCCTGACGACGCAGTACCTTGACGAAGCCGACCAGCTTGCGGACCGGGTAGCAGTGATCGACCACGGGCGTGTGGTGGCCGAAGGAACGCCCCGAGAGCTGAAGGCCGCGGTCGGAAAGGCGACGCTTCACCTGCGGCTCGCCGATGAGAAGGACACCGTCGAGGCGATTCGCATCACCCAGGCGGTGCTTAAGGTAAAAGCTTCGACGCCCGAACCCAAGCATGTGACGGCTCCGATGGCAGACCCCGATCGAGTGACCGACCTGCTCGTCTCATTGCGCGAGGCGAGGATTCACCTCGCCACCGTGAGCGTGCAGGAGCCGACCCTGGACGAGGCCTTCATGGCGCTGACAGGCGGCAAACCTACAGAGGAATCAAAAGGGGGTGGTACGCCATGACGGCACAGTTCGTACCCGGCGCTGAGCGCAGGCTCAAGAACCGCGTCCCCCTGCGGACGACCATCAGCAACTCCATGACGATGGCCTACCGGACCCTCCTCTTGATTCGCCGGACGCCCCAGCAGCTCTTCGACGTGACGATCCAGCCCATCATCTTCACGCTTCTCTTCGTGTACCTCTTCGGTGGCGCGATCTCCGGTAGCGTGAGCGGCTACCTGCCCATAATCGTCCCTGGCATCCTGGCCCAGACGGCCATTACGGCATGCATGGCGACGGGCGTCCAGCTCCGCGAAGACATGGACAAGGGCGTGTTCTACCGCTTCAAATCGATGCCCATCGCCCGGATAGCCCCGCTCACAGGACCGCTGCTCGCGGACATCGTCCGGTACGGGATCGCCACGACTCTGACGTTGGTGATGGGTGATATCCTTGGATTCCATTTTGCGAGCGCGGCGGGGACTTTGACGGCCGGCGTTCTCGTCGTCTTCACCTCATGGTCCCTCAGCTGGATATTCGCGCTGCTCGGGGTCGTGGCCAAGTCGGCGCAGTTCGTCCAGGGCATCTCCACCGCCATCCTCTTTCCTCTCGTATTCCTCTCCGGCGCCTTCGTCCCTACTAGCACTCTGCCCTCCAGCGCTTCAGGACTTTGTCAACGTGAATCCGCTGACGTACGTCGTGAGCGCGGTCCGCCAGCTCCTCAACCAGGGAACCATCGGCAACGACTTTTGGCTGCTCACTCATAGGGTCGATAGCGGTCGTGCTCATATTCGCTCCGCTGACCCTTAGAGCCTACATGCGGAAGGCGTAGGAGACTGGCAGGTCGATTCGCGCTCATGGCCGGCGAGAACAGAGTATTCGAGGGCCTCTTGGCGCACGCGAGGCTTAAATCATCTCTGAACCTCAAACGAATGATAATCGTTTGGCAGCTGTAGGCGTCGGAACAGACCTCGGCAAGAAGGGATGGCAAGACCTAGTAAACAAGGCCGTCAAGCAATCGGTGGACGCTGAGATAGACGCAAAAATAGAACCGAGGCTTACAGCAATCGAGGCAAGGATAGCAGCCATCGAGACCCGCCTGGATGTGGCCGACAGGCTCGCCAAGCTTGAGGCAGAGGTCGCCGCCCTAAAGCAACACTAGTGAAGGCTAGGCTCGCTAACTTAACGGAAGAATCCAACATGAATTTGGAATTCATGCGCCGGAATCTGGACTTCACAGCGCTTTAATATCGTCGCGGGCTCAAAGATAGCACATGAAGAGACCGACGGTCCTTCTAGTTTTGGCGATTTTCTCCCTATTGGCTGGCTCTGTGGGCGCAAATGTGTTCGCACTGACCAGCGTCAACATGTATCCTGATTTCAGCGTCGCCCCGAGCTCAGATACGGGTTGTGCCGCATTGACAAGCGCCGTTTCGAGCTTCACTGGCAATCTTGACGCGGGCGTGCCTACGACAGGTGCGTATCATGAAATCGACCAGGAAGATACGAGCTACACTTCTGGCGCCTCGGGAGCTAGTTTCTGTTCCTACCAGTACACGGGCACTACCATTACGTTGTCTTCCGCGTCGGCCACCCTGTTCCTGATGGAAAGTGGTCCGAGCAGCGATAACTGGCCGGTGACCGTCTACCTGTACGACTTGACGGCCTGCACGACGTACACGGCGTCGTCGCCTTGTACTCCAATCGCGTCAGCCAGCGTGACTTTGACAGGAGTAATAAACCAAGCCAACGTTTGCGACAACTCCGAGTCGTTCTCGGTACCTCTGACGCTGTCGGGCTCGGCCCAGCTCACGAACGGCCACCTCTACGGCCTTGTCGTCAGCGCAGCTTCGAACAGTGGGAACGGGTTCAACGAGCTGAACCTCTGTGCGGGCATTAACGGCCCCCGGGGCCCGACAGTGGTATCCGTGACAGGCGGTTCGACAGTGACCGGTGTTCCCCAGTTTCCGTATGGCGTCACAGTTCTGCTCGGGGTAGGGATGGTCGGGCTGGCGATCCTCGCGAGACGGGCTTCTATCAAGAGTTCGACCGTTAGCGCGTCCCCGTAAGGATAACGGCCCACTACTCTCCGCCTGACCTGTCTGTATCAGCCTGACGAGTGCCTCTCCAAAAACCGCCGGGGATTGCTTTCAAAAGTCACGCAGGAGTCTGTTCTTGAATATCTCGGAGAGCTTCTCGATTGGGATTATCCCCTTGTCCGGCGGCGCAGGTTCGTGCCCCAGCATGAAGAACCCGACCCTCGCCGCCCTCAGGATGCTAAGGTCATAGCGGCTGTCCCCTATCGCCATCGACTCCCTTCGGTCGAGGGAGAACCTGTCGAGGATCCTCCTCGAAGACGAGTTCCTTCTTCGACGGGTCCACCTTGCCTATCCCTCCGCCCTTGAGCCTCCCGTCCGCATGCGTCGTGAGCGAGTTCGCGTACCAGTGCTCAATCTCTAGGTCTTCGGCGACACGTTTCGCGAGGACGTCGAGTCCGGCCGAGACCATCACGACCCTGGCCTTTCTCTTGAGCCTGTCCACCGTCTGCTTCGCATCAGGCTTCAGGGTGTAGTCCGAGAGAATCCTGTCTATCTCCGAGATCTTCGTCCCCTCGGGCCACGCGGCGACGTCGTGCTCCATGAACTGGTCATAGTCGATGAGCCCCTTCTCGTACTGCTCAAACCCCCTCAGCCCGACCTCTGATGTCCCGAAGTGGCTGTGGACCTTCGCCCAGCTCGACCGCTCTTCCAGGAGCGTCCCGTCCATGTCGAGGACCGCAAGCCTGATCCTCTCCAAGCGCTATACCTTCTCCAGCGTCTCTATCCCTATGAGCCGGAGGCTCTCCTTGAGCGTCACGGCGAAGGCCTCGAGGAGTGCGAGCCTCGCCCCCTTGAGTTTCTCGTCCGCCTCACTGTTCACCGGGACGACCTCGTAGAACTCGTTGAATATGGCGGAGAGCCTGTGCGCGTATCTCGCTACCTCCTTCGGGTTCAGGTACTCGCCCGCCTCGATGACCGCGATGTCGAACATCGAGAGTGCCTTCACCAGCTCGACCTCCTTGGGTTGGCTGAGCCGCCCGGCGCTCTCCCTCGTAAGGTGCGAAGGCAAACCGGCTTTCTCGAGGATCCTCAGCGCCCTCGCATAGCTGTAGAGCAGGTATGGACCGGTCTCCCCCTGGAGCTCCAGCGAGGACTCTATGTCGAAGGCGATCATCTTGTCGGGGTCCTGTTTGAGCAGCTCGAACCTGAAAGCGGCCACGGCCATCTTCTCGGCCACGTTGGCCAGCCAGTCTCCCGACTCTTCGGGGTTCCTCTTCTTCGTCTCCCCGTACGCCTTGCTCCTCAGCGACTCGAGTATCGTGTCGGCGTTGATGTAGGTGCCCTTCCTTCCCTTCATGTGGACGAACTCCTTCTCTCCCGTGTCCATGCCGAGCGACTCGGCCGACCTCTTGGAGAGGCTTACCACTTCGTAGCCTCTGTGCACGTAGCGATTGCTCTGACCCCCTTCGAGGCGCTCAAGGACCCGGCTCACTATCTTCTGCAGGTTGCTCTGCCTGACGTCGATTACCGTTATCGCTTCCTCCGCGTCGCCGAACTGCGGGTGGACCTCCCCTTCCTCCCTCGTTGTCGTCCAGAGGGCCTGGCCGCCAGCTTGCACCGTGTAGACCCTGTACCTGAACGGGTCGGGGATGAGCCCTATCTTCCACGCGGCGTATGGGATGTCCTTTGCGATGTAGAGCACCGTCCCGTCCGACCTCACCAGGACCTTGTCTTCCTCGAGCTCCTTGTCCCGAAGGACCCAGCACCCGGCGTTCTTCCCCTCCTTCTCGTAGACCGCGATGCCCTTCGCCTTGAGCCTCTCGAAGATGTCGGCCCAGATGCCCGTGGCCAGGATGTGCGACTCCCAGTTGAGCAGGTCGTACCTCGCTCCCAGTCTCCAGCAGGTCTTGAGCTGGTCGGCCAGGATCCTGAGGACTATCTTCTGGGCGTACTCGTAGGTCTCGCCCTGACCCTTCTCTATTTCCTGGAGCACTTGCCTCTGTTTCTCCTTGAGTCCGGGGTTGGTCTCGTACATCCTGTTCACTTGGGTGTAGACCACGTCCCCGCAGTAGACGTCGAACTTCATGCCCGGTGGCGGGACGTCGCTGAAACCCTCGAACCGCAGACCGACTATCACGTCCGCGACCTGAGCCCCCGAGTCGTCCACGTAGTTAACCGTCTGGACGGCGTTCCCGAGCTTCTCCATCACGCGGACGAGCGAATCGCCCAGCACGAGGTTCCTGGCGTGGCCGATGTGCAGCGCCTTGTTCGGATTCACGTTGGTGTGCTCGATGAGCAGCCGCCTTCCCTGGCCGAAGGTGCCCGTCCCGCTGCGGCCTTCGGAGATGGCTGCGAAGGCGAACCTGTCCCACCGGAGCGTGAAGTTCAGATATCCCGAAGGGTGGGCGCTGACCTCCTCCACCAGGTCCCTGGTCCCGGATTGGTTGATCGATGCGGCGATGGTCTCAGCGATTTCGAGTGGTGGTTTCTTGAGGTCCCTGGCGAGCTTGAGGGCGACGGCGCACGAGAGGTCTCCGAGGTCAGACTTGCTGGAAACGAGCAGCTCCGGCTCAATCCCAGGGTAGCCCAGGCTCTCCAGTGCTTGGACGATGGCCTCACGGGCCTCCACCTCAAACTCCTTGAATAGCATCGTTCAGTCTCCCATCTCCGCTCGGGGTCTTAGCTATTGTCATCTTCCGCGCTGGGCCTGCTACCTAGCTCTTTCGTGCGTTCGCCGACCTTACGTCCTCTACCAGCTGGTCAGCCAGGGATTTTATCGTGGTCGGCTTCCTTATGAAACGATGCTCATCGAGGTCAGGGAAGGCCTTCCTGAATTCCTCTCTGAACTCTTCGAAGGCGGTGAAGAATCTGACCCTGATCTTGTCATCCCGCTTAAGCAACTCGCGATATAACTGGAACCCGTTCATCTTCGGCATCCTGATATCGAGGATTGCGATTTCGTAGACTCCAGGCCGGAATGCTGCGAGGGCTACCTCTGGGTCGGTGAAGCCGTCGACCTGGAATCCCCGTAGCTCCAGTCCCTTCTTGAGCGATTGGACGATGTCGTTTTCATCGTCGACCACCAGAATCTTCACGGGATTTCTTATGTAATTATCCTCCCGGACTAATTATATGTTCTGTCTAACTGTTCCACTGGCTGAAGCACCAAAGTCGAGGACATCGCGCCTTTCCCATGTTTCCGGGCTCACGACGGGATAGGCGAGTGGGAAGACCCGAATCTGCTCGAGATTGCTTCGGGAAAGGTCAAATCAGACTAGGAAATCCGAACTCAGCACCTTCCTTCGTAGGATTTGTGCAGACGCATAAAAAGGGAGACAAACCATTAAACTAGTGACCGTCGATGGCCCGGAATAGTCAAGGAAGGGGGAAGCTCGAGATTGCGACTCTTCACAGGGTGCAAGACCTGATCGAGGACGCACTCGACCGTGACCAGGCCATAATATTTGAGACGGAGATGCTCGAAGAGGCGCTCGACGGTCTGAACCAAACTGCTGAGCACCTGGGTAAGATAAGGGACAAGGCGCTCCAGAACGCCGAGAGTCTCAGGGAAGCCTGGGAGAGCCTTCCCCTGCCGAAGAGGTATCTCTCTTCCCTGGCCAAGGCTCAGTGACAAGGAAGAGCTAAGGGTGGCCGTTCGCCCCGGGGGTGGGCAGGGCCCGTAGCCTAGCACGGATCAGGGCATCAGCCTCCGAAGCTGAAGGGATTCCAAAAGAATCTCAGACATCGAGAGTTCGAATCTCTCCGGGCCCGCTTAACACTGAAGCAGGGGCGCGCCAGTTGAACGTCTATTTCTTTGGGTCCGTCCTTTCCGTGATCTCCTCTCCCTCGAAGATGAACAGCCTCGGCCTTCCACCCTCGATGCGGACGTATGTGTTGTGGATGGGCGCTGTGGTCAGCCAGGAACCCGTATTCGCCAGGTTCCCGGCGCTGTCGATGAAGGGCCTGTGCGTGTGCCCGAAGACGAGGACCTGACCCGGTAGCACGCTCGCGCGGGCCTTCTTCTCGACGCCTCCGAGGGTTTCCTTCAGCCTCTCCGTGGGGTCCAGCAGGAGCATCTGCGCCGTGGCATTCATTCTTCCCTTTCTGAAGATGGCGTCGAAGAACCTCTTCAGGTCGCTGTCGTCGCGGCCCAGGGCGGCCCATATGTTGTTGTCGCGGCTTCCCTTCTCGTCGGACATCGCGTGGCAGAGCGATTCCATGAAATGTTCCCTCTGCATCTCGTCGAACTCGTAGCCGTGGAGGAACTTGATGGTCACGCCCTCCTGCTGCAGAGAGAGGTCCTTCTGGAAGACGACGGGATAACCGTGGCCCTGGAGCCTGAGGACGTGGTAATCGTGGTTGCCGGCGATGTAATAGACGTGCATCCTCTTCTGAATGGCGATTATCTTGTCGAAGGTGTCCTTGTTCTCAAGGAACACCCCGGACGCGTCCCTCCTCCACATATCGACCACGTCCCCGAGCAGGACGAGGTCTGTAACACTGGTATCCGTCTGAATCTGGTCCAGGAACCGGTTGAAGGCGGGTTTGTCCACCGTCTCGATTCCCAGATGCTGGTCTGATACAGCCACTATAGCCATGATCCCATCGCCTATGCGGAGGTCGGACTCCTTCTCCACTTGATAGGCATTATCGTATAAAGCAATGACGACTTATAGCGGTTACCCGTTCTTCGACCCTATGGGCGCAGCGGGGACAGTCTCCGAGGCCGGCTGGGTCAGCTGATCCCTGAGGGTCTCCAGAGCTTCCTTTACGTGCTGAGTGGGATGGAGCTGTGAGGAGAAGACATTCCTTACGGTCCCCTGCTTGTCGATTATGAATGTCACTCTACCTGGGACTAAGGTCCCGGACACGCCATAGACCTCTCTGACGGTCTTGCCCACGTCGCTGAGCAGATTGAAAGGGAGGCCGCAGTGCTCTGAGAACCGACGATGGGAGTCTACGCTGTCCGAGCTTACGCCTATCAGCTCGGTGTCCGAATCGGCGAAGATTTGGTAACTGTCCCTGAACGCCTTCGCCTCCGCAGTACATCCCGCGGAGAAGTCCTTGGGATAGAAGTAGAGCACGACGTTCTTCCTTCCCAGGAAATCGCTCAGCCTCACCTGCTCACGGCCCTGGGAAAACAAGGCAAAATCCGGCGCCTTGTCACCTACCGCGACCCGCGCCATAGTTTTGGGGCGATTTCCCTCGGTAATTAGGTTTTTTCCAATTGTCGGGCGTCGCCTCGCACCCCTGCTCTAAACTCTTTTATCGTCAATCGAGCTCCAAACCCTGAGAAGCCAGCTTTGCCGGAGAATTCAATCGAGTACCCGGGAGCTCAGGTGGGCTGACTTTCCCTCCTATCGAAGCGTCTTCGTCCAGGGTATGGGCGCGTTCGAACGGGCGACCGGGCTCGACCAGACCACGGACTCTTTCTTCAAGTTCTTTCATCGTCGGAGCCTCTGGACGCTCTTGACTCTCATGAAGGCCCTGGACCGGCCTCCCCTCCGCATCTATGTCGGCGTTGACCATGGCCAGGTCGTCGGCACTGCCGCTACGAGCATGCTTCCGAACGCCGGATACGTCTTTGGCGTCGCGACGGATGCAGCCTTCCGAGGCCGTGGTGTCGCGAGCCATCTCCTCGGGATGACGCATCTCACCGCGCAAAGGAAGGGCAGACCATGGGTGGCGCTCGACGTCGAATCGGACAACGAAACCGCCATTAGGGTGTACCGTAGGTTAGGTTACGAGGATAAGGGAAGGAGCGATTGGTATGTGGGTCCTATCCCGCCGACCAGGATCGGTTCCATCAGCGGTGTGACCGAGGTCCCGAGGTCCGAGATGAAAGATGTGGCAGCGTGGGTCAACCTCAATCAACTCCCAGCGGATCGGGACCTGTTGGCACCCTACGGCCGGATGTTCACCCACTTTGAGACTCTCACCCAGATGCCGGGGACGCCGGGACCGAAGACATGGAAGCTGTCCTCCTCGGGGAACACCGTTGGCGTGATCCGGGGGGCCTATCTTCCGTCGATCAAGACCGGCTTTCTGCTCCCAGTAGCCTGGGACTCCGCTGCCTCGGTTGACTCACTCCTCTCGTTGACCATTCCGGCGGTCGAGTGGGTTCGGTCTCTAGAGGCGACGCGGATTGCGGCCGTGGTCCCAACTTCATCCGGGGCTTGGGGACAGGCCATGGCATCCCTGGGCCTGCCGTCGGCGGTCTCGACCACGCTGATGGTGCGCCCCTCCGAGCCGTGAGGGCGGGAAGATTCTCTATTGATTAGGGAACAATCTTGGAAACTTGATAAATAGCGTTCGCACTCGAACGCGTCCAGAAACGGTTCATCTTGCCATCCTCGAAAACGGTCCAAGTGCCTCGCGCAGCATCCCATATCGCCTTGGCACGGGCTGTCGGGCGGTAGGGCAAGACATGTCCTCCATCCGCATGGCTTCGAGGAGTCTCCGGCGTCGAAAGACCAGGACTATCCTCACGGTCTCGGGTATTGTGATCGGCGTTGCGATGATCCTCGTACTCCTTTCCATCTCTGCGGGAGCATCTACGCAGACGACCAGCCTCCTCAGGAATGCCCTCGGAGCGCAGATAACCGTGGTCAACGCGACGACTCCTTCCTTTCCTGGGGGCGGCGGTTTCGGTAACTTCACCGGCGGCAATTTCACCGGCGGCGGCGGTTTTCCGGGGGGAGGAGGAAGCGGCTCGGGAGGAGGATTCGCGGTGTTCTTCGGAACCGGTAGCACGCTGAACGAGTCCTTGGTCAGCCAGATCGACGCCATCTCGGGAGTATACGCGGCTTCACCTCAGCTGAGTACGACGGGTTACATCAACGGGGGTTCAGTGCTTCTTGACGGAATCGACCCGAGCACATATTCTTTGGCTACGAGTGCGCTCGACATCACCAGCGGATCGTCGCTCACGTCCTCCAGTTCTAGTGACATAGTTCTATCCAGCACTCTTGCGGACAACCTGGGTGTGTCCATAGGTTCGACTGTCACTGTAGGTGCCAACTCAACGGGCGGGTCGAGCTATACCGTGGTCGGCATATACGACGCGGCGAGCACGTTCGGGCCCGCTACGAGGACTGCATACATGCCCCTCTCTGCTGCGCAAGCAATCGGTGGCGAGACCAACAAGGTGACAGAGATCGACGTCAAGGCGGACACACCGAGCCTCGACGGCACAGTGGCGTCGAGCATCGACTCAGACGTACCTGGGGTCAGGGCCAATACAGCTACCACCGCTGCAGTTGCATCGACGCTGAGCGGTACGCTGAGCACCCTCTTCATCGTGGTAGGGATAGTCGCCCTGTTGGCAGGAGCTTTCGGAGTGGTCAACACCATGATGATGTCGATAAGCGAGCGGACGAGGGAGGTTGGGACTCTTCGTGCGATCGGCGCACAGAAGCTGGACATCATGAAGATCTTCATGAGCGAGGCGTTCGTGATTGGCGTAATTGGTGCGGTGGTCGGAGTCGTGGTAGGTGTCGCGGTCTCCGTCGCTTTGCCCTCCCTCACGGGCTCCTCGGCGGCGGGAGCCGCGGGGAGATTCGCAGGAGCGCGTTTCATCAGCTCCCTCAACACCGCGGTAACGGGGAGCGACGTCATCCTGGCCCTAGCGCTAGGAATCATCGTCGGGACGTTGGCAGGGGTATACCCGGCGTGGCGCGCGTCGAGAATGAACCCCGTGGAGGCGTTGAGGCATGTCTGAGGTTGTCGTAAAGGCTAGTGAGGTCGCCAAGAGCTATACACGCGGGAAGGAATCCATTCAGGCCCTTCGTGGCGTAGACCTCGAAATCAAGAAAGGAGAGACGGTCGCGATAGTCGGCAGGTCAGGGTCGGGCAAGACCACCCTGCTCAACCTGGTGGCGGGCCTCGATAAACCGACAGGAGGGAAGATCATCGTCGATGGAACGAACCTGCGAGACCTCGGCGACCGCCAGCTCACCGATTTCAGGCTGAAGAACATCGGCTTCATCTTCCAGTTCTACAATCTGAACCCCACGCTGTCAGCCGCGGAGAACGTCGAGGTCCCCATGACTCTGGCGGGCCTCCCAAAGGCAGAGCGGCATGACCGGGCGATCGAGCTCTTGACAGCGGTCGGGCTTCAGAAGAGGACGAGTCACATGCCGGACGAGATGAGCGGGGGAGAGCAGCAGAGGGTGGCCGTCGCCAGGGCTCTTGCCAACAGACCCCCCATACTCCTTGGGGATGAGCCCACCGGCGACCTCGATTCCAAAACAACCAAGGCTCTCATGGATCTGCTTAGGTCGCTGAGGAAAGAAGCGGGAATGACCATGGTCTTCGTGACCCATGACCCGCTCGTCGTCTCCCGTTGCGACCGCGCGATTGCACTAAGAGATGGAAAACTCGTGCAGGAACTCTCTCGAAGTGAGATCGAGAAGGCGAGGATCGGCACAATGGAGAACGAAGTGCTCGAGGGAGTCTATTGAAAAACGATCGATTGGGTCAATCGACACCCCATGGGTCCTCGTTGAGGATGCGACACATGGCGATCGGGAGGCGCATCGGACTGGTAGGCAAACTCACCGCACGAACCATCGGATGGGCAGGTGGGAGTCGAACTTGCTCGGTTGCAGCGTGTATGGGTCATAGAGGAGCGTCTGAACGAAGCCGTCAGTCCGGAGGAACAACCACGCGAAATCCCAGCCCTTGCTCTTGTACTGCATGGGTATCGCCGGCCTGACCCTGGGCAGTGGGTGCGTCTCCGTCGTGAAGAGCTCCTGGTCCGTGTAATAGTAGTTGAAACCCGTCTGGACGAAGACCTCATGGTCGAGAGGGGACGTTGTACCTGCGAGGTCGGCGCAGAGCCCGCGAACACCGACCTTGACGTCCCTGCCGCTCCGGAACGCGTCCGTCAGCTCCCGCACCGAACCGGAGACCACGTTCCCCTTGGCGTCGGCATGGAGCATCTCTTCCCAGTCGTCACGGACGAAGAACTCGTAGATATCGAAATCGTAGATGAAGTTCATGCTCGGACCGTTGGAGTTCGTATCCCACGCCTCGATCGCGTGGTACTTCGGCATGTTCGCAGGCGGGGTCGGCGGGAAACTGCCTAGGCCCCCATTGACCGGCGGGCCGTCCAGATATATCCGCGCGATCGCCTGGTTCCCGTCCTGGTTGTACATGAAGAGCGACATCGACGGCCTTGGTCCGAGACCTTCAGGGATGACCACGGGTTGTCTGAGGGTCATCATCCCCGCCGCCCACCGGTTATCGATCAGGTACGTCACCCTGAACTCCGACGTCTCGACGATGAGCTCCGGGTTAGATGACGTGGTGTCGATGTGCTCGTTGTGATGGAAGTCCGTCCGGATCCGCAGGTCCGCGCCGCGGCGGATCGCATCGACCAGCGCCTCGCTGCTCCCTCCGATGACCTTCCTGCTGGGGTCCAGCTGGAGAACGCTCTTCCACTTGTTGGGCTGCATGGCTCGCCGCCCAAGAGCCCCCTGGCCCCGTATAGCTACTTTTCGATGCGAACCGTCGGGTGGGAGAGGTTGCTCCTGATGAGAGCCTGGACATTGGCCGAATCCTTCAGTAGTTTCAGCTCGAACCTCCTGCCGTCGTTCGCCTCGACCACTATCCTCCCTCGCCCCAGGATTCTCATGCCGATGGTGCGGGTGAGCTTGGCGTCAGAGAAGGCCATCGCCGAGATGAACGTGTTGCTAAGGTTGGCTATCCCTTTGTTCACGTAGAGGCCGTCCGTGCGTAGCTGGTAGCTGTTGCTTGCCCGAAGCAGGACGAGGCCGACCAGTTTTGCGAGGAACAGGATGAAGACCACCAGCCCTGTGATGAACTCGATGGCGTCCGGGATGGTGAGCGGTCCCAGGGTGAGGGATTGGTGGAAAATGCTCGAGATGGAGCTGATTGAACCCGCGGTGTACAGCTCAAGCCCGATGAGGATGCCCGCCCCAAGGGCCGCAATGATAGCATAGAGGGCCACATAGACCCCGATGGCCGGGCGTCCCTCCCAGACCACGCCTCCGTCGGTGCCATCCTTGTTCCCCTTTAATGCCATGGAATCACGGCCGGGGCGTCGCTTTTATCCATTATCAATGACGGTGATGTAAAGGCTTGGGTAAGGGTGGGCGCTTAAGTACGCTCTCACTATATTTTGTCGGGAGGAGTGAGGACGGGTCCCAAGTGAATCCGTCTGACTATGGGCAAAATGGGCGGTTGAGGTTCGACCGTTCATTAAAAATAAGGCGAGGCAGGTGAAGCGGTGAAGGGGAATCCGATGCAGACGGTAATCCTCAGAGTCGATGCCTCGAAGCCAGGTCTTTTTGGTCATCCCACGAAGACTTGACAGAACCTCGACGATTCTTCAGGTCGCTCTCTGGCGCTTTGCACTGGCCCTCGGTTTCTCTACGCGGAAGATGGGGGTCCCCTCCTCCGGCCTCAGGACCATCTCCCTGAACTCGTCGTATACCTCCCTGGTCACGGGACCGAGCTTTCCGGACCCCACGGCCTTCCCGTTCACCTGGACCACAGAGGAGACGCCCACCAGGGTCCCGGAGAAGAAGACCTCATCTGCGGTGAGCAGTTCGAAGGGGGTGATGTCCTTCTCGACCACATCGTACTTGAGGTCCCTGCAGAGCTTCATTATTCTCTCCCTGGTTATGCCGTGTAGGATTCCAGCGCTCGCGCCCGGGGTGAGGACCTTGCCCTTCCGGACGAGGAATATGTTCATGGTCGAGCCCTCCGACACGAACCCCCTGTGGTCGAGCATGATGGGGTAGTCCACCTTGGCGCGGTTGGCCTCCAGAACGGCCAGTATGCTGTTCAGGTAGTTGAGCGACTTTATCTCATGGGTGGTCGCGTCCACGCCGTCTCTCCGCACGGACGTTATGACCGTGGACAGGATTCTGGGGTCCTTCGGGAGCTCCGCCGAAGCAACGGGCTCCGTGATTATGAAGACGACGCTGTTCTTGCAGGTCGCTGGGTTCACGCTCATGTCACCCACTCCCCTGGTCACGACCAGACGGATGTAGGCACTGGAAAGTCGGTTCTTCCGCAGAGTCTGTAGGACCGCTTCGACCATCTCATCGGGCGTCATGGGTATCCCAAGCTCGAGACACCCGGCGGACTGGTAGAGCCTGTCCACGTGCTCCTTCAGCATGAACACGGAGCCGCCAAAGGCCCGAATACCCTCGAAGACTCCATCTCCGTACAGTAGGCCGTGGTCGAAGACCGATATCTTCGCCTCGGACTTGGGGACGAACTTGCCGTCCAGGTAGACGAGAGCGTCGGATTCCATGGGGTCGGAACGGATTGTGTCGATAGAAATGTCTTTCTTACACGCCCGGTCGTGCCATGGGCTGCCCGAGACCACGCAGAGTCCATCCTGAAGTCTTCCCTTGTGCTGTCCCGGACATGGTTTTCAGGCTCGACATCGGCTCACGACGGCATTCCGACGAATAATCCCCGCGGAATTATCGGCGAGTCTCTTTTTTGTTAGAATGTCCATGACAAATAAATCGGTAAGCTGACGGTTAAACTAAATTAAATAAAATAACTAAGAAATAATTCAAGCATTAAATAGTCTGGTTCCTCGCGCGAAAGTGATGGGTACCCCCGCCCTACTACGCATGAGTGTGAACTCTCTCAAGAGTCTGGCATCCAATAACGCCAGCGAGAGGATTCGAATGCTCATAAAGAAACAGGTCACTGTCTCGAAGAGACAGAGGTCCTGGTTCAAGCTCGAAGTGCAGGAACGGTCGATTATCGACCTGTCGCTGAGCCTCAAGGTGAGCTTCAAGAGCTCAGAGTTGCTCCAAGCCCTGGTCTCAATATTTGGGAGGTTGCGGCAGATGGGGAGTCGGTCCTTCGGCGAGCTGCTCGCCCGGGGGTCCAGGCTGGCTTTGTCCTTCTCGGAGGCCGCCGTCACCTGGGGGAACGCAGCGGCGAGAGGATGGAGGTCCGATACCTCCTACATCGTCTTCCTGGGCATCTTCTCCAAGACCACCCGAACCTGACTGAGAAGACAATAACGGGGTCTGGGTCATGAAAGCGGTCATACTTGCAGGGGGAGCGGGCACGCGGATGAGGCCACTCACCTACGTAGTGCCAAAGGTGCTCCTCCCAATAGCTGGGAAGCCTCTCCTGGAGCGGACCATGGTCTATCTGAGGTCATACGGGATAACCGAGTTCGTCGTCTGCGTCGCCTACCTCAAGAAGCAGATCATAGACGCCCTTGGCGACGGCGCAAGCCTTGGGGTAAGGATCGAGTATGCCGCTGCAGACTCGCCCCTGGGGACGGCCGGACAATTGAAGACCGCGGAGCGGTTCATTGAGGGCACCTTCCTCGCCATGAACGGCGACATCGTCACCTCTCTGAACATAGGGAACCTGCTGGAGACTCATCGGCGGCTGGGAGGGGTAGGAACGCTGGCCCTCAAGAAATACGACGTCAAGATGCCGTACGGCTTCATCACGACGGGGGAGCGGGGCGTGATCACGAAGTTCGAGGAGAAGCCTACGCTCAGCTTCATGGCGAACGCTGGGGTCTATGCCCTCGAGACGGAGATTTTCAAGAAGATACCCGTTGGAAGGGCGTCAAGCCTCGAGACCGAGGTCTTCCCCCTGCTCATTGCGAACGGCATGCAGCTCAATTCCTTCTTCGAAGATGCCGACTGGGCTGATGTGGGGTCTATGACGGACTTCGAACGCGTCAATGACGAGGCTCTCCTCAAGGATTCCCAACAAGGCGGTTCGTCGCCTTGATCCGACGCCTCTTCGTCATCCTTGTGAGCCTCGTCGCCTTCATCATCCCCAACGCCGTGGGGGTCGGCACTTGGTTCCTGGCCGCCGGTCTGGACCCTGTCATCCGGTCGCTGCTCTCGATAGCAGGGTGGGTGGTCGCCTTCGGGCTCAGCACCCGGCTCTTCTGGGGGATTGTCGTCAGGGCGTTCCCGGGAGAGGTCCGATGAACTTTCCAGCCATCGCGGCCGTTGGGGCCCTCGCTGCGGCGCTCTCATATCTTTCCGCGAGGTACCTTTCGAAGAAATTCCTCAAGATGGGGATGACCGGGAACGACATTCACAAGCCAGGTAGACCGGTCACCGCTGAGATGGGCGGAGTCGCTGTGCTCCTGGCATTCCTCACTGGTTCTGTGGTCCTGATGTTCGCGACCGCGGACCCCCCGCTCCAGTTGCTAGCGGGGGTGGCCACCGTGACCGGGAGCGGGCTCGTGGGGATAGCCGACGACATGACCAACATGAGACAGAGGTACAAGCCGTTCCTGATCGGGGCTGCTGCCTTACCTCTCACTTACGCGCTGTGGGGGCCGAGCGCGATAGTCGTACCGATCCTTGGCTCGCTGCCTGTCGGGTACATTTTCCCGCTCTTGGTCGTGCCTGTGGCAGTCGCGATCTCCGCCAACTTCACGAACATGCTCGCCGGGTTCAACGGGCTCGAAGCTGGTTCTGCCGCTATCGCGATCGGGGCCCTGACCTTCCTCGCCGCTTATCGGGGGAGCTACCCGGCCACGGCCATCGGCGTCCTCCTCGTGTGCGGGTACCTCGGTTTCCTGAAGTTCTCAACTGGTACCCTGCCAAGATATTCCCGGGAGATGTTGGGACACTGATGGCTGGCGCCGGGATAGCCACCATCGCCGTCCTGGCAGGCCTCGAGTTCGCGGCCATAGTGGTCAGCATCCCTGCCGGGATTGACTTCACGCTGAAGATGATTGCCAAGAGACCGTTCGGGGGCAGGCGGATATTCGGTGACACCACCCTCGACGAGAAGGGGAACCTGATCGCTCCGTCATATCCCGCCCTGGTCCACGCTTTCATGAGGGCGGAGCCCACGGGCGAACGGGGCCTCGTCGAGTCTCGGTACTGGGGATGCAGGGCCTGTATGCGGCTCTGGCGATTGCGATAACGTTGGTGTTGGTTTAGCGATGAGCGACAGAACAAAGGGACCGAGACAGACGAAGAAGATCTGGATAGCCATGAGCACCCCCTTCCAGGCCAACTTCTTCGCCCCGTTGATCAAGGAGTTGGAAGGCGAGTACAAGTTCCTGGTCACTGCCCGCGACCATGACGGGATTCAATCAATACTGGATTCGAAGCACATCGAGTACGTCACAGCCGGGGAGCACGGAGGGAGGAAGCTCGAGAACAAGCTCGAGGCATACGCACAGACGATCCAGCAGCTGCTCCCACTGATAGAGAAGGAGAAGCCCGACCTTCTCCTTACCGAGCGCTGGCCGGAGGCGGTCCGCGTGGCCTTCGGGATGGACATCCCTTCCTGGGCTGTCTTCTACGACGAAAGGGAAAAGCACGTGAACCAGATGGTCTTCCCACTCGCCAGCAAGGTCTTCGTCCCCCGCTTCTACACTTTCCAGGAGCTCTACCATCAAGGGGTCACCGACCTCGACAAGGTAGTATGGTTCAACGGGTTCCACACAGGCTACCTCAAGGACAACCTCGAGGACACAGAAGACCCGTTCAAGAAAGCAGGGATGAGCGCTCCCGTCGTCTTCGTCCGACCCGAGCCCGAGTTCGCGAGCTTCTTCCCCGACAAGAAGCCGATACTGGAAAAGTCCGTCGAACTGATCAAGAAGAACAGTGACTGCACCATAGCCGTGCTCCCGAGGACGGATGAGCAGCGGAGGCACTACTCCGGGATGAAGGGAGTGGAGGTGCTGTCGTCCTCGATGCAGGAGAGCCCCGTGGTGCACGCCAACGTCGCACTGGGCGCAGCCGAGACCATGCTGATGGAAGCGTTCACCCTTGGCAAGCCGGCAGTGAGCGCGATCTATTGGGAGGCGTCAAAGCCCGTCCAGGAGCTCCATCGCTACATACCCCACTCGACCGACCCAGCGCAGATCGCAAAATACGTGAACTCCTATCTCGACGCGGGAGAGAGCAAGTTGTTCAGCGACAAGGCATCCCTGGTGGTCAAGAACATGGACAACCCGGTCAAGCTCATAATCGACGAGATCAGGGGACTTTACGAGGCCCCACGAGAGTTAGCCGCCCTCAAGAGGAGGTCGAAGATGGAGATCAGGATAGACATCATCCAGGCCACCTCGCTCAGGCCACTGAGGACCACGCACATCATGAAGGCGGCCAACATCTCCTACAACGAGCTGAGGACTACCCTCGACGATCTGGAGAAGAATGGTCTCATAGCCATGGAAGAGACCATCGGAGGAAAGTACTACCAGGCCACAAGCGAAGGGCTCCGCGTGCTCTCAGACTACAAGGCGTTCAAGCAGAGGCTTTTCATTTAGAATCTGCTACAACGCATAGGTGTGCTGAGATACCCCTGACCTTCGCTTCAAGGGGTATCTCCATCGCCCCCACACACCTACCTGGGACGAGAGAACTTTCCGATTTAAGGGTCATGAAGTGGGGCTTCACACGCATGATGCTGGAATTCATGCCCTCTGGATGCGGTCGATGAGCCCAATTGGCGCCCAATTTCAAGCGGAAGATGAAGAATCTCGCCCTGGACGGCGCAAGGATCTCCACCTCCATGGGTGGAAGTGCTGTTACCCGCAGGGTGCTCAGGAGGATTGGGATAGGCTACGAGGCCTCCCCGAGTGGCCTCCTCTATCCCGGAGGCGCGAAGGCTGCCGCGTGCATATCTGTCGATTTCGACGTGACGCAGCCCGACAGGTACGGACCCAACAGGTCAGGCACTGAGAAGCTTCTTGAGCTTTCAGAGAAATATGGCATCCCTCTCACCTGGGCGATCTGCGGCAAGACCGCGGTGGAAGATAGAGAGAACTACCACCGCATCCTGGACTCTCAGGTCAAGCAGGAGATAGCCATCCATACCTACTCCCATATGGACGCGCTAGAGTGCAAACCCAAGGAGTTCGAGGTTGACATCAGGAAGTGCCTCGACGTGGTCGACATGAAGTCCGCGCCAAAGACCTTCATCTTTCCTTACAACCGGGAGAATCATTTCGAGGTGATTCGCAGGCTGGGTTTCAAGACTTACCGTGGGAAGACGCGAGTCGTCGGGCCGCCCGCGCGGAACAACGGGCTCTGGAACGATAGGCCGGTCTACTACGTGGACCAAAAGTCCTACGGGGCCCAGTCTCTCATGGTCAAGTACGCCGACCTGTGCGCCAGCAGTTCAGCGCTCTTCCACCTATGGACCCATCCGTGGAGTATCGTCATCGAGGGGGACGCGAACCGCATGTTCAGGACGCTCGACCCCGTGTTTGCCCATCTAGACAAGATGAAGCGACAGGGAGACATGGCCCTGTGCACGATGGGCGAGCTTGCGGACCATTTCGGCTCGGCAGCCGAGGCCGAGGCCGCCGTTGTCCCGGAAACAGGCGAGAAGGCATCGTCGTGACGATACCCGCAAGGCATCAGCGATGAAGATCGCACAGGTCAACGTCTTCTTCAAACCGTTCATGGTGGGCGGGGCGGAGTGGTACGTCTACAACGTCTCCAGGGAGCTCACGCGGAAGGGGCACGAGGTGCACGTCTTCACGGCGGCGAAGTACAACGGAACCGAGGCGCCAGCAACGGAGCTCATCGAGGGCATAAGCGTGCACCGATTTCCCATGAGGATAGACTGGTCCTACCGGATGAAGGTCTGGAAGGGCCTCGACCGTGCCCTCGAAGCAGGGGATTTTGACGTGATTCACACCTATGACTATGCACAGCCCCACAGCCGCGTTGCCCTCAAGGCGGCCAAGAAGACCGGAAGCGGGAGCGCCCTAACGGTCTTCGACGTGCACTCGATGATACCTCGGGTATGGTACAAACAGCTCCCCATGAAGTTCATCGACCGTTACATCGGCAAGGGGACTCTCGCCTCGGCCGACAGGATACTGGTCAGGGCCCCGAACCTGGTCCCGCCCCTCCTCAAGCTCGGCGGAGAGGAACAAAAGATGGTCGTCACGCCCTCGGGCGTCCGGGACGAATCGATGGGGACATTCGACCCTGAGCCCTTCCTAGAAAAATACAAGATCACCGGTTCACCAGTCATCCTCTTCCTGGGGCGGCTCAACCCGCTCAAGGGTCCCCAGCACCTGCTCGAAGCCGCTCCCTCGATACTCAAGGAGTTTCCCAAGGCCTCGCTCGTCTTTGTCGGAGCGGACCAGTCGGGGTATGCGGAGACCCTCCGGGCGCAGGCGGCGAGATTAGGCATCGGTCCATCCGTCCATTTCCTGGGGCCCATCTACGACTTCCAGGAGAAGATGCAGGCTTATGCGGCGTGCACGGTCTTCGTGCTCCCGACGACCTTCGAGGGGACCAGCCAGGCCATATTCGAGGCCATGTCCCAAGCAAAGCCTGTCGTGGCGACCAACGTCGGAGGCATACCGTTCCAGATAACGAATGGCGTCGAAGGCCTCCTGGTCGAGTATCGGGACGCCAAAGCCCTCGCCGAGAAGATTTTGGTCGTCCTCAGGGACCCAGCACTCGCGGCGGACCTCGGGAGCCGGGGTAAGGAGAGGGTGAGAGCGAACCGTTACTCCGTCCTGACGGCGGACCTGGAGAAGATATACGAGCAGGTGGAGACCAAGAATTGAAACTCGAGGGCGCCAAGGTCCTGGTCACCGGCGGTGCGGGCTTCATAGGTTCCCACCTCACCGAGAGGCTTCTCGAGATGGGAGCGTTCGTGACTGTCTATGACCGATTCGACGAATTCTACCCAGGGAAGGAGACGAACCTCGCGGGCGCCGCGGGAAACCCCCGGTTCAGCCTGTTGAACGGCGACATCCTCGACATAGAGAAACTGAGTGCGGCCATGAATGGCGTCGAATTCGTCTTCCATGAAGCCGGACAGGCTGGCATTGGCTTCAGCGTGAAGTACCCCTTGCGGGTGAACAAAGTGAATGTCGAAGGGACGCTCAACGTGCTCTCGCTGGCTCGGAAGCATGACGTGAAGAGGGTCGTGAACGCCTCCTCTTCATCGATATTCGGGGAGCCGAAGTACCTCCCCATCGACGAGGATCACCCGGCTGACCCCACCTCGCCCTACGGCGTCTCGAAGCTCGCCGCCGAGCAGTATTGCCGGGCGTTCCACAGGGTCTACGGGACCTACGTGGTCTCGCTGCGATACTTCTCGGTCTACGGGCCTCGGGGTCGTCCGGACCAGGTGGTCCACAGGTTTGCCGAGAGCTTAGCTGACGGCAAGGCGCCGGTAATCCAGGGCGATGGATGTTTCCCTGCTGGAGAGAAGATATTCGGCAATCCGGTGCCGAGGTCGATTCAAGATTTCAAACCCGGAGATAGGGTCCTTACAGCCTCCGGATTTTCGGATGTCGTCAGAACCTTTGAGCGCGACTACCAGGGCAAGACTTATTCGATAAGAGCCTCTGGTGCCCTGCCATTCAGAGTTACTGAGAATCATCCGATACTGGTGCTGCGCCTGACGACCGAGTGTACTTTCCCAGTCAAGCACAGGTGCAGACCTAGCTGCTTCTGCCTTCGGTATCACAGCTCGTATTCAAAGTCACGGAAGCGTAAACGAACCGCGTCGAAGCTCGATAGGGGTGTTGTTCATCCAATCCGCACTCAGTCCGAATGGGTGGCGGCTAAAGATATTCGTATCGGCGACGTAGTTGCGGTTCCACGATTGAAGGGCGGAACCCAGCAAGTGATAGACTTCTCCGATTTTATCGTAGGAAGAACCGGGACTCATGCGAAGCACACGAAGCTGTCAATCAACGAAGATTGGGCTTACATCATCGGCCTCTACATAGCCGATGGGTGGACATCCAAGAACCGTGAGAAAGACAAGAAGAAGATCCTCTTTTCGCTCAACATCGGAGAGGACGACCACGTGCTTGCTAATCTTAAAGTGCTCCTCGACAAGTACGGTTTTCCATCATATTTCCGGAAGCGCGGCGGAGCTTACGAAGTTAGCTTCAACTTCACATGGCTCGCAAGGTGGTTAGATGCTAACGCGGGGACGAGCGCTAGAACAAAGAGGATTCCAAGGCTGTGTTTTGAGCTGTCTGAAGCCCAGACCCGGGCACTCATCCGGGGGATAGAAGATGGTGATGGTAGTACCAACCAGTACGCTGTTAGAGTAGAGTCGTCATCTCAAACGCTGTTAAGGCAGCTTCAGGTTCTCTTGACAAAAATCGGAAAGTATGGTAATGTATACTGGGATGACGATCGCGCGAGTGGCTACGGGTCGCATGGAGGCATGGGATATGTAGCCTATGGAAACGAGGTGAGAACTAGACACTGGATTGACCCCGATTTCATCTACACGCCGGTCATATCGACCGATGAATCCGAGTTCAAGGGTAAGGTTTACAATCTCGAGACGGTCGATCATACCTACTGTACTCCTGTTGTCGTACATAATTCGCACAGCCGAGATTTCACTTTCGTCACCGATGTGGTGGCCGCGACAATCCTGGCGGCGGAGAGCGACGGCCTCGGAGGGGAGGTCTTCAACATAGGTTTCGGCGCCAGGACCTCGATATCGGAGCTGGCGGACAAGCTGATTGCCATAATGGCGCCGGGCGGGAGTATCTCGCCCGAGTACGTCGCAGAGGGCAAGGGCGAGTTCCCACACACGCAGGCGGACAACAAGAAAGCGAGGGAGCTGCTCCACTGGCAGCCCAAGGTGGGCCTCGACGAGGGCTTGGTCTCGTTCGTGGACTGGTTCAGGAGCTCCGCGCAGCGTCGCCGTGCGTGAGACATCATGAAGCAGGTGATCGCCAGAGCGGGGAAGGTCGAGGTCGTCGAGGTGCCCAACCCGTCTGCGGAGACGACGGTCTCCTCGTCCGACCAGCTATTCGGTGATAAGCACCGGCACGGAGTCGTGGTCGATCGACTCGACCGACCCGCTCGCGTACGACCGACCTCGTCAAGGACTCGTCGCTGGCGAGCAAGGCGCTGAAGCTCTCGCGGGAGGTGCTCAGGCAGGAGGGCGTCGCGGGCCTCATGGACTACGCAGACTACGTGCGTCATCCCGAGCTCGCCCTCGGGTACAGCTCGTCGGGCGTCGTGCTCGAGGTCGGGAAGGAACGTCAAGGACGTCCTGGTGGGGGACAGAGTGGCATGCGCGGGGGAGGGTAAGGCCTCCCACGCCGAGCTCGTCTCTGTCCCGAGGAACCTCGCCGCCAAGGTGCCCGAGGGTCTACCCGATGAAGGACGCGGCCTTCTCGACCATCGGGGCCATCGCGGTCCACGCCGTGAGGACGGGCCGGGTCCAGGTCGGAGAGACGGTCGGGGTCATCGGCGCCGGGCTTGGTGGGAACGCTGGTCGCGCAGATAGCGCAGAGCCTCCGGGTGCAGGGTGGTCTGCATCGACCAGAGGCCGGACCGACTCTCCCTCGTGGCCGAGCTCGGAGCCGACCTTACGCTCACGACTGACGACCCAGAGTCTGGTCGCACACGTCTCGCACTTCACGCGAGGGGTCGGGCTCGACCACATATTCGTCTGCGCGGCGACGTCGAGCAGCGACCCGCTCAACACGGCAGCCCGGATAGCGAGGAACCGAGCCAGGATAGTCGTGGTGGGCAGGGTCGGCATGGAGATAGAGAGGAAGGACTTCTACCAGAAGGAGCTCACGCTGAGCATGTCGAGGTCGCTCGGTCCAGGTCGGTACGACCCCGTCTACGAGGAGAAGGGGGTGGACTACCCGATCGAGTACGTGAGGTGGACGCTCAACAGGAACATGGAGGCCTTCATGGACCTTCTCGTCTCGGGCGGGGTCAAGGTAGACCCCCTCGTCGGCGCTGAATACCCGCTCGACTCCGCCGCTTCTGCCTATCTCTCGCTCACGACACAGTCGAAGACCGCCGTCCTGCTCTCGTATCGCCAGCAAGAGGCCGCCGCGATTAGCATCCCGAAGGTGGCGGAGACTCACGGCGCTCCCCGGACCGGTGACGGGAAGGATAGGCGTCGCCGTCGTGGGCCCGGGGAACTTCGCCAAGGAGACGATCATACCGCTCCTCAGGACGAGCGGCGAATATCGCCTCGAGTGGGTCGTCTCATCGAACCCGACGCACGCGACCCGGGTCGCCAAGAGGTACCGCTTCGCGAAGAGCACCTGCGACTACGCCGAGGCACTCAACGACCCGTCGACGAACCTCGTGGTCATCACCGCCCCGAACAACCTGCACTCCGAGATGCTGTCTGCCGCAATGCAGCGCCAGGAAGGTGGCTCTCGTGGAGAAGCCGCTCTGCATAACCCGTCAGGAGTTCGAGGAAATCAAGAAGCTGCAGGCGGAATCCGAACATGCCCGTGATCGTGGGTTTCAACCGGAGGTACGCTCCGCTGATCCTCAAGGTGAAGGAGAAGATGAGCAAGCTCGACGGACCCTTCGTGATAGACTACCGAGTGAACGCAGGGTTCGTCCCGGCGGCGAAGTGGTCGCAGGACCCGGCGGTCGGAGGCGGCAGGATAATCCACGAGTGCTGCCACTTCTTCGACCTCTTCAACTTCCTGCTCGGGCGGACCGACCCGAAGCGTATCGGTGCAGGCGGCCGGGATAAACGGCTCGAGCTCGGTCGCGCGGGACAACCTCTCGGTCACCCTCGAGTACCCGGACGGCTCCCTCGCCACCCTGCTCTACGTCGCGATGGGGAACAAGGAGATGGCACGGGAGCGGATGGAGGTCTTCGGACAGGGCACGTCGATGGTCCTGGACGACTTCCGCTCCCTGGAGGTCTACGGGAATCAGACGGAAAAGATAAGCGACGAGAGGCAGGACAAGGGACACGCGCGTGAGTTCGCGGAGCTTGCCGAGCTGATTGCACGGAAAACAGAACTCTCTCATAACGACCGAGGAGGTCTTCGCCGCCACAGAGCTGACCTTCAGGGTGGACGAAGCGGCGAGAAAGAGCGAAGGGGTCTGATCAGTGTCGTCGGCTTGCGCGATTGAAAAGTCGCCCACGATCCGGGGATGTCCCTCATCTGCCTAGCGACGACTCTTTCCCGAGGCTTCTGAGGCGCGCAGGACGCAACTCCAGGTACGCCGGACTCTTCTTCATCGTCCTTAGCATCGTCTTCCTAATCCTCTCCGTCGCGAACAGCTTTGTGGTCTTCGAAGTAGACTCTATCGTATCTTTCTTGGCCGCAATCTTCCTCCTCTTCCGGGACCCATCTGCGAGGGTTCAGGCCAACGTTCTCGACGCCGTCACGATCTCCTCTGACATGGCGATAACCGACCTTGCATCGCGGGTCCACGCACGGTACACGTACATGCCGCTGGGAGATGGGCTCGAGAGCGTCGTCATCGTGCCCGACGCGCTCCCAAACGGGACTCCAACCGCGGTACCGCTTATGCTCACCCCTCCCGGTAGGGCTCTAGCCCTCCTGTATCAGCGCACGGCGGCACTGGATCCAGTGACAATCGACGCACTGAAGGCGTCCCTGTCTGACACCATGCGGGAGCAGTTCGGGCTTGCGCGGTCGGTCGACATCCAATCCGATGAGGCTTCGGTGACGGTCACGCTCGACGGAGCGACCATCGACTGCACGTGTGGCGGCGGGGGCGACGGCGCCGGAACAACAGGAGGCTCCATCGGGTGCGTCACTGCCAGTTTCTTTGCCGTGCTTGTTGCAGCCGCGACTGGGAAGTCGGTATCTCTTGAGCCCTGCTTCGCGCGACGACGTTGCCGATAGTTGGAGCGTCAAGATGAATCTCGCCCCTATCGCACAGGTGGGAAACTAGTGGGCAACAGCATCCCCGGGGGTATCACCAAGATGCTCACCTTCGTCCCAATAGTGGTGGCTGTCTATTATTTCGACCTGGCCAAGTTCGAGACAGTCTTCACCTCCTTGAGCCTCCTTCCCTTCTTCGTCCTTACGCTCTCGGTCTTCGGATTTGGGGTCGTGCTGAAGCGCAGAGTACTGGCGGCCCGCTTCGAGCTGTCTGGGGTAAGCTTCCCGTGGGGGGTGGGTCTGCTCGTTGTCTCCGCGGCCCTCTACGTCTACGGGTCCTACTCCAACGACGTGACTTGGTATCACTACGAGTCGCTCTACGTCCTCATACTCGCATACACTGCCCTCCGCATCGGGCCGGGCATATTGCGAGCTCTCGCCCCCTTGCTGGCCATCCTTCCCCTCTCGTTCCTTCCATTGGCTCTGATGCCCGATCTCGTTCACCAGGAACTTCTCGCCTTCCTTGCCGCGGACTGCGTCGCGTTGTTCTTCCTCGTTTACGCTAGGCTGCAACTGCGCGCCGTTCTCCTCCCCACCTTGGGGTCGGCTCTTGCTCTGCTGGGGTGGTTTGCCTATACCGAGTCGTTCCCGGTCCACTACCAGTACCTCGACCTGTTGATTCCGGTGCCTCTGTTGGTCGGCCTGATTCCGCCGATTCGGCGCTTTGTGTCGCTCCGTGGCGCTCCCCTGTCAATGTGTTCAGGACACAACGTCTTTCCAGATGGTTTCTGCGCCATCTGCGGACTAAAGGTCGCTCGGGCCAGGACGGGAGAGAACTTCGGTCTTTGGGGGCTCCTTGCGGTCCTCGGCTTCGCGTTCCTGCTGGTCCTGGGGAGCATCCCAGCCCTCGCTCTGGTTAACGGGACGCCGTACGAGGCCCAGTACACTCCACAAGGCGCCACAGGTATCCCCACTCCGATGACGCCTTCGGGATGGCAGGTCAATTCCAGCATGCCCGAGAAACTGGGCAGCGGTTTCCTCGGCGAAATATACTCCATTAACGAGACCTTCGTGCCCATTTTCCACCCAGAAACGAAGAACTACACCATGTACTACGAGCTTGCAGTGGCCGGTCCCCCAGCCTCGTCCGGTCCGTTCGGGGTCGATCTCCCTGGCTACAACCGGACCTTAGACGAGCTTGTACCATTTGGTCCGTTCCAGGGGCACCTCAATGGATACGTTGCACCAGGGAAGGTCTTCATTACCTATCACG
Organism: uncultured Nitrososphaerota archaeon; assembly: GCA_963749225.1. Lineage (GTDB taxonomy): Archaea > Thermoproteota > Nitrososphaeria > Nitrososphaerales > Gagatemarchaeaceae > Gagatemarchaeum. Next base: position 312,175 of record CAVVLY010000002.1, on the reverse strand, counting down.
GCACCACGTACATGGACTTCCTCATAGGAGGCCGCGAATCCAAGTACGCCGTGGGGCTCGGGTTCACCAGGGTGTTCCACAACTCCAACATCACCCAGGACACCGCCCAATTTCTCGCCGATCTGAACCAGCTTTGGCTCCCGAACATTGAATCGGACGTCTCGTACTCAGCCTGGTCGCTCTTCATCTCCAACCTCGAATTCGGCGCGCAGTCCATCCAACCGTCCGTAGTTACGATTGTATCGATAGCCGTTCTTTTCTTCGTCGCTTACCGTGCGACCCTCTCGGATGACCGTTTGGACCGCTTTCTGGGCCTCGCGCCGCTGGAGCCCACGGGACGTTGGTCTATCCTCTCCCGCTTGCTAGGGAGAAGGTCGCGCTTGGGGACAGGTCAGGAGCTTGCCTCGAGTGCAAGTCGGGGCGATACGCCATCAGACTCGCTCGTCAAATCGCTTCAGGAGCTCGAGAATCGCCGATTGGTAAGGAGGGACCTTGTCGAGCGGGGCCCCGAACTAGTATCCGTCTGGAGGGTAGAAGCCTAGGACCATGCTTCGCCATGGCGCCCTTCTAGCGGGGCTCGCACTCGGGCTATTGTTGATGGGGCTGGTGCCGGTAGCAGCCGGCGTAACATCGCCCCAGAATGGGAGTCTTCGAATCTCCGAGGACGCCCAGATAACTCCGCTCTATGACGTGTTTGGGAGCAACGCCGTTCAGGTGAGCGTCGATTTCAACGGCACCTTCCTCTCGCCTGCGGTCGGCGCGTACTTTTCTGTCGAGACTCTTTTCAACCCTCACCCGAGCGCCACTGCCCTCTTAGGGAATGGGTCCGCGCCAGAAAGCTTGAGCATCACCCCGACCATCAGCGGGGGAATTTACACGACCACCTTCACAATCCCCAACGGTACCATCTCCTTCCAGGCAACCATGAGCGGGACATTCAGTGGTGCCACTTTCCTGTGGCGATACCTACTCCCTGTCTCTTCCGTCTACGGTTATACTGGTAGCGGATTCGATAATGTCTCCCAGACATTCAACTTGGAGGTACCCGCAGGTACTGTGCTTTCTCAACTCTATGGGCCAAACGGCGCCACCCTCGCGCCTTCACAGGTCTTGCATCAGGGCGTCGCGAGCAACGGCGAGGAAACATTCAGCGTCAATGTTGCCTCCAATCTATTCGGCCTGATTGTCTTCCAATCTCGATCCTTCCTACCAGCCAGCATCGCGCTGACCGCCGTGGCCCTGGCGGTTGTAGCCCTCGCTGCGTTGAACCTGTTCACTGAACCGCGTCTGATACTACAAGATCTGGCGAGCCGTTTCAGACAAGCGGGTGCTGCCCTCCTGAGAGCACTGCGCATCCAGCAGCGGAGCAGGAAGTCAGGATTGAGAGTGCTCTTCCGTCCCCGCAACCTCCTGGTTCTCTTCGTTCTCTGCGCGATAGTCATGGTCTCCCTCGCCGTTGTGGGCGGCCCAGACCCGCGGGTCAAGGCGTATGTAGTGGCTGGTTCTGACAGCAGTCAAGTTCAGGCCCAGCTGCAACAGGCTTACGGCAACGCTCTCGTCCTGACCCCCTCGCAGGATTACACAGACTTTGCAGTCATGGAGAGTGTCGGTCAGTTTAACATGGTCGTGATTTCTAATTCCACCACAGGCACTGCCCAATTCGCCGAGGAGAGTAGTTTCATCATCGGCAGCATGGGAAGCGTGCCGGCCATCGTCCTGGTGGGCGACGTTGACGCCGGGTTGAATGCCACGCTTCATTACCTATACCCCGGCCAAGTCGTCGACGTCCCCAACGCGGCAGCTATCGCATCAAACTCCCAGATTAAACTGCTGCTCGTGCTGAGCCAGAGGACAAACGTCCTCGGACTTGACCTGAGCTCAAGAGGTTTCGAGCTCCTGTTGGTCGTCGAGGCGCTCCTCTCCATGCTGATCGTCCTCGTCGGCTGGGCGTACCTCGGGTCCCTTGCTTCGGATTTTGCGAACCTCTCCGATGCCTCTAACCTAGCCGCAATAATCTGCTCCGGAGTGTTCGTCTTCTTCTTCAGCGAGGCTGTCTACATTGCCACGAGTTCTCTCCTTGCTGTTCCCCTCTCTTTGCACGCCGTTACCTCCGACGCGCACGACGTCACCGCCGTCGGTCTCCTCGGCTTCGGTGGGGGAAGTACACCTCGCCTCGCAGCAGGAGTATTGGGCGTCTTCATTGGTGCGGTCGGGGGAGGATTGAAGGTGAGAAAGGGCGACCTAGCTTTGGTGGCTGGCCTCGCACTCGTCCTGATCGCCAACCCCCTCTCTATCGGACAATTCGTATTCCAAGGGATTCTGTTGTTCCTTCCGATTGGCAACTATGCATTCGGAGCCGCCTACTCCAGTTCCTTGGGGCTCAAGGGATTCATCTATGGATTTGGCGCGATTCTCGGAGGGGGGGTAACTGGCGCATACTTGCTCTCCGCGGGCAAGATCCTCTATTTCGCGGGCCTGGTTCCACTGGCCTTCCTCAAAAAAATGGGTCGGACGACCACCGTGATTGCGCTCCTGGTGGTCGCGTTCATAGTGGGGGACGGCGGTGTGCGTGTGGGAGAGATGACACCTGACAAAACCGTCGCAGCCCTGATGCCTGGACTGATAGCTGGTTTCGCGTTCGGGGCCGTCCTGCTCGCTATTGCAGCTATCGAGAAATACGTGAGAGGCAATTGGAAGTCAAGGGCATAAGGTCAACCTGGTCGCAGCTGCAGAACGCGGCCGCCGTCATCTATTCAGTGGTGGTGATGGCGACCATCATCCCCGGTCTCCCCACCTTATCGAATCTGATCGTCATTCCCTACTATCTCCTGGTCCCGGGCTATTTCGTCACGATACTGCTCCGCACGACCGGTATCCTCGACCGCCTCTTCTATTCGCTGGCGTGGAGTCTCGCCATTCTTGCCTCAGTCTATTCCCTGGCAGCTATCGGCACGATCACCGATGTCCCACTAGAGCTGGTAATCCCAGCCTTGACCATCGCCATAATGGCGTACGACTATTTCTACCGCTAGTCTCTAGTGAATTTCTTGAGCGATTCGTCGTCTACCGGCAAACCTGAGAGTGGTGAGCAACCATTGGATGCCTCCGTCGCCGGACCCTCTCAGCGCAGTAAGAACACCAAGCGCTCGTATCTTGCGACGAAGATAGCCTACAACATAGGTCGGCTTCACGGATTGAGCCTCAGGGTGTACCTCTACAGAAGGATTGGGATGAAGGTGGGGAGGAGGTGCGTGATCAGGAGAGGGGTCTACCTGGGTAGCCCGAACGAGCTGGAGCTTGGCGATGGGAGCTTCATCGGAAGAGCCAACCTCTACTGCACGGGGGGTGTGAAGATAGGCAAGAACGTCAACGTCTCCGACGGCGCGGTGATAGTGACCGCGAAGCACGACGTGAACTCCCCTTCCTTCGAGGCGAAGTACGAGCCGATAACGATTGACGACTGGGCTTGGATAGCCACGAACGCCATCATCCTAGCCGGAGTGACCGTGGGGGAGGGGGCCGTCGTCGCGGCGGGCGCGGTCGTCACGAAGGACGTCCCGGCCTACACGGTCGTGGGCGGAAACCCGGCCAAGGTGATTGGCGAGAGGAAGAGGCAACCCTTCACCTACACCCCGGGCAACTACCATCCTCCCTTCCTGTAGCGAGCGAAAAGATAGGCTTGAGAATCTGTTATGTCGCCGCCGACGTTGCCGTCCCCCACTACCGAGGCTCATCCACCCACGTCTACGAGCTATGCCCGGAACCTAGTGAAGCGGGGCACGAGGTTCACGTCGTGGCGCGCCGAGTCAATTCATCACAGCCAAAACGGGAAGTACTCGACGGGATCATGATCCACCGGTTCCAGCGAGGTGTGCTTCTTCTCCTCGTCCAGGTCCAGCTTCTCCGACACTCAAGCGAGCGGATCATACCGAGGCAACACGTCGGTCCTTCTCTGGAAATCGTACGAGACGTACCTGAGGACCGTCTTCCCCGCCTACATCGCGATCGAGGTGACCAGACTGGTCAAGGAATTCTGCATCGACCTCATATTTGAGAGAGAGACCTCCTTTGGTGCAGGCGCGATAGCCAGCATGATGACAGGGCGCCCCTTCGTCCTCGAAGTGATAGGCAATCGCGTGACCCGCCTTCAACTGGGACGGTCGCAGGAAGATAATCGCGTACTCCAAGGGCATGTTCGAAGGAAAGAACGTCTCCAAGGTAGAGCTCGTGACCGGCGCGGTCGACACGGAGACCTTCGCGCCCAATCCTGCCTCGGGGAGAGAGGTGAGAGCGGCACACTCTCTCGGTGACCAGCCCGTGGTCGGGTACGTTGGCACATTCCAGGAGTGGCACGGTCTTGACGATCTCATCGACGCTGCGAAGGACATTTTGAGCACTACGAGGGGTGTGAAGTTCCTGATGGTGGGGCCATACTACAAGAAGACGGAAGAGAAGGTAAGCGCAGCAGGACTAGCCGATTCCTTCATATTCACTGGTCCGATTGAATACGAGCAAGTCCCAAAATACATGAACGCCAGCGACGTACTTGTCGCGCCGTACAATCCCCAAAAAATTCAATCGACCGAACAGGTCAGGAAACACGGGCTCGGCTCCCCTTTGAAGGTCTTCGAGTACATGTCCGTAGGGAAACCGACGATTACCACTGACGTCAAGCCCATATCAGACCCCGTCGAGAACGGAGTCACGGGCTACCTCGTCCCCCCGGGTGATTCTCGTGCCCTAGGGTCGGCTATTCTGGCGGCGCTGGACGACCCGATAGCGGCGGCGAACATCGGGGCAGCCGGGAGGAGGTTCGTGGTCGCTAACTATTCTTGGAGTCTCGTCGCCGCCCAGCTCGACGGCATCTTCCAGTCGGTCTTGAGCTCCCAAGATGTGGGGAAGAGTTAGAAGCCTGTAGTGCTGCCTATGTCTACGATAACCCAGCAGAGCGCGACCGTGGGAGGCTCCGGCAAAGGGCCAAAGGTCTCTATCGTACTACCGGTATACAACTCTGAGAATGAGCTCTCCGCAGTCTTGCTGGAGCTCGACAGGCAGTCCTATCGCGAACGGGAGATCGTGATAGTGGACGACGGCTCGACCGACGGGACCTGGAATGCTGCGAACAGCCTTTCGACCGGTCGGGAAGACATGACCTTGGTGCACACCGAGCACCGGGGTGCGTCGCACGCTCGAAACGCAGGCGTGGAGAAGGCCACGGGCGAGATAATCTTCTTCGCAGAGTCCGACTGCGTCTATGACGAGACTTACCTTCAGAAGGCCGTCGATTCGCTGGATTCGCACCCTGAGGCCGGCGCCGTCTGCCTCACTGGTGCTCCGCTCATCACCCGATCCACGCTTGCGACGCAGTCCATCGACATCGAGAACAAGATGCAGCACGCGTTGCTCAACCAGGGAAGATCAAGCCCGTTCTACGCGTGGGTCTACCGGAGGGAGGCCCTCGTCAAGCTGGGCGGATTCGACGAGAAGCTCTTCCAGGGCGAAGACAAGGACCTCTTCAGCAGGCTGAAGAAGGCCAACTACGCGGTCGCGTGGGTGCCCGGCGTCAACTGGCGGCACCGGAGAGACCAGACCACGGCCAGCTCGCCAGGAAGTGGTTCACGCGCGGAAGGACGAGCGTCCTCTATTCTCATCAAGCACCGCCGGGTCCTCGATATCCTCAAGACCATGGCTCCCTTCTGGGCCGACGGTCTTGGGGCTGTCCTGTTGCTACGCGTTCCTCTGATCTTCGGCGGCATCGATAATCCTCTTCGGTCGCGCTCCTTTTCGCTGATACACACGCTGAGAGTCGTGCGCATATCATGGCCCTCGGTCGCAGAGGAAGAGGACCTTCCTGGGCTACCCGATCTTCGTGCTGACGCGGAACTTCTCCATGGCGATGGGATACTCGGTCGCCCTGGTCACGATTCTGGTCAGAAAGATTGAAGGGAAGGAGATAGCTTGGGACAATATCTAGAGCAGCCCCGCCCAGACCCGGATGGGCTCGCCACTCCGCGTCGTCCGCATCGTCGCCGACTACGCCGTCGGCGGGAAGGCATCGTACGGGCTGCAGCCGGTCTACTACAACCTCTCCAGGGTGCAGGCCCTGAACGGCCACGAGGTGCACGTCATAGCCAGGAGGCGCTCGAACGAACCGGCCGCCGAGATGAACGAAGGTGTCACTGTGCACAGGGTCGGCAATCCCTTCACGCTGAACGCCCTGACCAAAGCTTCGTGAGCTGACCGCTCAGCAACGGTCTACCGAACATCGTCCACACGCACTCCACCTCCGGTGTCTTCCTCGCCGCGACGAAGCGCGGCATCAACGCCCCCGTCGTGTCTCACATCCACGGGACGACCTACTCGGTCGCCACACCGATAACACTCTCCTTCGGGGACATCAAGGCCGGATACTCTCCGTGGAAGGTGACGACCTCATTCATGAGAGAGAAGGCGCTCTGGTCGGCGGCGGACAGGCTGGCGGCCGTGAGCACCTCGGTGAAGTCAGACCTGATTGCGAGATACGGGATAAAGGAAGAGAAGATACGGCTGGTCTACAACGGAGTCGACGCCGAGCTCTGTTCAGACCGATCGAGAACCCGGATTTCCCCGAGAAGCGAGCTGGTCGAGGGAAAGAAGGTCGTCCTCTACGTCGGCCACTTCGGCCTGAGGAAGGGCGTGCCCTTCCTCATCCGAGCGATGAAGATCGTCAACGAGGAAGTCCCGAACTCGATGCTGGTCTGCGTGGGTGGGGTCCCATCATGGCTCCCCAAGGGAGACTACTGGTCCTACCTCAACGGTCTGGTCGAACAGAACGGACTCAAGGGAAAGGTCATCCTCCTCGACCGTGTGCCGAACGAGAAGCTGCCGAACTACTACTCGATGTCCAGCGTCTTCGTCCTCCCATCCTACTACGAAGCGTTCCCCAAGGTCCTGATAGAGGCGATGGCGTGCGAGAAGCCTGCGATCTCCTCGCGGATGGGAGGCACCCAGGACTCGATCGAAGACGGAGTCAACGGCTTCCTCGTGAACTACGCCGACCCGGAGGCGATAGCAAGAGCGATCATCACGATCCTCCAGGATGAGGACGCTGGCCGAGAAGATGGGGAAGATTGGAAGAGAGCGGGTCGTCCGTGATTTCACGTGGAACGGCGGTGGCGGAGGTTCGACTCAATCTATGACGAGGTCGTACCCAACTGACTTCACTCCGAGGAGGCCTCTAGGTTGAAGATCTTACTGGTCTCATCGTCGTTCTACCCGAAGATTGACGGGTCGACGAGGTGCGTCTACGACCACGCCCGCAAGCTCGCCGAGAGAGGGAACGAGGTCTACCTTGTGACGAGGGGGATACCCGGGACGAAGCGGGAGGAGACCTTCGAGGGGATCCACATTCGGCGCTCGTCATACTCGTTTCGGGGAGGTTTGCTGCCGAACAAGATCCGGCTGATGCTCGAGCAGATGCTCATGATAATCAAGTCTCGAAAGGAAGGAGAGGTTCAGCGTCATCCACGTCCACGGCTTCACCGCTGGCCTGGCCGCGCTCCCCACGCAAGTTCATCTTCGGCGTCCCCCTGATCATAACGACGCACGGGACACCCCTTCTCTGGCCGAGAGAGCTGCGGTGGAAGAGCTCGCGCGAGGTCGAAGCTGACGCTCGTCTTCGAGCGGTACGTGCTCAATCACTGCGACGTCATCATCGCACAGTCACCAGGCGTGAAGGACTACATGCTGAAGATCTACGGCGAGCAGATCAGAGAGCAAGATCCGAATCATTCCACACTGGAGTCGACCACGTGAAGTTCACTGTCCCTGCGAAGATGGACGGGCCCCCTCAGATCCTCTTCGTCGGCGCGCTCTCGGAGATAAAGGGACTCTCGTGCCTCATCGACGCCTTCTCAGCAGTCCACGCCAATGTCCCCGAGCGCCAAGTTGGTGCTGGTCGGGAGCGGCCCGAGGGTCGACTACTACAAGGAGTACGTGGAGAACCTGAACCTGGACGGCTCCGTCAGGTTCTACGGGCTCGATCAGGGACGACGCGCGGCTGCTCCAGCTCTACGGCGACTCCGACATCGTGGTCCTCTCCTCGAACGTGGGCGGACCGATATCGTGCACCATACTCGAGGGGCTGAGCTGCGGCAGGGCCGTCATATCGACCGACGTCCCGGGTGGGATACCGGACGTCCTGGGAGGGGACGTGGGGATCCTGACCCGGCCGGAGACCGGGCTCAGCTCACGGGCGAGCTGATGAGACTCGTAACCGACACCAGACTACCTGAGAACGTTCCAGACCAACGCCAGACGGGCCGTCGAGGAACACTATACGCTCGATTCGATGATAGACGAGCTCACCGACCTGTACAGGGAGGTCGCGGCGGCCTAGATGCAGCCCGACCTCAAGGAATCGTTCAGAGGCAGAAGGTTCCTGGTCGTGGGAGGGGCGGGGTTCATCGGCTCCCACATCACCGAACGGTTGCTTGCGCTTGGGGCACAGGTCTTCGTCCTCGACGACCTTTCCAATGGCAAGGAGAGCAACCTCCGAAGTCCACCGGATCACTGAGGCTGATCCACGGTGACGTGCGCAGCTACGACTTCGACTCTCTGGGGGAGCTCGACGGAATCTTCAACGAGGCTGCCCGGGCCCTCCTTCCGTCCTTCCAGGACCCCGTGACCGACCTCGCTCGTGAACGCCGGTGGCGACGATCAGGCTGCTCGAGTATGCAAGGAAACACGACGTGAAGCTGGTCCACGCCTCGTCCGGGAGCGTCTACGGTAATCCCACCAAGATCCCCATCTCGGAGGACCATCCGCTCAACCCAATCTCACCGTATGGGGTGAGCAAGCTGACGTCCGAGTTCTACTGCTCGATGTACCATCGCGACTACGGGTTGGATGTGGTCGCGCTCCGTTACTTCAACGTCTATGGGCCGAGGCAGACCGTGAACGAGGAGATGGGGGTCATTCCGATCTTCGTCAAGCGAGCTCTGAAGCATCAGGCCTTGAGGATCTTCGGAGACGGAAAGCAGACGCGAGACTTCCTGAACGTCAGCGACGTAGTCTCGGCGAACCTCCTCTCATACAAGAGCGAAAGGTCTGCCGGACAGATCCTGAACGTCGGGGGAGAAGGCAAGGAGGTCAGCATCGAGGAGCTAGCCCACACAGTCATGCGGCTCTGCGGATGGGAGGCGCGACCCGAGGTACGCTGCCTGCGAAGCCCGGGGATATCAGAAGGCTAGTGTCGGACAATTCGCGAGCCTACGACGTAATCGGCTATCAGCCAAGAACCTCCCTGGAAGAAGGTCTCCAGCAGTACATTGAGTACTTCAAGAGCGAGTCAAACGCCCCGTGACGCGTCATTCTCTCCCCTCTTTCGTATCGAACCCATAGGTGGATAGGACATGGACCTCACGGTCGGCGTCGTTTCGCAGGGTACCGCCTACGATGAGGTGCTACTAGAGATGCTGGATCGCCTCGGTATCGCATTCGAGGTTGTTAGCGGGGCGCGGAAGGTCAGCCCTATCCTGTCGTGCTAATGGCAAAGTACTCAGATGCAGCCTATTCGCTTGCGCGCCGCGTCTCCGCTTCCGAGTCCGATGTCCTGATCGCCGAGAATTCCGTCAAGCTTGACGACGTGCTACTTCTCTTCGGCGGGCTCGCTTCGGACGCGAGGGACAACTTCGACCTTGTCGTCGACAAGGAAGCGGGCACATTGCTCTCCTTCATTAGGGATAGGTTCTACGGCCGAGGTCTTCCTCTCGCGAGGAAATGGTTCTGGCCCAGGATGGCCCCGATGGGTTGCGTCCTGACGCACGACATAGATTGGCTGGAGTACTCGCCCTTCCACAAGCAGGTCATGAGGCAGTCGTCGAACCCAATACGATTGGTCCGACTCTGCTATGGCTCTCTGGTTCGCAAGAAGAACTACGGATGGAATATCCCGGAAATGGTCAGACTCGAACAGGACCATGGGTTTCGCTCGACATTCTTGTTTCAGACCTCGTACTGGTCGACGGAGCTCGTGGAAAAGAGCTTGGAACTTGTCAAGGAGGCGTCGTTCGAGCTCGCCCTCCACGGCGCACATTCATCGCACAAGGACGCGGGCGCTCTCAAGAACGAGCTCGATTCCTTCCGTGCGAATACGGGCGAGGATGCACTCGGTCTCCGCTACCACATCTTGAAGTTCAACCCCCCGAAGACTTGGGAGCTCGAGGCCGCAGCAGGCTTGGTCTACGACGCGACCTTCTACTACAATGAGTTTTTCGGATTCAGGGGAGGCACTTGCTTCCCATATCATCCCTTCTCAAACGGGAAACGAATCCCCATTCTAGAGCTGCCGACCGGGTATATGGACTGGACCAGTCTCCACAAGGGGCTCAGTGGGAACCGGCAGGAGGAGATGTTTGAGCTGTCGAGGAAGACTGTCGAGGAGCGTCACGGTCTCTTCGTTGCCAATTTCCACAACACCTACATGAACAAGGAGACGTTCCCGCACCTGTACAGGATATTCGGCTCGCTCCTGGACGCGGCAAGCAAAAACCGATATTGGGTGGGGACTGCTCTAAGAGTGCGCGCGTTGGTGGAAGGCCCGCTCAGACGCTCGGATCAATCCGAGGCTCGAGTCAGGAGGACGGCTAGAGTGCTCGGCCTCGGTGGTCGACGTTCTGGTCGAAAGAGAAGGTCGGGACCCGGAGACCTTGGTCTCGGCATTTCCAGCCGCAACCAGCACGATCGGTGTCCCCTAAATGAAATCAGTGGACGTGAGGTCAGTAGTTTTCCTCACCTACCATTTCCCGCCCCGAGGTGGGAGGGATACAAACTAGGACTCTCGAAGTACATCGAGAACCTGTCAGCCCGTGGGATTCAAGTTAGGGTCCTGCTGGCGGGACACAAGCCTCGCACAAGCTCCGCTCAATTTGCTGTTCCGGTCATAGTTGTGCCAGGCGGGATGAAGCGATTGCCCAAGAACGCGCTCGTCGCTGCGGCCCAGGTGACCAGGTCGCGAGCTGACGTCGTCCATGTATTCACAGGGTCATCCACGCTACTGGGGGTATACTCTCTCGCTCTGGCGAAGCTCTTGGGAGCGAAAGCTGTGATGAGTCTGTTCGGCAGAGAAGACTTTCAGTTTTCTGCAACCTCCCCCAGGTTGTTCCTAAGGCTCTCAACGAAGCTCGCAGATTCCATCGACGTCAACTCTGACTCTACCGGTTCCCTGCTGCCACGGGACGTTCAATCCAAGATTCATGTGCTGATGGGCGCAGCGGAGGAGCCTGTTGGACACCCCCAGAAGAATTTGGCGGAGGAACCTGTCCTGCTCTTCGTGGGGCGTCTCGTTCAGAGGAAAGGAGTGGATGACCTACTACGTGCCTTCGCGATCATTCACCCGATGTTCCCTTCTACCCGACTCTGCATCGTGGGGGACGGCCCCGAGATGTCCGACCCTGGTCCAACTTGCGGGGCGGTTAGATGTTCTCCAATTCGTTGAGTTCAAGGGCGTTCTCAAGGGACTCGAACTGGACAGACAGTACGAACGATGCATCGCGTGCGTCCTTCCTTCCAAACATGTCCAGAGCGACTCGGCTAACGAGGGTCTTGGCCTCGCTCTAATCGAGGCGTCGATGCACGGCAAGCCGCTGATAGGGACACGTCACGGAGGGATACCAGAGATCATCGTAGATGGCAAAAACGGCTTTCTGGTCGCCCCCGGTGATCCGGATTCGCTTGCGACCGCACTGGAAAGCCTCCTATCACAAAAGGACAGGGCCCAGAGAATGGGTCGAGAGGCGCTCGAGATCGCCCGATCTCGGTTCACCTGGGAAAGGGCCACTGACGTTCTTCTGGAGTCGTATGCCTAGAATGGCAGATTGCGAAGGAAAAGTCTCGGGCCAAAGATTGAAAGACCCCTCGAAATCCCGGTTTGCATCCTAACGAGATTGACCGATAATTTGAGTGTTCCCGCTCTACAGGTAATCGACATAACCAAACACTACGACGTACGGGTCAGAAGAATAACCAGTTCGATGGAGTTTCGGATGTACCTCTCTGTGCTTAGAGGCAAGAGGGACCGCCAGATGACTGCGCTCGACAAAGTCAACTTCACGATTGCTCCGGGGGAGGTATTCGGCCTGCTTGGACCGAACGGAGCAGGCAAGACCACCCTGATCAAGATACTATCGACTCTCGTCCTGCCAGATTCGGGCCAGGCTCTGGTATTCGGGACCGACGTCGTCAAACAACCCAGGGTGGTTCTGAAGAAGCTTCAGGCGGTTCTCGCCGAGGGTTGGGGGTTCGAAAGGCGGCTCACCGGAAGACAGAACTTGGAGTTTTATGCGACGCTCTACGGGATTCCCCGGGAGATCGCCGCCCGGCGAATCGACGACCTCCTGGAGTTCTGCCAGCTCGCGGACGCTGCCGATCAGATGTTCCAGAAGTCCTCTACAGGGATGACCCGCAAACTTCTCGTCGGTAGGGCGTTGCTCACCGATGCTTCCGTCCTCCTGTTCGACGAACCGACCTCTGGCCTCGACCCCGCTTCCGCCGCTGACTTCAGAGGATTCCTGAAGAACGTCCTGGTGCGGGAGCGAGGAAAGACGCTCATTTGGGCGACGCACAATCTCACCGAGGCTCAGCAGGTATGCGACACCATAGGCGTCCTGAACAAGGGCAAGATCATAGCAACCGGGACCCCATCAGAGGTGAGGAGCGACATCGCGGAGAAGGTGACAATGTCGATTGCGCTTTCTTCGGGTAGGGGTACCAGGTAAGGAATCAGAGGGGCTCGGCAAGAATCTCGAGCATTAACGGAGTGACTCAATTTCGGACACGGGCCGACCCCGAGTCGACAAACATCAGACTCGAGATAGAGGCTACCAGGGACGTGGATTACAACAAGATATTCGAGACCCTCTCTTCGCTTGGCCTGAAGATAACGGGGATCGAGGCTTCGCAGCCGAGCCTGGAGGAGGCTTTCATCAGGCTCACCCGGGGGGCCGCATCGTAGTGCAGTCGCCAATAGAGCTCAGTAAGGTCTGGGCGCTGACGAAACGGGACATCTACAACTGGTCCACCTACAAGAGCCAGATTATCACAACCGTCGCCACTTCGATCATCGGAGTTGCCTCGTGGGGCATCAACGCGGACTACAGGAACATTGCCGTACCCGAGTACAACACCGATTACGTGTCGTTCTTGATAGTCGGGATTCTGGTAACGAATCTCATCCTGCCCCTCGGGAGCGGCGTCCAAAGGCAGTTGAACCCGTGGACTCTCGAGACGATACTCATGACGGGGATAAAGACGCCCACGTTCGTCCTTGGCACATCTCTCTGGACGTACATTCTTTCCGTGGTGTTATTTGTGCCCCAGCTTTATCTCGGTATCTACGTTTTCCACGCGCACCTCGTAATAAACTACGTTTCGGTCGTCGTCGCCATAATGATTTCAGGCTTGATTATCTTCTGCCTTGCGATGATCTCAACGGGGATAAGGATAGTAACAAAGGTGACCGACCCAATCACCTGGGGCCTCGCAATAGCCGCTTCTGTCCTTTCCGGACTGACATACCCCGTCTCCCAGCTCAACAACTACATTCCAGGTCTATCGACGGTCTCGTGGCTCTTGCCTCAAACGTGGATATACCACATCATGAGGCTTTCCACTCTCGAAGCCGGTTCCCTCCTAAACCCAGGGATTGCAGAAGCGTACCTCGTGACCCTTGCCTATGCAGTCGTCCTTGTCCCGATCTCTCTGCTAGTTTACAGGTGGGGCTTGAATCGGGCAAAGAAGGACGGGACTCTCGGATGGTATTGAACGAAGAATTGTTGTCTCGTAGGTCGCTGCACATCGTCCATTGACGTCTCAACCGAAAAGGAACAAGCTGAGAATCTTGCGGTTGTGCCTCGGGAAGGATGGTCCCCTCTCGAACCTGTCCCACTTTGGAATCCCAGTGATTTTCCTGCTGCTTCTGGCCAATCCGTTCCTTTCCATGGCTCATGCCCAGGCGGGAACCAACGCCTCCACTCAATATGCCGACCACGGTTTTGCAGCGCTCTCCGCGGGCGATAGGATAACCCTGGGTTCTCTCGATGCTTCGACTGGTGGCAATCTCGGTGTTGGTGCATTTGAGAAAGTAATACAAGATGAATTCCTGTCGCTTAACGTGCGTGAGGTCTTGCTCGATATCGGCTGGGAGAACTTCACTGCCGGCAATCCGCCGTACCAGGCATGGGTCAACAACTGGTTCACTGCGAGCGATACTATGGGCCTTAGCAACATCCTATACGTGGGCCAACTCACTTCGGAAGGATTCGGGTCGCCATGGGTCAATAGCCTTCTCGCCACGGATCCTACCGTTGCCACCTTCTACTCCAACGGGACTCGCGCGCCGTTCGTCTCACTCGACAATCCCGAAGTCGCCCGATACGTTGAGACAGACCTTTCCATATTATACTCCTACTACGGCACGCATTCAAGCTGGGTCGGTCTTGGGACCGGCTCTTCACAAACCGACCCATATTACGCAGCAGGTCAATCCATGCCGTCCATCGGCTATTCCAACATAACGATCAGCAATTTCGTCAACTCTCAGTACTACAACGCCGACGTGAACGCGTCGGGCTACCTTCCAAACGGAAGTCTGGACGCGCTCTGGAGTGAATATCGAGCCGTCCAGCCCGGCATCGTCCTTTCCACCGGGGTCTGGATGACATCCACAGGGTATCAAGTATTTGGAAGTGGAGGCGCGGCAAGCTTCGTCGAGATGCGTTTCGAGATTCCCTCAAACTCGACTACCCTTCTGATTTCCTGGTTTGGCAACGAAGTGGGCAACCCGGGCAGCCTTAGCGTAACAGTCTATGGAGACAAGAACGGAGGAATCGATTCAACCAGAAAGGTCGCGATATCGAATGCGAGTGCCTCTTCTTTCTCGGTCACTGCAGGGTGGCAGAGTGGGCTGGTCGCAAAGGGGAACTTTTCGGCGGGATGGTACTGGGCGGTGTTCACGAGTCCTTCCAGCGATGGGAATGACTACTACGACTTCTTTCTGAAGGACTATTTGACTAATAACGCGAGCGCATACGCTTCAGAACCAGCCATAGGTCCTGGGCTCCAGACTGCTTCCACGATTCTATGGTTGAAGAATCAGGCCGGCCAGAGCCTTGCGATCTATCCCTATCAAGAGGCTGGTGTGGGCGCGCCCGTGCAAGTGATTTCCCGCGACACACGCGTTCTCCTTCAATACGGTGTTTCTCTTTCTCTCCGACCGCGCGTACAACCCCGCGAACGGTACAATAGGGATAACCGACATCACTGATGGAAACAGGGTGCTCGCAACTGGCGTGCTTAGCCAGACGCTCGTGGGAGGCCTAGAGAATTGGGTTCCAATCGCTCTTAATGGCACCGTGACTACGGTGCCTGGTCACAAATACCTGCTGACTGTATCGGACCCATCCGTCACGTGGATAACCGTGATGAGGTACATCAACACGAATCCAGCCCAGGCGGGGTTCCAAGACCAGAATGATACCCTGCTCTTTCAATTGGCCAATGTCGACTGGAGCCAAGGCGTCCGGAATTGGGGCGGGATGACAAGCACCGGGAATGACGCCGTCACCACAGGCTACATGAACGCAGTCAGATTCTCCCCAAGTGCCAATGAGACCCTAAAATCCGCTCAGATCCTAATGTACAGCACGCAAGGGGCGGCTCAAAACTACACCTCTGGTGTTCTTTCAGTCGCGATTTGGGCAAGCAGTCCCGACGGATCCGCGCCGAAGGGCCCGCCTCTGAAACAAATCGACGTTTCGGCCACGCGGGTCCCCCAAAACGGCTTCCTGAATATTACGGGATTTGGCCTGACGGTGACAGCGGGTAGTGACTACTGGATCGTCTTCACCGCAAATTCCACAAACAGGTTCACCTTTGGACGACTAACGAGCCCGTTTGAGTTCCTGGTGCTCGTTTCAGGAAATGGAGGACTCTCGTGGAGCAATCCTTCGGAAGGGCCGACGGAGTTCGCTTTCACAGTCGCTCTCTCGGAGGAAACTCTGGGAACATTCGTCGCAGGGCAAATCGAGACCTCCTTGACCTCGAACAGTCTCTTTGCGCAGCCATTTATCGCCTCTTCCGACACTTCCGCGGAGGGAGTCTATGTTGGTCCCCTCTCTCCAGGTCCGAACCTGCTCGTTAGTATTAATCCGACTGGTGCGGATGGCGCGCCAGCCTTGTCACCGCTGGCTTCGGGAGTATATACGGCAAAGAATATCACGCTCGACTACGGCCCCGAATTTGTTCAATTCTCTTCCATCGCCCACCTACAACAGGGAGAGGAGTACTGGATCGTCGTACATCCAATTGGCGGCAACTACCAGATGGGTTCGCTACTCTACCTCAACTCACCGACGAACGTCCCTTCCAATTCGAGTACTATCGTCTCAAATGACGGCGGCCTAGCTTGGAAGAAGATCAGTAATACAACTGCGTTGATCGCAGAATTTCTGATAGAGAACCCGCCGGTCGAGCCGAAACAGGTACAGCTTCCAGGCATTGTTTGATGACCTGTCAACGAACCACAATTTCCCAGTGTCAAGCGGGCAACTGAAGGGATGGAACGCTTACATCCAAGCCTCTGAAATAACGACTTTCAGCGGAATCGGTCAATGGCTATCCAATTTCACTGGAAAGACCTTCGAATTCTACACAAACGCCCAAGCGAATGTGGTGAACCGACTCGTTGCGAAAGATCTGGCGCTCCTGCCAGCGACAAATTCCACACTGACTTGTCGCGGTCTTCTCAATCAAGAGGAGTCTACACTGGTTTCAGGGAGCGGGCAATTCTCTTATGCTCCGCTATCTCTCTTGCAACAGTGTGCATCAAGCGGTGTCTCGGAATTAGCTGACCAGCTCAACTATGTTCCAAACGTAGGGGGTGCTTTCGGGCTCAGTACTTTCAGTAGGATTCTAGTCGTCGGAGGACAACCTGCCGAGAATCTTAGTCGTTTCCTTTCGGACATCTATGACGAAACCTACGTCAACCTCAGCATAGAATCAAACCTGTCGTCGGGCGTTATCCTGTCATCGTTCAGGGCTATCGTCTGGGTTCCTTCGAGTAACGAAACGGCGTTCTCCTCCGCGGCAAGCTTACTTGGTCAATACGTGCGAAACGGGGGCGAACTCATAACCACGGACATTATGCTGGCAAACTCGAGCGCGTTGACGCCGTCTGGTCTGGACAACGCTTCCGCAAGACCCCTACTGAATGCTTCATCTCTCCTGAACTCCGCAATAATTCACACAGCATACGCTAATGATTCCTTCGGGGAAACCCTCACCAACTCGACGTTCACCGCCAGGTCCCCCGACCTGCTCGTTTCGGCTACTATCCTTGGCCATGGGAAGGTCGTCCTCCTCGACTTCGGGAGCTCGGCGGTCCCTCAAAATGGAGATGAATTCGTGGTAGTATCAAACGTCATTTCCAATGCTATGGACATTCAGAGTCCGCTTTGGTACGCGCCGACCGGATCCTTGTCACCTTGGACCGGAATGTACGGTGTCGAAGGAACATATGCAGGTACACTCCTTGTATGGGTGTACAACCCAACGAGTTCGAATTCTACGTTCGCGCTCAATCTAAACGGTAGCTACTATGGCGTTCCGCCCTCTTGGAAGACCATTCAGATTCCGGGTCCAAAGGTGGCCGTCGGCTCTGGCTCCGATGTGCGAATCATGACATCGATACCCGCCGAAAGCCTGATTGCAGTCCTGGTCGTGCCAGCGAATGAGCCACTGATTGGCTATTCATCGGCAGCTGTACAGACCGAATATACGTACCCTAATCAGGCGGTCTACTCTATAGTGGGCACGTTCAATCAATCGACTCTCGTCATGATCTCGACCAACCGATCTGCAAGTCAGATTCTACTAAACGACAACACGTCCCTCCCTCAATTGTCAACGGCTGGACAGCTCTACTCAGCGTCATCGGGTTGGTACTTCGATGGTGGCACGAACAGCCTCTTCGTTAAGTATCAATCGACGGGAGCGGATACTCTTAGGTACATCTACTATACTGCTCCGGTCAGTACTCCGGTCATCCTCCCACAGCAAATGGTGGTGACGGTTTTCGAGATCCTGATTCTCATCGAGATACTTACTCTGGCTGCTTTGGTGGTCGTGGGCCGAACCAGATCAAGAAGACAAGAG
The DNA here is from genome assembly GCA_963749225.1 of uncultured Nitrososphaerota archaeon. Taxonomy (GTDB): domain Archaea; phylum Thermoproteota; class Nitrososphaeria; order Nitrososphaerales; family Gagatemarchaeaceae; genus Gagatemarchaeum. The sequence continues at coordinate 293,986 of CAVVLY010000002.1, read as the reverse complement.
ACAATCAAATCATCGATTCAATAGCGGCCTACTTTGTGCGTGGCGTATGTCTACCTGCCAAAACTTGGCAAGATGGTGTGTAGCGTGTTTTTACTCTCTGGAAATTCTTGAATCAATTGAGGTTTGAATCGAATGAAGGATCGGGGACGGGTTCCAGTTTCGAACGCCGGAGGAAGACGTCGGCCCGAGCGGCCTTGAAGAGTAATCGTTGGCCTAGCGATGGCCTCTGTCGTGGAAAAATGGTTCTTCCGATCCGGTACATGTCCCGATATCTGCCGAAAGTCATAACATTGCGACTCACAAGTCCTCGTCTTCTGGAGATCCTGACTTTGATTGACTTGTGAGGTGGAATTGCTTCGGGGTAGTCCAAGAACCTGTACTTGTCCATGGCCCGTGCTCTGTTCCAGATGTCCCAATCCTCGAACCAGTTGACGTCTCGCCAGCCCAGAAGACGAAACAAGTCCGCTGGCCCTATTGTTATGTTCGAGCGTTCGTCGTTCTCCGTTCTCTTGGTCACGAGCATCAGCCCCTCGTAGTCTTTGTGGTACCGCGCTAGGAGGTCAACAATTCCGGGGGCGGAGAAGACATCATCACAGTCAAGATGGGCGAGGATGTATTTACCCCTACTCGCCTCCAGGGCTATCTGTCTGCCTCTTCCTCGAGTGCATCTCCTTTCGATGCACATTATCAACCCTCTTTGATGATAATCGGATAGAATCTCCTTGGACCCATCCGTGCTGAGATTGTCCACTACGATGACCTCTATTGACGCCGAGCGGGATAACTCAAGAATGCTGTCGAGGCTCTCTCTCAACCGTTCAGTGTCGTTGTAGCACAACATGCAGACCGAGTAATCCACCATGAAAATGCAGTTCCGCCGCGTGGCCCCGGATTTGATAAACCCTTTCCGACTCGGAATCGATCTAGGATTGAGGTTAGTGACTTCCTAATGGTGAGGGTGGAACGAACGTTTCGATGCGAATTCAAAGGCGCCTGAAGATCATCTCCAACTCCGCCCCAACTTTACGCCAGTCGTAGCGCTCCATCACGAGTTCACGTGCCTTCTTGCCCATCGATGTGGATCGCTCGGGATTTGCAATCAACTCGCCAATAAGTTGAGGGTATTTTCTGAAGTCGTCCTCTAAAATGATATTCTCGCCATTCTCGACCTCGAGCCCTTCAGCCGCCTTGCGTGTGGCGATGATTGGCCTTTCGCACGCCATCCATTCGAGAATCTTCAGGCGGGTTCCAGAGCCGAACCTTAGGGGTGCGATGCATACAGTGGCCGTGTTAATCCAGTCCACTACGTTCGGAACTACACCGGGGACCACAAGGCCCTCTGTGTGAGGGACTTGCAATTTTTCAGGCTTCCTACCAACAAGCGCAAAAAAGGTATTATTGACAAGGGCTCGCGTTTCTGGAAGGATTTGATCAATGATTAACTGTGCCGCATCACGGTTCGGGATGTAACCATAACTACCCATGAAGAATACGATGTGTTTGTCTTCTATGCCTAAGGATTGCTTCACAGCAATTCCTGTTGCTTCAATCCTCTTGAACCTCGAACAGTCGACTCCATTCGGAATCACGGACACCTTACCGAGATCCACCGCAAGGCTCTCGCAAAGGAGAGACTTGTCGTAATCAGAAGGTATGGTAACGTGTCCGAAGAATTTGCAACAGATTGCTTCATAGACCTTTAGTCGTCGCCATTGGGAAGGCTTGACTGCATTGTACCTGCCTCTGGAGGTCCCACTCAACGTTGTGTTCGTCTAATACGAGCTTCGTGAATCCCAGACTTAGGTACGAAGCCGCACCAGGCCGTATGTAGTTCCTGAACGTAAACAACGTCATAGTCCATGATTCTGGGCAGGTCGTTCAAGGCATGGAAAGCCCGGAGGCTATATGACAAGGCTGTGCCGATGCTCAACGGGTAGCCATACTCGGGTACGCCGAGCCAATCAGCCTCCCGTGCAACGACGGATCGGATTTCGGCTCCTTCTTGAACCCTCGGGACCAGCACGTCAACATGTGTACCCGAAGAAACAAGTCCGGAAATCAGACCATGTGTTCTTGCTTCGGCGCCATACTGCGGAGCTCGCCATGGCTCTTGAGTCACGAAGAGAACCTTCATGCCCTTCGGTATGGGAGCCCTTGTTCGACATTTAAGAGAAACGGCTTCCGTTGGTGAACGGCAAATCCCCAGGTTCCCTTGAAGCACATCAACTAGTGCCGTCCACATATCGTTGGACAGGAGACGGCCGTCAAGAATGTTAGTGCTAGGTCGCCGGAGAAGGCCATATGGGGGGGTGTTTTTAATGGTCAGTCGGTCCCGCAAGGCTACACCTTCGCTTGTTCGCACGACCGGGGCAACTACCCACCTAGCTGTGCCTGGCCTGGGTCTGCATAGAACATTTCTGCGTCTTCAGATTGAGGCTCTAACCTGCACCGATAGCCCATTGGTGAAAGAAACTCTTCGATCTTCGAACCAGAATCACTGAGCTTGGGATGAGCTTCGCCGATGATGTAGGGCCTGAAGCGCGTTATCGTCTCGACACCGCCTTTCAGAATGGGGAGTTCATAGCCTTCGGTGTCTATCTTGAGAACATGCAGTGCCTTCAATCCAAGTTCTTCAGTTAGTTCGTCGAGCGTCGTTATTTGGACGGGGACTGAGCTGCGCGAAACCCGGTCATCCCTGTTCCAGGTCAGGAGCGAATTCAGCACACTGTGATCGTAGAGGTTCAGCGTTCCGATTGACCGCTTCTCCCCCAGGGCGACCATGACCGCCTTCACGTTTTCGCATTCATTGAGGGCCAGGTTCTTCTTCATCAAGCGGAAGCTCGAGGGCGTCGGCTCCACTGCCGCGACCGTGCCGTCCTTCCCGACGAGTCTGGAGGCTATGACGGTGAATATGCCGATATTCGCTCCAACGTCAACCACCGTTCCACCTTTCGGTATCGGAAACCTTTCGTAGATATGGCTGTCCACTATCTCCGCTAACAGGTACCTTTCGCTCCCATCTCTCGTGTGAAATACGAACCTCATCCCCTCTGGAGTGGTCGTTCGGTAGGTCGGAACGATTTTTTTCCCAAAGCGTCTGACGTATCTAGTGTTGAGCAGGAACCGTACCAGGGCGGAATCAGGTCTGGGTTTTACGCCCATTGAGAACCACCCTGTTAGGGCGCTCCACTCATCTTACGGGTTGCCTCCCTTGCTCTGGGCAGGCGTGTGCCGAAGACGCTTGCTCCTGATGAACAGTACACCGACCGCCGCCAATACGACTACCGCGCTGCCTCCGACGAGAAGGATAAGAGTGCTTGTGGGGAACGTTGGTAGGACGTTTTGGCTGAATGACGCCGTGAGGGTACCATTCGAGTCAGCGAAGGCGGATGTAGAGAGCCCGCTGGTTTCGGCGATGGTGATGAGCCCACTCACCTCCCACCCTCCGAAGCTGCAACCCGTTACCGCCGTACCGTTGACGTTGAATGTGGCCCCCGCGACCTCCCACGTCGAACCTGGGGGCGTTACGCTACCACAGCTGGGCTGGCTCGACTGTGTCAAGATTGAGTACTCGTGTTGATACATCGTCGTCTGTTCGGCTCCTTTCACGGCGGTGCTTGAAGCCCCAAAAGGCGCATACCACCGTTCCGCTACCGTGGAACCTGATAGAGGGTTCGTGAGCGACCACGTACTTCCAAAGTCGAGCCAGACGACCGTTGGATTTGCTGTCGCGGTGTAGGTCTCCGGCGCCCCCAGCGCTACGAAGCTGAGGACTGGCGCCTTGACGTATGAAGGGGAGCCTCCAACGATCGTGTATGCGAATAGCTCGCTCACTTGCTCGAAATAGGAAGGCGTGAATGGCGGACATGTCTGTCGAGAGCAGGTCATCACGGAGGCAGAGATTGCCGCGGTCCCCTCTGAGCTGAAACTGTAGCGGAGGTTCCCAAGGCCTGTCGCTGCCGTTATTGTCAGCTGACAGAAGGGTAGTGCGGTAAGGGACTGGGACTGGCCATCACCTGCGATATTCGTCGGTGAGACGGAACAGCCGGAGACCGTGAAGTTGGCAGGGGTGCCTTGCTGTTCAGCTAGTGAGAGCGTAATCGGTTCGGTGACAGGGGCGACGAAAACGGCCGTGATGTTTCCAGGCCCCTGAACTGTTGCGGTTGTATGGGAATTCTGTGTGGAGGCTAGGATGATGTTCCCGGTATCTGTGGACCAATTTTCGAAGAGGTAGCCGCCATTGGAAGTGGCGTTTATCGGAAGAGGACCGTACCTTTCCCAAATCGCCGCTCCAGAGGGCGTAGTTCTACCATCTCCGGAGGGACTGACCACGAAATTGACTTGGAATTGGTCTACGAACGTGACTTTGTCCTGATTCCCTCCGCTCCCCTGTGTGAAGTTATCCTGACCAGACGCAGCCCATCTCTCGAGGCCAGATACGGCCACAATCTCCGTAACATCAACTTGGGTGCGATAGTCGAACCACGCCTTGCACGACGAGACACCACCGTTCGAGACGGTCTCGATTGAACATCCACTCTGGCCAGTTACTCCTAATTGTGTGCCGGTTACTGCGATCGCGAGGTTGGAGTCCCAGCTTAGCGGGTCCGAGGGACTAGCTGAGTAGGTGTTCTGAAGCTCCTGATATGCGGTGAGCGTCACGGGAGGACACGTTGAGGATGAACACGAAGTTTGAGTGGACGAGACTTCTGCGAATAAGCCGGAGACAGAGAAACCGTTCCTGACATTGCCGGCGTTTGAGAACTGCAGCTTGAACGCGCATGATGGGATCGACGCGAACATCGTGTGCCTCACCGTCGCTCAGGAAGGTTGAAGGGGTCGGATAGCAGCCCTGGATCGTGAGGTTCGCGCTAGGCGCGGAATCCTTCATTCCCACCGAGATTGGCTGGACGACGGTCGACGACACTACCTTCATGATGAAGATGAGATCGCTGGTGAAATAGGCTTCTGGTGGGGAGTTCGCCGCACCCCCTCCGTAGCTAAAGGCGGCGCATCCGCCGAGGTAATCCTGGCACGGCCCAACAGTCGATCCCTGCGCGCCTCCCCAGCTCAGGTCGTTTGGGTTGCCGTTGGTATACGTGGCGGCGATCCCCAGCCTGTCGGCCCCACCGACCGCGGTCGTATTTCCATAGATCACAAATGAGATCTGATAAAGGTGACCTGTCTGGAAGGTGATGCTCTTCGCTAGGCTGAAGTTGAAGGCCATGTCGACACTAGCAGGCATGGTGGAAAGATCGGGAATGACAGTCTGGTTCAGTTCGACGGTGGGCATGGTCGCCCCGAGTATGCTTGGCGCCGAAGATGCCGTGAAATTCCAGATCAAGACGTTGAGCTCCCCGGACGGCGCCCCGACCTTCGAAAGCAGGACCTGGACTCGGTCCACCGTGACGGTATTCCATATCATCCAGAAGCGTTCTCCCGCGTAAGAGGGGAGCCCATTCCCCCCCTTTGCCGCTCCGATGCCCAGGTCGCCCGCCTGTGCTTCGACCTGGCCCTGCCACCACGTGCTCCCGTTGAACGCGACGGCGTAAACGGGGTTGGCGCCGGGGATTTCAGCGCAGTTCGAAGGGTTTCCACAGAAGAGAAGGGCCTGGTTGGGGTCCTGACGCCCATCAAGTGATTCCTGCTTGAAGTTCGTCCCCCCGAGGTATCCCACAACCATGCAATCTGCTCCATAACAAAGCGGAGGGTAGTTTGCGAACGTTCCATTGAGGTACTTCAGGACTATGTGGTAAACCCCTCCCGTAGTCAGGCTTATCGTGTGATTCAGGGAGTACGCCTTCGCGGAGAACCCCGGATACACCCAACCCCCGCACCCGTTACAGAACCCGCTACTGACGTTCCAGACGAAGGCGCCCAAGAAGTGCCCCGATGGCCTGCCCGAGTTGTCGGTCTGGACGCCAATCACGAGGTCGTACTCGGCGTGTGGAAGAAAGTAGTCCAGGTTCACATACACTCTCGGACTCGCGTCCCCACCATATTCCGCCGTGAATCGAACGTCCATGATCTGGCTGGTATTGGTCATGCTCAACCCGCCTCCTTGGGTTGAGTTGAACGTGTTTCCGAAGGACTCCGGAGTAGCTTGCGGTTGGGCCGCGTTGCTAGAAGGAAGCGTTGGTGTGATGAGAAATACCGCACCGAGTGACGAGGCGAATAGTACAATCAGTATGGCCAAGGGTATGGAAGCTCTGCCCCGTCTTCGCAACCCGGCCTCCGTGGGTACTGAGATTTGTACCTGACCGCATCGGGCAACCTTATCGCGCGCCCGCCTCTTCATATTTAAATTGGACTCGCTCATCGGTCGCTGATTCAGTCTATGCGGGCCGACGCATCGCTCCTTTTGTGACTAATGGGTACTCTTCTTGGAGCAACCGACATCGCGGGTAGTCTACACCACTCGAAGGAAGGAACAACGTCCAATGTGAGCGCCTTCGATTCGTCTATGGACCTGGCTAGGGGTTGGCTTTGAAATCACCTCCTTCGAAGCCAGTAGTAGAAATCCCCGAGCACACCCGGATCCTTGAGACTGTAGGAGATTGCCGATTTGTAGTCTCTTGTAATTATCAAGCACCTTGCGATCTGTCTTCTGATTTCAGCTCCGTTCTTACCTCTGAGGAGCTCGGCGTTCCCCTTGAGGTACTTCTGCATGATTGCCAGCTTCATCCGATAACTCTCTGGCACCGGAGTCTTGTGCATGACGCTGTCGCTGTGCATTCTGTAGCCATAGAGAGGCTTGAAGAGACCTACGAACGGTCTTCCCTGGGCAAGTCTGAGCGCGAAGTCGAAGTCTTCTCTGATTCTTAGGGATTCGTCAAAAAGGCCGACCTCTATCGCGCTTTCCCTCAGACACATCATCGTTCCGTACGCGAGGTATTCAGCATCTTTCAGGAGAGCGACTACCATGTCTCCTTTGAGGGCCTTGTTCGCGTCAACAACGCTAGGCCGCAACATGCGACCCTCTTCACTTATCTTGTAACAATCAGTATAGACGACCTCGTCTATCAGGCGATTTCCCCGGGAGATTTCTTGAATCTGGAGCTTGAGTTTTTCCGGGCTATAGACGTCATCCGCATCCAGGAACGCGATTACGCGCCCTTTCGCTTGCTTAATCCCCTTGTTGGCGCTATAGGAATGCCCCCTGTTCTGTGAATTCGTGAAGATTCTTATCCTGGCCTCAGATTCGAATCCACCAACTACATCTAGAGAATTGTCGGTTGACTTGTCATCCACAACTATCAGCTCAAAATTGCCATAGCTCTGAGCAAGCACGCTCTCGATTGCTTCTCGTACAAACCTTTCTGCATTGTAACAAGACATTATGACCGAGACCTCGGGGTCTATCGCCTGGCTCACAATTTACCCCTCATCGAGACTTCTATGCCGCACCGTGGATGAGATCCTTCCAATCCTCTCTATCTCTCGCCGATTCTTGTGATGAAATGTGAATATCGCAAACGGGGTATTACGGTTCATCTCGGTTGAGAGGTGGGAGCGGATTCGCCTTCGCGGCGATCCATGCCGCCGCGTAGATTGGGAATGTTGTGGCCCTCACCCTGAGGTCGACCTCCTGCCGCGGCAAACTAGCGCGTATGAACTCCTTGTAAGTTAGATACCTGTGCTTCAATCTCGGCCCAAAGCTCCTTCTTTCGGCCGTGGTATATTTCCGTATCATGATGGGAAAGTCGATTTGCTCAAAGGCACCTATCTTCTTCGCCCGATACCAGAGGTCTGAATCCTCATACCAGTTCAGACCCCGCCACCCGCCTATCCTCTCAAGGAGCTCTCTCTTGGCGACGGTCACGCCGCAGAAGTACATCGTGTCCGTCGACTGGTGACCGCTTGACTCTAAGGACTTTATCTCCGTACGACCTCTGAAATAGGGTCAATAATTCCTTGAGGTTGGGAAGGAAGAAATCGTCCATGTCGACCTGTCCGACTATGGTTTCGCCCTTAGACATCTCAAACGCGAGCTTCCGGCCGAGCCCCCTGTTTCTGGTCTCTTGGTGATAGAGGCGGATCGAGCCCTTGCTTTCGTATTGTTGCAAGATTTGGAGAGAGCCATCGGTACTCCTCTGATCTACGAGCACGACCTCGAATGTGTTATCGATTTGGTCCAGAATGCTCTGGAGCGAACGCTCCACTGTCTGCGCGTCATTGTAGTGTGTTATGCAAATGGTATATCTGGGGTTTGTTCCTTGGCCCCTTGGATTACTGTCCGTCATCAAGATAACGTACTGTCCAAGCGTGGCCGCTCGCACTTAAGTGTCTTCCCCAACAAAACGTCGGGCGGGAGTCTCAACTTTTGGAACGCCATAACCATCCAAGCTATTGCGACATTCGGTGCAGCAAGCTTGATCAACGCTTACCATACCTCCTGGGTCGAACTCCCGTCTGATCTATTCTTGTACTCATTAATTTCTACCAAACTATATTTAGTGCTCTCGGCTCAAAAACGATAGGAATTCTTGTGAAAAGGGACTCGTCGCGCACCAAGCCCTTTCTGTCCCTCCTCATCGCATCTCTCATCGTGTGCGGGGTTCTCGCGGTCTCGTTCGTCCGGGCGAGCGGGGCAACTGGGATATCCGTTGATGGGAGTGTCAAGGGAGGGTGCGGCTATGTCATGGCGTGCTCGCTACTGCTCACGACTGCGCATTCGCCGGATGTCGTAATCGTCGGATGCGACTGCTGGCCCTATCACGGTTCCTTTACGGTCTCCGATACCGCAGGCTTGAACTTCCAACAGAGGACAGGGCAGGTGAGTATCGGAGGGGGCCAGTTCATCCAGACCTGGTATGCAATCGCCTCGAATCCTTTGACCGCAGACAGTATATCCGTCCGGTCTACCTTGACTGGTGAGACCTGGTATGGGGTCGTCGTCTTCGCAGTATCTGGCGCAAACACGACAAGTCCTTTTGATTCGAATCCCTCGATACCGAAGACTCAAGCCAATATTGGATGCTCGGGCAACGACCCGTGCAACACGGGCGTCTCCACAAGCGCCAACGACCTGGTCTTCCAGTTCGGCGGGGACACTGGATACACCACTCAGACGGCGGGCACCGGGTTCACTCTGATCCAGGCAAACGCGGTCGGTCAGGACGCTTATGCTCAATACGAGATAGCTTCGAGCCCACTCTCCTCCGCGACCCTCTCGTTCGGGACCTCGCAGGTCAGCGACTTCGGCGTCATCGCCGATGCGATTAGACCAGCGACATCAGCGACGAGCAGCACGAGCACATCAACTACAACCACGACCACATCGACAACTTCCAGGTACCTGGCTCGAGCCCACCTGCCCTTGATGGGAGCGCGAAGGCCGGGTGTGGCTACGTCACAGCATGCACGCTCTCCCTCTCGACGTCTCATCCTTCCGACGTTATCGTCGTAGGCTGCGATTGCTGGCCCGCCGGACCCTCGTTTTCCGTCAGAGACACAGCAGGGTTGACGTACATACCTCGTACCTCACAGATGAACATAGGAGGGAGTCAGTTCATCCAGACCTGGTACGCCATTGCTTCCGCGCCTCTGTCGAGCGACAGTATCTCTGTCGTGTCCCAAAGCTCGGGAGAGACTTGGTACGGAGTCGTCGCGTTCGGTGTGTCGGGAGCGAACCTTCAGGCTCCTTTTGACCCCCTCTCGGGTCTGCCGAAGCTTCAGAACAACATTAATTGCCCGCAATCGGACCCGTGCAACACGGGCGTCTCCACAAGCGCCAACGACCTGGTCTTCCAGTTCGGCGGGGACACTGGATACACCACTCAGACGGTGGGCACCGGGTTCACTCTGATCCAGGCAAACGCGGTCGGTCAGGACGCTTATGCTCAATACGAGATAGCTTCGAGCCCACTCTCCTCCGCGACCCTCTCGTTCGGGACCTCGCAGGTCAGCGACTTCGGCGTCATCGCCGATGCGATTCAGGGGGGAGTGTCTGCCCAACTGCACCCGACAACGAGTTCGGTCACGCCGAATCCTTCATCAGTGACGGAGGGTGGTGCAATCACCTTCACGGTCACCGTCTCTGATACCAGCGCCTCCCCCACCTCCCCAACCGGCACTGAGACCTGGAATGATGGAGGTTTTGGCGGCAGCTTTGGAGGTTCCTCACAATGCACCCTCTCCTCCCTTGGGCCGTCCTCGAGCGATTGTTCGATCACGTACACGGCGCCTTCATCGCCTGGCCCGGCTACGATTACCGCAGTATATCCGGGCGATTCCACGCACAGTGGAAGTTCCGGCTCCTCGGCCCTCACAGTCCTTTCCACTTCTGGCGGGGGTGATTGGCCTTCTTTCACCCTGAACATGCAGAACTCGAGATATCAAGCGAACTCGACCGTGACCTCCGCAAACGTGGGCAGTCTATCCCCACAGTGGTCCATCACAACCCCGTACTCGGTCACCTCCAATCCGGTCGTTCTCAACGGGAACGTGTATTTCGCAGACTGGGGCGGTGATGTCTATTCTGCGAGCGTCGCCACGGGCCACACGAACTGGCAGGTCAACCTGGGGCACCCAATCTCTTCTACACTGGCTCTGGCGAACGGGATGGTCTACGTGGGGATGGGTCCAGTCAACACGACGCAGGTGCTGGCTCTTTCTCAAGCGGATGGTCACATAGTCTGGAACACGACTCTGAAGACGAGCATGGACGCTGTCTGGTCGTCTCCCATCATCTACAATGGCCTGCTGTACATTGGTGTGTCCTCGAGCGGAGATGAGAGCAACGCCTCTTGGATTGGGTCACTGTTCGCATTGAATGCGAACACGGGAGCTGTGGCTTGGAAGTTCAATACAGCCATCGGAAGCGCCGGCGGCGACGGAGTCACGGGCTCAATCGCTATCGACCCCTCGCTCAACTCCATCTATTTTGGGGTTGGGAACCCGTACGGCAGCGGGAGTGGGGCCAGCCTGCTTTACGGTTACTGCGTCATGTCGCTCGACGCCACGACAGGAACGCTGAACTGGTATACCCCAGTCTTCACGACCACTGAAGCAGGTCAAGACCTAGACTTCATCTCGACTCCCAATCTATTCTCGGTCTCAATTGGAGGTACCGTCTACAACGCGCTGGGCATCGGGAACAAGAACGGCACCTACTACGTCTTCAACAGAACGAACGGAAATCTTCTCGAGCAAGTGCAAATCGATTCCAAGTTTGATGGAGCAGGTATCATCGGTCTCGCCGCCTACGCATACCTGAGCAGCAACAATCCCGAGATTTTCGTCCCCGCGGATTACAACGGCGAAGGAATAGTAGGGGCCTACACGCCTTCCAGTAACGGGGTGCAGTGGAGCTACGTTACACCAGCAGAGGTCGTGGGGTCAGTCACGGCAGTGCCGGGGGCTGTGATCTTCGGGGATCAGAATGGGAACCTGTACGCATTTTCGGATTCTGGGTCCAAGCTTTTCAGCATCGGTCTGCCTTCGGGCATCTATGGGGGCATTTCCGTGGCCGAGGGGCACGTATTTGTGCCGACGGCATTCGGATCCACAGACGGAGTGTACGCGTACGCGCCCTCTTCTACCAGCCTGTCGCTCGACGGTTCCGGGAGCTGTTCAAACGGATCGAGTCCTCAATGCTCCATAGCTCTCGCGACGACTACTGCAAAGGACTTGATCTACGTCCAGGAGACCAGCCAGGCCGGGCACGAGACGGCGCCCCCTACCGATACCGCCGGACTGACATATACTCTCAGAGCGAGCGAGGTTTCCATCGGCTCCGACGAATACACGAGCATCTGGACTGCGCAGTGGCCTGGCTCAGGAACGGATACGATAACCTGCAACGCCGACAACGCGAATGCACGAATCGGCTGCATAGCAGTCGCGGTGGCCGGTGTGAACACCAACTCCCCGTTCGATAACAACCCCTCGGTCCCCTGCGCGGCATCCGCCATCTCCAGCTTCCCGAGTTGCACTCTTTCGACGAACAACGCGGCAGTGATGATATTGGGATTCTCAACCTTCGGTTGCGGTGTTAGCCCCGTGCCGGATTCCGGTTATGCCATCGTGCAGAGCCTTACTGGGTGTAACGGCAATAGCGCCGTGGAATACAGGGTCGTATCCTCCACTCAGACGAACCTGTCGGTTGGTCTGATAATGTCCGCACCGACTGAATGGATCTTGCTTGGCGACGCGGTTGTTGCGGCTTCGTAAGCTGATAGCGATTTTGTAGGAAGGGTTCACTCAGAAAGATAGACGACCCAGGCATTAGGAGGCAGGTTCTGTGCCAAGAAAGGATCTCCAGGGCCCTGGAGGCTCTTTCCTAAGGTGAAGCTTTTCTTGCGCTGATTTGGCGAGAAACCATAGAACCCTGAGGAAAGACTGAATGTCATTTCGGAACTGCTCGATGCCGAGTTGCTCAGCATGAGCCTTTTCTGGTTGTGGTCGTCCTCCGACAGCTTGAGGTGGATTTCTATCCCGGAAAAGTATCCCTCTCCGTTGTAGTTCAGAAGCGCAGTCAAGCCCATACCGGGTGATTGCCGAGGCCGCAATGCTACCCGAACCTATTTTGTCCTCCATCCTACGAGTAGCCTCTAAACAGGTCGATGTCACTTCCATGGCACGTGGTTCATTTATCTACCGACCGTCTTTGATGAGATTCAATTCGAGTGACCCTGACACGTCCTCTCCTTTCTTAGGGAAAGAGATGCATTGAGACTTCTCATCGTGACCTTTGACCCGCCTCAGAACGTCGGAGGAATCGAGGGCAGGGTAAGGGGTACGTTTCCGAACTTACGAAGCGAGGGGATTTTGTGGAGGTGGAGGCCTTCGCCCCCGACTACGCGTTCTCTCAGGAGTCGTTCTATGGGTCGCAGCTCCACAAGTGTCCATCTGGACCAAAAGAACTGCTCCACTCGTTCCGCTACACCATCAATCTTGTCAGAACCCGGTCAATTGAGTCGATCTTTCTCTTGAGCGGCGGTATTACGATATTCGGGAACGCGCTGCTGCTCTACGGCAGGCTAACCCGCAAGAGAACAGCGATCCTGCTATATGGCAAGGACGTCCTTCAAGCACGTAAGAGCGCGCTCGGAAGAATCCTTCTGCTTTCCTCTCTTTGGCTTACCAACCGTATCGCCACAAACTCTCGTTTCACGGCTTCCCTCCTCCCTGCATATCTCCAAAGGAAGTTCGCTCTCCTATACCCGAGTGTGGACCCAATTTTCCCGGGCCCGACGCATTCCGACTCCGCACCCGCCGAGCAAAGCATCCTCTTCGTCGGCAGGTTGGTGGGAAGAAAAGGGGTAGACGACCTGATAAGGGCTTTCAGCACCATCTCCCGCGACTTTCCCCGCTCTCGGGTTGACATAGTAGGCGATGGACCGGAAAGATCCAAGCTTGTTGACCTGGTCAGAGAGCTCGGACTGACGGATAGGGTGACCTTCTATGGTAGTCTCAGGGGCGAGGCCCTGTATCGAAGATACAAAGAGTGCGACTTCGTAGTCATGCCGTCGAAGACGTTCCGCGACGACGTCGAGGGATTCGGCACGGTCTTCCTGGAGGCCGGTCTCATGGAGCGGCCCTCTGTAGGCACGCACTCTGGGGGAATCCCGGAGGCGGTGACCGACAAGGTGACTGGCGTCCTCGTCAAGGAAGGTGACGTCGACGAACTTGCTGCGGCAATCCGCGCCCTCCTCTCAGATGAGGCACTTCGGAGAGAGTTGGGCAGAAATGCGAGATCCAGGGTTCTGCGCTATTTCACCTGGGAGGCAACGGCCACCCAACTGAAACATATTCTGAAACAATGATCTTCGCTCGCCGCTTCATTTCGAACATCGAAGTAAGTTCAGATTGCAGTTGGTCGTGAACGACCATAAACGGGCAACGCACAACCCCAAAGGGAAGAGGCGCGGCATCTTCTAAGCGCTGGAGTGACTTCTAATTGGTATTGTGGCCGAACGTTCGTTGGGAACAAACGGTCGAACCATAACCCATATCTGTTGACGTGGAGGTGTCGTCGCCACCTGTTTTGCGAGTACCTCACGGTTTTTGTCAGATCAAACACTGATGACACGGTGTGGGGCTCTGAACTCTCGTATCTTGATCTCGCCAACGAACTCGTTGAACAGGGAGTAGAAGTGGACACGCTGGAGGTTCGCGCTTCAATCTCCCTCAAGAGATTTTCACGGTCCAGTCATTATATCATGACCTCAACTCGCTGGCGCCCAATTCGCCTACTGAGACAGGTGCGCGATTCTGTTCGAATCGTCAGAGCTAAGTCCTCGGACGTCATTTTCGTGCCTGCCGATTACGATCCTGGGTCGCTGATGGTTGCAAACCTCACCTCTCTCCTCACCGGAGTACCCTTCTTCCTCGGCGTGTTGGACCCATTCAACGCAAGGGCGGACCGATTACCCATTTCGAGCCTCTTCCTGCAGACGGTAAAAGGGACACGTTCAGTGCGGTCCTCCCTATTCTCGCTCCTAAGAAAAATCTCGGCGCGAAGGGCGGTCGCCTGTCTCGTAATCACCGAAAGGATGTCTGAATATTGCCATGATGTGCTGGGAGCCCAGAAAACAGTAATCATAGGGAGAGGGGTCGATCGCTCGTGGTTTGTGCCCGCCGATGAGGCCAAAGCCACTGACGCGATATTCGTGGGACGACTCTGCACAGAGAAGGGTGTGGATACTCTTCTCAGAGCGTGGAGGGAGGTAGTGCGGACTAGGACTGATGCGACCCTAGTTATCGTCGGATCGGGGGACGAGCAGAGGAAATTTGAAAGTATGGCGCTCGAGTTGAACCTGGGTCGAAACGTGACCTTCGTTGGCTATCTAGACGAGCCGTCACACATTCAACAACTGTTGAATTCTTCAAAAATGTTCTTGTTTCCTTCGACGAACGAAGGATTCGCCCGCGCAGTGGCTGAGGCGATGGCCGCCGGCGTGCCCTGCATCATTTCAGATATTCCGAACATGCGTGAGCTCTACGAGGGCGCGGCTGTGTTGTTCCCAGTCGGGGACCACCTGACTCTGGCAAGGGAGGCTATCGACCTTCTTGGAGATGAGCAAAGGCGCCTGAGGCTAGCTCAATCCTCACGCGCCCGTGCGAAGGAGTTCCAGTGGAACAAGGTCGCTCGAACAGCGAGCACCGCGTTTGCATCTATAGGAAACAGGTGACGGGGCCAATACCACGCTCGTTGACCTTCGAAAATACAAGGATGTGGCCACGGGCGGCGCGCCTGCGGCGGTGTTTGCTGTCAGTGCCGCAACGAGCATGACCAACGCGAACAGCGTAAGAACGCTCAAACTGAGTAACGCTGAACGACCCGATGCTCTGCTCATTGTTGCCTACGGTCAGCCAGAAACAGTCCCTTGCAATATACAGTAAAAGAAGCCGAAAACCATTCTCATGGATTCAGGATTCAGCTACGTCGATTAGGAGTTGGATCTTGGACTCGCTGCCACGATCGACTTCACCGAGTCGGTCCCGCTCCGCTGCCTCCCTGCTGGACGACCGGAGAGATTACTGCTGGTTTGGGCGACATATACTTGAACGCGAGGCTCCAGAAGATGAGAATCCAAACTACGAAGAGAGTATATCCTGCATAGACGTGTACCGTGTTGCCGAGCGAGGCCCCAAAGAACTCGAAGGTAAGGAAGACCAGGAGCAACCTCAAGATGTTGATGAGGAAGACACCGACGAAGCCAATGACGAAGAGCGGAATCAGCCTCGAGACCTTTGCCTTTATGTCCACCAGTGCCATGCTCGCAAGCACGCCGAAGGCAAGAACTCCTTGGATTCCAGTGCAGTCGCTCGCCACGTCCAACAGCAGAGGCGAGCTCGAATTCGTGTTCAGCGCGACCACGTGGCCCGAGGCCGCCGAAGGGATTCCGAGCGCACTCATCGACGAAGCCATGAGCCCGGCCATCCAATCTTGGAGCGCGACGTAGTTGGGGATGTCGTTCTCGACCTGGTATCCGAGCAAGAGAACCACCCCATATGCGGCGGGAACCCATAGGAGTTTGAAAGACCGAATCCCGAAGAACACGAGAGACAATGCGGCAAACAGGACCACCATGTCGAGAAGCCCCAACCGCGTGCTGGATGCGAGCTTGTACCGAGTACACAGCCGCGACCGATCCCAGGCCGAGGACTATCTCAACAAGTGTCCCCTTCCCCGTCAAGCTCTCGAAGCTCTCCCACCTTATGATCAACCACAGCGACGAATACGAGCACGAAGATGAAGAGGTACGTGTAGTCCACACCTACGGAAGGCAACGCCAAAGGAATCAGGAATGATGCCGAAAGAGCGATCAGGAAAACGTTAGGGCGAGATAGCGAGCGCCCTTTCGCTCCACTGGCCAGACCTCGTTTCAACATCTTCGGGAGGTTTTAGAACTAAATAAGGCGTACCGCTTTATTGGTATTACGACGCCCTCTTTTAGGTCTCTTTCGGCTCTTTGGATGACAATTCGCACAATTGGTACCAGTTTTTACATAATCTTTGAAGATACGCATGGTCAGATGGCAGATTCGGAGGTCCATTTCTAATCGCTAAAGGGATTCTGGCCATGAAATGGGCTTTTCACATCTATCCGGGCATTCAAGCTCACTCCGTTGTTGCAAATACGCTCAATTCAGTCAGAGGAATGTTCTATGAATCTGAAATTCATACGCGTTGATTCCTGCTCCTCGAAGCTTATATGCACTTTTTGGACGGATAGAGGCATGCAACCAACTAAGATTGCGCTAATTGCGTCAATCGCCACAATCTTCGCGCTAATGATAGCGCCTACGGCCATGGCAGCGACGTACACTGGATCCATCCAGTGTACGAGCGGATGTACTGTCGCGAACGTCATCCCATTGACGGGACCTGGTAGTTCAGGATCCGCAAACTTCGAGTTCTACGCAAGCAACGCGCCAAGTGGAGCCACGATGAACTACTTCGTGTGTCCCATCGGCACTGGTTGCAGTTCGAACGCCGGTACCGACAACGGGTGGTCCTGGACGTTCACCCCTGCCTCAGGAACTGTCTCATCATGCCCGAGCGGATCCTGCGAGGGTGCGGGATACGGAAGCCCGTCGACAATGACGCTCTCTCTCACCGCACCATCAACAGTGACTCCAAGCAACAGTCAGGAGACATTGACAATCTATGCATGCTCCCAGGCTGGGACTGATGTCAAATGTGACAGCGCATTCACCCAAGTCGCATCGCTGACTGTAACAGCGACAGTTCCCCAGTTCGCCGCGGCAGGCATTGGACTAGCAGTGGTGCTCGGAGCATTGGGCCTCATCCTCGTCAGGAGGAAGAGCCTAACGCCAGCCATCCCCGTAGCAACAGCGGCAGTGTAAGAAAAAGTACACTGCTCTCCCCAAAGGGAAGTCCGTCGACCCTTAGACAGTGAGGGGTCGTCGAACCTTTTTTCTGATAACAAAGTTTCTTTAATTTTTCACCGGATGCCTGTCCCTGGTGGACGACAACCGGCTATGGTGGCCGAGCGAGCTAAAACCCTCGGCAGGGCCTGGTTGTAGACACGAACGATGGTGCGAATTCTCCTTCAGCCGAGAGATGGCGCTTAGATGATTCTTAGTTCAGGGCGTCGGCCATAATGACCCAAACCTGGGTGAAAGGCTGGGGCTCGCATTCGAAGGTGACTTGCAAACCGTTCTGAGGAGTGGACACGGACGCATCTTCAGCGACGATATCCTGACGGGGAGCTAACCCGTTGTCGGATTGAATCAGATTGTAACCTTGACCAGGTCCGAGCGTGGGGTTCACCAAAACGACCGCTCCAATCACTATGTCGTCTGAACAGGTGGTCGAAATACCCGCTGCTATTGTCCCCACAGTCGTCCCGCTCACTCCGACCGGGGCTTGAACATTCGGATCGAACGGAGAGGAGGTGTTACTCACTCCAGAGACCGCCAGTGCGATTATTGTGAGCGAATCTGTACTCCCAGTAAGAGTCACGTTGATGGGGTCGTTGACTAGAGGGGTCGTCGTCACCGCGTACCATTCCTCCTCAGAGAACAGGTTGCCTCCGGCATCAGGCTCGAACGTGACGAATGAGTCTCTGTATCTGAATGAGAGCGATCCAATACCGTCAGCGATTGCCGATACGGTAGGCGGGTCGGTCTTGTTTCCCTCCGGATTGGTCAGCGCGGAGGTGAAGAGGACCACGACGTCTCCCGACCTGGACGTGCTTAGGTCAACTACCCCGGATTTACCAGAGGCGCTGTACTCTATTGCCGACCCGTCGAGAGACTTGGGGGTGCTCGAGCAGCTGCTCGAAGGAATAGTGGTGGCACTCGAAGATTGTGTCTGCGTGGATGTCGAGCTCGAGACGCTTGAGACCGTATTCGTGCCCGTCGAAGTTTGAGTGGTGGAGGTCCCACTGTTGGAGGTCAGCGTCGTAGAAGTGCCCGACGAGGAGGTGCTGGTGGTGGTGATTGGGGTCGAAGTCTCGGTCGTTGTCGAAAGGCTATTCGTACTCTGTGAGAGGGTCGTGACTGTTCCCGACCCAGTCGTCGTGGTGTTCGTAGGTCCTTGGGTGAGACTGCTCTGCAGCGACGTCTGCCCCGAGCTGTTGCTCGAAAAACTGCTCTGAGATGCGCCCGGCTGGACCCCTTCCAAGTAACTGGTGCCGTAAAACGTGCCGACGGCAATCAGGATCACGACAATCACCGCGATCAGGGCCTTCCGATACCCTCCCCGCCGAGCTAGCGGTGTTACGACCTTTCCCTTGGGTGTCGGCGCAGCGCCCCTTGCGGCCAGTCTCCCGCCCAGTCCCACGATTATCAGAACCGCGCCGATTCCGATTCCGCCCAGGCCGACCGTCCTGTGCAGGTGCGAGATCACAAAATACCCTCCCGTGGCCATGGCCAAGGCTCCCAGGATGATTGCGACGGTCCAGACCTTCATGCGGAGCCGAGGCAGAACCGGTGTCTCTTATTAACGCGCCCTGCTGTCAGTCCTTCCATAGTTCGGTCCCTCCGTCTGAATCCTGGGTTGCCTCATCTCCATTTTCCAGCAAATACGAGGTGATTAATTCAATTATTTTCATTATTGGGTCTCCATATGTTACACGCTACCGGAGAATTTTGTCGGATGATACACTGGTACCGTTAGGATTCTTCATGCATTTTCCAAACCTATATCTACCAGTGCCCGAAGGCGGTTGTTCATGACCCGGAGGCGAATGGTCTTGATGCAGACCACGGTCCCGAGGATGGCCAATCCTCCCACTGTAGCCCTCGAGGTCCCCCATTTCGGTCATCCGGGCGACTTAACGTCGCTCCCAGCCTGGGAGAAAGTGCTCATGCTAGCGATTACCTATGACCCGTTAGCGGAGGAAAAGGATCGAAGGGCAGCCAGGCGCGCCGCCCTGAAAGGACTGAAGAAGCTGACAAAGAGCTGAATTGGATTGCCTCTCTTCGCACTTAAATCGAAAAAGAGTTCCAGTCTATCGCATGCTCTGCCGGGGAGGAAAGTAGCGGCGATGAAGTGGCAGTACATGATCCTGGCTCTAATCCTCGCCGGTGGCGTGCTTTCCTTCTCCTCAGTGCTCCAGAATCAGGGTTCGAGCCCTCCGAGGTCGAGCTTCACCGGTAGTCCTTCCCCGTCCCCCGTCATTGACGGCTCTTATTGGAACGGGACGGGCAACTGCGGCACGACCGGTTACACCAATTGCTCGGCAATCCTGACGACGACGTCATCGCCGGACCTGGTTGTCGTGTTCGGCCAAACGGAATCTGCACAACCTAACACTTGCAGCGGGCTGCCGCCAATAGTTTCGTTATCCGGCGTGTCGGACGCTTCAGGCCTGACCTGGCACCTCAGAACGGAGGTAACTTCATCGCCAGTAATGGAATCGGGTTGGTGCTACCAGTTCCACATAGAGGAGTGGTACGGAAGGGCCAACTCCACTCTGTCCGGGGATAAGGTCGAGGTCCATGATTCGTCCGGGCTCCTCAGCGACCAGCACCTTGCGCTCCTGGCCTTCGGGGTGACCAACATCGACCAGGCTCATCCTTTCGACCCCAACCCGAACGCAGACTGCACGAGCGCAGGTGTGGCGACGACCTTCTCCTGTAGTGTCTCCACGTCAAATTCGAACGACCTCATAATCGGGGGGCCTGATTTCTTCTTCGGAAGTTTCTCATATGGGACTGGTTATCAGGCAATCTCTCCGGCCTTCGCCCCCGATTGTCAGACCCAAGTCGACGTGTCCTGTTCCGAGTATCAGTCGGTGAGCACCGCTGAGAGCGGGTTCGCGGTATCCTACACCCAGGCCACCTCAGCCATCTACGTCCTGATCGGAGACGCGATACAGGGTAGCCCAGGGTCATCCTCTACGACCACGTCGTCTTCCTCTTCATCCACGACCTCCTCTTCTTCCGCGACAGATCCCGTCTGGTGGGTGGGCGCTTCTTCCACGGGGGCGTCGGCTCTTCCCAACACTGGTGTTGAGGCCGATATCCAAGTGATAGACCCTACCACCTCTTCCAGCCAGTGCCTGGCTTTCTGGGTGGCTGATGACCTGACCAATAGTGAGTGGGGACAGGTGGGCTACTACGCATGCCGCGGGAGACGCCCCGGTCTCGTTCTACCAGGTCTGGAACCTTGGCTCCGACGCCATCCTAGCAGGAGGCACTGGTTCCATAGCGGCAGGAACCCACGCCTTCTCCATGTATCTCCAGAGCGGGACGACCTGGGCCTACGCGGTGGACGGCACGGTGCTAGGGACCTTCGATATGGGAGCCAGCACCTCCAGTGCCTCCTACCCAGTGGAAGCGTTCTCAGAGGAGCAGGCAGGCGGTGTCTTCGCCTTCTCCGCTATCACGTTCAGCAACATCGAGTCATTGCAGTCCGGCTCCTGGGGTGCGATTCAGACGGCGGTTTCCTATGGCACGGCTTGGGGCGTCCAGGGTAATCTCCAGAACTCGGCCCTACCGAATGGTGAGATAATCATCGGCG
This sequence comes from uncultured Nitrososphaerota archaeon, assembly GCA_963749225.1. Taxonomy (GTDB): domain Archaea; phylum Thermoproteota; class Nitrososphaeria; order Nitrososphaerales; family Gagatemarchaeaceae; genus Gagatemarchaeum. The sequence continues at coordinate 273,042 of CAVVLY010000002.1, read as the reverse complement.
GCTCGGTGGGGGTAATATCAGCCGGGACGCCACTCTGGAATTCAGGGTCCTCCTCGACGAGCTCGACCTCTACGACAAGTATGGCGCCCCCAACTGTCACGGTAACCGAGACAACTACTGTCACCCAGACCTCGACAACGACGACTACCCAGACGCTCCCAGGGACCACGACCACCGTCACCACGACATCGCCTCCAGTCACGACCACTCAGACGGTGACCCAGACCTCTACCACCACATCTACTCAGACTCTTCCCGGAACGACGACAACCCAGACAATCACCCAGACGACCACGAGCACATCCACGACGACCCTCTCGGGCAGCACTACGACTGTGACCAGTACGTCCCCTCCTATTACTTCCACCCAGACAGTCACGCAGACGTCCACGACGACTTCCACTCAGACCCTACCTGGCACCACCACTACCACCACGGTTACTTCGACCGCTCCACCTGTGACGACCACGCAGACTAGCACTCAGACAGTTACACAGACAACGACGTCTACCCAAACCCTACCCGGGACGACGAGCACCACTACGGTGACCGCCACCACTCCTCCAGTCACGACCACTCAGACGGTGACCCAAACGTCGACCTCGACCACGACCCTGCCTCCCTCCACGACCACCACAACGGTGACATCGACCTCCGCGACAGGGACTACAACGGAGACCGTGATTCAGACGTCGACCCAGACCTCCACCGTGACGATTCCTGCTTCAAGCACTACGACGACTACCGTGACGAATAATACCCCCGCCCGTCACGACCACCCAGACGTCCACGTCTACGACCACGCTGGTCTCGAGCGCGGTCCAGACAGTCACCTCGACTCAGACTGTGACCTTGACCCTGGACGATACGAACTCGACGAGTGAGGTGCAGGCCGCCACCATCTTGGCTGGTAGTACCACGACCGTGACTCTGCCCGCCTCCACGACTACTGTGACGAGCCCAGTTACGACCACCTCGACTGTGAATGCAACACAGACCGTGACCGATACGCTTCCACCGACGACCACGACCTCTTATCGAACCGTAACCGTGACCACGACGGTCTGCGTTTCCAGCAGTTCAGGGCAACCCGTATCTTGTCCGGCGTCCGATGACAGCAGCTCGAACAATGGGGGATTTCCGTTACCGCTATCGAGCACCTCGGCCGTCGCAGTCCTGATGGGCACGATAGCGGTCGGGGCGGGTGTGATCGTTGCGAAGAGGGCCTTCGTCCCAACGAGAAGCAAATAGAACTTCCTTCGGGGCGTCCGACGGCGCTCTCACATCATAAAGTCAATTTCCGAGCGATATGTTGCGATTGGAGCTACTTCTCCCTCCGTTGGAAAGACCATGAACATTGGGCCTCATTATTCATCCAGCTTCTGATTTGTGGTCAGAAAATATGAATCTCGGGTCCACATCCATGAATTTCTGCTTCTGAGGCATTATATATCGTATTTATAATGAAAAGCTCCGATGAAACGAAGCGGAAGGAATGTAACCGTCGCAACTCTCGGCCTCCTCGCCGTAGTGCTTGGGGTTGGGGGTGTGGTGGCGCCAGTGTTTGGGTGGACAGTCTACTCATTTACTACCACCGCGTCCGCGACCACGGCCGCGGTAGGGACCGGAATCCACGACACTGCGTATCTTCGAACAACAGCCGATGGTGGTCCTTACGGAACAATCACGTTCTACATCTACTCCGGAACCGGTTGTAGCACAACAGGCAAGACTGCGGTCTACACAAGCTCAGCCGTCTCAGTCACCTCTGCAGACCAAACTCCTAGCACCGGAACCTATACGTCACCTACAGTCTCGACCACTGGATGGGCGACAGGGAATTACTTCTGGGTAGCCAAGTACAGTGGCACACCCGGTGGGTATCCCTCTTCGACAGCCACGTGTGAACCGTTCAACCTGTTCGCAGGCACCCCTCCACCTACAGTCCCAGAGTTCCCGCTCGGATTTGCCGCTCTGATGGCACTGGCAATACCGGTGCTCTTCCTCGCGAGAAGCAAGTTCGCACCGAAAGCGACGCGATAAACGTCCGGAATAGCTTGCAGCAGGCGAAAAGCCTGTTGCGGCTTCCCTTTTTTCTGAAAATTAAGAATCAGTGGGAGGCGATCTCCGCCGTCCTGAGGCCTTCCCCGTGAAGAACCATTATTAACGTCACTCCAGCCGCCGATTTTTGAAGATGGAGCTCTCGAAGGTTCTGGTGACCGGTGGGGCCGGATTCATCGGAAGCCACATCGTCGACGCGCTGATCGAGAGGGGCATTGACGTCGGTGTCCTGGACGATTTCAGCACCGGAGACCCAAGCAACCTGAGTCAGGACGTTTCTGCCAAAATACAAGTCAACAAGGGAGACATACGGGACGAGGCTCTGGTCAGGCGGGTCGTTCAGGGATACGATGCGGTGGTCCATCAGGCCGCCCTCGTGAGCGTCACACGCTCAATCGAGGACCCGCTGCGGACCAGTAGCGTCAACGTCGACGGAACCCTCAACCTGTTGGTGGCCGCCAAGGATGCGGGGGTCAAGAGGTTCATCTACGCCTCCTCCTCCAGCGTGTACGGAGAGACCGAGGTTCTCCCGAAGGTCGAGACGATGAAGCCCCAGCCCATTTCCCCTTACGCGATCTCCAAGCTCGCCGCGGAGAACTACTGCCGCGTCTTCGCCCAGGTCTACGGGCTCCACACGGTCTGTCTGAGATACTTCAACATCTACGGTCCCAGGCAAAAGTCCGGTCTCTATAGCGGGGTGATACCGATTTTCGTGAACCGCGTCATCGGCGACCAGCAACCCATAATCTATGGCGACGGGGAGCAGACCCGCGACTTCACCTACGTCAAGGACGCGGTCAGCGCGAACCTGCTCAGCCTCGAGAAGCCCACCGAGCCGGGCGACGTATTCAATATCGCCCGGGGTGAACAGGTGAGTCTCAACGAGCTAGCCGTCACCATCGAGAAGGTCCTCGACAAGCCCCAGCTGGGCGTCCATAGGGCACCCGCAAGGAAGGGCGACGTAAAGCACAGCCTAGCCGACATCTCGAAGGCACGCAGAGTACTGGGATACTCACCCCGCTACAGCATACAGGAGGGGCTGAACGAGGTTGTCTCGGCCCTCGGCACGGCTGGGCGCTGAGCGGTTCCCGGACGGCGCCTACTCCAATCCTCGATGAAATGTCGGACAGTCTTTATCAAGCAGCCGAGGCCGGCCCCATTGGACTTAGATGGGCGACAAGAAGATCGACCTGCTCTCCGCACCACCGGGTGCGATCACCAAGGGGATAACGGCGGGCAGGATACCCGTCTCCATAGTCGGCGTGGGCCACATCGGCCTGCCGCTCGCGCTCCTGCTCGCGAAGCAGGGGGCGAAGGTGATCGGGTGCGACAAGGACATCCGCTTCCTGGAACAGCTACGCGCCGGAAACTCCCCGATAGTAGAACACGGCAAGAACCTCTTCCCCTCGTCGAGAGTACCTCCGACAGACCTGTCCCAACTGCGGAGTCAACATCCTGAAGGTGGGGACGGAGACCTTCTGCCCAAGCTGCATGCGCAAGGCGGAGATCGCCGAGGGGTCGGTAAGGCTGACGATCAAGATGCATCGGGCGAGGATGGATTCTGCAGCGTCCGAGGAGATGGACGCGCTGCTGAGGAGCGCGATCAAGTCTGGCAACCTGGGCCTGACGAGCGACACGGCTTCTGCGGTCCGCACGAGCGGTTTTGTGGTCATCACCGTCGGAACGCCCATCGACCCCCAGCACAGGCCGGACACCAGCGCCCTGGTCGCCGCATCGAAGGCCGTCGGCGAGGGGCTGATGAAGGGGACGGTGGTCATCGTTAGGAGCACCGTCTCGCCCGGGACCACCGAGGGTCTCGTGGGCTCGATCCTGACCGAGCTCTCCGGACTCGTCCCGGGGAAGGACTTCGGCCTGGCCCACGTCCCGGAGACAACCATCGAGGGGCTGGCGCTCTTCGAGCTGAAGACGCTCCCGAAGATGATAGGCGCCGTCGACTCCAGGAGCGCGAAAGCCGCAGCGGCACTGTTCGACGTCTTTGGGACCCCCGTTCATCTTTTCGACGGTCCCACGACGACCGAGACGGCGAAGCTGTTCCTGAACACGTATCGAGATGTCAACATTGCGCTCGCAAACGAGCTCGCGCTCGCCTGCGAAGCTCTGGGTGTCGATGTGATGAAGGTCATCGAGGCGACCCGCGTGGACCCCAAGACGAATCTCCTCGTCCCAGGGCCCGGCGTCGGAGGTTTCTGTCTGCCTCCCTGGAGTAAGGTACACACCTCAAGCGGTCTTCGGACGATATCAAGCATAGCTCCGGGCGATCTGGTTTTGTCCCATGACGGCCGATACCATAGAGTCGCCCAGGTGATGAGGAGGCCGTACAGTGGGCCTATCGTAAGGATAGCAGGGAGAGGGTTCTATTCGTATCCCATCGAGTGTACTCCTGAACATCCTATCTTGATCAGGAAACGCATCTATAACGGCAATCTCTTCTACAACTCCAAAGGCAAGAAGAAAATGTCAAGAAGGCGCGGTGTCTCAGAACAGCTCTTCACCCGCGCCGACGCGATCGATCAAGGGGATATCCTCTGTCTCCCAACGCCGATCGCATCCACCCCAGAAATTCCGAGCATTCCGTTCAGTCATGACTACCACAGAAGAGGGATATGGCAGGAACTGTCCTGCACTCCAGACGTGATGTATCTTTTCGGGCTTTACATAGCCGAAGGGTCCGTCTGGGATAATCAGACGACTTTCTACCTCCACAAAGACGAGGAATTCATCGTAGACGAGCTCAACTCCATCTCTTTGGCAGTCTTTGGCAACGGCGTCAGGGTAAATTCCAAGCGAGGCAATGGGATGAGTGCCCGGCTGCACTGCAGGCCCTTGACAAGCTATCTGAAGGCGACCTTTGGCCACGAGGCATGGAACAAGACCGTGCCAACCGGATGGGCTACCTCATTACCTGAAGATCACTTACGAAGTCTCTTGAGAGGGATCTGGCTTGGGGATGGAAGCAACTCCCAGGGCGTGTTCACATACGGTGGAACGTCAGAAAGCCTCTGGAATTTCCTCCAGCTTTCATTCCTGCGTCTTGGAATTCGATTTTCGATCAGCGAGTTACCTGAACATCTTGGCCGCGATGGAACCTGGCATAGGCGCTCGTATTACCTGAAATCAAGCGACATGGAGGGAATGAACGAGCTGCTTCATCCCGCACAGCGCTTGACGAGAAAACGGCAAGAATATCGCACCATGTGGTACGAGAATGGCTTCCTCGAGTTCCCGATAAGAAATGTGTCGACGCGATTATTCAAAGGAGAGGTTTGGAACCTCGAAGTCGAGGAGTCGAACACGTTTGTGCTACAGGGCGGTGTCGTCCACAATTGTTTAACCAAAGACGCCTACTACTTGATCCAGCCGGCTGCCCAGAACGGGTTCACCCCGAGGCTGCTCACGCTCGCCAGAGAGGTGAACGACGGGATGCCAGCGCACGTGTGCAAGCTGCTCCTGGATGGGTTCAGCGAGGCCGGGGCCGACCTGGCCGGCTCGAGGATTGCAGTCCTTGGCGTCGCCTTCAAAGGAAACACGTCCGACACGAGGGAGTCTCCCAGCCTTTCGGTGATAAACGAGCTTCTCGACAAAGGTCTAGACGTCGTGGTGCACGACCCGATGGTCAAGGCCGACGACCCCCGGTTGCTCACGCTGAAGGTCGAGAGGGCGAAGACCGTGAGGGATTGCCTTGAGGGCGCTTCCGCGGCGCTCCTCCTGACCGACCATCTCGAATACCGCGGCTTGACTGGCGCGACGATGAAGAAGGGGCATCCGACTCTCAAGGTTGTGGTCGACGCACGTCACATACTCGACCCCGCCGAGGCGCGCGCGGCCGGACTCATCTACCGCGGGGTTGGGCACGGCAAACTGAACTAACCGGGAAACGAAACTCGCATGGTCAGACTGGAACTCCGACCGGTGCTGTCTACCATTATCCTATACGCGTCGCTGGACCTTCTCTTCACAATCGTTTCGGTGTACACGTGTCCAGCAGGAAGTCTTGTCGGCGTCTTCAGGAGTGCAGACCTCATCCCCTTGCACCTCTTGGCACTCGCGGCAGGGGGACTGGCGTTGGCCCTTCTCTCTCTGCTCGTATACCGCCGCTTCGACCTCGACCAGTTGATACTCATCCCGAGCGTCGTGATACTCACAGACCTGGACCATCTGCCGTCTGCGCTCGGGATCGAGCAGCCCGTTCGGCCGGCTCACTCGTTGATATTCGTCGCGGTGGTGTTCATCCTAGTCGCAACCGTAATAAGGCGTCCCGACCTGTCGTTCGCAGTCATGGCCGGCTTCTTTGCGCACCTCTCGGTGGACACTGGACTCTTCCCTCCTTACTCGCCCGTTACCTTCGACTATTACGTCCTCGGGAATTATCAGTACGCTTTCGTGGCCCTGGCTCTGGCCTCTACCCTTATGGCTGGTTATCTTGGCAGGCAGAGGTCGACAAGGGTGAATCCAGTCGCATGAAGACCAGTCAGGGAGAGGTGAGGAAGAGGCGCGGGGTCCTGGACCTCTCGCCCGGCGAAATAAAGAACCTCCTGAGGGCGCACGAGCTTAAGATCAGCATACTGGGGCTCGGAAGGATAGGGCTACCCACGGCGGCGGTCTTCGCAGAAGCGGGCGCGCTGGTCACGGGGATCGACATCGACGAATCCGTGGTGAAACAGACCAACGCCGGGCTGTCGCGTCTCACCGACGAGCCGGGGCTGGACGAGGTCGTCAAGAGGAACGTGTCGGAGCGAAGGCTGAGCGCGACGCTCAAACCCGAGACGGTGTTGCCTGACTCCGATTTCGTCATCGTCTGCGTGCCCACTCCTGTAGACCTCACAAAGTCGCCCGATTACTCAGCCATAAAGGCGGTCTCCCATTCGATCGGAAGGTCCCTAAGCAAGGGAAGCGTCGTGATAGTTGAGAGCACCGTCGGTCCGGGCGTCGTCGAGGATATCGTCGGACCCATCATCGAGTCTGAGTCAGGGCTGAAGGTGGGCCGCGACTTCGGCCTCGTCTCCTGTCCCGAGAGGTCGGACCCAGGCTCCATCATGAAGAACATGCACTCCGTCCCGAGGATAATGGGGTGCACCGACCCCCACTGCGGCGATCTCGTCACTGCATTGTACCGCGAAGGGCTCGGGGTGGAGGTCGTTAAGGTGAGCAGCCCGAAGGCCGCAAACGCCGTGAAACTCACAGAGAACCTCTTCAGAGATGTCAACATAGCGCTCGCGAACGAGTTCGCCCTCCTCTACGAGAAATTCGGGATAGACACGGTCGAGGTGATAAACGCGTGCGCGACAAAGTACAACTTCATGCCCCACTATCCCGGCGCGGGGGTGGGAGGGCCATGTCTAGTCGGCAGCGAGTTCATCTATCTACAATGCCAAGACGAACTGAAGGTTACGCGAATCGGCGACTATGTGTCTTCCCTAATGCGGCAGACGGGTATCAAAGAGGACGAGATCAGCCCGTCGATGCCCACAATTCAACCAAAGGACAAGGTCTACGCGCTTTCCCTAGATGGAAACCGCTCGTCGTTCAATAGAGTTCTCTGGTTCTCAGTTCGGCCGTATACCGGGAAGGTCTTGACTGTGAGGCTGACGTCGAATAGGCAAATCACGGTGACGCCCGATCATCCAATGCTCGTCAAGACCGCTGAGGGATTGGAAATTAAACCGGCGATCTCCTTGAAGAGAATGGAAGAGGTGCCGTTGTCGCTCGGCTACCCCGTCGTTGAAAGAAGCGAAGGCAAATATGCATTCGACCTAGTACGAGAGCTCGAACGTTCTACCAAGTTCGAGCTGAACCGGGTCAAAGTGAAGCCACTGGGGTTGAAGTTGCGTACGAACCACAACGCCTTCACAGCTGCCTTCAATGAACTTGGAGTCTCCAAGAGCAGAAGAGATGATTACTACAGGTGGAACTACTTGCCCCTGCACATTTTCCTCAAACTCGAAGGCAACGAACAGTTACACCTTGACCGAGCGAAATGCTGCAATCTATACGTCACGTGGAAGCACTTGTCACGTACCCGCTGTCTTCAAGAATGACGAGAATTTCTGGAGGTTCATCGGTTACTATCTGAGCGAAGGCTGCATGTACGATGAACCGACGAAATCCGGCGGCACCAGAAGACGCATCAAGATTTCCTTTGCAGATGACGAGTTCGATCTCGTAGAGGACTGCAGATCGATACTTGAATCCTGGGGAATCCGGTTCAACGAAGAGATTCGAGACGGCAGCCATTCGATCAAATTCTCTTCGAGGCTATTCGGTCTAATGATTGAAACTCTTGGCTGCGGTACGGATTCTTACAACAAGAGGCTGCCTGCTCGCTCATTCTTCCTTTCTAGGGAGAATCTCGCCGCCTTGTTGGCGGGACTCTTGAATGGTGACGGCTGGCTGACCGAGGGCCGCAAGGACGGAAGACCACTTGTGGGATACGCCTCGACGAGCCCCGAACTGTTCCATGGCGTCCTCTTGCTGTTGCAAAGAGTTGGAGTGATTCCGACCTGCAGGAAGATAATGTCCAGGAAGTCGACGGTTCCTGCTGATGCTTTGAGGATCGCGCGCTACCAAGATCAGATCACACTAAACAGAGAAGTGAACGGACTCGGCCAACTGAGCTCATTGCTTCAATCTAATCCGGCCATGGTCAAGAAATCTCCCGCGATCATGAATTATGGAACCTACGCGACCGCCTACGTCAAGGAGGTCACCGAATCCGATTTCAATGGATTCGTGTACAACATGGAGGTCGAGGGAACACACACCTTTACAACGAGTTTCGGTATCATCACTCACAATTGCCTGCCCTCCAATTCGTACTACCTGATCACCGAGGGGCTCAAGGTCGGGAACATACCCTATCTCATACGCCTTGCGAGGGAGGTCAACGACAGGATGCCAGAACACGTCGTCGAACTCACGGCGGAGGCCCTCAACGACGTCGGAAGGACCGTAAGGGGGGCGAAGATATGCATCCTCGGGCATAGCGTACAAGCCGAACGTGAAGGACATCCAGCTGACTCCGATCGAACACATAATCACGAGGCTCCGCGAGATGCACGCGGTCGTGGAGGTCTACGACCCGATGTTCTCGGGCGAGGAAGCACTTGGTCTCGTGGTCCACAAGAGACTCGAAGACGCCGCGAAGGACGCGAACTGCATCATCATCGGGACTGCCCACGACGAATTCAGGAAGATGGACCTCTCAGCGCTAGCGGCGATGACCGCCAAGGGAGCGGCCTTGGTGGACGGGAGGGGTGTCGTCGAGCCCGCTGAGGCGAAAAGAGCCGGGTTCGCCTTTAGGGGAGTAGGAAGGGCAACGCCGTGAGCAAAGCTCCCGGCCCGTCGACACGACAGTAGGGAACGCCCAGACCGTGCACTCGGGGGACGACCGCCCGTCGCTACTTGGAGAGGTGAATCTCCATCGAGCTCACGCTGCTCATGGCGTCCGAATCGAGGTCCTTCACCTCTTCTGTGTTGACGGCGATGCTCTTCACCCTCGCGTCGGGCGAGAAACGTTGCGTGATGATTAGGGCCGCATCCACCGCCTTGGAAATGGCTCGCCCTCGCGCTTTCAGGGTGACCTCCGCGTTTCCGTTCTGGAACAACGTCAGGCATGCGAGGACGTAGTTCATCACAGGCTTCTTCCCCACGAATACCGTCTTGCTATCCTCGCGAGCCAGCAATCTCAGACGCGAAAGCTTCGCAAGGCGCCGTTTTTATTCGTAGCGGGGTCGGGCACTCTTACGGAGGACCTTCCTGCGCCCTTCCGGATGAACTTGTGTGATTCGCCACCGCCTTCTTCGCCTGCCAGACGGCAAGGCAGAGGAAGAAGATGGCCGCCGATTTCTCCGCGAGGTCGAACGGATACCATGATGTATCCACCAGATTCTGGACCACCGACAGCGGGATGTTCTGAGCGTAGGCGAGGACGAATGACAAGAGGGCAGCGACGACGACAGTGGGAACATCGCGAATCCTGACCCGACTCCCCTTCAGGGATTCGCGCACCACGAGATACAGAAAGAGGATGGTGAGAGCGTGTATCACCACGTTCATGAAGAGACGTGGTAGGAATGGGTGGAAGCGCGTCACTTCGGGCCAGGTCAGAACGGAATCGAAGAAGACCGGGCGGTCGTCTATGACGGTCCAGAAGAGCGCGAGGAAGGCGTACAAAAGGATCCTGTTCTTTCTGACCACGAAGATGGCCGTGCCCACCGTCAGGGGGAGCACGACGCTCACGAGCAGCGTTGTGAGGTCGAAAACGTAGACCACCTCGGCGTATAGCAATCCTATCAGGACGATGGAGCTTGCCGCGGCGATGGCCAGGATGTCGTAGAGTGTTCCCCTGCCGGTCAATACCGGTCGCCGCGCCCACCTGCCTACGGATAACTGAATCGACTGGTCCGCGCGATCCTTGGCATGACTCGCTCCCCCTCGGACCCGCACCGAAAACAGCGCCGGAAATGGTATCACGGGTTCGTTCCTTCATGGTTTCGAACTCGTCAGGATGAAACGTTTGAATCCGAACCAAATTTCATACCAAGTTCGGACTCGACCAACCGAATGAGTTGTCGTATTCCGTTTCATTCAACCGATGTCGAGTACGTTCGAAACGATGTGCATGCTGTAGAACGGCTACGCCCTCTCGCGTAGGCCCCGGTCGGGCCGCTCACAATTAGCCCAATAGATTCTTGAGGACCAAGAAAGAGTTATAATCCTATTTGTTCAATAGGATTTCAAGCTCTAACTTGAAAGCGAAGGTGGCAAGGCGGTACCAAATCACGATTCCCAGGGAGGTCAGGGAGGAAGTAGGAATCAACGTGGGGGACGTCGTGGATGTGAGGAGTCAGGGGGGGAAGGTCGTTATTGAAAAGATGGGAGGGAACTGGGAGGAGGTAATGAGCGAGACAAGAGGGGCTTGGAAGTCCCATCCAGCATTCGTAGACATGAAAGACTCAGTTGAGATAACTCATTGGCTCAGGAACAAGCGCGGAAAAGATGAAGACGCTTTCACTCGACACGAACGTCCTAATCAGCCACCTGCGCGGAGACAGATTCGCTGAAGAGACCGATTCATTCCTGCGTCGGGCCGCGGAGAACAAGACGCAGCTGGTCATGCCGGACGTTGTTTATGCTGAACTCTACACAGGGATTTTCCTTGCCTCTGACCCCAAGGCCGAAGAAGCCAAGGTTCAGAGCTTTCTCGGAATCAATGGCATAGAAGTCAGGACCTCGAGGTCGCTAAAAATTGCCAAGAGAGCGGGCGAGCTGTATTCGAAGAGGCTGAAAGGACCAAGTGGAGTTCGGAGGATCCTGCCTGACCTGTTAATTGCGGCTCAAGCGGAGGCTACCTCTGATGGATTCGTTACCTGGAACGAAGGGGACTACGACGACCTCGGATTACGCATTCCAGTGCTTCGTCCAAATAAGGCGTGACGAATCCATGGATTCAAGAGACCGAACGTGGTACCCCGCTCTCGCGGACTTGACGGTACCAATTTGAGCATCGTTTTGCTGTGATTCTTCCGCGGCACGAACCGGTTCATTCGGGACGGCTTCTAGAGGCATTTTCGCAGCGATTCCCGTTGGACTAGCCCTCAGCCGAACCGGGCCGCGCCTCGCTGGGTTTATTACTCCAGAGAGGACCGAGCGGTTTCACAAATTGGACGGGCACACAATCGGCGTCTTCGGCTCCGACAAGGAACTCAAGACCGCGTTCGAGAACTCCATCGCGAAGAAGAGCGAGGTCGAGGGCATGATAGTCTACCACCGCAACGAGTCGGGCAAGAGGTTCTCCTTCCTCGACGACCCCCAGTACCCGGACGCCATCCAGGGGTACTCGAGGATTGCCTCCATCGCCGACCACGCCTACTATCTCCTCCCGACGAGCGGGAGGCTCACCGCACCCGACGGGGAGCTCGCCGTGCTGCTCGACTCGTTCGACCATCAGGGGACAATCGAGGAGTTCGCCGGAGGTCCCTCCGCCGATGCCGCCAAGGCTGCCTTCAAGGGCCTTAACCTCGCAAACTATCCCGTCGACAAGAGGAGCCGCGATTCGTCGGTCCTCGACCTCTCGGGCATCGGGACGCCGCCAGGAACACCTGAAGGTGCTTTGGTCTTCGTGGACAGGGCGTTCTCGGTGAAAGGGGTCGGCACGGTCGTCCTCGGTTTCATACTCGCAGGGAAGGTGTCGGTCCACGACAAGCTCCGGGCCATACCCTCGTCGCCCGAGAAGCTGGTCGAGGTCAAGGGGATTCAGGTGAACGACGAGGACCACGAGAGCGCAGGCAGGGGGGTCAGGGTGGGCCTCTCCCTGAAGGGGGTCGATGCGAAGGAACTGGACAAGGTGTCGTGGTTGGACGACGGTTCGTTCAAGCTGACGGACAAGGTCACCTTCGATTTCCGTCAGAGTTCCTACTACAAACAGCCGGTCGACGGCAAGAGCCTCCACCTTCAACTACCCGGAGAGTTGCTCATGGCGAAGATCTCAGCATCCGGTTCCACTCTGACAGCGTCCCTTCCCAACCAGGCCCCTACGTGGCATGGCATGCGGGTCGCAGTCATAGACCTGAACGGCAAGGGCCTCCGTGTGGCGGGCGGCGGCACGGCCCAGGGGTAGGACTAGCCCTGCCTCAGGCCTTCGTCCAGTCGCTTGAAGTTCGCTTCGAGGGTCGTAAACTTCTTGTCTAGCATATCGAGCCTCGACGAGACCCCCGTCTTCATCGTGTTGAGGTCGGTCCTCATGGAGCTGAGCTCCGTCTTGATGTTTACGAACTTGGCGTTCTGGTCCTCCATCATGGCCTCGAACTTCGAGAGGCTCTCTCCCCTCGCCGTCCGAGCGTACTCCTCCATCCTCTTCATCTGGGCCTGAGAATCTGCAATCAGCCCCTCGAGCCTTTCTAGGCTCTTCTGTATCATAGGAATCGACATGCAGCGCAGGATTTGGGCTCCTGCGTTATTTAACCTATGTAAAGGGTCTAGCTGGACGGCTTTGATGTGGCCGCTATCTGGAGATTCTCGAATACGACCTGCTTCAGGAGGTCCGCCATCTTGAGCGGTTCCGAATGCTGCCAGACGTTCCTGCCGACTGCGATGCCCGTCGCACCTGCGTCGATGGCGCCCCGGACCTGACTGAGGAACGCGTCATCGGTGGCCGCCTTCGGCCCCCCCGACATGAAGACCTTGGTCTTCCCAGCGGCTTTTATCGCCCAGGAGAAGCTCTGAGTGTCACCTGTGTACTTTATCTTGGCAGCGTCAGCCCCCAGCTCCAGCGCGGCCCTGGCCGCATAGGCCACCACGTCCTTGGCCGTGTCGTTGGCGATGGCGCCGCCCCGTGGGTATACCCAGGTTATCGCTGCGAGCCCCCTCTCGTGTGCCTCTTCCTGGACCCTGCCGAACTCTGCGAACATCTCCGCCTCGTGGGCGCTCCCCAGATAGATGGTATATCCCACCGCCTTGGCCCCGAGCGAGAGAGCGTACTCGACCGAACAGGTCTGCTTCGAGATCGGCTCGCCCTTCACAAGGGCCGACTTGCCGTTCACCTTTACTATGAGCGGGACCTTGCCGTCGTAGTACCCTCTCTGCCACCCCCTTCTGGAGGGCAAGCCCGTTGAACCCACCGCGGGACGCGATATCGACGATGAACGCCGGGTCGACGTTACGGTTGTCGAAGTCAGCAGAGGGGCCGTGTTCTAACCCTTGGTCGTATGCCAGGACTATGCTCTTTCCGTCCCTCAAGAAGGGGTCCATGAGGTTGGGGCTGAATCTCTTAGAACTTGTCAAGCCGGACACGTAACGGATTTATGGCCGTCCGCTGCCATTTAAAAACGAAGCGACATGTCAACAAGCCTAGGTAACTATCTGACGCAGACTGGGGTCCCCGGAGACCTCTCCTCTGTGCTGCTAGCGATTGCAAATTCGAGCGCGAAGGTCAGCGGCCAGCTGCCTTTCAGCACCGCGCTGACGGCCAACGTCAATCCCTCGGGCGAGAGGCAGACGGAGATCGACGTCTTCGCCAACGACGAATTCGCGGCCTCCCTTCTTGCTACTGGGCTCGGTTGCAGAGGTAGCGTCGGAGGAGATGTCGGAACCGAAGAAGGGGAGCGGCAAGGTCCACGTCGCCATGGACCCCCTGGACGGCTCCTCCAACATCTCCACAAACAACCCCCTCGGCAGCATCTTCGGCTTCTACTCTGCGGACCTGCCATGCTCCGGGCTCCTCCTGAGCGGTGCGGCATACGTGACCTACGGGCCGATGCTCACCCTCACCTTTTCGACCGGGGCCGGCGTCGCCAGGTTTGCGGCCCTCCGCGCCGGTGACGGCTCGACCGAGTTCACGCTCCTGGAGGATAAGATCATGATTCCACCGGTGGGTGAGGTCTTCGGGCTGGGCGGCCTGCGCAACGAGTGGGTCGAGCCGGTGGAGCACTTCGTCTCATCGCTGGAGCACCGGGGGCTGAGGCTAAGGTACGGTGGCACCTTCGTCGGCGACTACAACCAGGTCCTACGTTACGGGGGCATCTTCGGCTATCCCTCTCTGAAGAAGAAGCCCAAGGGCAAGCTCAGGATCCTCTATGAGGCCGCTCCCATGGCCTACATCACGAACCAAGCCGGGGGCTACGCCTCGGACGGGCACGGCGACGCGCTCCTGATCGAGCCGACCTCGCTCGCCGACACTACCCCGATCTATCTGGGCAGCCCTGAGCTCGTCTCCGAGCTGGATTCGCTGATCAGGGCCAAAGACCTAGGGTCTTGACGGCGTCCGCGACCTTGCCCACGGCCACGATCATAGCGCCCGTCCTCATAGAGACCTGGTGCTTCGTCGCTTCCGCGTGGGTTCCTCTGAAGGCGGACGTTATCTTGGCCTCGAGCTTGGAGTTGACCTCTTCCTCGGTCCAGTAGTACCTCTGGAGGTTCTGCACCCACTCCAGATAGCTCACGATCACTCCGCCGGAGTTCGCTAGGATGTCCGGAATCAGCAGCACCTTGTTCGCGTCGAGGACCTTGTCCGCCTCGGGCGTCGTGGGGCCGTTTGCGCACTCGGCGATTATCTTCGCCTTGACCCCCTTTGCGATGTCCTTGGTTATGGAGTTCTCCAGGGCCGCCGGGCAGAGCACGTCGCACTCCAGCTGCAGCAGCTGGTCGTTGGTCACCTTCTCGGTGCCCGGGTAGCCGACCACGGTCCCTGTCTGCTCCTTGAACGCCAGCAGCTTCTTCGAGTCGATGCCCTTCTTGTTGTAGACCCCTCCCTGGGAGTCGCTGGCCGCGACGAGCCTGGCCCCCATCTCTTCGAGTATGATCGCATAGTTCGAGCCTGCGTTGCCGAAGCCCTGGACCGCCATGGTCGCGCCCTTGAGGTTCATCTTGCGCACCTTCGCCGCTTCGCGGGTACAGAACGCGGCTCCCCTCCCGGTCGCCGTGTCCCTGCCGAGGGAACCGCCCAGGGCGATGGGTTTGCCTGTGATGACCGCGGGGACGGGCTGCCCGTGGATGTGGCTGTAGGTGTCCATTATCCAAGCCATGATCTGGCCGTTGGTGTAGACGTCAGGGGCCGGGATGTCCTGGTAGGGCCCGATTATGGGCGCAATGGCCGTCGCATACCTTCTCGAGAGCCCCTCGATCTCATGCTGGGACATCGCCTTGGGGTCGCATATGACGCCGCCCTTGGCTCCGCCGAACGGGATGTCCGCGACGCTGCACTTCCACGTCATCCAGGCCGAGAGCGCCTTGACCTCGTCCAGGGTCACACCAGGATGGTACCTGATGCCTCCCTTGAACGGGCCTCTGGCATCGTTATACTGTACCCTGTAACCCGTGAATACCTTGACCTTCCCGTCGTCCATGCGGACCGGGAGGGAAGCCGTCAGGATCCTCTTGGGCTGGCTGAGGACCGTGTGCAGATTCAGGGTCCAGCTTGAGGTATCCCGCCGCGATGGACAAGCTGTTCAAGAGCGTTCTCGAATGGGTTCGGCTTTGCTTGGCTCATGGCCCGCCGTCGAACGGACTTTATTTACGGGTTTCCCGCCTAAATGGGCACTTCGACGATTACAGGAGGGCCGAAGCGAGTTCCTGAATCTTCCTCTGCCAGTCGTCCTTGGCCTTTACTACGCTGCTCGCCACCAGGATGCCCTCAGCGCCCAGTTTGACCGCAGCCCTGACGTCCTCCCCGCTGACTATCCCCGCCCCGCACAGGAGCCGTCCCGGATAGAACTGCTCGCTAGCCGCTCTCACAGACGATAGCACGACGTCGGGCTTGGCTTTGGAGACGGCTATGCCTGTCCCGATGAGTTCGGGCGGCTCCACCGCCAGGAACTCGCTCCCCAATCCCGCGAAGGACGAGACCTCCGCAGGACCCTCGGCACAGAGACAGGTCGAGAGCCCCAGACCTTTCATCCTCGGGATGACCTCCACCATGGCCACGCGGGGCAACCTTGACTCGCTGTGATTGAGCAGGGAGCCCGCACAACCGATTTCTTTGAGCGCCTCTGGAATGACAGAACCGGTGCTCTTGCCTTCCTCCCGGTTTTCCACCTTCTGACTGAACACTGGTAGCTTGGTCTTTGAGGTGACCGAGTATAGCATCGGGACGGGCGGCGCCACGATTATCTCCACCTCTGATTTGTTGGCGACGTTCTCAGCCGCCGCTACGAGTCTGGCCGCACCCTCGCCCAGAATCTCTCTGTAGTTTTTGAAGTTGATGATGAAAACGCGCCTATTTCGGTCCATGGTCTTGGTCAACTTCTCTCTGTCGTTGCGGAGCGTATAGACCGCACTATAAAACAGTCTTTGGAATCAACGTCAGGTTTCTGGTGGCACCGTACGGTTAGAAATCGTCGTCGTCGGACTCTTCTTCCCATCCGTCGTCTTCGAAGTCTTCCTCGGTATCGTTGTCTGCTTCATCGTCTTCGACGGACATGGTGAGCGTTTTGGCCGATTTTTCCAAACCTATTATGCGTTTCGATGACCAACCGCATTCTATGGCGTCTGCTATCTATGGGCGCTTAAATATCATCCCGGCATGTCAATTGTGCTCGCGAGGAAATCCGTCAAGCAGAGTTTCACCCTGCCGCCTTTGATCAAGCCTCTGATGGAATCATTCCGCCTTATGTGCAACGATGCGATCAGAATAGGCCTCGCTACCGAGACTTCTTCCCTAAAGCGCCTCTCTAAACTAGCCTATGGAGAGTTGAAGGGATACCAGAAGGTTCCGAGCTGCTACAAGCTCTGCGCGATATCCAAGGCCGCTGGCATTCTCGCGGCAAGGAAAAAATCGATCAGGCGCGGATTCCCTACGAGGAACCCGTATATTACGAAGCCACTTCTCGTCTCCTGCTACGGCTTCAAGATTCCAGAATGCTTCGCTTCTAGTGCCTACCGGCGAGCATCAAAAAGAGCGCGTACCTTTGAACCGCCATACATTCGCCGTCTTATCGCAACCAGGCGTGAAGGTTCGCTCTTTCACTCTCACACCTGAGTCCCTCTCACTCTGCATCGCGAAGGAAGTCGAGGCGATTCCAGCTCAAGATGCGATGGGTATCGATAGGAACCTGAGAAATGTCACCGTTGGGAATGAGCAACAGGTTACGTACTACGATGTCTCGAAAGCCGCCACCATAGCCGAGACAACCAGGAGCATCATCCATTCCTTCAATCGGAACGACGTCAGAATCCGAAAGGAAGTTGCTAAGAAATATGGTCGGAGGCGACAGGAGCGGGTCAGGCAGATTCTGCACCAAGTCTCCAAGAATATCGTCGAGGGGGCTCGAGCAAGGAATCAACTCATAGCTTTCGAGGAGCTCGGAGGCATCAGGAAGCTCTATCGCAAGGGCAACGGCAGGGGGCGCAACTTCAGAGATAAGATGAACTCGTGGCCCTTCCACGAGCTGAAGAGGCAGGTGGAATACAAGGCCGGATGGGAGGGCATTCCGGTCGTCACGCTCTCCGTGAAGGAGACGAGAGGCACCACGATGGACTGTCCGCGATGCGGGGAGAGACTCCAAGCGGCCGTCCGCGGTGATGTGCGACATCACCGTCAGCTGTGGTGCCAGAGGTGTGAGAGGTGGGACGACCGCGACCTTATCGCGGAGATGAACATCTCCCACAGGGGCTGGGTGAGGTTCGCCCAGTCAAAAGGCGGGGCAGGTGAAGCGGTGAGGGGGAACCCTGAAGGCAGGAGACAGCAGGTAATCCTCAGAGTCGATGCCTCGAAACTGTGTCATGGATAGGGGACGCAGTAGAACCACCAGATGTCCGATAAGCTAAAAGACGTCTGCTGGACGGGTCGTCGGACTTGAAAGCCCGGCTCCTCTCCGCGGACGAAGTGGCGATTGCCGCCGAGATAGTGAGGGAAGGAGGCATCGTGGCGCTTCCAACCGACACGGTATACGGCCTCGCTTGCGACCCGCGCAACCGAGAGAGCGTGGAGCGGCTCTTCGAGGTCAAGGGCAGGGAGGCCAAGCCGGTGCCCCTTCTCTGCGCTGACACCGGCGCCGCCCGGGGCCTGGTCGAGCTCGGTGAGACAGGGCTGGCCCTTTCGAAGGAGCACTGGCCCGGGGCGCTAACCATAGTGGCTCCGATGACCCCTCCTGCCTTGAAGAGCATCGCCCCCGACGTCCATCAGCGTACGGGATGGCTCGGGGTGCGGGTCCCTGACCACTCGACCGCGGTCTCGCTCGCTCGGAACGCCGGTGGCTACGTCACGGGCACCAGCGCCAACCTGTCCGGCCGTCCTTCTTGCACGACCGCTGAGGAGGTGGCCGAGACCCTGGGGAGCCGGCTGGACGCCATAATCGACGGGGGGCACGCCGGTGCCAAGGAGTCCACGGTGGTAAGGGTGGTCGGGGAGGCTATCGAGGTTTTAAGGAAGGGCTCCGTCGCCGTAGAGCAGGGAACACCAACACAGGAGAGCCAGCGACACCGATGAATCTTATTCTCACGTCCCAGAAGGGGAGCGAGGCCAAAGCATCTGCCGAGTTCAAGGAGATAGCGCTCCAGCACGGGCTGCGCAAGGTCTCGATCGAAAAGTCGGCCTTCGACGGAGTCCTCGAGCTGGAACTTGAGGAGCCTCGCGTCTTCCTAGCGTTCCTCCGGGAGTACGTCCGTTCTGAGCCCTTCAGGATGCACTTCGTCCAGAGGATAATCCCGGTGGACGTTGTGGTCGACACCGTCATAGAGCAGATTAAGGAGGCTGCCAAGGAGCTGGGTAATCAGATCGGCGAGGGCGAGTCCTTCAAGATCGAGATAGACGAGAGGGACTCTCCGTACAAGAGGAGGGAGCTCATCGACGCCATCGCGGACGTCGTCGACAGGAAGGTCAGCCTCGAGGCCCCGGACAAGATCCTTCAGGTGGAGGTCCTAGGCGAGTACACCGCGATGTGCGTCGCGAGACCCGACGAGATAATCAGCATCACCAAGCTCAAGAGGACCGCCTAGTCACTTTCTGGTCCCAAGAAGCGCCGCCGCCTCTACCATCTGCCTCCCATTGTCGTCCAGGTCCTCTGTGGACAAGATGGCATATTCGGCCCCCTTCCCGCTCGCACTCAGGTCCCGTCGGAGCCTTGAGATGTCGGCTTCGCTCCCGGCCGCGACCATGTACAGCTTGCCTCCAGCCTTGTAACCGGCACTCCCGATCGCCTCAGAGATCTGCGATGTCCCGGCAAGCCTAAGCAGCAAGTCGACCTCGGGTCTCTCAGCTATCAGCGCATCGGTCTCGCGGGCGCGAAGGGTCTGGGCCGCTATCATCTCGATGGCGCGCACGTTGGGGGTCTGGGGAAACCTCGCAAGCTGGATAATCAGTTGTGGGTTCTCCTTCCTTAGGCGAGCGAGCTCGGCCTCCGGTGACGCGGATTTGGGCAGTCTTGCCTCGCCCAGGAGAGCGCAGGGCAACCTCTAGCCTCCGTGGGAGAAGGGGAGGAGGAGCACCTCGTCCCCATCCTTCAATCTTCTGTTCTCGGCGGAGGCGGTGAAAGCCTCACCGCCGTTGACGATCAGCAGCGTGTTGAACCGCGTAAAGCCCAGGTGAGGGTCCTTGCTGGCCATCTGCCTGAGCCTTTCCATCAGGTCTAGGACGGTTATCTCCGGTTCCCGGAACTCCACCGTCTCAGTCCCGAGGCTCGTGCGAATGTGCCCCACAGCCTTCACCTTGATGGTCATGGACTCATCCCCTACGGTTCGAAGACAAGGAGCTCCTCCCGATAAAGCCGTCCCCCATGGAAGGCGGGAGGTTCTATCCTCTTCGTTTTTCTGCGGCCGAGGAAGTGCGCCAGGTCGCCGCTGTCGGCGCTCAGATTCTTGACGGGATAGTCGACACCCACAGGCCGCAGCGGGAAAACGTGCATCGTAGACTTGGGGGGCAGTAGCATCCCCGAGGTCCCCGCGTGGATTACCTGGCTCTTCAGTAGGACGGGCGTAAGGAGGACGGCCACATCGGTTTCGTCGGTGCCAATGTGGAACGTCTCCTCGTCCATGAACTCGACCCTTCCTCCTGCCGCGGTCACGCTGGAATCGAATCGCCTCATGGAGGCGCACACCTCGGCGAAGGAGGTGGGGGTGGAGGCGAACATCTCCCCGCGGTGCCAGACTCTCACACGCTGGGAAGAATCAGATTTTGAAGTGGGGTCCTTCTTCATTTCGAGGTCGGCTATGAGGCGGTTGAATATGGCTGGAGAAGGCGCCCTGACCACCCTCGACCATCTCGAGAGTTTCACCTCGCCGCTCGAATAGTCCAGGAGGTTGGCGACCACGAATCTTGCGCCGATCTTCCTCAGAACCTGGAGCCGGTGCATGCCGTCGAGGACGACGTTGCTCTTCTCGTCGACTATGATGGGGTCCCTCTGGATCCCCTCCTTGATGATTCGGGTGACTAGGTCGTCTGAAAAGTGACCTACGGTCTCCTCATGAGGTTTTAGCTCCGCAATGCTAAGAAGTTCTAAGCGTATTTTTTTGTCGCCTAGGTCTAGATTCATCCTAGAGCCTATTCCGTCGTCTGGGCGACTACTGCTTCAGATTCAGATTCCGCTTCTGCCCTGCTCTTGATCTTGGTAATGTAACCGGCAATCTTGTTCCGGAACATCTTCGACGGGACTATGGCAATCCTTGCCAGCTCATCCTTGTTCGCCTGATAATCGGAACCGAACTCCGTCGGGAATTTTTGCATTATTTCTTCCGATACTCTGCGAACTCTATCCAACTTTAGCGAGCGGACCCCCGCGGGAGGTTAGATTAAGATATCGGTGGGAACCGAGGGTTTTTGCCCTACGGCCCCAAAAAGGCCCTCAGATTCTCGTCCAATCGCGTCGCCATCTCAGAAAACCCGCGGCCCCGGAGTTCGGCCAGTCCGAAGGCGACGCTGGCGATGGTCTCCGGCCCGCCCGCCCCGCCGAGGGCTTTGAAGCTGACGGGGCCGTCGCTCTCCGTGAGCTCTTTCTCTTCCGGGATTACCATCGCCAAGGCACGTAGCTTCTTGGAATAGATCAGGGCAGGACCGAAGGACACGAAGTAACCCCTGGAGACCACCTCACCGGTGGTCCCGTCCTCTTGTCCCTCGAACCAGTGCATCAGGACGGTCCTCAGCCTGAACGTCCCAAGGATGTCCAGGCACAGCCTTTCGCTGCCTCTGCTGTGGACCTGCACCGGTTTGCCCGTCTTCTCAGCCTCTTCTAGCTGCATTAAGAACCACTTCCTCTGCATGCTCGCCTCTCCGACCTCGGAGTACTTGGGGTCCAGACCTATTTCCCCTATCCCGTCAGAAGCGCTGACGAGCTCCGGAAACCGCTCCTGCCCGAGATTGAGCACTTCCCTGGACGCATCAGAGGGATGGACCCCTGAGAAGCACTTGAGCACCCCAAGATTCTCGCCCTTGAGTCGAAGGTTGAGGTCCGCCTGGGCGAGGTTCACGCTGCACGAAACCAGGAGCATGCCTCTGTCCGTCGCGTTGCGTATGACGGCTGAGGGGTCTTGGTACTCAGGAAGGTGTAGGTGGACGTCGGCTAACCTCATGAGTGTCCCGAACGGTGTATCCGATATATGCCTGAGCTCTTTCGGAAAGTCCGGATTGGTCCCCGGTGGCACAGCGGAAGAACGATGAATGGAAGCCCCCGAACCGACATCTAGGCATGCCGGCGTCCGATTCCCCAGTGGGGACCCCAGCGGCGTTCTTTGTCACCTGCTGTGGTGAACTTAGCCTTGCTTGCGGTTCCGAGAACGAATGCCGCGTCCTTTGTCATGCATAATCTGATTTGAGCGTTTTTACCCCCCAAAAGCTTAATAATTCATCAATCTCAAAAAATACAGAACAGGCATGTCGGAGTCAGAGTTTGGCTTGGCAGCGGTCTACAGGTTAATCAAAAAGGCTGGAGCTGACAGGGTTGGAGACGACGCAGCCATCGAGCTGAGGCTCGTGCTCGAGGACCAGGGGACCCAAATAGCCAAGCAGGCCATCGAGCTGGCGAAGCACGCAGGGAGGAAGACCGTCAAGCCGTCCGACATCAAACTGGCGGCCAAGGCCGTCCTGAAATCCTAGTCGCAGGCAGCGGGTAGCAAGTTTTAATCCACTGCCCCAGTGGGGCAGTTCTACAAGCCCCGGTGGTGTAGCCCGGTCAAGCATGTTACCCTCTCGAGGTAGCGACGCGAGTTCAAATCTCGCCCGGGGCACTTTTTTCAGGAAATCACGTTCCAATAGTAGTTTCTCGACTTTCAGAACCGTCGAGACTTCTCGTGTAGGGAGCGAGACTCCTTGCGCTCCTGTAGAGAAAGTACACCCCAAGGACGAGGGAGGTACTGGCGCGATTACTCCTGGGAACGAGTTGTAGGCGTTGGGGTCCATGATCGTCGGACTGAGCTAGGAGGAACCTGGCGTGCGCACAGTGCTCCCTTGGGCCAATTCTTTCATTCGCAGAATGTACAATCGTATAGCTTCGTCGACCACTTCCGCCCTACTCCTGTATCCCAACGCACGACTGCAATCATCGAGCGCCTCCGCAAGCTCCTCAGGAATCTTCACTGTCGCGTACTTGGCTCGGGGCATGCATTTCGCCTCAAAAAAGATGTGGTGCTCGGGTTCTTCGCCCGAGCTCCTCGGTGAGCCATTGTCTCAGGCCTTCGTGGGGCGCCTTCACTTCTTCTTCCTGCTCTCGAGCAGGAATCCCACGCCACCCAGTACCAGACCGAGTACCGCTACCAGGGCGAGCGCCCCGATGGGGTCCTCGAAGTGGCTGAGGTAGGTGACGTGAATCTGGTAGTCGGTGTAGCCGAGGCCGCCGGAGGACTTCGCTGCCCCCGCCCATCCGGCCAGGTAGCCGCCGTACATCATCAGCAGCATAGAGCCGGCCACACCTACGTTCATGAGGACGAACTGCGCCCAAGCGAGATAGTTGGCCAGACCGTGGTACGCCCTACCCAAGACGGCCTCGTAGTAGAAGTAGAAACCCCCCGTGGCCGCAACTCCCACGACGCCGATGACTAGGTAGATGATGTATCCAGCGAACAGCCACGTCCCTCCCCCACCTCCGGCTATGACCATACCCGGATTGAAGTAGGGGGTGATGTTGAAGTAGCTGAGTGGCTGGATTATGAGCACGGTCACGATCGCTGCAATCGCGCCCTGAACCATCGCAGCCTTGGCCCATCGTCCCGCCCAATTCGCTCTGAGACCCGACATGAGCCCAGCCATCATTGTCGGCGACGGTGTCGCCGGCATGGACCCAGTCGGCATGGCTTCAATGTGTTTTTCCGCCCTTATTTTTTGCGCCATTTCGCTTTACTTCCTGTGAGCTACTGGTGAGTCACCGGTTAAGAAGTCGACCGTGCATCTGCTCGCGGATGCGAACAAGTGTTCGCAGTGTACGTGGATAAATAGCAGTCGACCGTCCAAAGCGAGCCCATGGCCCGTACGAACCTGGCGGTCGACAGGAATGTCTTCGAGGAGTTCTCGGAGGAGGCGGATAGGAAGAACAAGACTCTGTTCGCCTTCGCAAACGAGTCTCTTTCGGTCGTGGCGAAGGTTTCGGCAGAGGGAGGCACTCCGTCCGAGCTCTACGGGCTCTGGCAGTCGACCAGAATCCTCAAGCAGATCGATGTCGTTACCCTCCCATCAGATTTCGTCGACGAGATCATCGCGAGGATGTGCTCCTTCAACAAAGAGGAAACGCTTCGCATGTTCGCCGACCTCGGCGGGAGGCTCGTCAGCGTGCTAAAGATTGGGGCCGCGGACATCTTCGAGCTTTCGAAGCTCGAGGAAAAACTTGGCGGTCTGCTCCCCATAAAGCAGCTGACTATCAGGGAACAGACTGGCAAGGGGAACTTGGAGATTGACGTGGTAGGCGCCGGAAGACGGATCGAGTCTACAGAGTGTGCGCGTGAATTCCTCATCGCCGTGGTCAGGGGCTATGGATACTCGATAAGCAAGCAGGAGACCAACGTCGGCACGATAAGACTGTGGGTCACACAGAGAACTCTGCAATAGGCCGACGAATGTCCACCGATTCTTGCAATTACAAACTCGCGCCTAGGCCCCTGCTTCTTGTGAAACTGAACCTAAAGTTCAGGTTGCGTCCCGGACACTCTTGTAATCTGAGTCCCCTTCAAACTCAACAAGGGGTAAGGGAGGACTGGGGCCTTTAACAGTTGGTGACAAGCCCGCCCTGGGCACCTAACGTCACTGGGCCGCCAATCTCCCATCCGCTGAATTCGTCATCTCTCGATATGTTTCAAATTTATTAGCGCGTTTCTCGGCTTGATCACAACTTGCCGAGCGCCGTACTATATCTCCTTCTGGCTGTCGCAGTCACTCTGTCGTTTTGGGTGTCCCTGGTTGAGGCTACTTATCTCACAGTTAGGCCATCCTCGCTAGTCTCGAGAGGAGGTCATGAGGAGAAGCGGGCAGAGAAGGCAATCGAGATAACGGAGGAAAGGACCAGGCTCGTCAGCACCACCACGCTGGTCGACACTTTTTGC
The DNA here is from genome assembly GCA_963749225.1 of uncultured Nitrososphaerota archaeon. GTDB lineage: Archaea > Thermoproteota > Nitrososphaeria > Nitrososphaerales > Gagatemarchaeaceae > Gagatemarchaeum. The sequence continues at coordinate 248,013 of CAVVLY010000002.1, read as the reverse complement.
ACCGTGGTCCTGGCAACAACGGTCGGACTCATCCTCTCTGAGGATTTCGGACCCATAGGATTGGTCTACAGTACGGTTCTCGGTTCGCTGGTAATCATGGTCTTCCTCTACCTCCTTCCCAAGGCGATAGGGATCGAAAATGCTACGAGGATGGCGATCTCATTGGCGCCATCCTCAGAAGTGTTGCTGAAGATCTTGTCCCCGGTCGCAGTCCCACTCACTCTGATTGCGAGAGGCTTGTCTAGGAAGATAGTCAGACGACCCGAGGGTCAGGAAAGGAGCCTCGTAAACGAGTTTCAGGACTTCCTGCTCATGCTCGAGAAAGCTGGGCACGTCGAACCCGAGGCGGGCAAGATCATCAGGTCCGCTCTGACTTCGTCAAAGAGCACAGCAGGGGAAATCATGACTCCCGCCGCCGGGATGGTAACGGTAGATGCCAGTTCCACCGTTCTCGAGACTCTCAAGACGATGGGAAGGTCAAACCACCCCCACCTACCTGTCTTCGACGAGAGCAGCAAGACCTACGTCGGTGCGGTGACCTTCCGCTCTCTCTCGCGACCAATAGCATCCGAAATGTTTTCCGACGGGATTCAAGACTACCTAATTCAGCCTGCCAAGGTTGACCACAATGAAGTGGTGGTGGCCGTCGTTGACAGGATGACTGAGGCCCGCACGACCATGGCGTTCGTCCTCGACGTAGGAAAGGTCACGGGGATGGTCACTCTGACCGACATAATGGAGGTCGTACTCGGCATGAAGGTCTGACGAGAGGAAGTCCAATCATTTTGAGAGATTCGAAATAGCGCCACCTTTCAAATTCCGCCCACGGCATCTTTCAACATCGCTTGATCGACGATGCGGGGCGCTGCTAAAATAGGTCTGCGTAATACCGGTATTACGAGTATGGCAAAAAACCAGGGAGAAGTTGGTAAGAACGACGATAACATTGCCCGCGTCGCTGAAGCAGAGAATGGACCAGACAAGGGTCAACTGGAGCCAAGAAATACGAGAGATGATCAGTGAGAGGGTCGAGGAGGAAGGCGAACCGGACATGGCGGAAGCGGTCATTCTCAACGAAAGGGTGAAGCGGGCTGCGCCGAAGGGTTGGAACAGCTCGGATGTGATCAAAAAATGGCGAAGAATCAGGAGTTCGTAGTCGACGCATGCGTCGTGACCAAGTGGTTCCTAATCGAGGCGAACTCTGATCTGGCTGTGAAGCTGAGGGATGGTTTCGCCACTGGACGAATCGGGTTGGCCGTCCCAACCCTCCTGTTTTCGAGGTGGTCGAACGCGCTGCGGTCCAACGGAGTTTTCGCTGAATCCGACCTCACGGTGGCAGCGAAGTCTCTGAGCAAGTACCGCTTCGGCATCTGGAGGCCCAGGGGAAGATTGCTGGAGCTGTCCGCTGCATTAAGCCTCAAAGAGAACCTGACGATATACGATGCGTGTTACATCGCGCTAGCCCAGAGGATGTCCTCAAAGGTCATCACCGAGGATAGGGAACTTCTGGACAAGTTTCCTAAGCACGCCATCCCCCTCGACAGGCTCGAGCTCGCCTAACGGGGCGAAATCTGAACCTATAGTTCAACTCACGCCCGGCACTTGAGGTTCCATTCGGGGACTCTAAGGATAACCTTATCATAGAATCAAACCATCATCGATGCAATTGACCTCGACCGGGGTCCCCGCTCTGGACAAGCTTCTTGGAAGCGAAGGGTACCCAGAGAGGTCGGCGGTCCTGATCACGGGCGCTCCGGGAGTCGGGAAACAAGCCCTGGGGTATTCGTTCATTCAATCAGGGCTGCAGCAGGGAAACTTTTGCCTCTATGTGACGCGTCTGAGCACGCGCGACGTCTTGAGGGATGCGAGGGCCTTTGGGGTTGACTTCGGCAACAAGGTCCCGTTCTGGATTTCCGCAGACGGAGGCGAGACGAAGTATGACTACCGAGATTTGACGGGGCTGTCGTACAACATCAAGGAGGCGTTGAAGAAGAACGGCGACAAGCGAATCAGGGTCTTCGCCGACGTCTTCTCGCCTTTGCTTATGCTGAACCCACCTGACGTCATCTACAAGTTTCTCACTCAGCTCCTCGCCGACGTAAAGCAGTACGACGCCGTCCTGCTCGCGACGCTCGAGGACGGGATGCACGAGCCGCAGGTGATGACCGCGATGCAGGCTCTCTTCGACGGGGTCATCGAGCTGAGGATATACCACGAGGGAGGGCTGAGCTACGTACCGATACTCACCATCCAGAAGATGCTCGGTATGCCCCCGCAGCCCGAATACTTCCGGTTCTCCTTCTCCCAGAATGCCATGGAGGTGGCAGCCTATGCCAAGCACACTTGATGTCATAACCGACCTGGTCTTTGTGGTCTTTGCTCTCGCCTACAGCTACGTGGCGTACACTGCGATAGCGACATCGCGCACCCTGTCCAGCAGGGTCTATCGCAACCAGGCGCTGGGTTTGGCTGTTGTCGCGTTACTTATGGTGGAATTAGCCCTTGTGGCCACCATCGCATTCTCGACGACCATCGTTCTCACTGATATTGACGACGCCATCCAGTTGCTCGGGATTTGGTTCACGATCTTCATCGGGTTCTACTACTACATAGACGCCTCAATAAGGGCTGCCCGCCTTACCGACCCACTCTTCCGCGATACGCTTCACTGGACGCGGGTGCGACTCGCGTTCTGGGCCTATGTTATCGGCGCTGCAATCGTGTTCCCTATCGCTGCAGCCGTCGGCATCTACAACTATGAGAACGGGGGGATAGCTGCTTTCTTTCAAGCGGAAGTTCCCGCTTTGATAATCGCTTTCTCCGGGCTGGTGGTCTTGCCCATCGCCATCAGGAGGTCGAAGGACAAGATCCTCAAGAGGCAGCTTAGCTGGTTCGCGGTCTATGTGATATGGCTCGTCTTGTTGCTTGTTGGCGGTTTATCCAATGTGCCGACCGTGGTCTCACTCCTCATATTCTTGGCAGGAACCTACCCTCTCTACCGAAGCGCCACCTCCCTCGTGCCTCTGTACAAGTTCAACAAGGAACCGGGAAAGAGCGGATAGTCGGTCTCGTTTCAGTGGTCTCTCATGATGCCGTAGGCAGCGCGGTGGCCATCTGCGTTTTCACCCGAGCGCTCGAGATTTCGTCGAGTGAATAAACAGAATCTGGACTTAATGTTCAGGTTACGCTCGGGGGGTCTCTTTATCGGAACGCGTAGGCCTTATTTATCCCGGCCAAGTTTCGCCCTCGGTTCTAATGGGAGACGAAAAACGACCGACCGAGGAAGAGCGCGCTCAATTCAGGAAGATGATGAACGAGATGACAGCGGCCCGCCTGGACATGTTCGTGGCAAACGCTCCCAAGTATGCTGAGGCTCTGGGGACGTTCAGGGCCGCTCTTCAAAAGTCTGGATTCTCGCCCGAAGAATCCATGCAGATTATCCTCAAGGTCGCTGACCTGCCAGGAGCACGCCCTTTCTGGGGGAGACGCCACGGTCACTCGCACAAACCCGGCGGTTCTGAGACCGGAGCATAGGCCAATTCGAAGCGGGCACATACGTGCCTATCTTGGGACTCTAAACGTAGGGCTCGGGTTCGCCCGGGAATACCTTCTCTCCAATTTCTTTGGCTTCCTAGCTATCGAAATTGGGAATTCCAAGGAACTCCAATATTAGGTCCTCCCTGGACGGTTGGGGACCGGAACATCGACCCAAGTCTAGCCGACTCTCTTAGCTCGACCTTTGAGCCACAATCGTTATTATCATTTTGGGCCGCATCCAGCTTAGTGTTTTGAGATAGGCATGGACCTACCCGTCCTCTGGTTAATCGCTGGGTCGATGGCCGTGCTTACCGCGTGGCTCCTGAAGAGGGGCTCGACCATCAAGACCCTCACCGATGCCGGGCTCGTGCTATTCTTGCTGGGGATGATGGCCTCGATGTTCCTCAGCGCCGTGATCTACCTCTACTTCCCGGGCCTCACCACGGCGATCGAGCTCGTGGCCCTGAACATGATATCGATGAGCATCGCCCTGCTGCCGATTCTGAGTGCGCTCTTCCGCGGAAACAGGGAACTGGACGCCATCCGCCAAGGAAGCGCGGTCGCGACCCGGAACATGGTGTACGCGTCGATAATGATCCTCGCCATCCTCTCCGAGATGTTCATGGGTTGGACCTTCGCCCTCATCACAGGGGCCGCCTCGACCACGACCCAGGGCGCGCTCTCCTCGCTCATCACATCGATGGGTACCTACTGGTTCATATTCACCATGGCTTCCGAGATGGCAATCACCCTCTACCTGGTTGGCAGGAACTTCCCGGGCACGTTCCGTTGGCTCGTCGCAATCCAGACGGTGATAATGGTCCTTTCACCGACGGCGATTGCCAATTCGACCTGGGCTGGGGACTCCCTCGTGGGGAACAGCGCTGTGATGATTCTCGCGATAATCGTGATGTTCGAATACATCTTCAAGAACCGTGCCCTCGCCGACGGCGCGTCGAAGTACCTCCTGCGTCTGATGGGAGCCTACGGCCTGATGATGGCCGGCCTCTTCGCCTGGCAACTGTATGGGGACGTCACTCTCTTCGTCCTCTCCATCGTGGCCGAAATGTCGATCTACTACACCATCGTTCTCGATGAGAAAAGGCTCGTCGCCCCGCCTCTGGTCACGTGGCAATCGAGACCGCTCTGGACCTTCGCGCTCCTCGGAGGGGTCTTTGTCGCGGAGTTCTTCATGGGAGGAGTCCTCGACATCCAAGCGATAGGCACCGGCTACTTCACAGGGATTTCCTTCGCCGCCCTCAGCGGCCCTCCATTGACCGTGGTCGGTGCGGCGTTTTACGACTTTGTCATCGCCGTCGGGAGCGTGACGGCCTCGTTCTGGTTCCTCCTGATGATGGGGATAGAGATGGGGGCGCTCGTGCTCTTCAAGATAAGGTACGCAAGGGAGACGGAGACGAAGATCAGACTCGGGCTCGTCCTGGTGGCATACGCGCTCTACACACTCTTGCTGCCGACCTATGTCATAATTGGGGCGATGCCATCCGTCCCGTGGATAGGATGGAGCATGGGGGTCGGCACTGCCGGGGCGCTCGCACCCGCAGTAATACTCGCAGTCCTGGCTACGTACCTGATATCCGGTGGCCTCTCGTTCTTCTTCGGTTCCAGGAACGTCTGCTCGCTTTTCTGCACGGCCGCGCCGATGTCCCAGGGCACCACCTACGACGCGATGAGTTCCTTCAACAGGACGTCCAAGATAGGGCGCCACCTGCTCACGAGCCGGATCAGCGGCACGTACAAGGTGGTTGTTTCTTTGGTCTGGGTCTCCCTATTGGGGAGCGCCGTCCTGTCGTACCTCAACTCTACAGGGGTCATCAGCGTCTCCATATTCGGCTCTGACCCGAGTTACTTCTTCTACGCCTTCTACTTCTCCCTCCTCTGGTATCTGGTCTGGATAATGATTCCTTTTGTGGGGACCTATGGCTGTGCAACGACGGGGATGTGCGGCTGGGGCTCGTTCAACCAGCTGGTCTCCCGCTTCGGCCTATTCAGGCTGAAGGTGAGGGATAGCAGCATCTGCGTGACCTGCAAGACCAAGGACTGCGCCAAGGTATGCCCCGTCGGGCTAACTGACCTGCCCGGCGCTTTCATCGACAAGGGCGAGTTCAGGAGCTTCAAGTGCGTGGGAGTCGGCGACTGCGTCTCAGCCTGCCCCTACGAGAACGAATACTTCTTCGACGTGAGGAACTGGCTCCGGCTCAAGCTACACAAGCCGCTCCCGCCGCTCGTCAAGCCCGTGAGGACAGAACCGATGACGAGCCCGATCGATTTCAGTGCACTCGGCGAGCGCGGGGACTGAGGCGATGTGACGCGGAACCGGGGCCCTGTCCAAGGGACCAAGGATTTATTTCTCGTCAGGGGCCCGTGAGCAAAGATGAAGACGAATACGGACAGCCGAGTCGGGAGGAGCCTGGCCCTCCCAGTACACGGGCTTGTCTTCATAGGCTTGGCGGTCGTGACCTCTTTCTTTGCATATCTCTGGGGCGCGACCTCCCCCAACCCTGCGGAGCTGTTGGCCCCCTGCCTCTTCTGGTACGCGGTCGCCCTCCTGCTCTTCGCCTATCCCCTCCGAGAGGGGTTCCAGCTCTTCCGCGTCTACATCCGTACGGCGGTGGGCGCTGGCGTCTTCGCTCTCTACCTCGCAATCCATATCCTGCTGTACGGCTTCATGCTCGAGAGCATACTCGTCTCGGCCTTCGACAAGCCCTTCGTCTCAGGGTCCGCGAACGTCTATCTCACTACCTCCGTCTTCGCGCCGACGTCGCTGGCGAACGCGCTCTGGGGGCTCTGGTTCAACCCGTGGATCACGATAACGATACCTCCTCTCTTCAGCGACGCCCTCAGTTTCTACAGCCTCACGATAGCGATAGTAATCGCCATTCTTATCGTCGCGAACATAGGTAAGACGCGGGAGCTCGGGCGGGTGTGTTCGGCCACCCTCCGCTCGCGATCGATGGTGCTGTTCCCAGCACTGGGGATCGTGCTCGGCGCGTCCTGCTGCCTAAGCGTCCCGGTCCTCATCGTGCTTGCGGGTCCCGGCGTCGCAGCGCTGAGCTCCTCCCTCTGGCTCTACGACGCCACGTACCTTCCTCTTCCCACCCGCAGCTGTCATGCTCCTGTATCTCAACCTCTACTCCGTCGACAGGATTACGGCCAACGCAAAGCTTTCGACCGATGGGAAAAACGCGGGTCTCCCCAACGACGCTTCGTCACCACAACTGCCGTCCCAGATGGCGTCTCCGAAATCAAAGGGAAGTGGTCTTGTTCCATGAACAGGATGAGCTGGGCCCTTACCATTCTAACGATCCTTGGGGTCCTGGCTTCAACTGCTGTCTTGGTGGACGGCGTGCGCGCCAGCCAGGGAGCCGCGGCCTCTCTGCCCGCGGTGAATTTGCCCCCCGGATGCGTGAAGCCCGCTGGAGGATATCTCATACTCGCCAGCCAGTACGGGTATAACGACAGCGTCCTCGAGGGGGCTGGTCCATCGAAGCTATGGCCCGTGATCTACGTCGCGATGGGACAGGATGTCAAGATTACTGTCTGTAACGTCGACACCACCCAATCGCACGGCTTCCAGGTCAGCAACTACTTCGACAACTCGATAGAATCCCTCGCCCCCGGGAAGGTCCTGACCGTGTCTTTTGTCGCCACCAAGGAGGGGAACTTCCCTATCTATTGCGCGATATTCTGCTCCATTCATCTCTTCATGGACTATGGCATGCTTCGAGTAACATCTTGAACTGCGAAGTATCTCGAGCTTAAAACAAGTCGCGTCAGATTTGCGGTTTCCCAGGTGTCGTCATCATAACAGTGCAATCCGTCCGTTGGAAAAGAGAACATCTCGCATTTGGTACGTCGGCCCTAATCCCCATCCAAAAGGTTGAGCTTCACGCAAGTCCGAGCCGCTTGATGAGAGACTTGTATCGGGGATCCGACCTCACATCGTCCAACTCGTAGTCGATCGCAAGAGAATATAGACTCCCGTCGAACCTTCGGTACGCCTCCTCGAGCCAGTGGAATCCCTTCTCCTTGTCATCCGCAACGAAGTATCCGCAGGCCAGCTGGTACGGGCTAAGCGGTCCGGGTCCGTTCTCCACCTCTGAGAGCAGCTTGCGAGCCTCCTCGGTCCGGCCCGCAGACGCGGGCAAGTCCGCGTGAAGAGCAGACAGCTTCCTGCACGGCCTCTTTGGACCGTAAGGGGCCAAAGACCGACACGATGGATGGACCGTCTATAATTCTTAAATCCGCACCTGGCGGTACGTTCGGCGCGAGATGGTTCTCGGTCACCGAAGAAACGGATACGCCGCAATGACGCTCGCCGTCTTGGGGCTATTTGCTCTTGGTCTGATATCTGCCCCTATGGTGCACGCGGCCCCCACGGTGACCAACATCAAGACGGGGCCAGTTTCCACCGGCATCGCCTATGACTCGGGCAAGGGTGAAATCTTTGTCGCGGGTTCGGGTACCAGCATATCTCAAGGTCGTGTCGCGGTTATCTCGGACTCGACGAACACAGTGGTTGCCAACGTAACCGTTGGAGATAACCCCTATGGAATTGCCTATGATTCCGGTAAGGGGGAGGTTTTTGTAGCCAACCACAACGCGGGGTCCGATACAAACCCGAGCACCGTCTCGGTGATCTCCGACTCCAGTAACACCGTGGTGGCGACCATCACGGTCGGGGTCACGCCCTACGGCATCGCCTACGACTCCGGGAAGGGCGAGATCTTCGTAGCGAACGACGCCTCCAACACCGTCTCGGTCATCTCCGACAGTTCGAACAAGGTCGTCGCTACGGTACCGGTGGGAGTCACTCCTCAGGCCCTTGCGTACGACCCTGCCAAGGGTGAAGTGTTCGTGGTGAATAACGGGAATGGAGGAGCGAGCCCCAGCACCGTCTCGGTCATCTCCGACAGTTCAAACACAGTCGTAGCGACGATCAGCGGTCTTAAAGGACAGGATCAGGGCATAGGCTATGACTCCGGTACGAGTGAAATCTACGTGACAGGCAGCACCGGGGCGACAATGGTCTCGGACAGCAACAACTCCATAGTCGGAAAGGTAACTCTCGAAGGATTGCCGTTCGGCGTCGCCTACGACCCAGCTCAAGGCGAGGTCCTGGTGGCGGAGGACGAGGCAAACAACGTGGCAATAATTCCTAACAGCGACACGAGCAACGTCACCTACGTGAGCGTGCAATTCTTCGACTTCGGCGTGGCCTATGATTCCGGCAAGGGAGAGGCCTTTGCAGCGAACCAGGGCTCGGCGAGCGTCAGCGTCTTCTCATTGGGCGCCGCGTCTGCTACGACTTCCTCAGTTTCCTCCACTAGCACATCAGTAGCTTCGTCTTCGCCGACCTCGACGACAAGCACGGCGACCAGTACGTCCACTATCTCGTCCAGCACACCGCCGTCGTCAACGACCAGCTCCCCCACCGCAGCGACATCCTCCACCAGCGCTTCCAGTTCGACCAGCGGCAGCTCATCGATCCCATGGAGCTATCTGGGACTCGTAGCGGTCAACGCGTCGCTGTTCCTCGCACTTGGTGCACGTATCATGGTACGGAGAGCCCGAGTGGAGCGCCCCACAGTTCATCAATCGGTCTAATCGACACCCAGTCGGGCCCTGGGGACTCAGCGTGAACCCGAAGCTTGTCGACCACTGAAAAACCTTCCAGCGCTTTAGTCCATCAAGTTAAATAATAATCAAGGCGCGCTCACTCTCGGCCCCCGATTTATTGAGCAAGGCGCTACGGTTCGTTCGGTACATGCTTCGTTACAAGCTTGGCGTAGCGGCGATAGCGGCGGGCATCGTGGTCAGCGTGTTCACCCGGCTGCTCGTGCCCGCCTTCATCAACGTCATCACGGTGGACATCACCTCGAAGCAGAGCCTGGGCGTGATACTCCTCTACTCGCTCGCCATAATCGGGGTGACGGCTATCTCGGGGGTGGGGCAGTTCATCTACACCTACATCACCCAGACGACGGGCAACAAGGTGGTCTATGACATCAGGCACGACCTCTTCGCATCCATACAGTCGAAGTCGTTCTCCTTCTATGACCAGAACCAGGTCGGCGACCTGATCGCCAGGGCCACGGGCGACGTGGAAGCGGTACGGAGGTTCGTCACCCAGTCGATGGGCGGGCTCCTCTTCACCATCGCACTCCTGGTCGGCGTCGTGATACAGCTCGTCACCTTGAACCCGCTTCTGCTCCTGCCGGGGATCGGCCTCATGCCGATCGTGGTGATCACAGGGTACCTCTTCGACAGGCAGCAGAGCCCGAACTGGAAGCAGGTGCGGGAGCAGTACGCGGTCATGAACACCGTCATCGAGGAGAACCTCACGGGACTGAGGGTCGTCCGTGCGTTCACCAGAGAAGACTACGAGATCAGAGAAGTTCGACGGAATCAACAAGAAGTACTACGACACGAACATAGCCGTCGCGAAGACCACGGGCTCTCTTCATACCGCTGATGCCTCTGCTTGATCGGCCTGAACATCGCCGTACTCTTCTATTTTGGCGGGCTTTTCGTCATGAGGGGGGTGGTCTCGATAGGGCAGCCTCGTCGAGGCCTACTCCATCCTCGTCATCATAACTCCGAACGCCCGAGCTTCTTCGGGCTGACGCTCAGCCAGGCGCTCAATGCGAGCTGGGGGCTCGACCGCATCTTCGCCACCATAGACGCGATCTCGGAGGTCCGCGACTCGCCGAACGCCGATAGAGCTGAAGGACCCGAGGGGGGAGATAGTCTTCGAGAACGTCAGTTTCGCCTACGAGAAGAGCAAGTCTCTCCTGAAGAACGTCAACATGACCATCCGAGCCGGGGAGACCATGGCGATAGTCGGCAAGACCGGCTCAGGCAAGAGCACCTTCGCGAACCTGATCCCTCGCTTCTACGACGTCACCTCGGGGCGGGTCACTGATCGACGGAGTCGACGTGAAGGACATCAAGCTGCAGTTCTCTCAGGAAGCTCATAGGGATCGTCTCCCAGGAGACCTTCCTCTTCTCGAGGTCGATCAAGGACAACATCGCGTTCGGGGTCAGGGACGCCTCCATGGAAGACATCGTCAAGTGCGCGAAGGTGGCCCACGCCGACGAGTTCATCCGGACGTTCCCGAAAGGATACGACACAATCGTCGGCGAGCGGGGCAACACGCTCTCAGGAGGACAGAAGCAGCGCGTCGCCATAGCGAGGGCCCTGCTCTTCAATCCGAAGATACTGATATTCGACGACTCCACCTCCAGCGTCGACGTCGAGACCGAGCACGAGATACAGGAAGCGATGAGGACCATGGTCGCGAACAGGACGACCCTCCTGATAACTCAGAGGCTCTCGACCATCAGGCTGGCGGACAGGGTCGCGGTCTTCGACGGAGGGGAGCTGGTGGAGTTCGGGACCCACGAGGAGCTTATGGAGAACGAACGGGGTCTACGCACAGATTTTCGAGGCGCAGTTCACTGGACCAGGCAGGCCGTCAGGAGCGAGGTCTGAGATGAACTGGGGTGGAGGCTTCGGAGGCAACACCGCGCGGGCACGGGGTCGCGTGGTCGAGGACGCTGGTCCGAGGAGCCAGTCCGACTGGACCCTCATCAAGAGGCTCGTCAAGTACTTCCGCGACCGCAAGAAGGAGGTCGCCTACATGACCATCTCGGTCATTGTGTTCACGATCACGGGCGTGGTGGGGCCCATACTGACCGGCTACGCCATCGACGACTACATCTTCCCGAACGGCGTCGCTCGGAAACGACGTCTCCGGACTGCTCGATCATGGTCATGGCCTACACCGTGATCACGTGTCATCCTGTACGTCTCCGAGTACGTCCAGACCTACTACATGGCCACGGCGGGCCAGCACGTCATCTACAAGCTCAGGAAGGACGCGGTCGACAAGCTCGCAGAAGCTCTCGCTGAGCTACTTCAACGAAAGGCCGATCGGGGCGATAATCTCGCACGTGACCAACGACGTCGACGTCTTCAACAACTTCCTCACCTTCCAGTCGACCCAGCTCATCTCCGGGTTCGCCTCGGTAGTGGGCATCGCCATAATCATGTTCTTCATCAACGTCGAGCTCGGCCTGCTTGCGCTCAGCATCGTGCCGATGCTGGCGCTCCTGGTCTACGCTGCTGCACGGAAGGATGAAGGACGGCCTGGATGAACACGAGGAGGAGCGTGGGCGCGCTCACGGCCAAGGTCGCCGAGAGCGTGGCCGGCATGAAGGTCACCCAGTCGTTCGCGGCAGAGGATGCCGACCAGGCCGAGTTCACGGAGAGCAACCGGCAGGAACATGGTCACCAACGTGCGAGGCGGCCAAGCTGGTCCTCCTTCATCGGCCCGATGGCCCAGATAATCCAGTCCTTCGGGATATTCGCCGTCTTCTACTTCGGGGCGATGATCATCTACGGAGGGGCAGCTCGAGATAGGCATACTGGCCGCCTTCTACATCTGGCTCAACAACCTCTTCAGGCCGGTCCAGCAGATCACGCAGTTCTATCCGCAGTACCAGTCGGCGATGGTCGGGCTCGACAGGGTACTGCAGATAATAGACGCCCCCATCGACCTCACCGAGTCACCCAACGCCGATCGAGCTCGCAGAGGTGGAGGGCGCCGTGGACTTCAACCACGTCTCCTTCAGGTACAAGAAGGGCGACCCCAACGCCCTCACCGACGTCGACGTGCACGTCCAGCCGAAGGAGATAGTGGCCATAGTCGGGCAGACGGGCGCCGGCAAGTCGACGTTCGTGAACCTGCTCTTCAGGTTCTACGACCCGGACGAAGGCGCCATACTCCTGGACGGACACGACATCAAGGACCTCACCTTCAAGGGCCTGAGGAAGACACATGGCCATCGTGCTCCAGGACCCGTTCCTCTTCTCCGCCTCCGTGATGGAGAACATCCGCTACGGCAACCTCGACGCCACGGATGAGGAGGTGATCAAGGCGGCGAAGGACGTGGGCCTCCACGACTTCATCATGAGCCTGCCCGAGGGATACGACACCCTGATACGCGAGTCGGCGAACAACATATCGACCGGACAGAAGCAGCTCGCTCTCGATAGCCAGGGCCCTGGTCGCGAACCCGAAGATCCTCGTGCTGGACGAGGCGACCTCCAAGGTGGACCCGTTCACCGAGCTGCTCATCCAGAAGGCGCTGGACAAGGCCTTCTCGGGACAGGACGACGTTCATCATCGCCCACCGCCTCTCGACGATAAGGATGGCCAACAGGATACTGGTCTTCGACCACGGGAGGCTGGTCGAACAGGGCCCCACGACGAGTTGCTCAAGAAGGACGGAGTCTACGCTAAGCTGTACAGGATCCAGTTCCAACCTCCGATTGCCAGATGAGGACGGGAGCTTCGCAACCCGGGTCTGCCGGGACGCTCGGAACAAAAAAAGTAACCACCGGTTTAAATTGGGGTGCGGGTCAATGCCGCTTGCCATGGCCAAAGTCAAGACCAGAGCCAAGACCCCGCAAGCAAGACCGCTCCCAAGAAATCCTCAATCCTGGGGCCGGGATTCAGAGCGCCCGATTTCCGCCTAAAAAGTACCCCCGACCAATACGTCTCCCTTCGAGATTTCCGCGGCAGGCCGGTGGTCCTCGCCTTCTACCCTGCAGATTTCAGTGTCGTCTGCAGCGACCAGATGGGCCTCTACGCTCAGGTGATGCCGGAGTTCAAAAAGTTCGACGCCGAGGTAATGGGGATCTCCGTGGACGGGATCTGGTCGCACCTCGCGTTCGCCAAGGAACGAAACCTGAATTTTCCGCTCCTCTCCGACTTCGAGCCGAAGGGGGCCGTCTCGCGCTCCTATGGGGCGTATGAGCCCTATGGCGAGAACAGCGGCGAATCGGGCAGGGCGCTGTTCGTGATAGACGACAAGGGGATAATCCGATGGAGCTTTCTCTCTCCGGATGGCGTCAACCCCGGAGCCGACGGCATCCTTTCGGCATTGGCGAAACTGAAGCGTTCCTGAGAGAGTAAAGAGAGGTTTGCGATGACCCAAAGTTACGAACCGCCAAAACTGACAGTGCCGGTCGGGGAGCGAGACCACGCAGAAGGACCGCCTAGCGCCCCCATCGTGCTAGTGGAATACGGGGACTACCAGTGCCCCTATTGCGGCGCGGCCTATCCCATCGTCAAGAGGATTCAGAAAGAATTCGGACCTAGGCTAAGATTCGTCTTCAGGAACTTCCCAATCACGAACTCGCACCCAATGGCTGAGTGGGCAGCTGAGACGGCTGAGGCTGCTGCCGTCCAGGGAAAGTTCTGGGAGATGCACGACTACCTCTACCAACACCAGGCGTCATTCGGCGTCCCTTACTTCTTCGAGGAATACGAGAAGAGGCTCAAGCTCGACGTAGCGAGGCTCGAACAGGAGGTCGCCCAGCGCACATACTCCGAGAGGATCCAAGAGGACTTCATGGGCGGAGTGCGGAGCGGGGTCAACGGGACACCTACCTTCTTCATAAACGGAACGAGGTTCGACGGCTACCCTGAGTTCGGTCCCCTCAAGGCCGCGCTCGAGGAAGCCGAGAAGTCCAAGCGCTAGATCCGAAGGTTTGGAAGGCCATAACTAGTCCGGCGTAGGGATACTCAGTCGACCAAACTTGTCATCAGCCACCAAGGATGGCATAGAAACCAGGATGAGTGTGCACTCCTTTTCCGACACGAACTCCCTCTTGGAAACTGCCGTGACGTCACGGGGGCTCACGATATTCGCCCGGATCGACTTCAGCGGAGACGCCCAGAGGGCTGGGTTGAAGATGAACCCGACCCGTTTGTTGGTCTTTGGTAACCCAAGGGCCGGAACCCCGCTGATGGTGGCCGCTCCCACGGTCGCCCTCGACTTTCCCCTCAAAACCCTCGTTTCACAGGACGAATCCGGCAAGGTCTGGGTGTCGTACAACTCTCCTGATTACCTTAGAGAGAGGCATGGCATTCCGGACGAGCTCATGAAGAACATCGCGGGCATAGCGGCCATCGTGGAATCGGTCGCAGGTTAGCTGTTCGGGCAACCGACTAATCTTGCTGCGGCTGGGCGGCTTCAACCGGTCGCTTTCTCGTCGCGTGCCACTGCTTCTTGAAGTCCGCCCCTGGAATCTTGATGGAGAACCTTTCAGCGATTAGACACGGTATCAGCGCATAGATCACGCCCGCTATCAGGTCTAGCACATAGTGCTGGCCCAAGTATAAGGTGGAGAAGAGGATGGCTGCCGCGACCGGCAAGGCGACGACTGTGAGGCGCCTGTCTAGCTTGATGACGAAATAGGCGAATATGACCGCATAGGCAGCATGCAAGCTCGGGAACGCGGCGAACCTGTCCGACTCGAACGCCGAGACGAAGTTGAGGATGCCGCTCGGCAGAGCCGACGTGGTCCCACCGTAGAACAGGTCGCTCGCAGCGCCCTGGTACCAGGGAGGAGAGGTGGGATCAGGATGAACGTGACCAGGGCAAGATAGGAGGTGAGAGCGAGCGCGGTGATGTACTTGCCGAAAATCCTCCTGTTGTAGTACCACAGCGCGGCGGCGGTGATGACCACCAGAGGGAGGTGGAGAGAATAAAAGAAGGTGGTGATGTCCGTCATCGTCACCGAGTAGAGGCTCGCCTGGATCCATCCGGTGACGTTGAACCCCCAGATCATCCTGTCGACGGGGTACACTGAGAACAGGTGCCTGGTGGCCGCGAAGTAGGACGCGATGCCCTGGAGCCCCTCGTAGGCGAGGAGCACCGCCATCAAGGGGATCCACGGCCTCATGGTCTCCCTCGAAGAGCCGAGCAGCGCCACCAGGGGGAGAGCGGCCAGGAGCAGGAGGTACGGACTGAAGCCTAGGACCTTCCCATAGCTGAGATAGTAGGTTATCGCCGCCGCAAGGTACGCCACCGCGGGCGCGACGTAGAACGAGTCGAGAGGGCTCAGCCTTTCGCGCGCTCTCTGCGCTAGTCTCCTCGAGACCAACGATAAGGAACCGTCCCCGACCTTCATGGGAATCGTCTCCAGCCGCTAGCGTATGGGTGTGTCAGGAAGGGGTGTCCAGAGCGCGGCAAGGCCAGATGCTCAACGGTTCTTCGGAGGCAAGAAATAAGACTTGTGAACGGTGAGCGCGACCATCCCCACGCTCACGTCAGTATCTTCAGCGTAAGAACGGGATACCCCCTGGAGACGTCACAGTCTGCCGCATAGATGTTGGTGGAGGGCTTGATTCCCTGGAGCAGGAGCACCCCGTCCGTCTTCCATAGTTTGATGTGCCAGTCGACCATGCCGACGACCTTCGACAGTAGCCCGAAGGAGGGCCGTCCTATGGCTATGGTGAGGTCACCTCTGGTCCTGGTCCGCGTCATGGCTAGTCCGATCTCATTCAGCAACTTGTCCGGTTCCTGCGCATACTCACCCTCGAGCGTATCGTACGCTATTATCCTGGCGATGGGTTTGTTCCCGGTGCGCTTCTTCAGGATTTCTTCTGAGGCGTCGAACGTGAGAGAGTTCGTCGTGAGGTTGCGGTTGCCCCGATTCCCCAATCCGGGCATCACAGGGATGGCGTAGGGTGGAATCGACCGCGCGCCGCTCTTTGTGGGAGCGGGCTCGACCTGCTGCTGTATCCTCATGTACGCATCGAAGTTCTGGTCGCTGACATAACGTCCGAAGGCCGCCTTGACGTCGCTGCTGTCGACCCCTCGGGTCGGATCGATCATGACCCCCCTCTCCTGGCTGATGAAATTGAGGACGACGCTCCTGACGATGAGTCGGACCTCTCTCACCGTCACATCGTTGGCGATCTCCAGCATCGCGTACGTGCCCTCTGGGAAGCCTCCTCCAAGAATCGCGTCCAGGTCAGGGCTCCCGGAGGAGAGTCGTCCCTCGGTGTCGGGGATGGGTTGCCACATCTTCGGGACCTCGGCGTGACGTAGCACCGTGGTGACCACGTTGAACCCACCCTCTAGGGTGTAGAGCAGGTTCCGGCTGTTCAGCCTCGTCCCCCGCATCTTCCTGATCTCCATCTCCCTCGGAATCGTCAGCTTCAGGTTGATGACGCCATCTGCCACAAACTCTTCCGAGGTGTCGCCTATGCGGGTACTCCCCCGTGGGCTGCTCCCCTATGACCAGGGTGGTGCAGTCCATGTTCCTCATTATCCTGCTGAAGAAGGTGTGGAGGACCTGCCTCCCCTCATACTGGTTGCCCAGCGCCTGGGCCATCACTGAGTAGGAGTCGATGACCAGCCTCTTCGCCTCGAAACGTTTTATCTCTTCTAGGATGAACTTGGCGATCTCACTCATCCCCTCTTTCGTGGCTGAGAACATCTCGAGGAACCTGAAATGTCCTGCCTCCTCCAGCTTCTCAAAGTCCATGCCGATGGCGCCCATGTTCTCGTAGAAGCTCTTCTTGCTCTCGCTGAACGAGACGTAGATGCCGTTCTCCCCCAGTCGCTTCGAGCCTTCGTAGAGGAACGAAGCGGTGAGCGTGGTCTTCCCTGTCCCGGGGTTCCCACTGATCAGTATCAAGCTCCCCCTGGGGAACCCGCCGCTCAGGAATGTGTCGAGCTCAGGGCTGCCCGAAGAGGCACGTCGAATTCCGAAATCTTCCTTTGAAACACGAACCGCCGTCCCCATACACGACTCGTTCCCTCCCTTGGCTATTTAAGAGGTGATATTTCATACACTTTCGACGTTTCGACCCGTGCAAATTCTAGCCAGATTAGCGGGTGCCTTCCAGCACAGCTAAAATATCCGTTCGATGCCTGCGCGCTTGCATGAAGTCGGACGTCTCCCTTGACTGAGCCACGTTACGCCAACCTAGGCGGAGTGCGGGTTGGTCCGCGTGAGCCGGTCAGGCTCATGTCGGCGATCAATGTGAGCCCGGAGTCTTTCTACAAGGGTTCGGTCGCCAAGGGTGGCCGCAAAATCGCCGCCCAGGTACGAACGGCAATCGAGCAGGGTGCTGACCTCATCGACGTCGGCGGGATGTCAACCTCGCCTTACCTGGCGGGTGAGGTCTCCGAGCACGTCGAAGGTGAGCGGATCCGGGGGGCGCTCGCTGCCATCCTGGAAGCCGGGGGAGGGACGACCGTCTCGGTCGATACCATGCGTTCCTCGGTGGCCGCGATCGCCCTAAAGGGCGGAGCGTCAGTGGTAAACGACGTCTCGGGACTCAAGTATGACCCCGCGATGGCGAGGGTGATACGGGACAACGGGGCCTCGCTACTTGCGATGGCGCACTCCTCCACCGACTCGGCGGCGCGGCCCATCCCCCGGATACTCGCTGCTCTCAGGGAGACCATCGCCATCGCGGACAGGAACGGTATCGAAAGGCGCAAGATCGTGCTCGACCCAGGCATCGGCTTCTTCAGGGAGGAGGGCCTCGGTCCTGCCTACTCCCCACAGCGGTCGATGCCCTGGTACGCGTGGGACCTCGAGGTCCTTGGGAAGCTCAACAAGCTCGAAACGCTCGGCAGACCGCTGTGCGTGGGCCTATCCAGAAAGTCGTTCATGGGCGAGGTGCTCGGTCTGGACAAGCCTGACGACAGGCTCCCGGCTTCCCTCGCAGCGACCGCGATAGCTGTGGTCAACGGGGCCAGCCTCATCAGGACCCACGATGTCAAAGAGACCCTTCACGCCGTCAGGATCGCTGAGGCTCTGAAGAGGGCTTCCCGCGGTCGAGCATCGACTTCCTGACCACCCCTCCTTTGCTCTTCAGGTCTGCCAGCATCTCGCGCACGCTTCGCCCTGAGGCCGGGTCGACCAATCCGGGTCGAATCTCCCTGAGGGGCACAAGCACAAACGCTCTCTCTGCGACGCGAGGGTGGGGTATCTGGAGGGACGGTTCCGAGAGCACCGTATCCCCATAGAAGATGATGTCAAGGTCGATGACCCTTGGACCGTACCTCGGAGCTTTCGGGTCTCTACCCATAGACTTCTCGATCGCCTTCAATCTGTCGAGGAGCTCCGTCGGGCTCAGAGAGGACTCCATAGCGATGACTGCGTTCAGGAATGGGCCCTGCTTTTCGTAGTACATCGGTTCCGTCTCGTAGATCGAGGACGCGTCCAGAACCTGCCCTAACTCGCTGATCCGGCTCACGGCCTCGTTAAGGTTCCGTCCCCGCTTGCCGACGTTGGACCCTATCGCGACTATGACCTCGACCACGACCGGCTACCTTGCTCTGGTCCTCTCGACCTCGACCCCTATCGAGGGCTCTGTGGAGTACTTGCTCTTGCGCACCTTCACCACGACACGTTCGACCTTCGGGTTCGATAGGCAGAGTCTCGCGACCCCCTCGGCCAGTCCCTCGAGCAGCACGAACCTACCCTTGGAGACGAAATCCGAGATTCGCTGAAGCTCCTCCTTGTAATTGACGTTCCCTTCCAGGTCGCTGCTGGATGCGGCGTCCCTCAAATCGAGGTAGATGCTGGTGTCAATCAATACATCCTGAGGGATGAGCCTCTCCCTTTCGGTCGCCCCAACGCTGCACCTGACGCGAAGGTTGTCGATGAATATCCTATCCCCCATGATGGCCTCTACGCTCCCTCCGGGTATTCTGTCATAAGGTTTGGGCCGCGGTCCCTTGGGACCGAGGAGGTGTAAGCTATGCGTTCTTAGAGCAAGTGCAGCTGTCCATCACGGAGTCCAGAATGGCGTTCTGGGCCTCGAGGGAAGCTATCGCTGCTTGCAGAGCTACCCCCTGCTCCTCCGCACCAACATGCTCGAGGATCTTCCTCCACACGGCAGCGTGCCTCACGTCTGCCTCCTGGTGCTCGCGGAAGTACTTCGTCGAATCGCCGTTGCCGTCCATGCCGTAGAACTTCTGCAGGCCGTCCAGCTTCGTCTTGCTGATTTTCGGCTGCTCGCTCTCGATGGCATACATCACGGCGGCGACCTGTGCAATGGAGCGCTTCGTGACGCCCTGGAGCTCTGACAATACCCGGCCGGTCCGCGCCTCTCCCTTGTGTGCTGCTAGGTCTGCCTTGGTCACACCGAGCGCCGAAGCGAATCGTGTCCATAGCTCCACGTGAACTGCTTCCTCGGCTCCTATTCCAGCGATTGCTTCCCTGGTGGGGGCGTCGGTCGAAAACGCGTTTGCACTCTTAACTAGTTCCGGTACGGTCTTGACCATCTGGAAGTACTCAGCTGAATAGATGGCCAGGTCGTCCACGCTAAGAGCCCCAGCCGACCAGCTCTTGTAGAACGGGTGTTTCAACAGACTGCGCTTCTCAATCTCAGCATCAATGCTGCTTACGAGACTGTTCATTTGAACGGCCGAATCGCGGTTTCCTAGATAAGTATTTTGACTAAAGCCATTCTTGTGTTCATAACGCTCAGACGGTTTGCCTCAGCAAGCAGCTGAGTTGGGAGTAGAGGTAACTAGCTTTGACCTTCTTTGTCCGCTTCCTGGTCCGAGACGGCTAGCGCCTCGTCGAGGACGCCCAGACACGTGTCCAGTTGTTCCTTGTTCACGATGAGCGGCGGCGAGATTATCAGGTGCGAGACCACTCCGGTATAGACGAATATGCCCATGCTCATCATCTTGCTCGCCACCTTGCTCACCATCAGCGTCTTCCCGGCCAGGTAGTCCTGCGGCGTGTCGAAAGGCTCCTTGGTCTTACGGTTCTTGACCAGCTCGAGAGCCCAGAGCATCCCCAGACCCCTGACGTCGCCCACGGAGCGATGCTTGGACTTTAGCTCCTCCAGCCGCTTGCCTAGATAGGTCCCCATCTCCTTCGCCCTCGGGATGAGGTCGTCCTTCTGATACTCCTCGATGGCGGCGATGCCGGCGGCCATCCCCAGGGGGTGTGCGCTGAACGTCCCCGACAATGGGAACCAGTTCTTTTCGAAGAACTCCGCGATCGCCCCGTTGGTCGCCGTCATGGCGAGAGGGAACTGCCCCCCGCTTATGCCCTTGGCCGTCGTCAGCATGTCGGGCTTCACGCCCCAGTTGTCGACCCCGAACCACTCGCCGGTCCTACCCCATCCTGTCAGGACCTCGTCGGCGATCAGCAGCACGTCGTTCTCCTCTGTAATCTCCCTCAGCCTGGGGAGATACTCCTTCGGGGGCACCACCACCCCGCTCGCACCTGTGACTGGCTCGACCATGACCGCGCCCACGTTGCCTTCGTTCTTGATTGCATAGTCGAAGAACTCCACGCAGGCGACGTTGCACTCGGGGTACTTCAGCCCGAACGGGCATCGGTAGCAGTACGGGTCCGGGACGTGCACTATCCCCGGGAAGGCGCCCGTGGTCTCTGTCGCCATCCTCCTCGGGCCTCCCGTAAGCTGGGTCGCTGCCGCTGTCCAGCCGTGGTACGAGTTGTATCGTGTGATGATCTTCGTCCTTCCTTCCCTGGCGAAGTAGGTCCTCACCATCTTCACCGCGGCTTCGTTGGCTTCGCTCCCCGAGTTCCCGAAATTGAACTTCACCAGGTTCTTTGGGACCACCTGCTGCAGCCTCTTGGTGAACTCCACCCTCACATCCGTGCCGAAGCCGACCCCCACGTAGGCGAGCTTGTCTGCCTGCGCCTTTATGGCGTTCATTATGTGCTTGTTGTTGTGACCTAGGTTGACCGCTGAAGGCTGTGATGAAAAATCAAGGTATTTTCTCCCCTCCTCGTCCTCGAGCTGCATCCCATCCCCTCTGACCATGATGATCGGCTTCCACCCTCCCTCCACCCTGAAGCCGGAGTAGTTGGTGGCCTTCAGAAAGTCAGAGTCGCTCTTCGCTGCATCCTGGGGAGACGCCGTCACACAAAATCGCGTCGTGGAATCCGATAAATACTTTTTTTGCATCCCGACCTCCTCCCTGAGAGCTCCCTACTGAGCGCCGGCGCAACCCCCGCGCAAGCTTTTTCAACGCATTTCTCGGCCGCGACTCCATGTCCTCCACGAAACCGCTCTTGGTTACGGCGAACTACATCTCGGGATACAGGGTCGACAAGATCATAGGCCTTACCTTTGGCATCACCGTCCGGTCTCGAGGCCTCGGCGGGAACATCGTCGCGGGCCTTCGCACGCTCAAGGGCGGGGAGATCAACGAGTACACCGCCCTGGCCCAGCAGGCCCGTCAGGAGGCCCTGGACCGGCTGGCAGACCACGCCTCCAAACTGGGCGCTAACGCCGTGATCAGCGTGCAGTTCGACTCGACGGAGCTCGCGCAGTCCATGACGGAGATCATCGCCTTCGGCACTGCGGTAGTGGTCTCTCAGTCGGCAGATAGCGCGCAGTTCGTGAAGCTCGCCTAACCCAACCCTGCCTCGGCGGCCTAGGTCCGGCGAAAGAGAGAAATCCCGACTCACATCGGCCTCGCGGATGCAGTACAAGTGGGTGGCGCTCTCCAACACCACCATCGGGACGCTGATGGCGTCGCTGGACGCAAACATCGTCCTGATCGCGCTCCCCACGATCTACACGGACCTGCACACGGGCCTCTTCGACCTAGTCTGGATACTCATCGGCTACCAGCTCGTCACGGCGTCGGTCCTCGTGAACTTCGGGAGACTCGCGGACATCTTCGGGAGGGTGAGGCTCTACAAGTTCGGGTTCGCTCTCTTCACCATCGGCTCCGCCCTGTGCAGCCTTTCGCAGACCGGGCCGGAACTGATCGCCGCCAGGGTCTTCCAGGCCATAGGCGCTGGCTTTCTCTTCTCCAACAGTGCGGCCATACTCACCGACGCCTTCCCGCTGAGCGAGAGAGGGATGGCGCTGGGGATCAACCAGGTCTCGATCGTCCTTGGGTCGGTGAGCGGCCTCGTCCTTGGAGGCATACTTACGAAGGAGGCCGGATGGCAGTCCATATTCTACGTCAACATCCCGATAGGCGTCTTCGCGATAGTCTGGTCCCACTACAAGCTCCATGAGGTCGCCAAGATCCGAGCCGGGCAGAAGATAGACCTCGTGGGCAACATCAGTTTCGCCGGGGCTGTCCTGGCCGTTCTCGCCGGGGTGACCGAGTACGTGGTCGCTGGCCTCTCGCTCGCCTACACGGCGCTCCTGCTCGGGACTGGGGCCTTCCTCTTCGTCCTGTTCATCTTTACGGAACGGCGGGTCAAGGAGCCCATGCTCGACCTGGCGCTCTTCAAGATCAGGGCGTTCGCCGCGGGCAACATCGCGATACTCCTGAACTCGCTCGCCCGCGGGGCCGTCACTCTCGTCCTCGTCTTCTACCTCCAGGGACCGACGATGAAGCTCGACCCGTTCACGGCGGGGGTCTTCCTGATCCCGAACTCTGCCTCACTCGCCTTCTTCGGGCCCATCAGCGGCTGGCTCTCAGACCGCTACGGCGCCCGCTACCTCGCCTCTGCGGGCTTGGTCGTCTCCGCGGTCGGGTTCCTCCTGCTCACCACCATCGGGCCAACGATAACCTTCCCGGCCCTCGCCGTCCCGCTCATCCTCGTGGGGAGTGGCATGGGTATCTTCGCAGCGCCCAACCGGGCCTCGATTATGAACTCGGTCCCAGCCGAGCAGAGGGGGCTTGCATCGGGCACCAGCGTCACCCTCGTGCAGATCGGAGCGACCTTCAGCCTCGCCTTCGCCTTCCTGATCATGGCGACGGTGACCCCGGTTGCTCAACTGGCCCAGATCTTCCTCGGAACGGCGGCGGCCTCGAGCCCGTCGTCCGTGGCCAGCTTCATCAGCTCGATCCATCTGGTCTACTATGCGTCCACTTTGTTCCTAGTCGCGGCGTTGGTGCCTTCGCTCTCCCGTGGCCGACAGCCTCCGCCCACTGAGACCATCATCTCGGAGGACGCCCAGGAGGAAGGTTGACCTGGCTAGGTTCTGTCAAGTTGTCGGGTGATGGCTTTCGGAATTTACCATCGGGTGACGACCTAACTTGCCGGCATCGACTCTGAGGATTAGGGTCCGCTGCCCGTTCCCCCTCACCGCTTCACTTGCCAGCCCTTTCTCCCTCGCCGCAAAACCAGCTTGTTGCGAGCGACTCCTCGGCTCGGGACGGGAACTCGCGAACCGGGCGAGCCCCCTTAAGGACAAGTTCAGGGAGGCGTTCACGTCCCTGTCCATCCACACCTTACAGCTCTGACACCAGAGCATCCTTGTGTGCACGACATCATCCCTGGCGGGACTGCGGAGCCTCTCCCCGCACGCCGAGCACTCTGACGAGGAGCCGTATGTGTCAGACTTTGTAAGCGGAATCACTGTTACCCCCTTCCAAGCGGCCTTGTATTCGAGCATCTGCTTCGCTTTCCAGTGAGGCCACGCGTTGAGCCGAAAACGGTAGTCCTTCGCTTGCCGATTGCCCTTCCGATACATCCTCCGGATGCCTGTGAGGTCTTCGAGGGCGAGCGCCGCGCCGTTCCTTGAGGCGGTGTCGACGATGAAGTTCGTTGCCGAATGAAGCAGGTAGTTCGTCCTGTCGGTGGCCCTCTTCCAGTATTTGGAAGCGAGTTGCCTCCTGATTCTCACATCGTTCCTCTTGAATGATCCGATGATTTCCCGCGTCGTCTGCCTCATTCGCACCGCCTTCGCCATGTCCACCTGAATCACGCCCTGTCTATCACCCATTGTCAGGTTCTTTTCGTTCCTGTCTACTCCGTAGACCGTCTCGACGGGAACCGGCTCGATCTCCTCCGAGTAGCAGAACGACAGTCTTTCGGGAGTTATCGTGAGGCTCCTCACCTTCTTTCCTTCAAGCGCCTTCGCAGTGTGGGCATTGAGTTGAACGTCGAAGTATTTGTCTCGCAGCAGAGGGATGAAGAGCCTTCCTTTCATGGTCACGAAGAAACCGGAGACAAGGCAAACTACCGGCTTGAGTGGCCTTAGATACCTCACCTGGACCTCCCGCTTCTCGCTCTTCTTCCTGCTCGCGACGACCTCACACGCCCTACCTATCACCGCGGTCTTGTAGCACGATGGTAGTTTCTCATCCTTGAGAGACCGATAGAAACCCTTCATCCCTCTGCGATTGTCGATACGGTGCTCCTTTGCATACTGGATCGCGTTGTGCGTTAGGGTGAGGCATTCGCTGAGGAGTTTGTTGACCCCTTCGCCGTCAAATGACTGGGTGACGCACTTCGTAGCTCGCAACGATTGTATATCTATGCAGTCGATATAACCGCCACCCGAGGATTAACGGCTTTCGCCGTCACCCTGCAACTTTACAGAGCCCAGGCAATCAGGCTTAAGTATCATTCCGCTCAAGAAGTCGCTCATGCCTCCGAGCAACGAAGAGCCCGAGCCGCAGAGGAGCCTCAAGAGGATTACATGGCAGTACGAGAACTGCCTTGCGTGCGTCTGGTTCAAGCCCAACGACCCGCTCAACGCGGACATCCTGGACAGGGGATTGTGCCTCCACGCCAATCTGAAGCCCTTCAGCCTGGTCGTCTCGGGGCGCGACTGGTGTAACCTGTTCACCGAGATACGGCAGGCGCAGATAAACAAGGTCCAGGAGAACGCATCCGATCACAGTTAGGGCGAGGATGCGCGCCTAGCCGATCGCTTGCTTGATCTTCTCGGCAAGGGACGCCATCTCGTCTGGGTCGACCTTGATCCGGCCCATTGGCTTGCCCTTGTCCTCCATCATGACCGGGATGACGTGCACGTGGACGTGCGCCACGACCTGATTCGCCGCCTCCCCGTTGTTCTGCAGGATCCGAAACCCCTCGCCCCCGGTCGCGTGCATGACGCCCTTCGAGACCTTCGAGGCTGCCGTGAACAGCCCGCCAATCTCGTGTTCCTTCATGTCCCAGAGGGTCTCACCGTGAGCCTTGGGACACACCAGCGTGTGCCCCCTTGAGAAGGGATTGATGTCCAGAAAGGCGACATACCCGTCGTCCTCGTAGACCTTGTGGGAAGGGAGCTCCCCCCTGACTATCTTGCAGAAGACGCACTTCTCCGAGGGGACGCTGGCCGAGTTGAATATCCTCTTCTCCTTGCCTTCGTTCACGATGATTTTGCGGTTGTCGCGAGAGTTCTAAACTTTTCCCCGTCCGACCCCATCAGTCGCGCGCCGGTTCTGACGGCTATCTTAGCGCTTTACGTAGCGCCCGGAGCAGGCTGTCGACGTCCTCGGAGTCGTTGTAGAAGTATGGGGAGATTCGAATCCCGCTGATTCCGTGGTAGTAGCGGTCCGAGACGGCGACCTTCCTCTTCTCGAGGGCCTTCTTGATCGAGGCACCGGAGCGTGACTTCGAGCTTGCGAAGACCACTCCTGAGAGATGACTCTTGTCCGTCGGCGTGTGGACCTCCATCCCGAGCTGCTCTAACCCTTCGAGGATTTCTGCGGACAGTGACAGCGTCTTCCTCTTTATCTCGCGGTGACCAATCTTTGACATGAACCTGAGAGACCTCGTGAGCCCGTAGATGGCGACGTAGTCGGGGTTTCCTGCCTCGAACCTCTTGGCGCTCTTGGCCGGCCTGAACTCCTCGACCCTTAGCTCCCTGGTCCCTCCGGCGGACGAGTTCCAGCCTACGTGGGGAGGTACGAACTCCTCCAGGTGCCTTCGGGCGCAGAAGAACTCGGCCGCGCCGAAGGGAGAGAGCAGCCACTTGTAGTTGCTAGTCACCAGGAAGTCTATGTTCCACTTGGTCACGTCGATGTCCAGGTACCCCGTCGCGTGGGTGGTGTCCACCATGATGAAGGACCCCTTCTCCTTGGCGATCTTCGCTATATCGCTGATGTCATCGAACCTCATCCCGTTGACCCAGGAGACGTAACTCAGCACCACCAGCTTGGTCTTCTCGTCTATCACCCGTGAGTAGTCCTCTGCCGTCACCAGGCCTTTCCTGTTCTTCACCATCCGCACCTCGACACCTCTCTTCCTCTGTGCAAGGAGAGGGTACACGTCGCTCGGGAAGCCGAGGTCGTCCGCGACCACGTTCTCCCCTCTCCTCGGTTTGAGCATCTGTGGCACGAAATTCAAACCCGTCGAGGAGTTGGACTGGAACGAGACCTCCTCGGGGCGGGCTCCGATCACCGGTGCGAACTCCGCTCTAGCCGCCTCGACGAGCTCGCGGAAATCCTGGAACAGCTCCTCGTAGGGTGACGTCGACAGGTATCGCCCGTACATCTCTCTTATGTCCTCGACGACGCTCCTCGGTATGAGCCCCGCCCCGGCCGTGTTGAGATAAGCGAACTTCTCGGTCAGTGGGAACTCTCTTTCCAAGGATTTCATAGCGCGGCTCCGCCCGTTTCCCTAATTCAAGGTTTGCCGAATAATCCGCGAATCGGGCCGGGAGTTAGGCATTCGTCGAGTTCTATTGCCACCTCGCGAAGGCGGGGTGTCCCTCCTTGACCGCGACAAACTTACCGTGGAACGTCGCCCTCACCTTGCCGTCGGCTTGGAGGCTCGACTCGACCGACGGCCCTGTCCCCGCTCAGCTCGACCACTCTGGCCTCTAGGCGTACCGGATGCTCCATGGGGGTGGGCCGAAGGAGCTTCACTGAATACTCGGCGGTCACCGTGGGCCGAGGCGCGCTGCCTCCGTCTCGCTTCATCATCGCGTAGACTGCGGTCCAATTGGAATGACAGTCCAGCAGGGTCCCGATGATGCCCCCGTTCAGGACGTCCTCGAACGCATGATGATAGGGCCGGGGTTCCCAATCGCAGACCACCAAGTCGCCTTCCACTCGGCTCTTGATCCGGAGCCCGTTCTCATTGGCAGGCCCGCACCCGAAGCAGACGCTCCTCGGGGCATATTCGTCTTGGAGGCTGGATGCCGGAACCATGGTGGATGGGAGGGCGGCAGGTTATTTATTCATGAGACGGTCGCATTGACCACGGGCTTGACCACCACCGTCCCGTACCAGGTGGCCGGCTGTTGCAGGCTGTCCACGATGGTCATGCTGTACACGCAGGACTCACCATCGCGCTGTCCCACGGGGGTAAAGTAGAAGTAAAATCCCTTGCTCGAGGGTTCACGGGGGATGTTAACGAAGATGAATGAGCCACTTGAGGCGCTGTCATTCTTGGGGTCCAGGCAGAACCTCTGGGCCGACGCTGCTGCGAGGCTCGTCCCCGGGGCGAGCGTATAGTAGAACGAAATCTGCGTCGCGTTCGCGTGCTCTATGTTGGTCCCCCGGCCGATGGTCGTCCCGTTGCCACCCGTCGACGGGGGAGCCCCCCAGTATACCTGGGTGATCGACGGTGTAGAGGACGCGTTGGTGCCGTAGGCGAAGTTCGAGAGGAGTAGCACGATGAGTATGAGCGCGCCGAACTGGACCGAAAGAACGAAGATCTCCCCTTTCTCCAACGTCTAACCCGGTGTCTCCTTTTCGCCCCGCTAGCGATTAGCCCACATAAGGATAGCGCTGGGCGCGGCGCCAGTCGACTAGGCCCCGAGTATTTCCCTGAGTTCGGTCACGAGCCGCCTGTTGGTCTCCGCGCTCCCCACGGTGCACCTGAGACAGTTCTCGGCTCCTCGGACCTTGCTGAGGTTCCTCAGGACGAGCCCCTTCCTCATCAGCGCCCTCTGCACGGCGTCAGCTTTCGCTTCCTCGGGCCGGATGAGTATGAAGTTGGTCTCGCTCGGGAAGGCTGTGAGTCGCCCCTTCATCTTGCGCAGCTCAGCGAACAGGCGCCCGCGCTCCCGTACCGTCGCCCGCACGTGCCTTCGCATCTCATCGAGGTGCGCAAACCCCGCCTCTCCCAGTATGACCGATAACACCGAGAGGCTGTTCGGCGGCCTCACCTTGTTCAACACCTCCACCATCCCGGCTTTGGCGACGAGGTATCCGACCCTGACGCCAGCCATGGAGAATGCCTTGGACATCGTCCGGCACACTATCAGGTTCTCGTACTTGTCGGTGAGGTCGATGGCCGTCTTGCCGCACATCTCGAAGTAGGCCTCGTCAAGGAGGACCCCCACTCCGCTCTCCCTTACGATGCGCTCCACCTCCTCTACGGGGGAATAGTTGCCCGTGGGGTTGTTTGGGTTGCACAGGAAGATCAGGGAAGTCCTGGACCCGACCGCTTCGAGCACCTTGTCGGCCTGTAGCTCGAAGTCCGGCCCCCTGAGCACCGACTTGACCTTCGCCCCCATCAGTTGCGCCCCTATCCTGTACATCGAGTAGGTCGGTGTCGGGATGATGACCTCGTCCCCCTGGTCGACGAAGACCTTGGTGGTGATATCGAGCCCCTCGTCCGCGCCGTTCGTCACGACGAGCCTGTCCAGACCCTTGCCCGTGTACCTCGAGATTCCCTCGGCGAGCCCGTGATATGACGTGTCGGGGTAATCGTTGACGGCCACCTTCGGGAGCAAGCGGGCGAGCGTCCTCAGGGCCGCGTCCGGTCTGTAGGGTGACGTGTTGGTGTCCAGCCTCACGATCTCCTCTGGCCTGAGCCCGACCTCGGCGGCGATCTCCCGGGTGGGGGTCTCCCAGCCGTAGGCCTCAAAGTCCTCCAGGACTTTCCTGATTTTCATCGCTTTGCCCTGTGCCTGGGGCTGGTGATTTAAGCGAAGCGAGCTTACGCTCAGAACCTCGATTTCAGGTACCTGTTCCAGAGGCGGGCTGCGGCGAACCCGGCCACGGCCCCGCTGACGATCCCGAAGATGAGCACCGTCGCGTCGAGGACCGCTTGGTTGGGGACGAGACTGGTCAGGACAGCGGCGACGTAGTAGGCAATGAAACCCACCACCCCCGTGCTGAGGGTGACCGCTGCCACGAGCCTCCTGGTCATGGCCTCGTTGCCCTGTTTCGCTTTGAAGGCGGTGCAGGTCAGGTCTATGGCTAGACCGAAGAGGCTCGCGAGAACCAGGTCCAGAGGGAAGAAGGAGAGCTTGACGAAAGTGATCAGGATTCCAGCCACGGCACCCGTGAAGGTCGCCCCCCCACGCCCGACGACGAGGAAGCTGAGAGCGAGGAAGAACGCCTCGAAGACGATCAGAAAGTCAGAGTTTGGGGCAGGGACGAACCCGTCAGAGAAGAGTATGAGCACCGCAAAGAGGCCGCCGAGCGCGACCCTCCTGTTCCGATTTGCAGGCATCCGTCTCGGCCACTCTGATACGATAAATAAACGTATAACGAGCGTTAAATAGCCATTCGTTAATCTACTCTCTCGAACGGTACTCGTCGACATTGGCAATGCAGAAG
Organism: uncultured Nitrososphaerota archaeon; assembly: GCA_963749225.1. GTDB lineage: Archaea > Thermoproteota > Nitrososphaeria > Nitrososphaerales > Gagatemarchaeaceae > Gagatemarchaeum. Next base: position 218,427 of record CAVVLY010000002.1, on the reverse strand, counting down.
AGCAAACCCGGTCCGGCCGCCATCCTGGAGGCGGCGGCCAGGCTCTTCACCGAGAAGGGCTATGCGAACGTCTCCATTAGGGACGTCTGTAGGGAGGCAGAGACGAGCCCGCCGACCATCTACTATTACTTCAAGAACAAGAAGGGACTCTTCGACGCGGCCGTGAGCCAGCGCGTCAGCCTTGGGGGGTTCATCGCAAACCTCAGGGAAGCCACGAGCAAGGGCGACGCGGGAACGCGGGTCGCCAAGTTCATCGAAGTCTATCTCGACTCGTTCCCGACTCAGGCCTTCCAGCCCGGGCTCTACATGATCGAGTCTGCGAAGCTGGATCAGCACGCGAGCGCCGCTAAGATAAGCGAGCAACTCGACCAGGCGAGGAGCATCGCCACCTCTATCGTGGAGAGGGGCATCAAGGACGGTGACCTTAGGAAGGTAGACCCTGAGAGCGCGGCTGACTGCCTCATAGGGATGCTGAACCATGTCGTATTCCAGCAGTTCCATTTCTCCAAGCTCAAGGACCCGAAGAAGTGGAAGGCGTTCATCACCGGGTTCTTCTTGGACGCGATGCGGGCTTCCTAGGTTTCGCCAGTTCGGACGCTACCCAGTCGATCGCCTCCTTTGCGGTGTCGAAATCGTCGGGCATCATAAAGAAACCGTGTATCATCCCGGGGAACCCCCTGGACCTGACCCCGACCCCGGCTTCCCTGAGTCTGGCCGCATAATCATCGACCTGTTCCGTCAGAGTGTCATGCTCCGCCGTGACCACGATGGCTGGGGCCAGCCCGCGGAGGTCCCCCATTATGGGAGATGCGTGAGGGTCCTTCGCTTGTTCGGGCGCCTTGAGGTAGTGACGGTAATAGTCCTTCATCTCGAAGTCGGTCGGGCCGAAGCCGCTCTTCGAGAACTTCCGCAGGCTTCTGGTGAGGTCTGTGACCGGATACACGAGAACCTGCCGATATATCTTCGGCCCGTCCCTCTCACGGGCGAGGATGGCCACCACCGCAGCGAGGTTTCCGCCGGCGCTCGACCCCGCCACGGAGATTCTCGACGGGTCTCCTCCGAGGGACGAGGCGTTCTTTTGGGTCCAGACCAGCGCTGCGAAGCAGTCCTCTGGGGCGGCGGGGAACTTGTCCTCGGGAGCGAGCCGATAGCCCACCGAGACGACGATGTGACCAGCCATGTTCGCCAGCCTCCTGCAGGTGGGGTCCATCTCTTCGATGCTCCCGGCTACGAACCCACCACCGTGATAGTAGACCAGTACAGGGAGCTTATCCTTCGCCTTCGAGCCCTCGGGCCAATAGATCCGAAGTGGTAGGTCACCGGACGGACCGGGGAAGGTCGTCTCCTCGACCCTGCCGACCTCCTCGGGGACCCGCTTCGTCCTATCCAGAGTCGCTCGCACCATCCTTCGGTACTCTGCGGGCGTGAAGTTGGTTATGGACCGGGCACCCGACTCCTTCTCCCTCTCCATCACCGCACGGACCTGAGGATGGAACCTCGGGGGCCCGTTCATCGCCGGTCGAACCTCTCTCTCCGCTGCATGCTCACCAGAAGGGCCTCGTCGTGATGAATTTGAGCTTCGCCTCGAGCAGCTCCCTGTAGAAGCTCTCCTCGTCCTCCTCCATTCGCGCCAGGATCCTCGCCGCCGTCTGGGGACCGACGCCATAGACCGCCTGTGCGACCACCGCCCTCTTCCCGTACGATAGGACCAGGTCTGCCGACCGCCTCGCCTTGGCCAGCTCGGTCACCTCGTCATCGGTCATCGACTCGTGCTTGCGCTTCTTCGCGCTCAGGATCTCGACCTTCTCCGCATTCCAGAAGGAAGGAGCCAGCAGGCCGGAGCCGCACTCCGAACAGAGAGGCTCGTCGCTCAGCTCCCCTATGGTCGTGGAAGCCTGGGTCCAGCCCGCACTTTATGCACACTAGCTGCACCGAGGTCCCGTAGATGCTGAGCTTCATCCTCTCCATGGTGGTCCTGGCGAGCGAGTCCGGGGCGACGAGCTCGGGGACGTCGAGGTACTTGTAGAGTATGTGATAGGCTATGGGAGACGGTTTCTCCTCGGACTGGAACGTCTCGACGGCGATTCCTCCCTTTGCAACCGTGACAAGGACCTGCTTCGCCGTCGCCATGTCGATGAGGTCCCTACCCGTCTCCTGCAGAGCCTCCTCGAAGATGGGGGTGTTCTCGAACCTGGTCGGCAGGGAGCACAGGTTAGGGTGGGCGATGAACTGTCCCTTCTTGAGCGCGCCGAACCTCTCGGCGACCTGCTTCACCCGCCCGGGGAACGGGAAGTTCCTTTGCGCGGCCACCGCGTAGGTCTTTTCGAGCTCGTCTGGGGTTATCCCGAAGAGCTGCGTGGCCAGGCCCTTCAGGTCGAGGTCCGCAGTGTCGACGGTGAGCTCCATCATTATCCTGTAGCCGTCGAGGTACCACAGGCGTATGAGCCCCTTGCGAGACAGCAGCTCCTCGAAAGCGTAGGCCAGGGTGCGATTCACGTTCTCCCCGAAGCAGCTGTGGATGATGAGATACTTCTGCCATCCCTCGAGGAGGATCAGTTCGTCGCTCGGTAGCGGTATCTTTGACTCTAGGTGCTCGTGGATCTCATCGACCACTATCCGGGCTGCCTCTGGGGTCACGGGGAGGTCGCCGGTGAGAAGGTCCGCGGCCTTCTCGGGAGGGTCCTGGGAAAGGAGCGCCGCGACCCGCCTCCTCAGGCTGCCGGTCTTCTTGGCGAGCCCATAGGGGATGGGGAGCATCTCGCCGTCCCAACCGGGCACCGCGGCGAGCGGGTCCTCGACCGAGGTGACGTACACCTTTCTGTCCTCGGTTATCTTCTCGATCTGCCAGATCCTCCCCTTCAGGATGAAGTGTAGTCCGACCTTCGCCTGGAAGAGCATGAACTCCATCCCGAGGATGCCCACGGTCTGGTTGTTCGCGACGTCGACGACCAGGTACCTCGTCTCATCAGGAATCGTCGAGAGGTTGCTGAAGTAGTAGTCCCTCGTCCCACCGGTCTTCACGAGCTTCCCGCCCTCGGCCCTCAGCTTGCGCAACTGGCCAAGGTAGTCGGTCACGCGCTGGAACGCCTCCTCCGACAGGTCAGCGTAGGGGTGGGCGTTCCTCACGGCCGCCAGGATGGCGCTAGCGTCCATCGAGCCGTAGTCCATCAGGTAGCCGGCCACCTGGTGGGCGAGCACGTCAAGGCTGTTCTTGTACGGTCGCGTCTCCTCGAGCCTCCCCCCGCGGGCCTCTTCGATTGAGGCAGCGGACTCGAGGATGTCGTCGGCGGACACCGTGACCACCACCCCCTCCGACCTCCTCTTGAGGTCGTGCCCCGACCGCCCGACCCTCTGTATGAGCGAGGTCACCTGCCGCGGTGACATGTACTGGACCACGAGGTCCACCGACCCAATGTCGATGCCCAGCTCAAGAGTACCTGGTACAATTATGAGTGATTACGCCCGTGACAACATAAGTTTGAGTTCCCTCTACCTCAAAATTGACTACGGTTCCTTCCCGATGCTCAGATTCAATGGAACGAACTTGCGAAATGCCAAAGTCACCAAGAATCAAATTCTCCAAGAGCGGCGAACGAAGTCTCTTGTTGAGTTCCATCAGGACCGGTTTGGTAATCCCTCTTTTCAGATTCTCGTACTTCGTCGAATAGCCCGCATCCTTCTGCAGCTTGTACGATGATATTCCGAGTGCTTGTCGCCTCGCTCGAAGGTAGACACCTAGACCATAGTACGTTGTTTCCTTCCTGCCTAAGTTCGTGGCTGCTAGGCCGGATGCTTTGAAAGACCATGCCTTTACTAGATTGAGGAACCTAGCTTTATCATCCTCATAGACTAAACTAATGCAGAAACCTGCACCAGAAGTTCCGTTGGCCTTCCACATCTTCGGCTTAAACCCAAGGCTTAACAATGTGCAGAGCAGATACTCGCGATTTTCAGGTTTGAAGGTGCTAAATTGTACTTGCTCAACCCATCCGTTTCTCACAACAATGCAGCCATCGCCATCTAGGTAGGCCCCGAGGAACGCCGCGGCAACATCCTCTTGGAGGGGCAGCACTTTCCAGATATTGGCGAACAAGTCAGTTAATGGCTTCGAGTTAGCTTGAAGAGTTATCTGCGGCTTGGTAGATAGGCGCGAGCGATTCAACATGTAGCTTGGCTTTCCGGAATATATTTGCAGCAGAATGCCCTCAGCCCGAGCGATCTTACGCGCGTCGGTGTTAAAGAAACGCATATGACGTTCTCCATCTGATTTCAAAAATCCTAACAGGTATCCCAGTTTCGGATCGACATAAGCCGGAAGCACATACTTCGCCTGGGTGGTCGTGAAACTTGAGAATCCAGTCAGCTCCTCTTCGCTCATCATAGGTTTGATTTCATTGAACCTGGTTACCCTTGACCGAGTTCTTCCTGGAGGTTCGTATCCGAGAGCCCGAATTTCGGAATTCTTGACAAATAGGTTACCGTAGTTCGTCACTTTGTGGCTCGGAATCCGGATTCCTTTCATCTTTCCCACCGTTATCAAACCATCACCTACGGTCAATTCCTCCGCGGGTTTCCAGACGAGCCCGTCAGCGCCCAGACACAATACTGGATGATTATGCGTTACTTTTAGCGTGCCGAGCTCGTGTCTTATCTTCAGGTAACCCCCAGCGAGTCTTTCGTACCTACGAACGACGCGTTTGAAAACGGTCTTCATTGTTTGCAAGTCATAGGAGAGGATTTCCTCGCCTACCTTCACGTCCCTGCACTTCTTCACCCCGTCGGATGTAATGATCTGTTCGTCTTCAGGGATGCACACCAGGGCCCTTAGCTCTCCGGAGCGAAACGCGTTCTCGACCCTCTCCCTCTCCTCCCTCGGGAGGGAGCCGTGGTGGACCCCCACATCGCCTCTCAGCCTGTTCAGCTTCTCCCCGAGCATCTCGGCGACGGTCCTGCTGTTCACGAAGATCAGGGTCGACTTGTGGGCCTCCACCTGGTCGTTTATCTCCGAGAGCCTGGCCGCCAGGTCCACGGTGCTGAACGTCTTGCGGGATATCTCCCCGTCGTTCGAGTCCGGGGTCGGGTATGTGACGAGGTACCGAAAGTCCTTGGGCACAGCCGCCTTGACTATCCTGTGCTTGCGCTTCCCGAACAAGAAGCGAGCCGCCTCGTCGGGGCTCCCCACGGTGGCAGACAGGCCCACGAGCTGGTAATCCCCCGCGACCCTCCTCAGCCGCTCGAGACCGACGGTCATCTGCACCCCTCTCTTGCTCTCCACAAGGTTGTGAAGCTCGTCCACCACGACGGCCTTCACCGTGGAGAGGTTCCTCCTCATCCTCGCGCCCGGCAGTATGGCCTGAAGGGTCTCGGGAGTGGTGACGAGGAGGTCGGGCGGGTTCCTGGATTGCTGTTGCCTCCTGGCCATCGGGGTGTCTCCGTGCCTGACCTCGATCTTCAGGCCGAGCCGCGAACACCACATCTCCAGCCTCCTCAGCATGTCCCTGTTCAGGGCCCTCAACGGGGTGATGTAGATTATCGAAATCCCCTCGCCGTGGCCAGCCTTCACCAACCGCGAGAGGAGAGGGAGCATCGCCGCCTCGGTCTTACCCGAGCCCGTGGGAGCTATCACCAGGACGTTCTCGCCCTCTGCTATGAAGGGCGACGCCTCGGCCTGAGGCGGCGTCGGGGTCTGGATGCCCAGCTCCTCCAGTATGCCCCTGACCGGGTCGGCCAAGAACTCAAACCCGGAAGCGTTGCTCAATCTATTCCTATTATCTCGAGGATTGTATTAAGGGCTCACTTTTTTCTTCGAGGCGCACGCATCACACTCGCAGAGACCGAGCAGATACTCGTAGGGGTAGATCCCCGTGTCGTGCCCATCGCTCCACCTGAAGGAGATGGCGTAGAGCCCTACCATCGTATAACCTGTGGGTCTCACGTCCTCCGCAACAGCAGAGACGAGCGGCATTGTGAACCCGCCGCCCAGGGGCATGGGCTCCCCCTGGCACAGGGCGCAGGGACAGGCCTCCCTCAGCCGCCTGTTCCCGAAGAGGCTCTTGTGCCCGTCACTCCAGTCCACTCTCACCTGTGACGGTTCCAGCACGACCGACCTCGGTCTCACCAATGCAGCAGCGCTTCATCGACCCAGATGATAACGTTTCATGGGTTGGAAAAGGTTAATTTGGATCCGCGCTGAAAATCCGACGTGACCAAGCTCAACGACAAAGCCATCACCCTCCTGAGGGGCAAGAACATCGCGTACCTCTCGACCCTCAACGCCGATGGCTCGCCCCACACGACACCCGTGTGGGTGGAGACCGACGGCAAGCACGTCCTGATCAATACCAAGATAGGCCGAGTCAAGGAAAGGAACGTCGCCAGGGACGCCCGCGTCGCCGTGGCGGTCCACGACGCATCTGACCCCTATTCCTGGGTCTCCATGGACGGGAAGGTGGTCAAGACCATTACGGGAAAGAAGGCGACGGACCACATCGATGAGCTCTCTTACAGGTACACCGGCAACAAACGGTTCAGGGGTCCGCCAGGAGAGAAGAGGATCATCCTTGTCATAGAACCTACGCGGATAAGGGAAAGAATGTGACCCAAGGCCGCCCTCCCTGTCCACGCGTATTCCTTAGGTCGGTGAGCGGCCGTTTTTGAAGTATAAGCTGTTCGCCTTCGATGGCGACTCCCTGAAGAAGGAGAGCGTCGAGTCCCCGGGCCGTCCCAGATGGGTCTCGTGGCGTCCGGGCGACGGGGACGGGTCTGCTCTCATCGCGGGAGACAGGGGGGCGCTGGTCTCCTACGAGGGCGGCCGCTTCAAGAGGGTCCAGACCCGTACCTCCCAGAACCTGCGTTGTGTCGAGTTCTCTCACGCTGGCGACACCGCTCTCGTCTCCGGCAACGGTGGCACCCTGCTCACGGCGACGCTTGGATCGTCGCAACCGCTAGAGGGGAACGACGCCCGCGAGAACCTCAGGCGCATCGGTTGGAGCAGGGACGACAAGGTAGCGCTCGTCGTCGGGAACGGCGGAGCCGCCTACGCACTCCGCGGTCGAGGGCTCGAGAAGGTCCACGGTGCAGAGACGAACCTGCGGTCCGTGGCGTGGCATCCCCGCGAGGACTACGCTCTCGTGTGCGGCAACTGCTTTCGCGATTCGGTCGGGAGTCTTACCCCCTCCCCGAACCTCTTCAAGTTCGAGGGGGGAGCCAGCAACTTCATCGAGGAGCACGGCATCCAAGAGAGCAGAGCAGACTTCACCGGTGCCAGCTGGAAGGCCGACGGCTCGAGCTGCTTTCTCGTCGGCTTCGACCAGACCTGGCACACCCCGACTTCATTCACCTATCAGGGGGGATTGACCCAAGTCCCATGGGAGGGCGGCACGGTATTCCCGACTACGGCAGCGTGGCATCCGTCGGGGAAGTATGCTTTGATCGGCACCTGCCTCATGCGCTCCGGCGAGGGGGACTGCGCCCTCTACAGGTACGAGGCCGGTCCGTCGAGCGCCGTCCAGAAGGTCACGGACCTGGGAGACTTCGGAGTGTCCTGCATAGCCTGGTCGCCGGACGGCGCGAAGGCCTTCATCACGGGCTCTTCGACTGTCAGGGCTTTCTCTGTCTAGATACCCTGGTTCTCGGCGAAGTAATTCCTGACCCCGGCCATCGCCCTGACGATGGTCTCCTCCGACGAGGCGAAGCATATCCTCAGGTGCTTCTCCCCACCGGGACCGAAGACGGCACCCGGAAGTAGCGCCACGTTCTGTTCCTGGAGCAACCTCCTGCAGAGTTCCTGGGACCTGGTCTTCCCTCTGTAGGCAGGGAAGGAATAGAACGCCCCCTCCACCTCGCCGCCATCGAGCCGCGGGATGCGCGACATCTCGTCCATGAGGAGGTCCTTCCTCTTGGCGTACTCCTTCCTGAAGGCCTCGATGTACTTATCCCCCTTCTCAAGGGCGAAGGCAGACGCGTGCTCGATGAAGGGCGGGAAGCACGTGACCGCGTTCTCCACGAACTTGTTCATCAGGCCGATGAGCTCCTCGGGACCGACGATGTAGCCGGCCCTCCAGCCGGTCATCGAGTAGCTCTTGGAGAGGGTGTACAGAGAGATCACCGTCCCGGGTGCCTTCTCCAGCGAGCCGACCGAGAAGTGCTCCTTCTTGGTGAAAATGAGGTCCTCATAGGCCTCGTCGCTCACGATGTAGATTCCCCTCGAACTGCAAAAGTCGTAGAGCTCCTTGAGCTCGCGCTTTCCCACCATCCTTCCCGTGGGATTAGAAGGAGTGTTGACTATGATGGCCTTGGTCTTGGGCCCCACCTTCCTCTTCACCTCGTCGATGTCGATGCCAAACGACGGCGAAGCTTGTACCGTACCGGCTTCCCGCCAGCGAGTATGATGGGTTCGGAATAGAAGTATCCCGGGTCTGGCATGAGCGCTTCGAAGGGAACGTTAGAAACAGAGGAGAGCGACGCGAAGACGGCCATCTTGGTCGTCATGAACAGCGTGTTCTCGACGCCTGCCCTGATACCGTTCTTCCGGGCCACCTTCCGCACGATAGCCTCGCGGACGTCGAGCGTCCCAAATGAGTGGATGTAGTGAGTGTCCCCTGCGAGCATGCTCTTGTAGGCGACCTCGATTATCTCCCTGGGCGTGTCGAAGGACGGGTCTCCGATGCCGAGTGAGACGACCTTCTTTCCCTCCGCCTTGAGTTTTAGGACCAGGTTGATGAGCTCGAGGGACGGAGACTCTGTGATCTTGTCAAGAAGCATTGGACTCGAGGTCAGCCGCGGGAATCTTAAAGGTTGGGCCTCATCTCAGCTGCCTGCCGGCAGGCCCTCTCCCCTCAGGTCGCACACGCCCTCGACGGATTCGGGGAGCCTCTGGACCCCCTGCGCCACGCCGGTCGGGCCTGGACACTTGACCAGGGTCTTTCGCATCTTCACCGAGTCCAGACCGGAGTAGCCCTCCTCGACGATGAGGTTGTTCCCCCCATCCCATATGAACCTGGGATAATCGATGGCCTGCGCTATGTCCATCGAGTAATCCACGATGTTGGTCGTGAAGAGCGTGTGCTGCTGCGGTCTCCAGTCTCCTCCACTCGCTCCCGTGGCCACGAAGGGCTCGCCGTCCTTGCTTAGGATGAGCGAGGAGAGCGTGTGCAGCGGCCTCTTCCTGGGCTCGAGCAGGTTCGGCCCCTTCCCCTTGAGGGCGAAGGACGAGCCTCTGTTGTTGAGGAAGAAGCCCCCCTTCTCGACGTAGACCCTCGACCCCAGGCCATGGAAGAGGCTCTGGATGCAGGATAGGAGGTTACCTTCCTCATCGGCCACGGCAAAGTAGGTGGTGTCGCCGCCTTCGAGGCGCTTCTGCCCCCGGACGCCCGCGCTCCCTTCCCTAAGAAAACGCTCCAGGTCGAACCCGCCCTCGATGAACCTCGGGTCGCCCAGTCGTGCGTCTCGAGCCGCGTAGGCGACCTTGGCCGCGGCCACGGTGGCCCTGATCCTCTCGGCTGAGTTCGCCTTCAGGTTGCGGCCGCCCACCTTCTCTTCACCCAGGAGCCTGAGTATGAGGAGGGTGGTCGCGCCCATGCTGTTGGGCGGCACCTCAAAGACACTCGTGCCGTTGTACTCCATCTTGAATCGGCTCGCACCACTCCGGTTCGTAGGAGGAGAGGTCGTCCTCGTCGACTTGGATTCCTCCTTTCGCCATCTCCTCGCGGATGCCCTCCGCCGGTGTCCCGCCGTAGAACGCATCAGGGCCGTCGTTCGCGATTCCGCGGAGCGTTGCCGCCAGCTTCTTCTGTCTCAGCAGGTCGCCCACGCGGAGAGCCTTGCTCCTAGGACCAGAGTATGCCTTGTTCGCGGCCGTCGAGAGTGATGCGCCCGCGACCGAGAGCGACCTCAGCAAACTGTTACCGACCGGGAAACCGTCCTCAGCCAGCTCGATTGCTTCCTCAGCGTCCTCGGAGAATTCCAGTCTCCCGAACCTCCTGTGCATCTCGTATATCCCCTTCACATAGCCGGGGATCACGACGCTCCCCGGTCCATAGGTCGGCGAGGTCCTGTGACCGAGCGCCCTCATGCCGTCAGCGGTCTGTGACGAAGGAGACCAACCGCTGGAATTCAGGCAGAAGACCTTCCTATCCTTGGCACTGTAAAAGAGGCCGAAGTAGTCTCCGCCCAATCCTCCAAGATGGGGCTGTGTCACCGCCGAGCGCGAGGCTCGCCGCAGTGGCCGCGTCGAAAGCGTTGCCCCTCTTCTCGAATGACCGCAACCCCGCCAGTGACGCCAGAGGGTGCTCCGCTGCAATCACCTTCGACCTCGCCATCAAGACCTTTCCGGGCAATCGCCGCGCTCAGAACCCATTGCAGGTTAAAAAGGATAATATCGCAGACTCGAGTTGGATTTTCCGCGAATCAAGGAATAAATGACCCTGACTCCCGCGGGGTCAGGATGACGAAGAGAATCGGATTCATCGGCCTCGGCATCATGGGGAGGCCCATGTCGGAGAACCTCATCAAGGCAGGATACCAACTCATCATATACAACCGGAGCCACAGGCCATCGCAAGACCAGCTCGTGGCCCTGGGCGCCAAGCTGGCGACCTCGCCGAAGCAGGTCGCACAGGAGTCCGACGTCGTCATTGTGATCGTGACCGACACTCCCGACGTCGAACAGGCGGTCCTCGGGGCCAATGGCGTCATCGAAGGCGTCGGGAAGGGGATGACGGTCATCGACATGAGCACCATCTCCCCCACCGTGACCAAGAAGGTTGCCGAGAGGCTCTCCGCCGCCGGCGTTTCCATGCTCGACGCGCCCGTCAGCGGGGGCGAGAAGGGGGCCAAGGAGGGTACCCTCACGATCATGGTGGGGGGGCCCCAGGAGGCCTATGATGAGTGCCTGCCGATATTCCAGGCCATGGGCAAGAAGGTAACCCGCATGGGAGGCAACGGAGCGGGGCAACTCACGAAGCTGGCCAACCAGATCCTGGTGGGGTGCAGCATGCTCGCCGTATCTGAGTGCATGGTCTTCGCCAAGAAGGCAGGGCTGGACCAGAAGAAGGTAATAGACGCACTCGGCGCCGGGGCCGCTTCCTCGTGGACCCTCCTCAACCTCGCGCCGAGGGCGGTCGACAGGGATTTCGCTCCGGGCTTCAAGGTCAAGCTCCTGCAGAAGGACCTGAAATTGGTCCTCGCGGCCGCGAGCGACCTCAAGGTGGCTCTCCCGAACACGAGCATCGCCAACCAGCTGTACAACTCCCTCGAGGCAGAAGGGAGGGCCGAGGACGGGACCCAGCGGCTCATCGAGATACTGGAAAAGCTCTCAAACGTGGGATGAGCTCGGACTCGCCGGCTGCTCCCATGAACATACGAATAACCATGTCAGAACAACTTATATTATGAGAATATCTCGGTTTTCCGATTCGCGCACTCCGCGATTGATGAACCAGACTTGACAGAGATCGAGCTTTCACTTACGGGCAGCCACGCCCGCGCCGAGACCACCATACAGGCCACCCAGGACTGGGAACGGGGCAGGGTCGATTCAGCTTCGCTCAGCGCGGCCTTCAGGGAGGACTGCGACGAACTTGTGGACCTCCAGCGAAAGGCCGGCGCAGACTACATCTCCGACGGACAACTGACGACCGCCTGGCAGGACTTCCTCCGCCCGATCACCAACGGGTTCGCGGGCGTCAAGAAGGGTGCCATGGTCCGTTGGTACAACACCAACACCTTCTACTACACACCGATCGTCGAAGGAGAGATCTCCAGCGACGGTCAGGCCATATGGAAGAAGCTCGAGCATCGCTTCGTGAAAGGAGGGAAGCTCCGGGTGGCCGTCCCTGACCCGCTGACCTTCGCCGAGCTCGCGGAGGACAGGTACTACGGGGAGGGCGAGGACAAGCTCCTCTTCGCCTACGCCGAGGCTCTGAACGCAGAGGTCCGCACCCTAGAGAAGAAGGGCGTATCCTACGTGCAGTTCTCGTCACCCGCGCTGGTCGCACGATTCCGGAAGAAGCCTCTGAGCGAGGAGGGCCTCGAGAGGGTGGGAGAGGCCATCAGGGTCGCCAAGAAGGGGACCTCTGTGAGGACCGGGTTCCACACCTACTTCGGGGACGCCTCACCCTACATTCCGCAGATCTTCGATTTGATCCCTACGAACGACATCGGTTTGGACTTCACCCAGACCGACGCCGACGCACTCACCCCTACCACCAAGGGCATCATCGCCGGGGTCTCGGACGCGCGCACGACATACCTCGAGGGCGTGGAGGAGCTCAAGGACCACGTCCAGACCATCATCGAACGGACGGGCTCACGGCGCGTCACCCTCGCCCCGTCCGCCGACCTGCGCTACATCCCCCGGGTCTCGGCGGACGAGAAGCTCAGGAGGCTCGGAGCGCTCAAGCAGGAACTGACCGAGGGAGGGTCCTGACCATGGCCAAGGCTTTTCCGACCCAGGAGATAGGCTCGCTACCCAAGTTCTCGTGGAGGACCAAGCCCCTCAGAGGGACGACGCTCTACGACGAGGACATAGCCATCGCCAAGGAGTGGGGCGACAGGCTGGGAGTCCCCGGGAGGACGGAGCTCTTCAAGATTCTCTCCAAGCGCGCCGACTTTTCCGAGAGCGAGAAGAAGGCCATCGTCGACTTCGCCCTGCTCTACGCCATCAGGATGGGAGAGACGGCCGGGGCCAAGCTCGCGAAGAACGAGGGGTTGGACCTCGTCTGGAGCGGCGAGCAGGCGAGGACCGAGATGTATGAGACCCCGGTCTCTAGCATGAAGGGGTTCGAGTTCATCGGGAAGGTCCGCAGCTTCGACAACAAGTACTGGAGGATGGCGTCCATCCGCGACGCGCCCGCCTACAAGGAGAACTACCACATCGACGAGCTCTCCTACACCAAGAAGCACGCCAAGAGAAAGATCAAGGTCCCGGTCACGGACGCGATCACCATAATGTCCTGGTCGGACAATCACTATTACACCGCCAAGTGGGCGAAGGAGAAGGCGTCTCCGCTCAAGAGGTCCTTCAACGCGCGGCGCGAGTTCACACTGGACCTTGCGAAGATCATCCGGAGGGTCATCCGGGAGCTGATCGAGAAGGAGGGTGTGGAGGAGGTCCAGATAGACATCCCCGCGGCCACCCAGTTCCAGTCCGTCGACGACATCAAGCTAGTCGCCGAGTCCTTCAACGAGACGACCAAGGGGCTGAGTGCGACCTTCAGCGTCCACAGCTGCTTCCCACCGAAGCTCGGCTACGCCATACTCTTCCCGCACCTCCTGGACATGAAAAAGTGCGAGAGGTACTCGTTCGAATACGGCAACAGGGACACCTTCAAGCGGGGGGTCGACCCCGAGAGCCGCATCGGGTTCGCTGACCTCAAGCTCTTCAAGGAGTACGGCTACAAGAAGGGCCTCGGCGTCGGTGTGATACACATCCATACAGACGTCCTGCCCACCGTCTCCGTGGTCAGGGACCGGGTGCTCTATTCGGCCAAGGTGACGGACCTCGACCCGGCCTCGCTCTACATCAACCCAGACTGCGGCCTCCGCACCCGCAGCCCCGAGGTGGCCCAGAAGATGCTGGACCTCGTCGTGGCAGGTGCCGAGAAGGCGAGGGGTGGGCTGGGCGGAAATTGATTCCGAAGACGACGACCATCGGGAGCTATCCAGCGTTTCCAAAAGCCGAGGACGTCGACTACTACCTCACCATATCGAGCCACGGCCTGGAGAACGACGTAATCGACCCGTACCTCTGGACCATCGAGGAGGCTCTGGAGGACTTCACCTCCGCAGGCATCGAGGTCCCCTCCACCGGACAGACCAGGGGGGACCTCTATTCGCTCTTCTTGGACCCCCATTTCGTCAAGGGCATACGCTGGTCGGGGGCCGAGGCCTACGCCGAGCACAAGGTCTCCAGGATCTCTCCCATCCGCCTACCCGACGTCACCTATGCCCGGGGGGTCCTCCCGTCTCACTACGAGCTCAAGGAGCCGATAACCGACGCCTACACTCTTGCCCGCTTCCTCAAGATAAGCGGAGGCGCCTACGGGGACACGAGAGAGCTCGCTGAGGACATCAACGCCAAGATCGTGATCCCCGAGATCGAGAGCCTGCAGAAGAGCGGAGCGGTCTCATGGATCCAGCTCGACTCGCCCACAATCGCCGCCGAGTCCTCGACCCCAGACTACATCGTCAAGCTCTACGAGGACATCGCAAGCGTAGCCAAGCTCCCCATCGTCCTGCATGCGTGCGGGGACGCGACACGGGTCTTCTCCCTCCTGACGCGGACCAAGGTCCACACGATATCGCTGGACTTCTACCACTACCCTCGCCTCTTCGACGAAGCCAGCAGGAACGGCTACGACCAGCTCATCGGGCTCGGCTGCATGGACAGCCAGAACCCCAGGGTCGAGACTGTCGAAGAGACCTCGAAGATAATCGAGTTCGCAAAGGCCCGCCTGGGGGAGGACCGCATCCAGTTCGTGCACCCCCACTGCGGACAGAGGAACCTGAACCGCGAGGTCGCCTATGAGAAGAACGTCAACCTCGTCCTCGCCAGGGACGACGCGTACTTCGGCCCGCCGGAGGAAGCATCGCCCTCCAGGCTCACGCCCAAGGACTACGACAAGCGGGGCTACTTCCTTGTCTCGGTCAAGCGGGAGACCAAGGAGATACTCGTCGCCTACTACTCCTACGAGCACGTCCCGAAGAAGCGCTTCCGCTCGCGCTCCGCCGAGAGGATATTCCAGTCGCTCTACGACGAGGCAGACGAGCTTGGGATAAGCAGGAGGCACCTCGCCTACCTGACGCTCGAGTTGGGAAGGGCAGAGGCCTCCCTCGAGGACCTGTCGAAGACCTACCGACAGAAAGTGATAGAGTGAGTTGAGGCTCAACCAGAAGGTTGAGAGGGGCATCTTCACGACCATCATCGAGGTCTTCCCCCCGAACTTCAGCGCGGTCGCGGCTCGGGAGCCCCTCATAGGCATCAAACCGAAGATGAGGGACATGGTCGCGAGGGTGAAGAAGATAGAGAAGCTGGCGGACGCGATCATGGTCGCGGACATGAAGGACACCTCCCGCCTGGAGCTCGCAAGCATCTACACCTCGGCGGTCCTCAAAGACGAACTGGGCATCGAGGTCATCCCGGTCATCCCCGCGAGGGACATGAACAGGAAGGCTGTCAGGACCATGTTCCTCACGGCGCTCTCCCTGGGGCTCGAATCCATCGCCCTCGTCTGGGGCGACAAGTACACCGACACCGACGACTCGAAGAACGTCTACGACTACCGCTCGCTGGCAGACGTGGTGGCGGAGATGCGGACCCTCTCCGACAGGGCCGACACGAACGCAACGCTCCTCTCGCCGGTGAACATCGCCACGCTGGACGGCAAACGGGGCCTCCGGATGGCTCGGAAGCGCCTCGAGAGCGGGGCCGACGGTCTGCTCGCACAGCCTCCCACGGCGGAGCTCTCCCACATGCTCGGCGAGCATCTCCAGACGCTCGAGACTAATGGGCTCACCAAGAAGGTGATGCCGAACGTCTTCCCGTTCCGGAGCCGTGAAGACGTCGAAGCGTGCAGGTCGCGCTTCGGCTGGAAGCTCCCGACGGAGCTCGACAAGATAGCCGCCGAGGGTGAGCGCAGGCTCCTGAAGGAGGCGAGGGGCGTGGTCGAGGCCTGTCGCGGCGCTGGCGTCCCGGGGGTCTACGTCTCCACTAGGGGCAAACCCGAGCTCGCCAAATTCATTCTCGACTGAACCGCATAGCTTAATTTCACGGAAGCAAGCACCTGGACCATTGAGCTCGACGGACCAGAGGGTGCTTCGCTGGCTCCTGGAGGAGGAGCAGCCGTCCGTCAGGTACCTGACCTTGGTCCACCTGCTCGACCGTCCCGAGACCGACCCGGAGGTGCAGGAAGCGCGCCGCGCCATCGCGCGGCGAGGATGGGTCAAGGACATACTCGCCAGGGAGAGACCGGACGGCCATTGGGCACCGAGCGAGAAAGGGCTCTACACGCCAAAGTACCTTGCGACGAACTGGCGCATGCTCGTCCTCTCGGATATGGGTCTCTACGGGAACGAGCCCGAGTTGAAAGCGGGGCTAAGCCTGTACGTGAAGGAGTGGCTCGCGGCCGACAGGGCCCTCAAGGAGGACAGGGAGGTCTGCGTCCTGGGTAACTTCGCGAGGGCGCTCACGAACCTAGGCATGGGTGAGGACGAACGGGTCCAGAGGATCTTCGACTGGCTGGTCGAGGACCAGAAGGACGACGGCGGTTGGCACTGCTTTCCCTCCAAGACCGGGTCGCTCGACTGTTGGGAAGCGCTCGCCGCGTACTCTGCTCTGCCCAGGGCGCTTTGGTCCAGGAAGATGAAGAGGTCGGCCGAGCGAGGGGCAGAATTCTATCTCGAACGACGGCTCTTCAGACAAGGCAGGCGCTACGAACCCTGGTTCCGGTTCCACTACCCGGTACACTACTACTATGACGTCCTGGTCGGTTTGGACGCGATCACTTCGCTCGGCCATGGTGGCGACAAGCGTCTCCGGCCTGCCCTGAGGGTGATGGACGAGAGGCGACGACCCGACGGCACCTGGAGTCTCGACGCCGTCCACCCTGATATAGGACCAGGGGCAGGCTACACCCTCAAGCGCAAGCCCACAGAATTCGCCCTCGAGCGCAAAGGCCGACCGAGCAAGTGGATCACCCTCACCTGCTTGCGGGTGTTGAAGAGGGTCAGCGAAGCCAACTAGTCCGGACGATGTCAAACTTTATCTGGAAATCCTGGGTTGACACCCGCCAAGTTGAAGGCGCTGATCCTATCGGGAGGGCAAGGCCTCCGGCTCCGGCCTCTCACCGACGACAAGCCGAAACCCCTGGTGGCTCTCAACGGGAGGCCCATAGCCGAGTGGCAGATCGATTGGCTCAGGAAGAGCGTGAAGCTCGACGAGGTCGTCTTCCTTTGCGGCTACAAGTGGCAAAGGCTGAAGCAGCACTTCGGAAACGAATACCATGGCGTCCGGGTCGAGTACAGCGTGGAGGATACTCCCCTGGGCACCGGGGGCGCGATCAAGAAGGGTTTGAAGCATCTGGGGGTGACGGAAGGTAACGTCATCGTGACCAATGGGGACATTCTTACGGCGATCCCCCTGAAGAGGATGGTCTCGGCCCACGATACCTCAGACGCGAGGCCTGCGGCAACCCTTCTCGTCGTCCCCTACCGGTCTCGCTTCGGTGTCGTCAGGATCGACAAGGACAAGATAGTCCGCAAGTTCGAGGAGAAGCCCGATTTCCCTGACGTGTGGATAAATGGTGGGATCTACGTCATTAACTCCTCCAAGGTCCTCCGACACTTGCCCGACAAAGGCGACATCGAGAGGGAGACCTTCCCCGTCCTCGCGAAGGACGGAGGCGTGCTCTCGTATCCGTTCAAGGGTTTCTGGGCCATCATCGATTCCATAAAGGACCTCCACGAAGCAGAAAGACAGGTCAAGACCAGGCGGTCCCTCTGAAGCGACCCGATGCACGAAGACTCCCCAGGCTCGCAGGCTTCCTTCTCTGCATCGGGGTAGCCCAGTTCATCCCGGCCTTGACGATAGCCGAGGCAGAGTATCCTGGCTACAGCGCCTCCCTTCAGCCGATCAGCGACCTGGGCGCGACGTGCAAGACCATAACCGCCGGTATCTCTCCGCTCGGGGGTGCAAGCACGAGGGTCTGCAACATCTACTATCCAAGCGCCGCCATCTTCGATGTCTCGGTCTTCCTGCTCGGTCTCCTTGCGTTCGTCGGGGGCTACGGGGTTCTCCTCTCCGTGAGAAAATCTCTTGGTGCGGTCATCATGCTCTCCGCGGCTGGGGTGATGGGCGTGGCCGTATTCCCGGAGACGACCGGTTTCCTCCACACGATCGTCAGTTTCATCGCATTCTTCTTCGGGGGCATCGGCGCCGTCCTCTCTTTCAGGTCGGCGCGACCGCCAATCTCCTACCTCTTCGTCGTCCTCGGGGTCGTAACCTTGGTCTCCCTCACCCTCTATGCTAGCGACACATATCTGGGCCTCGGTCAGGGAGAGATGGAGCGCCTAGTGGCGTACCCCACTTTGCTGGCGACGTTGGCCTTCGGTGCCTACTTGACCGGCCGCGGCGAAGAGTCCGAGGTGGACCGGGAAAGCATAAGCTGATCCCGAACCATCTTCAGTCCTTCGACCTGGTCCTCGATCGAGGTCTTGCCGGTGGGGTTTGTCGCTACCACGACGCCTTCGACCCGGAGCTCCTCTAGCGTGTTTAGGATGATTCGATTCGCCTCACTGTCACTGCAGAACTGCAGCCGACGGTCCCCCTGGGCACCGATGTATTCCGCGGTAGTGCTCGTCGGGTCGAGCCCGATGCGAACGTGAATGGGCTTTTCCGAGCCTCCGGTCAACGCCCTGAACGACTTGACCTGCCTGCGAAAGTCCTCGAGGGGCGAGATGTTCGGGTGCCACGCGTCCCCTATCGTCGCGGCGCGCTTCATGGCAGCCGGGCTCGTCCCGCCGATCCAGATGGGGACCCTGTGGCTCGGCCGAGGGTCGAAGGCAGCCTCCTTGAACTCGATGCCCGTCCTCTGCCCGTTGAACGTGGTGATGCCGTCGAAGAGCTCTCTCACAAGTCTGATCGACTCGTCGACCCTGGCACCCCGGTCCCCAAAATCCGAGCCGAGGTTGCCGAATTCCTTGGGGTTCCAGCCAACGCCCACCACGAACAAGAGCCTTCCTCCGCTCAGGGCGTCAATGGTCGCGAGCTGCTTCGCCGCTATGACGGGGTTCCTCATCGCCACGATGAGGGTGGACACGCCGAGCTGGACGCGGCTGGTGCTCGCAGCGAGAAAGGCGAGCGACGTGATGCTCTCGAAGATCCTTTCGTATGGCGTCCCGCTCGCCTTCGGCATGAGTATGTGGTCCGTCGTCCAGACCGAGTCGAAACCGAACTCCTCGGCCGTCTTGGCGACTGTCAACATGCCCTCGACGGAAAGATTCTCGCCGTAATTTGGGACTGCGACCCCGAACTTCATGGATGCGTCAGACTCCTCGTCCGCCGGAGGAAGGCGCACTTGATGCAGTCATATTTTGGTCGGCCTCGAGGACCATAGTTATGTCTTTCCGACCTATCCAAAGAGATTTATCGTCGGAACGAGACCTTTGCTGGCGTCATGGGGTTCTCGAATCTCCGAGATTCCTCGAGCAAGGTCGGTGACTCGCGAGAATTGACGCGGCGGATGTCTGAGGACGGCTACGTCTTCCTGAGGAACTTCCTCGACAGGGAGACTGTGAACGCGGTGCTGAATGATTTCATTCGGATACTAAAAGCCCATGGATACGTGGTCCCAGGTGCCACTACCTCCCCGGTGTGGTCGGGAAAGGAGCAAAGAGGCGAGGACTTTTCCCCGCTCCCGCCGAGAGGTGCGGTCATCAAAGCGGTGGCGAGCCTAGAGTCTCTGCGGAACCTGTACACCTCAAAGGAGCTCCTCGGCGTTCTCGGGAGCCTATTCGGAGGGGAAGCATACTCGATGGGCGAGAACGACGACAGACTCCGGGCCGTGCCGCCAACCAAGGCCGAGGTCCTGCGAAAGTACGTCAAGAACCCCGCGGGGACGCCGTTCGCTTCGCATCAAGACCATGAGACCCTAAGATACCCGGACGGCTCGGCCTTTCCGTTCTACACAGTCTGGGTGCCCATCATGGAGATCACCGAGGACGTGGGCGGTCTCTTCCTGGTGAAAGGGTCCCACAAGTCCGGCTTCTACAAGCACTATACGCTCAAGGGGGAAGATATGGGGGCGCCGATTGACCAGGCGGAGCTCAGAAGATGGGAGAGACTCGGGGCGGTTCCGGCGTCCGGGAACTCGGAGCCTGCCCAAGGCAAGAAGACACTCCTCCGGTCCGACTTTGTCCCCGGGGACGCAATCATATTCCAGCCCCAGATGCTCCACAAAGGACTGCCCAACTCCTCCAAGGTCTTCAGGCTCTCGGCCGACTTTCGTTACGCTAAGAGGGGGGCGCCAAAAATCTGGAGGGCCGACAAGAAGATCGAGTACATCTACGCCTACTACCAAGAATTGGACCTGGAGCTCAAGAGGCTGAAGATCGACCCTAACATGGCATCGATGATCCGGAACCGGCTCTTCGTCGAGGGGCCCGCACGTACCAAAGGAAAGACACTCAGGCGACGGATTGAAGCAGCGCGAAAGAGCCTAAAGTCCGCGACGCCCACCTGAAGCCATGCCGGAGCGGCTCAGCATCGCGGTCTGCGGGGGCGGGAGGGCGGGCACGGCTATAGCTGCGGACCTGGCCCTGATGGGTCACGACGTGAGGCTCTTCGAGCTAGCCCGGTTGCAAAGGAACGTGGAGGGAATCCGGCGCAAGGGCGGCATCGTCCTCACCGGCGACACGCAATCTGGAAAGACGGGGTTTGCGAAGCTGAGCTCCATAGGCAGCGACCCCGAGGAAGCCGTGGAAAACGCAGACCTGATCATGATAACTGCCCCTGCATTCGGGCACAAAGCATTCTTCGAGGCAATCCTCCCTTTCCTGGTCGGGGGAGAGAAGATCGTCTTCAACACGGGTTACTGGGCGTCCCTGAGGTTTTCCCCGCTCTTGACGAAGGCAGTTCTGGACGAGGTCGTGATATCTGAGACGAACATAATGCCATATGCGGCGGAAAAACTTGGTCCTGGGAGTACGCACATCCTAAGGAAAAAGAGAGAGATGAAGCTCGCGGCCTTCCCAGGAAACCGGACCGGAGAAATCTTCTCTGTTTTCAAAAAGCTCTACCCCCAGACCAAGAGGGTCCCGAACGTGCTCTGGACGAACTTCGCAGCCGGCAACCCTCCGATCCATGCTCCGATGACCATACCCATCGCCGGCAAGGTCTTCGACGGAAGGAAGAGCTTCAACTTCTACTCCGAGGCTACGGAACCCGGAGCAAAGTTGGTCGAGGCGTGCGACGAGGAGAGGTTGAGGGTGGCTGCGAGGCTGGGAGTCGAGAGCGAGAGCGAGTTTGACTGGTTCAAGAAGACCTACGGCTATGGCGGACGGAACATCGCCGAGGCCCTGAAGAAATCGGAGCATGCTGCCATGCCGACACCCGTGGAGTTCCACAACGCCCTGTTGCGCGAGGACATCGGTTGCTTCTACGTCCCGCTCACGGCGATCGCAGGCCAGATCGACGAGCCTGCCCCCGTCAGCAGGGCCGTAGTCGACGTCCTCGGAGCGCTCCAAGGAATCGACTACTGGCGCACCGGACTGACATTGGAGAGCATCGGACTGGACGGTCTCGACCCAAAGCAGATGGTCGAGTTCGCTAACCGCGGTCAGCGATGACGGTGGTCGTCCTCGCCTGTCGCGGAATCCCGATTGGCAGTGCGTAGAACGCAACGCGTGTTGGCCGTTGGATACAAATCACGAAAAGTCCCAAAATGATGAGCAAGATCGTTCTCAAGGTCCGAAAGGTCTAAGAGTCCCAGGCCAGTCTCGAACACGTCAAGACCTTGGCGATGGAAGAGAAAAAAGGAGATACAGGTTTGGTTCATATTCCTTGAAGAGGTCGATCCGCAGAAAGCCTACGATATCGGGGTCAAAGCGGCCGAGCACGTAGGAGGGACGTACATCACGACGAGCTTCTACTCCCTGGGGAACCCGGTCCAGTACAAACAAGCGCTAAACATCTTCGTGGCCTCTGACCGGGTTGGGGAGATTGTCAGCGCTCTAGCCAAGGACTTCGGACTGGCAATCAACAAGGGTTACCTCTATGTCGCGACCCCGGGATCAACAGTACGTTCCAAGAAGCAAAGCAAATCCAACTGCTTCCTAATTGGATGGGAAATGGGACATCGTGTTTCTCCTCCGCGTAGGGGGTTCACCTGTTGGGGTCGATTTGCCCTGAATTCCCACGATTGCACTCACCCATAGGGCTTCGCAAGCCTTATTATGTGACCTTGGAGTGCAATCTTTGGCAAGGGGAAAAAAGAGTCACCTTGCCACTAAGTTTTGTTTCCAAACTAAAGAACGCCTCCAACGTGTTCACGTTCCGCGACTTTATCCTGCTTCCTGGAAGGAGCGAGGTGGAGCCCAAGGAGATCAAGCTCACGACGCGTCTCTCCAGGAACATCAGCCTCGAGCTGCCTTTCGTCTCCTCTCCCATGGACACCGTGACCGAGTGGCGGATGGCCCTCGAGATGGCCCGCCTGGGAGGAGCCGGGGTCATCCATCGCAATCTGAGCATCGAGGACCAGGTCGAGCAGGTCAAGAAGGTGAAGGCCTCCAAGGTCGAAGCAAGGAGCAGGGATGCCCATGGCGCCCCCGCTGGTCGGAGCGTCCATGTCCCCACTCGACGCGAAGCGCTCAGAGGCCCTCGACAAGGTGGCGGACTTCCTCGTAGCCGATGTCGCACACTTCCACAACTCCAACGTCCTGAGGGCAGCCGCGAAGCTCCTCCCCAACCTGAGCAAGGATTTCATCGCGGGGAACATCGGCACCAGGAGGGCCGTTCACGATATCGTCGCCGAACTGCCCAGGGTCGACGGCTTCAGGGTCGGCATAGGCTCGGGCTCGGTCTGCATAACCTCGGAGGTCACCAGGGTGGGCGCCCCCACCCTCTTCGCGGTCGCTGAGGTCGGGACGGCGCTTCACGAGCAGAACGTGGACGTCCCCATAATAGCCGACGGAGGAATCCGCGGGCGCGGGTGACGCGTCTCTGGCACTCGCCGCTGGCGCCTCGACGGTGATGCTCGGCTCGTTGCTAGCAGGAGCGGAAGAATCCCCCAGCAAGGTCCTGGTCAGGAACGGCAAGAAGATGAAGGTTCACAGAGGCATGGCGAGCGCCGCAGCGAGGAAGGCGAGGTTCGCCCTCGACCGCTACAGCGTCCCGGCGAAGGGGCTGGACGAGGGAGTCGAGGCCTACGTGCCCTACGCCGGGAGCACCCAGGACGTCCTATCCGGAATCGCCAACGGGCTCCGCGCCTCCTTCGGCTACGCCGGGGCCAAGGGCATCAGGGACCTCTGGAACGTCGCTTCCTTCGGCCTCGTCTCGGCGGTCGGCTACACGGAGCTCGGAATCCACTCGCTGACCCTGAAGGGGGGTCGGTGACCTGAAACGCGAGCTCATGAAGGGCGGTATAGCGGTCCTCGACTTCGGGGGCCAGTACTCCCACCTGATCTGTAGGCGCATAAGGGGGCTCGGGGTCTACGCTTCGCTCTTTCCATTCGACACTCCCCTGGTGGAGCTCGAGAAGCTAGGGGTCGCCGGGGTCATCCTGTCGGGAGGGCCTGCCAGCGTATACTCCTCGATGTCTCCACACCCCGACGAAAGGCTGCTTCACGGCTCTCTCCCCGTCCTTGGCATATGCTACGGCTACCAGCTCATCGTCCAGGCAAATGGCGGCGTGGTCGGTAGGGCATCGAAGCGAGAGTACGGCAAGTCCAGCCTCAGGATCATGGAGCACTCCGGTCTGTTCACGGGGATTGCAGAGGACAAGATCTCCTGCTGGATGAGTCACAGCGACTCCGCTCTGAAGCTCCCAGAGGGGATGTCCATCCTCGGGGTGAGCGACAATTCCCCTTACGCGGCCGTGCGGTCGAGCGACGGCAAGCTCTTCGGCGTCCAGTTCCACCCAGAGGTGGCCCATACGGAGAAAGGGGACGCCATCCTCTCGAACTTCGTCTTCAACGTCTGTGGCGCAAAGCGAGGCTGGGACATGTCGAGCTTCCTCTCCGAGACCATCGAGGACCTCGAGTCGACGGATCGACGGCCGCGTGCTGTGTGCTGTCTCGGGCGGGGTGGACTCTTCCGTCGCCTCGGTCCTGCTCAACAGGGCCGTCCCGGACAAGCTGCAATGTGTCTTCATCGACACCGGCCTCCTCAGGCACGGAGAAGCGGCCGAGGTCTCGAAGTTCCTGCACGATGACCTCGGCGTGCCGATCGAGTTCCTCGACGCGTCACAGCAGTTCCTCGGCAGGCTCAGAGGCGTGGTCGACCCCGAGGAAAAGCGCAAGATAATCGGGAAGGTCTTCGCCGAGGTCTTCGAGAGCTACGCGAGGACCCACGGCCCCTTCAAGTTCCTCGCTCAGGGTACGCTCTACCCCGACGTCATCGAGAGCGGTCGCTCCTCGGCGCCCGCTTCCATCATAAAGACACACCACAACGTCGGCGGCCTCCCCAAGGACCTCTCCATGGCGGTGGTCGAGCCGCTGAAGGAACTCTACAAGGACGAAGTGCGCTCTCTGGGAGCGCTCCTCGGTCTCCCCGCCAAGGTGCTCCAGAGGCACCCGTTCCCGGGTCCAGGCCTAGCGGTGAGGATCATCGGCGAAATCACGGACGAGAAGCTCCGTGCCTGCAGGGACTCGAACCGGGTGGTCGAGCAGGTGCTGGTGGAGGAGGGGATCTACAACAAGGTCTGGCAGGGGTTCGCCTATCTCGGTGATGATAGGGTTACGGGCGTCCTGGGGGACGAGAGGAAAGTTGGCTACCAGGTGACGGTCAAGGTCGTCGAGTCCATAGATGCCATGACCGCCGATTGGTACAGGGCACCTCCTGCGGTCCTCGAGAAGATATCCACGAGGATCACCAACGAGGTTGAAGGCGTGGTGAGCGTGGTCTACGCCATATCCTCGAAACCGCCAGCGACCATAGAGCCTCAGTGATTTCCATGACGCAATTCCTCGGGCCGCAGACGAGACTAGCAGAGCTCCACACCCATCTCGGCAGCTCTGTGGACCCCGCCGTGATGTGGGAGATCGCCCATGCCCAGGGGATCAAGCTCCCCACCAAGGACTACTGGCGCTTCGTCGATATGATAACGGTCAACCCCACCAGGGTAAAGTCCTTCGAGGACTACCTCCACATGTTCAAGTGGACCGAGTTGATACAATCGAGCCCGCTCGCCGTTGAGCAGTCGGTCTATCACACCATAGCGGGCGCATACAGGAAGAACAACATCACCCTCCTCGAGCTCCGCTTCAACCCCATGAAGAGGAACAGGGGCGGCGAGCAGGACCTGGACCAGATAATGATGGCCGCAATCAGAGGCATAGACCGGGCCTCTCTGGAGTATCCGGTCAGGACGGGGATCATCATCTGCCTCGACAGAACCTTCACCATGAAGCTCAACCTCATCCTCCTCGAGAAAGCGCTCAGGTACATGTCCCGCGGGGTCGTCGGGATCGACATCGCCGGCCACTCCTCCAAGGATTTCAAGTACTCCGACTACAAGGGAGTCTACAGGCGCGCCAGGAGCGAGGGCCTGGGCCTCACGGTCCACGCGGGAGAGGACGAGGGGCACAATTCGGTGAGGGAGGTCCTGAAGCACCTCGAACCCGACCGCATCGGCCACGGCGTGCGCTCCATCGAGAACGACAAGACGATGGAGATGCTGAGGGAGAGGGGAGTCACGCTGGAGGTCTGCCCTTCGTCCAACCTCAACACCCAGGTGGTGAAGGGGGTGGGACACATGAAGGAGGTCTTCAGACAGCTCGCGTCTCACCGCATAAAGTACACCATAAACACCGACGGTCCAGAGATGCTCATGACGAACCTGAGGGGCGAGTTCGACTTTCTGCTCAGGAACGAGATCCTGAAGGAGGACGACCTCCTCCGGGCGAACAGGAACGCCTTCGCTGCCTCCTTCATAAAGTAGGCGAGCAGCCGTTGTATTTCGACCACCGGAGCGCCCTCTGGGAAGTCGGATGCGATGGAGCGGACGACGCGACCCTCGACGAGGGGTGCTACTACCTCTCCAAGCTGGGCCTCAGACCGGCGGAGGTAGCCGCGAGGTTCGAGATAAGCGAAAACGAGGCGGTCCTGAAGCGAAGGAAGAGGTTCGCGACCGGGCTGAAGCACGGCAAGCATAGTCGAGGACATGGGCCTCGCATTCTGGCAGAGCATCAAGGAGGAGGCGGAGGGGAACATCAAGGTGACCTTCGTCAGCGGCAAGGGCTTCCACCACGCCTGGAGGTCCGACCTGAAGAAGTTCGACGGGCCGACCCTGCTCGCCATCTACGAATCGTGCAAGGACTTCCTCAACCTCGACCCCAACGCCAGGTTCCTTCAGTACAACGCGCCAAAGAACTACGACCCGCTCGCCATGCAGAGGGAGATAAGCAAGGCTGTCGTCGTCATCGGAGCGCTGCTCGAGGAAAAGTGGAAGGAAGAAGGAAAGCCCAAGCGGAAGTAGGCGCAAAGCGACCCGAGGAGGTCGCCGCGCTCCGCCACCAAACTCTTAAAATGGGGCCCCGCGGGCGAAACAACGAGGCTCATCGCGTAAATGGACAGCTTGTCGGTCGAGGGGCTCAAGTCTCTCCTTGGCAAGTTCCAGGGGAGGCGCATGCTGGTCATAGGCGACCTCATAGTCAGCAGGTTCGTGGAAGTGTCTGCCCGAAAGCTCGCCCGAGAGGCCCCGGTGCCGGCGGGCGATTTTGTCGGCGAGACTCTCCTGCCCGGAGGCGCGGCAAACCTGGCACGGGAGCTAGCGGCTCTCGGAGCTTCCGTCTCCGTGCTCGGGGTGGTGGGCGACGACGCCCAGGGCTCTTGGCTGAGAGCCGACCTGGCCACGAACGGCATCGGGATCGACGGGGATAGTCACCGAGAAGAACAGACCGACCTCCCTCAGGACATGGATAATGGTAAACCGCCTTCACTATCTCCGCATCGACCAGGAGACGAGGAAGGACATCTCCCTCAACACCACTAACGCCTTCATGGAGATGGCACAGAGCGAGGTGCCCGGCGTCGACGCGGTCGTGCTCTCGGACTACGACCGTGGAGTCATCGGGCCAATGCTGATAGACGGCGTGGTCTCCGCTGCCCGCAAGACAGGGAAGATCACAGTCGCACAGCCAAAGATGCGGCACTACATGGATTTCACCGGGGTCACCTACGTGAAGTCGAACCTCGAGGAGGCCACACACGCGACCGGTATGAGCATCGTGAACGAGACGAGTCTCAGGAACATGGGCGTCAACCTGATAGGCCGCCTCGACTGCAAGGGCATACTGATTACCAGGGGCGAGCAGGGTATAACCGTCTTCGAGAAGGAGCAGCTCACAAACTTCCCCCCGATCTACGGGAGGCGCAACTTCTTCAGCAAGGTCGGGGTCAGGGACGCCATGACTGCTGTGTTCAGCCTCGCCGTAGCCGCGGGGGGCTCGGCGGCAGAAGCCGCCTGCCTCGCTAACATCGCAGGTCCACTCCGGAGTGACAAGCCGAGGAACGTAACGCTAGCAATCGCAGACTTCCAGTCGGGTTTCGACGCCTTGGGCGACTTCCTCCAGCGGATATCTCAGGCACCAGTGAGGAGATAGACCTATGGAGACCGCACGAGAGGTCACGCGCCTCCAGGACATCTCGAGGAACACACGAAAGCTCATCCTGGGAACCCTGGCCGAGGCAGGTTCCGGTCACCCCGGAGGCTCGCTCTCTGCTGTCGAGCTACTCGTCACGCTCTACTTCTACAAGATGAAGCACGACCCCAAGAACCCAAAGTGGCTCGACCGGGACCGGTTCATCCTGAGCAAGGGGCACGCCGCGCCTCTGCTGTACTCGATACTCGCCCAGGCCGGATACTTCCCCGCCGAGGAGCTCCAGCACCTCCGCAAGCTCAACGCCCTCTTGCAGGGTCACCCGGACCTGAGGATACCAGGCATCGAGATGCCGGCGGGCTCCGAGGGCATCGGACTCTCGGTTGGCGTTGGCGAGGCTCTGGCGGCAAAGATAGACGGGAGGGCCTACCGTACCTACGTCCTCATGGGTGACGGCGAGCAGCAGGAGGGTGAGGTCTGGGAGGCCGCGATGTCTGCCGCCAAGTTCAAGCTCGACAACCTCGTTGGGATCATCGACAGGAACGGCATCCAGCAGGACGGCCTTACCGAACAGATAATGCCACTCGAGCCGCTGGCGTCCAAGTGGCGCGCCTTCAACTGGAACGTCATAGAGGTCGACGGCTACGATTTCCTCCAACTGATAGACGCCTTCGACAACGCAGAGATGGCGAAGCACAAGCCGACCATCGTCATCGCCCACACCGTCAAGGGCAAGGGCGTCTCCTTCATGGAGTGGTCGCCGACCTACCACGGCACCGCCCCCTCCAAGGACAAGATGGAGGACATCTACAAGGAGCTAAAATGACCGAACAGCCACGGACCCTGGCGAAGAGGAAGCCGATACTGGTCGCGCCCTCTGTCCTGGCCTGGGACCTTAGAAGGCTCAGGGGAGGCCGTCGAGATCGCCTCCAGGGGGAAGGCCGACATGGTGCACCTGGACGTGATAGACGGCCATTTCGCGCCCAACATTACCTTCGGCCCCGGCACGGTCAAGGCCCTCCGCAAGGGAACTGACCTGACCTTCGACACACACCTCATGATAAGCGAGCCCATCCGCTACGTGGAGCGGTTCATCGAGGCTGGCTCTGACATCCTGACCTTCCACGCAGAGGTGCTCAACGCCGAGAGCTTCGACCTACTGCGTGGCATGGTGCATACCAAGGGGAAGGGTATCGGCCTGGCGTTGAAGCCCCAGACGGAGCTCCCGCGCTGGGCAGAGGACAGGCTCGAATCCCTCAAGACCCTGATTGTGATGACGGTCAACCCGGGCTTCAGCGGACAGACAATGGACATGTCTGTGATGCCCAAGCTCGAGCGGATCAGTGCTCTCATAGCGGACGGGGACTACGAGACCAACATAGAGATAGACGGAGGGGTGGAACCGGAGAACGTGGGCGAGGTCGTCAAGAGGGGAGGCAACCTCCTAGTGGCAGGAGCGGGGGTCTACGCAAAGAAGGACCCCGTGGCAGCGATCGCAGACCTAAAGGCCCGGGCGATGGCGGCGAGGGGAGGAGCCTAGGATGCTCGAGAAGCTCGGCTCGATGAGGAGCGCCTACGGCGAAGCACTCGTGGAGCTCGGAGCCTCGAACCCCGGAGTGGTCGTGCTGGGTGCGGACACGACCGAATCCATGAAGTCCGGGATGTTCGGAGCGAAGTACCCCGACCGCTTCTTCAACCTCGGCATCGCGGAATCAGAACCTGGTCGGCGTGGCCGCCGGGGTTGGCCCTCGCAGGCAAGGTCGTCTACGCCGGCACCTATGCGATCTT
The DNA here is from genome assembly GCA_963749225.1 of uncultured Nitrososphaerota archaeon. Lineage (GTDB taxonomy): Archaea > Thermoproteota > Nitrososphaeria > Nitrososphaerales > Gagatemarchaeaceae > Gagatemarchaeum. Next base: position 189,327 of record CAVVLY010000002.1, on the reverse strand, counting down.
CGTCCCGGGGAAGTGCGTCGACCAGATAAGGAACGTCATCGCCTACGCCAGACCTCAACGTCAAACTTGTCTGCTCACACGGTGGAGTCTCGGTCGGCCCCGATGGAGGCTCGCACCAGCAACTGGAGGACATAGCTCTCATGCGCGTGGTCCCGCGGATGAAGGTCGTGATACCAGCCGACTACACCTCCGTGAAGGGGACAGTCAAGGCGATAGCGGAGATACCCGGGCCGTTCTACGTGAGGATAACGAGGGGCGTCGATCAAGGGGTCGACCTCTCCGATAATCTATGAAAACGGGTTCGATTACAAGCTGGGCAAGGCCGAGGTCCTCAGGGAGGGGAGTGACGTCGCAATCATGGCCTGCGGGCTAATGGTCGCGGAGTCCCTTAGGGCAGCCGAGGCGCTAAAGGCGAAGGGGGTGGAGGCCTCGGTGATAGACATGCACACGATCAAGCCCATCGACGAGGAGACCATAGTCAAGCTACGCAAAGAAGTGCGGCAAGATAGTCACTGCTGAGGAGCACAATATCTTCGGAGGGCTCGGCTCAGCTATCGCGGAGGTGGTCACGGAGACACTACCCGGTCGCCGTTCACCGCGTCGGAGTGAAAGACCGTTTCGGCGAGAGTGGAGAGGCTCAGGAGCTCTTGAACAAGTACGGGCTCACCGCCGAGCAGATAGAGAAGGCCGCGCTCTCCTTCTAGGCCCCGGCGCTTCGGGCCGCTGCAGGATTGCATCGACCACTATGAAGGCTGTCTCTACGGGTTCGGCATGACCATTCGGCCGCCCGGAGTCTTGTCGACGACGCCCCTATCCATCACCACCCGCCCCCTTGAGATGGTATAGACTGGCCCTCCCTGGACCTCGACCCCATCGAAGGGGCTCCATTTTGCCTTGGAGTGGAACTTGCTCGGGTCGATCTTGGACTTCGCCTTCAAGTCGACGATCGTGATGTCGGCCTCGGAGCCGACCTCGATGCTCCCCTTCCTCGGGTAGAGGCCCCAGGCCCTCGCAGGGTTGGCCGAGGTCAGTTCGACGTACCTCTCCAGCGAGAGGTTACCCTTCGACACCTCTGTCAACATCAGCGGGACCGCGGTCTCCAGCCCCGGGAAGCCCGATGGTGCCTCGAAGATGTCCTTGGTCGCCTTCTCCTCCACGGTGTGGGGAGAGTGGTCGGTGGCTATCATATCAACCGTGCCGTCCCGCAGCGCCTCCCAGAGGGCCGCACGGTCGGCCGCGCTCTTTATGGCCGGATTGATCTTCATACGGGACCCGAGTTCAGGATACCTGCTCTCATCCAGGAGCAAATAGTGGGGACCGGTCTCCACTGTGACGGGGGATCCCTTGCGTTTCGCCCTTCGAAGTACCTCGACGCCGGCGGCGCTGCTGAGGTGCGCGATGTGTAACAGACAAGAGGTGTTCCTGGCCAGAATCAGCGCCCGGCTCACGGCCTCTTCTTCTGCTACAGCCGGCCTCGATTCATAATGGGCCCTTGGATAGACCCGGCCCTCGAGGCGCAGTTCTTCTGCCAGGTATCGGACTATGGAATCGTTCTCCGCGTGGACGGCTACCCTCCTGCCCGAACCGGCCACCCGTGAGAATTGGGCGAGCATCTCTCCGTCAGACGGCGGGGGTATTCTCCCCGTTGTCGTACCCATGTAGCACTTGAAGCCGATCGCTCCGGACGCGGCCAAACCCTCAATGTCCTTCAACGAGTCCACGGAGAGGAGGCCGAAGAGCCCGAAGTCCACCACCGCCTTCGACCTTGCGACCTCGACCTTCGCCTTGAACGTCTTTGCGTCCCTGGTCGGAGGTTCGTTGTTCGGCATGTCGAGGACGCACGTCACCCCGCCCGCCGCGGCTGCCTGTGACCCGCTCGCGAAGTCTTCCTTCTTCGAAGGTCCGGGGTCCCTGAAATGGACGTGAGGGTCGATTACCCCTGGGAGGACGTGCAGACCCCCGGCCTCTATTATCCTCTCGGCGCCGGGTGCGTTCTCATTCGAGGTGATGCCCATTATCCGACCATCCTTCACCGCGATGGCCATGTTGACGGTCGCGGTCGGGGTCACTATCGTCCCTCCCCTAATCACCAGGTCGGCTGATGGCATTTCTTTTTCTGCGATACCACGCACGATGCTCGCACGTTAATAATCGTTCGCGGCCGCGAGCTCCCACCGAGGCCGGGAAGGGTTAATTATGGTGACAGCATCGCCGGGAATTAGAATGTCCGAGGACCTGGTGGTTCTGGTTGACGAGAACGATACCCCCTTGGGTCATGGGACGAAGGAGGAGACCCACACGGTCCATAATGGTGTCCCAGGGTATCACCATCGGGGCCTGACGGTCTTGGTCCTCGACACCCGGGGCCAGATACTTCTCCAGCACCGCAAGCACAGAATTTTCGACAAGGTCTGGGACCTGGCAGGTTCCACCCATCCCTATTTTCGAGACGGAAGGCAGGAGACCTATGAGGAAGCGGCTTCAAGGTGTCTGTCGACCGAGTACTCAGGACTCGAAGGCACGAGGGTCGCCAACTCGTCGATCGCCGTGAACTACGCCGCCATAGACCCACGGGCGCCCCGCTACTGCGAGAACGAGTTCTGCAGACTCATCGTGGCCCGACACCAGGGCGAGGTCAGCCACAACCCCGAGAACGCCTACGGTCACTCCTGGGCCTCCCTGCCGGAGCTGAGAAAGGACCTGGCGGCCTCACCATCCAAGTACGCACCCTGGGTTGTAGACCTCCTTGCGAAGGTGGAGGAGAAGCGTCCCCTCGAGCTCTCTGACATCTTGGGATGACCGCCGCATGACTCCCATTAGAGCCCCTCATCCATTCTGAACTTTTAAATCGCATGTGAAGGGCGGCGTGCCCACTTGGCCCGTTCCCGCTTCGATTCTTTCAGTGCCTTCGTGGCGAAACGGCGAAGGCTGATACTCGTCGCTTGGGTCGTGGCCCTCGTCCTCTCTTCCACCCAGATACCCACATTCTTTGGCGCTGTGAACTACAACATAGCCAACGGCGGGAGCAGCGGGGGCGGCCCCAGCAATACGCAGTCCCAGCTCGCACAGAACATCCTCGACGCTGAGTTCCCAGCGAACGCGAGCAGCGGCAATAACAACATAGTTCTCGTTCTCCAAGGAGACCAGACCTATTCGTCCGCCCAATCCTCAGCGGTCCTTGCCCTGAACCGTTCCCTGGCGTCAGACCCCGCCCTCGCCCGCAACTATACGGGAATGAGCAGCATCTACCAGACGGAGGTCTCTATCTTGTCTTCCACCGTAACGACGCTCATCCCGCAGGTCTCCCAGCTCGCCTCGGCCACCAACCAATCCTGGAGAGTCGCCGCCGCCATCGTCTCCAACGCTACCAGCTCGTCCCTGGACTCGGCCCCCCTCTTCCACGTGAATGTCACCGCCCTCGCCGGCTTCCTCTCCGGCCTGTCCAGCACCAGCGGCGAGCTACAGGTTCGGGAAGCCGCAGCATCCCTGGTGGCCAACGCGACCGTCAACGACTATCCGCTCGTAATCACCCGGGCGCTCTCCCAGAACTTCGTTAGCGCCGATAACAGGACGACGATAATGGTCTTCAATTTCGGCGCTCCACCGGACCTCTCCCAGGTCACAGCGTTCCGCAACGACGTCCAGGCTTCCGGCATCGCTGGGCTAGGCTCCTACTGGGTCACGGGAGGGACCGTCGTGCAGCAGGACGTCTCCAAGGTGTTCGGCCCCGCAGTCGGAGTGACCGTCGTCCCCGGCGTCATCGCCTCTATCATCATCGTCGGTCTGCTCCTGCTATCACCCCTCGCCACGTTCGTCCCGGTTGTCGTTGGAGGGTTCGCCATCGGGATCTCGCTCCCCTTGATCTACTTCGGGGTGGTCAAGATAGGAGGTGGCACCCTAGGTTTCCTCACCCCTACGCTCACCATCCTTCTGGTCCTCGGCTTGTCCGTAGACTACTCGGTGCTGCAGCTCAGAAGGACGAGGGAGGAGCGCCAGAAGGGACGGTCGAATGAGGAAAGCGTGGCCGTCTCCATGCGATGGGCAGGGCAGGCGGTGCTCACTGCAGGGGTGACCGTGGTCGTAGCCTATCTAGTCATGTGGATTACCAACGTGCCGCTCTTCAGTGACGTCGGTCTCTCCATTGCAATCTCCGTCTCGGTCCTCATCGCAGGCGCGCTCACGCTGCTCCCGGCTCTCGAGCTGACCCTCGGGGACAAGATCTTCTGGCCCTCTCTCAAGCGAGGCGTCACGACAAGGCCAAGCAAACTGGAACGTCTCACGGAGAAGACCCTCCGTCGGAAATATCTTGTGATCGCCGTGGTCGGGGCGCTGGCGGTCGGCGCCGTCTTCGTCTCCCAGCAGACCTCTGCGGGCGAGGACTTTCTGAAGCTCATCCCCAACTTCCCCAGCAACGACGGACTCACGGTGATGACCGCCTCCTTCGGGAGCACCGCTACGGGACCCACCGAGATAGTCGCCACGATGCCGACACCAATAGTCTATGGGGGCGGCCAGCTGAACCAGACGCTCCTAAACGACGTAGAGTCCCTGACCTCCGCGGTGGCCGGCGTGAACGGGGTCGTCAGCGTCACGAGCCCGACCAGACCCTACGGGGCTCCGTTCAATTACTCCGCGATCCAGCAGATGCCGCAGCCAGAGCGGACGCAGTACCTCCAAGGTCTGCTCTCCTATATTGGGTTGGACAACCGGACTGTGCTAATCAACGTCGGGCTGAGCAACGACCCCGAGAGCCAGGCCGCGATAAACACGATGCTCAAGGTCGAGTCGAGCGTGCACTCGGTGGCGGTCCCCCGGGGCACAGTCGTCTACTTCGGAGGGACCACCTCGGTCACCCAGGACGATCAGTCCTTCATAGACGGCATAGTGCCCCAGGTTATCCTCACGCTCGCAGTCGCCATCTACATCATCCTCTTCATCCAGCTCCGTTCTGCGTTCACCCCGGTCAGACTGATCTTCACCATACTTTGCAGCGTCGCGTTCTCGCTGGCGGTCCTCGTTACGATCTTCTACTACGCCCTGACCCTGCCGATACTCGACCTGGCACCCCTCTTCGTAGTGGTGACTATGCTCGGCGTGGGCATAGACTACGACATCTTCCTGGTCACCCGCATCAGAGAGGAGGTGCTCGAGCGGCAAATCGGACGACGAGGCGATAAAGACTGCCATCAGCAAGTCCTGGGTGACCATAGTCGGGTTGGGGCTGGTACTCTCGACCGTCTTCGGGTCCGTGGTATTGACCGGGATAGCCATCCTCCAGCAGATAGGGCTGGTCGTCGCCTTGGCCGTCATGATAGACGTAACGACCGTCATACTCTTCTTCGTCCCCGCGCTCATGGGCCTCGTACAGCGATTCAATTGGTGGCCCTCGAAGATAGGAGAAGAACGGAAGAAGTAGACGGGCCGAGGCTGGGCAATGGCCCGGTCTCCAAGCGAAACGTCGTCATCCTGGTCCTGGCACTGCTCGTCGCAAAGGTCCTGGTCTTCTTCTCGTTCTACCTGGTTGCCAGTGGACACTTCCCTTCGCAGGCAGTGGAGTATCCAATTCCCGAGTCTCTGACCACCGCCCTGCGTACCATGAGCACGGACTGGGACGGGCTCCTCTACCAGTTGATTGCCTCCACGGGTTACTCCTCCATTTTCAAGGCCTCCGAGCTCTATGCGTTCTCTCCGGTCTATCCCGCGCTTGTCTACGTGGGTGCCCTCGCGACCGGGTCCTACTGGACGTCCGCTCTGGTCGTGACGAGCCTCTTCGGCTTCATCTTTCCCATCGTGCTCCTGAAGGTCTTCGACCTTCGCACCGCTCTGGTCGCAGAGCTGTTCCCGGTGTACATCGTCTATACTATGACGGGCTACTCCGACGCTCTCGCCCTCACCTTCCTAGCCCTGGCGTTCCTTTGCTATCTGAAAGGCAGGCCGCTCCTTGCAGGGTTGGCTTCTGCGCTGGCCGGCCTGGTGCTCTACGACCTATTCGTCGCGGTGATTGCGTTCGTTGCCTTCGCGGCCGTCCCTCTCCTGAGGCGCCGCGCCTCGCTCCGGCAGGACGTCACCGCAATCCTGCCTCTTGTGCTTCCGACTCTCGTCGCGGGTGCCGCCGTCCTCATGGCTTACCAGATGGCCACGGGGGACCCCTTCACCTTCTTCAAGCTGGAGCGGGCCTACTGGGACGTCGCCCTTACCACCCCGGTCGGGCAGGTCCAATGGATATTCAACGGGAGCGGACCCGGGTCGTTCACCAACATCACGTGGTACGTGTTCGGCGTGAGGTTCAACTCGGTGTACTGGGCGTTTCGGAACGCGGTCTTCGAAGCGTTCTTCCTCGTTGGCATCTACCTGCTGGCCAAGGCTAGAGAGTTGCCCCAGAGGTGGCTGCTCATGGGCTACTCTGCGCTCTTCACCATCCCGCTGTTTTTCGTCCAGGGGACACCGGTCTACTCCATCCCCCGTCTTCTCCTGGCCGCGTTCCCGGTGTTCTACGGGTACTCGGCGAGGGTCCTCAACAGAAACTGGGCGTTGGCCCTCTACGTCATCGCTTCCCTCGTTGCGGCCTGCTGGGTGCTAATCTCGTTCACCTTCGCCTTCTTCGCGTAGTCGGCTCCTGCGCCTGCCAAGGACTAATATTGACGCTCTCTGGGGGTGACGCAATCAAAAATGTCCGCTCTTAGAAAGAACACGCTCCGGGAGTTGCTGCGGAAGGGTGAGCCGACCGTCGGGACGCACGTGGCTTCCACCTGGCCGGGGCTGATCGAGGTGATCGGCCTGACCGGCAAGATGGACTACGTTGAGTTCGTCAGCCAGTACGCCCCATACGACCTCTACGCGCTCGAGAACATGTCGAGGGCCGCTGACCTCCACGGGTTGAGCACCATGATAAAGATCGACGCCGAGCCGAAGACGTACCTCGCCCAAAAGTCCATCGGCGCAGGCTTCCAGAGCGTCCTCTTCGCGGACCTCCACTCGGTCAAGGAAGTCGAGGAGGCCATCGCAGCGGTCCGACCTGAGCCAAAGGGCATCAACGGGTGCTTCGACAACAGGGCCCAGGGGTTCGGGATAACGGCAAGCTCGAAGGACTACGTGCAGTATTACAACGACATCGTCATCGCCATCATGATCGAGAAGAAGCCTCTTCTGGACAAGCTGGAGGACGTGATGAACCTCGACGGCTTCGACATGGTCGTCTTCGGCGGTTGCGACATGTCCATGAGCATGGGCATCCCGGGTCAGTATGACAACCCCAAGCTCTCCGAGGCCCGGGAGAAGGTGATCAAGACAGCGGTGAAGTACGACAAGCATCCGCGCCTCGAGCTGGGCGGTACCGCTGAGGACGTGAGGAAGGGCATCGAGAAGTACAGGCGCATCGGTGTGACCGACATCGCTATCGGGACGGACTACGACATCATCCATTCGTACCTGATAGAGACGGGCGAGGTCGCAGCGAAGCTCCTCGGAAGGAAGTAGTCCCGTCGCCCTGACTTCCGGTCCATAGGACTTTAAAGTCCCCCGGCCATTCTTCCCTCGGCTTGGACTCCAGCTTCAAGGAGTACGTCCGCAAGAACCAAGGAAGGTTCGTCAAAGACATCTCGAGGCTGGTCGCCCAGCCCAGCGTCTCCGCGAGGAACGAGGGTGTGGAGGAGTGCGCGGCCCTCGTCGCGGAGATGATAGGGGAGGTGGGAGGAAAGGCGAGGACACTCCGCAGGAAGGGCTCCGCGCCGCTCGTCTATGGGGAGGTGCGCTCGTCCAGGTCTGAGAAGACCGTTCTCTTCTACAACCATTTCGACGTCCAACCCGAGGAGCCGCTCGACCTCTGGAGGTCGCCACCTTTCAAACCCGAGGTGCGGGGCGGCCGGCTATACGGCAGGGGCGCGTCGGACGACAAGGGTGAGTTGGTGGCCCGGCTCAAGGTCGTGGAATCCTACGTGAACACCCACGGGGAACCTCCGTGCAACATCAAGTTCTGCTTCGAGGGTGAGGAGGAGACAGGTTCAAACGGCCTGGGCGGCTACGTCGCCGAGAACCCGGACCTCTTCGAGTGCGACGCCGTTCTCTGGGAGGACGGAGCGGTCACACTCGACGGGACGCCGGTGGTCAGCCTCGGGGTGAAGGGGATCCTCTACGTGGAGTACGCCCTCAGGATGCTCAAGAAGGACGCCCACAGCGCCTACGCGGCCATTCTGGAAGCAGCGCCCTGGAAGATGGTGAGGCTCCTCTCCTTGCTCAGGGACGAGGGTGGTCGTGTGCTCGTCCCCGGATGGTACGACGGAGTAGTGGATTTCACCCCTGGCGAGCTCGAACTGGTGCGGGAGCACCCATTCGACAGAGAGTTCTTCGAGGGGACCTACGGCGCGAAGCGGTTCGTTGGTGCGCAGACCCCCCTCGAGTTGAAGAAGGCCCTCGAATCGCGCCCGACCGCGAACATATCAGGTCTATGGACGGGATACGAAGGGCCCGGGGAGAAGACCGTACTGCCCGCAGAGGTCCGGTGCAAGATGGACTTCCGGTTGACCATGGGACAGGACCCGAAGAAGCTGTACGGGAACCTGCGGGCCTACATGGACGCCAACGGATTCGGGGACGTGAAGACGACGGTCCTGGACAGCGAGCCTGCGGCCCGAGTCAGTCCTGGCGACCCCTGGGCGAAGGCGGCGATGAATGCCGGGAAGATGGTCTACGGTAAGAAGAGCATAACGGAATTGAGCGGCGCGGGCACGTCCCCCTTCTACGTCTTCCGTGACCGCTATCAAGTACCGATAGTCGCTATCGGTATCTCTTCCCCTGACGCGGCCAATCACGCCCCCAACGAGAACATCCGGCTCGACCTTCTTCACAAGGGGATGCTCTGGATGGCCCAGACTATCGAGAACTATGTTGGTGCCTGAAACTCCCACGGTCTTCGATACGCTTTTAGCCCTCATGGTCGCCGAACCGGCTCGGAATGCAGCGCCTCGCTGTAGAGCAGAAGAGGAAAAAGTTCGAGAAGGACGGTTTCATAGTCGTTGAAGACCTGATAACGCGTAAAGAGCTCCGTGGCCTAAAGGAAAGGGTGGCCCAGATTGGGAACGGCAAACTGAAGCACGTACCCAAAACCCGTTTCGAGCTGGAGCCAGCCGTCGCGAGCGGCAAGGCAAAGGTCAAGTCGGGAATGGAATCGCTTCGCAAGATAAACGACCTGACGGACTACGACGAGGTCTTCCTGGCCACAGCGAAGAACCCGAAGATACTGAATGTCGTCGAGGAGCTCCTGGGGCCAAACCTCATGATCTTCGGGGACCAGTTCTTCGTGAAGCCGGCCAAGATAGGCATCGAAAAGCCCTACCATCAGGACCATGCTTACTTTTTCGTGGAGCCGAAGAACATCGTAACGTGCTGGATTGCGCTGGAGGACGCCACGGTCGAGAACGGGTGCCTCCACTTCATCCCCGGGAGCCACAAGCTCGGGCTGATTGCGCATTCTGAGAAGTGGATGGTGGGCAAGAGGGAGGACATGCAGGTGCCAGAATCAGCCATCGACCTCTCCAAGGAGGTGGCCGCGCCGCTCAAGGCGGGGAGCGCCTCGTTCCATCACAGCATGATACTCCACAAGAGCGGGCCGAACAAATCCCCACACCCGAGGTGGGGCTGGGCGATTTCCTACATGAGCTCCGACTCTACCTGGACAGGGCCAGCCGGCAAGAAGCCGAAGTACAGACTTGTCCGAGGAAAAGCCTTCCGCGGGAAGGTCTGACCCACAGTGCCCCTGATTCTACGAAGTGGATAGTCGATGGTAGACGCCCGCCTCAAGGACTACCTCCACAAGAACCAGGGCCGGTTCGTGGAGGACATTTCGAGGCTCGTGGCACAGCCTAGCGTGTCCGCGAGGAAGGAGGGCATCGAGGAATGCTCCAAGCTCGTCTCCAGCATGATCAAGGAGATAGGGGGGAGGTCGAGAATCTTGCACCAGGACGGCAGACGCGCCTTTGGTCTACGGGGAGATCAAGTCGTCCAAATCCGAGAAGACGATTCTCCTCTACAACCACTACGACGTTCAGCCGGAAGAGCCGCTGGAGCTCTGGAAGTCTCCGCCCTTCAAACCCGAGGTGAGGAAAGGCAGGCTCTACGGCCGTGGCGCCTCCGACGACAAGGGAGAGCTGGTCTCCCGGCTGAAGCTCATCGAGTCCTACGTGAAGGTCTACGGAGAACCGCCTTGCAACATCAAGTTCTGCTTCGAAGGAGAGGAGGAGACGGGGAGCAACGGCTTCCCGGGCTACGTCTCTCAAAACAAGGAGCTGTTCAGGTGCGACGCGGCTCTCTGGGAGCACGGGTCGATCACCGGAGAGGGTCGACCTATCGTCAGTCTAGGCGGGAAGGGGACGCTCTATGTGGAGTATGCGGTGAGGTCCCTTTCTCAGGACGCCCACAGCGCCCATGCGGCCATTCTGCCGAGCGCTCCCTGGAGGATGGTCTGGCTCCTGAACCTGATTAAAGACCAGAACGAACGCGTGCTTGTGCCGGGCTGGTACGACGGCGTGGAGGAATTCACCAGGGCTGAGCTCAAATTCCTAGATGGGCAGCCTTTCGACAGAAAATTCTTCGAGGACTCGTACGGCCCGGGCGAGTTCGTGAAGGCCTCTACGGACCTGGAGCTCAAGACCGCGCTGCAGTCGAGACCCACGGCGAACATCGCAGGAATCTGGGCCGGCTACCAAGGTGTAGGCATGAAGACCGTCCTTCCCGCGGAGATCCACTGCAAGATGGACTTCCGTCTCGCTCTGGGTCAGGACCCAAAGGCGCTCTTCAAGAAGCTGAGAGCGTACCTCGATAAGAACGGTTTCTCCGACGTCAAGATGACCGTGCTGGACAGCGAACCGGCCGCCCGCACGCTGCCGAGTGACCCCTGGGCAAAGGCGGCCATGCGCGCCGGAGAGAAGGTCTACGGAAAGAAGAGCGTCGTCGAACTTTGCTCTCCGGGCACGTCACCCTTCTATCTCATACGTGACACGTACGGCGCGCCAATAGTTTCGATAGGCATATCGCCCCCGGACGCGTCTCTGCACGCTCCGAACGAGAACATCAGACTCGACCTCCTCGAGCGCGGCATGGTCTGGATCGCCCAGACCTTCGAGAACTATCTGGGGCAAGTTTAGATGGCGCGAGAAATCGATGAAGCGTTCGTCCGGGGGCGCCAGTGAAGTCGAGATAATCGACTGTCACGTGCACAACGACGTATACTTCATGGGCGGTCAAATCCGGGGAGGGTCCAAGCAGGACCTCGCCGGCATGGCCAAGCGCCTCGGAATCTCCAAAATGTGCGTCTCCTCTTTCATGGCGCTCCATTACGATTTCGTGGAGGGAAACAACAACGTACTTCGGCTGATGGGGGAGCTCCCTGGGCAGGTGCTCGGCTATTGTGTGCTCAACCCGCGATTCGGCCAACTCGCTCTCGATGAGCTCGAGCGGTGCATCGTGAAGGGAAGCATGATTGGGGCGAAGATGTATCCCGTCCCTCCCAAGTGGGTGGCGGATGAGCCCTCTGCATACCCTATCATGGAGCGGCTCTCCAAGCTTCGGGTCCCGATTCTGATTCACTCAGACCCCGTGGCGCCTATCTTCAGGCTGGCCGACAGGTTCCCAGACGCGACCTACCTGCTGGCCCACATGGGAGGGGGAGGGTCTGACGGACTGGAGGGGATGTACGGCTCGATCCAGGAGGCCAAGCGCCACGACAACATCTACCTCGACTCTACGACCTCCAACATCGAGTCCAACATCGTCGAGGAGGCTGTGAAGGCGGTGGGGGCCGAGAGAGTGCTCTTCGGGACGGACTATCCGTGCATCGAGGCCTACGGCCAGCTTGCGAAGGTGAAGGCTGCGAAGGTCACGGAGGATGAGCGGGCTCTCATACTCGGCGGCAACATGAGGCGCCTCGTCGGGAGGAAGAGGGTATGAGCCGCGTAGAGGTGACAGACGCCAACTCCTATCTTGGAAAATGGCCCTACTGGAACATGGAGGTGAACACCGGGGGTCAGCTGGTGAGGTATCTCAAGGCCAACGGCATCGACCGCGCGCTCGTCAGCTCCCTTCGCTCCACATTCGCGGACACCGAGCAGGGCAACCTCGAATTATTGAAAGCGTCCAAAGCTCATCCCAAGGTAATCTTCGGTCTGGCGACCCTCACACCGCTGAGCAAAGACAAGGGAGCCGGAACCCAGGCGCTCAAAGACGGAGTCTTCAAGGGCATCCGCCTTTGCCCCCAGTATCACGGGTACTCCCTCGGGGAGGCCTCCGCGGTTGCCGATCTCGCCGAGGAGCTGGGGGTCCCGGTCGTGCTAGCCTACAGAATGATCCTAAGTTGGAACCTTCCCTCGATATCGATGGGAGATGTCTTCGCGTTCGCCGAGGCGAATCCAAAGGTCTCGGTGGTGCTCTCCGGCGCCAACTACGAGGCGATCTCCATTCTGTACAGGAAGAAGCCTCCCTCCAACCTGTTCGTCGAGACGTCCTGTCTCCAGATGTGGGAGGGAAAAGAGCTCTTGCTGGAACACATCGGGACCTCAAAAGTCCTGCTCGGAACGGGGGGACCGGTCCAGTATGCGCGCTCAGGCGTCAGCAACGTCGTCGACTCCACCTTGCCTGACAAAGAAAAGGAGATGGTGGCCTCGTCGAACGCCCGCAAGCTGTTCGGCCTTTGAACTCGAGGCCGTAGGACGCGCAAAGCAGAAATCACGGCGCCTCGGCAGGTTGTCCATCACCATGAAACTGAGTGAAAACTGGATAGAGTTCGAAGTAGTCCCCAAGAGCGGTCCTCGGACCAAGAGGAACATCGAGGTCAAAGTGATAAGCCTAGGCGTCCTAAGGAGCCCGCCCAAGACCGTCAGGAAGAGCAGATACCTTTTGACCACCGACGACACCATAGAGGTGGAGGAAGCTCGGAGCTTGGGGGAGGCCGAGTACGTCGCGATAGTCGACAAGGGAGAGACTTTCATCACCACCGGCAGCGACCACGTGGACGCTACCGTGGACCCGGCCTCCTTCAAGACCGCCGGCGGTGTCCCTGACCCGGCCAAGGGCAAACAGCTCTGCCCCGCAGTGGTGGCCCGCGAGGTCTGGTATTACAATGACCTCAAGGACCACTTTGGCGCCCTTCGTCTGAAGAGCTGGGTCACCATCGACGGGCAGAAGGTGATGTTCCAGGATTCCCCTATCAGCAGCATCGTCGACCTGGAAACCCATTACGCTGCCAACCCCAAGCTCAAGCAGAACCAGACCGTGCTCTTCAGCGGGTCGGTCGACCCCCTACCGTCTGCGCCTGCCGACCTCTACAACATCGCAGCGGGAGACAAGAGCATCTTCCCCCGCGACTTTCACTTCGAACTGGCCGACCCGATTCTCGGGAGGTCCATCTCCCACGGCTACAGAGTTACCGTGGTCAACGACCCCGTTCCCTCGAAGTAGTGACCTGTATCTAAACGGTGCTAGTTCCGCACCTTGTGCAGAATTTTGCGCCCGGTTTGAGCGGAGCGCCGCAGTTCCTGCAGGCCATAGCCGCAGGGGCCGCAGCCATCGGGGGCGGCGGGACGGGCGCTTGCACCGCTGGCCTGGCTTGGGGAGCTGCCATAGCGGGTCGTGCGGCAGGTCTTTGCGCCGGGGCTTGAGCTGGCCTCTGAACCTGATCCGCTGTTCTGACGACTATGTACTCGCCGACACCCATGATTCTCGCCATCGGTATCTGCACGTCACTACCACTGTCCGAGGTGACGAAGAGGGCCGCACTTCCGTCCAAGGCGAAGGCAATCTCCTTTGCCTTCCCCACCTTCCTACCTGTGGTCTCGATCACAATCTTGTCGTTGATTTCTTCCTTCTTCAGGAACTTAGGAGCGGACACAAGGCCCCTAGAGGCCTCCAACGATATTTATCCCTTTTTTCCGGGCTACTCTTCCTGTTGTCGGCCGCAAGAGGGACAGACCGTACGCCCGGCCGGTATCTTGCTCCCGCAGAAACCGCAGAAGCTCGACTCGTACTTCTCGACCTCCTTCGGGAGTGTGTAGATACCCTTTGTCGAGTTGTCGATTATCTTCCTCGCAAGCGTGTACTTTTCGGTCTTGTGGTATTCGATTAGCTCCCTCAGCCGCCTCACTGCGAATGGCATGGTGTATCCAGGGTTGAACTCGCCAGGGACTGTAAGGCCTCCTGGGAAGCTTCCCATCGGCCCCAGAAACTCTGAGAGCCTGCCCACCGATTCTTCCAGGTCGTCGTACTGGCTTAGGAATTCCTGGATGTCCATCTTGTCCTGTAGCCCTCCCGCGGCGAACCACCCGACCAGGGTCTTTGCGAATATCTTCTGGACTAGGTCCATGTCCCCCGTCGCCGCGAACGCCATCTTGTCAGCCTTGTAGGCCGCAGCCCTGTACCAGGCGTTCATCGCCGCCATCAGCGGCTGGTTGATCACCACCGATGTGAATAGCCCCCCGAGTATGTGGTCGACGCCACCCAACCCGAGGCCCACAGCGCCTGCGCCGATGTCCTTGGCTATCACCCCCGTGGTGAGGTAGACCGGGTGCCCGCACTTGATGTGACCCATCTCTCTGGCGATCATGAACTTGAACTCGGGGATGCTGCACCTGCTCAGGAAGGTCGTGTTCAGGATGATCACCGGGTCATCGTTGGTCCCCATGGAGTACGTTGGGTGTGTGCTCTGCACCACCTCTGAGCTATAGCTCATGTACATCCTAGGCATCCGCTCCACCGCGAGGAGGACGGCGACCTCCTTCGCTGCCTGATGGAATTCCGGGTACTGCTTATCGCTAATCTTGACTCCATCGCCCAGGAACTGCGCCTCGACCCAGGGGGTCCCGAGTTTTCTTAGGAAGATCTCCACAAGCCTCGTGGTCGGAGCCATCTGCGTCAGCTTGTTTAGGGTCGAGAGGCTCTCGGAAGTATCGAAGAGACGTAAGGGGATGTCGTACTCCGCATTAAGGTTCGTGCTGCAGAACCTGCAGAAGAGCGAGGTCTTGGGGTTCAGGGCGCTGCAGGCGTGACAGTGCACCTTCTCCCCAGCGGGGATCGAGGAATCCGCTTTGGGGCCCGAACTGGGCGCAGCCGCAGGTTTCGCCTTTGACTGTGGCTTCGGTGGGGCGATCGCCTCTTGTTTGGCGGCAGATTCGGGATGGCCTGTCTCGGACACTGACCTTCGAATGGCTGTCGTGTACTATTTATCGGTTAATTCGTGCGTGTTACAGGGCCTGCGAATCGCGACCCTTTCGTAAGCGTGGCAACGGTGATATAGGCGTCGCAAAATAGGAGAGCACCGAGGGAGCCTGTCCACACCTAGCTGCTCAGGAGGGGAATCGTCCTGTTCCTCACCGTCATGCGGGGGTGGCTCGGCCTGCGTTCCTCCCGAATGCCAGTTTCACACCGCTCCAGGCGATGAATACACGTGTCCCGCTTGTTCGAGTGAAGAAGCCGTTTGTCAATCCTCGTGTGCTCCGTCCTCAGACACCAGCTGCACCAGCGCTCCGCAGGAGGCCTGCACCTCCCTTTGCCAGACGGACTCTGTCTGCATAAGCCCATGCGCAGCTGAGGAGCAGGGTTGCGCAACTCAGTGCGAACCTGGTTCAAACAGCGGCGATGAGGCGCAGTGCCAAGCGGTTTGCGCCCCCCCGGACGCCTCCTGCGCCCAGGTCGACTCGACCTGTCTCAGCGTGTGCGCGTCACAAGAGGCATGTCAGGCAGTATGTGCGCCACCGTGTGAACCTGGATGTCAATCGACATGCGAGTCCGCACCCGGGGCTTGCGAGTCATCCTGTCAAGTGGTCTGTGCCCCACCTTGCGAGGCTGCGTGCCAGTCGGTGTGTGCAACCCCCTGCCAACAGGAAGCGTCATGTCCGTCAGTCTGTGCTCCTCAATGCGAAGCAACCTGTCAATCAGCGTGCGCGCCGACGACCTGCGAGTCTTCCTGTCAGGCGGTCTGCGCGCCACCCTGCGAGCAAGCATGCCAACAGTGCGTGGCTCCTTGCGCGCCTGGGGAGAACGCCTGCGCGCCTCCGTGCGAGCCAGGCGCATCGTGCCAGTCCGCGTGCACGCCCCAATGCGCCCCTCCTTGCGAGCAAGTCTGTCAAAACGTCTGCGCGCCTCCTTGCGAGCAAGTCTGTCAGAACGCATGCGTTCCGCCCTGCGAACAAGTCTGCCAAACGACGTGCGCAGCTCCATGCGAGCCCACTTGCCAAAGCACCTGCGTTCCTCCATGCGAACCCACATGTCAGGGACCCTGCGTGGCTCCCTGCCAGCAACAATGCGAGCCTCAGTGCCAGACCCAGTGCGAGCAGCCGCCCTGTGAGCAAACGTGTAGTCCGCCATGCCAGCCGCAATGCGAACCGCAGTGTACTCCTCCATGTGAGCAGACCTGCACGCCGCAGTGTGAGCCCACGTGCCCGAGCCCATGCGAGCCAACCTGCCAAGGCGCTTGTGCTCCATCTTGCGAGGGAGGAGGCTCGCTATGCCCGGAACCCGCATGCGCGCCTCCTTGCGAACCTGCCTGCCAGAATGCCTGCCGCGCCACCTTGCGAGCCTTCCTGTCCTGCACCTCAATGCGAGCCCGGATGCCAATCGACCTGCGGACCAACTTCAGGAGGGTGTCAGGAAGAAGGTTCATGCCAATCGACCTGCGGACCAACTTCAGGAGGGTGTCAGGAAGAAGGTTCATGCCAATCGACCTGCGGACCAACTTCAGGAGGATGCCAAGTCCCTTGCGGGCCCCAATGTCAACCTCCGTGCCAGCCCGATTCGACGTGCAATCCGGTCTGCCAGTCCACCTGTGGGGTTGCCGTGTGCAGCCAGTGTGGCACTTCATATTCGCAGACCTGTTGCTCCTTCGGCCAAACCGACAGCGTCTGTCTGAGTCCCTGCGCGGCCGCCTGCACGGCAGCTGCCGGCTGCGCCTCCGCCTGCACGGCGTCGCAGTGCGAAACATCCTGCGTCTCTTGCGTCGCGCCACCGGTTTGCGAAACACCCCCCTGCGAAGCTCCCGCCGCCTGCGAGGCACCTCAGACGTGCGAGGCTCCAGCGGTCTGTGAAACGTCGGCCTGCACCGCCGCTGAGGAGGCGCCTCCTGTGTGCGAAGAGCCGCCTCCCTGCGGGTAGGGACGGGTCCGGCTAGCTTTTTATAATTCACAGCGGAGCGATGGCTGTGTCCGAGTCACCTAAGGGTCCGTCCGCCCTTCCGTCCAAGCAGTTCTGGGAGTTCGCCGACCTGGGGTTCGATACCGGCAAGAAGCTGTGGTTCATCCAGTTCGTGAACGACGTCAACCAGAACGTGGGTTCCTACTTCGCCAAGAGCGTGACGCTGAACAAGGGGCGCGCGATGCAATACCAATGGAAGGACAGCCAGGGCCGACCCTTCTGGCACGTCAGGGAGCGGTTCTTTGCCGACGAGATAGACAGTTTCGTCGTCGACCCTGCGGGCGCTATCACGATCAACTTCAAGGCGGAGGAAGACACCGAGGACATGCAACCGCCGAAAGACTTTGCGTATCTCTTGTATGCGTTTCATCTCTCCAACAAGGAAGGAGAGAAGGCCCCGACCGGTTTCGTCGACTTTTACAACGCAAAGGGGGAGATAATCCGCGGCTTCAACAACCGCTGGATAATCATCGAGGGGGCCGACCGGAGGACCGTTGGAGAGTTCCCGAAGATAAGGCTCCGCGCAGACCGGAATGACGTCGGCGAGGTCATCGTGACGCGGAGCGCCATCATAATCAAGGGGCCGACGCGGGAAAGGTAACGCAAAAGCCGGAGCCATTGCAAAATGCTTTAAAGGCGAAGCAGCGGGTCAGAGGTGCTTTTGCCAAGGACTCCAACGACGGCGGCTGCCCTTGACTTTTTCATTTGGGGCGTCGGCCACGCTTACGTCGGAAGGAGAAAGGCGCTATTCTTCCCTTGGGTCATCTGGACTCTCGGCTTCGCGGCCTGGAACATCATAGGTGCCATCGTCTGGGTCAGCAGCGCCAGTTGTGGGTGCGCCTTTGCGACCGAGGAGTCCGTGGGGTATTACTATTACTCCTTCTCGGTGCCGGTGGTGAACTGGGGGGCCGTCCTCGCGTTCTTCTTCATCCCCACCTTCATCATCGGGGGTCTGCTGGCCTACAACGTCTATCGGTCCGAGAAGGCCGCTGCGATGGGGACGATTTACCCTTCACAGGCCCCGGTACCGGCCGCTACTGTTACGGGGGTCTTCTGCAGGTCGTGCGGAGCCTCCAATACGCCGGGCGACGCCTTTTGCGCAAACTGCGGCGCTCCGATGGGACCGGCTCCTGCGGCGCAGGCGACAGTACCTCAGGCGGCGGCACTTGGCACGAAGGTCTGCCCCAACTGCGGCGCAACCAATCCTGCTAGCAACTCCTTCTGCAAGAGGTGCGGGACGAGGATCGCTTGATGGCCACGAGCACCGTGAACGAACCCCGACGCGAGATTCCCATCTGGACGGTCGCCCTTATGGGGATAGGCTGGCTCGTGGCGACAATTGGCCTTTTGGGCGGCTACCCTCTAGTGTGCGTCATCGGAGCGATTCTGGTAGGTGTCATAGCTTTCATCGCGTACAACGGCCAGAGCAGGGCCTCTGGTCCCGGAAGCTTCGGTGCACCCGCGCTCCACAGGGACCTGGCGAAGATCCACTGTGGTACCTGCGGGGCGTCGATGCGTACGAACATGGCTTTCTGCCCAGTCTGCGGCGCACCTCAAGCCAAGACCTAGGGAAATTGGAGATCGCGCCACGAACATGATCCGACCGAATAAACGACAAAGGTTTGTGAGCGTCTTTTTGGGTATCCTGATCCTTTCTTCTGCCTTCATCCTCCCCATGGCTCGGACCGCAAAGGCTCAGACACAGAGCGAAACCGAACAGGAATTTGTGAACCAGCTCCCGGCGGGCTACTTCAACGCGACCGAGGTGGACGTCACCGCACCGGGCGGCGCCATCGTCGGCTACGCGACCGAGGGCAACATCTCCGTGGAATCGGCCTTCATGACGCAGGACCAGGAGGCAGCGTTTGCGCAGACCGGAGACATCACCAACTCCATCTTCTGGCAACAGGGAGTCGCCGACGCCAACGGCTACGGTAACTACGATGCGCTCCTGGCTGCTCCGGGCCTCTACTACCTGGTCGTCTACACCCCGAACGCCCCGGTGAATATTACCGAGCTCTACATCATCAACCCGAACATCAACCTGCAAAACTCCACGACAAACTTCGGCGTCTTCAAAATGATCCAGCCTGGGACCACGTACACTACGCCTATCCACGTGGAGACCCTCGGCTCCTCCTCACAGTTCGACCTCCTCGGCGCCTCGACGGAGATCGTCCAGTACACTGTCTACGATAACACCACGCAGACTCCGGTCTTCACCTCACCCTCTGTCACGTTCACCAACTTCACAGTGTATCCGATGGTGAGCACGGGCTACAACCTCAGCCTCAACCCCGGCTTCTACCTGCTCTCCGTCACGGACGAGAGCCCGAACCCGGCCTACGTCTACGTCGAGTACAACATCATCCCCGCCTACGTTAACCCCTTCATCCTGAACTTCGGTTCCCCGAGTCCGACGGGCATCGCCGCCTACGGTATCTACAACAACTCCGGAACGATCCAACCCTACAAGGTGGACTCCAGCTCCATCGTGGGCTACGCCCAGGTGAACGCCCTGAGCGCCCTAGACAACAAGTCGGGGACCCATCAGGCTTCGCTCCAGCTCAACACCGTGCTGCAGGTCAACAACACCGATGGTGCGTTGTTCACATATTGGCCCCAGAACGTGCTCGCCTTCCTGACGAACGAGTCGAGCGTCACCTACAGGAACAACGTCCTGAACACGACGGGAGACAACGCGCAGCTGACGAACCAGTCCATCATCGGGACCGGGACGGTGGGCGGCATAGTCAACAACGGCGTCCCCCAGACCTACTACGGGAACTACAACTCCAACTACACCTACACGTACACGCTCCCACAGGCGTGGGTGCTCTACATGAACGAGACGGTGGAAAAGGGCACCGGGATACTCATCCAGATGGGGGTGCGCGCCCTCGACGGTCAGACCCCCACAAGGACAACCTGGTTCGACGAGATAACCATCGAGGACCCCAACGTCGCCACGGCCGACTTCGTCGTGGACGGACGGAACTACACGCCCGCCGGCTCCGAGACGCTCATCGGCTCCTACTACGATGCCGAACTGGTCTTCGGCGGGGGCGCAGGAGGTCAGGCGGCCACTTTGCTCGCCATGAAAGCCAATCTGGCGCTCTTCTATCTCAATCCGAGCACCGGTAACCTGACCGCGTTCCCGTCCCTCTACACCTTCGGGGACGACACTGCGGAAGCGGTCTACAACGTACTGGTCACGAACGGGGATGGCTCCGCAACCATCGCTGCAGGGACTCCGGCCTACGGAATCCTTACCAACAATTTCAACTCCTCTCTGAAGGCGCTTGAAGCGCAGGCTCCGTCGCCCTCCGGACCGAACTCTTCTTCGCTTCTCATCGGGGCTGGCGTCCTGGTAGCCATAATCGTGGTCGTCCTCGCCGTGGTCTTCGTGCGGAGGCGCGGAGCCAAGGCATCGCAGGTGATCCTGCCGGGTGCCACGCAGCCGGCCTATCCTGCCACGCGTTTCTGTGGAAACTGCGGTGCAGCCCTCGAAGCGGATGCTCGATTCTGCCCCACCTGCGGTCAGCCCTCAGAACCGACGCAGTAAGGGGGGTCGAGGCCTGGGCGCCGATCCTGGCTCCAGGTTCAACTGACATTTTATATATCAATCCGGAACCGCTTTTCACCGTTGAAGTTCTTCCTCGACACGGCGAGCCTCCCTGCCATAAGAAAGTACAACCAGATGGGGCTGGTGGACGGGGTGACGACCAATCCCTCGCTGGTCGCCAAGGAGAGCGGGGAGTTCGAGGACATGATAGTCGCCATATGCAAGGAGGTCAACGGACCAGTGAGCGCCGAGGTCGTGGGCACCGAGCATGACGGCATAGTGAACGAGGCCAAGCACCTGTCCAAGCTGGCCCCAAACGTGGTCGTGAAGATTCCGATGATACCTGAAGGGCTCCGGGCGACCAAGACCGTGACATCCATGGGAATACCGGTGAACATGACGCTGATCTTCTCGGCGAACCAGGGCCTCCTGGCAGCCAAGGCGGGCGCCTCCTACCTCAGCCCCTTCATCGGGAGGCTGGACGACATAGGCCAGAGGGGAATGGAAGTGATCGAGGACCTGGTGATAATCAAGGAGAAGCACAAGCTGAAGTCGGAGATACTCGTCGCGAGCATCCGCGGTCCTCAGCACGTGCTAGAGGCAGCCAAGCTGGGGGCTGGCATCGCGACCATGCCGCCGGAGGTCATGGAGAAGATGATGCAGCACCCGCTCACGGACATCGGCCTCAAGAAGTTCCTGGACGACTGGAACAAGGCGAAGAAGGAGAAACCCTCCCTGACCGTGTGAGGCGCTCTCGCGCTGGAACCGGAGAACAATCTAAGCAAAGGTTTTAACGACTCGGCAGGCGAGGTCCCTCTATGGCCAAGACATACGTTCTTCCACCGCTGCCCTATGCATACGAAGCGCTGGAGCCTGTACATATCAAAACAGATAATGACCCTGCATCACGATAAGCATCACAACGCCTACGTAACCGGGGCGAACGCGGCGCTCGACAAGCTTGAGAAGGCCCGTGCGGGGACGGCACCGGTCGACATCAGAGGCGTCTTGAGGGACCTCTCTTTCAACGTCGACGGGCACAAGCTGCACTCGATCTTCTGGAACAACATGGCGCCTGCAGGCAAGGGTGGCGGCTCTCCGGGCGGTAAGCTCGCTGACAAGATTAATGCAGACTTTGGGAGCATCGACAAGTTCAAGCAGCAATTCGGAGATGCACAAAAAGCAGTGGAGGGAAGCGGTTGGGCGCTCCTTCTCTACGACCACGAAATAGACACCCTCGTCATGACCCAGATTGAGAAGCAGAATCTTATGCATCTTGCAGAAATGCCTATCATTTTATGCAATGATTTGTGGGAACACGCATTTTACCTGCAATATTTGAACGACAAAGCCAAGTATGTTGACGCTTGGTGGAATGTAGTTAACTGGGACAATGCGGCAATGCGTTTCGACAAGGCCAAGAAATAGGTCTCAAATCAGCAACCGCTGTCTAAAGGCTGGGTCGAGTCTAGCCGTCACTACTGGATGTCCCAAGGGGACACGCAACTCTCCTATGCTAAATCCTTCAACAACCAGCCTTAGCAGGTGTCGACGGCACTAGGACTCTGTCGTCTCACAAACTCTCTTTTCGCGTATTCGATGAACTCCTGAACCTGAACATAGATTTCCCCTCTCAGGGCACGGACAACCGGTTCCACTTCCTCCCATTTCGCGCGCTTTCTTATTGAAAGGGCCAGAAGTTTTTCGTTGATTTTCTCGGAATGTCTGAGGGGCAACTCAGTAAGGAGTTCGCGAACTTCAGTGTCGCGTTCTGAACATCAAGCGCCACAAGTCTTTGGAGTACTTGATGTTCCAGCCAGGTGTCACCGTCCCCTTTTCGAACTGCAAGTAAGGTCCCACAGGATGGTACGTCTCCTTTTCCAGGGTGCTCTTCACCGCACCAAGCATTGTTGGGTTCACGCTGGATATCGCCAACATTATTCTCGCGTGACTATTGTTCGCTGCGATGTTGATGTTTCCATCGCTGTCGAGGATGCCGGCGAGCCAGCTTGAGAAGAGTCTGCGTTCGCTCGAGAATTCTGTAACTGATTCATTAGGGGTCAGGAGCAAGAATCGGAAACTGTTGTCGAGCCTTATTGCAAGCCTCCACTTGTATCCTTTTTCAGCTTCGAACATGGGGTACTGATAGATGTGGCCGTATTTTGAGAAAAGTTCGTGAAACAAGGATGCGAACGCAGGGTGTGTTGTTGTCGCAGAGACGAATATGGCGGTTCCGCTGACCTGTCTTGCTGTTAGATCCCCATTTGCGAACCCCGTGATGTATGCGCGATCCTCTTCACTTCCGTCGAAGGGCGTGCGTTTGTGCTTGGACCGCGATTCAGCTGACAGAGTATCAGCCTCGGCCACCGTCCTTGTGTGGATCTCGAGCGCCCTGCAGAGCCCCCATATCGCGAAGTAGGATCTGCCTACCTCCTTCGAGATACGGTGAAGCGAGATGCTCTTGCCGTTGTGCAGTCCGTCCAGCACCGTCCTGAGCTCGACCTTCCTCTCCTGAGTGAGCCATCTCAGGTCGACGCGCTTCGAGCTGGCCAGGAAGTCCAGGGCTTTGCTCTCGGATTCCGTAAACCCCGGCCTAACTTCTCCCGCTTCAACTCGAGCGATGCCCTCGCCACCATCGGCACCACCTCCACCAGATGGATCGTCGCTCAGCTTTGCTCACAAGGTAGGTCGGTCGCGCATTTAACCGCCCATCGCGGTATCCTAGCCAGAAGGTTCGAACGTCACTCTGGTCACAAGTTCATTATTCCGTAAGCTATCATTATCACGCCGGAGACCGCGGTTATCGCCAGGTCCAGCGGCCAGTGGGCCACGATTCTCCCCTGGGGTGGGATGTAGACCGTGAGATATCCGAGGAGAAGCACCCCTCCGGCAAAGCGCCTGACGCGTCTGAGCGCGAGGGGGCGAATCTTGTTGCCCGTCTGCAATTCGATCGCTTTGAGGAACCCATCCTGGAGAAGTCCGGCTCCGACCACCAGGGTCACCCCAGCGACCACGACCACCAGCGCGAGGCTCACGAACAGCTGCGGGACCCAGAAGACGTAGGCAACGAGGTAGAAACCGCCGAAGATGGACCACAGCCAGGTCATATTGAAGACTTGCCCCGCCACCTGGCCGGCCTTCAAGGCCGACCGCTCCCTCCGCTCGCGTGCCGCGCCCAGGCCTCGGCAAGGTATTCCCCGAGGCGCGAGGCCAGCGCCATGACCGTCAACTGAGGGTTCACCCCAAGCGCGGTGGGAAAGACGCTTGCGTCACAGACAAAGAGGTTCTCAAAGCCGTAGGCTTGTGAGTGCGAATCCAGGACAGCCCCCCTGGAATCGCCGCCCATGGCGTTACCCCCCTGCGGATGGGCCGAAGCCAGGTTGATGTTGTACGGCGAGACCCCTCGCTGCTTTATCAGGTCGAGGTCCTGCTCGCTCCCGATCACCGTAGATTGCTTGTGCGACGTGATGACCCTGGTCGCGCCCTCAGAGAAGAGGATCCGCGCGGCAT
Source organism: uncultured Nitrososphaerota archaeon (assembly GCA_963749225.1). Classification (GTDB taxonomy): domain Archaea; phylum Thermoproteota; class Nitrososphaeria; order Nitrososphaerales; family Gagatemarchaeaceae; genus Gagatemarchaeum. The sequence continues at coordinate 165,083 of CAVVLY010000002.1, read as the reverse complement.
TCACCATCCCTTCCACCATAGTCGCCGAGTCCGATTGGGTCAGGTCGTACTCAAGGATCGCTCCCAGAGGGCCGCCGAGTCGCACCGTCCCCACGCTCTCGTCGTGGAGCATGGACCCTATCAGTCCAAAGTGCTCGTATCTGGACATGAGCTCCTTTTGGTCCAGGCCGAATCCGGGTAGTGGGAGTGAGAACTGGTACGGCGGGAGGGAGATGGACTCGAGCATGTAGCCGCGCTTCCCGGTCTTGAGGACGCTGAACTCGTAGCAATGGTAGGCCATGGGGATGCCCTGATGCCCCCTGACCTCCTCCTGGAAATCGCCGATGAGGGCGGGAGATGGGTGGATGGCGACGCCCTTACCCACGCGGCCGTTGATGTCGAGGCCGCTCCCGAGGAGCAGCGCCGATGATGCGATGGTGCCGCAGGAGACCACGACGACCCCCGCCTTGACGCTGACCGATTGTGTATTCCCGTCGCCAGCGTCTATCGAGGCAGAGACCCCCGTGATCCTGCTCCCCGACCTGACCAGGTTGTTGGCCGTGGTGTCTGCATAGATCTTCACGCTGGCGCTGTGCACCCGCTCGATGTCCGCGATGTAGGTCTCGAGCATGCTCTGCTTCGTGCCGTAGGAGCAACCGAGGTGGCAGAGCCCGCACTGCCTGCAGTCCTTGCAGTTCCTCTTGTTGGGCGCCGAAGCCCAACCGAGCCTCTCGCTCCCTCCCTTCAGAATCAGGCTGTTCCTGTTGAGCTGGAACGGCTGGACCTCTCCCACCGATATCCGCCGCTCGACCTTCTCGAAGTGTTTCTTGAGGTCTGCCGGTGCGAGGCCCTCGACCTTGTAGTCGTCCTGCCACCAACCCAGCACAGCGTCCGGTGTCCTGAAGCAGACCGCGTCGTTCACCACGGTCGAGCCTCCGACGCAGCTGCCCTGCGCCACGGCGATGCCGCCGGGGACTGTGAATTGCAGCCCGGCGTTCTTGAACAGCATAGGGATCATCTGGTCCTCGCGCTGGGTGAAGTCCTGCTTCGGGTGGTATCCCCCTTTCTCTAGGAGGACCACGGAGCGACCCTGCTCAGCCACCTCCCAGGCAAGTATCGCCCCCGCAGCCCCCGAGCCCACCACGCACACGTCGGCGACCTCGGAGACGGAGCGAACTGCGTTCCTGCCGTTGAATATCACTTGGACGCCTCCGGTCCCGGCCTGTACCAGGGCGGGAGGTTCGGGGTCATCGGCCCGTTGTACTGGAACACAGTATAGACCGGGGGTTTCGTGTAATACCCGTAGGAGCAAGTAATCTTCAGGATCTGAGCGACGGTGACGAGGAATGAGTTCGATTCCCACGCTCGCAGGTACCTCTCCCTCTCTTCGGGACTAAGGGCCACGAAGCGCTTCCACTTCCCTGTGAACGGAAACACGAGGAACCTACTGTCGAAGACGAAGAGGAGTGTGGTGATGGCGTCGGCGTAGAGGGGCGGGATCTTTTTCAGCAGGTCCTCCAGCGAACTTGCCACGTCCACGTCGTCCGCGCTCGGAGGGATCGCACCACCCTCGGGGAACTCCGCCTGGGCAAGGTCGCGGAGGATCCTCGCGCTCTCTGTTCGCCGCTGGACCTTGGTGAGGCGGTGGCCGCTCTTTCCCAGCTCGGTGCCCAGGTAGAACCAGATAGGGTAGGTGGCGAATATCACCACCGCGACCAAGTCAGTGGTCGGCGTGCGCGCCAGGCCCAGCGGTAGCCCTGAGTTGAGCATCCAGTTCGTCCCCCCGACCCACATCGGAAACGGCCACGGGAAGTAGAGCGACCCTACGTAGAGGAGCGCGCTGTACACCCAGAAGACGAAGATCGTCACGGCCCCGGCGATAAGCAAGCCCTTCCGCACCTCCCCGCGTGAGAGCACCCGGTGGCCGAAGGCGAGAGCGAGATAGTAGACCTTCCCGGCGAGGAAGCCAATCACAAGCAGTGCTATGGGGTCGAGTAGAAATGACAGTGGCTCAACGCCTATCCTTTGAACCCCGATTCTGTATTTAAGGTCTGGCCGAATCAGTTCTGGTGCGTCTTCGGGTCTTGAGGCTTTTCAGGCCTGGAGTGGTGCAACTTGGGACACGGCATTGGGGCTTATTAGACGACCCCAAAATACAATAACGTACACGTATTGCGAGCGACGAAATGCGTAGTTCAGCCCTATTCTGGTAAGGAGGTCGATTCTCTGCTCAGTCAATGTCTTACCGTAACCTACAATGCGATTCGCTACGCCGAACAACGTGGAATCGACAACCGAAAAGGAATGAAGTGGTTCTACCACTCGATTAAGGACCTGAAGATTCCTTCATTCTATAAGACCGCTGCGATAACAAGGGCCTGCGCAGTGGTCCAGAGTCGGAATAAGGCCAGAAAACGAGGGCTCGTGGTAAGGCACCCAAAGCCTCTGAGACCAATGGTCTGCATTATCTCTGGCTTTATCATCACGATGAAAGGAAGGCTGTTCATTCCTTTGTTGAAGCGAGACGATTACTCCGACGTTCAGCTCAACAAGCATGCAATCAGAACCCTCGAAGGGAAGAAGGTCAGGAGTCTCACTATAACCCCTGACTGCCTCTCTTTCTGCTATTCGCAGGAGATCGACGCTTCTGCTGTCAAGAGAGTATACGGGGTGGACAGGAACGAGAAGAACCTCACGTTCGGAGACAGAGAAAGAGTGATCCAGGTCGACATGAAGAACGCGGTCAGCATCAGACAGTCCACCAGAGAGATTCTCAGCTCGTTCAAGAGGAACGACGTAAGAATCAGGAGAACGCTGGCCCGAAAATACTGGAAGAGATGCAATGACCGTACGAACAATGCCCTCCACGCTGCGACGAACTTCATGGTGGAAACAGCTTTGAGGAATAGTGCTGCTCTTGCTCTCGAAGACCTCACCGGCATCAGGAGGATGTATCGGAAGGGGAACAGGCAGGGCGAGGATTACCGATTCCGACTGAACTCCTGGCCGCATTGGAAGGCGAAGCGGATGATCGAATACAAGGCAGCGTGGAAGGGAGTGACGACTATTCCGCTTACAAAGTCTGAGACCTACGGCTCCTCATCGGAGTGCTCGGCGTGCGGGGAGAAGCTCCGCAATCCCGCCAGGGATGATGTCGTGCACAGGAGGACGCTCTGGTGTCAGAATTGTAAGGAGTGGACAGACAGGGACGTTAACGCGGCCCTGAACCTGTCCGCAAGGGGGCTTGCAAGGTTCGCGAGTTCCCTTCCAGAACCGCAAGGTCGCTCCCAACAAGCTGATCTCACGGCTCCGGAAAAAGGCGAGGCAGGTGAAGCGGTGAAGGGGAACGGGACGACGACCCTAATCCTCAGAGTCGATGCCTCGAAGTTGAGTCCCGAGTTGCACCAGCCAGAGATTCTGACTGCTTAAGACCCGAAGACGCACCAGAACCGCCGGATTCAGAGCCTTCTCCCTGGGGTTGCTTCCAGCTCGGACCCTTGCGAGCCCTTTAAACCGCGGCTGGTCCAACCGTCTGGGTCTCATGTGGGATTTCAACCTGAACCTCGTCAATGTCCCCTTCGACCTCGGTTACACGCTCGATAGTGGTCAGACGTTCCGGTGGAGCCTACGAGACGACACGTGGTATGGCGTGGTCGGAGGAGGCGTCCTCAAGGTGAGGCAGGAGGGTTTCACCCTGTTCTGCTCCTCAAGCTCTGAGCACCTCGACTCCAGATTCGTCCATGACTACTTCAGGCTGGGCGACGACTTTGGAGCGATAATGGCCTCCATACCCAAGGACGACGCGATGACCGAGGCCTTCGAACGCTACCGGGGACTTCGACTGATACGGCAGGATGTCTGGGAGTGCCTGGTCTCCTTTGTGATCGCCACGAACACCAACATCCCCCGGATCAGGGGGATGGTGTCCAACCTTTGCGACAGGTTCGGGGACCGAGTGAACTTCGAGAGCCTGGACTACTCACTCTTTCCCAGCCCCGAGCAGCTTGCCTCGGCCTCGGTGGAGGACCTGACGGCCTGCGGGCTGGGCTATCGGGCCAAGTTCGTGCGGGACATCTCCTGGACAGTGGACAGCGGTTTCGTCAACCTCGACGAGCTGCGGCTGCAGGATTATTCCAGGGCAAAAGAGATCCTTCTTGAGCGCGTCCTCGAGAAGAAGACCTTTCTCGGCATAGGGCGCAAGGTCGCAGATTGCGTCATGCTCTTCTCCTGCGACAAGGACGAGGCTTTCCCCATCGACGTCTGGATAGCCAGGGCGCTGGAGGGCTTCTATCCGCACCTCTTCAGCGCGGATATAATGGCGAGACTCAACTCCAAGGTCTCGGGGAAGGGCTCGCTCTCTGACAAGACCTATGACGCCATCTCGGAGGCCGTCCGGTCCCACTTCGGCAGGTATGCGGGGTACGCCCAGCAGTATCTCTATCACTACGCCCGAAAAGGCAAGGAGTGAACGCTCCCGCGTCCGGTCTATGCTGACTTTTTGGAGCGCTTTGCCGGTGTCTTGGCAGCGGCCTTCTCTGTCGCCGCTGGCTTGGCCGCCTTCGATTCGGGCGCCTTGTACCATCCCTTCAGCTTCTGGACGTTCTCGTCCAAGGTCGTCCTCCTCCTGATGTCCACGGGCACCTCATGCCTCCTTGCCTCGAGGAAACCCAGGCCAACAGATTCGAGCTCCCCGGACGAGTAGCCTCTGGCAGCCCTCTCTCGCATCGAGCGGCGGTGCCTCGACTCGACCATCGGTCGCGGCGACGGACCCAGGACCAGCTTCTGTGAAACCTTCGGCTCTTCGGTCGACGGTTGCTTCTCAGCCTTGGCTTTTGTCTTCTTGGGCTTCGCAACCTTTGCAGATGTCTTCTTGGCCGGTGCCTTCTTCTTTGCCGCCTTCTCGCTCATACTTTTCTGGCACCGCTCTCCCCGTGGACTTTAAAAGCAGTTCCCCCAAGTTCGCCCGACCTTGAGCATCGACGACCGCTATTTCGCAAGGCAGCTCGTCCTCGATGGCTTCGGGAGGAGTTCGCAGGAGCGACTGGCTCGCTCGAAGGTCCTGATAGCTGGCCTCGGGGGCACCGGCAGCCTGATGGCGGTCCACCTCGCTCTCGCCGGTGTCGGTCAGCTCACCCTGGTGGACAGGGACATCGTATCCTTCGAGAACCTCCATCGCCAGCCCATCTACGCCATCGACGACGTGGGCAAGTCCAAGGCCGAGGTCGCAGCCAAGTTTGTGAGGGACCGAGTCCCCCAGTTGAAGGTGACCTATCGCACGGAATCCATCGACCGAAGTAACGCCCTCGACCTGCTCGGAAGCGCGGACTTGGCCGTCGACTGCTTCGACAGCATGGAAGGTAGGAGGGCTCTGAACTCCGCCTGCGTCGAGAGGAAAATTCCGTTCGTGCATACCGGAGCGATCGGTTGGGAGGTCTCCGAGGCGGTCCTCTGGCCCGGGAGGACGGCTTGTTTCGAATGCCTGTTCCCTCCCGTCGCCCACTCCCTCGAGGAAGAAGAGGACCTTCCTTCGTGCGACCAGGTCGGAACGCTCGGCCCCGTAGTTGCGATGGCCGCCTCCCTCGGTGCCATGGACGCGATAAAGGTGCTGGCGGCTCAAGAGCGGGTGACCTTTGGCAGGATGACTGTCTGGGACGGGAGGTCAGGGGATTATCATCGGATCGATATCAAGAGGCGGGACGATTGCGCAGCTTGTGGACACCCCCCTTCCCGAGCCGTCAAGAACCCCCCGGGTCAGATTGGCAAGAGCCGAGTCATCGAACTTTGCGGCGGCAGGGAGTACTACGTCACCGACGTCCTTTCGCCCGCAAATTTCGCCGAGACGGGAAGAAGGTCGGTCGCACGAGGCGCGGAGATGAGGGGCGAGTCGATAATCCACATCCGGGTCGGTCAAGCCGAAGTTTCCCTCTTCCGAGCAGGAGGCGCGGTCGTCAAGGGGGTTTCATCAGCTAGAGAGGCAGCGAAGGCAATCAGAGACCTTGAGTTCGAGGGCGCTGAGGTCGGGTTCGCAACCGGAAATGCTTAAGAAATGCGCGTCGAGGCTGGTCATGTCCCGCGGTAGCTCAGCCTGGTAGATCCTCACGGAACCAAAAGCTTCCGGCTGTAGCGGTCGGCCATCGGCTGACCCGTTCAGCGTACTCAGGCCACAGACACCGGAGCGTCGTCGGCTCAAAACGACCCGAAAGGTCGTGAGCGTCCGACCCGCGGGATTTATTCTTATCAAGCATATCTAGCTGGGCTGAATATTCCCAGCCCAAGCAGGCCGTCCTGGCGCTATTGCTACGGTCGGAACGGATTTTAACCGGAACCGGGGGTCGACACGCGGCAGTCGAGTTCAATGGCGATTCAGAAGAACCTGACCGTCGGTCTGCTCTCAACGATTCTGGGTTTCGCCATCGCCCTCGCGAACATGTTCGAGTGGAGCTCGATCCAGGACTCGCTCGGGGGCACGAGAGCCGCCTCCATGGTCCTCGGATTCTACGCGGCCCAGGCGCTCTCGACCGGGCTGGTGTTGCTGGGCCTCTATGCCATCTACAGGTTCCTCGCCATCCCTCGAACTCTCCCAGTTGGTGCCACGACCATGAGCATCGTCGACGTGCTGGGGGAGGCGCTCACGTCCAAGCGAGCGTTCAGGGTCGGTTCCGCGGCGGCCGTCCTTTACGGCGTACTATACGCCTTCTTCTCCAGCCTGATCGTATACCAGCCCACCGTCGACTTCGCGCAGGCCTATGGCGCCACCACCACATCCTGGACATACGTCGTGTGTTGCGGCGACTCGGGGACCGTCCCCAAGCTCATAGTCTACCTCTCCCCTTCACTCCATCTCGGGCTCCAGCTCGTCCCGCTGTCGCTGCTCTTCCTCTTCCTTGTCCCGGTGCTCGTGGGCTTCAACGTCGACCTAAGCGTCTATGCCCTGGGATTAGCCTCGGCACCCCTCACGGGGAGGTGGCTGGCGGCCTCCGGGGCTATGGTGGGTCTCTTCACGGCGTGTCCCACCTGCGCCGGACTCTTCCTCGCGAGCTCGGTGGGTGGGATTGGCACCACCCTGGCCATAGGTTTGGCACCCTACCAACTGCTCTTCGTGGTCGTGAGCATCCCTGTCCTCCTGGCTGGTCCGCTCCTGACGGCCTTCAGCGTCAAACGGTCGTACGAGGCCAGCTGCCGTCTGCCCCCGTTCGCGTCGCCCGGAAGCAAGTTGCCCTAATTATCCGCAACGACTTTCCACTCGAGGTTAGAATCGTTTAAATCGTGAACGAATCCCCGCGATTTTCTTACGAGGGGTATGAGTGAGCCTTAGGGATTATATTCGCCTGACCAAGCCCAAGATTTTGCCCCTCCTCATCGTCGTGGCGCTTGCCTCTGCGGTCATCGCCGACCGCGGCCTTCCCTCCCTGAGGGTGCTTGTCGGCCTCTTCATCGCGGGGACGCTCGCCTCGGGGGGTGCACTCGCTCTCAACAGCTACCTCGAGGTCGACGTCGACTCGAAGATGCGCAGGACGAAGAACAGGCCTCTCCCGGCGCACCGCATAGTGGAGCCTCGCCGCGCTCTGGCCTTCGCTTCGTCGCTGCTCGCCCTCGGGATGATAATCGCCTACGTGGCGCTCAACCTGTACGCAACCCTCTTCATCGCGCTGGGCGCTGTCGATCTACGTCCCGGTCTACACCCTGTGGCTGAAACCGAGGACGAGCTGGAACATCGTCCTTGGCGGCTTCGCCGGGAGCTGCTCCGCGCTGGCCGGGTGGTACGCGGTCACGACGGCGGACCCCCTCATCGCCTGGATACTGGGAGCTCTAGTCTTCGTCTGGACCCCCACGCACTTCTGGAGCCTCGCCGTGATAGCGGAGGACGACTACTCGGCCGCTGGCATCCCGATGCTCCCGTCCCTCGTCGGCGGACAGAGGGCCGCAAAGTTCATCGTGGCCAACACGCTCCTCCTCATACCCATAAGCCTGCTCTTCTTCCTCTACCTCTCCGGGACCGGCGAGATCGTGTACCTGGCCGGGGCGTTCGTCTTCGACGCCCTCATCCTCGCGACCAACATCAAGCTCCTATTCTCCCCCACGAAGAGCAACGCGTGGTTGGCGTTCAAGTTCTCGAGCCCCTATCTGGCACTCATCTTCGCCCTCGCCTGCGTCGGCGTGCTGGTGTGAAGGTCGAAAGTGTTAACTCGACCGCGGTCCGGCCCGGTGCAGAACCCATGAGCGCAGGCAAGTACCTGGTCTATGCCACCATCATCGTCACCTACGTGCTCATCGTTTGGGGCGCCTATCTTACCGCAGGTAACTGGGGAGGCGCCTGCGGGAACCCCAGCGCGAACGCCGTCAGCAGCGACTGGCCGTACTGCAACGGCAGCTTGTCGATCCCCAGTCCATTCCACGCTGCGAGCTACGGTTCTTTCGTGGAGTACATGCACAGGTTCCTGAGCGTCGTGACCACCGTCGTGCTAGTGGCGACCCTCCTCGTGGTCGGCAGGATGAAGCCCAGGCCGGTCGCGGTCTTCCGGGCCCTCTTGCTCTCCTTCCTCATGTTGCTCGTGCAGATCGGCCTGGGTAACGTCGTGGTCAACTCGAGCTTGAACCCCATCGTGACCGCCATCCACCTCGCAAACGCCACCGCCCTCTTCGCGGTCATGATCGTGGCAGGGGTTCTCATGTACCAGAGCGAGAAGCATCCTGCCCAAGGATAGCCGAAAGCCAAACCGCCGAACAAAGGCCGCGCCTGTCCACCCTACCTTCATCGCCGATGCCATGCTCGGAACCACAGCGCGGAAGCTCAGGGCCTTGGGGTTTGACACCGAGGTACTTCGACCGTGGGCTGGATACTGAGCTGAAGAGGCTCGCCCGCTCCCGGGGGCGCATCATCCTCACCTCTGACAGGGCGCTGTCCCAGCTCGCCCCTAAGCAGGGGGTCACCACGTTCTTTGTGAACGGCCGGAGCGAGGTCGCTCGCTTCAGGTCCATCGCGCTCCAGGCTAGCCTACACTCGGTCGACCTCGCCAGGGGCCCAACGCGGTGCACAAGCTGCAATGAGGTCCTCGACCAGGTGGCCAAGGAGAACGTTGGCGGTCTGGTACCTGCGTCCGTCCTTTCAAGGCACAGGACCTTCTATCGATGCCCGAGGTGCGGCAAGCTGTTCTGGAAGGGAGGCCAGTGGGCAAGGTTACGGAGACTTTCCTACCTCCTTAGCCGAAGTGCGCCGAACCCTTAATTGGCCCTGGATAGGGTCGGGGGCATTGCCTCCAGTTAGGACGGTAAGCGTGAGAAGGGCGAAACCGAGCGACGTCCCGTCGCTGGTTCTCGTCTTCAGGTCCGTTGCGCGCGAGCGGGTCTACCTCTACACTGAAAGGGTCTCCAAGGACCAGGTCGGCCGCATGAGGAAGCGTGTCAAGGACCGGGGGTCTCTGGTCGCCGTGGCCGAGGTGGATGGAAGGATCGTCGGCTCGCTTGCTCTCGAGCGGGGTCCTGCCGAGAAGTCCGCCCACCTGAGGACATTGGCCATATTGGTGATAAAGGGGTTCAGGGGCATGGGTGCCGGGAGCGCGCTGATGGGATACGCGGTCGAGTGGGCCAGGGCAAATCGCGTCAAGAAAATCACACTGGGCGTATTCTCCTCGAACCCTGCGGCCGTCCGTCTTTACGAGAAGTTCGGGTTCGAGGTCGAGGGGCGGCTCAGGAACCAGTTTCTTATCCAAAACGAGTTCGTCGATGAGCTTCTCATGGGCCTCCAGCTCTCACCGTGAACCTCGAGTCTCAGTGAAGATTCGGTGCCCGGAGTCCGCGCGTTGCTAATAGTACGTACGTGACCGAGAGCGTCGCCGTCTGCGCCGAATTATCGGAGGTCAGCAGGTTTACCGTGACCATTCCCGGTGCAACAGGAATCACGACCGTGTCCGTGGTAGACCCGAAGGGCACGAAGAAGCCGCTCGCAGGGTATACGATACCGACGTAGTCCGGGGAGTTGACGCTCGCAGAAAAGTTGTTGGCTAGCTGGATGCCCTCATTCGCGTAATCGCTCGCCGAGCTCAGGGTCACCACGACGTAGCCCCCGTATTTGGCTGTGAAGGTCGTGAGGTTGACCTCCCCGTCCGACCCGGTCGAAAAGGACTGAGATGTGACCTCGTTTGTGCTCTGGGTCAGGTTCAGGTCCTGAACCAGCGAGGATATGCTGCTCGATTGTGCCACGACGACACCGGATTGGGCGGATATGGTGGCCGACTGTGACGAGATCGTGCTGGATTGGGACGAGATCGCCGCGGCCTGAGAAGAGGCCTGCGCGCTTTCGGCGGCGAGGCTTGCCGATTGAGAGCCGATGGTCTGGGACTGCGAGGACGCGACCCCCGAGAGGGAGGACAACGCGTTCGCCTGTGACGAAATGGAGGAACCCTGGGACGAGATAACGGTATCCTGTGACGATACTATCGAGTCCTGGGAAGAGAGGTTGACGTAGAGGTAACCCAGCCCGGCTACCAGTATTATGATCACGACCACGAGCGCAAGGAGCGAACTGCCGCCTCTTTTGGTGCCTTCTGGGGTCAATGGGTGGACTGCTCGCGGTCCTCGTGGCACATAAGCCTTGTCAACGTGCAGAAACGGCTCGCCATGAGAGCGAGCATCCGCCAGCTGGGTCCGCCAGAGGAATAAGGATTTAACACGCGCCGGGCCCTCCAAACTCATGGCTCTGAGTGACGACGAAGGGGTCGCAATGGTCCGCCTCGCTCGCAGCTCCGTGGACAACTCGGTGAAGGAGTCGGCGACACCCGAGGACGAGGAGTGGGACTTCCCCTTCCTGATGGATGAACGAGGGGCGTTCGTGACGATCAAGAAGCTGGACGGTGAGCTCCGGGGGTGCATAGGCTACCCCTACCCCACCAAGAAACTGGGGGAAGCGGTGGTGGAAGCGGCGATCGCCGCCTCGGCCCACGACCCTCGTTTCCCCCCGGTCAGGGCTAACGAACTGGAGCGCATCCTGGTCGAGGTGAGCGCGTTGACCAAGCCCGAGACTCTGGCCTATCGCTCGCCCAAGGACCTCCCGGCCCTCGTGAGGGTCGGGACAGACGGGTTGATCGTCTCTGCGTCCGGGGGGAGTGGACTCCTCCTCCCTCAGGTCGCCACCGAGTACGGCATGGACTCCCAGGAATTCCTCTCGCAGGCGTGCCTCAAGGCGGGTCTCATGCCCGACGCCTGGCTCACCGACAAGTTGACCGTCCAGACCTTCCAGGCGGAGGTCTTCGGCGAAACCTCCCCCAGGGGCGAAGTGAAGAAGGAGCTCGGGTAGGGCTCCCCAACCTGCCGCAAGACGTTTAAGCGCCCGACAGCCATCTTTCTTCAGGAGAGCAGGAAAGACTTGGCAGTGGGCACCACTCACCGTCTACACATCAGCCAGATACTGGCCGACCCCAAGGCGGGGGAGTCCGTCGAGCTCAAGGGGTGGGTGAAGTCGAAGAGCGCGATGGGGGGTCTCGTCTTCGCAACGCTCAGGGACGGGACGGGTTCGATCCAGGTCTCCGCAAAGGGCGGGGTCACCCCAGAGGGCTCCATGGAGGCGATAAAGGGTGTGACAAGGGAGTCGGCGGTCTCTGTCATCGGGGTCGTGAGGCTTGACTCGAGAGCTCCGGGCGGGGTCGAGGTCTCGGTGCGAGGGTTCGAGGTGGTCTCCCTGGCGCAGACCTGGCCCATAACCGAGGCCGCTGCAAAGTCAGCCTCGTACCTCTACGACGTACGGCACCTCAGCATCAGGAGCAGGAAGGTGATCTCCGCGATGAAGATCCGGAGCGAGGTGGTAGGTGCATGCTTCGATTACATGAGGGAGAACGGTTTCACTCTGATCAGCGCTCCCAGTTTCGTCCAGGCCGCGGTCGAGGGCGGCTCGACGCTCTTTCCCGTGGAATACTTCGGGAAGAAGGTCTACCTCAGCCAGAGCGCGCAGTTCTACGAAGAGGCCTCCCTCGCAGCCTTGGAGAAGGTATGGATCTACCAGCCAGCCTTCAGGGCAGAAAAATCCAGGACGCCAAAACACCTGACAGAGTTCTGGATGGTCGAGGCCGAGCAGGCGTTCGCCGACCAGTCCGACAACATGAGGCTCCAGGAGGGGTTGCTGGCCTTCATCGCGGGGCGGGTAGCCGAGAGGCGGGCTGAGGAGCTCAAGATACTGGGGCGGACGATGATCCCGCCCAGCGTCCCGTTCGAGCGGATCTCCTACGACGAGGTCCGCGACTTTGCCGATAAGCAGGGCCTTCCCTTCGAGTGGGGTGAGGACGTCCCGACGGAGGTGGAGAGGCTCATCTCCCTCGCCAACGACCAGCCCTTCTTCATCACCGACTACCCGCTCGCTGCGCGCAGCTTCTACCACATGACCTATGCGGACCGACCCAAGGTGACCAAGTCGGCCGACCTCATAGCGCCTGAAGGGTTCGGAGAACTGGCGACGGGCGGCCAGAGGATCGCCAGCTACGAGATGCTCATGGAGCGCATCAAGAGCCAGGAGCTAGCACCCGAGGCCTTCGGCTGGTACCTGGACCTGAGGAAGTATGGGATGCCCGAGCACGCTGGTTTCGGGATGGGCGTGGAAAGGGTCACGCGCTGGCTAGGAGGGCTCAAGCACATCCGGGCGGCGAGCCTCTTCCCCAGGACGACCACGAGGGTCTCGCCATAGCCTGTACGATGGCGTGCCTCGCCCCAGAATGTTCGGTATTTTAGCGCCACCCTACTTTGGTCGCGAAGATGCCACCGAACGCTTAATTACGATGCGCCGCGCGGCGAAAATTAACTTGGCAGAAGAAGAGGAGATAGAAATAGACGAAGACCTCGATGTGACCACCATCGCTGGCATCGGCGCTGTTACAAAGCAGAAGCTCAACGAAGCGGGGATTTACACCATACTCGACCTTGCAACGGCAGGACCGGCCGAGATCGCGGACGTGACGGACTGGGACGTAACGAAGTCTGTGGAGGTAAACAACAAGGCCCGGAAGAGGCTCGTAGAGCTCGGACGTCTGGAGCCTGACTTCGTCAGCGCTACGGACCTGCTCATACGACGGAAGAACATCACACGCATCAGCACCGGCTCCAAGAACCTTGACGACCTGCTCGGAGGGGGCATAGAGACCTGGGCCCTGACCGAGTTCTACGGCGAGTTCGGGTCCGGCAAGACCCAGATCTGTCACACGCTCTGCTGCATGGTACAGCAGCCCATCGACCAGGGGGGGCTCGACGGAGGTGTCGTCTACATCGACACCGAGGGGACGTTCAGGCCCGAGAGGATCTCGGAGATAGCGACGGCGAGGGGCTACGACGCTGCGTCGGTGCTCTCCAGGATAATGGTGGCGAGGGCCTACAACAGCGCACATCAGGAGCTCATCGTGAAGGACCTAGGCAGGATGATCGAGAAGCACAAGGTCAAGCTGGTGATCGTCGACAGCGCGGTGGCGCACTACAGGGCAGAGTTCCTGGGCAGAGGGACCCTCGCGGAGAGACAGCAACGGCTCAACCGATTCATGCATGCGATCCTCAGGACGGCAGAGGTATACAACGTAGCCATCGTCCTCACCAACCAGGTGCAGGCGGCACCGGACAGTTTCTTCGGCGACCCCACGAGGGCGACCGGAGGGCACGTGGTCGCTCACACGAGCACCTACAGGCTCTACCTCAGGAAGGCCGGCAAGAACCGCATCGCGAGGATGATAGACAGCCCGTATCATGCCGAGAGAGACATCGTCTTTATGCTCGACGAGAGGGGCATAGACGACCCGGCAGAGGAAAGCTCGAAAAGGAAATGACCGGGTAACGGTTTAATATCGTCCTTTTCGCGGCGAGAACCCTCATGAACGTGAGAGCGACCCTAGTGTTATTGCTAGTCGTCTCTTTGGCGATTATCCCGGTACTGGCACCCACCCTGGTGCGGGGCCAGAGCGCCTCGTCCTACAGCGAGAGGATCGACATCTACACCGCCGGGGTGAACTCCTATTCCGTGATCACGATGGATCAGCTCAATCGGACCAGCTCCGCACTCTCGAGCGCAGAGTTGGGCTCCGGCGCCACCGGATACAAGCTGACGGCCCTAAGCGCACAGAACCAGGTAGCCGACTACCAGGTCTTCGGGGTTGACGGTTACAATCTCCTGCGCGTCCCTTTCGTCCCGGCGGAGGGCCTCTTCCTGCAGGTGAACGGGTCCAGTGCCGCTTCTGCGACTCCGCTCATCTCATACTTTAACGGGCTCTTCGCCACAAACTTCACTTCGGTCTCGTCCTCGGGAGGCACCTACCTGTTCTATGCGTCCGTGAACTTCGACACCGTGGCCGCTCCTAACCTGTTCGAACTCGTCCCCACCCGCGAGGGCGGCTTCTCCCTTGCCTACACCGAGTCGCAGTTCGCCGGCTTCGCACTGCCCAGCATCGTGCTGCAAGGCGAGCTGAGCGCGACCAACGGCACCTTCACCCATACCCTAAGCCTGGGAGATGCGGCGACCGGGGTCCTCAAGTCGAGCGCGGCGCTCGATTTCCTGCAAGCCGTCAGTCAGGGCAACACCACGATATACGCTTCGAACTCCTCCGCCAAGAGCCTGGTGGTCGTCCACGGCCTCGATGGGTACGTCTCTTCCAGTGACAACGGCTCCGTTGTGAGCAATTCCCAGACGGGGATGAGCGGGACGTATACCCTGACCGCGACAGCCGGAAAGACGGTAGACCCGAACGTTACCATCTACAACGAGGCACCGACCCTCAACGCGTACAGGACGGTCTCCCTCAGCACCGTAGGGGGTTCCCAGTATCTGGCTGTAACCATCTTCTTGGCGAACACGGCCAAGAACGATACGACGACTGGTCAGGACCTGGTGATCCAGAACCTGACCGTGAACGACGATTGGTGGCAACAGGATTCGTCGCTATTCCAAGCCGCGAGCAGCAACCAGAACTACTCGAAGGTCATCAGCGAGTTCGGTGGCGGGCGGAACACCACGATGGTGTACTCCCTCAAGGTCGTCACGTCTAACCAGACCCAGGTCACCATACCCGCGACGGAGGTCAATTATTCCTACACGCTTGGCGGCAAGGTGGTCAATACCCACGCGACCCTAAACCAAGTCAACCTCCAGCTGAACAACAACCCAGAGCCCGCGCTCAACGTGTATGCGCAGCCGGCGAGTGCTGACCCCTCCGGATCCCCCATAGGGACGAACGCAACGGTCGTGATAACCGTGGTCAACGACGGTTCCGCTCCTGCGACCAGCCTCAAGGTCGCGAACCAGACCCTCACGGACCTCCCAGCCAACGGCGCATCGCAGACTTTCACGGTCCCTGTCCCGTTCACTGGACTCCTCGAGCAGTGGTTCAACCGGACCTACACACTGCAGTGGACCACCCCCAGCTTGCAGAACGAGAACATAACCTCGAACTCCGTCTCTCTGTTGTACACCCATTCTGCCATGGTGATCCCGTTCATCGAGATCGGCGGGAGCAATACCTTTACGGCGGCAGAGCTCGCTTCGGGCTCCCTCGACGTGACCTACCAGTTCACCAATGCGGGCACGGCCAGCACGGGTCTCGTCACCGGGTCTCAGGTCTTCCCCGCCGGCGTCACTTGCTTCGCCCTCAACACGACCCTTGCCACGTGTAGCGGTAGCGTTGCGACCTTCAACATCACCTCGGTCGCGCCCTCCTCACCAAAGACCGTGGAGTTCCAGCTGAACTTCACCCGGGACGACTACATCGTCAACCCAGCCACGGTCACTGAAGTTTTCGGTTCGACCACGCTCCACACCGCGAGCGGGCCCTTCGTCATCCCCGGAGGACTCTCCCTGACAAAGTCCTTCTCCCCCAACGTGCTCTTCCCCGGCATGTCGGCGATCGCCACTGTGGGATTCGCCAACCAGGGGTCCCAGACCCTCTACAACGTCACGGTATCCTCGACCCCCGACGCCTTCGACACGGTCCCGGCCGGTTCGACGACCCAGGCCTCCTACGCAAGGGTCGCGCCGCAGCAGAACGAGAGTTTCCAGTACCCTATCAAGGTGGGAGCTAGCTCCTCGGGTAGCCTGAATGGAACCCTACCCAGCGTGACGATCTTCCTGGGCGGGCAGAGCCAGGAGGTCTCCGCCGGACCGTCGAGCCTGATGGTATACAAGCCGTTATCGGCTTCGGTCTTCCTGGGCACGGCAAGCCCGTCGGATGGGCACGACTTCAAGATAACATTCAGCGTCAACAACACGGCTCCGGTCTCGGTCTCCGACGTGACGCTCACCTGGCACCTCCCAAGCGGCCTTTCGTTGGTTAGCGGTGGGTCTTCCTCCAACGGTGTCGTCAGCCAGTCCTTCCCCACCCTAGGGGCGAACTCGGACCAGAACCTGACGCTGACGGTGAGGGCCAACATCGGGCTCACCTTCGACACCGCTACCGGCAGCCAGCTGACCTACGAGTATCAGAACAGCACGATCAACGGCGTGGTAGAATCGCATCAGGTCACAGTCGGAGAGGACATCACCTCCGGATACCTGTTACCGATAGCGGTCGCGGCAGTCGTCGCCCTGGCCGCAGTCTACTACATGCGCCGCAACGTCGCCCCGGTGGTGACTAGCGCCCCGCCAGCGGCACCCCGCTAGTCGCGCGACGTTCATAATCCTCCTCAGCTTGAGTTCGGGTTCTATGGAAGAGCGTTCCGCGGGCGCCCTGATATTTCGCGAAACCTCGCCATCTAGAGTCTACTTGCTGCTCGAGTACCCGGCAGGTCACTGGGACTTCCCCAAGGGAAACATCGAGAAGGGGGAGGAGCCCCAGGAGACGATGGTCAGGGAAGTACGCGAGGAGACGGGACTAAGGTCGATCAGGGTCGTGGACGGGTTCAGGAACGTGATAGAGGTACTACTACAACCGGAGTGGAAAGCGGGTCCACAAGCAGGTGATCTTCTTCCTTGCCGAGGCCACTGACCCGAACGAGGGTGTCACGCTCTCGTTCGAGCACAGACAGTTCGCCTGGAAGCCGTTCGGAGAAGCCCTGGGGATCGTGTCCTACCAGAATTCCAGACGCCTGCTACGGGCGGCCGAGCAGGAACTGGGTCATGGGGGCGGAATCGACCGGTTAAAGTCCTGAAGGGTCTTTAGCGGTTCGGCTGCATCGATGATCGAACGGCCCACGATGGCGAAGTCCGTCCCGGCCTTCACGGCCTTGGCTCCGTCTCCTCCCTGCGTCCCGACGCCGGGGCTCACGATGAGCCTCTCCCTGCCGATGATCTTCCTGACCTGGGAGATGGTCTCGAGCGACTTTGAGGACACGACCGCACCGTCGGTATCCCAGTCCCTCACCCTCCGGGCGAACTCGAGATAGAGCGGCTCTCGTTCGACCTTCAGGGAGTACCCTTCCTTGGCTCCGGCGTGGCTCATGTAGACCAGTAGCAGGACCCCCTTGCCGAGCTCCCTGGCGCGGTGGATCGGCTTTGCAAGCCCGTCGTCGAAGCCTGCGAAGGGGTTGGCGATGACAGCGTCCACTCCGTGCGAGAAGAGCTGTTCCACCGCATCGAGGTTCGTCGATTCGATGTCGTTCAGCTTGATGTCGGCGATCAAGGGCAGGGAGTTATCCGAACAGATCCGCGCGACCTCTGCGATGCCCTCGAGCCCCCGGGGGAGGAGCAGCTGGAAGTTGACCTTGACCCCC
This sequence comes from uncultured Nitrososphaerota archaeon, assembly GCA_963749225.1. Lineage (GTDB taxonomy): Archaea > Thermoproteota > Nitrososphaeria > Nitrososphaerales > Gagatemarchaeaceae > Gagatemarchaeum. The sequence continues at coordinate 147,443 of CAVVLY010000002.1, read as the reverse complement.
GCCACTCCCACTGATAGTTGCTCGAGCAGGCCCGCTGCTTTCCCGAGCCTCGCCTCGGATGGCCCGGTGACGTCAAGGGCTAGAACGATGCGGCTGGCGTGGCTCTTCGAGGAAGCGATCAGGGAGTCCCTGAATCGCATCAGAACTCCACCAGCGGATGTTTCTCCGCCAGTTTGATGACCTTCACGTAGTAGAACCCGTGCTCGTCAGCCCTCTTACTGAAACCCGTCTCTGCTAGGTTGGTGGGCGAGTACTTCACGAACCCCGCTGAGGGTTCCTCCTTTATTCGGGCGTAGAAGAAGAGCGAGGCCTCTTCGTAGTCGTCTAGTCGGGCGAAGGAACCGATTATCCAGCTCGTCCCGTTCTTGAAGCTGTAGAGCGGGAGCGGGGGCTCTTCGTATAGCATCTTGTAGGTGGCCAGCTTCACGAGGCTCGGAAGGTCCGCGACCTCGGCTGCCAGGAACTTCTGATGGAACTCCTTCTTGTGCTCGAGGATGCGTGGGAGCTTGAGCACGTGGATTATCGGCGAGTAGATGTAGCTCGGGACAGAGGTCGACTCGACCAGCTGGACCTCCTCGGTCTCACCGGAGTTCTTGTAGGAGAGGAACTCGCCTCCCTTCTCAGCCTCGAAATAGTAGAATATGGGCACGCCCATGAAAAGGTCGTTCTGCACCGAGAGCCTGACCTTGTCTCCGTGCTTCGACATGAATATGGGAAGCTGGGCCCTCTCGAGGGCGCAGGCGAGCCTGCCGAGCTCTGGGAGGCCGCTAAGCTGCACAAAGCAACCCCCGATGATTCTCCTCTGTTCTTTCTTGGCAGGCAAGCGTTCGGGCCCGTGGATTCTCCGATTTATGAAGCTTCTTACCCAAAAGGCAGAAATCAGGGTATCGGGGGTCGTCCGCGATAGCTGGTGCCCCCTTCCGTCAGGACCGAGGACCTTCTGGAGGAGCTCGGCAGCCTATACCAAGCACTCGAGACCATCGTGGGGGCTCTCCCGGGAACACCCCCGGCCGAGTCTGACGTATGGTCGGTCTATGCTGGGCTCGAAAGGGTTGTGGCTGTCCTAAAGTTCAGGGCCAAGCAGGAGCGTCCGGGGGTGTTCAGGGAACTCCCAAAGTCCGCCGTCCCCGTCAACCTGCTCCCCCCTGCTCTAGTGGCCATGAAGGAAGGGCTGTCCAGGTTGGAGTCGAAGGAGATTCCGGGAGCTCTCGAATCGCTCAGGGTCGCCCGGGATGGTCTCAGGGCCTATCTATCAGAACTGCGGAAGGCTCGCGCCAGAATCAAACGACGGTCGGTCGCTAGGCCTTCTTCCTAGACTTGCGCGGTTGCTTGCTCGTGGGCGTTTGCCTGAGAGCTCCTTCTTCCTTGACCTGTTCCTTGGTCTCCGCGGTGGCAGCTTCCTTCGCCTCGTTCGCCTTTTCGGTGGCCACAGTCTCCTTCGCCTGCTCAGCCGTCGACTCCTCTGTCGGCTCCTTCTCCTCCCGCTTCGCCTTTGTCGCCTCGCGCTTCTTCTCCTCTTCCTCTTCCTCCTTGTCCTGGTCCCTCTCCAGGTAGATCATGGTGAGGTCAGTCCCCTCGACGAGGATCTTGTAGTCCTCCCTCTGATCGTTCATGAGCAGGAACCGCTTGATGTAGGTCTTCACATGGCGCGGCTTGACCGCCTTGCGTATCGAATCGTCGTCGATCTCGAGCCCGTCGCCGCTCGACTTCGGTTTGACCCCGATTCGCGGCTCCAGGAACTCAGCGAGTTCCTCCCCGTTATCCTTGAACTCGCCCAGCACTATCTTCATTCTGGACCCCCACCCGGACGAGAGATTATAACGGTTTACGGTCGTCCGTGAAGGAGGTAGGACTCGTCACGGTCGGATCCGCACCAGACCGTCTTCGACCAGAACCTTGTAGGACTTGAGCTTCATCCTGGCATCGCCCTTGCACACCCCGGTCTCGAGGTCATACTCGATGCCATGCCAAGGGCAGGCGAGGTTCAGCCTGGAACGCGAGACGGTCTCGCGCCTCAGCCCGCCCTCGGCGACCCTGCACTCGATGTTCCCTAGGAGGTTGCCCTCGGCCACCGGCCCTCCCTGATGCGGGCAGGAGTTCCTGTATGCGTACACCTTCTCCCCATGCTTGATCAGCCCTATGGTCGTGCCGTCGACCTCGACCAGCAAAGCTCCGCCGCCGAACTCGCTCAGCTTCGCAACGGTCTTCCATTCTGTTCCGTCTTCTCCGCCCAATGGACCCACCTAGCTCAGCCTGAACGCTCGAGCGGCGTTCTCGCCAAGTATCTTCCGCTTTGCGGTCTCCGAGAGGAAGGGCAGGTCGTAGATGGCGCTCGGCGCGTCAAAGTCCCAATGGGGGTAGTCGCTCGCATAGACGAGCCGGTTCTCATAGTCGAACATGTTCAGGAAGTTCTTGAGGGCGAACTTGTTAGCGCTCTCCAGGGGCTGGGTGGTGTAGTAGAACTCGTTCATGTAAGCGCTGGGAAACTTGTCCAGCAGGGGTGCTTCATAGCTCCTCTTCACATACTCGTCGTCCATCCTCTGCATGAGCCACGGGATGTATGTCACCCCGCCCTCCATGAAGATGAACTTCAGTCTGGGAAACCTGACGGGGACGCCCCCGAGCACTATGCTGGTGAGCTGCCTCGCTATCGTTATCGGGAACGAGAGGACGTGATTCTCCAGGAACGTCTCGAGCCCAAAGCCGATGGGGAGCCAGCTCTTGTTCCTGCTCTTTCCGTCGTCCCCGGGGTTGTCGCCATGGACGCAGATTGGCAGGCCCTTCCGCTGTGCCGCGTCGTAGATCGGGTTCCAATCGTCGCTGCTCGGGTTCGTGAGCGTGACCGTCGATATCAGCACACCGGCGAATATCTTCTCGCTACCCAGGTCGTCGATGAGTTCGGCAGCCTTGTCGGGCGCCGTCGTGGCCGCGTAGATCACCGTCACGAACCTATCGTGGAGGTGGCCGAAGGTGTCTGCCATGTAGTGAGCATAGCCTTTTCCCACCTCGACCTCGAAATCCGGGTTGCGTGGGTCCGTGGCCATCTCGAGCATGGGGTCTGGTATGACCACGGGTCTTGTGATCCCTATCTCCTGGAGGCGGACTGAGAATGTGTCGACTATCTCCTCGGGTCCCATGGGAAGAGGGTAGGAGACCTCCGGCCGCATGACCCTCTTGCCGATTATCCTCTTGTACTTCGGGGTGATCCTCTTCGCGTCCTTGGCGCGTAGAGCGCTGCGGTACTCGGGCTTCACGTAGTCGACGAACTGGCTGTACGCCTCCCTCTGGTGGCAGTCCGCGTCCACCACGAGCATGTCGTAGAGCCCGCGGTCCTCCGCCTGCTTGACAGCGTTGTCCAGGCCTCCCCTCATGCGACGGCGTGCCGTCTCGCCCCGAGCCTCCAACGAGCCGAATGCGGCGCCGAGATTATTTAACATGTTCACGGGGAGGTTTGGGACGACCTCCATTGCGGGGTCTGAATCCTTAATATCCTGACGGAGGGCGAGCAGCCACATGGACTGCCCCGAGCCCTCCTGTCAGACCCCCGAGTACCCGTATTCGCCGGGAGAGAGTGTAGGGCCCGCCGCCACGGAGGCGCTGGAGCGCATAGAAGACCCGTTCGGATACACGCTCGCCAAGCATACTCCTGGCGAACAGTTCGGCATCAGAGTGGCGGTCAGGGTCTTCCTGAGCGGCGCCGCATCGGTGCAGGAACGGCACAAGGCCGCAGGATGGTTGGAGCGACACCTGGGCGAGTCCGAGCACGAGGTGGAGGCTGTGGTGCCATCGGAGTTCCTCGTAAGGGCTCAGCGGTTCCTCAGGGCCGCCCGGATCGACGACGTCCTGATGGTCTCCGTGAACGGCGTCTCGGTGGAGCGCGCTGACGACAAGGCGGCCCCGGTGAAGGACAACCTCGATTCCATGGTCTCAGCCGGAATCGCGAGCCTGTCGTCCTCGAAGAGGGTCGATTCGCTCGTGATTGAGGCTTTCGGCTCAAACGACCAGTTCGAGGTCCAGATGCAGGCTGCAGTTCAGGCCGGTCCACCCGAAGAAGGCCCCCGGTGTGATGCTGTACATCTGGGCTCTCCCCCATGAACTCGTGAGGAGGAACGACGAATCGGAGTTCTTCTATGAGGACCGCATCAATGAGGTCATCGCGGACAAGGCCGCGATCCAGAGGCTGGAGGCCGACTCGAGAGCGCGGATGGAGACGACCGTCTCTCTCTTCGAGGCCTATCTCATGCAGCAGTTTCCGGTTGAGAGTACGTCCCACGAGATAGACGTCGACCTGCACGACATAACTGTCTAGGACCCTACCTGCCGAACCGTCGCTGCCGCTTCTGATATGTCCTGACCGCCCTCAGCAGGTCTATCTTCCTAAATGCCGGTAGGTACACGTCCAGAAAGATGAGCTCGCTGTAGGCACTCTGCCATAGAAGGAACCCGCTCATCCTCTCCTCCCCCGAGGTCCGAATGATCACGTCGGGTTCAGGGTTTGGCAGGTACGCCGTATAGAGGCGATTGGCGATGGTCTCCTCCTCGATCGACTCTGGCTCGATTTTGCCCTGTTTGACGTCCTGGGCTATGGACCTCACTACGTCCGTTATCTCCGCCCTTCCGCCGTACGCCAGCCCTATGTTGAGATAGTGGCCGTCGAAGGATGCCGTCTTCTCCTCTACCTCGCGGAGGGTCGCGAGGAGGGACTCCGGGAGGAACTCCATCTTCCCTATTCCCTTGACACGCACGCGATATCTGTAGATGCGGTCGTCGGTGAGAAGTTTCCGCAAGCGCTCCTCGATCAGCTTGAGTAGCTCCTGGACCTCCTCGGGGCTGCGCTTCAGGTTCTCTGTCGAAAGGGCGTAGAGCGTAATCGACCTTATCCCCAGGTCGTGGCACCAGTCCAGGAGGTTTTCGACGACATCAGCTCCGTAGGCGTGCCCAGCCTCCACCGAGTAGTTGCGGTTCTGGGCCCACCTCCTGTTACCGTCGAGGATTATGGCGATGTGCTCGGGGATCTTGCCCTTTCGCACCTGTGCCGTCAGCCTGTTCTCGTAGATGCGATAGGCACCCGTCGCCCTGAGAACCGTGCCGAGCACTGTGCTCACTCCTTGAGCGGCGACGTCCTGCTCCTTATGCGCGGATAGACCGCGGTGACCACGGCGAATACCGCGGCCAGCCCGACGAGGACGTAGGAGACGAGGAAGACCGTGCTGCTCTGGTTCGAGAGCAACAGAGCGAATTGGTCCATGGGGAAGTAGAGGAGGCCCAGAAGGACTATGAGGACGCCGTCACGCCACGCCCTCGCACTCCCTCTGGCCACGTGAGCGAGCAGCGCCCCTATGAGGTATATGGCAAAGGACGCCCAGATGAGGTCGATCGCACCCTCGAGATAATAGCCGATGAGCGTCGGACCGACCTGGAGGAAGGCTCCCGCGTGGGCCGCGACCTTGGCCACGCCGCCCGGGTCCGAAGTCGCCATGAAATTGTACCCGCTCGAGAGGCCGGCGATGAAGACGAGGCTACCCGCTATGGTCGAAAAGAGCCGGACATACCCGTAGGGGCGAGAGCTGATCAAGGTCTGCCAATACGTGGAGAAGAGCCTGTCTAGGCTGAAACCTCTGACGAGGAACGCAGTCCCCAATATGAGAAGGATTGCTATCCCTGCCTCGAAGGCGAGTCCGAACGCTATCAGGACGCCGACGAAGAGCAGTATTACACCGGGTACTCCGATCACGAAGCGAGAATAGCGCGGGTCGTTCACGAGCATCTTGAGGTACCTGCCTAGCACAAGGTACGTCTCCTCGACGGTCCTGCTGTGCTTGACGACTATCCTTACCACGGACACGATGGGCTTCATGGATTGGATGATCGGGAGAATCTGCTCGTCCTCCACACCGTCGCTGACCAGCACGATCCCGGAGAAAGCATCCCTCGTCAGGATGCTCTCGACCTCCCTCCGGATCTTCCTGTCCGCGTCGAGCCCGCTGTTCGGGACCCCGCAGACAGCCGCGACCTCGCAACTCTCCCCCCTGGCTACCAGCCTGTCGCGCTCCCTAACAGCAGCGAACAAGGCGTTCGCGTCGGCCTCCTCGGGGTCGGCGATGGCGAGCTGGGTGGCCGCAGAGAGGACCTGGTCTCTCCCGAAGACCGGCGAGCGGACCGGCGTCTTGCTCTCTAGGTCGCCGTCTCTGTCGACGGAAAGAATGAGGAGTTTCCCGCCCTGGGCCGACATCCTTTGCACTTATTCCACGTCTGTCTACTTAAGCGCTCCCTCGCCAGCGACAAATTCGGCAAGGACTTCGTCACACAGACAGAGATAAAGCGAAGCACTCGACAATGTCAAAGGCGTGGAAGTCACCCAATCTGCTGGGATGTCTCTGCGGAGGGGTTCCCCAGCGGAGATTGGAGTGGCCCCCAAAGCCCTGCATTCGGTTGTCGAGGATTCGGCGAGACTGCATCCCTCGAAGGTCTGCCTCTCATACCAGGGACGGAACTTCAGCTACGGAGAGCTCGATGACCTCGCCTCTCGCTTCGCTGCGGCCCTGGTTGCTAGGGGTCTCCACAAGGGTGACCGGGTGGGAATTTTCAGCCCCAATACCCCACAGTTCGTGATTGCCTACTTCGGGACCCTCAAGGCCGGGGGAGCGGTGGTGCCCTGCAGCCCGATATACAAGGAGAAAGAGCTCGAGTACCAGCTTCGAGATTCAGGAGCCTCTTTCGTGGTGGCGGCGAACGATGTGGTCAAGGGCAATGACCTCTTCGCCAGTCTGGAAGCCTGTCGAGGTCGCCTGGACCTCAAAGGTATCATCGCGGCAAGCACTACCGATTACCTTCCAGGGTTCAAACGACCCCTCGCGGGCCTCGCCGGCGTCAGGAACGTGAGGCGCAGGGAGACCCTCTCTTTCGTCGAGCTCGTCGGGGAGAGTCGCCCCCTCGCCGCGTCTCCCCCCATCGACCCCACCGCCGACGTCGCCCTGCTCCAGTACACCGGCGGGACGACCGGCGTCTCAAAGGGAGCCATGCTATCCCACGCGAACCTGTACCTCAATGCAGTCGCGGCCTCGTTGCAGCTCCCGCTTCGCCACGATGACATCGCCCTCGCGGTCCTCCCTCTGTTCCACATCTACGGAATGACCACGGCGATGAACGGGCCCTTCTACGTCGGCGGGAGGATCATCCTTCTGCCACGCTTCGATGCCGAGACCGTGATGAAGACCATCCAGAAGTACAAAGTCACCAGCTACTGCGGGGTCCCCGCGATGTACATCGCCATCAACAACAACCCGAAGCAGTCGAAGTACGACCTCCGGTCGGTCCGGAGCTGCATCTCGGGCGGCGCTCCACTTCCGGTCGCCGTGAGGAAGAGGTTCATCGAGATAACCGGCGCCGCGCTCGTCGAGGGCTACGGATTGACCGAGGCGAGCCCCGTAACCCACTGCAACCCCATCGGAGAGGGCGCATTGGCGAGGGAAGGCTCGATCGGCACGCCAATCACCGGAACCGAAGCCGCGGTGGTCGACATGGACGACCGAAGGAAGATACTCCCCATCGGCCAGGTCGGCGAGCTCATCGTGAAGGGACCACAGGTCATGTTGGGCTACTGGAACCGGAAGGAGGAGACCGACAACGTCCTCAAGGACGGCTGGCTCTTGACAGGGGATGTGGCGAGGATGGACGAGGACGGCTACTTCTTCATCGTCGACAGGAAGAAGGACATGATCGACGTGGGCGGCTTCAAGGTCTACCCACGGGAGGTCGAGGAGCTGCTCTTCACCCACCCCCTGGTCAAGGACGCCGCAGTGGTCGGAACGGCTGACGAGGAGAGGGGCGAGGCCGTGAAGGCCTTCGTAGTGCTAAAACCCGAGGGGAAGGGCAAGGTGACGGAAGCAGACGTCATCGAGTACTGCCGTAAGAACATCTCCGCCTACAAGGCTCCCAAGACCGTGGTGTTCGTCGACGACCTTCCGAAGACGCTGGTGGGCAAGGTCCTCAGAAGGGAGCTTCGCGAGAAGAGCCCTACACCAGTTCGATGATCATGGCGACGGCGTTCCCGCCGCCGATGCAGAGCGTGACCAGGCCAGTCTTCTTGCCCCTGTGCTTTAGCGAGTAGATCATTGTCGTGAGCACCCTGGCGCCGCTGCAGCCTATGGGGTGCCCCAGGGCCACGGCCCCTCCGTTCACGTTGAACCTTTCCGGCGGTATGCCCAGTTGTTCCCGTACCACTATGGACGCGGTCGCGTACGCCTCGTTGTGCTCGACGAGGTCGAAGTCCTCGATTTTCGTACCGGTCTTCTTCAACAGGGCCCTCACCGTGGGTATGGGCGCCTCCATGACGTCCTTGGGGTCCATCCCACCCGTGTTGTAGGCGATTATCCTTGCGAGCGGCTCTCTGTCCATCTTTTCTGCCCTTTCCTCGGACGTCAGGACCAGGGCGGAGCCCCCATCGCTCAGCTGCGATGAGTTCCCGGAGGTTAGGATCCCGTGATGCTTGAAAGCAGACTTTAGGGCCGCGAGCTTCTCCACGGTGGTGTCCTCACGGATGCACTCGTCCGTGTCGAAGACCCACCGCTCCCCCTTCTCGTTCTCGACCTCGACGCCCACTATCTCGTCCTTGAACCAGCCCTCCCTGCGCGCCCGGGCTGCCCTCATGTGGCTCTCGTAGGCGTACTCGTCGGCCATCTCCCTGGTCACGTGGTACTTCTCAGCCACCCACTCCCCCGTCATCCCCATGTGATAGCCCTCATAGGCATCCGACAGCCCGTCCCTGACCATCCCGTCCAGTAGGGCCGCATCCCCGTACTTGTGCCCCCAGCGCATGTCCCTGGCGAAGTAGGGCGCGTTGCTCATGCTCTCCATCCCGCCCGCGACAACCAGCTCGGCGTCTTCCGCTTTGATCGCCTGGGCCGCCAGCATGACGGATTTCAACCCCGAGCCGCACACCTTGTTCACCGTGAACGAGCCGATGCTCGGAGGGACTCCCGAATAGATGGCGACTTGCCTTGCAGGGTTCTGCCCCTCACCTGCCATTATCGCATTGCCCATTATCACCTCTTCCACGTCCTCCGGGACTGTCCCCGCTCTAACTATCGCCTCCCTCGCCGCGACCTCCCCCAGCCTGACCGCCTGTGTTCCAGCCAGGCTCTTGCCGAACTTGCCGATGGCCGTCCTGCAAGCCGAAAGGATTACCGGTTGCACCAACGTCTTTCGCCTGACCTCGAATCCAGGGGTTTATACGGGAAACGGGTTCGACCCCAGAATTGTGTCGTGCCCTCGTCCATCGACGAAGAACCGGCGCGCTCCTTAAAGCATGGCTGGATGAGCCATCCAGGTCTTGCGGTTTATCCCTCTCTCCCGCACGAGGAAGATAGCTGTGGTCTCCCTCTTCAGCGCCCTGGCGATCACCACGGACTACGCGATGTTCCCCCTCGCGAACATCAAGCTCATGGACTCCATAGTATTCGTGTCCGCCCTTGCATTCGGGCTCCCGGTCGGCATCGCGGTGGGGCTCATAACGTGGTTGGTCTACGGTTCAGTGAACCCGCTCGGTCCCGACAGCGGAGCGTTCCTGCTACTTCTCATGGGCTCGGAGGCCATCTACGCTGTCGTCGGGTACGGGGCCCGAAGGCTCATGGGTCCCGATGGGACTGCGCTCCCCGTAAGGAGCCTGCTCTGGGGGTCGCTGGGGCTGATCGGCGCCTTCCTCTACGACTTCAACACTATAGTCACGCCCGCCCTCTTCATCGGCGAACCGGTCGGCGTCGCGCTGGCCTCGCTCCTTCCTGCCGCGCCCTTCATGGTGGCCCACGAGCTCAGCGACTTTGTCTTCTTCGCAGTGGCGGCCCCGGCCCTCTATGCCGCCATCAGGAGGGTCACGAAGTTCGGGGTCTGAGATTGCGTTCGAAGAGCTCTATATCGAGAATCGATCCGGTCCTTTCTCGCTTCGGCTTGAAGCGAGGCTTCACACTGCTCCCGACCCTGACTCCCTTGGCTACCTTGTGAAGAAGGCCGCCTGACACGCCCTCGAAGATGATGTAGGCGAATGCCACTGGCTCCGCTAGTCTCTCTCCACCCTGGCTGACGCGGGTCTTGGTCAGAGCGGAAACCTTCCCCGGAGTCCGGACGAGGACGGACCTCTCGATGGCCCCGTAGCACTTGACGCAGTAGATCCTCGGGGGCAGCGAAGCCTCTTTGCAGTTCGCGCAATAGCCTGCCAGTATCTTGCCCTGCGATAAACCCCGAAGGAACTTCTCACCCGCTATTCCCGCTGTGTACTCGTAGTGGAGCGGGATCTGGTCCGACCACTGCCTTACGCCCTCGACGGAGTCGATTCGCTCTTCCAAGCTTGGTCACCCCTTTCTTCTCGGCCTGAAGTACATGATGTCCGTGATCGCTCCGCCCCTGTCTTCTTCGCCCTTCCAGACGGCCTCTACCTCCATTCCGACGCGCACCTTCCCCGGCGCCACCTCCCCAAGGAGGTGCAGGATCCCCATCATCGGCGATGCCCCAGCTATTTCTATCACTGCCACGATGATTGGCTGGTCTCGCCTGCTGGCGTCAGAGTTCACGTAGCTGATCGAGTAGGTCACCACCCTGCCCCGGTCGCCCAGCCTCACCCAGGAAGAGGTGGGCCTGAAGCACCGCTCGCAGTACATCCTCGGCGGGACGAGCGTCCTCTCGCAGCCGTTGCACCTTCTTCCCCATATCTCCCCCTTCTTCAGTCCTGCCAGGTACCTCCCCGTAGCCACGCCGGAGCTCCACGCATACCTTAGTGACGTGCGGTAGCTGGTCATGAGGTACCTATCTCTCCGCAGGTCCTCAGGGGTTATCTCTGTCCCCTGGTCCTTGGCTATCTTGGAGCTCAAGTCGTCCCCACTCGGACCGCCCGGGATATAAGTTCGGGGACCAACTACTTTCGCACTCCGCGGGCGAACTCGATGAAGAAGCTCATCGAGTCGGGGTTTTTCAGCGATCCCGGGCTGAAGACTTTCGCTGGGTCGGCCCCGAGGAGTATCCTTCGGACCGGCACCTCGAGCTTCTTCCCGCTGAGCGTGCGAGGGACCTCGGCCACGGCGATTATCTCGTCAGGCACCAATTTGGGCGAGAGCTCGTCTCGTATCTTCATCATCACCTGTTCCTTGAGCGTCTGATCCAGGGTGGCGTCCCCCCTCAGGACGACGAAGAGAGGCATGTAGGACCTGCCGCCCAAGAACTCCATGTCCACGACGAGACTGTCGGCGATCTGGGGGAGGGACTCGACCACCCGGTACATCTCGCTCGTCCCCATCCTGATCCCCATCCTCTTGATGGTCGCGTCCGACCTTCCGTATATGACGCAGCCGCCGTCCCTGCCGATCCTGATCCAGTCTCCATGCCTCCAGACGCCCGGAAAGAGGCTGAAGTACGCCTCCCTGTACCTCTCGCCGGTGTCGTCCCCCCAGAGGTAGAGCGGCATCGAGGGCATAGGTTGCGTCAGGACGAGTTCACCCATCTCCTCGACCACGGACCTGCCCATCTCGTCGTAGGCCATCACGCTCGCCCCGAGGTACCTGCACTGCATCTCCCCCTCTTTCACGGGTAGGGTCGGGCATCCCCCCACGAACGCGGTGCAGAGGTCCGTCCCCCCGCTGAGAGAGGCGAGCCAGACGTCCTTCTTGACCTTGGAGTAGACCCAGTGGAAGCCGTCTGCGGAGAGCGCTGACCCCGTTGAACCTATCCCTCGCAGGGCCTCCAGCTTGAACCTCGTTCTCGGCTCGGCCCCCTCCTTCATGGATGCGGCGACGAAGGCTGCGTTGGCCCCCAAGAATGTCATCTCCGTTTTCTCCGCCAGGTCCCAGAGGCTGTATGCATCGGGATAGAACGGGTCCCCGTCATAGAGGATTATGGAGGACCCGAGGAGGAGAGAACCGGTAAGGTAGTTCCACATCATCCACCCCGTCGAGGTGTACCAGAACATCCTGTCCCTCGGCTTGATGTCATTGTGGAAAGAGAGCGTCTTGAGCTGCTCGAGGAGGACACCGCCGTGTCCGTGGACGATAGGTTTCGGGAGCCCAGTGGTCCCGGACGAGTAGACTATCCAGAGTGGATGGTCGAACGGCAGGGACTCGTATCGAGGGGCCTTCGGGGACCTGACAAGGTCGTCCCACGGTAGCACTCCCCTTCCGTGAAGTCCTGTCTCCCCGACAACGACGGTCTTCTCGATACCCGGCACAGATTGGAGGAGCTGGTCGATGACGTCCCTCTTGGGTCGCCACTTCCCGCGGTACTGGTAGCCATCCGCCGTTATCAGCACCTTCGGCGTGATTTGCTTGAAACGGTCTATGGCGCTCTGGCTGCCGAAGTCGGGCGCGCAGCTGGACCAGATCGCCCCGATGCTCGCGCACGCCAGCATCGCGACCACCGTCTCGGGCACGTTCGGAAGATAAGCGGCGACGCGGTCCCCCTTCCGGACTCCCAGCTCTTCGAGGGAGTTGGCGAAGGCTCCCACTCTGCCCTCCAACTCGGCCCACGTGACCCTTCGCATCTCCCCCGACTCTACCCTCGAGATGATGGCCGGGTCCTCCGCCCGCCTCTCCCTGAAGACGTGCTGCGTGTAGTTCACCTCGGCCCCAGGGAACCATTTCGCTCCGGGCATCCTGCGGCTTTCAAGGGGCTTGGCATATGGCGCGCTCGCCTCGACGCGGAAGTACCTCCAGATCGATTCCCAAAAGTCCTCGAGTTCGGTCACCGACCACTTCCAGAGGTCCTCGTAGCCGCTGGTGCTGAGGCCGTTGTTCTCAGCGAGCCAGCGCTGATACGCGGTGATGTTCGAGCCTTCCACAGTTTCTGCGGATGGCTCCCAGAGCGTCTTCGCCAATTCCCTACTGCGCCTCCTTTGGCGCTCTCATCACAAAGGACTTTCCCGAGGCATTCGGAGCATCCATCGCACGCGGCTGCGGCTGGCCTCGCCTTGAAAATCTTATCGAAAGCGTCCTCTTTCATCTGATGGCGCTTATATCCGCAATCCGTCTGAACATTCGTGCCGGGCAGATTCTCGCCGATCGAGGACAGGCTGAAGGTCTACGAACTGCTACAGCAATCGGTCAAGGCGGGTAGCTACCGAGGGCCGACGAAATTCCTTAGGGAGATGGAGGTCTACGGCTACGAGCTTCCGAGACGTGAAACGGTAAGGCGGTGGGCAACGGGAGAGAACTCCCCGCTCAGCGGAAAGCGCCTCTTCGACTACAAGGCTTCACCCGAGCTGAGCTTCTTCCTTGGCGCTTGGATTGGCGATGGCTGGGCAGACGACAGTGACGGTGGCAAGAGGCTATTGCTGAAGGTGAGGTCTTATGATTTCGCTAAGGAGTTCGCAGACTGCGCCGCGAAGGTCCTTCACAAGACGGACACTTACTGGGTTAGGAGGGTCCACGATAAGCGGGGCCGTTGGTTCCTCGTCAAGGTGACGAGTTTTCAGCTCTACGAATTCGTGAATCGATCCCTTAGCGATCTTCTATCGTTCATTGAAGCTTTTCCCGGGATTTCCTTCGTGGAATATTCACAGCCGAAGGAAACCCAATGGTAAGTGTCCCGCAAAGAAGGGGCCCTCACCTTGTGGTAGATGTGACAGTTTCCAATTCTGATCGCGAACTCATGAATGAAGTGAAGACGTTGCTGTGTAGCCTTTCCCTCCACCCTGGGAATATTTTGCTGAATACGCGCGCGGGCACTAGAACAACTATGGGAGTTGCCACCAGTGACATCTGGACGATGCATCTATCAAGATTTGAGGAGATTCAAGACTTTGCCCGCACGATCGGTTTCGCAGATAGCGTCAAGCAGGACAAGCTTCGAGATGGCATCGATTACATTCGAGATCTGGGTCGCAAAAAGGCTGCGGTGGAATGGGTCAAGCATTATCAACTCGTGAAACGTCTCTGGGTCAAATCATGAATATTAGCGTCTCATTGTTATGACCGTCCCGACTTGAAGCAAATCGCCCCACGCCTGCGCGAGCCCCCGCTCCGCCTTGTTACCCTTGACCTGCCTCCTGCCCGCCTCCCCCCGAAGCTGCCAGAAGACCTCGCAGACCTTCATCATCCCAGCTGCCGCAATTGGATTCCCAACCCCCAAAAGGCCCCCCGAGGGATTGATGGGAAAGTCCCCATCCCGCTGCGTCACGCCTTCCCTTGTCAGCTTTGGCGCCTCTCCCTTCTTCGCCAGCAGCAGTCCCTCCATATGGTGGAGTTCCTTGTAGTCGAAAGGGTCGTAGACCTCTGCGAAGTCAAGCTGCCTCCGAGGGTTGTCGATCTTAGCCATCTTGTAGGCCATCCTGGCAGCGCTCTCCACATAAGCGGGGTAGTAGAGGTCCCTGTTCGTCCAGTACTGGCTGTCGACGTTCCAGCCGACACCGTCTATCCACACAGGATCGTCCGTATACTTCCGTGCCAGTTCCTCGGACACCAAGATTGCTGCCGCGGCCCCGTCTGAAGGAGGTGAGACGTCGTAGCGCTTGACGGGCCACGCTATCTGCTCGCTCTTCATCACGTCATCGACCGTGATCTTCGCCGCTATCTGGGCGCATGGATGGTCCAGGGCGTTCATCTTGTTCTTCACGGCGACGAGGGCGATGTCCTCCTCTGTCACGTTGTGGGCGTGCATGTACCTCCTCATCTCCAGTGCGAAAATCCAAAGGAGCGTCACCCCGAGAGGCCTCTCCGTCGTGTGGTCGAAGATGGACCAAAAGGCGTACTGAGGGTGGGGGTGCAGCGGCGACATCTTCTCTTCTGCTACGACGAGGCAAGAGTCGAAGAGCCCGGATGCGACGTGCCACCAACCTCCGATGGGAGTGAAGACACCCGTCCCGCCCCCGACGTAGACACGGCTGTTCGGCTTGCCTAGGCCGCCCGCTCCCTCGATGAGGTACTCGCCTTTCATGTGGACCCCGTCGAACATGTCTGGAGCCGTCCCCAGGACCACCGATTCGACGTCCCTGAACGTCATCCCTGCCGAATCTAGCGCCATCTTCGACGCCTCGTACGACAGCTCTCTCCCAGTCTCGAGCATCCTCCTCCGGAAGAGCGTCATCCCCGCACCGATCACGGCGACCCTTCGCATGGCCACTTGCTCACCGCGAGAGTATCGCGACTCCTCCAGTTCCGGTCGGGATCCCCCGCCAGGACTGGACCAGCGCCGTCCTCGCCCCCTTCACCTGGATGCTTCCCGCTTCCCCCCTGAGCTGCAGCACGCACTCGAGCAGCCTGTGGAGCGCGGACGCCTCCAGGAGGTTGCCCACCCCAAGCGAGCCTCCGCTGGGGTTCAGGGTCGGGCGCTCGCCGGAGAGGATACGCCTTGCGGCCGCCTTGGTCCCTGCCAAGGATAGAAGATGCTGAAGCAGCTTGTAGGAATACGTGTCGTCCAGCTCAAGGATGTCAAAGTCCTCCAGGTCGCCTTTGAACTTCGCTCGCCTGACGGCATCGGAGTATGATTTTTGCGCATATCCCAACACGGACGCGTCCCCGCCATCGACCCAAGGCAGCGAGGAGTTCCAGGCGACCCCGTCGATGCCTACCCAGTCGCGCTTGTTCTTCTTCGCCCAGGCCTCCGAGGCGACGACGAGTACAATCCCTGCCTCGGCGAAGCCCGCTTTGTCCGCGACCCGCAGAGGGCTGGAAAGCATGTCGGAGGACTCCAAATCCGCCTCGGAGAACCTTCCACCGTAGCTGGCCCTCGGGTTGCGCAGAGCGATGGTCTTTGCCTTGACCACGGTCCGGTTGACCTCCTTCAACGAGAATCCGCTGGTCCTGAGGAAGGCGTCCATCTCCAGCCCCGCCAGGGTGTCACCGTTTGCTCCCAGAGGTCGGAGTAGCGAGGGTTCCTGAGCCATAGCCTCCACCACGTTCTTGTCGAGTACGTCCGCCACCTTACTGTGCGCCTCCAGCACCACGACCTCCGCCATCCCGGATAGGATGTGCATCACCGCGGTCCCAAGCCCAGTGACTGCGTCCGCCGGAATTGTGCAAAGGGGCCGCCCGGCCGCTCCTATCTGGTCTGGCACCATCTCGTCGGTTATGCTCCATCCTTCCCAGAGGTCCTCGGTGCAACAGATGAACGAGCCCACGTCCCTCCGGGGGTCGACCGACGCGTCTTCGTAGGCCTTCGTGGCCGCCTGGAACATCAACTCCCGGGTGGAGAGGTCAGACACGACCGGCCTGAATCCCTCGTAGCCGACGCCGATTATCCCGACCCGACCAGTTTTCAAGAGGACGCTGGTGCTGCGCCCGGCCTCCTCCAATAAAGCTTCTGAAACCCAGGCGTTTCTCCGCTGGAGAAACGCCTTCCTGTTTAAATCCCCAACCGTGGGGCGGCGCTTCATGACCTCCCGTCTTGCTCTGGGATTCAACCCCGTGATCCCCGTGAGGGACGCCATTGCCGTCGGCCAGAAGGCGGAGGCGATGGGTTACGAGTCACTCTGGTTCCACGAGAGCCTCTACCAGCGGGACGTCGTCACCTATCTCTCGTCGATTCTTCTCTCTACGTCGCGAATAAAGGTCGCTTCCGGCGTGTTGAATACCTTCACCAGGCACCCGATCACGGTCGCGGCCACCTTCGCCTCCCTGAGCGAGATCTCCGGTGGAAGAGCGATTCTGGGTCTGGGCCTGGGTAGCTTTCCCACCGTGCCGAAGATAGGCTACAAGATCTTCCCGGTCTCCGAGACGAGGCCGCTCAAGAGGATAAGTGAGTTCATCCAGATAGTGAACGGCTTCTGGGGGGAGAGAGCCTCTCGTTCAGGGGCGAGTTCTTCACCGCAGAGAACGTAAAGACCGAGGGGAAGCTAGAACACCGGGTCCCCCTCTATCTGGCATCCCTCTCCCCTCAGACGCTCGCCTTCGCCGGACACCACGCCGACGGGGCGTTGCTCTCACCAGCACTGAGCACCGCCAAGGCCACCGAGCGCATGGTCGACCAGGTTCGGAGGGGAGAAAAGAGGCGGGGCTCCGCAGTCGACAAGGTCTCCTACCTGCTGACATCGGTGGATGACGATGAGGCGAAGGCCAAGGACGTGATCCGCAATTTCTATTTTTTCCTCTACCAACTCTCCGACGTCATCAAGCCCGAGGTCCTCCTCGAGTATGGGGTCCAGCTCGAGGAGGTCGAACGGTTCAGGGCTGCCTGGAAGAGGGGGGATTCCGAGGGAGCCAAGAGGCTGGTCCCCGACGCCGCGATTGACACCCTGGCCATCGCAGGAACTCCTAGACAAGCGAGGGCCCGCATCGAAGAGATACCGCAGGGCCGGGGTTGACCTTCCGGTCCTCATGCCCATTGGAAACGTTAATTATGCCATCGAGGCGCTGGCGCCCGATTAGAATGGCCGATCGCTCTCTGGGAGGGCGCTTCGGACTCTTCTTCAGGTTTGCAAGAGTCCAATTTCTTCCCCTGGTGCTGGCTCCCATCCTTGTTGGAACGGCGAGCGCGTGGCATCTCTCGAAGTCGGTCAGCCCCGAGTTGTTCTTGCTACTCCTGGCAGGAGCGGCGTGCCTCCAGATAGCCTCAAATTCCATCGACGACGTCTACGACTTTCTTAACGGAGTGGATAGGGTCTCCGAGACCATGTTTCCAAAGGAGTTTCCAGGATGGAAACCCATCCCGCGGGGTCTGATGTCCGTGGGCCAAGGGCTCTCCATTTCTCTCGTCTTCTACTCTCTCAGCCTTGCCATCGGGCTCTACCTTGCGGTGACCGTGGGCTGGATCGCCCTTGCCATCGCGATTCCGGGCGTCCTTCTGAGTTACTTCTATGTGGCTCCACCTCTCAAGCTCGACTATAGGGGCCTAGGCCTGGGCGAGGTAGCGATATTCCTCGGCTTCGGTCCGTTCCCCGTGCTCGGAGCGTTTTACGTGCTGACCGGGACCCTGTCGTGGTTCGCCCTGCTTGCGTCCATCCCCTCAGGACTACTCACGGTGAGCGTGCTGCTGAATCACGACATGATATTCTACGACGCCTACAAGGTGGCCGCAAAGAAGTCCATGACCGTCGTTCTCGGGCGCGTCCGGACCGAGTCTCTGACCTTTGGACTCTCCGTGGTGCCCTACATTTTTGTCGCCGGGCTGGTCCTCGCCCGTGTGATTCCACTCACGTGCCTGCTCGTCGTGGCCGCTCTGCCGTTTGTGGTCCGCGGCAACCTCCCAGTCAGGACACAAAGGCCGATGCCCGAATACGGGTCCCGCACCAGGAGCGCTTTCTTCCATTCGGTCGTCTTCAGCCTGCTCCTGGCGGTCGGGCTAGCCCTCTGACGCCCACCGTCGCTCAGAGACGCGGGCGGCTGCTGGTCGCGTTCCTCGTCGTTCTCGCCTCGATGGCGCTCATGTTCACAGTCCCGAAGACGGACTTCATCGCGGCTGCCTTCGTCTCGACCGGGACCATGGCTCTCGCCACCTACTACCTCACGCGCTTCAAGGGCCTCTTTCGCCCCTCGGTCAAGACAATCGGCATCGGCCTGCTGAGCGCAGGGGTCCTGTACGCCATCTTCTATGCTGGGAACCAGGGGATAACCCAAATTCATCCACTCGGTATGTCGCAGTCGAGCGAGAGCCCGATCTACGCCCTCATAGCGTCCCCAGCCAATCCACTCTACGTCCAGGTCGGCATCCTGGCTTTCGACGCTGTCGGATACGAGACCTTCTTCAGAGGCGTGCTCCAGGAGAAGCTGCAGTCCAGGGCCGGAGTGGGCAGCGTCTTCCTCGTCGCTCTCGTCGACGCGGGCATACATGTGATCACGCTGAACCCACTTTGGGTCATCACCACCTTCATCGCGGACACAGTCTGGGGTCTCACCTACTTCTACTCCAGGGACCTGACCTCCAACGTTACCAGCCACTTTGTATGGGATCTCTTCATCTTCGTCCTCCTCCCCATAAAGTAGAACTCGGGGTAGGATACTCCTCAAGCCTTTAATCCCATGGGGCTGACGAGCGGCTCAGGTGCCATGAGGTGGGACTTGTTTGAAGCTGCTGCGAGCCGAGCACAAGCGCCTCCTGAAGGTGCTCTATGGCGGCGAAAGTGAAGATTACAGTCGCGTGCTCGAGGCCATCTCGCTCCTCCTCGAGACCTCAGTGCTCCCCCACTCCAAGGAAATCGACGGTGCCGAAGGCGGGATCGCTCCGGGAAGGACGAAGCTCTTCGACCAGGGTATCTGCAAGCTCCCATTTCCTTCGGGCGAAGGGACCTCTCTCCCATTCGGGGTCTACGCCATGGCGATGGAGCTGGTCGCCTCGGCGGACGCCCCAACGGCTATGAGCATCGGGATACACAACACGGTGGCCGAGGCCATCTTCCAGTTCGGGAACGGCGACCAGCGGAAGGGGGTCTTCACGGACCTGGTCGAGGGTCGGAAGCTTGGCGCCTTCGCTCTCACGGAGCCGAGCTCCGGTTCGGATGCGAGGGCCATGAAGACGACGGCCGTGAGGAAGGGGTCCGTGTACACGCTCGATGGCTCCAAGATGTTCATCACGAACGCGGGGGACGCCGACGTCTACCTGGTGTTCGCGGCGAGCGCCCACGGGCACAGCGCGTTCATAGTCGACAAGTCGACGCCCGGCCTCTCGGTCGGGAAGGACATCCAGAAGCTCGGCATGAGGGGCTCCCGGACCGCGGAGGTCCGGTTGAGCGATTGCTCGGTCCCGGCGGAGAACCTCGTGGGCAGGGAAGGTGAGGCGTTCGAATATGTCAAGTTCCTCCTGAGCGGGAGCAGGATCGTGATGGGCTCGATCTGCGTGGGGATCGCCATGACCGCCTATCGGAAGGCCCTCGACTACAGCAAGCAGAGGACCCTCTTCAACGGGGAGCTATCCGAGCTCCAGATGACCAGGGAGAAGATTGCTGACATGCGTACGGAGCTCAGCTCCTCCAGACTCCTCTGCGCCTATGCTTCCCGGCTCAAGGACGCGGGGCTGGACTTCTCCTCCGAAGCGGCGCAGGCGAAGGTGGCTGCTACTGAGAGCGCGGCGAGAGTGTGCGACCGTACCATACAATTGTTCGGAGGGTACGGCTACACCGACCCAGACGTCCACCGACACTGGAGAGACGCCCGTCTGCTGACCATAGGAGAGGGAGCGTCGGAGGTACTGAGAATGCTTATCGCCGGAAAAGAGTTGGCCGAGAGTTGATAGACTTGAGTAACAGAGCGCCTTTGAGAATAATCGTCTGTCTCAAGCACGCCATTGACGAGTCGGAGCTCAGAGTCGACGCCGCCGGTCACCCGGTTCTCCAAGGCGCCCAAGCACGGATGAGCGCGTTCGACCGGAACGCCGTCGAGGAGGGGGTAAGAATCAAGGAGAAGACCGGAGGCACCATAACCGCCCTGAGCCTAGGGTCCGACGACGTCAGGAAGAGCATCAAGGAAGCGCTCGCTATGGGTTGCGACAAAGCCATCCTCATCAACTCGTCCAAGTACCTTGACGCGCTCGGGAACGTCGTACTACCTGGCAAGGGCTGCCCAGAAGGCCGCCCCCTACGACCTCGTGATCTGTTCGGAGGGAGCCTCTGACACCTACGATGGGCTGGTTGGCCCTATGCTGGCGCAGTGGCTTGACCTTCCCTTCATGGGTTACGTGAGGAGGGTCGAACTCCGTGGCGACGGGAGCCTTCAGTGTGAGCTTGCCATGGAAGAGAGCGTTGAGGTCGTGGAAGCTAGGTTCCCCTCTGTAGTATCGGTTGTAAGCGAGGTCAACTCTCCAAGATATCCGACGCTTCTCCAGATAATGCAAGCCTCCAAGAAGCCAATCGAGGCCTTTCCGCTGGACTCTCTCGCCTGGGCCGGGGGAGGCGTCAGCCCCAGAGGCTGAGGTCAAGGTTCTGGACATCGCGGCACAGTCCATGAGCAGGAAGAGGGTGCTCTTCGAGGGCTCCCCGGAGGAGTCGGCGGGAAAGCTTCTCGAAGCGTTGAAGAGCGAGGGGGTCCTCTAGAGATGCAGTCAGTCCTGGCCTTCTCGGAAAGCGCCGCCCTGGCTGCAGAGGTGGCTACGGGAGCCGCGGCGATTGGCGAATCGCTGGGAGGGGGCTCCGCGGTAATAGCTATGGGCTCGGAGAGGCCTTCCCCCTCGAACTTCGAGGCAGTCGCCGACGCTTTAGTGGAAGCGGCGAAGAAGGAGGAGGCGCAGGTTATGCTACTGGGAGCAACCAGGCTCGGGAGGCAGATCGTGGCTACGATCGCAGTGAAGACCCGCCATGGAGTGCTGAGCGACGTCAGGGACCTCAAGATAGAGCCGTCGGGGGGCGCCGCGCCCATGCTCACTGGGGTGAGGCCGGTCTTCGCAGGAAAGTTCAACGCGAGAGTCGGTTCCGTCCTGCCGTGCATCGCTACAATCCCTTCTGGCGCCTACGCACCCCTGACGTCGAGCGCTTCGTCCACCCAACCTCCGGCGACCGTCGAGGTCACCCTGGGACCCCGCACGCCAGACAGGGTGAAGCACGTCGAGACGAGGCCAAAGCCGAAGAACACGGTCGACCTGAAGATCAGCAGATGTGATAGTCTCCGCTGGAAGGGGCTTCAAGAGCAAAGAAGACCTTGTGCTCGTGGAGAAGCTCGCCGAGGCCCTGGGCGGAGTCGTCGGAGCCTCCAGGCCGCTCTCCTCGGACCTGGGCTGGCTCGGTGAGGAGCGCCACATTGGTCTGACCGGCATATACGTCCGCCCCTCCCTCTACATCGCGGTGGGCATCTCTGGGCAGCTACAGCACGTCGCCGGCATCAAGGACTCCAAGATAATCGTGGCCATCAACAAGGACAAGCAGGCGCCCATCTTCCAGGTCGCGGACTATGGGATAGTGGGAGACCTCTACCAGGTTGTGCCGGCCCTCCTGAAGGCCCTCGAGACCCAGAAGGCGAGCTAGGGTTTGCCGACGATAATCGACTCCCATGCCCACTGCTCGAACAGGCGGGACGACGCTCTCATCCCCTACGCGAAAAAGAACGGCTTGCGCTATGACCTCGCCGAGCTTCTCTCCAAGATGAAGTCAAACGGCGTCGAAGCGGGCTTGCTTCTCAGTCCTCCCCTGGACGGCGGCTCGCCCCTCCCCAACGAGGCGGTAATGGACCTCTGCAAGCAGAGCGGAGGTTTGCTCTTCCCCGTATTGACCGTAGAGCCCAGCCGAGAGGCTGTTTCCTCGGCGCTGGCCTTGGCGAAGAGGCGCTCGAACTTGGTGAAGGGCTTCAAAGTGAGGTTGGGCTATCTCCCCGTCTTCGCCGACGACCCCGTCTTCGACCCGCTCTACGACCACGCCATCGAGGACGACCTGCCCGTCCTCTTCCACGCGGGTGACACGGCCACGAGCTCGGGGAGCCTCGTCCACGCACACCCACTGACCCTCGACAGGTTGGCGAACCGTCGGACCGACCTGAAGATCGTCGTGTGCCACATGGGCAATCCGTGGATAATGGACACGGCAGAGCTCCTTTACAAGCATGCGAACGTCTACGCCGACCTCTCGGGCCTAGTGGCCGGGGACAGCCGCTACGTCAAAGAGTACATCGACTACCTGGCCGCAAGAATCAGCGATGCGGTCTACTTCGCAGGCGGGGGAGAGAAGTTCCTTTTCGGGACGGACTACCCCGTCCAGACGCACGAAAACTCGTTCGAACTCGTCCGCCGCCTCAAGGTGGAGCGCGCAGACGCGGACAGGATCCTTGGGGGAAATGCGAAGAGGCTCTTCTCCCTTTGACCCAAGAGCCCGCTGAGGACGTGGAGCTGGTCACGATCCCAAAGTCAGAGCGGTCCCAGCTGGAGCCCATTCTCGACGAGAGCTTCGAGGGCCTGTACCTGTGGCACTCTAGGAGGACTCTCCACAACATCGAGTTCGTCCGCGCCGTCCGGTCCCCCGGCCAATTCCTGGGGCTCTCCATGCTCAAGATGGTCGCAGAGGGTTCGGGGTACGTCTACTACATCGCGGTATCGTCGCGGTCCAGGAGGAGGGGCCTGGGGGGTAGGTTGCTCGACGACGCGCTCGCCCACTTCAACGAGCTCCATGCCTCAGAGGTCTTCGCGAGCGTCGAGGAGGATAACGTGGAGTCCAACGCGCTCTTCTCCTCCAGGGGTTTTCAGCGGACGAACCGGGCCGAGATAGCCAAGCGCCACGGCCAGATGCGCACCATCAACATGTACCGGGAGATGATGGTGGTGTACGGTGAGATCCTACTACGGAAGGAGCTCATGGCGGTCGCTCCCTCCGTCTAGCCGACCTCTCACAGCGGTCGCTCGGGTATGTTCTCAGCCACAATCTCGGCGATGTCCTTCACGGAGAGGGAACCGTCCCCGACGTCCTTTGCCGCGTCCTCGAACATCGTCACGCAGAAAGGACAGCCCACTGCCAGAGTCCTCGCTCCGGTCTGGAGCGCCTCTTCGACCCTGATGGCGCCGATCTTCTTTTTCTCCGGGACCTGATACCAGACGTTGGCGCCCCCACCCCCACAGCAGAAACTGTTGGCCTTGTTCCTTTTCATTTCGACCAGCTCCAGTCCCTCGCTCCGGAGGACCTGCCTCGGGGCCTCGAAGACGCCGTTGATCCTCCCGAGGTTGCAGGGGTCATGGAAAGTAACCTTCCTCTCTGGCGCCCCGGCGTCTGCTCCGCTCTGCCTCACCCTGCCTTCGATGACCAGCTGACTGATCAGCTGTGAGTGGTGTATCACCCGGAAATCAGCCCCGAGTTCCGGGTATTCGTTCAGGAACGTGTTGAAGCAGTGTGCGCAGTGCACGATGACCTTCCTCACTCCGGTGCCCTTGATGGTCTCGATGTTCCTGAGCGCGAGTTCCTGGAACCTCCCCTCCTCCCCCATCCTCCTGACCGGTTCCCCCGTGCAGACTTCATCGTTACCAAGTATGGCGAAGCTCACCCTGGCTTCCTGGAGGACCTTGATGACTGCTTGGGTGATCTTCCTGGACCTGGGGTCGTAGGACCCCTGGCAGCCCACCCAGTACAGGTCCTCCGCGCCAGGATTCTCTTTCAGCGTCGGGATCTTCTGCTCCAGGAGCCAGGTCTGTCTCTCGCCCTGAGGCAGACCGAAGGGGTTGTTTGCCCTCCCTATGTTCTCCAGAAATTGGCGCTTCATCGGGTCGAGCCTGTTTTCCGCCACCAGCGTTCGCCGAAAGTCGACGATGTAGTCCACCTGGTTGATTAGGACGGGGCAGGCCTTCACGCATGCGTTGCAGGTCGTGCACGACCAGAGCTCATCCTCTCTCAGAGCGCCGCTCGCAAAGACGTCGGCCGACCTGTCGTCCCTCAGGGCAGAGCCCAGGTCCTGGACGACGACGCGGGGCGAGAGGTCCCTGCCCGCCGCGTAGGCAGGGCAGACCTCCTGACACCTGCCGCAGTTGGTGCAGGAATCCAGAGCGAGGAGCTGCAGCGGAGCGAAATTGGCGACCGATTTCACGGCGGCCGGAACCTGCGCCTCAGGGTCCTGCAGCATCTTGGACAGGCTGAACGGGGTGCTAAGCCTCCCCATCGGCTTCTCGGGTGCCACGGCCACATTGGTCCCGGATGTGAAGACGTGGACGAGCTTGGTGTACGGGACCGCGGCTATCAGGGCCATCACCGAGAACATGTGAGCCCACCAGAACCCTTGATACGCGACCTGGGCTTGGGAGGGCGTCAGACCGCCGCCGATCGCCCTCCATAACAAGTCCCCCACCGGGGAGAACGCGACCCACTGGTCGTCGGTAGGTAAGGCGACGAACCTCAGCGCCTCGAGGGCGAAACCGGACAGGCCGATCCAGACCAGGGCACCCAGCACCACATAGTCGTCCCAGATGCTGGTCCGTTGGGGAAGCTTCCTGGCGAACCGACGGTAGAGCCCGATTCCCAGCCCGACCACGAACGCGAGCCCCAGCGTGTCTCCGAGGAACTCGAGCGCAAGATAGAAACCGCCGTGGATGAAGTTCCCGACACCGAAGACGGGAAAGATGTCGCTCTGGAGGAAGATCAGGGTGGTGTAGGCGAGAAGCATCAGGAACCCGTAGAATATCGCCGCGTGCATGAAACCGCCCGAGCTCTTGCGTAGCACCCTCCTCTCCCCTAGCCCGAACTCGGTGAACCTCTTCACCTTGACGCCCAGGTCGCTGGTGACCAACCTCAGGAACTGAGGGAGCCCGATTCCGTAGTTCCTCAGGTGTCTGTGGAGGCCGTAGAGAAGCACGAGCCCGCAGGCGAAGAAGGTGACGTACATCACGACCGGCGCATACCAGGGAAGGAAGAGGTAGCTGGCGCGGACCGGCTGGTCGGTCATCCTCTTCGGCGTCACAAGTTCTCTCGGTTAAAGGGTTACGTCGTCCCGGAGCCTCTCGGAGCCCCGGGCGGTGTCCGCCTCCCTAGTCCTCGGGGCGAGCCAGTCGTTCTCCAGGGTTGTTTGTTTCGGCAGCTCGCTCTCCAGCTTCGGCAAGAACCGCGGTTTCAGCAACCCATCGTAGATCAGGAACTTCCCTACCCAGAGAGACCTCGCCACGGCGAGTGCCTGGATCGGAGACGCCCACACCGGTGCGAACTGGAGAGGGGTGGGCAGGTGGACCCCGAAGGCGAGGAGGGGTTCCGAGAAGCCGTACACGATGATTCAGCGCGTTGACGACCTCGAACGCGAGGAACTCCCAGTATCGCCTGGACAGAGGCGCGACCACGAAGAACGGCAGTAGAATGAGGTTCATCTGCGGGGTGAACACGTACGTGGAGAACAGATACGCGAAGGTGAAGAGGGACGACACCTTGACGCTGAGCAGCGCCCTCTCCCTCCTGGTCACCGCCCTGGGCTTCTCCCTCATGTAGGCAAAGACGATGGCGACAGAGAGCAGCGCGAAAGCTGCGGGGAAGATGTAGTGCCGGAGCGGCGACTCGTTGTTGAGGAACCCGAGCATCCAAGAGCCTTCAATGTACCAGTTGGACTCGTAGGACCAGAACGACGTCCAGAGGCTGCTGTTTGCAATCATGAAGGGTAGGTTGATCGCCAGATAGGTGCCGAGCGCGGCGAAGCCGAACGAAATCTTCTGCCTCCATCCGTCCGCTGTAAGGAGGAGCCCGAACGCGGGGGCAGCCGTGACGAGGTTCGAGCCCGCGGAGGCGCCGAAGAGGAAGCCGCTGCCCCATCTCGACCCCTGGAGGAAGGTCCTGAGCCCGAGCGTGGCGAGGAATACGCCTATGATGTACCAGTTCAGGAGTACCATAAAGAGGAACGAGGGCGTTGCGACGTAGAACAGCATGACCCGCCTGTTCCCCCTCCGGACCCCGAGGATCTCGCAGATCTTGAGGAGCTCCTTGACCATGAGCATAGTAGGCAGGCAGAGGAAGGCTGCGGTGTAGACGTAGTAGTTGTAGACCAGTCCAGCCCCCGGGAATAGCGGAAGGGAAGAGCCGAGGACCCCCATGTCATAGATGAAGAGGCTGGTCAGCGGCGGGTACTCGACGAAGGTGTTGACGTAGGGGATGTTCTGGGGGGAGAACGGGATCTGCGAAGAGTCGAGCCGGTTCTGGAAGACGTCGACGATGTCGCTGTAGATGTGCCCGCCCCCATATGGGATGTGGAACCAGAATCCCAGCGCATACAAGCTTGCAGCGACCACGGGCAAGAATAGCACCTTCCGCAGGGTTCCGACGGGGACCCCGCCGAGCTTCTCCGGCCACATGACCTGACAAGGGGCCGGAGCCCATGATAGTCCTATGCTCTAGAACGACTGGAGTGCGGCTGTACTAGATTTAGTATGCCAGATTCAGCGCTGGTCCGACGCCTCGAGGGATTGGGCTCCTGTTACATTCTTCTTTAGCTCGCCTCCCTTCGAATTGTCCCTCCTCCGTACCACCTTTCCGCCACCGGCCGGGAGGGCCCTGAGGACGTCGTCCACCGATGTGGCTGCGAGCTCCTGGGGGAAGTACTTCTTCAGCTCAAATAGGACCTTCTTCGCCGTATCTGACGCCTTCTCACGGTGAGGGACCAGGGTAACATGGGCCCGGGATTGCTTCATGATGGCCTCCTCGGGGCCGGAGACGACCCTTCCCGATGCGTCTACGCCAACGGAGACCTCGACCGGATTCCTGGTCACGAAGTTCTT
This sequence comes from uncultured Nitrososphaerota archaeon, assembly GCA_963749225.1. Taxonomy (GTDB): domain Archaea; phylum Thermoproteota; class Nitrososphaeria; order Nitrososphaerales; family Gagatemarchaeaceae; genus Gagatemarchaeum. The sequence continues at coordinate 120,392 of CAVVLY010000002.1, read as the reverse complement.
TGTTCCCCTTATCGAGAAAGAGCCCTTGGCAAGGTATTCCCCACTAGGGGCGGAGGCGCTCACCTGCCCCGGCTCGACCCAGTAAGAATCAGCGGACCCGAGCCCCGTCTTCCAGGCGCTGCTGAACGCGGCGGTGGCCTGTCCTACCTGCCGCACCTCTGCGGCTGTCTGTGCTCCGTTGCCTCCCTTGAGGATGAAGAACGGCGAGCCGAAGAGGTCAGCGTGATAGACCACATCCCGGTCGTCGGTGTACCTCTTGAGGAGTATCGAGTTCGACTGCGCATCCCTCCCCCCGATCGCCAGTTTTCCCTCGGTCGTGTAGAACCATCTGAACTTCTCGAACCAGTCCTTTTTCTCCCGAGCGACCACCCTGACCTTTGATTCCGTGAGAGCGTTCTTGTCCTTCTCCTTGGCGAGCCTTGAGACCATCTGTCTTTCGGCCTCTCTGATGCGAAGGACCTCGGCCTCGTTCCTCTTGGCCTCGTCATAGAGGCGGGACGAGACCGACGCGCTCGATTCGTTCCCTTGTGTCCGGTCTCTGGTCTCCCCCTCGATCTTCGACTTGACGAGGAGCTCCTCCACTTCTTCCTTGGACGACGCCGCCTTCACCTGGGCCGCCAGCCTCCTCAGCTCCGAAGCACCGGCAGTGAGCTCTTCCATTTGCTCCTTGAGTCTCTTGATCGTCACCTCGAGCTCCTTCGCCCTCTGGTCCTCGGCGACCCCCTCCACCCTCGAGGTCTCCTCCTGGTTGAGGAGCAGGGGCGTGAAGACCCTGTCCATGAGCTCGCCTAGCGTCGCGGTCCGCTCCATGACCTCACCGCCCGGACCGGGAGCGATGGAGATCGAGCTCGACATCCCCATTCCTTCTCACCAGCGAGGGCGACGGCGTGTCAAGCCCCGCGATCGATCTCCCTCACCGCGGAGACGATCTCCCGCACCTTCTGGGCGGACACCTCGGAGCTCAGCTGCTCCTGTCCCAGCGACACCCGCGCGAGTATCTCGTCCACGTACTTCCTTGGAAGCGAGATTCCTCGACCGAGGGCCCTCCCCGCCGTCTTCTCCTTGGCGAAGGTCGCCAGGAGCGATTCCTCGGTCACTTGGTCGGGGGAGCTTCTCGTCTGGGGAGGAGGCGCGTACATCCTTCCCTTGACCGTCTGCCTCGCTCCCCTTCTGGACTCCCTGAGCGCAAGGATCACCCGACCCGCTCCGTCCGTGAGCACTATGTTGCCCGGAGGTATGAGTTCGAGTATGAGCTCTCTCTCGTCCTCCTTGCCGGAGAAGCGGAACCTCATCACCCTGTCCAGGTCCTGCTGGGTCACGCCCTCGAGCTTGCGCCGCAGAAGCTCTCCCCTGAGGGAAGTGGTGAATTCGGCAGTCACCGTGTAGCCGGGACTCGTAGTAAGCCAGGCGCCATACTTGGGGGAGAGGTATCAGGTCCGACTCTGACCCCGTCCCCTCTCCCTCCTGACCGGCTGACTTTTTCAGCCGGAAGAGTTGCGATTCGCCTAGTCCATGGATGTTGGAGACATAGCTCCCCACGAGCGAGGACAGCTCCTTGACCGCCACTCGTATCTCTAGTCCGGACACGGTGGGTGGGGAGGCCGACCTGTCGCGGGAAACGACGGCAGGGCCCTTCCCACTGTCCTCGTCGCTCATCGATATCGACTCCGAGTACGGCCCGCGGGGCGCGAATTATAACCTATCTCGGGCGACCTAACCTTTTATTAGGCTTGAGAGGCGGGTCCCAAAGGAGCCCTGATGGTTTTGCGACGGCTTTGTCTTGGAGGCCTTTGAGGCCGTTTGCACTTTTCGATCTTCGACCGAATCTACTGGCTGAGGGCAGGACTGGGGCTCGTCACCGGTCTGGTCGCCGATTTCCTGTTCGGTAAGGACTACACCAGCGGGTTGTTGTTCGGAGCCGTCGTCTTCATGGCCTCCTACTACCTCGTCAAGGCGAGGTGGGGCAGCAAGGTGACGCCCGCTGAGGTCAGGAAGCTGTACTACTCATCAATCGGGAGCTACATCATGATCTTTCTGTTCGTGTGGATTCTGGCCTACACCGTGCAGTTGAACTCGCTCAATCTTTAGTCTCGGCTAGAGCCTCTTTCGGCTCTTCCTTGCCCGTGTCCCTGGTCTTCTTCGCCCATTTGGAGATCGTCTGCATGTATCCTTTGTCCATATCGTCGACGGTCTGGGACTTCGGAATCCTCTCTGCCGCCCGGAGGAGCTTTTCTCGGTCCGCCATCCTGTCCTGCCTTGTTCTCCATCACGTGAATGATCCCGTTCAGCGCGAGCGTCGCGCCGCGGCCGTACTCGGAAGAAACGTTCGGGCGTCAACAGGTTCAACCTCTGTTTTGCCTCGTCGGCATGGCCTTCGGACACGATATCCACAATCGCGTCTATCTTCTTCTCTCAACATACTGCTAGAAAGCATAAACACATCACCCAGTGAAAACGGAGGATAAATGCTTGATGGGGCAAGACCGTCGATTTTGCCCTGATTACTCAAGCCCGGAGGATGTGATAGACGCTTCTACCTGCCTGTTCTCCCTTCCGAGGAGTGTGGCTCTGACCTTCCCGTCGTTCCTTTCGAGACGGACCACCTTCTGCACCGAGCGGCTCATCGTCTCCCCGCCGATTGCGACCTCCCTGTAGGCGGCACCGATCACCTGTCCTGGGACGGCTGCGACGCGGTTGGTCAGGACCAACGCCCTGTCGTGCGCAATGGCGTCCCAGTTCAGCCTGTTCAGGTATGTGGCCAGCGCCGCTTGCCGCCGTGGAGCCATCGTCGCTCCCCCCAGCTCCAAGGTGAAATTCTTGGTAACCGTGTCCACCACGACCATCTTGCAGCCCTCCAGCTTCCGCCCGCTTCTCAGGGCTTCCAGTTGCTGTGCCGTCGTCTCTGCACGGAAGACAAAGACCCGCGAGAGCACCAGGTCGGCGTCGAGCCCTCGAGCCTCTGCCATCTTCGACAGCCTCTCGGGCCTGAAGGTCCCCTCCGTGTCGACGAACGCCGCAGTGAAGCCCTTCGAGGCTGGAGAGAGCGTCGCCTGCATCGCGGCCTGGGTCTTTCCGCTGTTGCTCGCGCCGAAGACCTCTATGCTCTCGCCCGTCCTGAATCCGCCTCCAAGGAGACGGTCCAGACCCTCGGAGCCGGACGAGAAGACGGTCCTGCGCCTGGCGAGGTCGAGCGCGTATTTCAGGCTCATGGAGCCTGATTCCTCTGGGTTGGTCGCCTGAGCCGGACCAGCCTCCGGCCTGTTGCCAGTCACTTGCGACGGGCTTTCGGTTCGCCCCTCTCTTTAGCTTTGGCAAATCTTCCGGTGCGTTTCCGACCGCCAAGGGTCAGCCGATCTGATATTATCAGCTTCATATCAGCGGCAAGAACATTTTTAACCTGATGCCAAGCTCGCAGGATAGCTCTCAAGTGAATTCGCCAGCACAGCAGTCGCAGAAGAAACCGTTGTCCGTCCTGCAAAAAGCGATAAACAAATCAGCTTGGGTTCGTTTGAAGAATGAGATAGAATACAAGGGCAAGGTCTCGAACGTCGACCCTTACATGAACGTCATATTGGTGGACGCAGAGGAGTACGAGAACGGCAAGCTCTCTGCGAACTATGGGAAGGTCGTGATAAGGGGGAACAACGTCCTCTACATCCGCCTCGAATCTTCCCTCTAATCGGTGAATTGACTGGTTTGGCCCGCGCGCTACACGTCGAGAAGCTTTCTGATAACGTCTCTGACCTTGAAGTCGAGATAGTCGAGAGGAAGGGCATCGGGCACCCGGACAGCATAATCGACGGCGCTTGCGAGGCCGTCTCCATAGCTCTCTCCAAGTACTACCTGGAGGAGTTCGACGTCATCCTCCACCACAACGTGGACAAGGGACTCCTGGTGGGAGGAAGGTCCGAGGCAGCCTTTGGCGGGGGCCGCGTCCTCGAACCCATCTACATCTTGGTGGCCGGCCGGGCGACCGACAAGGTCACGATAGGAGGAAAGGTTCACAAGGTTCCGGTAGAAGCGATTTCGAAGGAGGCCATCGAGGAGTACATCAGTTCGACCATGCGCTTCCTCGACCCCAAGAAACACGTCCGCCTGGAGACGATGATCCGGGAAGGCTCTCCCGACCTCATCTCCGTCTTTCTCAGGAAGAAGGCGATGCCTGTGGCCAATGACACCTCGGTCGGCGTCGGTTTCGCTCCGCTCTCGGGGACCGAGCAGGCCGTCCTCGGCATCGAACGCCTGCTCAACTCGCCAAAGTACAAGAAGAAGTATCCGGAGGTCGGGGAGGACGTCAAGGTCATGGGCATGCGGGTGAAGGGCAAGCTCAACATTACGGTCGCAGCGGCCATGGTGGGAAGCCAGATACCCGATGCGAGCCACTACAACAGCGTCATCGGCGACGTGAGGAACTCTGTGGAGGACCTGCTCGCAAAGACCCCCTACGAGACCGCACTGAAGCTAAACAGCGGTGACGACCGACGGAGGGGCAGTTACTATCTCACGGTCACCGGCACCTCGGCGGAGCAGGGCGACGACGGTAACACTGGCAGGGGCAACAGAGTCAACGGTGTCATCTCCCCCATGCGCCAATATTCCATGGAGGCCACTGCTGGCAAGAACCCGGTGAACCACACTGGGAAGCTCTTCAACGCACTCGCGATAATAACGGCCGAAAGGATAGTGAACGAGGTCAAGGGCGTCAGGGAGGCGTACGTCAGGATCCTTAGCAGAATCGGGAGTCCCATCGACGAGCCCCAGATCGCGAGCGCTGCAGTCTCTCTGGAGAAGGGTCGCATGCTCTCGCAGGTGAACTCAGATGTGCAGTCGATACTCGACGAATCGCTAGCCGAGATTAGGGACGTTACGAAGATGATTCTCGAACAGAGGATCGTCCTTTTCTGACCTTCGACCCTGGTGGGGATTGCTTCTCTCCGCGCACGTAGGCCAGCGTCTTCTCCAGGTCACCGCTTACACCGTAGGCTCTGGCGAAGAACTTCAGGACTGCTGATGTGTCCCTCGACAGGAGTTCCTTTGCGTTGGGATGCTCTGGGCTGACCCACTGGGGCCAGTCGATGAGCCACACCCTGGTGCCCTCGGTCAGGATGTTGTACTCGCTCAGGTCGCCGTGTATCATCCCTGCCTTGGTGTACGCGTCCCTCTCCGTCTCGATTATCATCCTGAGTATCTCCTCGGGCGCCGCCGAGCTCGGGACGTGTCGCCAGCCTAACGCCCGGGAGCTCGCCCAGAAGGAGCGTGTGCCTGTCCTGGTCGACAGCGTCGGCCACGTTGGGAGTGAACGGACGGAGCCGCCGCAGGGCCGCGAACTCGTGTTTCGAGGCGTTGTAGTTGCTGGAGACCCAACTGTGGGTCTCGCTCGTGGAGGAGGCGCGCTTCCTCTTAACATCCCTGAAGCTGCTCCTCCCCAGCCTGAAGAACTTCAGTGCGTAGAGCTCGCTCTTCGCCGAGAGGACCTCGTACACGTCAGACTCCTTTCCCTTGGCGATGAGCTTTCCAAGCGATATGGCCCTGTCGACATCGGCGTAGTGCTTGAGGGCGAGCAGGTCCAGCGCGGTGGTGTAGAGGAGGTAGTTGTCCCCGTTGGAGCCGACCAACCTCCTCTTGTTCAGCTCGTTGAGGGCGAACTTCACCCGGTCCCTAGGAAGGCGGCCGAACTTGCTGACAGCCTCGACATCGGTGCTCCTTCCCCCGAACATCGCCCTCTCGAGGCCTCTCAGAGCCTGCCATTCCTCCGTCTTGAGCTGCTTGATGAGGCCGGCTGCCACGTCAACGGTCGACAGAGCGCATCTTCCGGCTGGGTCGCGGTTCTAGACTCTTGAATCTTTCACCGAGAAGCCGAGTCGCCGGAATGCCGGTTTGGCGGCTACGATGATGGCCAGCGCGACGGGGATGTAGGCCAGGTCGAGGAGCGTGAACAAATCGCTCGATGCTATTCCGAACCCGGCCGCGAGTCCCTGGTATCCGCTATACCCAGGAAAGACGTTGTAGGCGTAGAAGAAGGCGTCAGGCAAGTAGAAGGCTATCGTCTCGTAAACCGTCGCCAGGACCATGGAGAAGACGAGCCACCTCCTTCCGCCCTTGCTCGCGCCCCAAGCGACGATGAGGACCTCCGGGCCCCTAGCCCAGACCATGCCGAACGGGTAGATCGGCGAGCCTCCGCCCTTGAACGCGACGTTGAACGCCTCGCCTACGAAACCGCCGATCGCTGTCGCTGAGAACGCCGTCGACCTGTCGGATAGCGCACTGAGAGCTAGGTAGATGGCCGGGGACCAGGTGAGTTCGTACACCGGTGGAGGCAGCGGGAAGGAGAGAATCGTACCGACGGCTATCAGGGCGGCAAACACTGCCGTCATGGCGAGTCTTATTGAGAATCGAACCGTTTTTGGCTTCACAGTTTCGATTCGTTCTGCAGCCTCTTCTTGCACCCGCGCCTGCGAGTGCGAGTCGCTTATAAGCAACTATACAAGTCACTTATGCCATGCATCCCCCTTGCGAGATGATGACTGACTCCTTCCTACCCTCGATGCGGAAGATGGTGGCGCTCGAGTTGAGGGACCAAGGGTTCTCCCAGGGGAGGATCGCCTCGATGCTCGGGGTCACCCAGGCCTCGGTCAGCCTCTATCTCAAGCGAGGCCGGCAGCAGCAGGGTCTGGACGCGCTCGGCGTCTCCTCTGACGAAGCCGAACTGTATGCCTCGCTCCTGGCTGAGGACCTGAAGAAAGACCCCCTCTATGCCGTGAACACCTTGTACTCCATCTGGTCCGACATCCTCGGCAGGGGGGCGATGTGCTCGACTCACCGCTCGCAGTACCCCATCCTCGCCAAGTGCGACATGTGCATGAGCGTCTTTCCGGGCAGGTCGCATGGGTCCGAGGGAGGCGCTATCGAGCAGGTCGCGGAAGCCGTCAAGGCCATCGAGGGGTCGTCGGTTTTCGTGAAGGTCATGCCTGAAGTCTCGGTGAACATCGCCTACGCTGGACCAAACGCTTCCTCCGTCCGCGAGGTCGTCGCGGTGCCGGGAAGGATAGTCAGGGTGAGGGGCATGCCGCGCTCCTTCATGCGTCCCGAATTCGGCGCCTCCACGCACCTCGCGGAGTCCTCCTGGCTGTGAAGAGCCGAGACCCTTCCGTAAGGGGCGCCATGAATCTGTGCTATGACGGGAAGATGGAACGAGCCCTCGACAGCCTGGGCATACGCCACTTTACCCTCGACCCTTCGCAGGCGAATCGCACTGACGCCGATTTGCTGGCAAGTCTGGGCAAGAAACTCAGGGACGCTCCTGGCCCCATCGAGGCTATCGTGGACAGGGGAGGGCCAGGCATCGAGCCTGGGCTCTATCTCTTCGCAGGTGACGCTCCGAGGGTCGCGCAGGTCGGGCTCCGTCTCGCGCGGGCCTATGCCGGCGAAGCCTAGGCCGGGACCCGGACCTTCTGGCGCCCGTTGCCCTTGGCAGCCCTGATGAAAGCGGAGAACATCGGTTCCGGCGCCTCGGGTCTGCTCACATACTCGGGGTGATACTGGGTTCCCATGAAGAACGGATGGTCCCTGATCTCCAGTATTTCGGCCCTCCTTCCACCGTCGCTGAAGGCTGAGAAGTGCAACCCGGCTTCCTCCAGCCGTTCCATGTAGCTCTGGTTGAGCTCGAACCTGTGGCGGTGGCGCCCGCGGATGGTCGTCCTCCCATAGATATCGTAGGCGAGGCTCGGTCTCTGGATCGAGATGTCGTGTCCTCCGAGCCTCATCGTCCCGCCGAGGTCGGAGACGGTCCTCTGCTCGGGGAGCAGGTCGATGACCGGGTCGGGTGTCACTAGGTCGATCTCCGTCGAGTTTGCCTTCTTCAATCCCAGTACGTTCCTAGCGAACGAGACTATGGAGAGCTGGAAACCGAAGCAGAGGCCCAGGAGAGGCACCCCATTCTCCCTCGCGAAGTTCGCCGCCGCGATCTTCCCCTCGGTCCCCCTCTTCCCGTATCCCTGAGGGAGCACGATTCCATCGACGGATTTGAGAACACCCAGCTTGGACTGTCGTGCCTCGAAGTCCTCGGACTCGATCCATCTTACGCGGAGGCCTATCCCGTTGGCAGCTGCCGCGTGCTGGAGAGCTTGATTGACGCTCACGTAGGAGTCGTTCAGTGTCACGTACTTGCCCACCATGGCCACCGTGAGGACCTTGGATGACTCTGTGAACCTGGCTGCGACCTTCCTCCACGAGGAGAGGTCGGTCTTCGCTCCCCGGAGCTGAAGCTGGGCGGAGATAGGGCCTAGGACCCCCTCTTCGTACAGAGCCTCCGGGACCTGGTAGATGGATGCCAAGTCTGCGTTGGAGACTACGCTGGAGATGGGTACGCTTGTGAAGAGGGCAATCTTCTCCGCCGCGTCCTTGGAGAGTCGCCTGCTGCTCCGCACGACGACCATGTCTGGCTGGATGCCGATGCGCCTCAGTTCTTGGACGCTGTGCTGGGTGGGCTTGGTCTTCATCTCGCCCACGACGTCGAGTTGCGGGGCCAGCGTCACGTGCACGAAGTAGGTGCTGGCGATCCCGTCCTCGAGCCGCATCTGCCTGAACGCCTCGATGAAGGGCTGGCTCTCTATGTCTCCCACAGTTCCGCCGCACTCCACCACCACCACGTCAGCGCCGGAGTCAGCCGCAAGCTTGCGTATCCTCCTCTTGATCTCGTCGGTGATGTGCGGGATTATCTGGACGCACTTGCCGAGATACTTACCCCTGCGCTCGTCCTCGATGACCTTGCGGTAGACCTGCCCCGTTGTGATGTTGTTCTCCTTGCTGAGGTCCTCGTTGAGAAAGCGTTCGTAGGTCCCGATGTCCATGTCCGTCTCCCCTCCGTCATCCGTGACGAAGACCTCGCCGTGGGCGATGGGGTTCATGGTGCCGGCGTCGAAGTTCAGGTATGGGTCCACCTTGATGCAGGTGACCTTGAGGTTGGAGAGCTGCAGCAGCTTCGCAAGGGATGATGTGGTGATCCCCTTGCCGAGCCCCGACATCACTCCCCCCGTGACGAAGACGTATTTCGGACCCTTTGAAACGCGTTCCTTCCCTTGAAAAAACCTTGAGGACTTCGACGAAGGCAAGGTATGAGGATGAAACTACAAGTATTTTAGCGTACGGGCGATGTGTATCTCTTTCCCGGCTTTTCTCGAGTCTTGGGCCGAGGAATTAAATACGCTGGCCCGATATTACATTAGTCCTTGAAGTACGTGAACCTCGGTAACTCTGGTCTCCTGGTCTCCCAGTTCTGCATAGGCGGATGGCAGCTCCCGGGGTCCGGAATGGTCGACGACTCAGGTGTCGAGTCCGTAGACGTCGAGGACCTGAAGAGGGTCTTGAAAAAAGCCGTCGACTACGGCGTCAACTTCATCGATACCGCGAACCGCTATCACGGGAGGATGTCTCCCACAGACCTTGCGCATGCGGGAGGTTCCGAGAGGGTGATCGGCCAGGTACTGAAGGGGTTCGAGCGTGAGGTACTTTGTGATCGCCACCAAGGTGAGCGCGAGGATGAGCCCCTGGCCCAATGGCGAAGGGCTGTCGCGGAAGCACATCATGTGGCAGATCAGGGAGTCTCTGAAGCGGCTGGAGATGGATTACGTCGACCTCTACCAGCTCCATTCCCCGGACCCGCTGACGCCTAAGCTCGAGACTCTCAAGACCCTTGACAACCTGGTCGAGAACGGTTGGGTGCGGTATATCGGGGAGAGCAACTACCCCGCGGAAGAGATCCAGGAGTTCATGGAACTGGCCGAAGACCGTGGCCTCGAGAGTTTCGTCTCGATGCAGGAGCTCTACAATCTTCTCGAAAGGGGAGTGGAAGCCAAGCTCCCTCTGGCCAAGAGATACAAGTTGGCCCTCCTCGCCTACAGCCCGCTCGCACAGGGGATTCTGGCCGGCAAGTACAGAGCCGGCGTACAGAAGGGCGACCGCGCATCCTATGCGACTGACCCGAGGCGGTTCTCGGACCCTGTGGCTCTAGAGGTCCTTCCCGAGCTGGAGACCCTCGCAAAGGGAGAGGGCATCACGCTGTCTCAGCTTTCGCTGGCTTGGATGCTGAAAAAACAGGAGTCCTTCGGAGTGACCATCGTCCCCGTCGTCGGCATTACGCGGTCGAGCCACCTTGAGGATGACGTAGAAGCACTCGAGATCAATCTGGATAAAACCGTAGAGAAGAGGATGGATGAGCTCGTTTCCAACGTGACCTTCGCCCCTCCAGCCTGAGAGTCTAGGAGCTTCGCGCCTTCTTCCGCTTCATCGACGACGGCATTTTTTCACCGAGCTCGATCCAATTCCCGTCTGGGTCCTCGACGTATGCTAGTCGCCAGCGCCCTTCGTCGAACGGCTCCATCGCCCCTCGCCGATGTTTGGTGAGCCCAGCGTACGTTCGGTTCACGTCTTCGACCTGGAACGCAAGATGGTCCAGTCCAGAACTTCCGCCCTGCGCATATCCTTCCGGGTACCAGTTGAGCTCGAGGACCTGTGATGACCCCTTGGTCTTCAGCCAGGCGACTCTTCCGCCGGTCTCTTTGATCTCGGTCTTGAAGAGGAGTTTCATCCCTAGCTCATGTGTGTAAAAACGGATTGAACGCTCCAGGTCTGAGACGTGGATGCCGGTGTAGATGAACCTGGTCGTCATGACCCGGCGGTTGAGACGAGCCCGTAATTAATGGGACTGTCGAGGATTATTTGGCCCTGTTGCTCTCCCGTGTGTCATCGCTGAACTGGTACGTCGGGAGCGCGAGGTCGCTTATGTCCACGAAGGTCTTGGCCATCCTTTCGAGAGTGCTAAGGAGGTCTACTGCGTTCTTTGTCGACAACCCCTTCGGCTGCACCATCCCGCGGGAGACCTCGCCGACCTTCTTCTCCATCGCATCCACCTCGAGGTAGTCGCCTCTGTTCCTGGTCGTCTTCCTTGTCAGGAACATCCGTATCGACACCTCTTCCATCCGCTCAAGTAGCGGCAAGGGCCTCTCGAGACTCCCTCTATCTTGGCAAGCGCCTGGAGCTCCGTCGTCGTCCTAGCGAACTCGCTGATGGTGTCTCCGAGGCTCTCGAGGAAGCTGGCGAGCACCCGGTAGTCGAGGCACTCCACCGGGGTCAGGTCGTACCTCTCGGCCACCTCGGGGTCGATGGTCGCCGTCCTGATGGCCCGCACGAGGAGGAAGTAGAGCCTGTCGACCTCATCGTCCCTCTCCGTCGATGAGCGGCAGCATCTTCTCGTCGGCGTTCGCCAGAGCCTCTCTCGTGTCCCTGAGCATCCCCTGCGTCAGGCTGCCCATCCTCCTCACGATCTTCTCGGGGTCGAGGGTTGACGGCTCGAGGAGGAACTGGAGCGTGATGCTCTTCGAGTCCTCGTCCATTATCTCGAGCCCGACCAGCCTGCGTATGGCCGTCTTCATCCTCTCCCTGTCCTCCCTGCTGATCATCTGCTTCCCCTGGATCTTGATGACGTTGCTCCCGATCAGGTACGCGCCTGTCACGTCGTTGATCAGGTAGGACGGGTTCTCCTTCGGATAGTCTATGACGACGGTCTTCACGTCCGCTCTCCTCGCGGCCATGGGCTTGACGATGAGCCTCCTCGGCGATATCTCCTCGACGAAGACCGACGAACCCCGGCTCAGCATGTTCTTCCTGGCCCAGTCCTTGGGCAGCGAGATGAGCATCGTCCCGCCGCCCATCTCGAGACCTTCCTAGTCTCCATGAATCTCTATAGAGTTCTCTAAATTATTTATAGATTATCTTGATATGCACGTGTACGAGCTGTTGTTCGTTACAGTGCCATGGCGATCCTACCATCCGGTGGATTCCTCGGAGGCGTTCGTCACCGTCGGGCTGGCTGGAGATTGCGAGAATGAGCAAGCGAGACCCGCTCAAGGAGATAAAGTCGACGCGTGGCCGCGAGCTTCGACGGCAAGAGGATAGTGCTCGGAGTGACCGGAAGCGTCGCCGCCATCGAGACACCACAGCTCGCCCGGGAGCTGATCAGGCACGGGGCCGAGGTCATCGCGGTGATGTCGCCGGCGGCGGGAAGACTGATCCGCGCGACCTTCTGGAGTGGGCCACGGGGAACCCCGTCATCCGCGAACTGACCGGAAAGACTGAGCACGTGAGGCTAGTCGGGGAGTCTCCGGACAAGGCCGACCTGCTACTCGTGGCGCCCTGCACGGCCAATCACCATCTCGAAGATTGCCCTTGGGATAGACGACACTCCTGTCACGACCTTCGCCTCGATGGCCATGGGGAACGGTGTCCCGGTGCTCCTCTGCCCGGCCGCGCACGAGCCGATGTACCGGAACAGGGCCGTGATGGAGAACATCACAGCGGCTGAAGGAGATGGGTGTTGAGGTCGTCGAGCCCAGGATTGAGGAGGGAAAGGCGAAGATTGCCGACAGTGAGACGATAGTCCTGGCTGTCCTGAGGCTGCTCGCGAAGAGGGACCTCGAGGGAAGGAGTATCCTTGTCTCAGGAGGTCCCAGCGGCGGAGTTCATCGACCCCGTGAGAGTGATAACAAACCTCAGCTCGGGGAAGACCGGGCTGGACATCGCCACGAGGCGTGGAGGAGGGGCGCTTCGGTCTCGTACGTGTACGGCGGGAGCCTTGCTCCTCCCTCTTCCATAAGGTCTCGAAGGATAGTCACCACCGAAGAGATGCTCGAGGCGGTCGTGAGCGAGCTGGAGCCAAGCACTTCGATGTCTTCATCTCCTGCTGCCGCCCCCGCGACTTCGCTCCCGTCAGAACGTGCTGGGAAGAAGATTCCCAAGCAGGCTCGGCAACATCTCCGCTGAGCTGAAACCGACGCGAAAGATAATCCGAGAGGTCAGAGCGAGGTGGCCTGATCTTTTCGTCGTCGCCTTCAAGGCCGAGACAGTCGGTTCGCTCCGCGAGCTCGGAAGGCGCGGCGAGGCGTACCTGCCCGAGTCGAAGGTGGACATGGTGGTCGCCAACAACGTCTCGGGCGGAGCGCCCTTCGGCTCGGACTACAACGAGGTCTTGATCGTGACCAAGGAAAGAACGGTCCACCTCGCGAGGGACCTGAAAGTAAACCTGGTCAGGAGGCTGCTCGACGAGGTATGCAGCCGAGCTCGGCAGAAGAGGAGGGCGAAAGGAGAAGAGCGGGGAAGACTGAGCGTCGGGCAGAGTGCGAGTTCCCTCTAGGATGCTTCACTTCTTCCTGCGACCTGAGGAGCCTCTGCGCTTCTTTCTCCTCCATGTGGAAGGTGTGCTCCTCGTCAGGGAAGGTGCCTGATTCACGTCCTTCGCGTAGGACTCGATCGCTCCTGTATCTCGGAAGAGAGGTCCGAGGTATCTCTTCGCGAACTTGGGGGTGAACCTGTCGAAGAGCCCGAGTATGTCGTGGAGGACGAGTATCTGGCCGTCGCAGTCCGCTCCGGCTCCTATCCCTATCGTCGGGACGCCGAGCGAGTCGGTTATCGCCTTCGCCGTCTCGGACGCGATCATCTCGAGCACGATGCTGAACGCGCCCGCCTTCTCCAGAGCTCTCGGCGTCCTCGACCAGAGCGAGCGCGGCCGCTGCCGTCCTGCCCTGCACCTTGTAGCCCGCCGCCGTCGGGGTGGTCTGCGGGGTGAAGCCGATGTGTCCCATCACCGGGATACCCGCCCTCGTCAGCGCTCGGACCGTGGGTGCGAAGTCCGCCCCACCCTCGATCTTGACCGCGTCCATCCCTCCCTCTTTCAGCAGCGGCCCCGCGTTGCGTATCGCGTCCTCCGCCGCTCGCCTGGTAGGACATGAAAGGCATGTCCCCCACCAGGAGCGCCCTCTTGGCTCCCCTCGAGACGGAGGACGACATGTAGATCATCTCGTCCATCTTCACTGGCCTCGTGTCCTTGTATCCCAACGTGACCATCCCACCCGAGTCGCCGACCAGGATGATGTCGACGCCGGCTCTCTCGGCGAGGATGGCCGTAGGATAGTCGTAGGCTGTGATGGCGACTATCCTCTTCGCCGTCCCGTCCTTGGTGGCCTTTCGGGACACTGATATCCGCTATCGTGACCTTGTGCTCGCTCATCGTCTCGGCCTCCTTGCCCCTGGGGAGCTGCGCTCATTTCCTCCGGTCCGGGATAGATGACCTCAGCCGCTTCTCGATGTACGCATCGACGCACCGAGCGCCTTCTTGTTGTCATAGCCTTCGACGATCGCCTGAAGGCTCGATGGAGGCGTCCCTTCTCATCTCCCTCGAGAGCTTTGATAGGTTGGGTATCGCTCTGACCAGGTTGTCAACTATCGTAACGGTTGCGCTCCTGGCGGTCCTCGAGAGCGGGTTCAGGTCGACGGCGATCGTCATCTTACCCATACGATGAAGCGCCTCGACCCTGTCCCCGTCCTCGAGCGGGACGAGCACTACGTCCGCCGCGAATATCCCCGTCCGGGTCGACGACCCGCCTCATGCTGCTCAGCTCGGGTATCGTGGCACCTCCCCTCCTAGGCCGAGGATCTTCTTGGCTCCCGCCGCTCTGAGCACCGAGCCGCTATCGCCTTCAAGCGTCTCAGGACCTGTAGAAGAGGTTCACCTCGAGCGGGGCTCCGGTGGCTTCTGAGAGGTCTACCAGCTCCTTCGGGACCAGGGCCGCCGCGTTGCCGTTGACCGATATCACCGGCCGCCTTGGCAAGAAGCAGGTTTGCTGCTGCCACCCGCGTCGCGTCCAGAGCCGGTGGTATGGTCCTCTCTCCCAAGAGATAGTCGAAAGCCTCCCCCCTCCCATGGGCGATCAGCCCTGCGTCCGCGACGACGCCCCTCTTCCAGTGGTGGATGAGCGCTCCTCGCGGTGCGAAGCGACGCGGACCTTGGGTGGTCCGCCGGTATCTCGACGGCATCGCCTAGGCGACCAGCCTCGCACTCTCCGTGCTCACCGAGGAGACGATCACCTGACCGTCCTTCCACTCCTTCCTTATCACCCCGGCCAGCTCCTCGGCCTCGTTCTCCTTGACGACGGTGAAGAGCGTGTGACCGAACATCGCCATACCGAGAAGGTAGCCGTGGGACCTCGCCTTGTTCATGACCCGGACGTACTCCTGACCGAGGCCGAGACGCAGACTGAAGTCGTGCGCGAGAGCGAGGAAGGTTTTGAGGTCCCTCTTCCGGCAATCACGTCAGAGTACGCCCCGCCTATCTCGTTGATCTTCTTCTGTACGCCTCGTCAGAAAGGAACTCGCTGGTGAGCATCGGCCCGTTGTGCAGGGCGACGACCGTGTGGCTCCCCGATAGGGGTATCTGGAACGCTTCGCCTACCCCGGGAGCCCCCTCCCTCTCTCTTACCTCGAGGCCGCCGCAGAACTCTCCCGAGGACCGTTCCGAGTCCAGTCCTGAGCTCGACCTCGGCGGAGTGAGCCAGCTGATAGACCTCGAGGCTCCGTGAGCCCCAAACCGAGCGCCTCCGACCCGGCCATGGCTACTCCGATAGCTCCGGCCCCGCTGGTCCCGAACCCGCTCCCGATGGGAACCGGGATCTTGTGTCGTATCGCCAGACCACGCGAGCCTCCGTCGAGCTCGAGCAGTTTCTCCGCGACCCTCCTAGATACCGTCGCGTCGACCTTGACTCCGTTGATGGAGGTCTGCACCCTCTTCTCGGACAACACCATCACCTCGGTCTCGACCTCCTCAGCGAGATTCACGCCCGCTCCCCTGGAACCTCGCTCGAGGACGTCGACCGCGGAGTCCTTAATCTCGAAGAACCCCGTGATGTGAGTCGGACCGACTGCGAGCGTCGCTCAAACTAGTCGAAAAAGCGCTCTCGGTGAGCTAATTAATACCATCTCTAAAAACTCTATACACCTATAGAGAGACGGAGCGTGGGATCGAGGTACGCCGGCCGTGCTCAGACGACCACCAGGTCTCTTGTGTAGCTCGTGAGGACGCTGGTCTTATCCCCGACCTCCAACGTGTCCTCGATGCGTATCCCGAACCTCCCCGGGAGATAGATACCGGGCTCCACCGTGACCACGTCGCCCGTCTGGAGCGTGTCCTCGCTCTTGCCGCCGAGCGAGGGGGATTCGTGGATGTCAATTCCGACCCCGTGCCCCGTCCCATGGGTGAAGAAGCCGTCCAGCCCGTGTTCCTTCAGAATGGCCTTCACGCCAAGGTGGACGTCTCTCCCCGATTCTCCTGGCCTGACCATATTGACTCCACCCCTCTCCGCTTCGAGGACGGCCCCATAACCGTCTCTCTGCTCCTTGGTCGCCCTCCCTACCGCGTAGGTACGGGTGCAGTCCGAGCAGTAGCCTCTGTAGCGGAAGAAGATGTCTGCAACTACCATGTCACCGATACGTACCTTCCTCTTCGTGAGTTCGGCGTGCGGGTAGGCCGAGTTCTCGCCAGAACCGATGATTATCGGGCTCAGCGACCCCTCCGCCGCCAGGGGTGAGAGGTCCTCCAGCGTCGCCTGCTTCATAACTTCGGCGGCGATCTCGAGCTCGGTCAATCCTGGCCTGATCGTCTTCTCCAGCATCTCGTATATCCTGTCGATTCTCTCGCTCGCCCCGCGAATCAGCAGCAGCTCCTCCGTGTCCTTCTTCCTCCGAGCCCGGTTGAACGGGCCCCTGTCCACCGTACCCCTGACCAGTCCGTCATCGGTGTCGATGAGGGTCCTACCCTTGGCAAGTAGCCTCCTCACCGCCTTGACCTGGTCCGATTTCGCAAGCGCAGCGACCAGTTCTGCTTCATGGCTGCTCTCGGTCGCCCTCTTCTCTTCCATGAAGGACGTCACCAGGACCGTGGCCTCCGGCCTGACGATGCCCCATCCGCCTCCCCAAAACCCGGTAACGTAGAACAGGTTCTTCGGTTCTGCGACGACCACATTGTCGTATCCGGACGCGAGCGAGAGAAGCCTCTCGCGCCTCTGCTTGAAGACGCTCAACGCAGGACGGGTGGCCTCCTCGGCTTATATGGTTGAAAGACGGTCGAAATACTTCCCTCTTTCAGCGATTCTCGGCCCGATGCCGGTCGTCAAGGAGCGCGTCACCGCTTCAGGTTCTATCAAGTCTTCGTCGGAAGACTAGGACTCAACTTCGAGGCATCGACTCTGAGGATTGCCTGCTGTCTCCGGCCTTCAGGGTTCCCCGTCACCGCTTCACCTGCCACGCCTTGTTTTGAGTGAACGGTCGAACCTCAACCGCCCACTTGCCCACATCAGACGGGTTCACACGTGACCCGTCCTCATATGATATAATAGGCCCAGGACGTACTTAAGCACCACGTTATCAGACGAAGATTTTACAGTCCCGGTTTCATCATGCTTATATCGGAAGCATTCGGTGGAAATGTCAACGGAGCTTCGAGATGGGTTATATCCGCAAGCTGGAGGTCAAGGGGTTCAAGTCTTTTGGACCCAAGACTCTCACCATAACCTTCGAACAGGGGCTCAACGTCGTCACCGGTCCCAACGGGAGCGGTAAGTCCAACATCGCAGACGCCATCTTGTTCGCCCTCGGTGAGAACTCGCCCAGGGTGCTGAGGGCAGCCCAGGGCAGACTCTCGGGCCTACTTTACGACCCCAAACGAGAGGTCGAGGTCGAGACGGGCGAACGTGAGGGGTCGCCGGGCGAGTCCTACTCGGAGGAAAAACCGAACAGCTGTCGCTCCACAATACAGTTTGACAACGCTGACAGGAAGATCCCGGTCGACACCGACCTCGTCACCGTCTCGAGGGAGCTAAGGGAGAACGGCGAGAACGTCTATTCGCTGAACGGGAAGAAGACCACCAAGAGCATCATCGCAGACCTCCTCGACGTCTCCGGGCTCTCCCCCAGCGGGCTGAACATAATCCCCCAGGGAGCGGCGACCCGGGTCGCGGACCAGACCCCGGACGAGAAGAGGAAGATGATAGAAGAAGTCGTGGGGATCGCAAAGTTCGACGAGAAGAAGAACGAGGCTCAGAAGCAGCTTTCACAGGCAGATAACAAGCTCCAGATAGAGCTCGCCCGCACCGGCGAGATGAAGGGCCAGCTCGAGCGGCTCGAAGAGCAGCGGAACGACCTGGTGAGGTACTGGCAGCTCGAGGGCCAGGTGGCCTGGCTCAAGGCCGTCCAGACCTCCCGCAAGGTGAACGAGCTGCGTGAGAAGGTGAGCTCGACGCGGCAAGCAGCAGGAGGAGATGCTGCTCAAGCTCGAGGAGGTCCGGAAGAGGCGGGACGCATACTCCGGGAGGATTATCGCCACCACTCAGGAGAAGGACAAGTTCATCCTCGAGATCGTCCAGGGCGGGGGAGAAGGGCCGACCCACCTGCAGATGGAGAGGGAGTCCAAGAAGTTCAGGTTCGACCAGTTGACACAGGAGCTCCAGCAACGGGAGGAGAGCATCCGCCGTCTGGAGGCCGAGAGCATACCTAACCTCAGGGTCATCCTGACCGAGAGGAGGAAGCAGGTGAACGCCTCGACCTCCGCCGTCGATGACGTGGCCGCGACCGAGGACAAGCTGGAGTCGAGACGCAAGGAGGTCTCCTCCCAGCTGGACCAAGTCAGGGACGCGGAGGAGCTGCTCCGGTCCACCATGGAGAAGAAGAGGAAGCAGAACGACCGCGTCAGAGAAAAGATAGAGCAGCTTGGCCAGGAACTCGCCCCGCTGGATGTTGAGCTGAACTCCGTTTTGGCGAACCTGAGCGTCGAGACCAAGAGGCTCGAAGAGCTCGATGGGAGGGTCAAGAACTTCGGGGAGCTAATCGAGCGCCTCGATTCCAACACAACCCAGCTGTTCGACCTGCAGGCCAGGGCGACTCAGGAGCTGAACGAGATCGACCAGTCTCTCACCCAGGCGGAGAAGCGCAGGGGAACCATAGGCCAGAGCGTCGAAGTGGCGGCCAAGGTCCTGGAGAGGGCCACCAGCGAGGTCGCGCTGGCCACGGTCAAGAAGGAGGTCACCGACGAGATATCAGGAGATCGTGTGGGCCACGCTCGCCTGAAGAAGCTGTGCGAGGAGGGAGGGGTGCCGGGCTACATAGGGATCCTCAACCAGGTGGTGGGCTATCCGCCTCAGTACGCAAAGGCCTGCGCGGCGGTGCTCGACAGGTGGATGAATGCCTTCGTGGTCGATGATGTCCGCTCGATGACGGCGATGATAAAGGCGGGCAAGCGACTCAACATAAAGTCGTTCGCGGTGATACCGCTGTCCGAGGTCAACGAGACGAGCTCGACCGGAGTGGAAAAGTCGACGGGCGTCCTGGGCCCGCTCTCTTCGGTGCTAAGGTCCGACAGGCAGTATCGCGGCCTCGTTAACTTCGTTGCCGGGGACACCGTCCTGGTGGAAACTGAAGCCATTGCCTACGTGCTGGCATCGGAGGGGTACAAGACGGTCACGACGACGGGAGAGGTATTCGAGCTGGGCGGGAGGGCCTTCGCATACGGACTGCACGACATGCTTTCGAACATCCTTCAGGGTCTTGAGGATATCGAGGATGTTGGAGAGGTCGAAGCGGCAGTGGCGGCTCTTCGAGCTGCCATAGACAGGCGGAAGACGATGCTGGAGGGCCTCGACGTCGAGGCGAGGTCGGTCGGCAAGGACCGCGTGAAGAAGATCGCCTCGGTGGCCGCGCTTCGGGCAGAGGCGGAGACGGTCTCGAGGCTTTCAAAGCGATACAGGACCATGTTCCGTCTCCAAAGACAGGACAGGGACAACCAGCAGAGGACCGTCGACAGGCTGACGAGGAGACAGACGAGCCTCACCGCGAAGAAATTGGCGATTTCCCAGGAGCTGGCATCTTTGGACGCGGGCCTGAAGGAGGCAGAGTCCCTCGAACTCGACAAGCTCCTGGTGGAGCTCGAACTGGCTCGCAACGATTTCACGCTTCAGGTCAACCAGCTGGGCTCGAGGCTCTCGGAGGTCCATCTCTCGCTGACGAGGGAGAAGGCCAACCTGGAACAGATGCTCCTCCCGAACTTCGAGAGGGTGAGGGTGGACCTCGAGTCGTCGGAGCTGAAATACGAGGAGGACCGGATCTTCGTCCAGAACGGGAGGAGGGAGGTCAACGAGCTGTCCAAGAGGCTCGCCGAGCTCGACCTACAGCTCCAGAAGGTCCTCGAGTCTTCAACAAACAGTCAGCCTGTCATCGAGGAGTTCAACACCAGGATCCGCAGGCTCGAGGAGGAGAGGGACGCCGCCAACCGGTCGGCCCTGAACACCGAGAAGGAGCTCTTCTCCCTGCAGCAGGCTGAGTCCTCGACTCTGGAGAAGGTTGACCAGCTCCTGAGCCAGCTTCACATGTACGGGTACGACGATGTCCTCGAGATCTTCGAAGGGAGCGAGCAGCTCCTCTCGCAGGTCGAGTTCGAGTACGAGACGCTGGGCAGGGCCGTGAACAAGGCCGCCGAGCGCGACTATTCGGCTGTCTACGACAACTATCGCCACCTATCCGAAAGGATCAACGAACTGGAGAGGGAAAGGACCTCTATCGTCCGCTTCATCGAGAGCATAGACTCGGAGAAGAACAAGGTCTTCATGACCGCGTTCGAGACCATCAACAACGAGTTCGCAGACACCTTCAAGCGCCTCACGGGAGGCGAGGGGAGGCTGGAGCTGGAGGACAGCGAGCAGATCTTCTCCGGAGGATCTACCTGATGGGTAGCTTCAGGGGGAAGCCGGCTTGGGAGTCGTCCTCGATGTCGGGAGGGGAAAAGTCCGTGACCGCGGTCTCGCTCATCCTGGCCATACAGAAGGTTAACCCGCACCCGTTCTACCTCTTCGACGAGATCGACCAGAACCTGGACCAGGCGAACTCCCTCAGCCTGGCCGCGTTCTTCCGGGACAGGTCGAACCAGGCCCAGATACTCGTGGTGTCGCTCAAGGACTCCATGGTCGCGCAGAGCACCATCGCCTACGGTGTCTACAGCATCGGCGGCATCTCGAGGATAGTCCGTTCCAAGCTGGAGGTCCAGGTCAAGAGTGGTTGAAGGAGAGTCCTTCGCCAGGCCGCCGCTGAACATGCTCATCGACCCGAGGGCAGCGAAGCGGACGAGCCCCTGGGAGATACACATCTCGGAGTTGCTCGACCTCTTCCTCGAGGCGATAATGAAGTCCGAGATCATCGACCTCAGGGTCGCAGGCACGGCAGCCCTCACCTCGGCCACCATCTACAGGTTCAAGGTCGAATCCCTCTTCCTCTTCGAGAGGCTACAGAGGGAGAGGCGCATGGTCGACGCGACGGAGCCCCCACAGATCGTCGTCATGCCCTTCAGGTACGAGATCTACTCCACGACCGTCGAGGAGCTCTTCGACTCTTTGGCGAGGATGCTCGAGGAGATAGTGGTCGACGAAAGGGAGGAGAGCACGGTGTCATCCTCCCTTCTCGAGAGCACGCCGCCTCCCAACCCGGAAGAGTACCTCATCACAATACTCTCCAACCTCCAGGCGTTCAAGGGCATACTTAGAGACCGCATAGGCGGGCTCGGCAAGATCAAGCTTTCCGACCTAATACGGGACATGACCCAGCTGGAGGCGGCGAGGACGTTCATCCTCCTCTTGTTCTCCGCGAGCAGCGGAGAGGTCATACTCGAACAGGAAGGGGACAACGACGTCCTCGTAGTCTTGGTGGGCTAACCACGTGAGCGAGTCGGGCGTCGCTGCCAAGGACGTGCGTGCTAGGATCGAGGCTGCGCTCTACTCGTCGGGGCGGGCCCTCGACCCGGACCAACTTGCGAGCGCCGCCGGCATTAGCTCGAAGAGGCGCGTGATCGAGGAGGCCAAGGCCATAGCTTCGAGCTTGAAGACCGCAATGAGCGCGGTCGAGATAGTGGAGTATCCGGGCCCTAGATTCGCTATGCAGCTCAAGGCGGAGTACAACACCGTCGCGAGGAGGTTCGCGACCAAGCCGTTGCTCTCGCGGGCGGCCCTGAGGACGCTCTCTTTTGTCGCGTATTTCCAGCCGATTACCGGGTCTGATCTTTCCGCGAGGAGGGGCTCTCAGGTTTATCAGCACCTTAGGGCGCTAGAGGAAGTGGGTTTCCTGAACTGGGAGAGGAAGGGGCGCTCGAAGGTCTATACCACCACTCAGGAGTTTGCCGAATACTTCGGCCTGAGCACGGAGGTGACGACGATGAAGCATCAACTAGAGCGACGCACACTGATCTTGAGATAGAGGATTCGAGCGATAGGAATGATGTTTTTCGTGATGACTTCCTGACATGAGCCGGTATACAATAAATCGTTGTATAATACGTATATAGCGCCCCGCCTCCCCCATAAAGCATGGCAGATTCTAGTGGTAGTTCTACTTCCACCGGAGGTAGTAGCCCGGACAGACGAAACTTCCTCAAAATTGGAGCGGGTGTCGTCGGCGGCCTTGTCGTCGGCGCTGGCATCGGATACTTGGCCAAGGGTTCGAGCACCACAACATCAACTTCAGTCTCCACGGAGACGATGACGGGTGGCACTAGCACGGTGACATCGACCGAGACCGCGACGGGTCCAGGAGTCACCTCGACCGTCACATCAACCGCCCCGCCGGTTACTGCAACATCGACATCAACGGTTACCTCTACGCCGCCGGCAGTCACCTCAACGGTGACCTCTACCGAGACCTCTACAACGACCTCTACCACGACCTCGACAATCGCTTCAACGCAGCCCAACGCTTTCCAGTTCTTCACCCCCGCGCAGCAGGCAGCGGTCGCAGCGATAGCCGAGGCGATGATCCCCACCGATTCAAACGGTCCTGGAGCAAAGGAAGCCGGGGTCATCTACTTCATCGACGGACAGCTGGCAGGGGGCTATGGCAACAACGAGAACATCTACAGTGGAGGTCCTTACGTACAACCCGGCCTGAGCGGCACCATCACCGTCGAGGGAGTGCCTTACACTGGCGGAAGCCCCGCATACCCTACGCAGGGGTCTGGGTGGCAGTATCCGCTCACGTTCCAAGAATTCTGGAGAAACTGCCTCGCCTACACCGAGGAGTACGCTAACAGCGCATATGGAGCTAACTTCGAGAACCTCTCGGCCGCGAACCAGACGGCTGTGCTCACCGACCTGTGGAACAACAAGCCGACGAACTTCGTAGGAATCTTACCCAACGACTGGTTCCGAGAACTCTATTATTTCGTCTGGTCCGGGTTCTTCACGGACCCGCTCTATGGCGGGAACCAGAACATGGTCGGATGGTCGCTGATAGGATTCCCCGGGACCAACCAGGGCAACGCGTACGGAGAAGGATACACAACCCAACAGCTGATGCTGATGACCACCGCCGTTCCTTTGAAGCCGCAGAGCCTGACGGAGTTCCAGGTAGCTTCTGGAGAGCTCCCATAGGGAGGCGAATGGAGATGTCAACTATAACAGAGAGTCCTGTAGATGTCGCCGTAATGGGCCTGGGCATGATGGCAGGCCCTGTCTGCGCCGAGCTCTGCCTCGCTGGCCATACTGTAGCCGGGATCGAGAAAGGGCCGTATCTCGACTATGCGGTCGACTTCGCCGAGTCGGCAAAGTTCGACGAATGGAAGACCACATTCCAACACTACTTCGACCACAAGCTCACGACGTGGACCTACAGCATCCGTAACAATTCGAATCAGTTCGCCCTCCCTAATAGAAGGACCGATAAGCAAACCGTCCCTGAAGGTCACGAGGTGGGCGGCATGGGAGTCCACTACGGTACGCACCTCGGGAGGTACATGCCTTGGACGTATCAGGCATACTCCATGACGCTCAGCAGGTATGGGGCGTCTTTCCTGAGCAATATAGAGCCCAACCTCGACTTTGGTGACTATCCAACAACGTATGACGACCTCGTCCCGTACTACCAAGCCTGGGAACAGGCCTACGGGACAGCCGGTACGAACCAGAACCCCTTTCTCCCGAACTCGACCTTCCCTGTCCCTCCCCATCCCGTTACCGCTCTGGGGACGCTCTTCCAGACCTCGGCGGAGGCACAGGGATACACTCCCTACCCATCTCCCTCAGGGATTCTTTCGAAGCCGTACACGAACCAGTACGGCATTGCGCGCAACGCTTGCATCTACGACGGCTGGTGCATGACGGGTTGCAACTTCGTCTGCGAGACCGGTGCGAAGGGGAGCTCCCACGTCGCGACGATTCCCGCGGCCATCGCCACGGGTAAGTTCAAGATGGCGACGAGCTCGGTGGTCTTTCGGGTCAACCTGAACTCTGCGGGAACCCAAGCTACCGGGGTGAGCTACTACGACCAAGCCGGAAACATACACATCCAGCCCGCCTCGGCCGTCCTGGTCGCCGGCTGGAGCGCTCCCTCGATACGGATGCTGCTTCTCTCCGGTGTCGGCCCCCAGTACAACCCGACCAGCGTGACGGGCACGGTGGGCAGGGGATACTGTCCGAGCCCCTCGGGTTCCAGCTCCATCGGGGGGACGGTCAACATAGGTGGAAACGCGTACCCCGCCGGGAACGCCTCCGGAGGAGCTTTCACCGTCTCAGACTTCGCCGGGGACAGCTTCGACCACACAGGGCAGAACTTCATTGGAGGGAGCATCATCGGGCCCATAGGCCAATATCCGGGCGGTGGGATTGGCAACCTCTCCCTGGCGAGCGCAGGCGCCACGAACTTTGGGAGCGCATACAAGGCTGGACTGAAGAATGCCCTGCTTCCCAAGACGCAGGGTGTGAGCATCTCGATGTCAGGAGACGTCCTGCCCCAGAGCACCAACTACGCCGACCTTGACCCGCACTATGCGGACAAGTACGGAGACCCGATCATGAGGATGACGACGGACCACGACCTCAACTGCCTCAACGCGTCAGACTATTTCGCGAAACTACCCGCGACGGCGGCTCTGCTGACCAAGATGGGAGCACAAAACGTGAAGGTGAGCGCGACTCCTCACGCGAACGTAGCGCACTACGCCCGGTGGAGCGCACATCAGCGCGGCGGAGCGAGGATCGGTGCAGACTCTACCACCTCTGTTTTCAACCAGTGGGTCCAATCATGGAACGTGCCGAACGTGTTTTCCGTGGGAGAGCATCTCATGATGCTCGGTGATTCCGACACCCCCGGGAGCCATGGAATCGCGCCCTACAGCTACGTCGCAGCAGACGGGCTGAAGATGTACCTGGCGAGTCCGGGACCGCTGGTCGCCTGACCAGCGCCACACTACCGGTCCTCGTCCGAGCACGGTGGCATCTCTGGTAAGCGTGCCGGGGCGGCCGACGAAGGACGCCCCGTCTCCAGGTCGGAAACCTCCGAAGCCCGAGGAGATAATTTTGATGCCACCACCTTTGATCAAGGGGATCACGACACTCGGCCGCCTCCTCAAGGGCGCTCAGTCCAAGTGGGCCTTAGGTGGGGATGCGGGGGAATTTTTGCTAGGCGTCGCCGTGAAGACAGATCACCTCGAGATCCTCACGAACAGGGCGTGGGCTCGGAAGAGTTCTCCATCAAGCTGTTGAGGTACCAGACCCTCCCCTTGAAGGACACCGAGAGGAAGCTTCCCAGAGGAGCCGATATCGAAGGCATGATGTACCCGGTATACATCAGGAGCAGCTACTCCGAATACGGGGTGGAGGGAGTGCGCATCGAGCTCTACGGAGATCTTCAGATAAAGGTCGGCGATTGGGAATGGGGCGACCCCCTCGATTTTGACCCGGTATCTGTCTCACTGGTCGGCACCGAAGTCCCCGTGGTGCCGTTGAGCCTGAGCAGCGAGCTGGACCTGGGATTGGGCTGGATGGACCGTGTGAAGCTAATCTCTGACGCGATAATGCGCAGCCATCACGGGCATCGGCATTAGCTGACCCCATGCGTTGCAATGCCCCCTCCGCTATTGGGCGTGTTTTTGCGCTTTCTTTGGCATGTCTATTGGGAGGGAGCAGGCCCCGTTGGTTCGGCGGCAATACGGCGAGCCTTATCCAAATCAAAGGATGTGACGATGCGCGTGCATGGCAGTTCATGAAGGCATATGCGGATGAATCGTACAAAACGGAGTCCGAGCTCTCGAATTTGGTGAGCGAACGTTCTCAGAAAAAAGTGAAACAGGACGACCCCCTCTACCTTGCGATAGACCACAGCGGGAACCTATGGTTCACGACCTCGGCAGACCCTGCGCAAATAGGGGTCGTGTACCTCGGCCAACGGGTCGGTAAGTTACTTCTCCGTCCCGGCGGTGGGTGAAGACGCGGCATCGTTGACCTTCTACAACTCCACACTGGCGTACTTGGCCGCCGTCAGCACGAGCTCCAATGAAGGAGAGGTTCTCTCCTTCGACCCATTCGCCCCCGACTCAAGCTTTCACGAGGTTGGCGGCAACCAGAGTCTCCTTGGTCCCTATAGTGTGGCCGAAGCTGGGGGCGGACTGTGGGTAGCCGAGCACGACGCTTCCGATGTCGCTTTGTTCAATCTCACTTCAAGGCAGTGGACCTTCTATCCGACTTCTCTCAATCCGGAGGTCCGCTGACCCTCCCGTACTACCTTATGGCCAATGGGAGCACCTGTCTGGTTCAATGAGCACGACGGCAACAAGATTGCAGAGATTGCCGGGGACGGATCGGCCCTGACCGAGTTCAATATCTCCAAGTCATCGATCAAGTCAGGAATAGCGAACGCCTTAACAGTGGGATTGGACCATAATCTCCTATGGTTTACAGGGTGGACGGGGAACGTCATTGGCTTCGTCAACGCCTCGATCACCCCTGAATTCTCAATCTTCTTTTCAGCTGACGCGACCAACAATGATATCGAACGGGGCGCGTCGCGTCAGTTCCAGTTGAAGGTCACAGGCAATACTTCGGCGCACCTCACGGTGCAGTTCTCTGATTCCGAATCTCACACCTCGGTCCCCGTAGGCATCACCTTTACCACAAATTCTAGTGCCATCTCTGGCCTAGACGGCACTCGGGTGGTCGAGCTGACAATGAAGGTAAGCGCGGACACTCTCTCCGGGCGATACCCGGTCCTCGTTACGGTGACTGACGGTCTCACCTTTCGGTCGGTCTATATTCCCGTCGTCGTCACAGACGTTTGATGCGCTATTGCTCGAATTGTGCACAGGCTATGTGCACCCGAAATTTAGAGTCTACGGTATCGTCTCTGAATCAGCCGGCTCTGGACGTCGGTTGGCTGAGCCTACGCGAACATTACTTCCTCTGTCTCAAGTTTCTAAGTTGCAATGCCCCTCAGTTGTCAAGCGAGAAAAAAGTATCTCGGGAATCGAAGCAGATTGCTTCGGGAGCCATACGTCCTTTTGGTTACTTTTTAAACGTTAGAGTAATCCCTTCTATACAACCGATGGTTGTCTAATGCGTATATAGTGGTTGTATTCCACCCGGGTTTATGGCTGACTCAAGTACCTCGACGTCTTCGTCGGGTTCTGAAGGCAGAAGGAACTTTCTAAAAATAGGAGCGGGTGTTGTTGGAGGTCTGGTAGTGGGTGCAGGCGTGGGATACCTCGCAAAGGGCTCGAGCACCACCACATCCACGTCCACATCCACCGAGACCATGACTGGCAGTAACACGACCGAGACCGTGTCTGGTAGCAATACTACCGTGACAAGCACTGTCACCGGCCCCACGAGCACAACGACCGTGACCGGGGCGGGGACGACAACGACGGCTACCAGCACCGAGACCCAGACGTCCACTGTCTCTGGGCCGACGACCACAACGACGGTGACGAGCACGACCACCGACACTTCGGCGTTGGCGGCGTTACAGGCACAGCTCGACACCACCTCCGCGTTCCTCTCGCTAAGCACCACCGAACAGGTGGAGCTGGAGGCGATCTGCGAAGCGATAATTCCCTCGGACAGCACAGGACCTGGGGCCAAGGAAGCCGGCGCTATCTACTTCATCGACAGGCAACTGAAGACAGTCTACGGCACGAGTGGCGGTGTCTACAGACACGACCCCTTCATCCCCTCGAATGTCACGACTCCGTTCACTGTGGACGGTGTAACCTACAACGGTGGCTCAATGACCTACGTGAACGGTCCCAACTCGTTCACGGTAAAGTACAATCCCACGGCCAACGTCAGGGTGGGCGCAGGGTCGCGTTATCAGTATCCCTTCGACATGAAGCAGTTCTGGACCATCGGTCTTGCAGGGATCCAGGCCTACGCCAACGCAGCCTATGGTGGGAACTTCGAGACACTGTCGGCAGCAAACCAGACGGCTTGCCTGACGGACCTGTGGAACAACAAGCCCACATACGACGGCGCGAACGGAGCGCTCACCGGCGGGGCTGCCGGCGGCTACCAGGAGGTGATCAACGGGGTCAACTCCCCAGCGGCAGGCGTGCCCGGAGGAACCCAGTTCGGAGCTGTCCTCCCATCAGACTTCGCCTATGAGCTGTTCTTCATGGTGTGGAACGGCTTCTGGGTAGACCCGGTGTGGGGTGGCAACAAGGGGATGGTCGGATGGTCCTACGTCGGGTTCCACGGCGTCAACCTCGGCAACTTCTACGGTGAAGGGTACACTTCACAGCAACTGATGGTCGCGACGACCCCGATCACGTTGAAGCCAGCGAGCATAGGGCAGTACCAGAAGGGGTCCCCATAGGAGCTGATCGAGATGTCATCAGTAATCACAGAACCGGCGGCAGACGTCGTCCTGATGGGAGTCGGTGTGGTGAGCGGAACAATCGCAGCAGAGCTCACCCTGGCCGGCTTCAAGGTCGCGGGGATCACCAGAGGTCCATACTGGAACTTCGCCACGGACTTTAGCTCCACAAAGTACGATGAGTGGGGAATCCAGTGGGAACGAAAGTTCGATGTCCCGTACCCATGGGGCGCACAGACGATCAGGAACAACGCGGGGCAGTTCGCACTCCCTGTGAGGCGGGCTACCTTCCCAATCCAGTACCACAGCTTCGGCCTCGGAGTCGGCGGAGCGGCCCACCACTACGGCGGCGCCATGGGGAGGAACAGCCCCTGGGGCTTCTCGATGGCTTCATCCACGGCGACGAGATACGGCGCAGGATTCCTGGCCTCGATCAACCCGTTCGACGATACCCAAGACTGGCCGATGACGTACGCCGAATACGAGCCATACTACACTACCTGGGAACAGAACTATGGGCTGAGCGGTAACGGTGCCGGCAGCAACGGGAACGGCACGGCTCTCAGCGGCGGTTCCGTCGCAGGCGGCCCGGCCATACCCATGTCCAAGAACTATCCTCTTCCGGGTCACCCGGACACCCCACTGGGCAAGTTGTTCCACGACACCACAGAATCGATGGGCTACAACCCCTTCCCGTCGACGAGTGCACTCGCCTCCCAACCCTACGTCAACCCATACGGGGTCCAGATCAACGGGTGCGTTTACGAGGGATGGTGCACCGGAGGTGGCTGCAACTTCGCCTGCGAAACGGGCGCAAAAGCAAACTCTGCGTTCAGAAGCGTCCCAGCTGCTGTCAAGACCGGCAAGTTCACCCTTTCCCTGAACAGCGAGGTCACAAGAATCAACACCAACTCTCAAGGACTCGTCACGGGCGTCACATACTACGACGCGGCAGGCAACCTGCACCTCCAGCCAGGCACGACCTTCTTCAACGGTCTGCACGGCGGCAACCACGTCCGTGCTATGTTGAACTCCGGCGTCGGAGTCCCATACAACCCCGTTACTGTGACGGGCACGGTAGGGAGAGGCTACACAAACGGCTATCTCCCCTTCAGCGGCACCGGCGGACCCAGCGGGACCATTCCGGGACTCGGCCTGAACTCCCTGGCAGGGAACGGCGGAGGAGGCTACACCCTCTATGAGTTCATGGACGACGGTTTCGACCACACTGGCCTCACCTTCATAGGTGGGTCAGAGCAATCGGCGGGCGGATACTCGGGAAGCGGACCTACCAACGTCTCCACCGCAGGGGGCGCGAGCGCAGGTGCCCAGGGCAGCGCATACAAGAAGACCCTCCAGAACAGGTACATCACAGGAGGCACAGCGGCCCGCGTCGGCTTTGGAGGCATGGCACCTGACCTTCCGAACACCCTCAACATGTGGGACAGCGACCCACACTACTCCGACATCTGGGGAGACCCGCTGCCGAGGATCACCCACGAGTGGACCCCTAACCCCTACCAGTCGGCGACCTACTTTGCGTCCAGCCCGGGGAACACGGCGTTCCTCGCAATTCTCGCCAAGCTCAACGCTCAGAACATATCCAAGGGCGGAACCACAATCGTGCCACCTTACTCAGCCCACAATGACTGGTGGGGTCACCACATCAGAGGCGGCAACAGGACCGGCTCCTCGTCCTCTTCGTCAACCTACAACAAGTGGATGCAGGCCTGGGCTGCGCCGAACCTCTTCGGGGCCGGCGAGCTGACCAACACAACGGGCGACACTGTCCCATCGGGAACACACCAGGCAGGCCTCCAGGCCCAGGTAGCGGCTGAAGGCATCCAGATGTATCTGAAGTCTCCTGGACCGCTAGTATAATCGACACGCCCACTGACGATAGGTGCCTGAACAAGGCACCTCTTCCCCAATTTCATGTCCCACTTGTTCTGCCCAAATCTAACCGATTCCGGCAGTACTAGAGCCTAGAACTTAATTAGTACGCCGCCGACTGAGCGTGCGATGACCGGCGGCCATGCCGAATCCGGAGAGGCACATACCGTTCCCGTGATGGATGGAGGGTCTCCAAGCGCAGCTCAGCAGCCTGGGAGCGAACCGCTCGCCTTCATCTGTGAGTCCTGCGGTGCGGACAAACCGGTGGAGAAAGTATACCAATGCCAACTGTGCATGCTCAACTACTGCGTCAACCACCTCGCCCCCATGGCCCACTACTGCTTCGGCGCCCTCGGCAAGCCGCAGACGATTGGCGTCACGGGGTAGAGCATCTCTCCCTATACCGGGCCTGTCGCGGCCGTGCGATTGCGGACCATTGAACCTTCGAGCGGTTCTTGGCCTGGCGTTGGCGGTCTGAGATTTGCAACCCGGCGCACCGATAGTGTTTTCTAAGAGTGGAAAGGCGACCTCGACAATGGCTGCGGAAGAACCGAAAGCATCTGGGGAAGAAGGCCGAAAGCCAACCTTCGTCTGTGACTTCTGCGGTCACGAGAAACCGGCGAGCAGAGTCTTCCAGTGCACGGTCTGTCTCAAGGAATTCTGTGTGAACCACGTGAACCCCCAGTCTCACGATTGTTACCAGAACGAGTGAGGGCGACCGGCAGACCGTCTCTCGTCTCCGCATGTCCAATAATCGCAGTCCCTGCAAGTCATTTGTCAGAAGAGCTAATATTGCCCCTCGGTCGAGCCCACGAGGATAGACTTGCTCAATACGCCACGGGACAGGGGCCCTCCCAAGATCGCTGTATACTCGAACAAGGTGCCTACGCCGGACGAGGTACCGATCGTCCCCAAGTCCATATTGAACGCCTCGACCAAACTGCTGGATGGGCTGAGCGGTGTCTCGGCCAAGTGGGCCGTGGGCGGCGACGCCGGAGAGCTGCTGCTGGGGGTGAACCTCAGCGTGGACCACCTGGAGATACTAACGACCAAGGAGGGTTGCGACGAAATCTGCGAAAAGGTCCCTGAGTTGCTGACGCTCGCGCCGGTGGAGGTCGAGAAGAAGGTCCCGAGGGATGCTGACGTCGAGGGGGTGATGTTTCCGGTCTACATCAAGAGCCGCTACGCGGAGCTCAACGTGGACGGGGTCAGAGTGGAGATTTACGGCGACGAGCAGATAAAGGTCGGAGAGTGGGAGTGGGGCGACTCCCTGGACTATGCGCCGAGCTACACCTACATACCCGGTGGAAAGCTCCCCGTGGTCCCTCTGTCATTGAAGAGCGAGCTGTACCTGGGGCTGGGCTGGCTCGACAGGGTCAAACCCATCTCTGACGCGATTCTGCAGAAGCGCCACGACCACTGACGCGAACATCGCTCAAAGGCCGCAGAGGAAGCACCTGAGGTCCGAGCCCATCGGACGCACGGGGTGGTTGGGACTCTCGAGTGCCTTTCGGAAGTTGTGATACTGGGCGCACTCTGTCTCGAACGCCATCGCCGGGGTCGCGCGATTGAACTTGAAGTAGGGGTACTTCATGATGCCGAGCCTGGCTGTCAACTCTGCTTTCAGGTCGATGTCGGACCTTCCGATGTACTTCGGGATGAACTCGCCGGACTCGTCCTTGAACCCGAGAACGTAATTGCCGGTTTCTCCTGGCCTCACGACCCGGTCTATCACGATCTGTTCGAACCTGAACAAATTTGGCCCCATCCAGAGGTCCCCCATGGGATTGTAGGTCCTGTCGAGATCTAATAATGGTTGCGTTCGGTTTATCGGGTCATGCGACAATCGATCAGGCGGTTCTGGTTGTGGGTTGGCTTCGCGTGAGTGCTTCCGAGATCTTGTCGACCCGGTCGACCCAGCCCAGGGCTAGGTATATCTCGCTCTTGAGTCCAAGGGGGAACACGGACAAGGAGGTCCCGATTATGCTGATCTTTGTCGGTTCGAAGACCAGCGGGTCGCCCCACTCAAGTTCGCCAACCCTGTATTGAAGGTCGCCGTAGACCTCTACCCTTATCCCATCCAGTACACCCTCGACGTAGTGGCTCCTTACCGACACCGCGTAGAGGTTGCCGCTACAGTCCGCCAACCTCTCCAGTTTCTTCTCTGTATCCTTCGGACCGAGGTTCGAGGTTCCCTCTTCGACCTCGCCTGCAGAACGCAGAGGCGCGTGCTGAAGCTTAGCACCGATCACTTCGCTTCCTTTCCTCGTGGTCACGATCTCCAGGTGGTCCGCTTTGACGTCGACTCCCAGCAACAGCTCCCCAATGTCGCCGCCTATGACCCACCGCTCGTCAAGGTCCGCGAGTAGAGCCGACACCTTGACGGTCGCCTTCAACAAGGGCTGCGGAAGGATCATCGTCCCGCTCCCCTTTGAAATCCTCCCCCGCGTGTAGACTCTCGGTTTCCCGGGGACTTTCAGCAAGAGAATGTCACCGCCCGCCATGCGGCTGGGGCGATATTACTTCTTCTGTTGGGCGTTGGAAGGGAGGGGATGGTTTCTAGCCTCCGTTTTTGGCACTCTTTTCGCCCTTGCTGACATGGGTTAACAACCTATGGTATACAACAGACAGTTGTCTAATGCGTATAAATACGGGCATCTCGGTGCTGTAAAGTATGGCAGATTCAAGCGGGAGCACTACTTCTACTGGAAGTAGTCCAGACCGAAGGAATTTCCTAAAGATTGGAGCAGGTGTCGTCGGCGGACTGGTCGTCGGCGCTGGCATCGGATACTTGGCGAAGGGGTCGAGCACAACGACCTCGACTTCGACGTCCACGGAGATGGAGCAGGGTAGCACTAGCACCGTGACATCGACCGCTACAGCGACATCGACTGCGACGACCACGGCGACGGTATCGGGCCCGACGACCACAGACACGGTGACGAGCACGTCTGTGTCGACGTTACCAGCACAGACTAGCACAGAGACCTCGACCGTCACCACCACGACGACCACGTCGAACACGAGCCAGATAGCGGCGCAACAAGCAGAGCTGATGGCCTACTCTGGAATCGCCGACGCGCTCATCACTCTCCAAGTCGGGGAGGCTAATGTTATCGCTGCAGCCGCGAACGTAATCATCCCCGCGGACTCTAACGGTCCTGGAGCGGCGGAAGCGGGAGCGATATACTTCATAGACAGGCAGCTCTGGGGAGAGTATGGACAAAACGGTAGAATCTACTCACCCGGGCCGTTCATACAAGTTGGGACCCCCGGACCTCTGACTGTGAACTCCTCGGTCGGACCCATAACCTACACCTCTGGCACTCAGGCGGGGGTCGCTTGGGGAGCGCCACAGCGCTACGAATATGGCATCACCATGCGCAATTTCTGGCGCTTTGGGATTAGCTCACTTCAAGCCTACGCCAACTCGGCCTATGGGGGCAACTTCGAGACGTTAACTGCAGCCAACCAGGCAGCCTGCCTCGGGGATCTCTTCAACAACAAGCCGACAACCTTCGGAACTGATGCCAGCGGGGGCGCAGGCATCTCTCCAGTAGATTTCGCCAACGAGCTCTTCTACATGGTCTGGTGCGGCTTCCTGATGGACCCGATGTACGGAGGCAACAGAGGTATGGTCGGTTGGAAGCTGACGGCTTCTCCGGGCCTGAACAGCGGCAACTTCTACGGGGAAGGCGAGACGCCGGTACAGCGTGCTACCGCGACCACCCCCACAATACTGGGGCCAGTTAGCAACGCGCAGTTCCAGCAATCTCTGAAGATTTCTGGAGTATTGAGCCCATAGGAGTAGATTGAGATGTCAACCACAATCACGCATCCGGCTGTAGACGTCGTAATCATCGGCGCAGGCGTCATGGGAGGGGAGATCGCGATAAAGCTCGCTCTCAATGGGAACAAGGTAGTGGCCCTGGACAAGGGACCATACTGGAACTACGCGACCGACTTCGCAATAAGCAAGTACGACGAGTGGGGCGCACAGACTCTTCACAAGTTCGACGCTCCCGTGGTGCAGCAGACGAACACCCAAAGAAACACCAGCACACAATTTGCTATGCCCCTAAGACGTGAAGCGTTCCGCACGGCTCTTGGCTTCGGCGTCGGAGGCGCGGCCCATCATTACGCAGCAAACTACGGTCGGTTCGACGCCTGGACCTATGCAGAAAACTCCAACACCGTGAGCAGATATGGAGCGGCATTCCTCGCGGCGGCCAACCCCAACAACGACGTCCAAGACTTCCCGTTCACATACAACGACTACCTCCCGTACTACCAGGACCATGAGAAGGGATGGGGAGTTACCGGACCAAATCAGAATCCGGTGTGCCCCAACTCGACTTACCCGCTTCCAAACCATCCAATCACAGCGCTCGGCATGGCGTTCCAAGCCGCTGCAGAGTCGCTGGGAATCAACAATTGGCCAAACCCCACGGCCATCGCATCGCAGCCATACATGAACCAGTACCGGCGTACAGATCAACGCGTGCGTCTACGACGGCTATTGCAGCTGCTCCGGATATCCATGTGAGACGGGCGCCAAAGCAGCCTCTGACGCGAGGACCATTCCGCCGGCAATCGCTGCTGGGCTAGACCTCAGGACGAACTCTTACGTGTACAGGATCGACACCAATACAACGACCGGTCTTGCGACACAGGTTAGGTACTACGATGCAGCTGGGAACATACACCTCCAACCCGCGACTGCGATAGTGTCGTGCATCTGGGGTTTCCTTAACCCATGGTTGATGCTGGTTTCTGGAGTCGGAACGCCCTACAACCCAACCAATGTCACCGGCACCATGGGCAGAGGCCCCCACGAACCGACCACGGCGCCCTCGCGAACTGCGGCCGGGACCCTTCCAATCGGCATGAACAACACGGTTTGGGCAGGCAACGCTGCGATGGGAAGCTACTCCACCTACGACTTCGCGAACGACAACTTCGACCACACAGGCGTGGCGGTGCCTTACATCGGAGGCACCCGCAACTCCTATGGTGGCACTGCAAGTTCACCAGGACTCATCGCGATCGCCTCGGGTGGAAGCGCTGCTAACATCGGAAGCACCTACAAGGCTGCTCAGCTAAACAGGACGCAGGTCACGAAGCAAACAGTGAGTGCATCTGGTAGCGGAATGCAGCTCCCTCAGACCACGCACTACGTGGACCTTGACCCTCACTACGTCGACATCTACGGCGACCCGCTTCCACGCTACACCCAAGACTACTCTCCAAACGGCACCAACGCATCTAACGACTCAGTCAGGCTCTGGACTCCGGTCGTCCAAAAGATGGGCGTCACCATCACCACGGGAGCTCCAGCGGTTCCCGGAAGCACGCACGAAGTATCCTATGGGATCCACATCAGAGGAGGTGTAAGGATCGGGTCAGACCCAACCTTGTCGGCCCTGAACAAGTGGCAACAAGTCTGGTCGGGTGCGACCAACGTCTTCGTTGCAGGTGAGGACACCGAACCAGTAGGCTCCAACGAGCAAACTGGCGGAACCCACCCAGCAGCAGTCACCGCGCACGCGGCGGCAGAGGGAATCATGATGTACCTCAAGTCGCCAGGCCCGCTCGTCTAGGGACGACGGACCTCCTCTTCCTTTTTTCTCCGAAATTTCCCCTGTACATTGCGCACTTCCGCGTTCACTTCCGAGGCGCGGGGCACCGCTCCGGACTCGTGGTTGGGTTTTTCTGCGAACTGCTTAAATTCGACCAAGCCTTCGCACGCACACCGGAATAAGCGACGATAGCATGTACGTGAATCAAAAAACAGCAATGAGTGCCATAGTAGTCGCTGTAGCCCTCGTTGCGCTCATCGTCGTTTTCTCAGGCGGGTACCTCCTCTATGCTAACCAAGGATCGAGCGTTCCGTCTGCCAGTCTGACCTCGAGTACCACAGCGAGCACCTTGCCCAGCGCCTCCGCTTCGTCCACCTCCAGCACCTCAACGTCATCATCCAGCTCAACAGCCTCCACCTCCAGCACCTCAGCGTCATCATCCAGCTCATCGTCCTCCGCCTCAAGCCCGTCAACTCCCACCGAGTCTGCAACAGCTTCAACCGCATCAAGCACGAGTATTCCAGTCTCCTCTACCACGACCTCAACCAGTCAGTCACAAACGACGACGAGTTGCTCGTCGAAGACCCCGGCCGTGTTGCCCCTGGCGCTTTCCAACGACACGAGTGTCCTCGACGCTCCTCAGCTGTTCGCCAGTTACTCAAGCATGAGCGTATCCTACTCGGAAATCAGCACCGGAACCGCCTACTATTCCTACACCTTCACCCAGTACGACACGGACTATAACGGTACCGCCGTGGTGCAAGAGTCGTACACCAGATCGGTACGCAAGCCCGACCACTTACAAGGTCGAGATATCAGAATCACAGGGGCAGAGCATCCTAAACGCCACGGTCTGGGTCCTCAAGAGTGGGACCGCGGTGGCGTACTCTTACCTCGGCCAGAACATCACAGGCTCCGAAGCCACGGGACTCTACGAGGGATTGATGACTCCGTTCTTCACGGAGAGCGAGTACACCATCCTTGTGCAGACCTTGACCACCGCGAACGGCGTCCAAGCCTCGGACCAGGGGACAGCGAAGATCGGGTCGGCGACGCTTGCGCTGACTAACTACACGGCGGAGACGGTGCCCCTGACCATCCCCATTTGCGACGGCAGCATTACCCTGGCATCGTCATCCGTCCAGATAGGGGCGGTGCAGGGAACCTCGCTTTCAGTCCTGACCGACCTGAATGTTTCCGGCATGGAGACCTACAACTCGCACACGAACCAGATAAGCTATCTTTCCTTCCAGCTATTGTCATTGAGCCTCGCCTAGGCTGCGCCCCACTATTCCTATGCTCGTGTGACGTTGCGAACCCGCGCTCGGCTCCTTCCCCCGCATTGACGGCGCCACGAACCGTTCAGGACGCGCTGCTTTCCCGGGGAAGTTGCCTCGCACGCTGACAATCATTTATAGCTGCGACTTCCAGCAGGCCAAACAGAACAATGTCCGACTCGAGCGTCAAGGCGCGCAGACCCCAGGACGTCTACAGCGGTATGTCGGTCCCGGGTAGGGTGGTGCCTAAACCGGAAGACATCTACAATGTCCCCATGAACATAGTGAACTGTCTTGTCGAGATAATCCCGAAGATCCAGGCGTCGGGGGCGTGGTGGTCCCTGGGAGGGGATCTATCGGAGAACATGCTTGACGTTCACCTTCGCCCGACCGAGATCGAGGTCCTGACGAATGGAGAGGGCCTGGAGAAGGTCGTGAAGGCGCTCTCTGAGTACAATCCACCACCCCCCGAACTGAGGGAATGGAAGCTCGACAGGGAGGCGGAGCCCGGGTTGTCGCCAAACGACCGATACCCGGTGTACGCAAGGAGCACGAACACCCAGTTCACATCGAAGGGTGTGAAGGTCGTCATTCATAGTGACTGCCAGATGAAGGTGGGAGAGTGGGAGTGGGGCGATCCTCTCTTCTTCGAACCCGTGTTCATGAACGTGGCGTCTATACAAGTCCCACTGACGCCACTCAGGCTCAGGAGCGAAATCTACCTCGGTCTGGGTTGGGAAGACAGGGCGACCAAAGTAGCGGAAGCTTTCAAGCGGTCGCATGCGTACCTCCCAGACCTAGTGAAGGGGTTCGGGCGACGTTCTTGACCAACGGCCCAGCAACTCCCGTCGCATCCTCGTAGGAGAGCGTATGGTTATGGCTTTAGCGAAGAACCGGGAGGAGGAAATCAGGAGCCAGCTCAAAAGGCACTCCGAAGAGATTGCGCGCGTCTATCGTGGCTGGTTCGCGCGACCCGCAGAGCATCCGTACATGAAAGGTCAGGTGCTGGTCGAGCACAGGGTGTGCGGAGCCGCCCTCTTTTTCTTGGCGAACGGCCAGACGATACTTACTCCTCTAGTCCTACCAGACGATTTCTCCAAGCTCGCGCCGTCGATCAAGGACCACATTGGAGATGAGCGCTGGACGGGTTGGGAGAGCCTGGTCGCCGACGTGAACTCCAACCTCTCGGAAGCGGTCTCGCTCTGGAAAGAAATTGGCGAAAGAGTCGCGGCCGCCGGAAGCGAAGTTGGGCTCTTCGCCACCACCAACCCTATGGAACCGTTGCCCGACACATATTGGCCAGAGCTATTCATGGGCTCGATCTGGCTCGAACCTCAGTACTACGACGAAAAGAAGGTTCACTCGTGGGAAAAAGCCGACGTTGTCGAAGACCTGTTCTTCCAATCCACAGGGCACATGACCGAACAGGTTCCGACGTGGATATTCGACCGGTCGCCAATGATAAGGAGCCAGAGCAAACAGTCTGTCGAGGCAATGAAAAGGGCGTGGGAGAGCGAAGCGACGAGCGTCGGACCGGATTTGCGGAAACTGGCGTCCGAGAGGGACCGAATCGATGCCAAAGCCAAGGAATTTCAAGCACTGCTCAGCAATCTCCAATCGGAGTACGTGCGGACATCGAGACTCCCCGGAGTGTGTTCGACCTGCAGACCTCGGCTGGATGAGCTCGGCCTCCCGCAAAGCAGCTCTCCTTCGGGGGCCCAGGGAGCTCAGACCACCCCGCCGGGCGCCGCCGCCGACTCGCTCCACAGAAAGGCTTAACACCCTACATCCCAGCCGTCCGGTCGATTATCCGATGGTCAAGGCAGTCGAGAACCTCAGGAAGAAGAAGCTCACCGGCGGCAAGAGGAGGCCAAACCGGTCGAGGCGTGCATTCGAGGCGGATGACTATGCCTTCGAGACTGCGCTGGCACCAGCCGTGAGGTCGCCGAAGCGCACGAGGGGAGGGACCCTGAGCTTCGGGCTCAGGTCGGCGAACGAGGCTAACGTCTTCGACGCAGGCTCAGGGAAGACCGTGAAGACCAAGATAGTCAGGGTTACCAAGAACCCTGCGAACAGGGAGTACGAAAGGCGCGGCGTGATCACGAGAGGCGCGACCATAGAGACGGACATCGGCCCAGCTAAAGTGACCTCGAGGCCGAGCGACGACGGGGTCGTCAACGCCGTGCTGATCAAGTAGACCCTGCATCCGCTATCTACGCCCGAACCGTATGTTTTTCAATGGGACGACGAGCGAGTGGCTTTGCTTGAAGTCCTACGACCGTTATGTGGTCTGGCTCGACTATCTCGACTCCGAAAGGAAGAGGAGCGATGGTAGGCGCGTCCCCCTCAACTCCTGCACCCGTTCACCCACCCTGGAAGAGTTAGTCCAGGCTTGCACCAAGCTGGGCCTAGAGCCCGAGTCCCAAGCTGGCCGGTATCCTGGGGACACCTCAAGGCTCTCCGGGTACGTCTCGGTCAAGAAGGCGGAAAAGGAGCCAAAGCAACGGATTCTGATGCGGATAGCCCGGGAACTCTCGCAAGTTCGCGGCCAGAGGTCCATCTCTCAAAAAAAGGTTTAAAGGCAGGTCAGGGATTTTCTGACATACAAATGCGAGAGGTTGGAGAAGTTCTCCACACTGCCCGGAGTGGGCGTTTGATTATTCGCCTCGCGGACAACGAGGTGAACGCGGGTTCGGTCCTGTTAGATTCAAAGGGCCGCAACGCGGCCAAGGTGATGGAGCTGCTGGGACCGGTCTCGAGGCCGTACGCCTCCGCCATCCCGGCTTCAGACAAGTTCGGGAAGGAAGGTCAGAAGCTCTTCCTCTCTAGGTGAACGGTCCAACTTGTGGGAAACAAAGGCTGAGGATGGACTTTTCAGGATTTACTGTCCCAACTGCGGCAACAAGCTGATAGGCGACGCGGAGAAGGGCGAGATAGTCTGTCCGAGCTGCGGCTACGTGACCGACGCCCCTGAGGACGAGGGTCCGGAATGGAAGGCGATCGACCTCGAGGAGAAGAGCAAGCGGGTCCGAGTCGGGGCCCCGACCACCCTGACCTTGCACGACCTCGGTCTCTCGACCGACATAAGCATGGAGATGCGCGACGCCCACGGCAAGTACCTCGACCCGACCATGCGCGCCACGGTCGAGAAGATGAAGAAGTGGCAGAGCCGCACGCGGACCAGCAACAGCCAGGAACGCGGGCTCTCCATCGTCCTCGCAAAGATAACCGAGGTCTGCGACAACTCTCAATCTGCCGAAGAACGTCGCCGAGACTGCGGCCCACATCTACAGGACGTCGGTCCGTCTGAAGGTCGCCAAGAGCAAGTCGATCATGGGCATGACCGCGGCGGTCGTGCTCCTCGCCTGCAGGAAGTGCGGGGTGAGCAGGACCCTCAAGGAGGTCGCCAGGGCCGCCGGCATCGAGAAGGGCGCCGCCGCGAAGTACTTCAGGCTCATCCTCAAGGACGTCGAGAAGGACTACGTGCCGCCGCCATCCGTGGAGAAGCACATCTCGAAGCTCGTCAACCTGGCCAAGATAGACCCCCGGGTCGAGCACCTCGCGCTCTACCTCTCGAGGTCGACCAACGACTCGAAGATATCCAGCGGCAAGGCCCCGGCGGGGCTCGCAGCGGCCTACGTCTACATGTCCTGCGTGATGAGGGGGGAGCACCTCCCGCAGAGGGAGATAGCCGAGTTCGCCGAGGTCACCGAGGTGACGGTCAGGAACAGGTGCAGGGAGCTGCTCGATAACTACATAATCAGGCAGAAAGTGGGGTGGACAGAATAGATGGAAAAGAAGAAGACCGGCGGCAGCAAGCGTCCGGCAGCGGCCGCTCACGCTAACACCAAGAAGAAGGAACCTGCCGAGCCGAAGAAGGAAGCACAAGTGACTGAGAAAAAGCGAGGAGGCTCTGAAAAGCCACAGCGTGCCACCAGGTCTTTGACGGAGAAGACCGAGGAGGAGCTGGTGGACCTGACCTCGAGGGTGTACAAGCTCGTCGTCGAGCGTGGGAAGGATGGAGTCCTCCAGAGCGAGATCTGGAAGGAGCTCGGGCTCACCAGCAGGGACGGCTCAAGGCTTGCGATAAGGCTCGAGAAGAGGGGCATGATCAAGAGGGTGAAGGTCCTCGACGACGGAAGGTGGACATACAAGCTGACGCCGCTGCGGCTGCCTGCGAACATCTCGTCGATGGAGTCGGCGCCCTGCATCGTCTGTCCCGTCGAGAGCAAGTGCTCGGTCACCACCGAGGTGAACCCCTTCACCTGTCCGCTGATCGGCCCCTGGGTCATGAAGGAGCACAAGGAGTCTGAGCTGATGGTCGTCACCGCGACCACGGTAGCGTAGCCATCAAGATTGAAACTAGAGGAGGCAAAGAAGGACTACTACCGGCGGCTCGCCAGGGAGGAGGGCTACAAGAGCAGGGCCGCATACAAGCTCCTCGAAACGGTGAAGCGTTACAGGCTCATCAAGCCCGGTGACAAGGTCCTCGACCTGGGGTGCGCCCCGGGAGGGTGGGTGCAGGTCGCAGCAGAGGCGGTCGGCGAGAGGGGCCTCGTTGTGGGAGTGGACCTACCTTCCATGAGGCTCGGGTTGATGCCCAACGTGAAGCTCATCCAGGGGGACATCAACGACCCGCAGGTCATCGATAGGGTGAGGGCCACCATCAACCCGCCCAGAGATTTCCCCTTCGACGCCCTCTTGTCGGACCTCTCACCGAACATCTCCGGGGTCTGGGAGCTAGACCACTTCAAACAGGTCGAGCTCACGTTCCGGTCTCTTGCATTGGGAGACGAGCTCCTCAGGGTGGGGGGTAACGCCATGCTCAAGGTGTTCGACGGAGAGCGGTTCACGGAGATGAGGAGGGAGGCGGGCAAGAGGTTCCAGACCGTCAGCATAGTGAAACCCAAGGCGAGCAGGAGCGAGAGCTCCGAGATCTACCTCGTGTGTCTAGCGAAGAAGCCTTGACGCTGCCACAACCGCCTGGACGAACTCCTTGTAGGTCGCGTCGGTCTTGATGCCGTCGAGCTCGAACGGCTGCCTCATGGCTGAGAACCCTTTCGACTGCAGCTCCCCGATCACCTTCTCGGCCGAGGTCGAGGAGACTTTCTTGAGCGAGCAGGCCCTCTCCAGGGAGTAGCTGAAGGGTGGGAAGTCATCTACCCCTCCCAGGCCCGTAAGAATGGACTCGGCCTCCTTCCATCCTCTCTCGGAGCTGACCCTTGCGCTCTGTGAGACCAGGCTCCCGTCCGCGACCTTACCAGTCCAGAGCGGTCCGGACGAGCGGACCCTCTTCCCGCAGAACTCGCACCTCTCGCTGGCCAGCTTGGCGGTCCACCTCTCCAGACATGTGTTGCACTGGGTCACGTAACCCAGGTCCTGGATCGCCCGGTCGGCCTCCGTCGCGCCCCTTCGGACCTTGAGATAGACACGGAGGTAGTGGAGCGTGCTGTGCGCAATGACGGGTTCGACACCGATATCGTTGACTCCTCCCGCCCTCGCGGCGAACCCCATGAGTATCCTCAAACCCGTTTCGTGCACGAACTCGTTCCTGATGGACGCGGCTCCGTACCTCCGGAGCGAGACAGAGGGGTACACACCGCAGAGCACAGCAGCGTCGGTCGCTGTGAATGAGAGAATAGCGCCGTCTGCGCACGCCGTCAGCGCGGCC
Organism: uncultured Nitrososphaerota archaeon; assembly: GCA_963749225.1. Taxonomy (GTDB): domain Archaea; phylum Thermoproteota; class Nitrososphaeria; order Nitrososphaerales; family Gagatemarchaeaceae; genus Gagatemarchaeum. The sequence goes on along the minus strand of CAVVLY010000002.1, from coordinate 77,478 downwards.
TGAATGTAGGGGGCTGGTGACCCGAAGGGGTCGACGTCGATTGCATCGAACTTCTCCCCTCTCTCGAACCTTGAGCAAAGGAACCTGTTCGTCTCGCTGTGGGTCACCGTGCAGCGTCGCCCCAGACCATTCAGCTTGACGTTCTTCCTCGCAACTCGAAGGGAAAACCTGTTGAAGTCCACCAGGGTCACCTCGAGGCCCGCGCCTCTTCCCCGACCAGGTTCCACCTCTTTGCCTATCCTCACCCCTCTCGCGCCCGTCCCCGCAAGCGCGTCCAAGAAAGTCGCTGGCCTCGTCACGTGCGCCACACAAACCGAGACGTCTCTGTTGGTCTTCGCTGCTGGATTGAAGAAGACCGGGTAGGTGTCGGGGGCCCCGCCGGCTAAGCTCTTCCCGGGGACATAGAGCTCTGTATCCCCCTCGCGAACTAACCTGAGGCCGAGGTCCACGCGCGCCTGTTCCCATGGTAAGCATTTAAGCCACGCAAGAGGGTGCCCAACGATTGTCTTCTCCCGGAACGCCACCACGACCCGTGCGCGCCTGGTTACTGACCGGCCCTCCGGGGATAGGCAAGTCCACACTCGTCTCCAAGGTGATCTACCTTCTGAGAAGCAGAGGGGTCGGCGTCGGGGGCTGTCTCACCAAGGAACGCCGAAGAGGCAAGGAGAGGGTGGGCTTCACGATTCTCGACCTCATGAGCGGCAGGGAGGCAGAGTTGGCTTCGAGCAGCGGCTCTCTCGGGCCGAGGGTGGGACGATATCGGGTGAACTTGCCCGGCCTGGCGGAGGTCGGGGCGACGTCCCTGAGGGAGGCAGCCAAGTCCGCCGACGTGATAATCATCGACGAGGTCGGCCCCATGGAGCTGACGAGCCCCGAGTTCAAGAAGGGGGTCGAGGCCTGCATCAGGTCTGGCAAGCCGCTCCTCGCCGTCGTTCACGAGCTGATGAAGGACCCCGTCATCGAGGAGTTCCGTTCCATGGCCGACAAGTCCTTCATCGAAGTGACTTTACACATCCGGGAGGGGCTGCCCGCTTCGCTGGCCGAGCAGATATTCTCTGCGCTGCCCGACGAGGCGAAACAATCCCTTCCCAGCGGGGAGTAACCAAATTGGCCGACGCACTGATTCCCGGCGGGGGTGTTGGCGGCGTGGACGAGGCGGGACGCGGAAGCATACTGGGACCGTTGGTGGTCGCGGGCGTGTGCGCCGAGGAAGCGGTGCTGAAGGAACTCCACGCGATGGGCGTGCGGGACTCCAAGACGCTCACCCGCAAGAAGAGGCAGGCTCTCTACGCGGAGATAGTCCAGCGGTCCATCGCAGTACACTGGGTGGCGATCCTCCCCCCACAGATCGACGCATATGTGATTCGGGGCAAGAAGGTACAGGCGCCTCAACTATCTGGAAGCTGTGCACATGGCCGAGGTGATAAACAGGCTGGGTGCTGGCAAGGTCTTCGTGGACGCGCCGGACACCAACCCGCGTCGCTTCTCGAGGGAGCTCTCCGAGATGCTGGACCCCTGCCCAGAGATCGTCGCTGAACACAGGGCGGACAGCGAACTATGTGGTCGTGGCGGCGGCCTCCATCATCGCGAAGGTCGAGAGGGATAGAGCGGTCGAGACATTGAGGGAGGAGCACGGCGACTTCGGTTCCGGCTACCCCTCGGACCGGCACACCATCGATTATCTCGTCGAGTATCTGAAGAGCAACGGGTCCCGGCCGCCCTTCGCCAGGAAGAGCTGGAAGACCTGGGAGCGGCTCCTCATGACGACCCTGGACTTTTAGGCCGTGTTCCACAGCGCGCTGATCAGGGCGTGGTCCTTGTCGAAGGGGCTCAGCTCGATGACCTTTTCGACCGTGAGCCCGTGGCTCTCAAGCTTCGCGCTCTCCTCGCGGAACACCTCCTTCGGGTCCCTCAGGACGTCTATGCTCCGAGACTTTACTATCAACAGCAGCCGTCCTCCGGACCGGAGGTTCCTCGCGCAGTTCTCGATGGCTATCTCGGTCTGGTCCTGTTGGGCGATGTCGCAGTAGACCACATCGACCTTACCAAATGAAGCGAACTTGGATGTCTCTCGGGCGTCGGCGATATAGGGGACCACGTTCCGCCGCACCCTTGCGACCTTCTCGACGAACTCTCTGGCGACTCGGGGGGCGAACTCCACCCCTATCACGAGACCTTTCTCTCCCACGATATCAGAGACGTGGGACGGAGTGGTCCCGGTCGAAGTACCCAGGTAGAGGACCTTGTCGCCCTCGCGGATGACATCTGTCGGGAGACCCTTCACCATCCCTGCCGCGAGCTTGGACCTAAAGGGGTCCCAGCGCCTGTACTCAACCCCGTCTATCTTGACGAGGTCTTCCCCGTACGTCGCGGTCGCGGGTACCAGATTCCTTGTAAGAACCTCCACGCGAGTCCCGCCCCTGGCGCCTCGGTCCCTTCCTTCCGTCACGAGGACGTTTCCTGTCTTCTCCATAGGATCTTTGCTTGAAGGCCGCGGTCTCTATTGGCTCCTTATACTAGTTCTGGTGCGGCTCTTGGACAAAGTCTTCGAAACGCATCTTCCAATCATCCGCTCCGAGGCTACCACCCACCTTTCCCCTATGGGGTGCCTCTTCACAGCTTTCTCTGGTTGGCCGAACCTGCGGAACCGCGCAGGCCATCATTATGTTTCTGGACGCATTCACATCCCTATCCTCGATCTGTCGGCAGGAAGGGCAGATGACCGTCCGCCCTTCGAACCGCTGTGAGGAGCCACACTTCGAGCAGTTTCGGGACGTGTTGCGAGGATTGACACGTCGAATGGGCAATCCCTCCCATCGTGTCTTGTATTGCACCTGAGCCTGGAATTCACGGAAAGTCCATGAGTTCATCCGAGCCCTGAAAGATGTCCCTTGACCGTTCCCTTTACGAAAGCGTTTTCTTATCCCGATGAGATCTTCCATGATTATGCGCAATTTATTCGTCCGAGCGTGCTCGACGATTGCCTTTGTTACGAGATGGATGCGCTGCGCGGTGCGATCCCTTTCGCGCTTCCCATACTTCGCATAAAGCCTTCTACTAATTCTGTAGTCGCGTCCCTTCCGCTCACCGATTCTTGCTCGAAGACAGCGATATCGCTCCTTCAGTTCCGCGACCTCGGATGTATCCCAGATCGTAGCTCCATGTAGGGGGTCGCTCATCGTGACGTTTCTCTCGTTTATGTCGATTCCGAGGTTTCCGACGGGCTCAACCTCAGCGATATCCTTTGAGACTGCGATACCAGCGGCGCGAGGAGTTAGCGTGAGCGAGCCCTTCTTGAGGGCTGGATTGCTAAGAAGGGAAAGGTGATAGTCCGACGCTTTGAGTGAGAGATAGATGAAATGCCTGGGTGTAGTCGGAATGCGGAGCATCAAGTGATTCAACACGTAGGTCTGGTTGTCGAGTTTGAGGAATATGCCTTTGAAATACGGATCTCTTTGTCTTTTCTTGTTTCGATATGCTGCAAAAGCGACCTCGCAAGCGGAGAGAAGGTAGTGCGTGTGTAGGCCGTATTTCTTAAGGAGTGGGTACGCCAAACTCTGAAGTGCGAACCTATTCTTTGGTTGCTCCTTTAATGCGATACGTATGGCATCATTGCACATGAGTCGGAATTGCTCGAAGAGACGCTCAAGTTCGTCTGAATGAGAATATTCTACGACGATTGTCTTTGTCTGTCTCACAGAAACCTAGTCGAAAAACGATATTTAAGCGCCCACAAGAGCTTGTTGCGGACTCGCGACTAGAAGTACGAATTTCGGAAGGACCTTAATCCCGGACTTTGACAAAAGATCCGAAAAGTCTCGCTCGTGAGAAATTCTTGGCGGCTCACAGAAAGTCATCGAAGAAAAGGCCCAGCTGTTTATTGTTTTCGATGCTGCTTTTTCGCCCTTTTTTCTTGGTTTCGTTCAGGCGAGCTACGCCCGCGAGTGCGGAAAGTCGTTTTGCCCCGATGTTCTCTCATCCTATAGTTCTGATCTGTGTCTCTCGATTGCCACTTTTCCGACGGCACCTTATACTTTATCCTGATTTCGTCCAGTCTCTTCTCCAGGGTCGCGGTCAGACCGCCCTCCTTCTCCCCGCGGTAGTAGTCGATTCTGGCGGCGATGGCTATCTTGTTGGCGAGCGCCCTTGCGATCTTTCCCCTCTGCCACTTCGGTGCGGTGTGGACCGCGTCGTGCTGGAATAGGATTCCGTGTTTGGGGGGCCTCGAACCCGTCCGGAGCGCCCTGAACAGCGCCTTCTCCGCTCCCAGAACCTGGATGGTGCTCGCTGGCAGCCGGGCCAGCCTGTCGAGGCCTCCTGCCCTTGCGATGAGCCTCGCGCCGATTGTCGCGCCTGCGACGTCCGTGGTGTTCGGCGCGATCCTCTTCATGGTAGATTCCACGTACTCTGCGAGCTTCTCCCTCTCTGCGGCGATGGAGAGCGAGATCGCGGCGAGGGCGACGGTGCGGCTCATATCGCGCTCAGTGGCCGTCCCTCCCTTTGACCTCTCCGCGGCCATCAGGATCGCCTCGACCTTCTTGTCGCTGAACCCCTTCCCCTCGAGCTTCTCTTCGTCGAAGCTCGACCTCATCCCGCCCGTCTCGGAGACCAGTCTTGCAAGGGCTAGGTTGTCCCCGACGAGCCCCTGGAGCTCGGGGAAGTGGAGGCCGTACCACTCGGCCACCCGCTCGCTGGTTATGTTGAGGAACCTGTCTAGCTCGTCCAGCCCCTGTATGGCGTGCACGAGGTGGAGGTCCTCCCTCGAGGACTCCTCGCTGATCTTCTCCTCCGCAGCGGCGAGCGCGCGCCGCCTCACCAGCTCGCTCGCTTCCTCCTCGTTCGAAGCGAAGCCGGCTCTGACCATTATCCCAAGCTTGTCAGCGTTCAGTCCGTCCCTCTGGGTCTCTGTCAGGATGACCGTCTCGACGCCCGCGCCAGACACGGCGGTCGCCGCTTCCTGGTCTGCCACCCCCACCACCTCGAGCCCCAACTCCTTCGCCTTCTGTCCCAGCGCTGCAAGCTCGCCTCCGCGTTCACCTGCTTTCTTTCCAACGGGTTGGGACGCGAGCACCTTGCCGTCCCGCACAAGGACGGAGCCGCCTTCGGTCTCAAAGAGCAACGGAGTGGATGGCTCCCGCCCGTTCTCCCCGGCCGACTCCCTACCAGAATTTTTAGTCCCAGACAATGGATATTGCAGCATCTCCGACCGGAGAGCGCCTTAAAGGTTATCTTGGATGAAGTAGGGCGCGAGGAGCTTGGTCGGACCATCGCTGCGGGTCTCGCTCGCGGGTTTGAGGTTCGAGAACCCCTTGATGCTCGCCTCCGGGATCCTGGGCGTCACGGTCACCGAGCCTCACTCGCGCCGTCGATTCAGGAGCCGGGGCTGCGGTCTCGAAGTCGATCGGACTGGAACCGAGGGAAGGCTACAGGAACCCGACGCTCGTGGCCACCCAGGACGGCGGCCTCCTCAACGCCGTGGGCCTGTCCAATCCCGGCGCGCGGGTCTTCGCTGAGGAGCTCTCCGACGTCCGGGGCCGGCACCTACCTATAATCGTCTCCATATTCGGGGGAGGCCCCATCGAGTTCTCGAGAGTGGTCGACATCCTGGACTCGCAGGAGTTCCTCGCCTACGAGCTGAACCTGAGCTGCCCTCACGTCGAGGGGGTGGGGACCGAGATAGGCCACGACCCAGAGGTGGTCGCCTCCGTGGTGAAGGCCGTGCGGTCCAGGACGAAGAAGCCCATCTTCGCGAAGCTCTCTCCGAACACGCACAAGATCGTCGAGATAGCGAAGGCCGCGGTCGATTCAGGGGCGGACGGACTGACCGCCGTTAACACCATGAGGGCGATGGCCATCAACGTCGAGACCACCAAGCCCACGCTCTCCCACAAGTACGGCGGCCTCTCCGGGCGACGCCATCAGGTCGATAGCCCTCGCCAGGATATACGAGCTGTACGAGAGGTGAAGGTGCCGATAATAGGGTGCGGAGGGGTCTCGACCTGGGAGCACGCCGTCGAGCTGATGCTCGCTGGCGCTTCAGGCAGTCGAGATAGGCACGGCCCTCTACCAGGGGTACGGAGTCTTCCAAGATGTCAACCGGGGAGTGCCCAGTACATGAGAAAGAAGAAGTTCAGGAAGGTGCAGGAGATGGTGGGCCTCGGACATTAGCAGGGAGCGCATCCGGATGCGCAGGGTGATAAAGAACGTCCGTGAGAATCGCACCATAAACACGGTCTACTTCAACGACGAGGAGAGCTCTGGTGCCAGGCCCGGGCAGTTCGTCATGGTGTGGGAGCCGGGTTACGACGAGTTCCCGATGAGCCTCTCGAACTACGACGCCAAGGGTCTCTGCTCGGTGACGGTCAAGCCCTGGGGTCCCGGGAGCGGACGAGACTGGTCAAGGCGAGGCGTGGTGACCTGATCGGGATAAGGGGCCCCTACGGCAGGCCCTTCACGGTAGACAAGTGCAGCGCCCTCCTGGTCGGCGGAGGGACAGGTCTCGCGCCGCTCCTCCCTCTTGCCAAGGCCCTCGTCAAGGAAGGAGCCGGGTCGCCGTGGTCATCGGAGGCAGGTCGAAGCCAGACCTGCTCTTCGAGAAGCAGATGAAGCGAGGAGTGAGGAAGAAGAACCTCTTCATCTCCACGGACGACGGCTGCTACGGTTACAAGGGGTTTCCCACCGACTTGGCGGAGAACCTCATCAAGGAGCGCAGGGTCACCCGGGTCTACACCTGCGGGCCGGAGGTCATGATGCGGAAGCTCTACGACGTCTCGGTTGCTGCGGGGGTTGAGTTCGAGGCGAGCCTCGAAAGGGGCATGAAGTGCGGCATCGGGATATGCGGGAGCTGCACCGTGGGGAAGAACCTGCTGTGCCGGGACGGAGCGGTCCTGAACGCGAAGGACCTCAAGGACTCCCTGAACGAGTTCGGGCTCCTGCAGAGAGACCCGTCGGGGCGCTACATCAAGGTCTAGACGCGACCGCCAAGCTACCCCCCAGAACCCGCAAGGCCTTGACCGAGTAAACTAGCCGAGATCATGATCCATATGTGACGGGGGCGACTAAATGGCCTCCTCCAATAGAATACTGGAATGCATAATTGCCGTGTTTGTGGCAATCTAATCGAGGACAAGAACAAATTCTGCAACCGCATCTGTTACGCGAAAGCCTATGAGTTGAATCTGATACACAATACTGGCTTATTCAAGAAGGGTCAGCAATCGCCAAACAAAGGCCGGAGCCTAGAATCGTGGGTCGGCGAGGTGAAGGGAAAGGAAATCAGGCTGAAGATGTCTGAGAATTCAAAGAAGAAAACACCGCATCTTCGGAGGCTGAACCAAGACAAGGCCGTGTTGGAACGGCGCATAATTTCTCGTAAGTTTCATGACGCATTCGTAAAGTCCACAGTAGACGAAATGAGGGAGAGGGGAGTGAAGTGCTTCATACTGTCCGAGTACGTAAAGGAGAAAAGGATTCCCGACGCCATTCTGTTCGATGGAATAGAGCTAGTGGCCCTGGAGGTCGAGCAAGAAAAAGTCTACAAGCCTTCACACTCCACGACGATAGACCGCCTGACCCGTATCAATTCTCTGCCGAATTTCTTCGATAGAACGATAGTTATCTTTCCAAGCCAGAAGGAAGGGCTTGAGGGTCAGGTACAGCGTTTACTACCAGACGTTGTCGACCGGCGGAATCAGAAAGGTTAAATCTGGTACGTCGGGCCGAATAGTTTGGAGGATAGATAGTAAACCATGCCGACCCACGGGAGTCAGCAGTCCAGTCTAGCGCTGGCTGCCTCCAATCACCAAGGCGGGGAAATGCCTAAGGGCACCCTCTAGTACGTGGCCAGACCCCAAAAATCGAAGGAAAGCCCCATAAAAGCAATATTCCAAAGGTAAGGAACAGGAAGACCTTCGTCAAGAGATTCACGCTCAAGCGAAAGCCCGGCCAGAATTGGCAGAGAGTCTAAGCAGGAGCGTCTCTGACGCCGAGAGGGCAGCCGCATCCGAGGTAGCGGCGCTCATACTCGAGGGCCAGGTGGACTCCAGGGAGGAGCTGGAGCGGATCAAGAGAGAGACCGTCATCAAGCACCACCTTGACAGGTTCATCTCTAACTCAGCCATCCTCATGGCTCTCCCGGAGAGCGAGAGCCAGCGCTGGGGGGAATTGCTCCGAATACACCCCCGAAGAAGCGCGTCGGGTATCATCATCGTCACCGTTTTCTCCGCTCCCTTCGTCTGCCCGCACGGCACGTGTGTCTTCTGTCCTGGCGGCCCCAGGCTCGGGACGCCCCAGAGCTACATGCCAGACGGTCCCAGCCAGCGGATAGCGAAGGGGCTGGACTACGACCCTTACCTGCAAGCGAGGCGCTCCTTAAGAAAGTACTACGAGAAGGGGCACTCCACCTCAAAGGCCGAGACGATAATCGAGGGAGGGACGTTCATCGCGCTCCCGATGGAGTACCAGGACCCGTTCGTCAAGAGCGTCTACGACGGGCTCAACGGTTTCAGGTCGACAACCCTCCTGGAGGCCCAGCGGGCGAACGAGACCGCCTCGAGCCGGTGCGTCGGGCTCACCATCGAGTCAAAGCCCGACTGGTGCAGACCCGGAGCACATCGACCTCATGCTCACCTACGGCGTGACTAGGCTCGAGATAGGGGTCCAGAGCCTTCACGACGAACCGCTCAGACTGAGCAACAGGGGGCACACCGTCCAGGACTCCGTCGACGCGTTCCCGGTTGCCAGGGACGCGGGCCTGAAGATCTGCGCTCACATGATGCCGGGACTCCCAGGCGCGACGCCGGAAGAGGACCTCGAGGACCTCAGGCGGCTCTTCGAGGACGAGGCCTTCCGTCCCGACATGAGCAAGCTCTACCCGACCCTGGTCGTGAGGGAGACCGCGCTGGAGAGGATGCAGGCGAGCGGCCTGTACAAGCCCTACGACCTCGACCTTGTGGTCGACCTGCTCGCGGAGATGAAGCGACACGTGCCTCGATGGCACAGGATAATGAGGATAATGCGCGAGATCCCGGAGAAGGACATCAGGGGCGGGGCGGACGCCGGGAACCTCCGCGAGCTCGTCCTGAGGAGGGCCGCTGAGATGGGACACCGGTGCAAGTGCATCAGGTGCAGGGAAGTGGCGCTCGACTCTCCCGGCCGACCTGGCAGAACGACGAACTGGTCCTTACGAAACAAGAGTACGCGGCCTCTGGCGGTGTCGAGGTCTTCGCCTCATTCGAGTATGTGAAAGCGAACAAGATCGCGGGGTTCGCCCGCATGAGGAAACCCTCCGAGAAGGCGCACCGGAAGGAGATGGAGGGGTCTTGCGTCGTGCGCGAGCTCAAGGTCTACGGGAAGGTGGTCGCGGTCGGTCGTAAGGACGAAGAGGCCTGGCAGCACCGGGGCCTCGGCGCCGCCCTCCTCCGAGAGATGGAGACGGTCGCGCGCGAAGGGTTCGATGCGAAGCGCCTCCTGGTCACGAGCGCCGTCGGGACGAGAGACTACTATCGTAGGTTCGGTTACGCAGAAGTGGGTCCTTACATGGGCAAGCCACTTAAGCCACTGACCTAGGGACGAGTCTCGTGCAGAAGATAAGCGGGTGCCTCTTCGCAGATGACGTCTCGTACGACGTCCCACGTGACGTGTGGGTGAGGCCGGAGGGCGGCCTCTACGTCGTCGGTGTCGATAGCGTGAGAGCATGGATCAGCGGGGTCCTCACCTCCGTCACGCTCAAGCCGACCGGGACGGTCCTGGAGCGGGGGGTGAGCCTGGGCGCCACCGAAGGCCCGCGTCACTTCGATGTCGTGCGCTCTCCTCTGAGCGGAGTGGTGGTAGAGGTCAATCCGGAACTGAGCGCGAACCCCAGGCTGGTGAATACTGACCCCTACGGTGAGGGGTGGCTTGCGAAGATTCGCCCCTCGCGGCTCGATGACGAGCGAACGGGGCTGAAGTCCATCAGCTCGGCATCAGGGGCGCTTGCGGAGAAGGTGAATAGGCTCAAGGTGAGATGTTTCGACGCGTTCCCCGACTACGAGATGTTCGAGATCGGCTCGGAGTGCGCAGGGGTACTGGTGAAGCTGGACGAACTCATCGCGCGCTCGCCGGTCGGGACCGTTGTGCACCTGGTCTCTGACGATGTCACCGCGGAGATAGAGCTGATAACGTGGAGCGACAGGACAGGACAGAAGCTGATCGAGACACGGAAGGAAGGCAATCTCTTCCACTTTATCGTGAAGAAGACTCGCTAGCGGGTCGCGTGCTTTTGGACGACCGCAATCCGCGCTGAGCCCTCCCTGAAAGCTCGTCACATCGACCCTCCGAATGCTTATAGTGCTTCATTGCGCTCATTGTGCGGTAGGTTGCAATTCTGCCCCAGCTGCGGTAAGAGCATCGATGACCAGGCAAGTTTCTGCCCTTACTGCGGAAGCGCGACGGCCGCCCAAGCAGTCTCGACTTCCGGCGCCAACATCTTGCCTCCAGCCGCGGTCACCAGCGAACCGACACAGAAGGCTGCGGCACCGCTTACTGATAGTCAGGTCAAATCAATCGACCGGGGCCTGCAGGCCGCCGCACTGAACTTCTTCTTCTGGGGAACGGGATACTTTCGAGCTAGGGTCGAGAAACCCTTCGGATGGAACTGGCTCATCTTCCCCCTAATCTACATCGCCTACCTGTTCGCAGGGCACTACCTCGTTTTCAACGTCATCCCTGCCAGGGAGTCGACCTCAACCGTGACAATCCCGACTGGAAATTCCTCCATCACCGTCAGTACCGCAGGTCCGAACCCCTACCCAGGGTTGATCACCAAAGAGCTCGAGATCCTTGCTTTCGTCATTCCCGGCATAATCTTGGGCCTCTTCCTGGCGAGGGATGTCTACAGGCGTTCCTTGGCCTCCTCCGGCGAGGGAGGCAACCTTCCGGGGTTGCGGGGGGCCTTTGGGAACTGGCTTGGGAGGTGGTTTGAGGAGAACGGAGTGAACGCGATGAAGTCCGACCCGGCGTACGCGTTCTCCTTCATCGGAGGGGTCCTAGTGGCCCTGGGTGCGCTCTATCTCACGGCCCTCGACTGGCTCTCTTTCCAGACCGACCTGATAGGAGGGATCGGAGAGCTAGAAGGGGCAGTGCTCGGAGGGCTCATCGTCTACTTCTCGCTCCTGGCGCGGTCTTGGAAGGACAGGAGGATCCCGCTCGGGGTCCTCATCATCGCGCTATCTCTCATAGCGCTCGCGAGGACCGGGGGAGAACTGATAGACCTAGCATTCGCCGTGGCGATGATAGGTGGGGCTCTTACGATTGCCGAACAACCCGAGAAGTAATACCGCTTCGCGGGAAAAAGGAGGAAAGGCCCGCCGCCGGGGCGGGATTGGAAGTGAGCCCTAGCTCACTTCTCGATGGGTGACCGGATCGAGTTGCCCCATTCGGTCCAGGAACCGTCGTAGTTCCTCACGTGGGGGTACCCCAGGAGGTAGGTCAGGACGAACCAGCTGTGGGACGACCTTTCGCCGATCCTGCAGTAGGTGATTACTTCCTTGTCCGCCGTCACGCCCTTGGGCAGGTAGAGCGCTGCGATCTCGTCCTTGGTCTTGAAGGTACCATCCGCGTCGTTGACCGTCTGACCCCACGGGATGTTCTTGGCTCCGGGGATGTGCCCGCCCCTCTGGGCGTGCTCGGTGGGATACTCCGGTGGGGCCAGAATCTCGCCGCTGAACTCCTTGGGACCCCTGACGTCTACCAGGACCTTGTCGTGCCTGCCAAGAGCGTGTGAAACATCATCCCTGAAGACCCTCAACTTTTCGTTGGGGTTCGACGCCTTGAAGTCAACCTTGGGATAGGTCTGGACGTCCTTGCTTACCGGTTTGTCTTCGAGGAGCCACTTCTTTCTCCCCCCGTTGAGGATCTTGACCTTCTCCACGCCGTAATACTTGAAGGTCCAGAACACGAACGCGGCGAACCAGTTGTTGAAATCGCCGTATAGAATGACCCAGGTGTCCTTGGTTATGCCGGAATTTCCGAAGAGCGCCTCGAGCTGTTCCTTGCTGAGGATGTCTCTCCTGACCGGGTCGTTGATGTCCTTCTTCCAATCGAAGAGGACCGCACCCGGGATGTGGCCCACGGCGTAGTTAGCGGCCGGGTCGTAGTCGACCTCCGCTATACGCACGTTTGCATCTTTGTGGTGCTCGAGCACCCAGTTAGTGTCTACGAGCACCTCTGGGTGCGCGTATTGTTGAGCGTTGCTCATAATATCACCGAGCTTATATTCGCTATATTAATAATCCTGCCCATATTATCCCGTTACGAATACGAGCGCGGGCGGCTGGAGGCCAGCCCGTCAAACCGATCGTCACCGGCTTGGGCTCCACCCTATCACACGAGCGACCCTTGTGGATCAATCTCCGAAATCTCAGCAGCTTTAAATTTGCTTCCGAGAATCTTCGGAAGAACTTGGTCGGGCTCGCGATGTATTCCGGGGACGCGCTGCAGTTGGCCCTGGTCGCGATATCGGCGGTGCTCATGCTCGTCTCGGTCAACGCCTACAGGAGGCGGTCAGAAGGCCGCTACGTCGCGCTCGCTGTGGCCTTTGTCTGCCTTTGTGCGGCCTCGGCGAGCACCCTCGTCCTTGAGCTATACGTCGGCATCGGGCCGGGAACGGTCGAGACCGTCGAGCTGTACCTCATCCCTTCCCTTGAGTTCTTGATGGTCCTGGGGTTCCTTACGGCGCTCCTGTGGTCCTCAAGGTTTAGGAAGGGGCTCAAGGTCCTGATCCCTGTGGCTGTCCTCGGGCTTGGTCTCCTGGTCACGGGGACCTATCTTTCGAACGTCGGCAGCCAGACCGGGTCAGGCAGCCTCCCAGCCATGTGCTCCAAGCCTCCGGACGGCTTCCTAATCGTCGCTAGCTCGCTCGGCTACAACGATAGCGTCGGGCACGGGGCGCCTGTCCAGAGCTGGCCCGTGATGGACATCCCCGAAGGCTCGAATGTGACCATCACGATTTGCAACACCTATCAAGCTTCCATAGGCTTCCAGATAGTGCACTACCTCCAGGGAAAGGTGGAGACCATCTCACCCGGCCAAGCGCTCACAGTGAGTTTCCTCGCCGATGTGAAGGGCGGTTTCCTCATCTACTGCTCGATCCCATGCCCCATTCATCTGTACCTCCAGGGTGGAGAGCTGACGGTGGTCTAGTCATGGCGCGAGAGATAATAGCCCCGATGTCGCTATCCGAGGCTTTGGAGAGAAGGACTGGCGGGATATGAGCGGGGACAACGTCAACCGCATCAGGGTCAAACAGGTCGTCCTCCTTATTCCGGGGATACACCTGAGGATGATCCAGAGAGTACTCGGCACCTCTTTCAGCACTACAAGGTACCACGTGGACAGCCTCGAGCGAGACGGCCAGATCCTCCGCTCCAAGGAGGGGCACTACGATCGCCTCTATCCGGTGGGTACCACCGAAGAAATGAAGGGTGTCTTCAACTGCCTGCAGAACAAGTCCGTCAGGACGGTCCTCAGGTCGCTTCTGGACATCGGGGTCGAGCCGACGCACGGCGACATATCGAAGACGGTCGACCTACCGGGGAGCACCACGACCGAGTGCCTTGCATTGCTCGCCCGGGCCCACCTTGTCGAACGGACCTCGGCGGTGGACGGTCGCATCGTATATCGCATAAGAGACCGGGAGGGAGCCGCGCAACTGCTGACCGCGCTCGAACCAGGGGTGGCTCTCCGTCGCGACCCAGGGTTTCGTCGACCTATGGGAGATCTAGGTCTCTCGCCATGGCGTTTCGGCGCTAGAGTCACAGCCCGTAGTGGTCTATTCACCCATTGAGCCATAAAGACTATACCCTCGATTCGGAATTTCTACACTGTTGAAAGGCTGGTCCGTGTGTCTCGAGAAGGAGTCGTAAGGAGACTTCGTGCATGATCGGTTTTGGAATCGTCTTCATCTCTCTGTTGGGTTCATTCATTATCCCCGCTCTCGTCGCTTTTGCTTTGGTCACCCTGGCGAAGAAGTACATTGGTATCGGTTACCTCGCCGCGTTCACCATTGGCATCTACTTGTGGTTCTTTACTGACACTCTAGGCGGAGCGAACTACCTCGACGTAAACGAGGGTTATGGGGGTGGCGTCTGGCAGTTTGTAATCTGGGCCCTCTTCGTCATAGGGCTGGTCGCAGTCTTCGCTCTCGACCGCGACATTTTCACGCAAGGCCCTCCGGGCGAGAGGTTCGGGTTCGCCGTTCCTCTGATCATTGCGTTAGCCATCGGGATTCACGGGGCGGCGGAGGGAGGAGCGATAGGGGCCAGCGCGGCCACGACGACAAGCACGAACCTTCTCGATGCTTTCGGAGGGCTGTCAGCCGCGGTGGCGTTCCTGCTGCACAAGGGGCTCGAGCCAACGATGATGGCGGTGGCTTACTGGGCCTACGCCAAGGACCATGCAAAGAACGGCTCTCAACTCGCCAGAGACATCGTTCTGTTGTCTGTCGTCTTTGCAATTCCTGGCATAATCGGCGGGACGAGTGTGTACTTCATTGTGCAGAGCTACCCCAACATTGACCTCAGCTACGTTTACGGTCTTGGCGTCGGGACCTCGGTCTATGCCCTCGTCCGGCTCGCGAGACCTCTCTTCCAGAACGCCTCCTCCTCGCCCTCGTACTCGACCAAGGTAGCCATCGCTGCAGCGATAGGCTTTACCTTCCTTTATCTAGCTGCCCTTCTACATTCCTGAAGCGACTTGTCGTGAACCAGAATAGCAAAGTGTGGCTGGGGGTCGTCGCCGCCTGCCTGGTCGGAGCCAGCATCGTGGTTGGTTTTTACTTTCTCAGCCTCGGCGCCAGCAATACCGGGCGCGCTCTGCCCAACGGGTGCGTCAAACCCTCTGGAGGCTATCTCTTCATCGCCAGCAACGACGCTCAGTACGGTACGGGTTACAACGATAGCATGGGTCACGGCGCACCCACGGTCCCATGGCCAGTAATCACGGTCCAGCAGGGGGCCACCGTTACAATAACGGTGTGCAATGTAGATGTACAGGCGCACAGCTTCAATGTGATCCACTACTTGGGAGGAGCCGCCAACACGATTGCGCCAGGGGAGGTTAAGACATTCCAGTTCATCGCTACCGAGGTCGGCGTCTTCACCATCTACTGCGACATCTTCTGCAGCATCCACATCTACATGCAGAACGCTCAACTTAGGGTCACCAGCTGAGAAGACCGAAGGAAGAGTCATCATCACGCGGAGCGACGAAGGGGAGGTTATCTTTGTTCAGAGAACCTGCTCTCTCTGATCATTCCGGCCCGGTTCGTGGTAATGAGCTACCTGGCGGTACCTAGGCGACTCTTCTATGTGTACACCCTGTTCCCACTCCGGGCCACGTGCGGACTTACAGCTTCGTTTCGAGCGCCGTGGGCGGCTTCATCATCTTCTACGGGATACCCTGCAGCATCCACCCGTTCATGGAGGAGGGCTGCTCAAAGGTCACTGCCTGAGGACGGGAAATAAGCCCCACGAGCAAATAAGCCTCTGGCTGTGACCGTCGTGGGCGAGACCCACGAACTCAAGAGACGTCACAACGCTAGTACTCGGCGGCATCGGGTTATGCGATTCGGCCTACCTCCTGCTGAATTCGCTATTCTCTTCGGTGACTCTCGTCTGTCCGGCCTCTGGCCCCATAAATTGTGGCGCGGTTACCTCGAGTCACTACAGCCACGTCTTCGGGGTGCCGGTCGCGCTCCTAGCGCTGCTGTGGTTCGGCATCATCACATATCTCGCGTTGGCGTGCCCGTCATACTTCCCCTATCTCCTCTTCCCACTCTGGGTCGCCGGAGTCGCCATGGTGGGCTATTTGGTCTCGGTCGAAGTCTTTGAGATACACGCAATCTGCCTCTACTGTTCGCTTGCCCACATCTGCGCCATACTACTTGGTCCGACGGTGTACAGGATTACTTTCACAGAATAGTCCGTTTTCAGGTTCAATCCGTTTATTTACCTCAATTCGGCCAGCATCTCAGAAACCTGTTGGGCCGGAGAGCGAAGATTAACACGAAGAAGAGGAATCGACGGATCATCCTCCTCGCCGCATTGGCCGTAGCGGTGGTGGCCATTGTTGGCTTTGCGTACCTCATAGAGGGGACCTTCGCCCCCAGCCCATACTCGTCGTACATCTACAAGCCCGTCCCGTCGACGCTCCTCCAGCAGGTCACCGGGGTCAGCGTTTCTACCTTGGCCGCGATCGGTTCGGCCTCTAGCGTCGCGTCGCCAAGGGCGATCAATGGGTCGGCTCTGACCCTCAACGGGAAGCCTGAGATAATCTACATCGGGGCCGAGTATTGCCCCTATTGCGCCGTCGAGAGGTGGGCCATGATAATGGCGCTATCCAAATTCGGGAATTTCAGCGGCATCCAGTACATGCTCTCGTCCGGAAGTGATGTCAATCCCAACACGCCGACGTTCACTTTCCAGAACGCGACCTACGTCAGCCAGTATGTCTCTTTCGTACCCATCGAGGAGTTCAACAGGACGAACGAAGCTACGCCGTGGCACACGCTCACGACCGCCGAAAGCGCCCTTGTCAGTTCATACGGGACCGGGGGCATACCATTCATCGACCTCGGTAACCAGTACGTCGTCAACGGCGTCCAGACCACGATAGACCTGCAGGGGCAAAACTGGACACAGGTCGCATCACAGCTGAACAACCCCTCCAGTTCCACGGCGATAGGCATAGACGGAGCGGCCAACAAGCTTGTCTCTGCAATCTGCGCGATGGACGGAGGGGTGCCCTCAGCGGTGTGCACCCAGTCCTACGCCACGATTCCGCTCTCATACTCTCCGCCAGGGGCAGCTTCGTCCGCTCTCGCGGCCACTAGCATCTTCTCGATGAATGTGATAGGTGAGAAGACGCGATGGACAAACTGAGCAAGGCATTCATCATCCTTGCCGTCCTTGCCATTCCCGTCGTCATCTATCACGCCTACGATGAAATAACCCACTATGAGGGCCTTGGGTCTGGGATTTGCAACATTAGTCATGGCATCAGTTGCATCTCTGTCTTCGACAGCGGTCATACAACATTCCTGGGCCTGTCGCTGTGGGTTTACGGGGCCGTTTGGTTCCCCTTGATACTCTTTCTCGGGTTCTGGTTCACGAGGAAGGGTGGGTCGATCCAAGGGCAGATACTCGTGCCGTTCCTCATGGTCGGCAACATCTTCACGCTCTACCTATGGTACCTGGAGCTTGGTGTCATCCACGCGATCTGTCCGGTTTGCGTCAGTCTGTACTGTTTCAACTACGTCTTGACAGCCCTGGGCGTCGTCGCCCTTCTGAGAGACTAGCCTCGGTCAAGGTTTTATTCGCAGGAATGGCACCGCCTGTCCTCATGGGAGACCTAGGGGGATACCGAGGCCCGACGCTCAAAGCGCTCGAGGCTGCTGGAGTCTCGATAGGGGATGTCCTTAACCTCGAAGTGGACGGGCAGCCAATCACGGGGACACTGGCACCGAGGTACTCCTACGACGATGACTCCCATCTTGTGATCAAACTCAAGAGCGGTTACAACGTGGGATTGAAAGTCACCAAGGTCACAAAGATCTCCCGACTCGCAAGGGGGGAGAGGCCGTCGTTCACGTCTTCCGCCCCGAAGACTCGCGGCGACCTGCCCGAGGTCGCCGTCCTCGGCACGGGTGGTACCGATAGCGAGCCGCGTCGAGTACCGGACCGGAGCAGTACAGCCAGCGATATCCTCGGAGTGATCTCTATTCGTTGATCCCAGAGCTCTCGGACATCGCCCGCATCACAACCGAGATCATCCTAACGGTCGCGAGCGAAGACCTCGAACCGGAGCACTGGGGAAAGATAGCAGAGAAGGTCGCGGAGAGAGTCTCAACGGGAGCGAGGGGCGTGGTCGTCACGACGGGTACCGATGTGATGGGATACACGAGCGCGGCGCTGGCGTTCGCTCTTCAGGGTGTCCCGGTACCTGTCTTCGTCGTCGGCTCCCAGCGTTCCTCGGACAGGCCTTCCTCGGACGCCTACCTGAATCTGATTGGTGCCGTGACGCTCGCAGTTGCTGCCGAATTCGCCGGGGTGCACCTCGTCATGCATGCAGACACGAGCGATGAATTGCTCGCGATTCATCGGGCGACGCGGGTGAGAAAGAACCACACCAGCGCACGCGATGCGTTCGAGTCCATTGGCATCCCGCCAGAGGGATACTGGACACGAAACGGACCTGAGTTAATCTCGAAGAGCCTCGCACCCAGGGCCAGAGCTGAGAAGTTCGTTCCGAAGCCCCTATTCGACCCTAATGTTGCTCTGGTCAAGTTCTACCCGTCGATGCCGACCTCCTTGCTCGAGGCTTCCCTCAGTTCGGGACTGAAAGGCGTGGTCATAGAGGGAACTGGCTTGGGCCACTTGAACCGGAAGAACATCGCTCAGATAAGGCGGTTCATCGAGGGAGGCGGCCTCGCCTTCATGACCTCCCAGTGCATCTGGGGGCGGGTCGACTTGAATGTCTACGCGAACGGGCGAGACCTTCTGGAGGCCGGTGTGGTGCCCCTAGAGGACATGCTGGCCGAGACGGCTCTGGTGAAGCTGATGTGGGCCTTCGGTAATGCCGCCTCAACGAGGGAAGTGGAGGGCGTGATGCGAAAGAACCTCGCAGGGGAGGTTACGGAGCGGTCGTTCCCTAGCGGGCAAACGGCATGAGCGTGAATACTCTCGACCTCTCCAAGTGCGACCTCAAGGTCGGCATAGAGGTCCACCGGCAACTCGCGACCGGCTCCAAGCTCTTCTGCTCCTGTCCAACGATGAAATCTGAGGAGCTTCCCTTGAGCTTCGAGCGCAGGCTCAGGCCAAGCCAGAGCGAGCTCGGGCGGATCGACGCCGCCGCGGTCTTCGAGTTCAACAAGGGTCGGGTGAATCTCTACAGGTGGAACCCGGAGTCCTCGTGCCTCGTGGATGCCGACGAAGAACCCCCTCACCCGATCAACCCGACCGCACTGGAGACGGTCATCCTGATCTCTGAAATCCTTGGGGCCAGGGTGATTGATGAGATCCACGTGATGAGGAAGATAGTCATCGACGGCTCCAACACCACCGGCTTCCAACGGACGGGAGTGGTCGGCCTCGGAGGTTCTTTGGCCTATGGCGACGGGAAGACAGTGGGCGTCCAGAGCATAACCGTCGAGGAGGACGCGGCCAGGGCCCTCGGCGAGGATGCCCGCGCGAGGCAGTATGCGCTCGACCGGCTCGGGGTGCCCCTCGTCGAGATAGCGCTGGAGCCGATTCCTGACAGCGCGGAGGACGTGGAGCGAGCGGCGCTGCAGCTTGGCAGGGCCCTTCGGTCGACGGGGAGGGTAGCCCGTGGGCTTGGAACCATCAGGCAGGACCTGAACGTCTCCGTCAAGGGCGGTGAGGTCGTCGAGGTCAAGGGGGTACAGAAGCTGAATCTCATTGCCAAGGTGGTGCGCTATGAAGCGACCAGACAGGTGGGACTCCTGCGTGTCGCAGCAGAAGCGAAGAAACGTTCGCCCAACGGCGTGTCTTCCAGGGTCAAGGACGTTACTGCAACGCTCAAGACGCCATCCTCGCAGGTCCTCAAGAGGGTGGTCCAACGCGATGGGGCGAGGATCTTCTGCGTCTCAGCGGACGCCCTGGGAGGGTTGCTCGGGTTCGAGCCTTATCCGGGGATAAGGGTGGGCAAGGAGCTCGGTGAGATAGCCCGGACGAACGGTCTGGGCGGGGTGATACACTCCGACGAGTTCAGGAAACAGGGGGTGACCGAAGAAGAGGAGGATGCTCTGAGAACCCAGATGGGGGTGGGAAAGGACGCCGCGCTTGTCCTCGTCGCGGGCGAGGAGGGACGAGCATCGACAGTCGCGGTGCTCGTGAAAGAGAGACTAGAAGCGGTACCCAGGGGTGTCCTCCGGGAGACCAGGGCGGCTACCGAGGATGGGGAAACGAGGTTCCTTAGACCGAGGCCGGGCGCGGCCAGGATGTATCCCGAGACCGACATCCCAGATATCGTGGTCTCACCAGGGCTCGTCGCCAGATTGGCCCTTTCCCTGCCGGTCCCCTGGGAGCAGAAGGTCCGGAGCTACTCCGAGAAGTACTCCCTCAGCGGCGAGATGGCGCTCCAGCTCTACGACTCGGACAAAGCCGACCTCTTCGAGAGCCTTGCGGCCAAATCGAAGCTGGAACGCTCAGTCATCGCTTCCATCCTCGTGGAGCTCCCCGCCAGGCTCGCGAGAGAGGGGGTCGAGGAGGCGCCCATGACTGACTCCCTGCTCTCATCGGTCATCCTCGGGCTTGAAAGAGGACTATTCGCGAAAGAGGGGGCCTATGATGTGATGCGGGCTCTGGGCAGAGGCGAGGTCAAGACCGTCGAGGATGCAGTGGGCCGATTGGGAATCGCCTCGATGGATGACGAGGAGGTCGAAAGGATAGTGAACGAAGTCGTCGAGAGGAATCGCGGTCTCGTCGTTGAACGCGGAGAGCGGGCGTTCAGCATACTCATGGGGGAGGTGATGAAGATGGCGAGAGGCAAGGCCGACGGAGGGAAAGTGAGCGCAATGATAAGAAGGAAGATGCAAGATGTGGGCAGTCCAAAACATGCTGAAGGCAGCTCAGGCTAGTCGCCTCTCGACCCACTATCTGTCCATCCAACCATGCGGCGCGTGAGTCCGCTTCGCGCTCGCGGCGCAGGGCAAAAACTTTTAGAAGGTTCGCTTTCAAAATCGGTGCGTTGTCGTCTCCTTCTCAACCGTCTGCCTCTTCAACCGATAGGATTCGGATTAAGGTCCGCTCTGGCCAGGCCGAGGCGGAGATAGAGGCAGAGGCCGGGAGGATTCGGGAGGCGATCGAGCTTATCCCAGAGATCGTCTCGAGGCTCCCAAACCAGAGGATGGAACCCCAGCGCCAGGAGCCCATCTTCAGGGAGCCCGCGTCTGCTGCCCAATCAGGCGCCTCAGCTCCCGACGCGCTCGGTCCCGCTCAGCAGCCCAGCATCACAGTGGAGAAGGGCGATTCTTTGAGCGACATCATAACAAAATTCTTCGCGGACCCCTGGGGGAAGAGCCCCCGGAAGCTCTCGGAGGTCAGGGAGGCGTTGCAGTCCTACGGCCTGAACTATCCCGAAACAGTCGGTCGCCGTGGCGCTCCTGAGGCTCGCAAAATCCTCGAAGATCCGACGTTTCAAGAGCGTGGGCGGAGAGTACGTCTATACCGCATCGACCTCTATGATGACCAGCCAGGCCCAGGTCCTCGTCCTCCCGGACTCGGGCGATGTCGAGGAATCTTCCGAACCCGCGACTTCTGAAAACGTTTAAGCGCTCTTCACTCCGGACCGACAGAACTGGGAGAGTTTGTCTTCAGATGTCATCCACGGAGAAACAGCTTTCGGTCTCGGTCAGCTATGGCGATCTTAAGGTAGACTTTACCGGTTCCCCCGAAGTGGTATTCAGGTCACTCCACGAGTTCATCTCGAAAGAAATCCCAGGCGTCGACCTGGCGAGAAGCATATCGGTGAACTACTCTTTGAACGACCTCGTCCAGATGTTCAAGGACTACATCAGATTCACGGAGGAGGGGCCTCGTGTCTGGGTCCAGGAAAGGAAGGCGAGCGACAAGGACGTGATACTACTCCAGCTCATCGCCGCCAAGGCTGCGCAGCTCTCGGGGAAGTCTGAGAGCGGGGACATGAGTGTCGCCGAGCTCGAGACCGCCACTTCCCTGAACCCGAAGACCATAGGCTCGCGCCTATCGGAGCTGAACAAAGTGGGCGCCGTAGAGAGGAGGGAAGTCGACGGCGCGGGAGGAAGGTACAAGGTCACCACCACGGGCGTGCACTGGCTCCAGATTCAGCTGGAGAAGAAGTTCCCTGAACGGTCTTAGCTCCCGCCTGTTCCCTATCGATCTCAGGTCTCTGCCCTCGCCGCCCAACGCCCGCAGCTGAGAACTAGCTAGAATCTATCCTCTGTTCGGAGCTGTCGGTTGCCTTGATTGGGAACTTTTGGATGTACCTGTAGTTCCTCATCGCCCCGTCCCTGAAGAGAGTCCCCTCTCGCACGAGGTCGACGAGAGCATGGGCGACCGCCGTCCTGTCGTAGTGGTATCCGCGCCTCGCCATCTCCTCGTGCACCTCCGAGAGCGTCCGCTCGGAGCTGAACCACCCTCCTCTCCACATGGTCTGCAGCAAGCCCCTGCAGGTCTCGTATCTCTTCTCGCCTGCGTCCTCGGGCCGCTCGGTCGGTGCCGACGATTGGCGCTCCCTCCTTGGAGGCCATCCCCGCTATCACGCTCTCGACGGCCTGCTGCACCTTGTCGGGAGCGCAGGTGATCTCAATCTCCCACGAGCCTCGTCTTGAGCTTGATGGTGACGGTTCGCCGAAGGACTAGACATCTGCTCCTCTTGTTGCTCCAGTTGCGCATCTTGGCTCGATATATTTGAGCCTTAAGCCTTTCAGCATTGGGCTATACTGCGCATGATGCTATTGCGCAACATTTAATAACTCTGACCGTGGCATACTAGTGTTGCGCAACATGAACACTCAATTGAACGTCGCGACGACCGTCAACATGGACGCCCTGAACCTCCTCGCGATGGAGTTCAAGCAGGCGATTCGAGCTCTCGGACGAGGTGATTCACGAGCGGCTCGTCGGGCAGGCGCTTCGTGTTCAACCGGGACGGGAAGGACACCTATCCCTTCGAGGATTGGGAGGACGGCGGGGTGGGCGAGGCCGTCCCCATCGTCGCCGTGCGAGGAAGCCATCACCATCGCCTCGACGGACTCCTCCTGCATCCTTCTCGGCGAGACCTCCGACGGCGCAGTCTACGCTGTCAGGGCGGCCGTCTGCTTTGCATCCGCGCGGGGCTGGTGCAGGGCTACTTCCGCATAGGCCCGATAATCGTCCACCTCTCCCCCAAGGGCGCCTGCGGGCTGCCGACGCAGCTCGAGGGATACGAGCTGCAGGGTCGCGCTCTCGGACCATCTCATCGCCGAGAGGATAATTCGGAACACGATGGAGAAGAGGATACTCGGTTCCCTCCTTGATTCTTTCTCCCAGAAGATGATTGTGATGGCCGACGGGTCGCTGAAGCACCCTCTGGACTCCTACCCGGAGTCGTTCTTCATGGAAGACGACGACCGGCTCGAGCCTGATCGGGTTCTCCAAGTCCAGCGCGATAATCTCGTCCAACAAGCTCTCCGGCGCTCGTCTCGAGGTCGGGCGGGGCCGCCTACTCGCTCGGTCGAGGACGGGTCCGGTCCAGACCATACTCGCAAAGTTCGCCAGGGACGGTCTCGTCTTCAGGCTCGACGTCGCGAGGGGCCGCGGGCGCCTCGCCGCCGCTCCTCGGCTCGCATTCTCTCCAACGACGGGTTCTCGGCGGGCTACCCCGAATCCCTGCGCGTAGCCCACCATCTCTCGGTCTTCTCAAGGTCGGAGGACATGGCGCTCAAGGCCTACCTCACGAACAGGCACTCGCTGAAGCAGATGCACGTCGTTCGGGCTGCGCCGCATCACGCTGGGCGGACTGAGCAACTCAGGGTGAGAGTGGACGAGAATCCTCAAGAAGGAAGGTCCCAACATCCTGGTAGTCGCATCCCACAACGAGGACGTCCGGCTGGGGGACTACCTACTGGTCACTGAGAAGGAGAGGAGCCTCGTGCTCCAGGTGTTCGACGAGAACTACCTGGACATCGACGGCATCGAGGAGGAGGTCGCGAGGGAGGAGGTGCTTGCTGGCGTCCGCCCAGGGAGTCACGGAGGACCCTGCCGACGTCAGCACCATCTCCAAGGAGATACGCGACATGAGGCTCCTGCACTGCAAGGCGAGAGGGAGCATGGAGCACGGCAGGTACACGCCCACGAATCGACTGGATCCCGTCCAGGACCACCTCGAAGATAACGAGGCAAAACGTGAACGAGATCCTCGATTCCGTGGGCACACGGGGGCAGCGGAAGATAAAGATCGGCAAGGCAGGCAGGGCCTCCTCCTTCTCAGTGACCGCCGAAGCCCTCGACGGAAGGATAACCATCATCACCGGGAGAAAGGAGTCCGGCAAGTCCCACCTCGCCAAGATGATGGTCCGCGGCCTCCTCGACCACGGCGCCTACTGCATCATCTTCGACCTCAACGACGAATACGCCTCCATCGGGCTCAGGGGCGACGGCTCGAAGACTCGAGGTAGCGGACAAGGTGGTGACTCGGAAGCCCGCCCGAGACCTCAAGTTCAGCCTGGGGGGCGCCGGGCTGCGCGTCCATGACCTCGCTCCTGCAGCACTCGCTCGAGATGCCCGGGACGACGATGCGCGAGTTCATGAGGATCTGGGAGGGGATGGAGAGCAAGAACGAGGTCTCCATGGCAGTCGCTGGGCAACTACATCCAGACGTGGAGGTGCAACGAGTTCGTCCGGGACGCGCTCTACGCGAGGTACTACACGCTCTCGCAACTCCGGGCTGTTCACGGACTCCGAGGACAAGATGTTCTCGCTCGAGGACTTCTTCAGGTCCCACCCCGACGGAGGGGCGCTGGTCATATCGCTGAGCAGGGTCTCGCCCCTGAACAGGAAGATGACCGTGGAGCTGATACTCTCGAAGCTGGTCGAGCTCCTCGAGCAGCGGGCGATACCGCCGGTCTTCCTCCTCTCGGAGGAGGCGCACCTCTACCTCAGAGAGACCTACTGGGAGGACCTCATCACGAGGATGAGGCACTTCGGCGTCTTCACGACCTTCGTCACCAACCAGCCCGACGCCATAAAGCAGGAGATCTACCGCCAGGCGGACAACATCTTCCTCTACAACTTCTCGAACGACGCCGACCTCAGCCTGGTGGCCCAGGCCTCCATGGTCGACACCGACACGGTCAAGTCGATCGTCCGGACGCTCCCTCCCCGGATGTGCCTGGTGCTGGGTCACGCCGTCAACAACCTCCCGGTGCTCGTCACGGTGGACGAGTTCGACTCGCCTCCGAGCGGCATAACGCGGCGGTTCTTCGACTCAAGGGTCGAGCTGCCCGCCTACATGCCCTAGGAGGGACGTTTCGACCGCGAATATGGGGTGAAAGCGAGTTTCGTAAAGTATAATTGGCGTTCCCCCCGGTGGGAGCTCGGTAATCTGAGCATGAGCGACGAAGAAGGTAAGACGGAAGGAACGACCGAGTTCAAGTCGACGCTGATAGGAGAGGTAAAGCTGACCGAGTCGTCCACCGTAAGGGTCTCCACCTTCGACGGCAGGGACGGGAGAAAGAGAGTGGACATCAGGCTCTTCCTCTCTGGGCCCAGGTACACGGGTCCCACCAAGAGGGGGGTCTCCATACCGGTCGACCAGCTCGCCTGAGCTGGAGAAGCTCCTCGCCTCCACTCATTAGCTTCTCAGGTGCGGTCCTATAGCCCATTCGGCAAATGTTTAAAATAGATTCGCTAAACTCCTACGTGATTTGGAGACCAGCCGTCAGGATTCTGTCACCAAGATAGCTGGCGACGTGGTCGCGAGCGCGGACCCGGGCAGAGCCCTCAAAGTCTGGCGTGAGAAACTAGGGGTAAAGCAGGTCCAGCTCGCTAGGGCGCTCAAGCTTTCGCCTTCTGTCCTCAGCGACTACGAGAGCGGTAGGAGGCCCTCTCCGGGAGTGCTCTTCGTCAAAAAGTACATCGAGGCTCTCGTCGCCATCGACGAGTCCCAGGGTCGGCTATGCCTCGAGGCTGCTAACCCCCGAGAAGAGTTCGGCTATCCTTGCCATAAGCGAGTTCACCAAGCCCATCGGCGCGTCCGCTATCCTAAAGGCGGTCAAGGGCACACGTGCTGACCGGGGACCCGGAGCACACGAACCTCTACGGGTACACCGTCGTCGACAGCATCAAGACGATCTACGCTCTTTCCGGCTACGATTTCTACCGCATCTTCGGGGCGACGACCGAGCGAGCCCTGATCTTCACCAAGGTCGGCATGGGCAGGAGCCCGCTCGTGGCCATCCGCGTCTCACAGCTGAAGCCCCGCATGGTGGTCATCCATGGCCCGACGCAGACTGGACCCCCTCGCCCTCGAGCTGGCGAAGAAGGAAGGGCTCATCCTAGCCCTTTCTGGGTGCGCCAACGAGGAAGAGATAATCTCTTCTCTGAAGGCCCTGGTCGGATGAATGGCATATCCTTTTAGGGCCACCAAATTCGGCGCTCTATAATTTCATGGACCCGGTTACGTTCTATGTCGCGCTCGGCGAGCTTGCCATAGTCATCGCCTTCGCCATCGTGGCGATCGGGTTGAAGGCCCTGGACAAGGCGGGCTTCCTCGCCAGCGTCGCAGTCGGCTACCCCATCTTCCTGGGTGGGGGGTGGACGTGGTTCGTCATCATCGCCACTTTTTTCGTCCTAGGGGTCGGATTCACTTGGTACCGCGTACGAGTACAAGAAGATCGCTCGGAGGGGCCGAGGAGAAGGGCGGGACGAGAAGCTGGCCGAACATCCTGGCCAACGGAGGCCTCGCCGCGGTCTTCGGTTTCGGTGAGCTCGTGATCGGGGGCTCCATCTTTGCGGTCCTCTTCTTGGGAGCCATCTCTGCGGCAGCCGCTGACACAGCGGCGACAGAGATAGGGTTGCTCAGCCGTCGCCCGCCGAGGCTCATCACCCACCCCGGCGAACTGGTGCCTCCGGGAATCTCCGGAGGCGTCACCTACATGGGATTCCTCGGTGCAATCCTCGCCTCCGCCATCATAGGGGGTATCGCCGCCGGCCTCGGCGTGATAACCGGCATCAGCGCCGTCGTCGTGGTGATAATAGCAGCGGTGGGGGGTTTCGGCGGCTCGGTCGCCGACAGCCTCGCGGGTGCGCTAATTCAGCGAAAGAACGTGTGCGCGGTCTGTGGGCAGCCTTCCGAGGGCCCGGTCCACTGCGGCAAGGCAGACAAAGTACAGCGTCGGGGCTCGCCTATGTCGATAACAACGTGGTCAACGTTCTGGCTACGGTCGCTGGCGCGGCCCTGTCTCTGGCCGTGGCGGCCGCGTTCGTTCTCTAGCGGGTGTGAGAGGCGAGCCAGGCGTGGAGCTCGCTGACCTTCACCTTCACTTGGCCCTTAGAGTCCCGCTCACGCACGGTCACCGTGCCCTCCTTCAGCGTCTCCTGGTCGACGGTGACGCAGAAGGGTATGCCCGCCTCGTCTGAACGGGCGTATCTCCTTCCTATGGAGCCCCCCTCGTCATACACAGCCTCGAAATCGTCGCGTATTGGCTCGTAGACCTTCCTCGCCTTCTCAGGCAGTCCGTCCTTTGCCATGAGGGGGAAGA
Organism: uncultured Nitrososphaerota archaeon; assembly: GCA_963749225.1. GTDB lineage: Archaea > Thermoproteota > Nitrososphaeria > Nitrososphaerales > Gagatemarchaeaceae > Gagatemarchaeum. Next base: position 50,204 of record CAVVLY010000002.1, on the reverse strand, counting down.
CCCCCACCTGGACGGGCGCGACGGCAGGCTTCAGTGCGAGGTACGTCCTCTCCCCCTCGACCCTGTACGCGCTCTCCAGTAGCGCGTAGAGGCTCCTGTCGATTCCCATCGAGAGCTCGAAGACGTGGGGGAGGACCTTCGTCGCCCTCGTCGTCGACGGTGAAGTCGCTCTTGCTCACCTCGGCGTGCCGCCTGAGGTCGTAGTCCGAACGGTAGTTGCAGGCCACCAGCTCCAGCCACCCTACGGAGGTCCTGACCTCCAGGTCGAACGCGACGCTGGAGTAGAACGCCTTCTCATCGTCGCTGAGCTTCCTGAGCCGGATGGCGGAGCTTGGGATGCCCACCTTCTCGTAGAAGCTCTGAATCAGGTAAAGATAGTATCCGATGAGCTTGTGGGGGATGATCCCCTGGGCTATGGCGTCGGAGACCCTAATTGCGGTGGGCTCGACGTCCCCCAGGGCGATGTTGAGCTTGTAATCGAGCGCCACGTCGAACTTCGGGAGGTCGACCTTGTCTGGGTTGAACAGCACCTCGATCTCGGCCTGGTACAACTCCCTGAGCCTCAGGATTCCCTGCCTGGGGGCAATCTCGTTCCTGAAGCTCTTCCCCACCTGCGCGATACCCTTCGGGAGCTTGATGCGCTGCGTCTTGAAGAGCAGGGGGACGTCCACGAATATCCCCTGGGCACGTCTCGGGCCTGAGGTACGCCTCCTCCTCCTGGGGGCCGATGCCGACCCTGAACATCATGTTGAACCGCTTCGTCCCGCTCAGCGGATTCTTGCAGTTGCTGCATAGGATGTGGTTCTCGGCGAGGAGCGCGTCGTACTCCGAATCCTTGAGGCCCTCGGGGACGGCGTGCTTGACCTTCTCCTCGATCAGCTTGTCCGCCCGTAGATGGTGTGGCACTTTGAGCACTCGACCATGGGGTCCGTGAAGTTGCTCAGGTGCCCCGAGGCGACGAAGACCGCCTTCGGCATTATCTGGACGGTGTCTATCTCGACCATCTCGTCCCTCTTGACCAGATACCTCCTCCAGAGCTCCACATACCTGTTCTTGAAAGCGACCCCCAGGGGACCGTAGTCCCAGAAACCGGCGGGGGTGTTGGGATACGAGTCAACGGCCCTGAAGAAGAAACCCCTTCTCATGGCCAGATTCATGACGTCCTCGTAGTTCATCGCGAAGAATCGCTCCCGCGTCGATAATTATACGTTCGTAGAGCCTTGTGGGTATGTGAGGTCGGGTTCGCCTCAGACGGCCTTGATCTGCTTTACCACGGTCGGTCTGACCTTCCTGAAGACCCTGTAGCCGCAGATGCACTTGACCTCGGGGAGGTTGCTGAGCTCCTCCTGGCTGGTCTTGGTACCGCACCTCACGCACTCGTACACGGACCCCTGGAAGACCTTGACCTGCTCCTCGGGCTGCCCCGCGGGGCAGTCCGTTCCGGATGCTGAAGACATTTCCTGCTGGCGCCGCTCGCGTCATATTTCTGTGTTGCTGTGGTCTCTATCGATTGTGGCAAGTGGCATGGGTGACACTCCGTCGAGCCAGAACAAAACGTTAAATCGCACTCTGGGGGAGAGTCGGCTCAGCAATGGCAAACGACAGGGCGTTGGGCAGTGCAATCCTAGCCGGAAGCGTGGTCGGAATCATCGTCTATGGATATCTTCTGTATAGGTGGCCGCTGATAATACTCGAGATCACGGCTTTCGTCGCAGTCGTGGTCCTGCTGGGCATACTGGCATGGATCGGATGGACGATGGCGACGACCCCTCCCCCGGAGCCGATTTCGGACATGGCTCCCCCGCCGGCTCCTGCGGCCGCCGGCACCGCCCCTGAGAAGAAGCCTAGCTGAGCGGCGTCAGGTCTTGGCCGTAGCCTGGCCAACCTTGTAGTCCCTGAACCTCATCGCCAGCACGCTCCTGAAGAACTCCCAGACCTCCTTGTCCGACATCTTCGAGGTCCCCCTCTCCCTGAGCTCGAACACGAACGGCACCTCGACCATCTTCAGCCCGTTCTGCTTGAAGACGTAGAGAGACTCGACCTGGAATATGAACCCCGAGGAGTGGAGTCTCACGTCGAGGAGCGTCTCCACCGCCCTGCGGCTGAGCGCCTTGAACCCCGTCGTCGTGTCGTGGACGGCCAGCCCCAGGACGTTCCTCGCCAGCCAGTTCGCGCCCCAGCTCACCACCCTCCTGCTACCCTTGAGCCCCTTGAAGCTCCCTCCCTGGATGTACCTGCGAGCCGACCGCGACGTCGGCGCCGCCTCCGGAACCGCGTCGACCAGAGGCTTGACGCTTCTCCGGAGGGTGCTGCAGGTCAGAGTCCATCTGGACGAAGACCGATGGGTCCAGCGATCTCGATCGCGAACCTGAAGCCGTCGAGGTAGGCGGTCCCCAGCCCCTTCTTCGACCCTCTCTCGAGGCAGGTGGACGTAGTCGTGCGCGCTTCACGAGCTCTTCGACCTCCTCGGCGGTCCCGTCGGGGCTCCCGTCGTCGACGAACAGCAGGTGGAGGTCACCGCGGAAGCCGCTGCCTGACACCGGAGAGCCTCTCGAAGAGTGGCGCGATGTTCTCCCTCTCGTTGTAGGTCGGGAGGACGACGACGACGCTTGCACTGTGCGCTCGCACTAACCCGTGCTAGACCGTCCTTCAGGGCGCGCTCGAGCTCGGCCGCGATGTACTCTATCTCTTCCTCGGTCACTGCCGGGTGGACGGGCAGAGAGAGCACGTGGTCGACCGCGTCATAGACGTCCGGGCAGGTCCAGCTCGGCGAACCCCAGGTCCTGCGTAGAGCTCCATCCTGTTCACCGGGGTCTTCCAGTAGACGGAGCAGCCGATGCCCTTTGCCCTCAGGCGTCTCGTTGACCTTGTCCCTCTGCCCTTCTCGACGTGCAGCGTGTAGAGGTACCAGATGTTCTTCCTGTCCGTCTTGGTCTGCCTCATGCTGACCCCCTTCAGGCCTGCGATGGCGTCGCGTGAGCGCAGCGGCGTTCCTCCTCCTGCGCCTCGATGAACCCCGAGAGCTTGTCCATCTGGACGCTGGCGATTGCGGCGGCAATCTCGGGCATCCTGAAGTTGTACCCGAGGATCCGCGTGTCGTAGCCCTCCTTCATCCCGTGGTTCCGCATCATCCTCAGCTTCTCGGCCAGTCTCGTCGTCGTTGGTGGAGATTGCGCCTCCCTCGCCCGACGTTATCACCTTGGTCGCGTAGAGGCTGAAGCAGCCCGCGTCGTTGGTGTCTGCCGGTCTGCCTTCCCTTGTACTCGGCGCCGAGCGACTCGGCCGCGTCCTCGATGACCCTGACCGAGTTGCGCCTGGGCTATCTCCCTGATCTCGTCGAGGTCGACCGGGTAGCCGTAGAGGTGGACCGGGATTATCGCCTTGGTCCTCTTCGTTATCTTCCTCTTGACGTCCTCGGGGTCGATGGTGTAGTCCGACTGGATGTCCGCGAAGACCGGCTTGGCGCTGCAGGCCATGACCACGTTCGCGGTCGCCTCGAAGGTGAAGGCCGGGAGGATCACCTCGTCGCCCTGCCTTGACGTTGTAGGCCATGAGCGAGGTCTGGAGGGCGGCCGTCCCCGAGTTGACCGCCACGACGTGCTTGACCCCGAGGTGGGATGCCAGCTTCCTCTCGAACTCCCTGCACGTGCTTCCCGCCCTCGTAGCTCGCGTCCGTGAGTATGCCGCTCTCGAGGACCTCGAGGACGGCCTTCTTCTCCCTCTCGTCCAGGACCGGCTTGTTTATCGGGATGAACTTCATAGCTCTACGCTCCTAGGCGGCCAGATATCTCCTTGATTATCTCTTTCCCTTCGAAGTGCTCCCTCACCGGGCTCCAGGATCTCCGCGAGCTCCCTCGCGACACGGCCTTCTTCAGGTCGCTCGGGTGCACCTTCCCCGCGGAGTAGTCCTTCTCCAGCTCGGCGTAGCTCGCCGAAGGTGACGTTGCCCCCGAACTTCTCCGGCCTCTCGATGGTGAAGCGAGCCCTTCTCGTGGAAGACGATGTAGCTGAGCAAAGTCCAGGATGGGGTTGCCCTCGACCACCTTCTCCGGGCACCAGGCCTTGCCTATCTTCCTCGCTATCTCCTGCTGGGCTGTCGTGGATGAATATGGCGGTGTCCGGCTTCGACTTGCTCATCTTGCTCGAGATGATCCTGTCGAGCGGTCGCGTCCTCGTCGATGCCCGCTCGCCTGCGGCTCCTGGAGCCCCGCGAGGATGTGGTGGTGGACGGCGACCGGCTTCTTCCAGCCGAGCGACGGGAAGACCTCCCTCGCGAGCATGTGCACCTTCCTCTGGTCCATGCCCGGCGTGGACGACGTCGAGGTCCATCGCGTGGATGTCCGTCGCCTGCATGGGGGGGTAGAGGTACTGCGCGACGTCGAGCTTCTCCTTGTGCGTCCTGCCCATTATCGTCAGGCACCGCACGTCCCTCTCGAGGCTGATCTGCTTGGAGAAGCGCATCACGTCCTCCCAGTACTCGTCGTTGCCCTGGTAGAGCTCGCTCCCGTACCTTATCTCGACGCCCGGGCAGAAGAACGTGAACGCGTCGGCGTAGTACTCCCTGGCCGACCCTCTTGATCTTCTCCCAGTCCCCTCCCCACTTGTTGTTGATGTAGCTGTGCCAGTCGGCCAGGAAGACCGTGCAGTTCATGCCCGGCCTTGATGAAGTCGTTGACCTTGAAGCCGTTGATGACGAGGGACCCGAGGTTGAGGATGCCCGAGACCTCGAGCCCGATGTAGTGCTTCGGGTGCGGCTCCCTCTCGAAGAGAGCCCGCAGGTCCTGCTCCGTCACGACCTCCTCCGTCGGAGGCCTCTTGACGAGCCCCATCTTCTCCTCGATGTCCATTCTTGAAGCCGTCCCCGCTTGGTTCCCGATTTAAGGCTGTTTGCTGCCGGCGAGGACGACCTGATGCTGGCGGCGACTCGTCTTCGCGACTCTTCAGCTCTGTGCCCCGGACCGCGACGACGCCTCTGGAGTCCCCGGCAGGTGCCTGCTCAGGTTCATCGACTTTAGCGTGAAGATGCCGAAGCCGACGAGAGAGAGCGACAGGAACCAGACCCCGTCGAAGAAGACCAGGACCGGCAAGGACGATGGCCGCCATCGCGAGCACTCCCTCGACGATGGCGTTCTTGTCGTTCGTGAGGTGCCTGAAGTATGACTTCTTCGGCGTCCTCGCCCGACCCACCGTGGGGCGTCCTGTACTTGAAGAACCCGGTCCTGTCGAAGACGCCGTAGAAGAACGCGATCGAACCGAGGCTGAGCATCGCGCCCGTGGCGTAGCCGAGGAACGGGATCAGCAGGACGTTGCGAGCGGTCATCAGTCCCTGCACCCAGAGAGCCCAGGCCCCGGACGCGAGCGAGATCGCGAAGGGAACGGCCACGATCCCGATGTAGACGGGGTTGTTGAATATCGAGTTCGGCGGGCTGGACAACCGCCGCTATCACCGCAAACGCGGAGAGGAACGTGACGATTATCCAGCTGAACCCCGAGAAGGGTCCCAGGAGCATCAGGAGCAGCCCAGCCTTCGTCTTCGCGCTGACGTCCGGCGCGGTGATGATGCTCCTCCAGTACTTGGCGATGCACCTCCACCAGCCCTGCGAGGTCCTCGCGACCTGCTTCTTCCAGGCCTCCAGCGTGGAGGGGTCCTCGCTCATTATCTTGACGCTGCTGAGGTAGATGCCCCGCTTCCCCGCGAGGTACATCTTGATCGAGACGTCGCCGTCGTCGGCTATCCTCTCGTTGGACCACTGCCCCACGCCCCTCAGGTCCTCGTCCTCACGAGCGCGAAGCCGCCCTGGAAGGAGAAGGGGGCGTCGATGAGGTATGCGCCCATCTTGGAGAGAGTGTCGCCGATGTCCTGGTAGAGGGCGAAGAGCCTCGTGATCATGTTGTAGTTCCTGTTGTAGTGGCCGTACCGGAAAGAGACGAAGGAGGCCCTCGGATGGGTCTCCATGGCGTCTATCCCCTTGCTCAGAACGTCGGGTGGCACGATCGAGTCGGCGTCGAGCAGCAGCACGAACTCGCCGGTGACCTTTTCCATCGCCTTGTTCAGCGCCCCGCACTTGAAGTGCTTCCCTGTTCGGCCGCCTGGACACCACGGTCGCTGATCCCGGCCGCGTTCAGGTCCCTGACCTTCTCGTCGATGATCTCCACCGTCTGGTCGTTGGAGTCGTCCGCGATCACGACCTGGAGCTTCTCCTTGGGATAGTCGAGCTGCTTCATGGCCTCCAGCGACCGCTCGATCACGTACTTCTCGTTGTAGGAAGCTATGAGTATCGAGACCGTCGGGTGGCTCTCCAGCAGCACGTCCTTGCTCTCAAGGTCCCTCGGGTACTTCGTCGACGTCGCGAGCAGGACCAGCCAGTAGTACTCGAGGCCGAGCACGGGGACCGTGATGACCAGAGTAATTATCTCGAGGAGAAACCAGATTTGAATTACCACGCTAGTCCCCGGATCAGCCTGTCGTGTTGCTTCACGATCTGCATTATGTAAGGTGTTTTTCGGTCTCGTGCCCTCTGGAGAAACGCCAGCTTGTGCCTTCTCCTTCGAAAATATATAGCCATCCGAGTCGGGCTCGCATTCAGAAGAGAATCGGAATCCGTATTGCGCAGAATATACTTCGCTGTGTTTGGCTCGGGCTTGGGCCACGTCACCCGCGTCCTCGACATCGCACAGCGACTTCGCGCAGAAGGGGACGAATTCCGCTATTCGTGCTCTCTGCAGGCCCTGAGCTATCTGAGCAGCCGCGAGGAGTCAAGGAACGTCCTCAAGAGCCCACCCCTCGACGTGGAATGGACCGAGGATGGCAGCTTCTCCTCCAAGGACTTCATCCCGCACTTTCCCGTCGATGTTCAACTCATTCCTCAAGCAGATAGCCTTCGAGACGGAGAGCATCGCCAAGTTCGACCCGAGACTGGTGGTCTCCGACTCGAGGCTCTCGACCGTCATCGGCGCCGGCGACAGGTCTATCCCGGTCATCACGATGCTGAACCAGTTCAAGGTCACCTTCCCTCCGAGGTTCAGGGTGAACATGCGTCGGGCAGGTTCTACGAGAGGGTGGCGGGGACGTCCTCGGCCTCCTCTGGTCGCTGAGCGACCAGGTGCTGATGACCGACCTTCCCCCTCCCTACACCATCGGGGAGGCGAACCTCGAGGGGACCGACGTCTCAAGAATCGTGCGGTACGTCGGTTTCACCTCACCACGTCCGGAGCTGGACGAGGAGAGGCTGTCTCGAGCCAGGAGCATGCTTGACCTGGACTCCAGGCCGTTCGTCTTCGTGCCAGATCAGCGGCCCGGACGCCACCAAGAGCAGGTTCGTCGACACCGTCCTGCGTGCGACCGACGACCTCTCGAGGCGGTACAACATCGTGGTCTCCTCGGGTCGCCTGGACGGTTCGCGTCGAGCCGACCAGCCTCGCCAATGGGACGTGGCTCTACGAATGGTGTCCGATCAAGGACGAGCTCTTCGCGCTCTCGAGCCTGGTTGGTGGCGAGGTCAGGCCACGGGACCATAGGACAGTGCATCGACGGCGGGAAGCCCGCCGTCCTCATCCCCATCCACAACCACTCCGAGCAGATTGGCAACGCGGAGAAGTTCAGCAAGCTCGGCCTCGGGCTCGAGATTCGGTCAGAGGACCTGAATCCGGAACGCCTCACCGAGTGTCGTCGACCGCTGCATCAGCGATTCAGGCTACAGGGACAAGGTCGAGGCGCTGATGTCCATCTCAAGGAGGTACGAGGGCATAGACAAGTGCGCCGAGATAATCAACTCGTACAACTGAGCCCGGTGCCGCAATCCTAGACGTTATAGATTACCTTGCTTCCATCGAAGTCGAACCGGAAACGGTACTCTACCAGTCCCTCTCGTGCGAGGGCCGACCTCACCTTCTGCCTCCCATCGTTGCAGTAGAGCATGAGGAAACCGCCTCCGCCGGCGCCGACTATCTTCCCTCCGAGCGCCCCGTTCTGTCTAGCCAGCTCGTACCACGAGTCGATTGAGTCGTTGCTTATCCCCCCGGCCACCCCCCGCTTGATCATCCAGTGCTCGTGAAGGAGCTCGCCGAACCGCTTCAGGTCTCCACTCTCGAGCGCCTTCTTGCTCTCCAGCCCAATCGCTTTGATGCGGTGCATCTTCTCTACCGCGCCGTCGTCGTTCTTCGCGACCCTTTCTTGCTGCTTCCCTAGGATCTCCGTCGAGCTCCTCGTTATACCTGTGTAGAACATCATTATTCCGAACTCCAGCTCCGCCCTGACGTCGTCGCCGATCCTGAGGTCCCTGGGTGTCACCGTTCCGTCTTTGTCAATCTCGTACGTCTTCAGCCCTCCCAGGCTCGCCGTGTACTCGTCCTGCTTCCCAGAGTTCTCCCGCAACCTGTTCATCGCGATATCGCACGCTTCTTCGGCGATCTGCTCCGGCGTCTTCACGACCCTTTGGTGGGCGTGCAGGGCATTCAGGAGTCCGACCGCGAAGCTCCCTGACGAGCCGAGACCCGTCGCTGCCGGGACGTCAGCGAGCGAGACTATCTCGATATTCTCCTTGAAGTTCACGAGTTTGAGGGCCTCCCGCACCGAGGGGTGGCGGATCGAGTCTAAGGAACGGACTATCTCCGTCTGGCTGTAGCTCACCCTTATCCCCGGCTCGAACCGGTCGTTCAGGACGATGTGCATGTACTTGTCCACCGCTCCGGAGATGAAGAAGCCGCCATACTTGCTATAGTATGCGGGCAGGTCGGTGCCGCCCCCTCCCAACGGCAGCCTGAAAGGGGTCCTTGAAACGATCAAGAGACCTGTACTGCTCCGAAGGAGGCCGCCGGCGCTGAATATTTAACCTCCGTGGTCAACCCCCCGTTCTGTTCCAGCTTCTCTTATATCCCTGTGTCCAAGCCGTGAAAAGCCTTGCAGAACCCTGGGCGATTCACGGTGGACGCGGAGCTCTTGCACGAGTTCGAGACCAGAATATGGGCTAACGTACCTCACCTCGAACGGGGGAAGGTCGTGGGCGCTTCGCAAATGTTGGACCTGACCCAAGTGCTCCGGGAAGGCGCGAAATCGGTCTTCGGGCTTGACCTCCCCGGGGGTGAACTGTATGTCCTCGGCAAATTGGAAGCGAACCTCCCAGGCGGGTCGGTCAAGATGAGGCCGGCCGCCGAGATAATGCGCTCTGCCATAGCCTCCGGCCGGTTGACCCGGAACACTCTGGTCTTCGAGGCAACATCGGGGAACTTCGGCATCGCCCTGGGTCAGGTGGCGAAGCTCGGGGTCAACGTGATCGTCTTGGTCTCCAGGAAACTCCAGGGAGGGGTGCTGGCAGAGCTCGAGCGAAGCGGTGTCAAGACCGTCGACCTGGACGTAGATATCTGCCCAGCCCCTGGCGTGCAGACTGACCCCAACCTGCTGGTCGCGAGGATCGTGGCCTCGAACGTGCGTGAGAGGTTCTCGCAGCTCGGACTCGACCTGAAGCCCTTTGACGCCTCAAGGTCGGTCATCGAGGAACTGCTCGCCCGCCAGGACGTGATCAACCTCGCCAAGGCTCTCGCGGAAGCCTACGGTGGCTTCTGCCCGGCGCAGTACGAGAACGAGCTAAACGTACTGGTCCACGAGACGGTCACCGGGCCAGAGATCGAGTCCCAGTTGCAGGCCGTCGGCCGGTCCATCGGGGAGTTCAACGTCGTCTGTGCCTTCGGTACGGGCGGTACCTCCGCAGGACTCAGCAGGTTCATCAAGGAAAAGTACGGAAAGAAGACGGTACACGTGGTCTTCCCCATGGAGGGACAGGACGTTGCGGGGATAAGAACCAGGAGCAAGGCCGTCGGCCTCCCCTTCTATCAGCCTGAGGCTTATGCCGGGCAGCACGACGTGGACGCGGACCCCGCTCGCAAGTTGCTGGTCTTCCTGGCGCGGAAGGGTTTCGACATAGGCGAGAGCAGCGGCCTGGCGCTCTATGCCGTGGTACAGATGTTCAACTACGGCGTCTCGGAGAACTTCGTCGTCATACTGGCGGACGGCATGGAGAAATACCGGGCCCTCCTTCATAAGAATGAGGAAGGGTCCCTGGAGGGGAAGCTCGAGGTGACCGCCGACCAAGCGAGAAACCACTTGGGGGAATATGGCGCGGTCCTCTGGACACATCCCGGCTACGTCCCCAACGCAGAAGGAATCCAGCTCATCACCCAAGCGCTGACGGGCGGCAAGGCGGGCGCCACTCTTGAGGTCGTTAGCCCCGCCGAGGTCGCGCAGACCATCGTCGCTCGGCAGATTCCGCCAGGTTTGAAGAAGGTGGTCGGGAGCAGAGACGGAAGGGTGCTGCTTGTCTGCATGTCAGGGAACACTTCCCTAAAGGTCGCACAGGTGCTCTCCGACAAAGGCGTGAAGGCCCAGAGCCTCAGGGGCGGTATCTCTGGCCTGGCTCGGGCCGACGGCAAATCTGTAGAAGCACTGATCCAGCTCGCGGGCTAGTCCCGTGATTCCACTCGTCTCCTTCTGCCAAAGTGGCCCCCGGCATCGCAAATACTTGCTGAACGGGACCATTAATCAAAATATTCTAACGATTCAAATATAACCTCCCCTCATACCTTGGTAGATTGGCAAAGTCTCCGGCGACCTTTGTTAGGGCAGCTACGGGATTAACCAAGCAGATTTCGGGTCTGGAGGCTCTGGGAATGGCTCTTTCGGGTATGGGCCTCCTCTACGTCTTCAACGCGGTAGTTTTCACCCCTGCGTTCTATCCAGACGCGAACCCGCTCGTCGGTCCGTTGATTGGCCTCCTTCTCATACTCCCGGTGGCTGGGATGTACGCGCTATTTTCCATAGCGATGCCGAGGACAGGAGGGGATTACGTTTGGACTAGCAGGGTCCTGAACTCGGGAGTGGGTTTTGTAATCAATTTCTCCCTGACCCTCCTGGCGCTCTCTGTCATCGGTTCGGTGAGTCCGTGGCTCTCGCAGTGGTCTTTCTCCCCGATGTTCTATGACCTGGGTATGCTGACGCACAACACATACTACACGAACCTGGCGAGCACGCTCGACGGGACGGGTCCCACCTTCTGGATCGCGGCGATCGTCATCATCATCACCGGCTTGATAGTCGCGGGGAGTACGAAACTCGCAGGGGCCGTGGTGAAGTACTGGACGATCCTCGCCATAATAATCGGCGCCATCTTCATAGCCGTCGTCCTCTCAGCCGGCAATTCTACCTTCATCTCAAACTTCAACGCCACCTATCCGCCAGTGAACGGGACGGGCGCATATCAGTCGGTCGTTGCGGCAGGGCAATCCGCGTACGGCTCGTTCAACGGAGTGCCTCCCGTCTTCTCCACAGCGACACTCGCCGCTGGGGCGCTCGGACTCCTCGGTTACCTCGGATTCTATTACCCTGCGTACTTTGCGGGAGAGGTCAAGCAGAACAAGCGGAGCCAGATCCTCGCCCAGGTGGGCGGGAGCATCATCTTCATGGTCGTCGTGACCGTGATATTCGCCGTGGCTTACTTCGGTGAGGGACCTGCTTTCGTGAACGCTATAGCGGGACTCTGGGTCCTCGGTTCGTCAGCCAACCCCTATCCGGGGATACCTCTCGCCTCGGGTCTCTCGATCTTCTGGACCCACAACACGGCCCTGGTGGTGCTCTTCAACCTCGCCTTCGCAGGGACGATCATAGTCATGTTCGTCTCCGAGCTGTTCGTCCTGAGCAGGAACCTCTTCGCTTGGTCGTTCGACCGCATCATCCCGTCCACCTTCGCGTCGGTGAACTCGCGGACCAGGACCCCTGTGAACGCGATCGGCGTTATGGTCGTCGTTGCGCTGGTATACGCGTACATCTCCACCTTCAACGCGAACTATCTCAGCGTCCTGTTCACCTACGGGACCGCAGGAACCTTCCTTGCGTTCATCTTCGTCGCGTTCGCTGCAATAATCTATCCCTACCGCCGAAAAGACCTCTTCCAGACCGCCTCCGATGAGAGCGCGAAGAAGCGGATCGCCGGGATACCCCTGATCACGATACTCGGGGCTCTCAGCTTCGTAATATCAATATACGTCGTCTACGCCATCGTCCAGCCTGCGATAGGCGGGGCGACATTCGGAAACACCCTTCTCTACGGCATCGTCCCCACCTTCGTGATCGGGATTGTGATCTACTTCGTAGCCTACGCGCTGAGGCGTGGCCAGCACATCGACCTGAACCTAATCGCCAGAGAGATTCCTCCGGAGTGAGCCCGGGCTCGTTGATGGCCCTCTGAAGGTCTCGGAGCACGCGGTCAAGGTCGAGCTGGGTCTCAAGCAGACCATGAGGGACGGGACCAGGCTATGCTCGGATGTCTTCAGGCCTGACTCGAGGGGAAGGTTCCCCGTCATCCTCACCAGGACCCCCTACCGGACGGCCGAAGGATTCCAGGACCGCCAAAACGGGGAGGCTGAATTCTTCGCCAAGAACGGCTACGCCTACGTAATCCAGGACTGCAGGGGCAAGAACGACTCCGAGGGGGTGTTCAGGCCCTTCCTTGACGACGACGGCAGGGACGGTTACGACACCCTCATGTGGGCGTCGAAGCAAACGTGGTCCGACGGCAAAATGGGGACCACAGGCGCGTCCTATGCCGCCTGGAACCAGTGGAACACGGCGACGCTCCGGCCGCCGGGTCTGAAAGCGATGGTGTGTATCGTCTCGCTCCCTGACGCTGTGCTCAACGTCCCCTACCAGAACGGCGCGCTCGTCCTCCCCATGGCCGACTACCTCGCCCACTACGAGGGAAGGAGGAACACCTCGACTTCCCTCTTCGACACCAAGACCCTCCTCTGGCACCTCCCGCTTAAGACTCTGGACGAGAAGTTCGGGAGGAAGGACTCTCGGATCTGGCAGGAATGGATCTCCCACCCCTCCGCTGATGCCTACTGGCAGGGTGGCTTCTACGCCGACAAACTCGACCGCGTAGACGTTCCCGTGCTGCACGTCTCAGGCTGGTACGACGACGACCTCATCGGGACCCACATCGCTTACACTGCGATGACCGGTGCTACACGATCGAGCGAGACGCGGAGAAGCCAGAAGCTGATAATCGGCCCCTGGCAGCACCGTGTCAACGTCAGTCGCAAGCTCGGAGAGATCGATTTCGGCGAGGCCTCGCTCATCGACCTTCAGAGCATCAAGCTGCGCTGGTTCGACCGATGGTCGAAGGGAGTGGATGACGGAGTCAGGGGGCCCCCCGTAGAGCTCTTCACACTCGGGAGGAACCGCTGGAGAAAACACGACGCATGGCCCCCGAACGGCCTCAGCGAGACCCGTTACTACCTGCACAGCAAGGGTGGGGCCAACACTTCCTACGGCGACGGTAAGCTCACCACCCGACCGCCGGTCGCAGTTGAACCCCGAGACAGGTACAGCTACAACCCGGCTAACCCCGTGCCGAACATCGATGACGGCGTGACGGGCGTAGAGGGCCCCTACGACCAGAGGCCCATAGAGAGGCGTGAAGACGTCCTAGTTTACACCACGCCTCCTCTTGAGGAAGAGCTCGAGGTCACCGGTCCTGTCAAGGTCAGGCTCTTCGCCTCCACGACCGCACGAGACACCGACTTCTGGGCCCAGCTTGTAGACGTCTTCCCGAGCGGCTATGCGATGCACCTCACCGAGGGAATAATTCGCGGCCGCTATCGGAAGAGCCTGGCGAAGCCCGAACTTCTGAACCCGGGAGAGGTGAACGAGTTCGAGATCGACCTCTGGGTGGTCAGCAACGACTTCCTCGTGGGTCACCGCATCGGGCTCGACGTATCGTCTAGCTCGTTCCCAAAGTATGACCGGAACCCTAACACGGGCCACAAGTTCGGTCAGGATTCAGAGTTGGCCGTGGCCGCCCAAGAGGTCTTCCATGAGCGTCGATATCCGTCGTCCATCGTTCTGCCTGGTACTCGGCAGCCCAGGAGCTCGTCCGAAGGCCCTCTTGAAAGGCTGAGGGATTCGGACGTGGTCCCCGACTATCAATCCCAGGTCCCGTTTGACTGGAAGACAAGGAGAAAATTTCTCGACCTACCCTTCCCCCAATCCGAATACGACTCCAGGCTGCGGAAGGTCAGAAAGGCCATGGTGGAAGCCGGCGTCGGGGCGCTCCTTGTCTTCGGGGACCAGGGCGACGCGGGAGACCTTGTCTACCTCTCCAACTTCATCCCGTTCGGGCGCGCCGCCATTGTCCTGCCTCTGGTCGGTTCACCGGAGATAATCACCGACGCGGTCCTGCATGGCGAACCCATCAATTCGTACGCATGGATGACTTGGGTGCACGAATTCACCGCCGTCCACCACTCACCGGCGGAGTTCGCCCGAGCGATCTCGAGGTCGCTCCGGATGCAGGGCGTGAAGAAGGTCGGCCTCGTGGGGCAGGATAACATCCCGCTCTCGGTATGGAGGAGACTCGAGGGGGACATTCCTGCCTGGGTCGACTTCTCTTGGGAGGTCCTCAGCATCAAGAGCGTGAGGAGCCCAAGAGAGGTGGCACTGCTCAGGAGGGTCGGTAGGGCGACGGCCGCCGGGATGAAGGCCGCCGTAGAGTCTGTGAGAGTGGGCGTGACCGAATCCGAGCTGGTCGGTGTCGCCAACAAGGTCCTCTTCGAGCAGGGGGCACACGACCGTGCCTTCTCGACCATCGTGAATTCGGGGCCACGCTCTGGAATTAAACACAGCTACCCCACACGCCGGAAGCTAGCAAGAGGGGACATGGTCTACCTGGACATGGGCGCAACCATGTACGGCTACCAGAGCGACATGTCCAGGACCGTCGTGGTGGGCGGAGCCAACGAGAGTCAGCTAGAGGTGCTGGATGTGGTGGAGGATGCCTTCGAGACGCTCTTCTCGATGATGAGGCCGGGGGTCAGGACATCGCGGCTCGTGGCGAAAGCCGAAGAGATAGCCGTTCGCTCCGGCCTGAGAAAAAAGTACGCCGGACGAATCTATCTAGGCCTGGCGGTCCACCATGCTATCGCTACGTCCTTCTTCGAGATTCCCTCTCTGGGGCTCCCTGATACCGTGCTGAGGAAGAACATGTCCTTCGCCTTCGAGCCAATGGCCCACATCCTGGATTTCGGGACCGCCGTGATCGAGGATTGCATCCTCATCACCGGGAGCGGAGCTGAATCGTTGACGCCCTACGAAAGGGTGCATTGGTAATTATCTGAACGAGGGAAGGACGTCCTTGCTGAACCGCTTCAGCTGTTCGATCTGGTTCCAGGCGACGAACCTTATGTTGAAGTCCTGGACTCCGGCGTCCACGAAACCCTCCAGTTTCTTCACCACGTCGCCCTTGGTCCCATAGGCGACCCACTTGTCCAGGATGCCCGAGGGGTCTTCCCTGTAGGTACTTTAGCAGAAAGTCGCTCGACTCGGCCGCGGTCTTCGTCCTGTCCCCGAGGTTCACGTTGTAATAGAGCGAAGCCTTGAACTTCGATTTGCTCCTCCCGTAACTCTTCACATAGGAGAGAACCTTGGTCAGGTCTTCCTCGTATTCCTCCGGGGTGACCATTGTCGTCATCCAGCCGTCGGCGTATTTCCCGACCCGTGCGAAATTCCCTTCGATGTTGCCCGGTGCGCCCTCGAGCTCCCCGGTGGACCTCGGATTCGATGCGATCCAGATAGGGCATTCCTTCTGGACCGGCTTGGGCTGGACGGTCACGTCCTTGAACTTGTAGATCTCTCCGTTGTAGGCGACATTGTCCTCCTTCCAGATCTTGCGGAGGATTTCGATACCCTCGTTTACCCTCTCGACCTTCTCTGACGGAGGTATTCCGAAAGCGTCGTACTCATTCCTGTATATCTTGCCGTGTGTGGTCGGCGTACCTTGGCATACTACCAGTATGGTCCTCCCGCCCGAGAGCTGGTCCAGCGTCGCCCACTGGTAACCCAGTATGATGGGGTGCCTCAACGGAAAGCTGGCGAAGCATGAAGTCCCGAGTTTGATTCTCTCGGTCGCGCCTGCAACCGCGGCGAGGACAGTTATCGCGTCCAGTCGAGGCTTGGCAAGGATGCTGTCGCCCGCCCACACCCCATCGTAACCGTACTCCTCGGCAAGCTTGCTCAGCTCGATGATGTCCTTTCTGGGGTTCGCTCCGGAGAAGAGGACTCCTCTCGTGGGCAAAACGATACCGAACGTTATCTTCGACATTCTTCCAGCCGTTGGGAGGGGCGATATTATTAGTTTCGAAACTGCGCGGGAGGGTCATGCTCCGCCACGGCGTGCCCGCGGGGCGAAGGGCCCAGCCCCGTTTAGCGCCTCGAGTATTTCGTCGGTCGAGATGACGAGTGCGAAGCCTCTTCGCAGCGTCTTCAGCTCCGCCTCCTGGATCTCAGAGTCGTCAGTCGCGTTGGAGTCCGAACCGAATACCACCTTGTATCCTCTCGTGTGCGCATCCCGAGCTGTGGTTCCGCAACAGTAGTTGGTCATCGTGCCGCAGATTATCACCGTGTCCACCCCTAGGTTTTTGAGGATGTAGTCGAGCGACGTGTTCGTGAACGCTCCGTAACTGGGCTTTGCGATGAGCACATCCTTGCCGTAGTCTGGCTTTATTGCAGGGTCGATGCTCTCCTTTGTGAAGAGAGGGGGTCCGTCGTACTCCTCTGTCTTGTCGATGGGAGCCCAAGCCTCCCTGAACCACGGGTTCATGTCAGTGAAGGTGGGGTTGAAGGAGTAGTAGGTGTAGATGACGGGGAGGCCCAACGCTCTGCATCTCTTGATGAGGGCGCTCACTCTTGGGAGGATTTTGGTGGCGTCGGGTACCCAGAAAGGCGCGTATTGCGGCTTTGTGAACTCCTCGATCATGTCTACTACTATCAGCGCAGACTTTCTTCTATCAACCTCGATGCCCGCGACCCCGGACTCGTAGTCCCTTTTCGCCTTCTCTCGCTGGTGCTTGGCCGTGAATTCGCCGAGCTTCCTCTTCGCCTTTGGTGGCATCCCTAACTTGAGCTCTGCGTTTGATATAAATCGATTATCGTCTTTGCTGCGCCAGCCAAGGGGCTTCTCCCGGCGAGTCGCTCGAGAGCCTAGCGTCCGACGAGCCCTATCATCATCCCCGCCTTCTTGAGGGGGGTCACCCACCGGATCGAGTCACCCGCAAACCATCTCGTCTTGGGCTCGAGCGGGTGCACCTTCCCCGCATCGTTCAGGTCGTCGCTCCCGATCAGGAACGCGGCAGGGGCATTCGCCGAACCGCTCTAGGCGTTCGCTGAGCCACGCGGCTCCGGCGGGCGCCGCCAGTACCACGGGTGTGCCGGTGAAATGGGCGAGGAGGGCACCTTCCCAGGGGCCCTGTGTGATGGCAGGTTTGACCCAGTCATACATCTCCTCAAAGAGCCGCACGCTCTTTGCAATGTCCCGAACGCCTATCACGACCGTGTGGACCCCCTTCAGGACGCCTCCGCAGACGCTCGGCGACGGCTTCACCCTCAACTCTCTGGGCGTCGTGTCCTTGATCATGAAGGGCAGTACCCGAACCTATGTCTCCCTCTCCCAGGAAACCTAGCTCCCACTCTACCAAGACCCCGTCCGGACGCCTCCTGCTGTAGTCTCCCGGTCCGCTTGCCGGGATACCAAATCGCTTTGCCTTGGCGACCTGCGCAGCTATGTCGTCCTCGGCGACCGCCCATGCGCAGGGTCCTCCGTTCCCTTCGATTTGTAGGGACCAGTTCGCGGCCCGCACATCCGGCCTCACGGTCGAGATTAACTCGATGTAGGACCCGTCCCTGAAACCTAGAAGCGACATCTTAGTGCCCCCGCTCGAGTGTGGGCCTCCGTATTCGGTCATCATGTTCGCCTCAGAGAATGAACGCTCCATCATGGCGAGGTCGCTCCCGCCGACTGAGACGTGGTCTATCTTCATTGGCACAACGACTCTCGACTTCAGTACTCGTGCATCCTTTCCTTCAGGCCGGACGAGACGTGCCACTGGACCACGAGCCACCTCTTCTTCTTGGAGTTCCACCTTAGTACCGCCGTCACCCTGACCTCAGACCTGATCTTCTCTCCATCCTTGGTCTCAATCGACCATAGGGGCCGGTCAGCTGCCCACGCAACCTCCCCATGGACGTGGACCTCGAGCTCCCTGCTCTTGAACTCGAAGCTCTTCAGCGCCCCGAACTGTGTGGTGTGGACGTCTTTGTATCGGTCCCAACCGGAGAACTTCTCGTCGAAATCGGTGCCGAATGCCAGGAGGTCGCTCGTCTGTGAGTAGTTTGCGTCGAGGGAGTCGGCGTCCAGGTCCTCGAAGGCTCGATAGATCTTGAGCATGGTCTTCCTGACCTGCTCAGCCTTCCCAGCATCCTTCGATTTGGGCATCTGGTTTTCTGGCCGGAAGCCCGCTCTCGATTATATAAATAACCGAAGATGGGGGGACGAACAGACTTGTCTCGCTCGAACGAGTACCTGAAGGAGGTCTCCGAGATCGCGTCGAGGGTGGACAGGGCGTCCATCGACAAGGCCATCTCCATACTGTATGACGCCTGGAAGAACGACAATCAGGTGTTCACTTTGGGTAATGGCGGAAGTGCCTCGACGAGTACCCACTTTGCGTGCGACCTGAACAAGTGGGTCTCAGACACCGCCGAGAGGAAGTTTAGGGCGTTCTCACTGGTGGACAACATCCCGCTTGTGAGCGCCCTCACAAACGACAACGGCTGGGGGGACATCTACTATGAGCAGCTGCGCAACTTCTTCCGCAAGGGGGATGTCGTAGTCGCGATCAGCGTACACGGAGGTTCCGGGAGCGACAAGGCGGGGCCGTGGTCCCAGAACCTGCTCAAGGCGGTGAAATACGCCAAGGACAACGGCGGTCGTGTGATCGGGCTAGCTGGCTTCGACGGCGGGGTCCTCAAGACTGCCTCCGACGCCTGCATAATCGTTCCCGCAGATTCTACCCCTCACGTCGAGGGGATGCACCTGGTCCTCACGCACCTGATGTGCGAGCAGCTGAGGGAGATGATAGGCTCCCAGCACAAATCGTCCAAACAGGCTGGCTACTAGTCGACGCGCGCCGTTTCGAAGCCAACCTTGCCGTACTTGTCCCGCGTTGACTCGCCACGATACGGACCCCCGACCGACCTGCTGGTGCAGTTCTCCCCTTGACGGCGTGCGGCCTGGGCTTGGCGCCTAGTTCGCTCAGAAGCCGCGGGGCTTCTTTGAGAGATGCGATGACGTAATCGGGAACGGCGTCCTCGGACTCCATCACCTTGGCCATCAGGGCCGTGAGGTGCCCCACAAAGACCGTCTTGCAACCCGCTCGCTTCCCCGCCTTTATGTCCAGTATAGAGTCTCCCAAGAAATAGGACGAAGCCATGTCGATCCCGTTCTCCTTGGCTGCCCTTAGCAGCATCCCCGGCTCGGGCTTCCTGCAATCGCAGTCCAGCCTGTACTTCTCGATGAGGGCGTTCGGATGGTGAAGGCAGTAGTATTCCGCGTCCAGGGCCGCTCCTCCTCGGACCACCTCCCTCCTCAGCTTCGCATTCATCCTTCCGAGCTCTGCGAGGGTGAATTGCCGTTTGGCGACCCCGGGCTGGTTCGATATCACGATGACCTTGAACCCAAGGTCCTCCCTGAGCCTCCTGACGGTCTCGGGGACGTACGGGAAGACTCGCATCTCTCGGGCGGAGAAGGGGCTCAGGACCCTGCCCTCCTCCTTGTTGTAGACCAGGTCGTTCAGGACGCCGTCCCTGTCCACGAACGCCGCTCTTGCCATCGTCAACCTCTATGCCTCGTCCAACCCAGGCGGAATACGTCCAGTTTATCTCCTTACCTCCCCGGCGGCTCCCATGGCCCTCGGGAAATTCTTATAGTCATGAGGGCGAAGGCCGCTACTAAGTGAGCCAAACTGGTTCAAATCTTTCTTGACACCGCTTCCCTCCCGGAGATTGAGGAGTTCGTCAGGTGGGGGATAGCGGACGGGGTCACGACGAATCAGAAGATTTTCCTCTCCGAGGGGGGCGTGGACTTTAAGCAGCGGATTCTGGACATCTGCGACCTCGTCAACGGTCCAATCAGCGTAGAGACCACAAAGAGCACCGTGCCCGACCTCATGGCGGAGGCGAAGGAGTATGCGTCCTGGCACAAGAATGTGGTGGTGAAGGTGGCGATGTACGGGGATGGTAGGGGTCTCGAGGTCGTGAGCAAGCTCACCGCCGCTGGCATCAAGACGAACATGACGGTCATGATGACCTACAACCAGCTCATCCTCGCCGCAAAGGCCGGGGCGACCTACGTCTCTCTGTTCTATAACCGCTCAAAGGAAGCTGGCGAGAATCCACTGCAGATAATCAAAGACTACGTTGCCACCGCCAAGGAGTCCAACCTGAAGGGGAGGCTGATCGTGGGCAGCATAAGGACCCCGGAGGACGTCGCCGTTTCCATGGCCGCGGGCGCCCACATACTGACAGTGCCCACCAAGATTCTCCGGCAGATGCCCCAGAACAAGCGGAGCGACGAGACCATCGCCGAGTTCGACAAGGCGTGGCAGGACTTCCTTGCGCTCAAGAAGTGAAGCGCTGATTCCTTTATAATAACGCCCCCAGCGTCGGTCCAATCCAATGAAGCGCGCGCTGGTGACCGGCGGGCTCGGGTTTCATCGGTAGCCACCTGGTGGACCGGCTCCTCGACGACGGGTGGACGGTCACGGTCCTCGACAGCCTCCTCACAGGTCGTGCCTCGAACCTGGAACACCGCAAGGGAGACCCGAAGCTCCGCGTGGTCGAGGGCGACGTGCGGGACCTGCCAACTCTCTCGAAGGTTACCGTGGGGTGCGACGCAGTCTTCCACCTGGCGGCCCACGCGCTGATGAGGGTAAGCCTCGGCGACCACAGGGCCGACCTCGAGCACAACGTTATCGGGACGCTCAACGTCCTCGAAAGCATGAGCGCGAACAAGGTACCTGACCTCGTCTTCGCTTCTACCTCCGCCCTGTATGGTGAGGCAGCCGTCGTCCCCACCCCCGAGGACTACTCAGGGATCCAGACGTCCCTGTACGGCGCTGCGAAGCTCGCCGGCGAGGGGTATGCGTCGGCGTACACGCAGTTCGCCCCCATGAAATTTTGGGCCTTTCGATTCGGGACCGTTCTCGGCGAGAGGTGCCGGCGGGGGGCCATCTGGGACTTCGAGCGAAAACTCCTTGAAAACCCGAAGGAACTCCCAATCCTAGGGGACGGGAAGCAGAGCAAGGACTACCTTTCGGTGAAGGACTGCGTCGACGGAATCATGTTGGGTTATCAGAAGAGCTCGAGACCCGTGAACATATTCAACCTCGGACTGCAGGAGCAGACCACCGTCGACCAGCTGGCCGACATCGTCATCGAGGAGATGGGTCTCTCTGGAGTACGGAAGATCTACAGCGGAGGAGCTCGGGGATGGGTCGGGGACAACCCGGTGGTCTACCTCTCCGTCGAGAAGATCAAAGCGCTAGGTTGGAAGCCGACGATATCTCCGACCGAGGTCGATCCGGGCGACGGCTCGATGGACGCTTCAGGAGCTTGGCGGACGCCGGGCTGCTTCCTAGAGGCAGGAGCAGATGGCCAGAGTCGCGGTCACAGGCGGCGCGGGATTCCTCGGCAGCCACATCGTGAGAAGGCTCCTGCAGGAAGGCAACCAAGTCTTGGTGGTCGATGACTTCTCCTCGGGCTCCCTGGCCAACCTGAGGGACCTCGGGATACAGGATGAATGCACGGTAGGCGACCTGAAGGACTACGATTTCGCGAGGGAGTCGCTCAAGGGAGCGGAGACCGTCTTCCACTTTGCAGCGGAGGTCGGGAGCGTCGCCTACCTTCACGGCTCCGAAGCCAGGGAGCTGGCCGCGCTCCAGGCGAACCTCGCCATCGACGTGAACGTATTCCGGGCCTGCATCGCGAACGGCGTAAGCAACGTGGTCTTCGCCTCTAGCGTCTCCGTCTATCCCATCGACGAACAGATGGGTTCCGGCTCACAGTTCAGGGAGGAAGACTCAGAACGGAGGGTGAATCCCGAAGGGGGCTACGGCTGGGCGAAGTACATGGCGGAGAAAGAACTGGCGCTCATGCCCGACGTCAGGGTCGGGGTCGCCCGCATCTTCCATGCTTATGGGGAGAACATCTACCTAAAACCGGACAGGAGCCAGGTCATCGCCTCGCTCATCCGCAAGGCTGCGACCTTTCCGCGGGAAGGTTTCGTGGTCTGGGGGGACGGCAGCCAGACGCGCTGCTTCGTCTTCATCGACGACGCCGTGGACGCTCTGTTCAGGCTGCATGACCACATCGGGCGCCGGGGGAGCCTTACAGTGAACATCGGCTCGACCGAAGAGGTGACCGTCCGGGACCTCGCCCAGCGGGTCATCGCCCTCTCCGGGAAGGACATCCCGCTGGAGTTTGACACGACCAAACCGACGGGCGCCCTCAACCGGATGCCCGACCTGCAGCGGGCCAAGCGAGAGCTCGGTTGGAGTCCCACCACCGACTTCACCAAGGGGCTCAAGAGGACCTACGGGTGGGCTCTCGGAAGGCTCTCCCAGAGCTCCTGACGCGGCGAAGGGATTACTCTTCCTTTTTGGGATTGGAGAAGAGCAGGATGTATCCGTATACGACGATCAGGACCGCGAACGGCACCGTGTTGTATGTGGCGACGGGACCGAGTATCGTCCCTATCTCGGTCAACCCCACGTAGAACTGGTAGACCGTGAGCAAGAGGCCGAAGAGACATGTGGCGATGACCACGGGGTCGGTCGTACGGTCCGTCGGCATCGCAATCAGGAGGATACCGCTGACCACTGATGCGATTGCCGCAAGCACAAGGTAGTCTCCTGCGCCGAGGGCCAGAATCGCAATCCAGAACGCGCCGGTCGCGAGGAGCAGGACTGCGGGTGTTATCCGCGATAAAGCCTGGTCAGACCTGATACTCACGTCGGCAGGCGAAAATTGTAGCGAATATAAATGTGGTACGTTGTCGAGAGGCCCGGGATTTTTCCCAGATTCTCCCGCGTCCTCACCAAACTATAAATGCCGCTCGACGCCTCGTTTGTTCTCATTTGGCGGCAGGAAATCAATTGTTGGAGAGCTTTGAAGAGCAACCCCAGCAGGAGAGCCTCTCGGAGAAACTATCCAAGCTGACGACTCCTGTTTCAGAGCTAGAGGAGGGTCTGCTCGTCTCCGCCACCTACGACGGCGACAAGCGCGTGGCAGTCCTGAAGTTCTACGACCCCAAGCGAGACCGGGTGTGGCTCTGGGAGGACAAGTCAGGTCACAAGCCGTATTGTGTCGAGGGTGACACCATGCTCCTTGGTGATAACAAGACTATCGCCGAAGTACATGAAGGCGACCAGGTGCTCGGGTTGACCGGCGAAGTCGTCGTAAACGGCAAGATGGTCAGGGATTACAAAGGAAAGATGATGCGAATCCGTGCCTCCGGTCTCTTACCTGTCGGTGTGACACCTGAGCATCCCGTTCTTGTGGCGCGGTCGAAGAGATCCGGCCATAGGGCCCTTTCCGATTTTGTTCCCCCCTCCTGGAAACGCCCAACCGAGTTACAACCGAAACTTTCAAGGAACGACGGGGATTACCTTGTCATGCCCATCGCGAAGCCAAGGTATGACACACAGGAACTTTCCTTGGCATCTTTCAGCAAGATGCGCAGCGGTTGGCTCAAGGTCACAGCGTTTCCCGTCAACGAGCGGACTGCCTGGTTGTTGGGTCTCTACGTCGCGGAAGGGTCGTCTGGTGGTCGTAGAGGTGCCATGTTTTCGCTGAATAAGGACGAGGTCGTTATCCAGGACAAGCTGACGAGCGTTGCGAGAGAAATCGGATATTCAATCTATGATGTAGATAATGGTGGGTCCTCGGTCCGTCTGCATCTAGGCGGGGCGGTCATTGCGAGGGCAATGGATCAGTGGTGCGGTCATAGGGCACCTGACAAGAGGATACCTGATTTCATCTTGTTCCACTCAAACCTGAAGATTCTGGAGTCCTTCCTCGAGGGCTATACTTCTGGCGACGGTTCAAGGGACTTTACGAGAAATACGAAGACGAAGCACGAGGTTCAGACAATGGTTTCGGTGTCCAAGTTGCTTGTTTTGCAGCTCCAACAAGCGTATGCCAGGCTGGGGATTTTCGCGGGCATCAACGTGCTGCACAAGGCATCAAGTTACTCAATTCAAGGAAGGAAAGTCAATCAAAGGGAAGCATACACCGTCAGTTTCGTCAAACAACCGCAATACACTCACGCCAAGAGGGTTGGAGGCGTCTTTTATGTCCCAATCAGAAAAATCGAGACACTCGACTTCGAAGGGTCTGTGCATAATATTGAAACGAGTGACAACACGTATCTCGTGAGCAATGCCGTTGTTCATAATTGCTACACCAAGCTTCCCCGTGCGGAGGTGCTCGCCAAACTTGCCGGAAGGAGCGATATCCTCGAGATACGAGAGGTGGAGAAGAACGACCTGCTCTCCGACTCCCGCATTGCGGTGAGGAAGATAATCGCCACCGACCCGCTGGCGATCGGGGGCCAGCAAGGCCGGTCCATCAGGGACATCATGGACGTCTGGGAGGGCGACATCAAGTACTACGAGAACTACGTCTACGACAAGAGCCTGCGTGTGGGCACCTACTACAAGGTCACCAAGGGGGCAGCTCTCGCCGGTGGAGAAGGTGATGCCCGAGGTCGTAGCCAAGTCACTGAACGAGATACTCTCCAAGAACTCAGGAGAACAGGTTAGGTTCATCAACGCCTGGGCGGACCTCCTGGGGCAGCCCCTCTGCTCCTTCAAGAGGATAGCCACCGACATAGAAGTAGCCAACGAAGAGAACCGGATCCCCGACCCCGAGAAAGCCGACCGTCAGGTGATCGCCGTCTCGTTCCACAACGAGAGCGAGTCGCTCGTCTACCTGGTCTCCAGGGGCGACGGCGACATGTCCCTGCAGGTCGGCAGGCCCTCCTACAAGGCCGTGCTCTTCGACGGACGAGGCGGCCATGATAAGGGCTGCCTTCTCGAAGATGATGGACTACCCGTTCCTCCTTACCTTCAACGGGGACGACTTCGACCTCAGGTACCTCAAGCACCGCGCGGAGCGTCTCGGGGTCAGGGAGGAGGAGATACCCATCTCGCTCCAGCGCCAGGAAGCGTCGCTCAAGCACGGCGTCCACATAGACCTCTACCGGTTCTTCAACAACAAGTCCGTCCAGGTGTACGTCTACGGGAACCGCTACTCGGAGCACACCCTGAACGGAATATCCGAGGCCGTCCTTGGCAAGTCGAAGATAGAGTTCGAGGGGAACGTCGGGGACCTGCCCCTCTTGGAGCTCGCCAACTACTGCCTCAACGACTCTCAGCTCACCTTCGAGCTCACCTATCAGCAGTCCTCGATGCTCATGAAGATCCTGCTCGTCGTCTCACGCATAGCCAAGATGCCCATGAACGACGTCGCAAGGCTCGGGGTCTCCAACTGGATACGTTCCATGCTATTCTACGAGCACAGGAGCATGGATGCGCTCATCCCCAGGCAGGACGAGCTTCGACTCAAGGGTGGCGCCTCCTCGGAGGCCATAATCAAGGGAAAAAAGTACAAGGGCGGACTCGTGATTGAACCGAAGCCTGGCGTTCACTTCGGTGTTTCTGTCCTTGATTTTGCCAGTCTATATCCGAGCATAATCAAGGTCCACAACCTCTCCTACGAGACCGTCAACTGCCCCCACGAGGAGTGCCGAACCAACAAGGTCCCGGACACCGACCACTGGGTCTGCAAGAAGCGGAGCGGGATGGAGAGCCTCGTGATAGGGTCACTCAGGGACCTCAGGGTCGGTCACTACAAGCACCTGGCGAAGGACAGGACTCTTTCGCAGGATGACAGAGAGCTGGCGGCGGTGATATCACAGGGACTAAAAGTAATTTTGAATGCTTCCTACGGAACCTTCGGATTCGAAACCTTCGCGTTGTACTGCCTGCCAGTGGCAGAGGCTACCGCGGCGTACGGAAGGGACGCCATCACGAAGACGATTGAGAAATGCAATAATGAAGCGATTTCTGTCATATATTCGGATACGGACAGCTTATTTATTGAAAATCCTGACAAACAAAAGATAACGAAGGTCTCTGGGTGGGCGGAAAAGGAACTTGGAGTTGAACTCGACATCGACAAATCGTATAGGTACGTCGCGTTCAGCGACAGGAAGAAGAACTACTTTGGAGTTCTGCAGGATGGGACGGCCGATATCAAAGGTCTGACTGGCAAAAAATCTGTCAGTGGCGACACCCCGATTCTCGCTCGCATAAACGGAATGGCTGTGTTCACCAACGTAGAGGCGGTCTACCGCCGCTTCGCTGAAGGATGCCACACAGAACTACCCACTATCAGCGACGAACTCATCTCCAGTTGGGCTCGAATTGACGACGCTGTGGCGCACAAGGTCCATGAGATCTATACCCTGCGTACGAGCAAAGGACGGAACTTGAGATTATCTGGAGACCACAGCGTCTTCTTCATTGACGATTATGGTCGTCTTTTCTGCAAGCAGACTAGAGATGCCAAAGTAGGTGACGTGCTCGTGGGCGCGCGTCAGATCGTTCCCTCTGGCATCCCTGGCGTACTAGATGTCAGTCGCTTTGTGCGACCCACCGTCGAAATCAACGGCATGCTTCATTCAGCAAAACCCCATTCCACAACCGGGACACCAATCAAGCGGTTGATCCCCATCACTGAAGATGTTGGTCTGCTGTTCGGGCTCTTCACCGCAGAGGGAAGTACGGCTTCCGCACCAGGTTCTCGGTCCAATACGATATCACAAAGCGAGGAAGTGAATCCAGAGGTGTGTGAAGCACTGAGATCTGCGTGGCGGAGAACCTTCGGATGGGACATGAATCCTTTGAGGGGACCGGAGCGTCGGGCGTACTATCTACCCGTACTCTATGCTGCTCTCTTCAGGTCGCAGTGTGGCGAAAAGGGCGCGACGAAGCACGTGCCTAACTTTGTGTTCTCAGCTCCTATTGGCGTCGTAAGGTCCTACCTGCTTGGACTCTTCTCTGGCGACGGATTCAGTGGCGGCGGGAGGAAGATCAGCGTTGCTTCCGAAAGCCTTGTCCTAATGGAGCAGGTCGCGTATTTGTTGGCTTACTTCGATCTGGACTGTCGACTCAGGACTTGCTATAATTCGAAATTCAAGGTCACCTATTATCAGCTAAGCATAATCGGTACCTCAAGTCGAAGAAGATTCCAGGAACAAATCGGATTCCTCCAGCCTAGGTTCCAGAAGATGCCTGCCAACAATCCCAGAAACAAGGAACTGATCCCTATTAGTACGGATGGGCTGATCTACGTGAAGACCAACATGCTAAGACGGCTAGGAATAAGCAGATTCAGGCATCTCAACATGCACGACTCTAGGAGGTTCAATCTGAGCCTTCTTCCTCGCTACAACAAACTAATCGAAGGCTTGACCGAATATGCCGACCCAGCTGAACTAGGGCTGCTCGCAAGCATTAGGAACATGATTAACAACCAAGACGTGACCTACGATGAGGTAATTTCAGTTGAGAGGGTCCCCGGCTCGTGCACGATGTATGACTTCTCCGTTCCCGGTTCTGAGAGGTTCGTTGCCGGTAATCTTCCCTCGCTGCTGCACAACAGCCAAACACCCGAGTTCCTCAAGAAGACCTTCTACGAATCGCTGGCGATTCTTGGTAGGGTCTACGCGCCCGAGGACTTTGAGCGTGCGAGGGCCGAGATCAAGACTCTCCTGACTGGGATGGTGTCCAAGCTCCGCAACAAGGAGGTCTCTCTGGAGGACCTCGCGTTCAACGTCATGATAGGGAAGGCGATCTCGGGATACTCGGGGACCATGCCCCAGCACGTGAAGGCTGCCAACCTAATGCAGACCGGAGGGAGGGAGATCAAGGCGGGTGAGATAATCTCGTTCGTCAAGACCAAGACCCCGCTGGGGGTCAAGCCGGTGACGCTCGCCAGGGTGGACGAGGTCGACGTGGACAAGTACCTGGAGTACGCGAGTTCGATGTTCGACCAGATGCTCGACTCTCTCGGGTTCAGCTTCGACGAGTTCATGGGGTCCACCACGCTCGATGCGTTCTGGTCCTGAGTTTACCAAGTCGCGCATGAAACACTCTTAAGCCCGGGCCGCTTGGTTTTCGTCACGTTGGCTCTCAAGTTCGGGACTATCAAGCAGACCGTCTTCATCCAGGCGACGCCGCACGAGGTGTACGAGGCGCTCCTCGACCCCAAGAAGCATGGTGAGTTCACCGGCTCTCCGGCGACCACCAGCGCGAAGATCGGCGTGGAGTTCAACGCGTGGGACGGTTACATCTCTGGCAAGAACCTCGAGCTCGTGAAGGACAAGAAGATCGTCCAGGAATGGGAGACGACCAGCTGGCCGGAAGGCTACCCGCGCTCTCGGCTGGAGCTCACACTGACCCCCAAGAAGGGCGGGACGGAGCTCAAGATGGTCCACTCAAACGTCCCAGCCGAACAGGTGAAGAGCTACACAAGCGGGTGGTACGAGTCGTACTGGGACCCGCTCAAGCAGTATTTTGCAGCCGACAAGCCGAAGAGAAAGGCAAAGAAAGCTAGCTAGGCGAAAGCCTCGGTCTTCTGCTTTAGCTCCGCGAGAAAGTCATCGGCCTTGACCCCGTACCTCACATCGCCCTCTCTCGCCCTGACCGCTATCGTGCGTGCTTCCTGCTCCTTGCCCCCGATGACGAGCATGTACGGAATTTTTTGCAACTGAGCGTTCCTTATCTTACCTCCTATCGTCCCGCTCTCGAAGTCTCCCTCGGCCCTCACCCCAGCGCTCCTCAGTTTCTCGAGGACCTCTCCGGCGTAGGCCTTGTTGTCGTCGGAGACCGGGAGAACCCTCACCTGGACGGGTGACAGCCAGAGCGGGAACTTGCCCTGATAGTGCTCGATCAGTATCCCGATGAACCGCTCCAGCGAACCGTAGATGGTCCTGTGGATGACCACGGGGGTGTGGTCCTTCCCGTCCGAGCCGGTGTAGGCCAGCCTGAAGCGCTTCGGCATCTGCAGGTCGAGCTGGATCGTCCCGCACTGCCACTCCCTCCCCAGCGAGTCCTTGATGTCTACGTCTATCTTGGGGGCGTAGAAATTCCCTTCCTTCTCCTTGACCTCGTATGGGCAGCCCCTTGGACTCCACCACCCTGATGAGAGTCTTGGTCGCCCTCTCCCACTCCTCGTCGGTCCCCATGTGTTCGTCGGGCCTGGTCGATATCTTGACCTTGTACTCGAGCTTGAAGACGCCGTACATCTTGGCGAGCAGGTCGAGGAGGTCTGCGACCTCGGCCTCAGCCTGCTCCTCGGTCGCGATGATGTGGGCGTCGTCCTGCGTGAGTATCTTGACCCTGAAAAGCCCCGATCGCGACCCCGCTCAGCTCGTTCCGGTAGAGCGGGTCGAAGATGGCAAAGCTGCACGGGGAGGTCCCGGAAGCTCCACTTCCTCGACCTGTAGACCAGGAAGCGTCGAGGGGCAGTTCATAGGCTTGAGGCCCATCTCCTCGTCCCCCAGCTTCGTGAGGAACATGTTGTCCTTGTAGTGCTCGCGAGTGGCCGCTCACGCTCCAGAGGACCGTGTTGGCCGAGCGCGGGGTTGCTTATCTCCTGGTAGCCTCTCCTTGCGAGCTCCTTCCGGATGAAGTCGACCAGCAGGTTCCGCAGCCTCCATCCCTTGTCGTGCCAGTAGACCATCCCGGGCGAAGGCTCCTGGAAGCTGAAGAGGTCCAGCCTCTCCCCGATTATCCTGTGGTCCGTCTCCGGCAGCCCCGAGAAGTCGCTCTTCTTTATCCTCGCGAACAGCTGGTCCTCGCGTCAGCTCCTGCCGGCTTCGCGAGGCCTTCTCGACCGCCTGACGCGGTGCCACTGCGGGCTCCTGTGCCGACCGTAGTATGACTCGACTGCTCGGCCAGGGGGTGCCCCTTGACCTTGATCTGGAAGGCCTTGTTCCACCCGAACGGGGCCCTGTAGGTCTCTATCCCCGCCTCCTTCGCGTAGCCTCTCCATGGCCTTGAGCACCTCGAGGGCCTCCTTCGGCCTCGCGAGGTTCTGGCTCAGGTGGGCGTAGGGGTAGATGATTATCCGGTTGACCTTCAGCTTGCCGAGGAAGTCCTTCGTCCCCTCGATCGCCTTCTTGGCGACCTGGTCGTCGTCCCCCTTCTCGACCGAGGTGAAGAGTACGACTATCTCGTCGTAGTGCTGCTTCTTCCTTCTCTGCCTCCTCCGCCAAAGAAATCTCCTTCTCTTTCGGCTCGTACTCGATGAAGTCGAGGTGCTGCTGAAGTATTCTCATCTGACTCGCCGCGGGGCCTAGCTCCATCTCGCTCGCTCTGCAGTCCCTGTCCTTCTTGGTCGCTCTTCTTCCACTCCTTGTAGTGTATCGTGGCAGAGGTAGACCCTCCGGTCGTCCCCGCCGGCGGATAGTCCGCTGCCCGCTAGCTGCTGCCTGCTGATGGACCGCTCGCCGGGGTTCTTGCACCCTGATACGGAGCACGCGACTCCCTTGTCTATCTTGCCCATCGTCCCAAGTGTTTTTTCAGTGCCTAATTAGAATATTTGTCCTCATTCGCATGGGGCCTTTCTCTCGGTTTTCCGGGGAAACGTCATAAAGGGTGGGGGAAGTCCTAGGAGGGTGCTAGACAGGCTGAGGGGGCGCATGACTTCCGCATCCCTGACGCTCGGGAAGGGCGCCTCGAGGGTCATGCCGTCTCCGACGGCGTGGACATTGTTTGGGCTAGCTCTTTCTTTGGTGGCGGCATTCTTCTTCAGCAGAGGCGGGGCTCACAACGCGGCGATCGCCGGTCTCTCGCTCCTAGGCTCGGGGTTCGTCGACATCGTCGACGGGTCGGTGGCGAGGGCTACTGCCCGGGTCTCAAAGCGAGGCTCATTCCTGGACTCCACGCTGGACCGGATTGGTGAGGCTGCCATCTACTTCGGGATACTGGTCGGAGGTTATTCCACGCCTTCGCTGGTCCTCCTCGCCCTCACGCTGAGCCTGTTGGTGAGCTACACAAGGGCGAAGGCCGACTCTCTCCAGGTAAGCCTGGCAGGTGTGGGGATCGGAGAGAGGAGCGAGAGGCTGATCGTCCTGATACTGGCTTCACTGCTCGGCCTGGTCTCCTGGGGCGTGATCGTCGTCGTGGCCCTCGCTGGCATCACCTTCGTCGAAAGAGTGGCCAGGGTTGTCGCGGCGCTGAAGTGACGCGGCTTTAGCTTTCGCCGAAGGCGCCAATGCAACAGGAGGTCGGACGTACGGAGCTAGAGGTTCTTCTGATTGCCGGTTTTTAGCCGAACCTGCGCTCTGCTTTGGCTCTCACGTTGACTATGCCGTAATGCACGGCACAAGAGACGCAGTAGTATTTCACTTGGGTCGGACTTGCGATGTAGGCGCCAGCTGCCCTCAACTCTCTCGCTAGCTGCGGCTCGACCAGGCTGGTCGTGTCGTTACCTTCTTCGCCTTGTCCCGAGGCACATGTGCCCCGCAGTTGCTGCAAGAGATTACGGACGAGCTGCCCTTGCCGCCCTTGGCGCGTCCTCGGCTCTTCCGCTTCTTTGTCATTCTAATCGACCGCCCCGAACGGTTCCTTAAAAGGATGGGGGCTGGGACCGACTCCGAACCGTCTTGGGGGCGGTGCGATAGTCCCGTTCTGGCCCGAAACCGGGGAGCCCAGCGCCGCCACAAATATTCTATACCCCCACAAGTAGGGCACCGCTAGACCAATGTCCGCACAACCAGTCCAAACCCTCGGTCCGTCGGGGCCGGTGAGACCTCTTCTGGAGGGGAGGACCCAGATGAAGGGCCCGGGCGCAATGGCGAACAATGTCGCAGCGGCCAGGCTGATCTGCTCCATAGTGCGAACCTCCCTGGGCCCCCACGGGATGGACAAGATGCTGGTTTCGGAGTATGACGTCACGACCATAACCAATGACGGCGCGACCATGCTGAAGGACATGGCCATCCAGCACCCGGCGGCGAGGATCCTCGTGGAGGTCTCCAAGGCTACAGACACCGGCGTGGGGGACGGAACCACCTCTGTCGTCGTCCTCGCGGGCGCCCTACTCGAGCGGGCGGAAGAACTCTTGCTGAGGGGCGTCCACCCGATAGTGATCGTCTCGGGGTTCCGCAAGGCGGCCGCCAAGGCCCTGGAGGTACTCGACTCACTCGGCGAGCTGGTCGAGCCGAGGGACAGGGACGCACTGGTCAAGGTAGCGACCACCAGCATGCAGTCCAAGATGATCGCGGCGAATGCCGCTATGGTCGCTTCCATCGTGGTGGACGCCGCGCTGGGCGTGGCCATCAAGCAGGAGGACGGGACCTACAAGGTCGACCATGAAGACCATCAAGGTGGACAAGAAGGAAGGAGGGTCGATGGCCGACACCGCGCTCATCCGGGGCATAGTCCTCGACCAGAAGATCGTCAGCCCGGCGATGCCGCGCCGGGTCGAGAAGGCCAGGATTGCTCTATTGAACGTCCCCTTCGAGGTCACCCAGGGGTCGCGGAATGTGATGATGACGATATCGAAGGCGTCCGAGCTCCAGGCCTTCCTCGGGGAGGAGGTCGAGATGTTCAGGAGGATGGTGGAGAAGGTCGCTTCTGTCGGCGCCAACGTGGTCATCTGCCAGAAGAAGATAGACGAAATGGCGCAGCACTTCCTTGCGCAGGCCGGGATACTCGCGGTCGAGAAGAGCTACGAATACGAGGCGCCGAACATCGCCAAGGCGACGGGCGCGAGGATGGTCCCTCACCTCGAGGACCTGACGGAGAAGGACCTGGGTTACGCTGACGTCGTGGAGGAGAGGAAGGTTGGACCGGACAAGATGCTGTTCGTCGATAGGCGCAAAGAACCCTAGGTCGATAACCATACTCACGAGGGGCGCCAACAAGAAGGTCGCCGAAGAGGCGGAGCGGTCGATCCACGACGCGGTGATGGTAGTCAAGGACATGATACAAGAGCCCTCGTTCGTAGTGGGGGGCGGGGCGACGGAGGCAGAGGCTGGCCGTGCAGCTAGCCAAGTGGGCCAGCGGAGCTGGAGGGTAGGGAGCAGCTGGCTGCGGAGAAGTTCGCAGAGGCCATGGAGGAGATACCCGCACACCTCGCCGAGAACGCCGGGCTCGACCCGATCAATCTCATGGCCGAGCTGAGGGCGCAGGCACCTAGCAGGCGGAGAGGGCAAGTGGTACGGAATCCCAGCGACGGGCAGGACCATCAAGAACCTGAGGGCCGAGTCCGTACTGGAGCCACTCGCCGTGAAGAGGCAGGTCATAGTGTCGGCCACGGAGGCGGTCTGCATGCTGCTGAGGATCGACAACGTGATAGCGATACCCCCGGCCAAGAGACAACATAGCATGGAGAAAGAAATCGCCGAGGCCAAGGCGGAGGGGCACAAGCCTATCCTCCCGCCCTCAAGGCTCGCTTCGCAGACCTGAGGGAAGCTCGAAGCAGACAAACTCTTAGATAATCTCGGATCCGATGCGAGCGAGGCCTGCGATGAACGTCCTGGTCGCCGGGTTCATGACCATCGACAAGATCGAGCTCCCGTTCAGGACGATATCGTCGGTCGGAGGCCCTCCATCCTACGCGGGACTCCTCTGCTCGCGGTTCGGCTTCGACGTCGTGCCGCTCACCAAGATAGGGATGGACTTTCCCGACGACCAGATAGTCTGGCTCGCCAGGAACGGGCTCCAGCTGAGGGCGATCGACAGGAGCAAGACCAAGAAGACGACGCGGTTCAAGCTGGTCGTCAAGGACGAACGAGAGCTCCCTCTACCTGCTGGAGAGCTGCGAGGACATTTCCTCGACCAGGTCCCGGACGGGCACTTCAACGCCTCCCTCGATCAGCCCGCTCGCGCACGAGATACCCCAGGCCGTCTTCGACGAGGTCAGGCGCCGCTCCGACTTTTGCTTCCTCGACCCGCAGGGGTACGTGAGGAGCTTCGACGCGTCGGGGAAGGTCTACATCACGCCCTGGAGCGACGAGAAGGTCCTCGGGAGCGTCGACGCCCTGAAGATGGACCTGGCCGAGGCGGAGGCGATCACCGGCAAGGCCGTGCCCGCGGGAGGCGCTCGCGAAGCTCGCGCAGAAGAAGATCCGCAAGGCCGTGGTCACCATGGGCGGCGAGCCGGCCCTGGTCCTCGACGGGAACAGGATATCGAAGGTCGAGGTCCCCAAGGTGAAGGTCGTGGACAGCACCGGTGCCGGGGACATCTTCGCCGGGGCGCTGCTCACCTGCTACCTTCGCTCGAGGGACTTCCTCTGGTCCTGCTGCTTCGGGATAGCCGCGTCGTCCCTCTCGCTGACCTCGATCGCGCTCGGGAAGGTCGACCTCCCGCGGAGCGTCGACCAGGTGGCGCGGAGGCTCTACTCGTCCGCCGTCGACGGTCGAGACGGTCTAGCTCAGTAGGACTTTGCGAAGTTGGCCAGTGATCTTCCGCGGGCTGCCCGCAGACCACGCAGGCGCCCGGCTCGTCGGCTGGTCGAGCGGGATGTTGACTATCTTCGCGCCCGTCTCCGCCTTCACCTTCTCCTCGCACGCGGGCGAGCCGCACCACGGAGCCTGGACGACGCCTCCGTCCGTCGACGAGTGATCGCCTTCAGCTCGTCGTAGGTCTTCGCCTCGCTGGTCGCTCGCCTTCAGCGACTCCGAGGCGCGCGGCGAAGAGGGACGCCTGGATGTCGTCGAGCTCCCTCCCCACCTCCGCGACGACGTCGATGATCTTCGCGGGCCGCTTCTGCGAGGTGTCCCTCCTCACGAGGACGACCTGTCCCTGGTTGATGTCCCTCGGACCTATCTCGATGCGCGAGCGGGACCCCCCTCAGCTCCCATTCGTTGAACTTCCTTCCCGGGGTGAGGTAGTCCCTGTCGTCGAGCTTGACCGAGAAGGACGGCCGAGAGCGCGTCCCTGATCTTCCTGGCCTCCTCCAGGACCGTCGCCTTGTCTCGTCGTTGAAGATCGGGACGATGACGACCTGGATCGGGCGCGACCCTCGGCGGGATGACGAGCCCCTTGTCGTCGCTGTGGGTCGCTATCATGACCCCGATCTCCCTGGTGGTGATCGCCCAGGTGTTCTGCCAGACGAACTGCTTCTCGCCCTTCTGGTCGACGAAGGAGAGCTCGAACGCCTTTGCGAAGTTCTGGCCGTCCGAGTGGAAGTCCGGCCCCTGGATCGCCTTGCCGTTGGGCATCAGGTGCTCGATGCTGTAGCTCGCCAGCGCCCCGGCGAACTTCTCGCTGTCCGTCTTCCTTCCCACCAGGCCCGGCAGGGCGAGGAACTCCTCGGTCACCTTCCTGTAGATCCCGAGTATCTGGTCCCTCTCGGCGTCGGCCTCCTCCTTGGTCGCGAACATCGTGTGCCCCTCGTTCCAGAGGAACTCCCTCCCCCGCAGGAACGGCGTCGGGTGCTTGAACTCCCACCTCACGACGTTGTTCCAGAGGTTCAGCCTGCAGCGGGAGGTCCCTCCAGGACCTTATCCACTTCCTGACCACCTCGTAGATTATCGTCTCGGAGGTCGGCCTGATCGCGAGCCTCTCCTCGAGCTTGGAGTTCCCGGCCTCGGTCACCCACGCCACCTCCGGCGCGAACCCCTCCACGTGCTTCTGCTCCTTCTTGAGGAGCCGCTCCGGGATGAAGAGGGGGAAGTACGCGTTCTGGATGCCGGCCTTCTTGAACTCCTTGTCGGTGGCGTCGCGTATCTTCTCCCAGATCGCGTAGCCTGCGGGCCGGTAGACCAGGCAGCCGGAGACGGGGCTGTAGTCGGCGAGCTCGGACTTCAGTATGACCTGGGTGTACCAGTCGTCGAAGTCCTCCGCCTTCTTCGCCGTGATGCCCTTCCTGCTTGGTCTCGGACATGCAGGTCACCCTGACCGGCACGTTTATGAATCTAGTCTAGGGCTAGTCGAAGTCCCTGGCGCTCCAGTTCCGCGGCTGGGCCGCCTTCGGAAAGGGTGATATCTGCGCCCTGCGGTGGTGCTGGCACCAGAGCTTGAAGAAGACTGAGAGTCGGGTTCCAGGGGGAGCACGGCGCCTACAGCGAGCAGGCGATCCTCAAGCACTTCGGCTCCTCGGTCGAGACGGTCCCCTGCAAGAGCGTCCGCGAGGTCTTCAACCTGACGGAGGTGGGGGCGGTCGACCTCGGGCGTCGTCCCCGCCGAGAACTCCATCGAGGGGACCGTGCTACGAGACTAGCGACATGCTCCTCACGTCCAGCGTGAAGGTCGATCGGGGAGGTGGTCCTCAGGGTCGTCCACTGCCTCATCGCGCTCCCGACCGCCGAAGCTCTCCGACATCAAGATCGTCTACTCCCACCCCCAGGCGCTGGGCCAGTGCAGGAACTTCGTCGTCTCGCTCGGCGCCGAGCCCATGGTCACCTACGACACCGCGGGGTCGCGTGAAGATGATCAAGGAGAAGAAGATGCTCGCAGGCGCGCGGCCATAGCCAGCGAGAAGGCGGCGGAGATCTACGGCATGAAGGTCCTGAAGAAGGGCATCGAGGACTACGGGCGCAACTTCACCAGGTTCCTGATCATCTCGAAGAACGAGGGCAAGAAGACGCGGGACAGCAAGACCTCCATAATATTCTCGGTCCCGCACACGCCGGGTTCGCTCTACCACGCCCTCGAGGTCTTCGCCACGGAGAAGATCAACCTCGACAAAGATCGAGTCGCGGCCGACGCGACAGCGGCCGTGGGAGTACTACCTCTTCGTCGACTTCGAGGGCCACCGCGAGGAGAAGAAGGTCACAAAGGCCCTCGGCGAGCTCGCGACCAAGACGGTCTTCCTCAAGGTCCTGGGCTCCTACCCCAAGTCCAAGGACGAATTGCTCTGAGCATGGGCGCTGACCAGACGCTCTCGGCCATAGCCGACGAGGTCAGGCGTGTGCAAGAGGTGCCCGCTGCACCTGACGAGGACGAAGGCCGTCCCGGGAGAAGGCCCGTCGGGACGCAAGGGTCATGATAATCGGCGAGGGTCCGGGCTCCAACGAAGACAGAGAGGGCGGCCTTTCGTCGGCGCAGCAGGCTCGAACCTCGAGGACCTCCTGCGCTTCGGCCGGACTCACCAGAGAGTCGGTCTTCATAACGAACATCGTGAAGTGCAGGCCGCCGGGGAACAGACGGCCCACCACCCTGGAATCTGACACCTGCCACCCATACCTGAGGAGCCAGGTCGAGGCGATCGACCCCACGTTCATCGTCCTGCTCGGGGACACGGCCCTCAAGCACTTCTTCCCGGATGGCACCTTGGCTTCGCTTCATGGTAGGGCTGTCGTCCGCGCTCCGAGGACCTTCTTCCCCACCTACCACCCAGCGTCAATGCTGTACAATCCAACTCTGAAGCAGGTGATGGAGCGAGACTACGCAGAGCTGGGCAGGCTACTTTCCGCTCTTGGCTGAGCGTTCTGCCGGGGTCGACGCTCTCCTTGGACCCGCCCAGGCCATAGATGTAGAGGTAGATGGCGATGACCGCCAGCGCCGCCCCGAGGGCAAGTCCCGCAAAGTAGTTCCTCTTGCCCACCTCATCCACCACTGCCAGGCTGCCGAGGCCGCACGCCAGAGCCAGAACGTAGTTAGCGCTACCCCTCCTCAGGGATACGGAGGGGAGCAACAGGAAGCTGACGGCGATGGCGAGGACTGGCAGGATTATCGCGTAGCGCCCAGCGAGCAGGTTCGAGAAGCCGCCACCAACGTCGAAACCGGCCGCATACCACGCGGCGAGACCAGAGAGGACCAGGAAGACCACGGCGAAGATCTGCAGTCTGCCGCTCTCCACGGCGAGCTTCTGTCTCCGCTTGGGGAGCGGCTCTGAGGTGACGTCGAGAGTGGCCCCGGCCATGACCGCGATGAAGGCCGCGAGGAAGATGTATGGGCTCTCGGCAACCTGGAGGAACACGGACTGGGGAAGCGACCAGGAGAAACCGACTCCTGCCCATAGGTACAATCCATAGAACAGGCTTAGCGCGAAGGGGACGATGAAGAGGAGGAACGACACATCTTGTATCCTCTCGTTGGTAGCTCATCGACGAGTGCTCCTCGGCCCTTGGTTTATGGATTAAAACTCTTTGGGGCCGGTTCAGGAGGTCTTCCTGCCAAAGGTCACGTAGGTGGTGTGACCCACCATCATCTGGGATGGTCGCGTCATGCCCAGCCTCGCCTCAAGGTTCCTCACCAGGACCTCGATCGTCTCGACGCTGATGAACCCCTGTTCCTTCATCTTCTCCGTGAGCCGCTCTGCCTGGTTCATCGTCGGGCATATGGCCGCCATCACGGCCGAAGGCGAGAGCGCCAACCTCACGTTCGCTACCATCTCCCAGGGGTCTCCCATGTCGATGAGCGCAGCGTCCAGCTCATTCTCCTCGATCCCGAGCTTGGCGTCCTTGTTCTTCAACGTGACATAGTTGATGAGCCCGAACTTCTCAAGGTTCCTCCGGGCCACCGATTGGAACTGCTCGTTGAGGTCGTAGCTGTAGACCTGCCCGCTCGGCCCGACCATGTAGGCGAAGGTCGCCGTCGCGGCTCCGCTCCCCGTGCCCGCCTCGAATACCCTGCTGCCTGAGTGAATCCCGCAGCGCATGACTATCATGGCAAGGTCCTTCGGATAAATGACCTGTGTGCTCCTTGCGAACTTCATCACGATGTCCTCGAGGGTCGGCTTCAGTATGAAGAGCTCGTCGTTCATCGTTGTTGGGACGATGATCCCGTAGGGGCGCCCGACGAGGGCCATGCAATCGAGTATGCCAAGGTGGGTGTGGAGTTTGGGGGTGTCGACTGGCCTCACCAGCCACTTCCTCCTCCTGTCTCTGTAGACGAGGATGAAGGACGTCTCCCCTATGGTCTCCATGGTTCGGGAGGGCCTCCTCAAGGGGCTGTTAACCCCTTCGCCCGGTCGCGGTGGACCGGCTTGATGTTACTGGGCACGCCTCAGGACTGAAGTTGGTTATCCACTACTGACGCAACCTTAAAGCGATGTATTGCCGGTGCTCCTCTTAAGGTCGTATCGGAGCTTGATCGTCCCGAGGTTTGGCATCTCCAAGAGAAGACACCTGCCCGTCTTCAAGCTCCTCGACCACTCCATCAGCCTCGTCTCTGGACCGGCGGCGGTGCGGCGGTTCTGGCGCTGGCGTCTTGGACCTGTTGCGGGCTCGAACTCGGTCCTGGTCTCGACCCCGCTCGACGACCTCGTCATGAGCCGGGACCGCGCGGGTATGATGCTCTACGAGTGGGGAACGTGGAACACATGGTACGCTCCCGCCAGCTTCGATTTCACCGGGAAGACGGTGCTCGACGTCGGCGCAGGGGAGGGCGAGACGGTAGAGCTGTATAGGCTCCGCGGAGCCAAGAAATTCATCTGTGTGGAGCCTGACCCCCAGAGAGCGGCTGCCCTGCGGGAAAACTCGTCGAGGAATGGATGGGAGGCTGAGGTGCATCAAGAGTCGTTCTCGTTGAAGTTTCTCGAGATGCCGTTTGACTTTATGAAGATGGACTGCGAAGGTTGCGAGACGATACTCCTCGGAAGACAGATTCCTTTCCCGTGCGTGCTTGAGACACACGGCAAGGAGACGGCTGCGGGATTCCTGAATATATCCGGGTTCTCGGTTGTCAAGTCCGCCTCGAACACATCCCTCGTGACAAACGTCAGGACGACCTAGGAAATTGGCCGCCACCGCGAGTGAAGCGCTCCATTCCGAATAGGTTTAAATTCTGCAGCGAGTCCAGAACGAGTGCATGCTCCGAACGCGGTCGGAAGTGGAGGTGTGACCACGGACGAAGTGGGGAACCAGGGATGGTCCCAGAGCGGCGCTTCGACGGGAGCTTCCACATCGGACTCTCAAGAGGAAAAGCCGGTCAAGGTCGGTCAGGAACTAGACGTGGAGATCACGGAGATGAGCAGGCGTGGCGACGGAGTCGCGCGGATACAGGGCTTCGTCGTGTTCGTGCCCAGGGCGACCCACGGCCAGAAAGTGAAAATCCGGGTAGTCAGTATGAGACCGAACTTTGCCGTAGCCGAGATTCGTCGAGCAACCGGTCTAGGCCCGCCACCAGTCGAAGGCGAGAAAGTCAACTCGAGCCTTGTCATCACCGACGACGGCGATTATGAACTGTTTCCGCACGGTGGTCGCCAGTCCTCCCAGCCCTCACCATGTCGGTCGCGGTGATGCGCGCCCCGCTCTTCTCCACCTGCACGATGTAGGGCGCGTGGTCGATTCCCGGCCCGTGCTCGTAGACAGCAAAATCTGAACCGAACTTTATTCCAGGCGCGACTATGAAACCTGCTTCCTTCAGGTGGGTGTATACCCGGAACTTTTCGGCGAAGTCGGTATAGGACCGGACGCATATCTCCTCCATCTTCTCGAGCGACAGTAGCTTCCTATCCGCGTCGTGTACCTTCAGGCGCTTCTTCTTCATCAAGTAGTACCCCTCCATGAGGTCCAGTATCAGGGGGGCTTCGAACTCCGCGTCCTTTGGCTTGGGGATCCCAAGCGGCTTGCCGTAGTAGGCTTCCTTGAAGAGGGACCTTGAATCGCTGATTTCCCAGACGACTATGCGGTTCTCGAAGAGCCGCCCCATCGCCGGTGTCGATGCGGCCGGGCCCGCCCTGGGGGGCGTCAACGCTAGACGCTCAGCGCCACTATCGTCGTGGAGTCGGCTGCCCTGAGCGCAGCGTCCGAAGAGTCCTCTATGGCCTCGATGGCATCCTTCATCGCAATGAGGTCCCTGTATCCGGCGACGGACTTTAGCACCTCCGTGATGAGCGCCCGTTGCTTGGAGTCGATTTCGTTCTCGAGCTTTTGTATCTGCCCCGCCGTCTCAATGGTCTGGTCGGGGTTGATGGAGAGCGCCCTCACGCACTCGTTCTGCTTGGACACTTCCTCAATCAGGAGATTGATGAGCTCCACAATGGCGTCCTTGTACTTGCGGGTCTTGGCGATGGAGCGCCTGATGTGAGATAGCTTGAAGGCGGTCCCGTTGATGTGGCCGACGATGTCCTCGATGAGGAAAGCCAGCCTGAGCAGGTCCTCCTTGTTGACCAGCAGTGTGCCCACGTGGGCGAGCTCCCTTATCAGGGCCCTGCGCAGCGCAACAACATCCTCTTCGGCCTTCTTTATCCTCTCAAGCGAGGACTTGAGCCCCGCCTTGTCGTTGCTCACAAGCGCCTGGTATTCCTCGTTCAAGACCCTGGCAGAGTCGGTCACCCTTCTTGCCATGTCTTCGAGAACGAGCAAGGTCCTTCTCCTTGCTTGGAGGTCGGCCTCAGAACCTGACAGTCTAATATTCCCCTCCAAGGGGATGAAATTATTCCAATATAAGGCCGAGGGAGTGGCGAATCTCAACTTTTTGCATCCGCCTGCCCTCCTCCTGGAGTCTGGCCCAGCGGGCGCTATTCGACTTTATCTTCTTCAGCTGCATCCCGTAGATCTCGACGATTTCCTTGACCGTGGTCGCGTCCTCGGGCCCCTTCTCGTCCCTTATCTTGCCCGTGAACTTGGGGAACCTGAGGGCGAGGCCGCTCCCCTTCCTGACCGCGTCCATCCCTGCCGGGTAGCTGGGAGAGAGGGTGATCTCCGATGCGATGGTCTCGATGACGACCTTCGGCCTGTACCAGACGTCCGGCACCAGCTGCGACTCGACGTTCGGCGGTTTCACCGTGGCTTTCATAGGGTTTCAGCAGCTTGGGGAACCTCTCGAGGTCCTCGTCCGAGAACCCCGTCCCTATCTTGGTTATGGTGGGGAACGTGTCCTTCTTCGTCGTCGTATGCGGCCAGCAGGTACGCGCCGTAGACCCCGGCCCTCCTCCCCCTGCCGTGGATCGCTCCCGACTATCACCAGGTCGATGGTGTCGGTCAGCTCGCTCCTGTACTCCCGCTTGAGCTTTATCCACCCGAAGCCCCTCGCGCCCGCCGTGTAGACCGCCTTGGGGTCCTTGATCATCAGACCCTCGCCTCCCGCGGCTATCGACTCCTCCATGTACCTCTCTATCTCCTCGGCGCTCTTGGTCCTCTTCGCCGGCACCGGGCGCGTGAACTCGGTGACCTGCACTATCCGCTCGAGCTCGGCCCTCCTGCCGCGTAGGGCTTGCCCGTGAGGTCCTCGCCGTCGGAGAACAGGACATCGAAGAAGTTCACGGCGACGGGATACTGCTTCATGATCGCCTCGATCCCGTGCTTCCTCCTCCTGTGCATCAGCTCCTGGAACGGGATAGTACTCTCCCGTCTCCGTGTTCACCGCGACGACCTCCCCCTCGAGTATCGCCTGCTTGCTCTTCACGTACTTCTTCACGTACTCCGACCACGTCGGGATACGTCGTCGGTGATCACCTCCAGCCGCCTCGAGAATATCTCGACCTTGCTCTGCCGTCCTTGTGCATCTGCGCCCTCTCCCCGTCGAGCTTGTACTCGATGGCCACGTCGCCACCCATCTTCTCGAGTATCTCCTCGGCGGTCGGGAGCCTCTCGGCCAGCATGGGCCTGATGGGCTTGCCGAGCTGCACGTGCACCTTCTCGACGCCCTTCAGCCCCTTCTCGGCGGCGAGCTGCACCACGTAACCGAGGTCGGAGGTGACGTTGTAGGCCCTCTCGAGCGACTTCCTGTGCCCCTTCTCGCCGAGAAGGGCGATTGCGCAGGCGTCGAGTATCGTATAGTCGGCGACTCCCAGCCTGCAGGTCTCCCATGGCCGTCCTGAGGATGTACTTCGCCTCCTTGGCGCTGGCGTCGTTCAGCAGGTTCACCGAGCTCCTTCAGTTTAGCCTCGACGGACCCTTCACCCGAGGTCTTGGCGATGTCGAAGAGAGTGTCATAGACGCGCTTCAGAGTGAGCTGCTCCGAGAAGAGCGCCTCCTGTCTGCTCTCCTCGAGGAGCTTCTCTGCGGCGGTCCCTATGTCCCCTGCACGTATGTAGGTCTCACGCACCATTTCGACGGGCTTCCCCGAGGCCGTGTGCAGCGCTCTCAGCGCGAGCTTCTCGGCTATTCCGAGCTCGACCCCCTCGTAGTCAGGCCGGAGCTTGCCCTGGGTGAGGTAGACGAGCATGGGCAGCTCGTCCTTCGGGGTCTGCCTGAGGAGCTCCGCGAGCACCTCCCTGATCGCGAGCCGCCCGGTATGGCCCTCGAGCTTCTCGTAGCTGTCGACGACGATGGAGTACTTCAAACGGCGCATATGCGCCTCCTCGGCTTCTATATCTGTCCGTCGCGCAGGTCTCTACTCTGGGGGTATCTCCTTGAAGAGAAGGGAGATGTCGATCCCCCTGGCCTTGTGATAGCTCCTCGAGGCGAAGTAGATTCCGACCCCGGCCAGAAAGGTCACGACGATGTACCCGTAGGCGAGCGGGTTCCCGCCCCAGATCCGAGGCGACGCTAGGAACTCGTAGGAGAGGTAGGCGAAGACTGCCGCCATCAGGATCCCTGCGACCGCCAGCACGGACCTGTCCCTCCCCTTCTCCCTCCTGATCCCGTAGACGAATGCCCCCAACCCCACGAAGAGGAAGTAGAACATCGATGCGAGAACCGCCCCGTAGAGGGACGAGAGCGTCCCGTAGACGCGACGGCGAGGCCGATGAGCACCACCGTCACGGCCAGGTCGAACAGGTGGGCGAAGACTGGCGACCCCCACCTGTCGCTCACGTAGGCGAACTTTGATGGGAGGAACCGGTCGAAGGACTGTGCGAGGAGATAGCGCGAGATCGTGATGATCCCGAAGGCGAGTATCGCGACCTCCCAGAGGATCCAGCCGATGCCTATCAGGGCCGCGATTGCGGAGGAAGACGACGACGCCCATGGCGAGCGTCCAGAAATTGAAGGAGTCGTCGACGACGAGCACCGACGAGTGCAGAGCTTCGTTGGTAAAGCCGAACCCTCCCACATAGTACATCGTCGCCAACGGTATCGTCACCACCAGAAAGGCCAGGACGGCGGAGATTGGCGCGTTCCACGTGGTGGCCCTCTTGCCCTTGAGCTCCGAGCCCACGGACGCCGAGGCGTTGAACCACGGGTACACGAAGATGGCGAAGAACGGGAGTATCGAGAGCGTTGCCCCAAGGTCGAACGTCGAGCCTCCGTAGGAGTTCGCGATGGACTGGTAGGAGAGCGACTGGTTGCCCGGGTTCAGGTTGTCGATGTAGTTTGCGACACCGCCCTGCCCGCGCTGAGCAAGGTGAGGACAGCCACGGCTAGAGTGACGAGGCCCACGACCATCAGTACGGAGACCACCTTGAACCCCCACTTCGGCTTGAGGATGTTGAGGGCGACCAGCATTGCGAGCAGGGCCGCGGCGAGCACGAACTGCATCAAGGGCGAAGACCCGCCCACGTTCGGGGGAAGAGCGAGACCCAGGAAGCTCCCGTTGCCAAGGGCGACCCCGACCGAACCGATGGCGAACACAACCGAGAGTGCGATTAGAGCGAGGTAAGGCATGGTCTCCATGGTGATCCCCATGAAGGTGACGGCGCTGCCCGTGAACCCTCCGAGGGAGCGCGACATCCAGACGTAGTCGCCCCCTGTCCTGGACGTCTTTGCTGACATCATCGTGTAAACAATCACCTGTGGGATGGAAAAGAGGAACCCGATGAGGGAGGCGGCCACCAGGTTTACTCCTGAGACCGAAGGGAGCAGGATGACGGTGAAACCGATGAGCGCCAGGGCTGCGCCAGTGGACATGTAGCTTACGT
Organism: uncultured Nitrososphaerota archaeon; assembly: GCA_963749225.1. Taxonomy (GTDB): domain Archaea; phylum Thermoproteota; class Nitrososphaeria; order Nitrososphaerales; family Gagatemarchaeaceae; genus Gagatemarchaeum. The sequence goes on along the minus strand of CAVVLY010000002.1, from coordinate 5,556 downwards.
TGACCGCGATCGGCGTCGAAGAGCGAGACGTTCTTGACCAGTCCGGTGCTATCGCGCACGAAGTTGGTCCCGCTCCCTTCGGTCATTCTTCAACCCCTACTGGAGCTTCCGAATAAGCGTTGACTCTACTCAACCGCTTCTGTGCGCTATGACGTTTATCTCGATGAGCATGCCCTTCATGGTGCTCGCCCTGACGCAGGTGCGGGCAGGCGGGTCCTTCGGGAAGTACTCCTTGTACACCGCGTCCATCTTTCGAAAGTCTCTGTAGTTCGTCAGATACACGTTTACGCAGACCACGTCCTCGAGCGTCATCCCGGCCGCCTTCAGGAGAATTTCGATCGTGTCGAGGGTCGCCCTGGTCTGGGCTGCGATGCCCTTGGTCAGCTTTCCCGTCTTCGGGTCGAGGCCGACGTGGCCGGTGGTGAATAGAAAGCCCCCCGCTTCGACGGCGTTGGAATACTGCGCGAAGGGCCTTGGGAGTCTCGGGCTGTCGACAATCTTCCTTTTCATGGCGGTCATCTCTCCCCGAGGGTATTAATCCCTGGTGAGAATCGCGAGTGCTTTCAGCAAGAAAGGTTAAAATGGTCTCTGAATCGGTTTCGAAACAAGTGAGTTAGTTGGGCGGCACAAAGAAGAAGACTCTTGCGTCGATGGAAAAGTCCCAGGACGAGGACGCCACAGACGCCTCGAAAGCAGGGGGGGCCAAGAAGAAGACGACGACCAAGGAAGTGAAAGGCCCTGGAGAGAGACGAAGGGTGGACGTGCTCATGCCCAAGCTCAGCGACGCCGAATTCATGAAACCCCTGAGTTCTATGAAAGCCATCACGATATACACAGCGGCAAGGAGTTTGAACGTGAACGCGTCCGTAGCGCGAACCATCCTCGCCTCCCTCGAGACAAAGGGTTTCGTGAGAAGGGTGGGGGGTTTCAGCGGCCACTACGTCTGGGCGCCGATCTCTAGGGCCTGAGAGATCTCAAGCACGTCCCCCGCGGTCAGCTTATCCAACACCGCGAGGTCGGATTTCAGCTTACCAATCGGGTTAAGCGGGCTGGCGCTCTTCACGTTGGCCGTGAAGAAGCACAACGAGCCGTTTGCAGCGAGGAAAGCAATCTCCCCCTTTGAGTATTCGAACCTCTGTTTCTCCACGCCGGTCTTGATACCTGTCAGCACGCAGACCATCGCCCGTGGGTAGATCGTCACCCTCGAACTCATGGGCAGGACCCGCATCAGGGCGTTGACGGTTATGGGTGCCAGGTGCTTGTATAGCTCGATTACGAACTCCCCCTTGCCCCGCACCCTCACCTTGCACTCTACCCTGGAGACCGACAGTTCTTTCTTCACGCCTTCGTGGTCGTCCGTTGACAAGGTGAAGACCCGCTCCGGCAAGCCACTATTTCTTCATTGCCCCGTATCCGTCGAATTTTCAACGGATGAATCTTGACGGAGAGAGAATCCTTGCCAAATCTCCGTCGGTGCGGGTGGTCTTTCCTGCCAGGGAGCCCGAGATGACCCCGGCTGTCAAGTGCCCCATCAAGGGCGCCAGCGTGACGCCCTTCCTGGTCCCGCCCGATGCGATGAACCCGTTGGTGCACCCCGGAATCGCTCCCACGACAGGGAGTTGGTCAGGTGTCGTCGGGCGGAACCCTGCTCCCACCTCGACCAGCCTCAGGGCGTTCGGCCTGGAAAGATAGGCTCGGGAGGTCTTGAACAGCCATTCCCTGTCGGCAGCGCCGAAACGCGCGTTGAAGCCTACCAGGTCGAAGATGCCCGTCAGGCGCACCAGGTTGTCATCGTGCTGTGTGAGCATCAGCTCTGGAAAGGAGGCAGGATAGTCCACGAGCCGCTTGCCCCCGGTATGACAGAACTCGGCCAGCCCTCTGGCAGGAAGTATGTGGGGGTCGAACCCCAAAGGCGCGCATATCGAACCGCTCCACGACCCCCCTGCAATCACATACGAGTCGGCGATCTCGTTGCGCCGGCCGCGGACCCTGACTCCCTCGATGGCGACCCCTCCTTGCCCTCTTGAGACCCTCAGCTTTGCCTCTCCGGTGACCGTTTTGATTCCCATGCTCCTCAGTTCTGACTTCAGGATGGCCAGGAGCTTGCCGGTGTGAGCAGAAAGGTCGGAGCTCAGGACTCCTTCCCCTTCCCAGGAGTATCCCATGTCCCTTAGCTCCTCCTGGTCGACCACCGTCCCCCCGTATTGCCGCCGGTGACCCTCCGCCAGGTCGGGGGTCTGATACATCGTCAGGCCCTCCCGGATGAGATTGACCTCTGCTTCGTGCCCGCGCAGGAACTCGCTGTATAGTTCCACGCTTCTCGGGACCAGGCGGGCGACCAGCGAATCGTACTTCTTCCCGTCAAGCGTTCGGGCGCGGGCGAACCACGCGAGGTTCTTCTTTCTTTCGTGCTCGCTGACGCGGACCCCACCCGCTGATGAAATCGGCGTGTGATGCGCGGCGCTGGAGAGGATTCCTGAGTTGTTGGCGGAGGTGCGAACCGCACCTCGGCTCCTTCTGTCAACCTGAACGACTTCGTGCCCCTTCTTCAGGAGGAAGTAGCACGTGAACGAGCCCGCGATACCCCCGCCGATCACTGCGATTTTCACGGGAAGACCCTGACGCGGGAGTTCATGGCTGACTTCTTAACTCTTGAGCAGCTAGGAAAGAGGCGATGGGTAGGTCACGCGTCTTGTTTTAATAACGCGGGCTGACTCCACTGGTCATGTCCCAGATCAGGACTTTCTTCAGGCACTGCCCGTCCTGCGGCCGGAGGTTCGAGATCAGACTCGAGTCCAAGAAGCTCTTGAAAGACCAGACGGTTACCACGAGACTCAACGCGAGCGAGGCGGCTGTGAAGGACTCGCTTATCGCTGGACCTGCACCACCCGCAGCTCCCATACCCACACTCATGGGAGCAGGGGAGCCGATCATCGTGGATATTGAGACATTCCAGTACACCTACAAGTGCAAGCATTGCGGGCACGAATGGTCGGAGGTGCGCGAGGAAGAACGCACCGAAAAATTATGACAAACCGAATACGTGCAATGCCTTGTCGCACGTTTAACCCGTAGCAGAACCTTTATACGACGAATAACGAGGGGCGTCTCGTTCTCGTGTTATTGTTTGGCGCCCACAGTTGCATCTCGTGAAAAGAAGAAAACTCGCAGAGCCATAGTCGAGGGTTTCGACATCACGGTGGGGCCGCCCAAGCTCACCCGGTTTGAAAAGGCGCGGATAATCGGCGCGAGGTCTCTCCAGCTTGCCATGGGTGCTCCCAGCTTCGTCCCGATAGACGAAACCACAAAGGACCCCATAACTCTCGCCATGGCCGAGCTCGCGAGCGAGGCGCTTCCTCTGTCGATCCGAAGGTCGCTACCCAACGGCATATTCCAGGACATCCCGATCAAGTACCTGCTATAGTCCACTGGATTCCCCCGAAATGGACGATTCGTCCATGTATGCATAAATACCGAGAACCGAAGTGGGCCCCGATACAAACATGTCCAGCAAACCACCAACAAGGAGACAAACGAGACCAGAGAGTGCAAAGGGCGACGGAGAAGAAGGCGAAATGGAGCCCGAGCACCACGAGTCGACAATCCCCGCAGGAGCGCCGCAGAACCACATCTACGTGGGCAAGAAGCCCGTCATGAGCTACGCGATGTCCGCCCTGATACAGCTCTCGCAGGCCGGAGAGGTAGTGGTGAAGGCCAGGGGTCTCGCCATCAGCAGAGCGGTCGACGTCGCAGAGATAGTGACAAAGAGGCTCGGGAACGGTGTGTTCAGCATCAAGAACATCAGCATCAACACCGAGCAGGTCAAGAGCACCGAGACCGGCGAGATGAGGAACGTCTCTTCCATAGAGATCGTCGTCGGAAAGTAATCAGCGCCGAGCCATCTTTGTTAGGCGGAAAGAGGTATCGCGATTCCTACACGTAGTGGGTCGCGCCTTTCGGTCTTAACGTGGGTTTTTTCGGTTCCCCTTTCGTCGCCGAGAGTCCGCGGTTGCTGCCACTGTTTTGTCGGTCCAGACACATCGTGAATAGTTCCTGGAGGGCGAAAAATTATTTTCGCGCGGGGATAAATTTTTAAGCGGATATTTTCATCCTCCGACCCACAAACAATTGCCTGAAACACGGGCGCATCCGGTCACCAAGACCCGGACTGAATTACCAACATTCTCTGACCAGGAGTTATTCGAACTGGCGGAGAAATTTGGCACACCATACTTCCTGATGGACGAGGCGACGCTGAGGAGGAAGGTGAGCGAGATTGAGCAAGCCTACCAGAACTTCAAAGGTCCTTTCAGGGTGGCGTACTCCATCAAGGCGAACTTCAACCCAACGGTCATCAAGACGTTCGTCTCTGAGGGGATAATGTTCGACCTGACGGCGGCGAACGAGCTCCTCTTCCTGCAGAGGTGCGGAGGGACCTCGGAGAACGTCATCTACACCAGCATCACCGAGACTGCCGCCGAGTACGAGAAGGTGGTGAGGAACGGCGTCCGAAAGATCGTGGTATCAAGCAACAACGGCCTCACGAACCTGATCGAAGCCGTCTCGAAGACCGGAGAGACCGTGAACGTGCTCATAAGGGTGAATCCTGAGGTGAGGGTCAAAGCGGAACTCCGTTTCTCGCTCCGACATGGGAAGTTCGGCGTGCAGCTCGACTCGTCCGGGGACGATAGCGCCATGCCGATGCTGCAGAGGATTCTCTCTACACCGAACCTGAAGTTCGACGGCTTCCACTTCCACCTTGGGAGCCAGATCGAGGACCCCTCGTGTTACGCTTCGGCACTGGAGAAGCTCGAGGCTTTCATCCTCAATGCGAGGAGGGAGCTGGGGGACTTTCCGGTAAACACCATAGACATCGGCGGCGGCCTTCCCACTCCCTATGGGAAGGGAGTCCCCGCACCGAGCGACTTCTCCGCAAAGATACTCGAACAGCTCAACAGCCTGATCGCGAGCTTCGGCCGCAAGTTCACCCTGATAGTCGAGAGCGGAAGGTTTCTCTCGGCAGAGTCCACCATCATGGTCTCGAAGATAGTCAACACGAAACGGTTCGGGGAGAACAAGTACATCTACGTCGACGCAGGTTACAACAATCTGGCTGACTCTGCGCTACTCAGGCATGAATACCCTGTCGAGGTCGTGCCCGGCGGGAGTTCCAACACGCATCAGAAGACGGTTCTTGCCGGCCGCCTGTGCGATTCGCTGGACGTCTTCACGACCTCAAGCAGGTCCAGGCTCGGCGGCGCGGAGGTGGGCAAGCTCGTGGTCTTCAGAGAGGTCGGCGCGTACTCAGTCGTGCTCGCTTCTCCATTCCACTGCCAGCCACGGCCCTACGTGCTCATGAAGACTTCCCAGGGAGAGCACGTCGTGGTGCGCAAGGGACAGACCATCGACGAGTTCTTCGAAGATGAGGGCGGGGACTCGATGAGCGGTCAGCCACAAAAGTAGAGCTCTCCAGTTCGCCAAGAGTCTGTCAAGGACGCGATATCCGCGCAGGGTCTTCAGGGACCCCTTTGCGGCGTCTCTCTCGGTGAAACGGCA
>CAVVLY010000001.1:0-366532 GCA_963749225.1 uncultured Nitrososphaerota archaeon | reverse complement strand
GTTCTTTCCCGTGTTTCTCCTGAGTGGTGTCAGTAAATATATCTTCACCGATCTTGCCTACGGAGTCGTCTTCACGATCTTCGCGTCGTATATCTTCTCCATGACACTAGTGCCGCTGTTTTGCGCGAAGTTCATTCACCCCAAGCCAAGAGAAACCGGCGACACGGAGCCAAAAGAGCAAAGCGAGAGAGCACCAGCCGAGGTCGACAGGAAGAAGAAACCCTCGATCTTCCAACGCGGGTTGGATCTCTTCAATCTTGGATTCGCGGGTATGCTGGAGCGGTACGAACGCATGGCATACTTGGTAGTCCGTACACCGGGGCTCTCTGCCGCAGTCATGCTGGGGGCGGCTGCAGTGGTGATTGCACTATTTATGCCATTCCTTGGCCGCGCCTATTTTCCTCGCACCGATCCGGGACAGTTTATCGTGAACGTGAAAATGCCGAGTGGTACTCGCATTGAGGTTAGTGATGAAGACATCGCAAAAGTGGAGGATGTTATTCGGCACGTCGTTGCCCCGGCCGATTTCGGTATGATCGTCTCCAACATAGGCGTCACAGCTGATCTTTCTGCGATCTACACATCGAACTCCGCCATGGATACGGCATTCGTGCAGGTTAGTCTGAAAAGAGGGACATAAGACCGGTAGCTACGTCTATATCGAAAAAGTGCGCGACGCTCTTGCTGCACAGCTGCCGCAGCTCAATATTTATTTTCAGGTGGGCGGCCTCGTGGATTCCGTTGTCAATCAGGGGCTACCCGCGCCAATCGATATTCAAATCTCCTCGAACGATCAAGAGGCAGCATTTGCGCAGGCGCAGAGTCTGGCGACCAAGCTGCGCGCATCGAGCAGCGTTTCTGCAGTCTTCATCCCGCAAGATCTGAAGTACCCGGGGCTTGAAATGGACATCGACCGCGAGCGAGCCAGTTTGATTGGATTGACACCCAAAAACGTTGTCGACAACGTGATTACGGCTCTCACCTCGAACGGCGTTATCGCGCCGAGCTATTGGATTGATCCCAAGACCGGCAACAATTACATGCTCACCGTTCAATATTCCAACCGACAGATTGGCCACATGAATATGGAGGAGTTCGGGAATATCCCGCTTCGCGGCAAGGACAGCCAGAGCTAACGCCCCTCCGCTCGGTTGTGTTTACGAAGCAGATCCATACACCAACCGAGGTCGATCACTATCAGTTGCGGCGGGTCATCGATGTTTACGTGCTGCCAAGGGCCGAAGCGTTGAATTCCGTCAGCAAGCAAGTGAACCAAGCCATAAAGAATGTACCAACGGAAAATGGTATGCGCGTTCTGATGCATGGAGCGGTGCAGAGCATGGATGCATCGTTCTTGCGTTTTGGCCTTGGAATTGTCCTGGCTGTCGTGCTGGTGTATCTGCTGCTTATGGCACAGTTCACCTCGTTTATTGAGCCCTTGATCATTCTGATGGCAATCCCGCCTGGGCTCGCGGGCGTGATCGTGCTGCTGGTACTCACAGGCTCCACTTTGAATGTCATGTCACTGATGGGCGTGATCATGATGGTCGGCATCGTAGTCTCGAATAGCATTTTAATCGTGGAGTTTGCAGGCATTCTGCATGAGCGCGGATCGAGCTATCGAGAGGCAGTGGTCCAGTCTTGCAAAATTCGCTCCTGCGGCCAATTCTGATGACTTCTCTAGCAACACTGCTTGGCATGATCCCGCTGGCCCTTGGACGAGAAGCGGGAAGCGAGCAATACGCTCCGCTCGCGCGTGCAATCATCGGCGGACTTTCAGTCTCGGTTGTCGTGACAGTTTTTCTTGTACCGGCCGTGTACATTCTCGTGTTCGGTCGTCGGGACGACAAAACCGATAATACAAATCAGCAAGTGCTACCTGAGGGCGGCCCTGCCTAGCGATGCTGACCGTAGTCCATGCTGAGTTGTGCGACTTTGGGTTTGGCCGCCTTGGTCTTGGCAACGTGCGGTGACGCTTCCAGATGAGCATTGGCAAGTGGAGCAAGATGCACGGTTAGCTTGCTGATACCGGAGATGTCGGGCACTCGTTATTAAACCCTGGGCGCAATACACCGATTCTTCTGCCATCGACATCTCGGGATGCCAGTCCGTGACGCCGAATTGAAATGTGTTTCCTTGAAATGTGTCCCCTATTGAACAGAAATGCTTTTTCTCAGCATCTAGCATTTGGTTTGGGATCGCCCGTTGTTGATCCGAAGCTGCGCTGATGATCTACACCTTGGGCGAACTGAACGAACGAACTTTCTGACATCAGTGAATTGCCACTGAGTCCCCGTCAGTGAGTTGAAACCCAAGGAGGGTAAACCGATGTTGAAACGTCTTGTGATCGTTACAACGCTAGTTGTACTTGCAACTCTAACCGCCGTCGCCTCGGACCGCGAAGATGATATAGATCGCACCAACAAAGCCGCTCAGGTCTTCAAGGAAATCATGAACACCCCGGACCAGGGCATCCCCCAGAATCTACTGGAATCTGCGAAGTGTATCGCCATCATTCCAGGCGATGTGAAGTTCGCCTTTATATTCGGCGGCAGCTATGGCAGGGGACTCAACCTGTCGCACCGAGCATGGCTGGAGCGCTCCCATGTTCGTGGCTATTGACAGCGGAAGTGTGGGTTATCAAATCGGGGGCTCTTCCACCGACATCGTGATGCTCTTTATGAACGATCATGCTCTGCAAAGCCTGAATGAGCGACAAATTCAAGCTCGGGCAGACGCTACCGTAGCGGCCGGACCCGTGGGCCGGAATGCCGCTGCTGGAACTGACCTTAAATTGAATGCGGAGATTCTGTCTTACTCCCGGTCCAAAGGCATTTTTGCCGGGGTGAGCCTGGATGGCGCCGTCATGCAAGCCGACAAAAGTGGAGACAAAGCCATGTATGGCGACGATGTCAATCGCCATGAAATTCTTGACGGCAAAGTTGCGGTTCCTGCGTCGGCACAACCACTTCTGGACGAAATTGGCGGCTATGCCCGGCAAGCCAGAGCTGAATAACAGAGTCCAGTATAGCGAAGAGCTTGGGCCCGTGCCTTCAGTGCGAAGGTCGAAGGGATGAAGTCTCCATCAACGAGAGCCCGGAGAGTTAACTCCGGGTTCTCACCTCGCTTCAGTCACCTTTCACCATAGCGAAGATCCCGGATAAGACTTAATTCCGCAAAGGGAAAGGAAGCCATGACACACCACACTGACTTGAATCTCGTATCGTTCATGAACTCTTCGAACATACACAAGACGTCTTTAATTTGATTGCCCAGCGCGCCTATGAAATTTTCGAGAGCCGCGGACACGTGCACGGAAATGACCGAGAGGATTGGTTGCTCGCGGAATCCGAGTTACTTACACCGGTGAAGTTCCACCTCTCGGTCTCTGACGACCACCTTGCCGCACGCGGCGAAGTTCCTGGATTCAGCAGGGAAGAGATCAAGGTCAGCGTCGAGCCGCGTCGGCTGAGTATCAGCGGAAAAACCGAGCCTCACGAAAACCACCAATCAGGAAAACACGTCCATTCGGTCAAACACGCGCACCTGATGTTCCGTGTAATCGATCTGCCTGCTGAAGTTGATCTTTCGAAGGCCAGAGCGACATTCAGCGATGGCACGCTAGAAGTAGTGATGCCAAAAGCGGCCCCTGCGAAGAGCGTTCGCGTCGAGACGAAACTGGCGATGTCCGCATAAGAGTGAAACACACCTCATTTCCAGTATTGCCATGCGCACCCGTGCAGTTAGTGACTGCCGAAAATAGGTGGTGTCTTGTTAAGACAGTACCCGAAAATAGAAGATGAAAATCCATTCAAAGAATTTCCGTGTTCCGCCAGGGAAAAAAGTCGACCTCAGAGCGTGGCCGACGATCGTGAAGCCCTTTTGCAAAGTCGAAGAAGCAGTATCAAAACCTCCTGGAAAAACACGTTGCAGAGTTGAGCGCACTGCAACAGCTTCACTACGCGTCCAATCGCTATGCGTTGCTGCTGGTTTTTCAAGGGATAGACGCCGCCGGCAAGGATGGCGCCATCCGCCACGTCATGTCCGGTGTTAATCCCGCAAGGCTGCGATGTTTTCGGTTTCAAACAGCCCAGCGCCGAGGAACTGGAACATGATTTTCTCTGGCGCGCGACCTACCGGCTTCCCGAACGCGGGCGGATCGCCATCTTCAATCGTTCCTACTATGAGGAGGTTCTCATCGTGCGGGTGCATCCGGAGATTCTCCGCAACGAAGGCCTTTCGGATGAGCTGCGCGACGAGAAAACGATTTGGAAGAAACGATATCGTTCCATCGTGGACTTGGAGCAGCATCTCCATCGAAATGGCACCCGTATCATCAAGTTCTTCCTCCATCTGTCGAAGGACGAACAACGAAAGCGCTTTCTCGAACGCATTGATGAGCCGGATAAGAACTGGAAATTCAGCCTCGCAGACATTCACGAGAGGAAATATTGGGAGCGCTACAGAGACGCCTTCGAGGATTGCCTGAACGCGACCAGCACCCATCAGTGCGCCTTGGTATGTTGTTCCCGCCGATGATAAGGAGAACGCTCGGTTGATTGTTTCCAGAATTATCCTCGATGCGCTCAAGGGACTCAAGATGACGTATCCCAAGACCACGGAGAAGCGCCGCCTGGAATTGCAATCGATCCGCAAACAATTGGCAAAGCAACCTTGAAATCACGGCCTATGACTTGACCAGCGCTGCCAAGTCGAGCCAGTGGCGTGCGAACGCCATGCACTACTCAAGAGTGTGAAAGCCGCTGCAGACATGTGTCACGGCCGCGGTCACAGGTGTCGGAATTAAGATAAATTCCAGAGCCACCAACATGTCTAAAACAGCATAGTTTTTGTTCTCATGATGGACGAAGATAGGATTCCAGCCACTCCGTGGTTCGGCGAGGAGATGATCATGCCACAAGCGACTACTCCCCATTTCATTCCCACTAAGATTCTGGTGCCCGTTGATTTCAGCTCATCATCCGATGCTGCGCTGGAGACCGCATCCGACCTCGCTCAGCACTTTCATGCTGAACTCTACCTTCTGAACGTTATTCCCATGCTTCCGATGGGCACAAAAACTGTCTCCTTTCCTGAAGTGGAGTACCTGCACAAGGCGGAGGGTAATGCGGAGCGGCAGTTGGCCACCTGTGACGCCGCTCTTGTTTCCAAGGGGATTAAGGCGAGCTCCAGTATCGAAATTGGCAATGACGTGGTTGGAAACATCATGTTGGTGATTGAACGTGAGCATATCGACATGGTTGTGCTGTCGACCCACGGCATCTCTGGCTGGCGCCCGCTGGTCTTCGGTCTTGATCGCGGAGAAGGTCGTCAAACAGGTGCAATGCCCGTTGCTGCTACTTCGCTCCCTCGAACCAGCCGCAACTTACGCAGCTTCCGCTCCGCAATCTTGAAGGATCGTGGTAGCAGATACAGCGTTCCACATAAAGAATTATGGCTGCACATGTCGAAGTCGCACCATCGAATCCACCCGCAAAGCCGGTTCGGGACACCGCTTCGAACGGGCTCACGAGCGCTGAAGCACGTAGCCGCCTTCAAAAAGACGGACCCAATGCAATGCCCGATGTGTCCGCTCATCCACTTCGAAATGCATTGGCCAAGTTCTGGGTGCCCGTGCCATGGTTGCTCGAAGCGTCGATTGTGCTTGAGGTCGTGCTGCACAAATACTTCGAGGCCTCGATTATTGCGGGCCTGCTGGTCTTCAACGCAGCGCTAGCGTATTTCCAGGAAAGTCGCTCCCAGGCTACCTTGAAGGCCTTAAACTCGCGTCTCGCCTTGAATGCCTCCGTCGAGCGCGATGGGGTATGGAAGACGGTACCCGCCGCGGAGTTAGTGCGGGGCGATCTCGTCAAGTTGTCGCTCGGCGGTGTGGTTGCGGCCGATGTTCATTTGATCGGGGGATCTGTCCTGCTTGATCAATCCATGCTCACAGGCGAATCTCTGCCCATTGAAGCTGGTCCAGGCGTTGATACCTACGCGGGAGCACTGGTACGGCGTGGTGAAGCAACTGCGGAAGTGACAGCCACTGGCGTTCATACCAAGTTTGGCCGTACGGCAGAACTCGTGCGCACTGCGCACGCTTCAAGTTCAGCAAAAAGCCGTGCTGCGCATCGTGCGTAATCTGGCCATTTTAACGGCGTCGTCATCCTTATTATCGGAGCGTATGCTTATTTTCATGCGATGCCGTGGAGTGAGATCATCCCGCTGTTGCTCACTTCCGTTCTCGCAGCAATACCCGTAGCATTGCCGGCAACATTCACGCTCGCGGCGGCCTTAGGAGCGCGATCTTTAGCGAAGCTGGGCGTCCTGCCGACGCGACTATCGGCTGTAGATGAAGCTGCCACGATCGATGTTTTGTGCTCGGACAAAACGGAACGCTTACCCGCAATAAACTTTCGGTAACCAGCGTCAAGCCGATGCCCGGGTTTGACGAAGCCCACATTCTCGGCATGGCTGCCCTCGCAAGTTCTGAGGGCGGGGATGATGCTGTGGATGCAGCGATTCGTTCTGCCTCCGCCCACAAGCCCGCATCCGACTTGCCAAAGCTAATCACGTTTGTGCCATTCGATCCTGCCAAGAAACCTCCGAAGCAACAGCAACCGATACAAACGGTGGAGTAGAGCGCATCGTCAAGGGCGCCTTCACGGTAGTCCGCGAGCCTCACCGCCCCATCACCCACCGCTGCCGGTTTAGCCGATGAACTTGAAAAGCAAGGCTTCAGGGTTTTGGCAGTAGCTGCGGGCCCAGCAGCATCTCTGAAGCTTATGGGCCTTATTGCGCTCAGCGACCCCCCGCGTAAAGACTCGACCTCTTTGATCTCAGAGCTCAAGACCCTGGGTGTGCGCACGGTCATGGTGACAGGCGACGCTCCCCATCCGCGGCAATCGTTGCGCACGCGGTGGGGTTGGATGGGGCTGTTTGCCCGCCCGGAGCGATACCCGAAGGCGTCAAACCGGAGGATTTTGCGGTATTTGCAAGCATTCTTCCCGAGGCAACGAACCTGGTAAAGGCCTTCCAGAAGAACGGACGTACAGTCGGAATGTGCGGTGATGGCGCCAATGATGCACCGGCGCTCCGTCAGGCACAGATGGGCATTGCGGTATCGACCGCAACCGATGTCGCCAAATCCGCCGCCGGTATTGTGCTGACGGTGGCTGGGCTTGGCGGTATCGTCGCTGCGGTAAAAGAGGGTAGGATCACCTTTCAGCGCATCCTTACTTACACGCTGAACTCCGTCCTCAAGAAGATCGTGCAAGTGCTCTTGCTAGCAATTGGACTGGTCATAACCGGACACGCGGTTTTGACGCCCATGCTAATGGTCATTGTGATGATCACAGGCGACTTTCTTGCCATGTCGTTGACCACGGACAGAGTGCGGCCATCATCCATGCCAAATTCCTGGCAAGTCGGCAGGATTACGATGGCAGGTACCATCCTGGGATGCTTTTCCGCGTTTTGTATAGCGGTCCTAGCGGTCGGCAAGTTCGAAATGCGATTCGGAATAGCGGCCCTCAGAACGCTTTCTGTCGTTGCCATCGTATATGGCAGCCAAGCCACAATCTACGCCCTGCGGGCACGACGCCATCTTTGGGGATGGCGCCCGACGGTATGGCTCGTTGCGTCCTCCGTGGCAGACATTCTTATTATCTCAACGTTGGCCCTTCGAGGGATCGCCATGGCACCACTGCCCGTCTCAGTCTTGGCCGTTGAATTTGCGGCGGCAATCGGTTTTCGGTTTATCTGGACCAGTGAAGATCCCTGTCTTCGCTCGTCTAGGCATTTCGTAGTTTGACTTCCTGCGAACACTGACCGGTGGTTGACGCTTAAGTTGAAAGAGAAATTTACGCAGATCCACGGACGATGATTCAGGTTGACGGGACGTCCAAGGAGCGATTGCACATTGGAATTGCAACCAAGCAAAGCACCACAAGATCGACCAAAACGCAGATTTTGGGGCGTGGTTCAGTGGATATTGCTGGGGGGCACCATTTTCGGGCTGAGCGGAGTGGCGTTGGTCGCGGTGACAAACAAGGCGGTCATCTGGTCGAGTTCGGACGCGTTTTGCGGAACATTCTGCCACACAATGACATGGTCTTCAGCGGCGTATCATCAAGGTCCGCACTTCATCAATGCCGCCGGTGTGCGTGCAAGCTGTGGGCAATGCCACATCCCTTACGACTCCAGTCATGCGACGGCGACGGAGTACGTGAAGCTGCTGCTGTTTAAGGCGGACCGTGGCGCAAAGGACTTCTGCATGAGTCGCGCAAGACCATTGCGACGAAGGAAGAATGGGAAAAGCAACGACCGCAATTGCGAACGGAGTTCGAAAACTATACACGGGCGCACAATTACATTACCTGTCGTGGTTGCCATTCGCTCGAAGCCTTTGGTGGACCGCGGAGCCGCATGAAAGCGCTGATCCACAAAGATCTCATCAAAGCCAACACCTTCGATTGTTTCCAGTGTCACCAGGATGTCGGTCATGTGTATGAGCAGCCGGTCGCAAAAGTCGGCGGCTGGTACACGACTGACCAAGCGGCGGCGGGCGCAAAGCTTTATCAGGCACAGTGTGCGAGTTGCCACGGTGCAAAACTGGAAGGCGGCGCTGGGCCTTCTCTGAAGGGCACGACGTGGCACCAGATGTATGGGAGCGCGAAGCCGTCGACGGTGTGGGGAGAAATCGAAGGCCCGATGGCACAATACGCGGGTATTACCTACACCACGCAGCAATCCCTGGATATTGTGTCCTACCTGCTGCAAGAAAATGGGCTGCCCTCGGGGAGTCAGCCGCTTGCGGACACACGAGAACTGTCAGATGTATTGCCGACGAAAATAGAGAAAAATTGAGCACAACAATAACACCAACAGAGGAGTCCTCCCGCTAGGCCAAACTGTGTGTTAGTCGAATGCTGCAAAATGGCTATTAGACATCGAGAACTAGCTTCAGAAGGTCGGGGCGTGAAGGCTTCAATCGAGGGGTCTTGATCAATGCAAGGAAACTTCCGACTCCAATCGGCACAATTCGGCGACCATCAGGAAATGGCTGCCGCCAGAAACGGACGCGCCTGATGGCCACCTCTCGTTCTGACGCTCTGGTGCTCTTCGGCGTTACGGGCGATCTCGCTCACAAGATGATCTTCCCGGCGCTCTATGCCATGGTGAAAAGTAATGTCCTCAAGGTTCCCGTAATGCGGCTGGTGGTGCTCGTGCTCGTCTCGCTCTACGCCGCGGTGGCCGGCTTGTTCCTCGCCTTCAGGGCCAATCCACAGAACCCGAGGCTCCGGTCGAAGCTTCTTCTAACGGTCTTCTCCCTGGCCACATCCTCGTGGATATTCATCGGGTCTAGCCTGGTCCTCTGCAAGGTGTTCGAGGGGATGTACTACTACCATGGAGCTGAGGCCGTCACAATGGTTCTCGGAGGGAGCCTGTTCGCCACCCTCGTCATCGGAGTCCCTGTCTCGCTCTTTATCGGGACCAGGGTCCCATCGATTGTTCTCAGGCGCCTGGAGAAACAACTCTCGGAGCCCCGGGAATCGACCTCGGTCCTCATGAATAGGATGGTGTCTGTTTTGGGAGTGGGCGAGGTCCACCTATACAGGTACTCGGGATCTGCCCCGTTCGCGTTCTCGCTGGGAGGAAAACCGAACGTGGTGGTGATATCGGGAGGCTTGGAAGAGAACCTAGACCATGATGAGCTTGAGACCGTTCTGACGCACGAGCTGGGCCACCTGAAGAACATGGACACGCTTTTGAACGCGCTCATAACCGTCTATCGGAGGGTCTTGTTCTTTGACCCGTTGATTCGCTCCCTCGAAGGGATCATCCACAAAGAGAGAGAGTTCGCATGCGACGATATCTCGGCCAGGACGACGAGGAAGCCTTTGGCCCTCGCCTCGGCCCTGATCAAGATCCACTCCGCCGCAGCCCACGCTAGGCCTCCGGGAGCCTTCCTCGCAGGGAACATTACGTTACGCGGTAATCGGGTGCTCAAGGAGAGAATCGACCGTCTCTTGCGCATCTCGGAGGAGCTCGACCAGGCACGCCCCGGAGGCAAGTTCCGGCCGAATTCGGAGGCGACTTAGAATGGTGTCCCAGATGAAGAGGGCCTTCCTGGCCGGTCTCGCGGCCGGTGGCGCTGCTCTCGTGCTTTCGTTTGTAATCCGATTGACCGTGGGCGGCGTCTTTCTGCCCGAGCTCGCGGCGCAGACTCTGTTCACTTTGACACCAGGTTCTGTTGAGTCCGTGGCCGTAGAGAACCTGAGAGCCCTCGCCAAGGACTCTGCGTTCGTGGGCGCGGTCATAGCCAACGCGGTGCTGTACGGCCTGATCGGCGTCCTGTACTTCAGGTGGAAGAGCCTGTCCGGGACGGGGATCAAGGCGGAAAAGATCCTGCTCTCCTCACTCTTAGCATATTTCCTGCTCGCGATCCTCGGGGTCGCTCTCTTCTTCACCACGCAGCTCCAGTCCTCCCCGGAGACGCTTCCAGAGCTCTTGGTCACCCTCGCTCCTCCTCAGTTCGTCTTCGGCGGGGTACTAACCTGGTTGAACGGAGCGACACCCCCGGTCAACCCGTCTGACCTCTGCACCGTGCCCGCGGCGAAGAAGGGCAAGAAGAACAAGATGTACAGCCGGAGAAGGAGGCTCTTCATAAGAAACGCCGTCGCTGCCGGGGTCGGCGCGGCCATCCTCGCCTATGGTGTGAGCATCCTGCTCAAGCCCGGCCCGCCCAAAGGTCCCGAGGCCGCTCCGACCGCATTCCTTTCCCAGGCGGTCACCCCCACCAGCCAGTTCTACCGGGTCGATGTGAACATCTTCCCACCCTCCGTCAACGCCTCTTCGTGGAGCCTCTCGGTCTCCGGCCTTGTCAGCACCCTCCTGACGCTCACCCTTAGCGACCTGGAGAGTATGACGACCGTAGAGCAGTACAACACGCTGGAGTGCGTGAGCAACTACGTCGCCGGAAACCTGATTGGGACGGCCCAGTGGACGGGAGTAAAGCTGAAGGATGTCCTCACGAACGCTGGGGTCCAACCCTCGACACAATATATCATCTTCAAGGCCGTAGACGGTTACAGCGTTGGGATACCCATAGAGAGGGCGATGCTCGACGGGACGCTCCTCGCCTACGAGATGAACGGCGCACCTCTTGCGACCGAGCATGGGTACCCCCTGCGCGCAATCGTCCCTGGCCTCTACGGCATGAACAACTGCAAGTGGATAACCAGCATCGAGGCGGTCAATGACACCTACGATGGCTATTGGCAACAGAGGGGCTGGGCAGAGGACGCAATGTACCAGACCGGGTCCTCGATTGTGATACCAGGAAACGAGCAGGTCGACAGTGTCTTTGGAATCAGCGGAACAACGGCCGTAGGCCTCGGAATCGTACCCATCGCTGGGCTGGCCTTCGCCGGGGACCGAGGGATATCCAAGGTCGAGGTCAGCACGGATGGGGGCAATACTTGGACTCTTGCGTCGTTGATAGACCCGCTCTCAAACTACACCTGGGTCTTCTGGACGGCTCAATGGAATCCTCCTGCAGCAGGCTCGTACAGTCTAGCCGTGCGAGCTACCGACGGCCAGGGCAATGTCCAGACGGCCGAGATAAACCAGCCCTTCCCCTCAGGCGCCACGGGCTATGACGTGGTGGACATATCCGTGTCCGCAGCGTCCACAACATAATTAGCTCCCAGTTATCTCCAGACCCCGTCCCGCGATGAAACGCCTGGAACCTAACGAGGGAGGGTTGCGGTTCCTCGTCAACGTCCAGCTCAAGACCAGGAATAGGAGGTTCCTCAGGTTGCTCTCCGAGGCGGTGGCCAGGATTCCTGGGGACGTCCCGCCGGTCGAGAGCGTGACGAAGGTGAGGCTGAGGGCCAGAGGCCCACGCGGCTACGTAGGGCTCGTGACATACTCGGTCGCGGGCGGTCGAAGGGGCAACCAGACCATCGATTTCTACACCGGCCTCCTCTTCGACCTGTCCCACAAGGCCGCACTGGGAGTGGTGGTCCATGAGCTCGCCCATGCCTGGCTGAACGAGCACATATCTCCCGAGGAATCGGAAAGCCGCGAGAGGGATGCGGACAGGACCGCAGCCAGCTGGGGTTTCAATAAGGAGCTGGAGGCCCTCGAGCGGGAAGCGGTGACTCTCTGACCCTCCCCAAGGCCGGGCATGCGTCTCAATCTTAAAACGCACCCTGACTCGGCCTGGCCCGTGAGCGTCCCACCCACGACCGTGGAAGAGCTGAGGTACGGTGTAGAAAGGTACCTCTCGATCAAGTCTGCATACTCCCCGGTCTTCTCTCCTGACGATTCCAAGATAGCATACCTGTCCGACCTTACCGGAGTCCCCCAGGTCTGGACTGTCGAACTCAGGGGCGCGGGGTCAGAGCCCGCTTGGCCGCAGCAGCTGACCCTCGGCAAGGAGAGGGTAGGCTTTGTATCCTGGGCGAAGAGGTTGGACCTGCTCGCCTACGGCGTTGACTCTGGAGGGGACGAACGGTTCCAGATCCGACTTCTTGAGAACGGCGGGGAGAGGTTCGGGAATCTGACAGACAACCCGAGCGCCATCCACTCCTGGGGGGACTGGTCCCCCGACGACACGGAGATTTGCTACTCTTCCAACGAGAGAAACCCCGCCTTCTTCGATGTCTATGTCAAGTCCGTCGATGGGAAGAAGACAGAGTTGGTGTGTCAGCACGATGGAAACAACTACCCCATCGCTTGGTCCCCCGATGGCTCTGCGATCCTCTTTACGAGGATGCACGCGCCATTCGACCACGACCTCTACCTCCTGAAGCTCGGTGACAAGACGGTCGAACTGCTGACGCCGCACGAGGGCGACGCGGTGTATCAGTCTGCGGCCTTCGACCCCTCGGGCGAGTTCATCTACTGCATCACCGACGAAGGTCGTGAGTTTCCAGCGCTCGCCAGGTTGGGGGTGAAGGACCGGTCTCTGGAATATCTCTACACCGAGAGCTGGGAGTTCGAGACACTAGCGCTGAGCCATGATGGCAAGATGCTTGCGTTTCTTGTGAACGACGACGGCTATTCCAGGCTGATGCTCTGGGAGGTCGGTGCGGCCGCCCCCAGGCCGGTCCCCCTCCCAAAGGGGGTGGCGGGCGGCCTTTCCTGGTCGAACTCAGACCGGATGCTGGCGTTCTCTCTCTCCTCCTCAACTATGAACTCCGACGTCTGGGTCCACGACGTGTCAGGTGGGTCGACTCGTCGTCTCACTCACAGCTCGACATGCGGGATACCCGAGTCCAGCTTCGCCGAGGAGCGTCTCATGCGTTTCGCCTCCTTCGACGGCCTGGAGGTACCTTCCTTCCTCTACCGCCCACACGTCGAGGGACGCGTCCCGCTCCTAGCCTATCTCCACGGAGGTCCGGAGAGCCAGTTCAGGCCCGGCTTCTCCCCGCTAATCCAGTACATCCTGTCCCTCGGGATAGCCGTCGTCGCCCCCAACTTCCGGGGGAGCACGGGCTACGGGAGGAGGTACACCCACCTCGACGATGTCTACAAGAGGATGGACACAGTCAAGGACTCGGTCGGAGCCGTTACCGAGGCAACGAGGCTCATGGATGTCGACCCGCGCAAGATAGTCGCCATGGGCGGCTCCTATGGCGGTTTCATGGTCCTGGCGTGCCTGTACTCCTATCCTGACATTTGGGCCCTGGGAATAGACATAGTGGGGATATCCAACTTCGTCACTTTCCTGAACAACACCGGACCATGGAGGAGGAAACTGCGAATCGCAGAGTATGGCGACCCCGTCGCCGACAAAGAGTTCCTCGAGAAGATCTCCCCGACGAACAACGCTCACCTTATCAAAGCGCCGCTCTTCATAATCCATGGCGCGAACGACCCCCGGGTCCCGGCCGGGGAGGCCGGCCAGATGGTGCAGACACTGGAGGGCCTGGGCAGGACCGCCTACCTCCTCATCTTCCCGGACGAAGGTCACGGTCTCGTGAAGCTGAACAACAGGGTCGAGGGGTACGCCAAGGCTCTCGGCTTCATGCTCGCCCATCTGGCTGAACCTACGGTCGACCCAACGTAGCGAGAGAACGGGGACCTCCGTTTACCCCCGGATTGGGGGTCACTTTTTCAGGTCGCTGTTCAGCGCGTCCGCCAGCAGGCGCCAGTCGGCGGAGTCCACCGTGTTCAGCCTTCCCCTGATTTCAGTCAACTCCGCCGCGCTCGGTCTGGGACCCCAGAAGACCTGAAGCCCCGTGAAATTCAACTTGGACCGGTTCTCACCGGTGGGGACCACCTCATAGAGGAACTGGGAGGTACTTGAGCGGCCCGTTGAGGTAGGTGCTGGTCCACGACAGCCGCTCTGGGTTGAGCCGCACCACCTTCTTCTTCGTGACCTTCTTGCCCCCCCCCGAATCGAAGACGTCGGTCAATAGCAACGTGTCGTCGTTGACCCGCTCTATGCTTCGCTTTCCTCTCACTCCAATTT
Organism: uncultured Nitrososphaerota archaeon; assembly: GCA_963749225.1. Classification (GTDB taxonomy): domain Archaea; phylum Thermoproteota; class Nitrososphaeria; order Nitrososphaerales; family Gagatemarchaeaceae; genus Gagatemarchaeum. Next base: position 352,047 of record CAVVLY010000001.1, on the reverse strand, counting down.
GCGCGATGTCATCAGGTCTGAAGTCCGTGCTCCAGTCGTAGGCCCTCTCGGCGCTAGCCCTGAATGGAGTGCTGAACCGATAGCGGACCGAGTAGTCTCTATCAGTCGGCGACCAGCAACTTTCGATATTAATCTTTCACGACAGGTGGAGACGCGGAAGGCGCGGGGGTTTTTTGGGATTTCAGCACAATTTATTGTGCTCAAAGCAGTCACATCCCAAATTCGTTCTGCATGGTCGCTGGACTCCAGACCCATTATTAGGTCGGAAATACCCACTGATGGTCTGGTCGTTCGCCATGATGGCAAGCGCGTCCAAACATTGAACAGTCTAAGGTATCCATGACATCTCTTCGTGTATGATTGTCAGACTATTCGACAAAGACTTTAACTGAACAACCATCGTTTATCTCTTGTTTGAACTTGACCCCAGCGAGGATTTCAGATTCAGTTCTCGTGTTCGACGGGAATTACCCCGGGGGCGGGAACGTCACAGCGGCTGTGGTGCATTCGGAGAAGGAGGCGCTCATGTTCGACTCTCTCCTCTATCCCCAAGACACGCGAGAACTCTCGCATACGTTAAGGAGAATGAACCTGAAAACCATAGGTCTCGTCAACACTCATTGGCACGTGGACCATACTGCTGGGAACCAGTTCTTTTTCGGGACCGAACGGATAATCTCCCACAGCCTCTGCCCCGACCTGATGCGCTCCGATGACCTTGATTGGCTAAACAAGGATCTGGCAGAGGAGGAAAGAGTCAGGCACGTTTATCCGAACGAGTCGATCGAGAATGGAGCGGTATTGCATGCAGGAGACCAAAACAGGGTCGAAATCTTCCACACTCCCGGACACACGCCTGACTCGATCATCGGGTGGCTGAAAGAACAGGATGTGGTGGTCGCAGGAGACACCGTGATGGAGCTCCCATTCGTGGGTTACGGGGACAGCTGGGAATTGATAGAATCTCTCATTAAGGTCCAGCAGATTTGCAAGGAAGGAACCCGCATAATTCAAGGACACGGAGGACTCTGTAACAGCAAAAAGCTTGACAGCGATATGAGTTACATCGAAGACGTAAGAAAGAGAACGGCCGAATACGTGGCTTCAGGCAAAACAATCGAGCAGGCATCAGAGGGCATCAAGCTCGAGGACTGTGTCACTAAAGAGAGATTCCAATACCTGAGGGAGCGGTTCGGGTCTATCCTATGGTGCCACCCTGAAAATGTAAAGAGGATCTACGACGAATTGCAATTGAAGACGAAGTAAGAGCGAACATAGTGGCTCTTATCTGATTCGCAGTTAATCTGCTCGGGATACCAACCGAGAAACCCACGAATTGGATATGCGGTCGCCGGAGTACAGGTACTTCTTGGAGCCTTCGAAGATAACCGAGGCAGTTCAAGTTCCGTCTTAATCTAGTACATTGGATGAATAAGCGAGGGTAGCGTGAAACTAATGTGCGGGGGGTGGGAATTTATTCCTTCGGGTTCGAATCGGTGTACTGCGCAATAATCGAGATACCCAAAACAAGGTCTTTGGGCAAAGCTTCCCCATCTTAGCCTCTCTAACATACTGAAATATCACGAGTCGAAGCTAGTAAGCTATGTTGTTTCTGCTTCTGACAACGACTAACAGTGCCTCCACCAATAGTACGCCAAGCTTAGATTGGGGTCTGGTCGTAGATATCATTCTTGCCGCAGCAGCGATCTGCGCCTGCATAATCGCGTTTTTCGCACGTAGTGATACCAAGAGACAAGCAAACGAGTCGAAGAGACTATCAGACGTCACAGAGAAAACATTAGAGTTACAAAAGAGTCAATTCGAACTATACAAGAAAGAATTAGAAGACCAGAATACACGCTTTCTCGTTGGTCAAGAACGAGAGAGATACTCGAAGCTTCTTCTCCACTATCAGAAACTTTGCGAGAGAGTAATTAGTCGCTGGTCTGAGGCGAGAACCGTAAATGACTTGGGGAGCCCTCCGTATGAAAGAGCCGAAGTTCCAATCTATCTGATAACTGCAACTTTCCTAGAGTTTGGAACACATAGCGAGAGCGAAAGCAGAGAATACAAACGCTGGCTTGAATGGGCTTTCGAGCACATAAAGAATGACCCAATCGCCAGCTCATTCGAAAAATTGAAAGAACTCGACAAGAGCCATAATGAAGCTCTATCGGCTTTTGTGAAGAAAATCAAAACAGAGCTTGACGATACGCTCAAAGACGTAACAGATCTTCGCCCGCGCATCATTTATGAATCTGGACTTCTCAAAGAAACTCAACAGAACAATTTCTATGATGACTATCGGCTCCTGAAGGCTCTTGAGGCTCTTGATGTGAAGTTAGACATATCCAAAGTGGGCGAGAAGCTATTCTACCTTACCGCCTATACCGATACGCTAGAAATCTTGGCACAAAGCGAAACCGAAGCTCCGTTGGTCAGCCTGAAGGAGAAGGTCGAGCGTATCAGAAAGTCCCACCAAGAAGATTACAAGACGTATTCTTCCAATCTGAAAAAAGACAATGAGCTGGCCGCCCAAATCAACGAAGGCTCAAAGAGCATTATCTTTGGCGTGGAGAATCTCGGAACAATGACAGGAGCATGCGATTATGAGCATTACATCAAGACTTGACGTTATTCCTATTCTATTTGGAAATGTAGTCACTCGTAGCACGTTCGCGGGCCTAACGTCCTAAGTCCTCGATCTTCTTTATCCTGATGTTTCGAATAGTCGAGACCTCTTGGCATTGTGCAAATTGATGTCTTCTGAAACGTAATCGTCTTTTGCTAGTATGCCTTGCCGCGTGGCGCTATTTCATACACCACGATCATTGATTCCTTTCGCTTGAACTCGTAAATGATTCGCCAGTCCCCTATCCTAATCCTAAATGTGTCTCCCATTCCTTTGAGCTTCTTCACGTCGAACAGCTTTACAGGAGCAAAAGACCCCTGAAGAGCGTCTATTGCTTCGGTAGCTCTTTTCCTTACGTGGCCTGGAGCTTTCTCAAGACCCTTGGTTGCTTTCTTTGTGAGGACTACACGATTCAACTAGGAGACGGCTCTCTTCCTGACGTCTTTCCACTCTTCGAATTCTCCGCGAGCGAACTCCCTCCTACCTTCTTCTATTGCTCTCACTTCTTCCTTAGTGGGAGTGACTTCTGGAACTAACATCACTTTGATCTCTTCTATGTCCATCCTCATCATCCTCACTTCATCGTATAACTGCTTTATTTCGCTCTTCAAATCTGCTTCTTGTTCTATTTGTAGATAATATATTAGAGTTTGGAGTCAATTCAGGTGCACTACTACTCGTCTGGCTCAAACATCATGTATCAAAAGCAAGGACGATAACGCCTACAATTGCGAGAATACCTCCTCCTATTGAGCAGTCTTTGTGTTGAGAACCTTTGGACTAAATTCCATGTCTGCGAATTAGACTTACCAGCCCGACGACGAAGACAAGAACTCCGAGGCCCTCCACAACGTAAAGCGAATCTGCGTTTGGGTAGATTAGGCTAAAGCATCCGGAGCGGAGGTTATCGCAATAACTCTGAGTGCCAAGTGCACCAAGTATGAATATGATTCCCAGTACCATTAGCCCGATTCCAAGCGCATACGATTGGTTGGTAGTCGCTTTGGTCGCCACGGGTGCTCCGGAAGTGAGAGGTTGGGCCGCTCGCATTTGACCCGTGGCCGATTGTATGGGTTGTCCACAGAAAGAACAATATGACGAGTTCTCAGGAATCTCCTTGCCGCAGTTTCGGCAGAACATAGGTATTGACAGAGTTGCTCCTGCTTAAAGTTCTATGGCTCATGAAGCAAGAACACTCTTGGCATAGATCGAGCACTCTTCCAAGGGAATCCCACTTTTCGAACCCGCTCAGAGGCGATATCTCCTGGACCTTACTCCAAGGATACTCAAATCTACTTCATTTGGTAATTCAGATGGGTTGAGGTGCAGAAGAAATCAGCTCACGAGATCCTTAATCTTCTTGAATACATCTTCAGCCACCATCTTCGTGCCGCAGTATTCACACTGGACTTCCTCACCATGGGAAGGAATCTCTATTTTGCCTCCACAAGAAGGGCATTTGGTAGAACGCATCAGCACGCCTCCCTTTTCCATATACTCTTTCAGCCAAGAGAAATCCATGATGATTTGAGTTGGAGCCTTGTTCGCAATCTTTTGAGCTTCAGTAAGCCGCCGTCGGAGTTCATCCATCTTCTGCTCTCGTAAGTTCACGATTGCGAGAGCCAATCCCTGTACCAGCACGCCAATTATTGTGTCATCCGATTGTGGATAAATGGTGGCAGCGGGTTGTTCAAGCTCCAAAGAGACCGTGCGTTGTTTCTTTCCTTCGTAGATTTCAAGACCTCGGTGTCTCTCCTTGCTCCAAATCCATCGGCCGTATCTGATATCCTCCCATACGGGTACTATTCCCGTTATTCTTTCAAGCGGGACGTCAAATCCGCAATTCTCGATATCGCCACCGGCAAATGCCGGAGTGTATCTCCTTTGGAGGTAGATTACTCTCCTATCGGTTAGCAGGAACCAACCTTTTGACTTACTATTCAGAACAACTTTCGTTTGCGTCTCTTTGTTGTAACCTTCGGAAGGAACGAATCTCAATGCAGTGCTAAAGAATCTGATCGGCTCATCTTTCGGAAGCAGGAGTCTAGTGCCGAGAGGATTAGGAATTGACTGCTTCATGATAGTTTCGGAAACTCGTGACGCTCCGGTCGACAATCGTTTCCGAAAACAAGTTTGACACACCACTCTTTTGCCAGGAGTAGTAAGTTCTCTGTTTGGCGGTATTTCGATTCCGCAGTCAGAGCAATACAACACTATTTCACTGAAGAATCCACAATTTGAATCTATCCAACGGCGGCCAACAACATACCAGCGTAATTTTTGGACTTTGCTAGAGCCGCTTCCATGATAGAGTTCTCACTCTCGCTCGCTACGGCGGAATTCACCCCTACCCCTCTTCCGCCTCGCTCGTTCGACCCTTCGCTACGGCTCGGGGTTCGCCCTCCTATCGTCGGGCTCCGTGAGCCCTCTATCATCGAAGCGGTGAGGGCACTTACGTTCCCTCCCCGACCCTACGGGTCGGCTCCCCTCCCTCCTTAAGGGGGGCGTGAGGGGGCTCGGCTTGGCTCTCGTTTCCTGCTGCTCCTGCGCTAACTGCTTCCTTGAGTTCTAGCATAGTTGCTATTTTGACTCTCTCAGAGGCGTAGCGCGAGTATCTCCCCGCTTCTTCGTAGTTCGGCGCCAGGATGACAACCCTCTTGGGGCTCTTGGAGAGGCGCTCCTGCAAGCCTGCTCCCGAGTGCTTCAACCCTGCCTCTATCTCTACGTCGAATTCGGGAGTCTCTATGTCTGGAACAGACCCGTCCCCAGTAGCGTTCACCCTGTCTACCTTTACAGCATTCGCCGTGAGTATGCTCACAGCCTCCTTCTGCATATAGTCGTGAATGGGCGAGAGGTTAGGGTCCTTGAGGTAGTAGAGAACCTTCTCCTTTCCCGAGCCATCGAGGTATCTTACGCGAGCGATTTCGTTCCCGTCGAGCAGCTTCTTCAGCTCCTTCTTGACGACTAGTCTCCTGCTGTCTTCCCTCTCTATGCCAAGTGCGCGGTCTATCCCCGTCTGGTGGAGTGGCTCCTTCCTCAGTATGCTCAGTATCTCGCTCTCGTAGTCCGTGATATCGGCGCTCTTCTGCTGGACGGGAGCGACGTTGGCGGGCTCGTCATACTGCACCTGACGCTCTGGAAGCTCTATCCTATCCGACCGGAAGATTGGGATTATACCGCCGTTCCCCACCCGAAAGGTGAGGTCTATGAACTGATGCGGGCGAAGCTCCTTCACTATCCAGACGTAGGCCGAGTCTATCTTGCGTATCGCCTCCAAATCCCTCTCCGATGTGGTGTTGAAGACAAGCTGGGTCGCGAACTGGTTCCTGAGCGCGTCAGGTATGTCTGAGTAGTTCTGCGTGGCCGTGTAGAGAGCGCCGAACTGCCTAACCTGCCTCATCAGCGTATCAACGATCGTCCTCGCTTCCATCTCGTAGAGCTGGGTGAGCCTGTGCACCTCGTCTATCACGATGAGCGTCCTTCTCTTCTCTTGGATGCCAAGCCTACCCGTCAGCGAACTCCATATCTGTCGAAGCGCAATCTCGGCGTAGAACGTCTTCGCGCTCTCGTCGAGATATGAGAAATCGAGAACTGTGTCCGTGGTGAGGTCTATGCTGAAGGAACCCTCCCCGACGACTAGACCCCCAATCTGTGCCTCTATCAGCGCCAGCGCTTCCGTCTGTATGTCGGTGGCCTTCCTTCCTGTGCGCTTGAGGTTGTCCCTGAACTCGTCCCAGTTCTTGCTTTCGCGTGCCACGCTCTTGACTATCGCCCTGACCTGCGAGAAGGTGATTCCTCTTACGTTCGCTGGGAACGCGAGTGCGTATGCTATCGAGAACGCGTCCGCGTCCTGGAATGGGTCGGGTATGTGCCTTGAAACGTCTATCACCTGGCACGGCAGACGAAGATAAGCGTCATTCGGCTTGAACGAGAAGACTATCTTCGGTTCCTTCGCCGAGAGCAGGAGGACGTTCATCAGCTCGCTCTTGCCCATGCCAGAACGGCCGCAGACCATCACGGACGGATTCCCCTTTCTTGCGATGTATTCCTCGAAGTTCACGTAGCAGTGGTCTATTCGCTTGACGAGCGGTATCTCCCGCTTCCTGTATCCCACTATCACGGGGCGGCTCTCGCCAGAAGAGGATCGCCTGTATTCTTCGATTGGCTCCATCAGGTCGGCGAAGGCCACCTGCCTAATCGGGGTGCGAGCGAACCTTCTCAGTATGCTCGTCCTCATAATCAGGAGCGCGGCCAGAGCGATGGGGACGATAGCGATTACAACGAGAGCAGGCTTCCGACTATAGACGAGGAGGAATGCTATCAGAATCAGGAATGCGACAATCTCGTGTTTCGTCTTCTTCGTGAATGTGGATACGTTCATACCCTCCGAGGAAGCCGCAGCTTATAAGACGAGGGACAGAACGGCGGCCAAAGACCTCCGATTACCCGACCTGACATGCATGACTCGTTCCCGTTAAATACTCCTTCATCCTCTATCGGCATGAGATACACAGAAGTCGTCGAGGTGACTAGACGCATCCTCGGCGAGTATTCCTACCGTCTGACTGTCAGGCAGCTCTACTATCGTCTCATCTCCCCTCCACATCAGCTCTTCCCGAACACGGCGACCAACTACAAGACGTTCGACAAAATACTCACCAAAGCTCGAGAAAGGAAAGAGGTGGACTGGAGGAGGATAGAGGACAGAGCTAGGAGCATACTTGGCGGAGAGAAGCAACCTATCTTCAGCACAGAAGAGCAATACGTGGACTGGCTCTTTCAGCTTCTGAACGAGACCTACTACGACAAGTCCCACTGGGACGACCAGCCCAAACATGTCGAGGTGTGGGTCGAGAAGGACGCCCTCAGCACGCTCTTCGAGAGGGCGGTCAAGCAATACAGGCTCGTGGTCTTCCCTTCGAGGGGATACAGCAGCTACACGAAGGTCATGGAGGCCCTTGAAAGGTTCCCAGAGAAGAAGAACGTCATCATCCTGCACTTCGGCGACCACGACCCGAGCGGGCTCGACATGTCGAGAGACCTGAGTTCGAGGCTTGAAGGATACTCTGACACCAACGACGGGGGACTAGTCGTAAAGAGGATTGCACTCTGTATCGAGCAGGTTAGGGAACTGGCGCTCCCGCCTAACCCGACCAAGAAGGCAGATTCGAGAGCCAAAGAGTATAAGGCCAAGTATGGGGATGAGTGCTGGGAACTCGACGCGGTTCCGCCTGATACGCTGGCGCAGTGGGTCAGGGACGCCGTGGAAAGAGAGATCGATTCGAGCGCATGGAGAGAGACACAGGAAAGGGTGAAAGAAGAACGCGAGAAGATAAGGCGAGCGTTGGCACAGTCGAGCATTGAGATGGACAGCGTCAGGGAAAAGGTGACGCAGGCTCTACGGGTTAGCGACTCCTAGTCTGTGTTTTAAGCTGCTATCGTCCAATCTCGCATGAGCCAATCAGAGACCGTCTCAAAAGATGAATTCGTGCTCGTGCGAAGGGACGACATGGAGCAAATTCTCGCCATAATCAAGAGGTTGGAGCGCCAGATAGATACTTCTCGACGACCTTCCTGAGCCTTGTCAGCTCCTCCCTGGTCGTTTCGTCCTCGACATGCATCCTGCTCCTGACCGCTTCGTCAAGAGGAGAGGCGCACCTCGGACAGTAGACCATGCCTCTGGAAGCCTTCTCGTTGCAGCGCGGGCAGATTATCGGCGCAAACTCTGGCTTGGTCGGTTCCACCTCCTTCCCTCCGTAGAGCGCGGTCAGCTTGTCGTCCAGGTCTCTTCCCGACAGGTGAACGTAGACGGCGGGCATCTTGCTGCTCATAGACCACCCATACATCAGCTTGAGTTCCGAGTCCGTAAGGAACTTGGCATTCCTCGTCGCCGAGCCGTGCCTTAGCATGTGATTGAAGACCCTCTTCTTCACTCCCGTCCGCTCCGCTACCTGCTTCAAGCTGCGATTCCATCTAATCCAGCTCAGGCGATGGTTCATGTAGTTGGTGCTCTCCGTTATCCAGAGAGGAGACGATGGCTCGTTCCTGAATGGGTGAACCTCCAAGTATCGAGCGAGCAGACTCACCGAGGTTATCAGCCTCACAACCCTGCTCCCTGTCTTCCCTCGCTCGATGTGCAGCCTTGCGCCTCTGTCGTCAAAGACCACGCTTCCGACGTTCAGGGTCAGGAGTTCCGTAGCCCTCAGCCCAGCCTCATAGCCGACCGCCAGCATCGCCTTGTCCCTGAGATTGGTCGCCGCCTTGATCATCGTCTCGATTTCCTCGCTCGTGAAGAACGAAGGCTCCTTGCGCTCGTTCGGCTTCATGGCCGTCTTGATCCACCTCACCTCTTCTGGATAGGGCGTCTCCCTGTCCACGTTCCCGAATCTGGCGAACTTGAAGAACCTCTTTATCGCGAAGAGATAATCAGAGGTCGTGTGCGGCGTATAACCGGAGTCGTGCTGCAACCATGCGACTAGTCGCTCGATGTCTACACGCTTTGCTTGCTGGGTGCTTGTTCCGAGGCGCTCGATTGCGTTCTTCAGGTGATAGGTATACTTGGCCAGCCTGCCCGTAGACACGCCCTGAGCCTTGAGATGTTGGACAAATCTCCTGACCGTCTCCTTGTCTTCATTACAAATTGGTTCGGACTCGAAGCGTTTCTCTGCGTTGGCTAAGCGCCATTCGTAATCGTAGACCTCTTTGATTACGTCGTTCATGCTGTATTGGAGAACGCCTGCATTTAACGGACGGAGATTTGCACTCATGGCGTAAGGTGCGGGGGGTGGGATTCGAACCCACGAACCCCTAAGGGACGGGGTCCTAAGCCCCGCGCCGTTGACCAGGCTGGGCGACCCCCGCGCTGTCCTCCTCGCCCCGTCCATTCACTATAATGCTTTTTTCACGTACGAGGGTCCCTGGGAGGCGGCGGTCCCCGCGGCTAGTCTCTCGCGCCACTTGAAGAAGCGGACCGCCAGAACGAAGACCACCAAGGAAATCACTACGAGGACGGCAATATCCGGCAGCGCCGCACCGTAGTTCCCATAGATCATCACGTTGTTGAGGCCCTCTATCACATAGAAGAGCGGGAGCACGTGGGCCACATTCTGCAGATATGCGGGCATCGTGCTGACCGGGAAGAACGTCCCGGAAAGGAACATCATCGGGAATGTGATCAGGTTCCCCACGACAGCGGCTGATTCGACGCTGGTCGATACTGTGCCCACGAGCATCCCCAGAGAGACGAAGAGGAATGGACCGAGGAGGAGGAACGGGATGATCCACGGCGTGAAGGAGATCTGCGCTCCAAAGGCGTAGATCCCGAACGCGGACATCAGGAGGAACGACGCGAAGGTCAGAACGATGTAGAACCCTATCTTGGCCACGAGCCAGTCCGTCTTGGTCAGAGGCGTGAGCGAGAGCTGTTTGAATATCTTGTCCCTCTTGTACTGCGCGCTAATGTTGGTCGAGCGCGAACATGGGGCTGATCAGTATGGCGAACCCTATCATCCCTGGGATGAGATAGTCGATGTACGTGTATGACGAGGACTTTATCGACTGAACGTGAACCCCGAGCACGTTTGTGCCGTTCGCCCTCTGCAGGTTGAACGCGTTAAGTACGCCCGTCGTCACGATGTAGATTCCCTCGCTCGTGGAGCTCGAGGGGTTCCAGTACTCTGTGACGTTGACGTGGTCATTCGCCTGATAGGACGCGCTGAAGTTGGAGGGGATTACCAACCCGTCTGACGCGGAATTCGAAAGCAGGTACTGTGAGAAGTTCTGGGAGCTAGCCACCGTGTCGATGTGCAAGACACCCGTTCCGTTGAGCGCCTGCACGAACTGGGCGCCGACGGGGCCGTTGTCGAGATTCTGGACGTAGACCGTGGAGGATGAGCCGCCCCCCGAGAAGATCGCTCCGAAGAGCAGGATCAGGATCACGGGGAACGCGAGCCCGAAGAACAGTCCCACGCGGCTCCTCGAGTAGCTGCGGGCATAGTTGACAAGGTCCGCTCGGATTCGCTTTCCTGTGCCCATCTAGCTCGCCCCCGCCGGTTGCCCTTCATCCCCGGGCTTCGACCCGATCAGCTTCACGAAGACGTCTTCCAGGCTGTCGTTCCGGATGGTGAGGTCGCGCCACTCCTGACCGGACTTTCCTACGGCCTCCAGGACCGCGAGAGCGTCCTCCTTCGTCTTGAGTGTGACGACGACCAAGCCCTCGGCGAACCCGACCTCGAGGCCGGTCTCCTTCCTGACAAAATCGGCGAGTCTCTGGTCCCCGCGCACTCTGATCTTCTCGCCGGACCCGTGTTCTGCGATTATCTGGGCGGGGCTCCCCGCGGTGATTATCCTCCCCTTGTTCATGATTGCCACCTTGTCGGCCAGTTCCTCTGCCTCCTCGAGATAGTGGGTGGTGAGCATCACGCTGATGCTTTCCTTCTTGAGGTTCCTGATCACGTCCCAGACCGCCCTACGGGCCTGGGGGTCCAAACCGGTCGTAGGCTCGTCGAGGAAGACAAAATCGGGTCGGTTTACGAGCGAGAGCGCGAGACCCATCTTCTGCTTCTGTCCTCCTGAGAGCTTGTCGAAGTGAGTCGACCTGGCTTCTTCCAGTATGACCGTGCGGAGGATCTTGTCAGCGTCGACCTTCACGTCAAAGAGACTGGCGTAGTAGTTGACAGCCTCCTCCGGCGTGATATACGGAAAGAATGTGAAACCCTGGGGGATGACGCCAATCTTCTTGTGCAGGTTGCCGCCCTCCTTCCAGGGGTCCATGCCGAGGACCTTGACGTCGCCCGAGTCTCTCTCCCTGAGACCCTCGAGAATCTCTATGGTCGTCGTCTTTCCTGCGCCGTTTGGCCCCAGGAGCGAGAAGACCTCGCCCTTGTCAATGGTGAAGGAGATTGAATCGACCGCCTGGAGGCTCCCGTAAGCCTTCTTCAATCCAGAGACCTCTATGGCGGGCAAACGAGGCGTTGCCGTCGTTTTCGGTATAAATGGATTGACTATTTCCCGTATCAAATCTTAATACGCTTCTCCTGGCCCTCTTCGCTCCCTTGACTGGCGCGACAGAAAAGGCCGCGGATGATATCTTGGGTGTCGTAGGGCACACCCCGCTAGTCTCGCTCGCGAGGATTGGGGAGGGGCTCACCCCATCGATCTATGGGAAGCTCGAGTTCATGAACCCAGGAGGCTCCGTGAAGGACAGGATCGCGACTTACCTCGTGGCAGACGCGGAGCGAAAGGGGCTCCTCACAAAGGGTGGGACCATCGTGGAACCGACCTCGGGCAACACCGGTGTCGGCCTGGCGATGGTGGCCGCCGTGAGAGGGTACAAGGCCGTCTTCACTCTCCCGGATAAGGTCAGCGAGGAGAAGAGGGCGCTCCTTCGCGCCTACGGGGCGCGGGTCGTCGTCGCGCCCACAGACGTGCCGCCCGATTCACAGGAGCACTACGTCAACGTCGCGCGCAGGCTGAGCAGAGAGATACCGGGGTCCTACATGCCAAACCAGTACACCAACCCCGGTAATCCGCAAGCGCATTACGAGACGACGGGACCTGAGATATGGCAGCAGACCGACGGCGAGCTGGACGCGCTGGTAGCCGCTGTGGGCACTGGCGGGACCATCTCCGGGGTGGGCCGCTTCCTCAAGGAGAAGAAGCCGTCGGTCTCCATCGTCGGCGTGGAACCCATCGGTTCCATGTATCATAACCAAGAGTACGGCACCGACTACGCCCTCCACCCCTATCTTGTCGAGGGAATCGGAGAAGACTTCCTGCCAGATACCTATGACCCCAAGGTCGTGGACAAGATACTTCGGGTCTCGGACGAGGAGAGCTTCAGGCTGGTACGCCGCCTCGCTCGTGAGGAGGGAATCTTTGCGGGAGGGTCCTCCGGGGCCGCTGTGGCCGGCGCGATGAGGCTGGCCGCCGAGGCTGAGCCAGGGCTGAAGAAGATCGTGGTAATCCTCCCCGACACCGGAAGGAACTACCTCAGCAAGGCGTTCAACGACGACTGGCTGCGTTCGAAGGGCCTCGGCACCTGATTCAATCACGCTTAAAGCCCGCGTGGGGCTCGCCGCGTGCATGCGCTTCGCCACGAAGGCCGTCCACGCTGGGAACGAACCTGACGAGAAGACCGGCGCGGTCTCGCCCCCGATCTACCTGGCGTCGACCTTCGCCCAGGACGGGATAGGGAAGCCCAGGGGTTACGAGTACTCCAGAAGCGGCAATCCGACCAGGGAGCGGCTGGAGAAGGCGGTAGCCACCCTGGAACAGGGGAGGCACGGTCTCGCATTCTCTTCGGGTCTGGCGGCCATCACTACCGTCGGCTCCCTCCTAAAGAAGGGCGACCAGGTGTTGATCTGTAACGACGTGTACGGCGGGACGTTCAGGTTGTTCAACCGCGTCTTCTCCAACTTCGGAATCACCTTCAAGAGGGTCGACGCCACCGAGCTCGATTCCCTCGAACGAGCGGTCAGCACTCGGACTCGCATGGTCTGGCTCGAGTCGCCCACGAATCCTTTGATGGCCATCCTCGACATCCGCGCTATCTCCAAGGTCGCGAAGAATCGGGGTCTGATCCTCGCCGTGGACAACACGTTCGCATCTCCCTATCTCCAAAACCCGCTGAAGCTCGGCGCCACCATCGTGGTGCACAGCACGACCAAGTACATCTCGGGGCACAGCGACCTGATAGGGGGTGCGCTGGCCCTCTCGGACGAGGAGCTCTATGAGAGGCTGAAGTTCTTGCAGAACGCGATGGGTGCGGTCCCGGGCCCCTTCGACTGCTACCTCACCCTCAGGGGCATAAGGACGCTCTACCTGCGGATGGTCCAGCACTCGTCCAACGCCCTCGCCATCTCCGAGCTTCTTGAGAAGAGCGACAAGGTTAGGAACGTATTCTATCCTTTCCTTCCCTCCTCGGAGACCTACAAGCTCGCGCGGCGGCAGATGGTCCTGGGCGGAGGTATGCTCTCTTTCACGACCAAAGGCGGTTACAAGGCTGCCAAGTCGTTCCTGGAGTCTCTGAAACTGTTCTCGCTGGCGGAGAGTCTGGGCGGCGTCGAATCCCTCGCGGAACACCCTGCCAGGATGACCCACTCTTCGCTCCCGGAGAAGGAGAGGAGGAAGATGGGGATAGGCGACGATTTGGTCCGGCTCTCGGTGGGCGTCGAGGACAGGGATGACCTGCTCGATGACGTCGAGCGAGCGCTGAAGAAGGCGTGACAGCCAAAGAGAAAGAGTGCCCCGTCCGGAGGGTCAGCCGTACGCCGGGTACACCGATGGGAACTCGTTTATCAGCTGGATGTTCAGTGTCAGGACGTTCACGTACTGGAGCTCAACGATCCGGCCCTGGGCATCGACGTTCTCGTTGACCACCTGCTGAAGCGAGCTAGCTGGGATGCCTGTCGCGTTGCTTATTCCCGCAATTTGAGCGTCCGCCATCTGGACGGTGATGTCCGGGTCCAGCCCGGAGGCGGACTGACTCTCGTTCCTCGGCTGGAAGAAGATCGACAGCGTGAAGTTCTGGGCGATCAGGTTCGAACCTACCACTTCGCCCTTGAGGTGCACCAGCTCACCGTTCGCCTGGTACGGGAACAGCACCTGGGCTACGCCGGTTATGAAGAGAGGGAAGAAGAGGCCGCAAACGAGAAGCGAGAGCAGGGCCACTCCGATGATCGGCCTGAGAGCCTTCCTCGCCTTCTTGCCCGATGTCGTCGTCTCCAATTCTTTCACCTATAGCGCTCCAATCAGTACGTCGATCAACTTTATCCCCACGAAGGGGACTATGATGCCACCGACCCCGTAGATCAGCGTGTTCCTGAGGAAGAGCGACATCGTGCTCGATGGCTTGAACGCGACCCCCCTCATGGCCAGGGGTATCAGTAGGGGGATGATGATTGCGTTGAAGATGAGAGCTGACAACACGGCGCTGTGAAGCCCTAGGTGGAGGATGTTCAGGGACTCGAGCTGGGGCAGGGTCGCCGCGAACATGACGGGGACGATGGCGAAGTACTTTGCGATGTCGTTCGCGATGCTGAAGGCGGTCACCGCTCCCCTCGTCATGAGGAGCTGCTTCCCCAGGAGCACCACCTCGATTATCTTCGCCGGGTTGGACTCCAGGTCCACCATGTTGGCCGCCTCCTTGGCCGCCTCGGTGCCAGAGTTCATCGCGAGACCGACGTCCGCAACCGCGAGCGCCGGGCGCGTCGTTCGTCCCATCACCGATCATCGCCACAATCCTCGTCTGAGCCTGCTCCTTCTGGACGATGAGGAATTTGTCCTCGGGCTTTGCCCTGGGCACGTACTCATCGATTCCCACCTCGGCGGCGATGTTCTTCGCCGTGAGAGGCTGGTCACCGGTGATCATGACGGGCCGGATCCCCATGGTCTTGACCCCCTGGATTTTCTCTTTGATGCCAGTCTTGAGAACGTCCTTCAGACGAATCACCCCGAGCGCCTCTCCGTTGCGCTCGATGGCGATTGGGGTCTCTCCCTTGGCTGACACCCCCTCTATCACCGCGTCGTAGTCCTGGGGTGGCGACACCAGCTTCGCCTTGACAGAGTCGGGAGACCCCTTGATGATCTCTATCTCGGCATCCGCCTCGTCCTCGGAACTCGAGGTGTCAGAAGACTTTCTCCTGAACCTCCCTGCCTCGCCCCTTCCCTTGCGCAGCGAGAAGGAGGTTGCCCTCGTTATCTTAACTCCGCTCGTCCTCGTGGACGCTGAGAAGTCGTAGAACTCGGAAAGTGCCAACGAGTTCAATTCCCTGGGGACGAACCCCTTATCGTAGGCTAGCCTGATGATGGACCGGCCTTCGGGGGTGTCATCGTGCCATGAGGACAGGAACGCCGCCTCGCCGACTTCCTTCTCGGTGTGCCCGCCGAACGGCAGGAACTCCATAGCCTCCCTGTTCCCAACCGTTATGGTCCCGGTCTTGTCCAGGAGGATGACGTCGACATCCCCTGCGGTCTCTATGGCCTTGCCGGACTTGGCCACAATCCTCCTCGCATAGAGCCTCGATATCCCGGAGAGGCCGATCGCCGGCAGGAGCGCGCCTATGGTCGTCGGCAGAAGGCAGACGTAGAGCGCGATGAGCACCGAAAGGTCTGCCGCCAGCCCCAGCTCGACGGAGAGGCCCAGCAGTCCGATGATAATGATGCTGAATATCGCGGTCAAACCGATGAGGACCATGGTGACAGCGACCTCGTTGGGACTCTTCGGCCTCTTCGACGACTCGACCAGCTTGATCATCTGGTTGATGTAGCTCTCGCCTGGATTCGCGACGACTCTCGCGGTGAGAGTGTCGCTAATCACCAACGCGCCGCCGATGAGCGCGTCGCCCGGTGCCTTCCTCACCGGGGCCGACTCGCCCGTGAGCAGGGACTCATCGACCATCGCGATCCCCTCGAGCACCTCCGCGTCGATGGGGATTAGGTCTCCCTTCTCCAGGAGAATCAGGTCCCCCTTTCTGATCTCGGAGGAGGGAACCTGGACCACATCCCTCGACCAATCGTGCCTAACCAACTTCTTGGTCATGACCTCGGTCTCCAACTTCCTGAGGCTCGTGGCGGTGTTCTTCGCCTGCTGCTCGGCGAGCGCGTCCGAGAGCGTGCTGAACCAGACCGTTATCAGGAGGATGGCGGCTACCTCTCCATAGAATGCCCTGTCGCCGACGCTCGCCACTCCCGCGAAGCCTTGGGGATAAACAGCCATCGCGGTAACTATGAAGAAAGTGAGCTCTACTATGAGCATTACCGGGTTGGCCGTCAGGGAGCGGGGGCTAAGGCGGACCAGAGAGTCGACCAGGACCTTTTCCGTGTCAATTCCCATACGGCGCCTGCTCTGCTCTTTCTTGGGTCCCTCTCTCTGCATCTATCTCATGCTCCTTGGAAATAGGACAGTATCGGCCCTAGCGCCAGGAACGGGAAGAACGTCAGCACGACGAGGATGAGGATGCTCGCCACCAGGACGACGGTAAAGATCATGCTGTCAGTCCTGAGGCCCACCTCGGTCGCCCTCTTCCTCCCCATCATCGAACCGGAGAGCGCCATGAGCACCCCGATGGGAGCATAGCGGCCAAGGAACATCACGACCGCTGTGGCGACGTTGAAGAATACTGAGTTCGCCTGCGCTCCCAGGAAATCGGAACCGTTGTTCGCCGCGGCAGTGGTGAACTCGTAGAATATCTCAGTGAAACCCGTCGTATTGGTGGGGACCCCTATCGCCGCCACCGCTCCAGAGGCGTATGCGAGGATGGTCGGCACGAGGATTATCAGCGGATGAACCAAGAACGCGACCATGACGAGCTTGACGTCGCGGGAGTTAATCTTCATCCCCAAGGTACTCGGGCGTCCTGCCGGACATCAGGCCGACGATGAAGACCGTGATGACGACGTACATGACCATGTACATGAGGCCGACTCCCTTCCCTCCTGGCGTCGACTGGATGAGCATCCCCATGAACGCGGCCAGGATGACCAGGGAGTGCTCGCCGCCAAGGGACGAGTTGACAGACCCCGTGGTCACAGCGGTCGTGACGACGGTCCAAAAAGCGGAGAAGAAGCCGCCGAATCTCGTCTCGATTCCCGGCCCCAGGACGGTGTTCGGGATGAACGCGATCACCAGGTCGATTGCGAAGAGGATGTAGGCTCCGAAGAGGATAGGTCTCGTCTCGCGCTTCTTACCCAGCACCTCCCCGTAGACGAAGCAGAGCGTGGTCGGCAGGAGGAGCATCAAGAAGATCTCGAAAATGTCGGTCGCTGGATTGGGGTTCTGGAACGGGGTCGCAGAGTTATCGCCGTAGTAGCCTCCTCCGTTGGTCCCGAGTTGCATGATGGAGACCAGCGAGGCGACCGGCCCGATGCGGATGACCTGCGATGCTCCGTTGACCAAGCCCTCCACTGTCGCCGCGTTTACGTACCCGCTAACGGTCTGAGGGATTCCTAGCCAGACCAGGACGATTGACGCAACAAGACAAAGCGGGATCAGTATCCTGGTGATGGTCCTCACGAAGTCGACGTAGAAGTTCCCCATGTCCTTGGTCCCTGACGTGAGGCCGCGAACGAAGGCGACCGCGACGCAGATGCCTGTGGCCGCGGAGGTGAACTGCAGGAACTGGATGGCAGTCATCTGGCTGAAGTATGAAAGGGCGTACTCACCGCGTAGTGCTGAAGATTGGTGTTTGTCGCGATGGAGACTGCCGTGTTGAAGGCCAGGTCCCAAGACAAGCCCGAGAAATGCTGGGGGTTGAGGGGCAGTATGCCCTGGTTCGTCAGGATGAGGTAGCCGATCGCCATCTGGACTATGTTCACGCAGTAGGGCCGCGAAGAAGTACTCCTTCCAGCCCATGCCGTGCTTTGGAGTTCACCCCCAGCAACCGGTAGATGCGGTTCTCGATCGGGTTGAGGACCCTGTCGAGCCT
The DNA here is from genome assembly GCA_963749225.1 of uncultured Nitrososphaerota archaeon. Lineage (GTDB taxonomy): Archaea > Thermoproteota > Nitrososphaeria > Nitrososphaerales > Gagatemarchaeaceae > Gagatemarchaeum. The sequence continues at coordinate 333,990 of CAVVLY010000001.1, read as the reverse complement.
GCCCGGAGCCCTAGAGTAGACGCGTGACGACGTACGGTGCGAGCCGCCATCCCGCAAGTATTGCCGACCCGAGGATTCCTATGACATACAGTAACTGAATCGCGTCTATCAATTATTCCAAGGTTCTTTTCGTCTATGATCTTCCTCACCAAAAATTTCAGGTTGGAGGTGAGCGTCTACTGACGCGGGAGCTGAAGGTTTGTTCTTGGGGTCGTCGTCGAGGCACCGGGGACCCTTGTGGGACTTCAGGACTATCGAGCTGACGGTGCTCTTTACTCCCTTGATCTTCATTATCCTGTTCTTGAGGACGTCTCTGAACTCCTCGATGTCGGCGGCCGATAACAGCGTGACGATGTCGTACTCTCCCGTGACCTCGTAGAGCTCCTCGAGGGTGTCCAGCTTCTTCAGCGCCGTGACAACATCGTCCATTGCGGCGGATTCCACGAAGATGTCAACGAAGGCTAAGAGTCGGGTCAAATCATTTCATCGGCTTGGACCGGCCCTCGGAAAACTCGCTTATAAGAATTTCGACGATTGACGCGTGAATCGAGACTACTTTGCCGCCTGTAGGGCCTTCTTGCGCTTCTCTTCGTACTCCTTGAGCTTCTTGCGCTTGATTTCAGCCTTCTTGGCGTCATAGCGGCCGAGAGGAGCGTCAGATTCGACGAAACCGTGCGAAATCTTGATGATATTCTTCACGAGTTCCCTGCCCTCGGAATCGCCCTTCGAGAGGACCACCTGGAGGTTCCTCCTGTCTAGGACCTTGAACTCCGGCACCTTCTCGAGTTTCCTTAGGCCCTCTATAGCGTCCTCCATCGCGAGCTCATTGCCGAAGAGCCCTCGAACCTCCCAGTTTCCTGGCATCGGTGCCAGCGCGCTCCCACATAGGATAAAAACCTTGAACCGGCTTCGGCTCATGATCCCTCGTCGAGACAGACGAATGTGCTGCTCAACGCGTATATACCTCTCGGCGGGCGGCGAAAACTGCGAGAAGAATGGCCGAGTTCGATTCAGTCGTAGACCATCTGGCATCTCCTGAAGGGCTTGCGGATTTCTACAGCCTCAGGAAACTGGAGGCCCAGGGGCACGACCTGGCGAAGCTACCATACTCCATACGCGTGCTGCTCGAGAACTCAATCCGAAACGCGGGCGCCGTCGGAGGAGCTGCGGAGGCAGCCCATCGGCTCCTGGAATGGCCCAAGAGTCCGGGCCATGGGTTCCCGTTCATGCCACACCGCGTCCTCCTTCAGGACTACACCGGTGTCCCGCTGATAGTGGACCTGGCCGCCATGAGAGACGCCATGCGAAAGAGGGGAAAGGACCCAGAGATGGTCAATTCCACCGTTCCCATGGACCTGGTCATCGACCACTCGGTCCAGGTCGACGGCTGGAGCAACGTCATGGCATTCGGTCTGAACATCGAGAAGGAATACGAGCGCAACTCCGAGCGGTACTCCCTCCTGAAATGGTCCCAAGACTCTTTCAAGAACCTGAGGGTCTTCCCTCCGGGCAAGGGGATCTGCCACCAGGTCAATCTCGAGTATCTATCCAGCGTCGTCGCGCTCTCCCAACGTAGGGGAGGGGTCGTGGCGGTTCCCGACACCCTTGTGGGGACAGACTCTCACACCACCATGGTGAACGGCCTGGGCGTCCTCGGTTGGGGCGTCGGTGGCATAGAGGCTGAGGCGGTCATGCTGGGGGAGCCGTACCACATGCCCATACCGAGGGTCGTGGGAGTGAAACTCATCGGGTCATTACAAGAAGGAACGACCCCCACCGACGTCGTGCTGACGGTCACGGAGCTGCTGCGCTCGAAGAACGTGGTGGACGCTTTCGTGGAATACTTCGGCGAGGGCTATCAGCACCTCTCGGTCCCGGACCGGGCGACTCTCGGCAACATGTCCCCCGAATATGGAGCCACCGCCGGCTTCTCTCCCGTTGATGCCATCACCCTCCGCTACCTGAGAGACACCGGCAGGGACCTCGCTCACGTCAAGTTCGTCGAGGATTACTGCAAGGTCCAGGGGCTCTTCGCCCGACCCGACTCACCTGAGCCAACATTCTCCGAAGTCTTGGTGCTGGACCTGAGCAAGATTGAACCGTGCATCGCCGGGCCGAGGAACCCCGACGAGAGACGCCTCCTGAGCTCCGTGCCGGCATACGCTACCTCGCTGATACAGGAGGTCAGGGGGAAGAGGGGAACCGCCGCTCCATCGACCGCTCCGCTCTCCTCCAGCGGCGGCCAGACGCTCTTCCAGCAGCAAAGAGGGCCGGGGCACGGGTCAGAGGGACTGGACGACGGCGCGGTCATAATCGCCGCGATAACGAGCTGCACGAACACCTCCAATCCAACGGTCATGATAGGTGCAGGGCTCATCGCGAAGGCGGCCTTCGAGAGGGGCCTGTTGCCGAAGCCATACGTGAAGTGCAGCCTGGCGCCTGGGTCTATGGTCGTCAAGGACTATCTTGAAGGCTCGGGGCTGCTTCCGTACCTCGACGACCTCGGATTCAACCTCGTCGGCTACGGTTGCACGACGTGCATCGGCAACAGCGGTCCACTCGACCCAGTGATCGAAAGCGAGATCAAGAGGCGGGATCTGTACGCAGTAGCCGTCCTGAGCGGCAACCGGAATTTCGACGGCAGGATACATCCCCTCGCCAAGGGGTCGTTCCTAATGTCCCCGATGCTCGTGGTCGCCTACGCGCTTGCCGGCAGGATGGACTTCGACTTCAAGAACACGCCCCTGGGCACCGACAAGAGGGACGGGCGTCCTGTCTTCCTCAAAGACCTCTGGCCCAGCCTCGCTCAGATACGAAAAGTGGCCGAGAGCTCCCTCAGCGGCGAGCTCTACCGGCGAAGGTACGCCGACGCGCTCGTCGGCGACGAGAAGTGGCAGTCGCTCTCGAAGGAGAGCGGAGAGACCTTTGCATGGGAACCCAACTCCACCTACGTCAGGGAGCCCCCGTGGTTCGAGCCCAGGTCCTCACTCCGGGAGCGCCCCGGAGACATCGTCGAGGCTAGTGTCCTGGCTGTGCTCGGAGACAAGATAACCACGGACCACATCTCCCCTGCGGGCTCCATCCCAATTGACAGCCCTGCAGGCGAATATCTCCTCGCAAACGGCGTCGACATGGTGCACTTCAGCACCTACGGCAGCAGGAGGGGCGACCACGAGGTGATGGTAAGGGGAGGGTTCGCGAACATCCGCCTCCGTAACTCTCTCGCGGAGGGCAGGGAAGGAGGATACACCAAGCACTTCCCGAGCGGCGAGATCGTCTCCATCTACGAAGCTTCGCAGCGCTACCTCCGAGACAACGTTCCGCTGATCATCCTCGCAGGAAAGCAATACGGCTCGGGGAGCTCGAGAGACTGGGCCGCAAAAGCCCCGAAGATGCTGGGAGTGAAGGCCGTGATCGCCGAGAACTTCGAGAGAATCCACCGGAGCAACCTCGTGGCCATGGGTGTCCTCCCTCTGGAGTTCATGCCGGGGGAGAGCGTGGCCAGCTTGAGGCTCGCCGGGGACGAGATCTTCAGCTTCACGGGCATCCGGGACATCTCCATCGGGAAGGTCCTCGAGGTAACAGTAATGGGAGGAAGTTCCCCCACGAAGAACTTCAAAGTGAAAGCGAGGATCGACAACGAAGCGGAGATGGGCTACTACGCGTCCGGCGGTGTCCTTCCCTATGTCCTTGGCCAGGTCCTGCAGTCCGCGAAGCCCTGATGGACCGAATCGGCCCTTTTAAAGGGCCACTGGAATTGTTTATATACATCCCGATTTCGAGATTTTAGCAGGGTCTTCTCAGAGTGCATTGTAAACCGTTTCTAGGGCTTATTGTGGATGGGGGTCAGGCGTAATGCCGCGGACCAAAGCCAAGAAGGCCGAGGAAGAACTACCGTTCAAGGTCACAGACCATTTCCTAGTACCGAAGCACGAACTGCTGACTCCCGACGAGTCGCAGGAAATACTGAAGAGATACAACTCCACCGCAGACCAGTTCCCGTTCATCGCCTCGACCGACTCGGCGGCGAAATCGATAGGAGCGAAGGCAGGAGACTTCATCAGGGTCACTCGAAAGAGTGAGACCGCCGGTGAGACAGTCTACTACCGGTTCGTGGTGGAGGCGTAATCAAACCGTGACGATGAGCAAGCAACACGGAAGGCCATATGACTCGTGGGTCGTCCTTAGGGACCTCCTCGACAAGGAAGGCGTGGCGCGGCAGCACCTTAACAGCTACAACGAATTCATCAGCAAGGGTCTCCAGTCGATCATCGACGAGATCGGAGAGGTCGAGATCGAGACCGTAAGCACCCCCTACAAGGTCAAGTTCGGCAAGGTCGAGTTAGGCCGACCGAGGGTCATCGAGATCGACGGTTCCGTGAGCAACGTCTTCCCGATGGAGGCGCGGCTAAGGAACCTCTCCTACGCGTCCCCCATATTCCTAGACATGACCATTGAAGAGGAGGGAATGTCCCGGGAGGCGACGAGGCAGCAGATAGGCGACCTCCCAGTGATGATCCGGTCGGACCTGTGCCAGCTCTCCAAGATGAACAAGGAGCAGCTCATCGCCGCCAGCGAGGACCCAAACGACCAGGGCGGCTACTTCATAATCAACGGCTCAGAGAGGGTGATCGTCGGCCTGGAGGACCTCTCCCCCAACAAGATTCTGGTGGACGTCGAGAAGGCGGGCGGTTCCGTCACCTACAAGGCGAGGGTCTACTCCTCGGTCGTCGGCTACCGGTCCAAGCTCGAGGCCACACTCAAGCAGGACGGAGCCATAAACGTCAAGATCCCAAGCTGTCCCGTAGACCTCCCGTTCGTCATAGTGATGCGGGCCCTTGGCATAAAGTCTGACAAGGACATCGCCAACGCGGTCTCACCAAAGCCGGAGATTCAGGACCTCCTTGAGGTCTCATTCGACAAGGCCAGCGAAGCGCCCACGGACAAGGACGCCCTCGTGTACATCGGCAACAGGGTCGCGCACGGAATGCTTGAGGAGTTCAGGATCAAGAGGGCCCAGTCCATGCTCGACTGGGGGTTCCTCCCGCACCTCGGCAAGCTCGAGGACAGGCGCTACGACAAGGCCATGTTCCTGGGCGAAGCGATATGCAAGCTGCTCGAGCTCAGGCTGGGCTGGATAGAGTCCGACGACAAGGACCACTATGGCAACAAGGTCATCAAGTTCGCAGGCCAGATGCTCGCTGACCTCTTCAGGACTTCCTTCCGGAACCTGGTGAGGGACATGAAGTACCAGCTGGAGCGTGCCGGACAGAAGAGAGGAGGGAACGTCGTAGGCGCTGCCATCAGGACCGGCATAATCACTGACAAGCTGAACAACGCAATCGCGACGGGCAACTGGGGAAGGGGTAAGGTCGGAGTCACCCAGCTCCTAGACCGGACCAACTACCTCAGCACTCTCAGCCACCTCAGAAGAGTCCAGTCGCCGCTCAGCAGGTCCCAGCCCAACTTCGAGGCGAGAGACCTTCACGCCACGCACTTCGGGAGAATCTGCCCGTCAGAGACCCCTGAGGGCGTTAACTGCGGCCTCGTCAAGAACCTCGCCCTTTCGGCGACCATCTCTGTAAGCGTACCTCCGGCGGAGGTAGAGGAGAGGCTCTGGGAGCTCGGTGCGAAGCCGATCAGGGACGTACCTGAGAAGCTGGCACTCGAGGGTTGCAAGATATTCATGGACGGTCGCTTCATAGGCTACGTCGATGACGGCGACAGACTGGCGAACGCGTTCAGGAAGCTGCGCCGCGAGGGACAGATCAACCCAAGCGCGAGCGTACTCCACTACGAGCCCAACAACAAGAAGGGGTACGCCAGGCTCTACATCAGCCTGAGCGCGGGCAGGGTCATGAGGCCGCTCATCGTCGTCGAGAACAACAAGCCGTTGCTCACCCAGGAAATGATCACCAAGGTGGTCGCCGGAGAGCTAACGTGGAGAGACCTCGTCGAGCGGGGCATCGTCGAACTGATCGACGCCAACGAAGAGGAGAACTGCCTGCTTGCCATGTCTCCAGAGGAGATAACTTCCAAGCACACCCACCTCGAGCTATACCCAGGGGCAATGTTCGGCATCGCCGCATCGATAATCCCATACCCTGAGCACAATCAGTCTCCAAGGAACACGTATGAGTCAGCCATGGCGAAGCAGTCGCTGGGCTTCTCGACGCCGACCTACCCGCTCTCGACCTTCGTGAGACAGCACCTTCTGGTGAGCCCGCAGTCGCCGATGGTCAAGACAAAATCCACGGAGCTGCTCAACATCACCGAGAGACCATTCGGGACCAACGCCGTGGTCGCAGTGCTATCCTTCGAAGGCTACAACATAGAGGACGCCATAATCATGAACAAGTCCTCGATCGAGAGGGGCTTCGCGCGCTCGTTCTTCTACAGGCTCTACGAGGGTGAGTCCAAGCAGTACCTAGGAGGGATGCGCGACACCTTCGAGGTGCCCTCGGCCGAGTCCAACATCAGAGGATACAGGGGCGAGAAGTTCTACAGACTACTCGAGGGTGACGGAGTAGTCATGCACGAGTCCCAGGTCACAGGAGGCGACGTGGTCATCGGCAGGACATCTCCTCCGAGGTTCATGGAGGAGTACAAGGAATTCGAGATCAAGGGCCCATATCGCAGGGACACATCGGTCGCAGTAAGGCCGACCGAGACCGGCGTAGTCGACTCTGTCTTCATGACCGAGAACGTCGAGGGAGGGAAGATGTTCAAGGTCAGGGTCAGGGACATGCGCGTCCCAGAGATCGGAGACAAGTTCGCGTCTAGGCACGGTCAAAAGGGAGTGGTCGGGCTCGTCGTCCCGCAGGAGGACATGCCCTACACCGCGGACGGAGTCGTCCCGGACGTCATAATCAACCCCCACGCGTTCCCATCCAGAATGACCGTCGGACAGTTCATCGAGTCCATCGCCGGCAAGGCAGCCTCGCTAAGGGGCTTCCCAGCCGACGGCACCGGGTTCGCGGGCGAGAAGCCCGCCGAGCTGGAGCACATACTCGAAGAGCACGGGTTCGAGCGCACCGGTAGAGAGGTCCTCTACGACGGCAAGACCGGGAAGAAGTTCGCGGTCGACGTCTTCATCGGGGTCGTCTACTATCAGAAGCTCCACCACATGGTCGCGGACAAGATCCACGCGAGAGCGAGGGGACAGGTGCAGATGCTCACCAAGCAGCCCACCGAGGGCAGGGCCCGCGGAGGAGGTCTGAGGTTCGGTGAAATGGAACGGGACTGCCTCATAGCCTATGGAGCGTCCATGGTGCTGAAGGACAGGCTCCTCGACGAGGCAGACAAGACCGAGATCAACATCTGCGAAAAGTGCGGCCTCATCGCCTACTACGACGCGAAGCAGCGCAAGTACGCCTGCAAGGTGGACGGGGACCAGGCGAAGATCTCGACCGTGGTCGTCGCCTACGCATTCAAGCTACTCCTTCAGGAGATGATGAGCCTGAACATAGCGCCTCGGCTGAGGCTGAAGGACGCGGTGTAGTGGTGAAATAGAATGGCAATGGAAGAAGCGCTCCGGACAATTCGCGGGATAGATTTCGCACTGCTCTCGCCGACCGAGGTACGAAGTACTCCGTGGCCGAGATAACCCAGCCAGAGACATACGACGAGGATGGCATGCCAGTACAGGGCGGACTCATGGACGGAAGGCTCGGCACCCTCGAGCCGGGGCAAAAGTGCGCCACGTGCGGGAACACTGCCTCCCGGTGCCCAGGGCACTTCGGTCACATCGAGCTCGCAGAGCCTGTGCTGCACATGGCTTTCGTCAGCGACATCAACAAGCTCATCCAGGCTACCTGCAGGACCTGCGGCAGGATACTCCTCCCGCAGCCTGAGCTCGACGCGTACAAACTTCGCATCGACCACGCGACGGAGTTCACGCCGACTCTGAAGGAGGAGCTTGCGAAGGAGATCCTGACAAAGGCGAAGAAGGTCAAGCTCTGTCCCCACTGCGGCAAACAGCAATACCAGATTGAGCTCACGAAGCCCACCATCTTCCACGAGATAACGGAAGAAGGTGGCGCCGACCAGGCTGCTTCCGGGAGCTATTCGCGAGAGGCTCGAAAGAATATCCAACGAGGACCTCGAGATACTCAACTACAACCCGAAGGTCGCGAGACCCGAGTGGTTCGTCCTCCAGGTGCTCCCCGTGCCTCCTCTGACCGTGAGGCCTTCGATTACCCTGGAGTCGGGAATCAGGTCCGAGGACGACCTCACGCACAAGATAGTGGACATCCTCAGGGTGAACCAGAGGGTGAGGGAAGCAAAGGAATCTGGGACTCCGCACCTCATCGTCCAGGACCTGGTGGACCTCCTTCACTACCATGTGACCACCTACTTCGACAACGAGGTCTCGGGTATTCCCCAGGCTCACCATCGTTCCGGCAGGCCGCTCAAGACGCTCAGCCAGAGGCTCAAGGGCAAGGAGGGCCGATTCAGAGGGTCCCTCTCAGGAAAGAGGGTCGACTTTTCCAGCAGGACAGTCATCAGCCCAGACCCGAGCCTTGACATCAGCGAGGTCGGCATACCTTTCGAGGTCGCCAAGAAGCTAACCATCCCCGAGAAGGTCTCCCAATGGAACATCGAGGGGCTGAAGCGACTCGTGGTGCAGGGACCGTTCGAACACCCCGGCGCCAACTATGTCATCCGGCCAGACGGCGTGAAGATCAGGCTCGACTTCGCGAGCGACAGGCAGGCCCTCGCGGACTCCATCGCGACGGGTTTCGTAGTGGAAAGGCACCTGATGGACGGGGACGTTGTCCTCTTCAACAGGCAGCCGTCGCTGCACAGGATGTCTGTGATGGCCCACACGGTCAAGGTACTTCCGTTCAGGACATTCAGGCTCCATCCCTCCGTCTGCCCACCGTACAACGCGGACTTCGACGGGGACGAGATGAACCTCCACGTCCCGCAAAGCGAGGAATCCCGGTCGGAGGCCCTCATGCTGATGCGCGTCCAGGACCAGATCCTCTCACCCAGATACGGTGGTCCGATAATCGGCGCGATCAGGGACTTCCTGACCAGCGCATACCTGCTCACAAGGGAGGAGACCTTCGTCACCCCGGAGCAGTTCACGAACCTTGCGCTCGCAGGGGACTTCAAGGGAGACCTGCCCGAGCCCAAGGTCAAGGGCACCAACCCGATGTACACTGGGAAGCAACTCTTCTCACTCTTCCTCCCGAAGGACCTCAACTTCGTGCTCACGTCCAAGTGGGGCAAGGCGAGGACCGGCGAGTCCAACGACGTCGTCATCAAGGACGGCGAACTGATCTCGGGCGTGATAGACAAGGCAGCCATCGGAGCAGAAGAGCCAGACAGCCTTCTACACCGCATCGCGAAGGACTACGGGAACGACGAGGCCAGGCGCTTCCTCAACTCGATCCTCTCGGTCCTGAAGGCCTACATCACGAGGCGTGGGTTCAGCTACGGCTACAACGAGCTCGGGCTCCCTCCGGAGGCGGTCCAGAAGATCAAGGACACACTCCAGGAGGCCTATGACAACGTCACCGAGCTGATCAAGAAATACAAGAACGGCACGCTCCCTCTCACCAGGGGACTCTCCGCTGAAGGCTCGCTCGAGTTCTACATCGTCAACGAGCTCTCCAAGGCGAGAGACCGCGCTGGCAGGATAGCTGACAAGTCGTTCTCGATCGAGAACTCAGGCGTCATCATGGCCCGGACCGGGGCCAGGGGCTCCAGCCTCAACCTCGGACAGATGACCGCAGCGCTCGGCCAACAGTCGGTCAGAGGCAAGCGCATCGAGAAGGGCCTGCGCGGCAGGTCGCTCAGTCACTTCCAGCCCTACGACCTCTCCCCGGAGGCCAAGGGTTTCGTCAAGAGAAACTACAGGGACGGCCTTACCCCGACGGAGTTCTTCTTCCACGCCATGGGAGGCAGGGAGGGGCTCGTCGACACCGCGGTCAGGACCCAGCAGAGCGGTTACATGCAGAGACGCCTGGTCAACGCCATGGAGCACCTGAGGGTCGAGTACGACCTCACTGTCAGAGACCCCAGCGGCAACATAATCCAGTTCCTCTACGGCGAAGACGGGATCGACCCAGCCAAGTCCGACCACGGACGGCCTGTAAACCTGGACAGGGTCATCAGCGCCGAGGGGCTGGTCAACCCGTCCCGCGCCAAGCTGGGTGACAAAGAGGCCGAGGGCCTGCTCAAGAAGTACCAGAACAAGTTCAACAAGCGCCTCTTCGAGGAGCTCGAGGTCAAGCTGGCCGAGAGCCACCTGACCGAGGAGGGTGCCAAGAACGTGCTCGACAACGTCACCGAGTCCATCGACTACGCGACGGTGGAACCTGGTGAGGCCTCGGGCATCGTCGCCGCACAATCCATCGGGGAGCCTGGCACCCAGATGACGCTCAGGACGTTCCACTTTGCGGGGGTCAAGGAACGGGACGTTACCCTTGGCCTTCCGAGGCTCATGGAGCTCGTCGACGCAAGGAAGATACCGGCCAAGCCTTCAATGGACGTCTACCTCACCGAGGATTACAAGCACTCGAGGGAAAAGTCTCTGAAGGTCGCCAACGACCTGCTCTTCACCAAGGTGGGGAACGTCGTGGAGTACAGCGAAGTGGACCCGACCGAGGGCATCAAGCTGCACCTCACCGAGTCGGCGATGGCCGACCGCAACGTAAAGGCGGAGGATGTGGCCGAGGTCCTCGAGACGGGCAAGAGGAATGTCCAGATCGAGAAGGGCGGCAAGGTGCTCCGCGTCAACATGGAGAACGCGGACCTATCGGCGCTCTTCACTCTGCGCAACAAGCTCCTCAACATGAAGCTCAAGGGAATCCCCGGAATCACCCGCGTCACCGTAGTCCAAGAGAACGACGAGTGGGTCATCCAGACCGCCGGTTCCAACCTGGGCAAGGTAGTCCAGGTCCCGGGCGTCGACACCTCCCGCATCACCACCAACAACATCCACGAAGTGGCCCAGGTCCTGGGCATCGAGGCCGCAAGAGCGACGCTGATCCGCGAGGTCATGAGCACCCTGGATGAGCAGGGGCTCGAGGTCGACGTAAGGCACATCTTCCTCGTGGCGGACCTGATGACGACCAAGGGCTATCTGCAGCAGATCGGTAGGCACGGGGTCGCTGGAACAAAAAGCTCCGTCCTGGCCCGCGCTGCGTTCGAGATTACCGTCCCTACACTGGCACAGGCCGCGATTCGCGGCGAGGTGGAGGAGCTCAGGGGCGTCACCGAGAACGTTATTGTAGGGCTCCCAATCCCCGTCGGGACAGGCATAGTGGACCTGTACATGGGCTGATAGACATGGTAGACCAACAACTGCTCGGACGCGTCCTCAAGGAGGCCGTGAAATCGGGCAAGTATACACTCGGGACGAGAGAGGTGCTAGCAGAGCTGAAGAGCTCCAAGGTCGTCATTGCCGCGACGCCCCTCCCCGGCGACGAGGGAGAAGTGCTGAAGAAGGAAGCGGAGAAGAACCACGTCCCGCTGGTCTGGACCGAGAAGAACTCGGCCGCCCTGGGAAGGCTGGTAGGGCGGTCCCACAAAGTCTCTGCGATCGCGCTTAGGTCCATCAGCGACCAGGACCTAAGGCAGCTTCAAGCCTAGGTGCCAGTAGTGCCAGAGATCAAGCTCACCTCAGATCAGCTCGGCCTGATGTCGATCTTCCAGAACATGAGCGGCGCGACGGTCAGGGACTGCATCGTCGACGACAAGCTGGGCAGGCTGATATTCATCATCAACAGAGGTCAGATGGGTCTCGCAATCGGAAAGAAGGGCGCGACAATCCAGAACATAGAGAGGGTGGTCAAGAAACCGGTCGAGGTCGTTGAGTGGTCGGACGATCCGGCAGAGATGATTCGTAACTCGCTCGACCCGAGGTTCGTGGGCGAGGTCAGGATCAGCGACAGGCTGGACGGGACCAAGGGAGCGTCTGTGGTAGTGGACCCGAGAAAGAAGGGCGCGGTGCTCGGGCGCGGAGGAAGGAACGCGGAGAAGGCGAGGTTCATCGCCAAGAAGTACTTCGGCATCGCCAACCTCCAAATCATCACGTCCCTCTGAATGCTTTTATACGGTATGGATTCCGCGAGTTAATTCTACATGCCAGGTGGTGAGTTTTCTGCGCGTCAGATGCAGCTGCATCGCCAGAAGCTGCGCTGGTCCGACAAATACTACAAGCGCAAAATTCTGATGCTCGATGTCAAAGCTGACCCGCTGGAGGGTGCCCCTCAGGCTCGAGGCATCGTACTGGAGAAGGTGGGCATAGAATCCAAACAGCCAAACTCTGCCATCCGCAAGTGCGTAAGGGTCCAGATAGTCAAGAACGGCAAGCAGGTCACGGCGTTCCTCCCCGGGGACGGAGCGCTTAACTTCGTGGACGAGCACGATGAGGTCGAGCTGGAGGGCATAGGCGGGTCCATGAAGCGCGCAATGGGCGACATCCCCGGCGTCAGGTGGCAGGTCTCGAAGGTCAACGGGGTCTCGCTCAATGAGCTGGTCTACGGCAAGAAGGAGAAGCCAAGGAGATAGACCCGCATGAGCCAGAAATTAGAATATCCGAACCTCCTACTCTGGAACAAGTGGGACCTCACCCAGGTCAAGGTCGAGGACATTGGGCTGGCCGGAGTGATAGACGCCAGGCCGACGTTGCTCCCCCACTCGGGAGGGCGGCACGAGCACCAGAAGTTCGCAAAGGCGAGGGTGAACGTCGTGGAGCGGCTCGTCAACCAGATGATGCACTTCGGCAAGAAGCACGCCAAGAACACAGGCAGGATGGGGGGCAAGAAGCAGAAGGCGATGAACATCGTCAGGACGGCTTTCGAGATTATCAACCTGAAGACGGGCCAGAACCCTGCCCAAGTCCTCGTGAAGGCGCTCGAGCACTCCGCACCGAACGAAGACACGACAAGGATGTCCTACGGAGGGGTCGTCTATCACATCTCCGTCGACATATCTCCTACGAGAAGGATAGACATAGCCCTGAGATTCATCTCCGAGGGAGTAAGGGAGGCCGCTTTCGGCTCCATGAAGACCGTCGAGGAGGTCCTAGCGGACGAGCTGATACTCGCCGCCAGCGGGGACTCCAACAGCTACGCGGTCAAGAAGAAGAACGAGCAAGAAAGAATCGCGATGGCGTCCAGGTAAGGAGCGAAACTCCCTACCCCTGCTTTTCTTTGTCCTCTCCGCTCTTGCCTTGTTTCATTGCCATACCGCGCAGCTCTGGCTCCATGTCAGGAGGCTCGGCTATCTTCTGCCACGGGGCGGACAGGAAGTCGCCGATAATGGAGAGGATCACGTCGCTCCGGTACCTCTCCAGCTTGTGTGCCACGGTAAAGTCGTAGCGCGGGTTCTTGGCGACGGGCGGCAACACCTCGAGACGCGCCGTCCTGATGGCGTCCCTCAACAGGTACCCTGCCTTCAGCTGGGCCACCTGGTCGTCCTCGGCCCAGATAATGAGCGTGGGCCTGTTCACGCCGCCGAGCCTGGCAATCTGTGCCTTGTCATAGGTACTGGAGATGAGCACCAGCGCTTCCACGGTCTCGGGCCACTCAATGGCGAGCTCCAGAGCGACCTGGCCTCCCCATGCTGTCCCTACCAGGATCCCTTTGCCGATGGCGAGCCTCTCCATAAGTTCGTGGACCACCCTTGCCTGTGCCCCGTAACCCGGCGTCTCGACGGGTTTCGAAGACTTTCCGAATCCGATGAGGTCTGGGATCGTCAACGAATAGTGGCTCGCGAGGGACATCAGGGGTCGCCAGACGGACCAATCCTCCCTCTTGTCCTCTCCGTGTAGCATGACCATGCTGGGGCCGCTTCCCTCCGAGGCGTAGTTCACCTGGTACTCGCCAAGTTCGACCCTCTTCTCCGTCGTGGATGCCTTCATGTCGGTTTCAGTCCTCCCGCGCGCGGCCGGTTTTATCTCTTCGCCATCTACTGGCCGTCTAGGAGGCTGGTGTTCATCTCAGCGATCCCTGTCACGAGCACCTGGGTGAAGATCGATGATTTGGCGCACCCAGATGCGAAGAAACCTGTGTAGTCCGAAGGAGTGACTCCCTTGCCGTCAGTGGTGACTGCGAAAGGTATCAACGAAGGACAGCTTCCTGTAAAGCTGAGCGAGTAGAAGCCGGTCGCGTTCTCGGACGCCGTGACCGAATATACCACGGTGAAGGAGTTCCCGCTCGCTGACGTGAGGTTGACCGAGGGCGGGTTCGCCGACTCGCTCAGCCCAGACGCCAGATGCGAGGAATAGAAGTATTCGGAGCCCTCCCCGTTAGAGCTGTTCTCATAGGTTGCGTTGACCAGGTAGATGCTAGATGTGAGCTCGAGCGGGCTGGCGCTGGCGCTCAGGGGAACGAAGTCGCTCAGGGTGTAGGTCACACAAATGAGCCCGGTCGAACCCGGAAGAATGACGAAGAGCCTGGACTCGTTGCCTGCCTCCTGGGTTGGCAGCCCTCCGGAGAACGTAGTCGTGCAGTTCGAGGGGATCACTTCTGTTGATACAGAGGTGCTCAAGGTCGTGGAGACATTTCCGCCCGATCCCAAGTCCAACTCCGCCAGGGCCGTCCCTGCCGCGGCGGCGACCAAGAGAACTACGAGGACGATGGCCGCGGATTGCCTCCTCATTGCCCCCTTCCAGGGAGCCCGAAATATAATCGTACGCGTGTCTTGGCGAAGATTTTGGGGTGGAAACAGCGTTTTCACAACCGTTATCTAGGGCCTGGGGGACGCAAAATCCATGCAAGCCGACCCGCTCACCACGTTCAGCTCCCTCTGGAGAGCTTGTCTCAGAGACGATGACGACGTGGCAGAGTCCGTAACCGTCACCGCCGTCTCCTTCGTGCTGGGCATGGTAGCGAGCGTGGTCACGGTCTACTTCCTAAGCGCCGCCCACCTGCTGCTGTAGGCGTCTACAATTTTCGACACGTAGGTGAAAAGATTCTACTTCCCTTGCATTTACTGAATCTAGGCCGTATCGTGTATTGGTAATCCAAAATGGGACGAAAGGCAGTACTCATCGGGTTCTGGTTGCTCGGATATGCCCTAGGCTTCTTCGCCTGGCTCGTTAGAGCGCCAGTCATCGCCTGGGTCGAGAGCATCGGTGTGAGCGCAGACGTGGCGGGCGCGCTCATCACTGGTCTCGCCGGCTCCATCGTGATGCTGGTCGGGGTCATACTCTGGAGCTACCTCTCGTACAAGCCGTAGCTCCAAGGCTCTCACCCGAGAGAGGAGCTACTCTCCATTTTTCCTCAACCAGTCGTGGGCTCAGTAGTTCTTGAAGGCTGGACCTGCATCACTGCTTCCTTCCTTATCTTAGAAAGACGCTTGTTAAGCCGGTAGACGAGGTAGGCTATGCCGATGAAGGGAATCCAGGTCAGGAAGGCGTTCGGAGCTCCCAACACTATCTCCGTCGTCTCGAACAACGCGGCCACGGCGAGCATCACCGTGAAGATGAGCACGTTGATCCCGAGCTGCCAGACTTCCCCACTCATCCTTCCCTCGTCCCCGCCCCTGGAGTTGCCAAGCACTTGGATTATGGCGTAGAGCAGGTACAGACCCTCCGCTGTCGCCACGGCGTAAGCCGGAAGCTCGAGATAGCTATGGGGTAGGAGGAACAGAGAGATGACGAGAACGGCTCCCGGTACGGATTGAGATTCGCCGAACGCGATAGCCAGGGTGACTCTCGCCGTCACGTACATCGAGATGGCGAAGAAGATCACCCCCAGGCCCGGGATCATCTCAATGAGCGAAATCCTGTAGTTGTTGGTGAAGATGTCGTAGAACAACTGGGGGCCGCTCGCGTTGTGGGTGGTGTTGCTGAGTTGGTTGGCCTGGCTGACGTAGTAGCTCTTTTCTCCGGGGAAAAAAGGAATGGAAGAGACGAAGAAGAGAATCCCGACCTCGATCAAGAACAGAGTCAGGCAGAGCAGGAGTCCCCGGACAGCATAATCCCTGACGGCGCGGTCCCAGCGAGATTGCCGTTCCAATCCCGCAGCGGGCTCGTTTTCCACGTTTTCCCCTCCCGAGAGGCTAGCAATAAGGAAAAATAAGGTGGCTGAGCCTCTTTTGGTCTTAGGGAGCCAGAGAGGGCTCCAAATTAGCTAATGCACGGTAGGCCCCTTAAGCACTTTCATGCAAATACCAAAAGCTTATTTCCTTCCATACCCAACGGTGTGGCATGAGCACTGACGACAAGATCAAGTACGGAATGGTGGCCTTAGGCGGAGCGTCTGTTGTGATGGCGGCATTCGGCGTCCACATCAGCCCCCTGCAGGCTGCAACCGGCATGGGCGGCGGCTAGATACAAACCTTTTTTCGGGTTTTCCTCTGGCTCCCTCCTTTATTATCCGCTTTCATGGTTTTCCCCAGCCGTTTGTTTGCCTCTTTGTAAGGCCGTCTGAGCTTCATTTTCTGCATCTCTCCTATGATTGTCTCATCTGCAGCTCGAGGGCCTTGAACTTGGCCATGAGCTCTTCTCTGTTGAAGTCCCAGGCTTGGATCTCTTCATTATAGAGCTTGTACGAGAAAGTGAAGCCGGTCGCGTTCATGTGGTCCATCATGTAGAACGCGCTCTTGTGACGCATAGGTTTCATGACCTCTTCGACGTATTGCAGACCCTCCATGATCATCTCGGTAGGTATGAAAATCTGGGCGTGGTAGTCCCTGCCCGCCGCCTCCATCCAAACCACTGGGAGGCGTCCGATCATCTTCAACAGGTGCTCCTTCTCCTCGTGCGTCGGCGCCTTTACGAAGAGCTCTGCGGCTACGTACGCGTGTTGCCGCTGCCCCGCCCTTCCAGTCTTCTGATTATACTGGGTTCCCATCCAGTTGGTCCTGTACCCCTTTAGCAATCCTCGCTTCTCTACGTGCTCCTTGAGGTGCCAGCAGAGCGTCTTGTAGTTGATATCGACTCCGTCCGTCTCTTTTATGGCCTTCTGAATCTCCTGAATCTCACGCTTGGCGTCGACGAAGAGCTCCTTCGCGATGAGGAGGTCGATCTTGTCGAGCTTCTGTGGAGGGTAGAGAGGCTCGCCCTGACCGTCCTCTTCCTTCTCAGGGATCTCTGACATCTCATAGCTCCACCTGCCCGAAGCGAAATCGTAACTGTCCGCCCGCATCGGGATGTTCCTGAACCAGTCAAATACGTAGGTCTCCACCTCCGTGAAGACTCCCGTCCCCCTCAGTTCCTCTATGAAGTCCAGGTATTCTGCGACCCTGGCCTCGGGGGCGCTGATGTCTATGGAGTAAATATCGTCAGGGAGCGTCTTGGCGTAGCTCACCACGTAGCACAGCTCGTTCATGGCGAACATCAGCGGTGTGACGTAGTCGGCGTAAGCGGGCCCAAACTTGACTTTGAGGGTGATTCTCCTCAGTCCTAGTGCTTCGTGGTTAACGATGGCAGAGATGCCAAAGTTGTGCTCTTCCAGCTTCTTGTACCAGTATCTCACCGTCTCCTTATGCCTCCCCATCCTTCTCGCGATCTCGGGTATCCTTGGCCCGATCTTCGATATCTCATTCACCATCAGCGCCATGTCCCTGTTGAGCTGCTTCGGGTCCTGTACTGGCTGAGATGCTTCCTCGACCGGCGTCTCCATCATATCGAGATGTCCCCCGGTGCCCCGTGGAGCATGATGTAGCCTAGACCTCGATGAACGTCCCCGTCATCGTAGACCAATACCATCTCATCTCCTAAAAGCAACACCCGATGCCTCTCAGAGTTTACATAAAAAACTTGCGCCTAATCCCCATATTTTGAGAATCACCTATTTTTAGTTCGTCAGAAGACGATGAATCTGAGCGAAAACTCAGAGAAACTTCGACAGTTCTAGGCAAAAACCGGGAATTACCACATAGTCCCATGTGTTTGCACATTGCGCCATCCATTGCGCCATCACTTTGGACGCATGCGATCGACTCCAACGTGCTGCGAGGATTAGCGGCCGACGGGCGACCAAAGCTAAAATAATCAACGGGAGGAGCGCGATATCGTGGCGCTGATAAGCGGGGACGCATTCTTCTCCTTGCTCTTCGAGGTGCTGATCATCATCGGGGCGGCCTACCTGCTGCTGCGCGTCTACCGAGACAGAACGAGGAAGGTCCGGAAGCTAAGGTAGCCTCGCCGAGACTCTCTCACGAGCTTGGGGTGGCGGTCGCCGTGGGCTGTGCCGTCGTAGGCTTTTCTGGAGGGGAGATGACCTCGAACGAGAAATCGATGTGTCCGCAGTTGAGGCAGGCATAGGCCTGGACCGGGATTGCCGCGCCGGTGACCGTCTTGCTTGCGCCCTTCACCTTAGGGCGTCCCACGATAGGCATGTCGAAGTATGTGTTGTCGCCCAGACTCTCGAAGATGATTCTTCCGGACTCGACGTAGCCACACGCGAGGCACTTCCGCTTCTTCTCTAGGTCTATCCTGACGGACACGGCAGCGATGTTGCTTCAAGCCGCAATAAACCTTAGCCCACCCGCAATGTAACCTCCCGCGGGCGCCGGTCTCCCGAACCCTTAAGCGAATGGAGCTGCTCAGGCCGGGCGTGGCGCCCGTTCCTCTCCGGGATGGCAGGACGGCTGAAGTGGAGGTAATGGACTACGAGGCGAGGGTCGCCTGTCCGGACCTGCTCAAGGTGAGAGACCTGATCCGACAGCCTCAGCAGCCCTGGTTCTCGGACGGCGAGAACACGCTCCTCAACCGTTCCGTCTCCGGTGACGAGTTTCCGGGAATCGGGAGGGTCTATCTCATCGTCGCGAGGCTCGATGGAGAACCTGTGGGAACTGCCTGGTACCAGACCGGGGACGAGAGGGGCGAGGTCGGTGCCTGCGCCTTCGTCTTCACCCATCCCTCCTACAGGGGGCTAGGGATCGCCAACGCGGTCATGAGCAGACTCGTGTCCCATTTCGGGGAACGGGGCGGTCGGGCCGTCTACCTGGGGACGAGCGAGCCCCGGGCGCGGGAAGTCTACAAGCGGGTCGGCTTCAGGGTCTACAATGGCGTGGTGATGCGGCAGACGGGGGAGAAAACCGACGACCGAAGCTTCGACGAGGAGTTCTTCTCAAACGTCGGCGATGCCAGGATGAGAGACGGGACGTGGGGCGACCTTGCGAGGCTCACCGCCCTCTACTCCTACCCGCATCCGTGGTTCATCAAGGATTACGGGGAGAAGCTCTACTCGCACCCAACCCTACCCCAGAAGAGGGCCCTCAGCGTCCCGATCTCTCTGTTCTTGCGGGCCGAGGAGGGGTCGAATCGCCTGTTCGTCATGGAGAATCCCAAGGGGAGGTTGGTCGGAGCGATGAGCGTCTACCGGTCCGGCGCAGCGAGCGGCGGACTCTCGCTCGACTTTCTCGTAGTTCCGTCCTATCTGGACCAGACGCAGGTCCTGCTCGAAGAAGGGTGCAGGGTTGCACGGGGTCTCGGAGGTGGTCCGATCGAGGCCTTCGTCTCCGACCTGGATTTGGGGAAGAAGGAGCCCCTGAGCAACCTTGGCTTCCAGCCGGCGGAGCGCCTGGAGCCCGAAGTCCTCCCGACGGGTGCAACCGTAGGGATGCAGGTCTTCCGTGCCACCACTTGAAGTGTGACCTGGGAGGAGAAATCGCCGGTCAGGTTCCATGAAAACTTAAATATTCATCGAAAAAGTCCGATTTCGTTAAAGGTAATTTTGGATGGCAGACAAACCTCACCTGAACCTCATCGTAACAGGTCACGTAGACCACGGGAAGTCGACCAGCATGGGTCACTTTCTGTTCGACCTCGGAGCGGTCGACCAGAGGACCATAGACGAGTTCGCAAAGGAATCTGAGAAGACCGGAGCGGGTGACAGCTTCAAGTACCGCATGGGTGCTGGACCAGCTCAAGGACGAGAGGGAGAGAGGTGTCACCATAGACCTCGCCTTCCAGAGGTTCGAGACACCGAAGTACTTCTACACGCTCATCGACGCCCCCGGGCACCGGGACTTCATCAAGAACATGATCACCGGCGCGTCCGAGGCTGATGCGGCCGTCCTCGTCGTCTCCGCCAAGACCGGAGAGAAGGACACCGCGTTGGGCCCAGGCGGCCAGGCGAGGGAGCACGCTTTCCTTCTGAAGACCCTCGGAGTCAATCAGCTCGTGGTCGTCATCAACAAGATGGACGACCAGACCGTGAAGTACTCCGAGAAGATGTTCAACGACGCAAAACAGGACGTCGAGAACCTGCTGAAGTCCTCAGGCTACAACGTGAGCAAGATACGCTTTATCCCCATCTCCGGATGGACCGGCGAGAACGAGGTCAAGGCCTCGACGAACATGCCCTGGTACAAGGGCCGAACGTTGCTGCAGGCCCTCGACGAGTTCACCGAGCCGCCCAAACCCATCGAGAAGCCGCTCAGGCTCCCGATTCAGGACGTCTATACCATCACCGGCGTCGGAACGGTCCCAGTAGGCAGGATAGAGACTGGCAAGTTCAAGGTCGGCGACACCGTCATGATCATGCCAGAGGGGCTCACCGCTGAGGTAAAGTCGATCGAGACCCACCACACCCCAATGCAGGAGGCCATGGCTGGGGACAACATCGGCTTCAACCTGAGAGGCGTCTCCAAGACGGACTTCCACAGGGGTTCCGTGCTAGGCCCGGTCTCAAACCCACCCACCATCGCAAAGGAGTTCCTCGCGCAGATCATCGTGGTCTTCCACCCGACGGCCATCGCAGCCGGTTACACACCCGTGTTGCACGCCCACACCGCCCAGGTCGCAGCGACCATCACCGAGATAATCGCCAAGATCGACCCACGCACGGGCCAGCCGACGGAGGAGAAGCCCAAGACCATCAAGACGGGAGACTCGGCCATCGTGAAGATAGCCCCCCTGCGTCCCATCGTTCTCGAGACCTTCAAGGACTACCCGGAGTTGGGCAGATTCGCCTTACGCGATATGGGAAGCACAGTGGCAGCAGGCATAGTTCGGGAAGTTACGGTCAAGGGTCAAGCAGAGAAAGAGAAGGCAGTCGCAAAGGCGTAGACTGCCCTTCTTCCTGTTTTTTCATAACAATCTCGACTCTTTCCGAGTTTTTCAGGATTCGTCTTCCACGAGCCACTCTTCCTCTTCGATATCCAGACCACGAGGGTCGATGTCTAGTTTTGTTAGTTCTTTCTTAGTCTCGTCTACCGATTGCTCTTTGTAGAATGAAATATCATACAGACCACCTTCACCTGTCCAGCCATTGTCGAAAAGTTTCTCGCTCATTTTGGAGAGATAGTCGAGTCTATCCTTCAACTCGATTCCTAGATTTTCGATTGCCGTTATCATTTCGTCATCCAGGTCTCGATTCTCGATGTCCATTTCCCAAGCTGGCTTTCCGAAGAGGAATACGTTGACGCTACAAATTCTCCTTACTCTTCCTGTCGTGCTCCTGGTACTCTAATTCTCACAATGTACTTAACCGCAAACAGATTTCGAAGGTGAGTCTGTAGAAAAAAAGAGGGGGGAGGGGTTTAGAAGTTTGTGATGTCGTGTAGTTGTTGGTATCTGTAGCTGTGGACGATTTCGTTGAAGATGGGTAATTGAGCGGCTTCTCGGTTCTTGACGACTGTTCGCATCAACACACCGTCTTCGAGTCTGCTGTATGCGCTGTTCAACCCAAGGCTGTGTAGGACACGGGTGACGAAGTCGCAATTCGGAACGCTCGTTATTTCAACAACGTAGTTCCGAACCGTGCCGTCCGAATCCGCCATTCCCTGGATGAATCGCTTCCGAAAGTCGAACGAAGTCTGGAATACCCATTCCATGTTGACAGGATCTGTACTTGTTAGTTGATCCCATCCGAGACCCGTTCCCACCGAGAACATCCAAGCTAGCAATGGGCTCGACTCTGATGTCCAACGATATGCTGCAGTTGGGACTTTGCTTCTCCGAGTGGCTCCTGTTGGTGGTTTGTCCTTGGCTCTCTCCATTGATAGGCCGATGCTGTTTGTGCAAAGGCAGAGGAATTCGCCAAGTCTTTCGTTTGTAGGTTGTTTCATTGAGAGGTGCAGATCGAGACGCATCGACGCGAATCGTTCCTGTTTTCCTCCCAACTTGCCGCTGTCTCCTACGATCATGCCCAGAGCATAGGCGAAGAGATCCTCTCGCATCTGTCCAATCCGATCCTTCGAGATACCGAATTTCTCGGCCCTTTCGTAGACCCTGTCGAGTGGTTGGATCTGTCGCAGGAGGCTCGTTACGCAATCCTGATCTCGAATCGCGGTCGGCGCTTGAATCCAGTTGCTTTGCAGGTTCCCGCCACGCTCAGATGCATTGGTAGCAGTTTGTGGTTAGGCATTTGCGCTGAGTGGATGGCGGTGTCGATCGCCCTTACGATGTAGTTCCGGTCGACTCCTAGGGTCCAGGTGCGAATCGAGTCTCTCCCTACTCCGATTTGTTCGGCCGCCGCGACCGTCCCTACCTTCGGCGGCATTGTGAGGAGATTGCAGTATTTGCTCAACTGCCCAAGGCCGTCTACGGTTACGAAGATGCCCCAGACTCGTTCGTCCAGTACCTTTCTAGCCTCCTCGGTTCCCTTGGCCAGCACCTGCGCGAGTTCGGACGAGATCTTCAGCGGCTGTCGATCTCTACGATGTAGTCCTTGGTGGATTTGTGAGCCGTGTCTCTTCAGCCATGTGCTGACTGTCGATGGATCTGCTCCTACAGCGGCTCCTATTGCGACGGCCGACATTCGCTTCTCCTCGAACATCTCGACCCACACCTTCGTGTTCTCGAAGTTCCAGTAGCCGCGAAAGTGCCGTATTCTTGTGCCCTGCGGGTGAACCCCATCACCTTCAGGGCTTCCATTCTTGTCCGACTTGTCGGATGACATGTTGTTTCCGAACCGTTCTGCTTTTGTCGTCGGTGGAATTCGAGTGAAATCCGAACGCCGCCGACTTTCGTCTGTGTTGCTGTTGTTGAAAACACCCTTCCCGCTTCTTACCTGCCGGGCCTGGTCTGTTTCATCGCGCCCAATTTCTGACGTCGGCAGGATTTGCCTTCCTTGCCCCCAACCTTTCGATCGGGAGTGCACGCGGCGCTTTCACATACCTGACAAATAGTGCGGCCAGAGATTTAAGCGCCAATGCCCGCCTGAGGCTCAGCCCCGCTGAGGGGTTGTGAGGCAGGGCACTTCCCAACTCGCTGCGACAATACTTACCGCTGGCGTTCTGAGTCATGACGTGGGTCAACTTGTCAGCGAAGCCCATAACCGTTGGAATACTTATCAATCTGGCTCCTAACAGCGGGTAGTACTACTTGAGGTCTGGTTCTATCCAAGCTCTCGGCATCGAAGAGATGGGGCTTCTCTATCCTACCCTCTTGGCGCCGCTAGTTATCCTTGTGGCTTCGATCATAACCGTTATTGTTTCCCCAGAATTGCCCATTCCTCTAAATGAAGCCGTGACTATCTTCTTCGGCTCTTTGATCCTCTTTCTGGCCTCCATGGCCTTCCTATTGGTCTTCCGATTCGTATATCTCCAATTCAAGACCTACCATGTCACCTTCCAGGACAACCGGGATGAAGGAGGAGACCTCCAGGTGACGTACAATGGTCCAATCAATAGGAAGCGTGTGAACCTGATAGTTGACAAGGTCAGAGAGAATCCTTTCCCGCTGTCCAAGGGGGTATTAGGTCAGGTACAGGGTCTCCGATAGGAGGACGAGCTGCAACATCGAGCTGCATTTCGAGAACCACCTGACATTGATTCTGGGATTTCACGACAGAAGTGAGATGGAAGAAGCGTTTCGGAATCTAGAGAACCCTCATTAGCGCTCCACCCGACTAAGCTCAGACTACGTACACGCCAGACTCAAGGCTGCATCGAGTGGGTTTTGAAGTACCGCCTGGCGCGCCATGAATGGAACGGAACCGCGTCAAGGTGGTCGTTAAATCGCCGGTTCTACATACAAGTCCATGTCCGCGCAACGTCCCAATGACAGGTCCATCCTCCTAGGAGAGTCGCTCAGCGACCACGAGAGGGGGAGGCCCGTCAAGCTCGACCCCGCCTGGCTCACCAGGAGCTCGGTCATAGTCGGCAAGAGCGGGACCGGCAAGTCCCATGACATCGACCTAATCGCGAAGAGACTGAGCGACCTCAACCACTCTGTGGTCATCCTTGACCGGACAGGAGAGCACGGAGAAGCGCTGGCCGGTCGGCCCTCATGCCGGATCCTGCGGCCTGGCAAGGAACTCTTCCTCTCAGTATTGGCACCCGACAACTCCTCAGGCTCGAACGCGGAATCCGTGGAGTCGGCGCTGGACACCTTCACCCACTTCCTCAGGGTCTGCTTCGATGACAAACCGACACCTCTCCAGCAGAGGATCTTCAGGGAATGTCTCCTTCCCCTCTACAACCACCTTGACGGCCCCGGAAGGCCCCCGACGGTGGCACAGTTCATCGCTACCGTGCGCCTCTACGAGGAGCACGGCTCCCGTGTCCACGGCGTCCTCGAGTCCTGCGAGTCGCTCGTCTCCCGTTTCCACCCTCTCACAATCGGCAAGACAGGCGCGGTCTTCAACTCGACGGAGGTCACATCGCTCGACGATTTCTTCGCCCCCGGCATCCACGTCATCGACGTCTCCATGCTTCTGGACGAGCCGAGCAAGGACCTAGTCAGCCAGGTGCTCGTAAAGCGCCTCTACAGGATGGCCAAGGACATCGGCCTAACCCAGGACCTCAGGCAGCTCATCGTCGTCGATGAAGCGCACCACATCGCTCCCAATATCCGTGGATACACGAGCTTCCTTGACTACATCTCCATCGAGAACAGAAAGTACGGCCAATCGGTCCTTGTCGCGACGACGAGCCCGGCCCAGCTCTCGGAGACGCTCCTCAGGAACGCTTCCGTCCGCATCTCCCACCTCCTCGATGACGGCGAGGACATCGACCTAATGCTCAGGTTCATGGTCAACAAGTACGAGGCCGACCGCTTCGTCTCTGAGTTCATGCTTCTCGAGGTAGGAGAGGCGGTCTTCAGGGTCTCGACCCCGGTGCAGATTCCCGTCACTAAGGTGAGAGTGGCTCCCTAGATGGCACTAGAAAACCGGCGACTTGGCGAGTCGCTAATGGTATCCCTCAGGGGTCCGCCCGTTTGAAGAGCATGTCGTCGACCTCCTCGAAGGGAAGGAGCTTGATGTTCGCCGTCTTCACCGTAATGTCGAAGAGTTCAAGAATATGCTTCTGGAGAAGAAGCCTGATCTTCCGGTCGCTTGCGGTCCCCACAAGGTCGCCTATTGGCGAGACATCCTCGAGTTTCTGAACGAGGTTGCCCTGGGCGTCTGTTATCACTAACGATTCTATCTTGACCGTTTCGTTCTTCGGGAGCGGTTGAAATCCCACATAGGCTCTGTAGTCCCCCTTCGCGGGCTTCACCTCCTTGACGACCGGACTCGCTTTGGTGCCGACCCGCTTCGATGGCTTTCTCCTTGCTCTCTCGCTCGCCCTGACCATGCAATTTTTTGCGACCCAAGAGTAATTCAACCTTCTGAGGCACCCGAACCCTCCGCGATTCGTGATTGCCCATCGTTGAAGAGCCGCCGTCTTTCCCTAACTCACTTCAGTTCTCTTCTTCGAAGGAACGCCGCGCCATATCTCTCGGCGACTAGCGCGAGCACTTCATGGGGGTGCTCCCGCACGAGGTGATCGAGGAACTCTCTGGCCACGTCCTCGCTTCCGGGCTGGAGCTCCAGGGCCCTGTCTGCGAGGTCTATGCACGTGGGACAATCTTGGATCGTCGTGACCCTCGCGAGCCTCTTCAGCTCGCCCAACTGCTTCTTGAAGAGGAGACTGACCTTTCGCAGCCTTTCTTCGGCATCGAGCGTCCTGAGCAGGTCGAGCCTTTCCTCGGAGCTGAAGAAGGGCGAGTACGCGCAAGTGTCAGCTAGCTTCCCTGGCGTGTCTCGGCTCTTCACAAAGGCGATGATCTCGGGAGGGATGCCGGGCATGACCCTGACGAACTCGTCTATTTGCCCGAAGACGGTTTCCATGGCCGCCGTCGTGCCAGAGGATGCCTCGATACCACCTGCCTTCGTGAACCGCACCCTGGGGAGGGGAGCGTCTTCAATGACCCTCTCCACGTGTACCCTCCATAGGCCCTTGCAGTACAGCTGGACGCTGCCCCCGCTTCCCGGAATCATCCGTTGCAACAAGACGAGGGTTCCGATGGAGCCTGCGGCTCCTTTCGGTCCCGGCGGAGGGATGAGCACGATAAGGTGGTGCTCCTTCAGTGACTGGGTCGCCGCCGCGACGTTCTTCGGACTCCGGACTCCTATTGTCACTTCCATCTCCGGGAAAATTATAGCGTCCTCCGCGAGCAAGACCGGGGTCTCGAACGACCCATTCTCAGACAACGGGGCCGATGGATTCGCGTCGTGGTCTTCGTTCAAGAGAGATGTGACGTAGTACTTGTCGGAAGATAAAGACATATCGGGACTGACTCGCGACTCGCTCGACACCAGCTGTGGCACGCCCAGTTTCACCAGGTCTCAGGAACTGTGGCGTGTGGCGACGTTGCTCGCCCGTCCCTGAGGTCGTTTCGGAAGTACTTGATCAGTCGAACCCCATCGCTGCTGATTGCTAAATTCGTCTGCCACCTGTCAACGCCCGCCAGCCTTGCAGCCGTCGAGGCGTCGAGTATCCTCGCGTTGTACCTGGTCCTGGCGGGAGGCGTGAAGGGCGGCGCGTTATGGAGATAACACATGAGGATGACTGCCCTGTTCCCGCGCTCGAGCGCGGCGGAGAGTTCCCCCATGTGCTTGATGAGCCGGTCAAAGGAGTTGAAGCGCGACATGACGGCTTTTTCCGCTGAGCCCGTGGGGAGCGTGATCAGCGGTGTCTTCACCTCGATGTATGTGTGACCGACGAGGAAATCGATGCGCGAGTTCCCCACCTTCACCTCTCTCTGGACTCTGCCCTTCGCGATTCGCCCAAACGAACCTCTTTCCAAAAAGAATTCGACGTATCTGTTCGCGGCATTCTGGTTTATCCCAACCCACTTCTTGCGGCTGGCTCCCGAGGCGTCGAAGGAGACGGCCTCAACGGTACCCTTGGTCTTGCGCGAGCCCTCCGGGGCCCTCGAAAACAAGCAAGGGAGAGAGGCGATCTTCGCCTCCCCCAATCGCCCTGTCGTGGGACAGTGACACCTGAATACTCCGCTCTTCGTCTCTACGACCATGATGAATCGGTTGGGTCGCGAGAGGACCACTCCCTCCTCGAGTGGCTTCGGGAATCTGAAGAATCTCCCGTCTCGTGTCACGGTCGTTCTATGGGCATTGACTTGCGACCCGATTTATCGGTTTGGTGACAACCTGAGACTTTCGCCACCGAGGTGAGAGCCCTCGAACCTAGCCCGAGCTCGGTCCCTTATCTCTTCTACCCGACAATCAAGATGTAGACGCCGACCGCTGCGATCACGAACCCGACGAGGGAGTCGTTGTATTTCGGAGGCATCCTCTCGAAGGCCTTGGCCAGACCGAACGTCCCGAGGAGCAAGAATAGGAGAAGGGCCCCCACCGAAGCGACCCCGAAGACTACGGCGGTGTCCAGGGCGAACCCTAGACCGAAAGGAACAGCAAGAAGGAAGATGGGCAAGATGCTCAAGTCCGGCGACAGTGCCGCACCCAGTACTGCAAAGTAATGGAACGGTCGCTCCGCTTTTCCCGCGTTCGCCATCCTGGAGGTCGTCTCCGCCTCGTAGTCCTCTCCCTTGTCTTTGGACCGTAGTTGCTTTCCGCCGTAGAAAAGACCCCCTACCACCATCACCACCCCCGTCCCCTCTGTCACGTACAGCGAGACCTGCTTGGAGACCAAAATTCCCAGCCCCAGGATCAGGAACCCCAGAAGGACCGAGAAAATCACATGCCCTACCGCCGCGACCGCCCCGACACCCAACAGGCGCGACCGCTTCCATTTCGAAACCCGACCGAGGACGATCAGTGTGGCCCAGTGGTCAGGAGCCGACATGTGAAGGATGCCGACGGTGGCAGCAGCTAACAACAACGGAGTGGGAGAGAGCGTCCGGCCAACCCCTCACGGGTCACCGACTACCGCGCCGGGTGTCGTCCTTTCACCTGATTGCTGCCACGACGCTCTGGAGCTCATCGAGGCTTCCCGCCGCGAGGTCTTTCTTGCCAGCGTTGGCCACGCAATCCTCGACCAGATCGTCGATTATCACCTGGATGGCGCTGTCGAGGGAAGAACGCACCGCCACTATCTGATGAACCACCTCGGAGTACGAGCGCCCCTCGTCGAGCATCTCCGCGATGCCGTGGACGTGACCGTGGATGCGGGCGATCCGCTTGGAGACTTCTTTCCTTCTGTGACCTGACATCCCCTCCGGGGGGATGGGGTGCTGCTATTATGATTTCGGTCACCGTGCGCCTAGCCCGTGGTCTTCTCGCAGACGCCGGACGTTGTAGCGGTGCCTCGGAAGAGATATGGGTCGCCGAAGCGGAGGCCCGGCTACGCAATTGTCGGCGAGCACCAAACTCCAAAAGGGCAGAGAGATGAAGGCGAGAAGACTCCTGGAGTCCTCGAACCTCGAAGCCATCGTGGCGACGGCCTGGGACAATGTCCGCCTGCTGACGGGCTCAGTGCCATACCTCACGGTCGACTGGTACACCGATGCGGGGGCCGCCATCCTCGCAAGAGGTCAGGACTCGGCCGTGATTGGTGGGCTAGAGGGGAAGGTCGCCGATGGTGTCAAGGTGCTCGGCGAGTGGAAGAGCTACCCCTTCGCCGACAGTTCCATCATTCCAGAGCTGTGGGCCGGGGCCATCGCCGAGGCGCTGAAAGAGAGTCGAGTGACCAGAGGGAGAGTGGGTTACGACTACCTGCCCGAGAGCAATCTCCTTTTCTTGAAGAAGAAGTTCCCGAAGATTGAATTCGTTCCGATCCTGCTGGAACTGCTGAAAGCGAGGGCGGTGAAGACCCGCGAAGAGATAGAGCAGGTCCGAAAGGTGGCCGCCATCATCGACATCGGGATGCAGAGCGGGCTGAAGTGTCTGCGGCCGGGCGTGTCCGAGAGGGAGGTGAACGCCGAGATATACTCCGCGATGTTCAGGTCCGGTTCCGAGATGGTCCCATGGACGCCTTGTTGCACGACCTCAGGGGAGTACGCAGACCTGAAGCCGACGGACTACAAGCTCAGGGTGGGCGATACCATCAGGTGGGACGTGGGCGCGTACCATCAGGGATATGTGGGCGACGCGTCGAGGACGGGCAGAGTCGGGAGACCGCCCAGCTCCTTCGGTAAGCTCTACTCGCAGGTCTACGAGGCTCACATGAACGGCATACGGGCCATCAAGCCGGGGAACCTCGCGTCCGACGTCGATGAAGCGGTGAGGACGACCTTGAGAGCCTATCAGTTGCCGATGCTCGCCGAGTCGATGGGCCATGGGCTGGGCATGCGCGTATACGAACTCCCATGGATCGCACCGAAGGAGGAGTCGCGGAAACTCGACATGCGACTAAGGGCCGGGATGGTGATCAGTCTCGAACCGGAATCTTGGCGGGACGGGAGGTTCGTCAGGCTCGAGGACATGATTCTCGTCACAGAGTCGGGGAGCGAGATACTCACCAGGACTCCATACCTCGACGAATACCTCTGAAGCGATCCCGGCAGCTACGCGCCGGGCAGGACCGTAGAGACAATCACGACCGAGCCGATTATCAGGAAGACGACTATCGAGAGGTATCGGATTCCCCGGGCAGTGAGCACCTTCCCCAATCGGTTCCCCAGTATCGTCTCAATGGCGGTGGCCGTGACCAGGGCGATGACGGCGCCTGAAAAGACCAGAAGGAGGTTGTCGAACTGGGCCACAAAGATAACAGTGAGTAGTTCCGTGGCATCTCCCGCCAGGTCGAGGACCACCAGACTCGCGAGCACGGCCAGGAACGCGGCAAGGTCGCTCGATGTGCGGCCGCTGGCCAGCTTCTCTCCTCTTTTCTGCACGTTCCGCTCCTCCCGCAGTCCCTGGGCATACTGAAAGACCGCATAGCCGAGCATTATGACCCCACCGACGAGCTTGATCCAGAATATCGGGACGAAGTTGACCAAGACCTTGCCGAAAAGCACGATTATCGCTGAGGTGATTGAAAACGCGATGGAGCCAGCTGCGAAGACACGCCAGGGATTAGTCTTCGTGGCGAGGGTGAGGAGGAGCAGAGCGTCCTTGTCCGTCAGTTCGGCAAGGAAGATTGTCCCTACGACAGTCAAAAAGGCGGCCGTCGGGTCGCTCATGGATGTCCGCCCAACCTTGGCGGCGACTCGCAAGGCAATTGTTCCGCCAAAAGTGTATGGAAGTCAAAGTTCACGCCGATTTAATTATTTCCAAAATATGTCCGGCCCTGAACCGGGCGAAGACAGGGGCGGCTCGACTCGCTCCGCCCCCTGTCTAACCCAGCTGCTTCTCACGCGGAAGACGCTGTGCTCGTCGAACCGGTGGAACTGCTTTGCTGCATGTTCTGACAAGGTCCGGTGGGGTTTGTCGTGGTGCCCGCTCCGCTGTCGCTGGGGGTGTTGGTGGTCGTGGTCGTGGCCGTCTGGGCGTGAGCCAGGGCGAGCGAACCGACGCCTGCGATTGCTGCGATGATGGCTATGGCGAGGAAAGCATGGACCGCTGTGCTTCGTCTGTTGTGGTGGCCGAGAGTTTGATTCATTTTCTTTCACCTCCAAGGTGCAAGAGCCGAGCGAAGTAGTTATCCAATTTCCATGAACCTTCCAGAATCTCGCGCGAATCCACAACTGATTTAGTCCCAATTCAGGCCGTCGGGATTCTCAGGGTCCTGCATCTCCGGCGGCCGAGATTCTCTAACGATTAGGGAATCATTCAGGAGACTTCCTAAATATTCAGAAGACTCGCGTCTGGTCGATGTCGTCGAAGAAGACGGCGAAATTCCCCCCCACACGATCGCTGGGGGCCGGTTCCCGTGTTCCTTCGATAGAATTATTGATTGGGCTTCCTCACCCATCGTTTGTGGACTCGTTCGAGAGGCTCCTCTGGTGGCTCTTCGCCGGGAGCGCCGGGGCCGCCACGAGGGCCACGATTCTGACGGGCATCAGGGAACAGCCCAGGAACGCACAGCAGCTCTCCCAGGCCCTTGAACTCGACTACACAACGATAAGACACCACCTGAAGGTACTCGAAAAGAACAGGCTTGTGGTCACGGAAGGCGAGAAGTACGGCAAGATATACTTCGTGTCCGATTCGATGGAGGCACACTGGGACAAGTTGGAAGGGATGTTGAAGCGGATGCCCCATCCGAAGGGAGGGAAGGTCCGATGAGCCAACCTGAAGTGAACCCGCCCGCTCCGCCTGTGCAGCCCTCACCCCAAGACAGGATGGGTCTAAGCCGACAGAAGCTCTGGGTCCCCATCGTACTCATCGTCGGCTTCCTCCTCGGGGAAGCGATCTCGTACCTGAGCACCCAGCCCCAGCCGGCGTGCTTCGGAGGATTTCCAGGAGAGGGCGGGCCCTGCGGCGGCCAGTTCGGCTTCAATCGCTTCCCGCGCTTCACCGACGACCCCACAATCCAGTTCCACATCATTCTGACGACCATTTCGATAGCCCTGCTGGTGGCCCTGGTCGTCGTCTATGTGCGAATGTACATGGAGACTAAGGCGAATTTCTCCCTTGGCCTGGTGGTGGTCCTGTTCGCCCTGCTGGTGCAGGCCCTGCTCTCATATCCACTGGTCATAGGCTTCATCGGCGTGGTCTACCTCGGTCCGGGCCTCTCGAGTCAATTTGCTGACGTCTTCACGCTCTGCGCTTACATAGTCTTCCTCTACTTGAGCCTAGAGTGAAGCTTTTGGCCTCAGTGGCCTTGAGCGATACTCAGAAAAAAGGGGAGGCCGAGTATCGTTCTAACCCTGGACAGTCGTCACGAGGTTGATCAGGTACTCGGTGCTTCCTGCCTTAAAGTCCAGTGACACTACTCCGCTGGACGAGACGAAGTCCCCATGCGCCGATGCTTGCACGATGAATGCGCCCGTCGGGGTCGTGGTGCCTTGTCCGGTCATTGTGGTGGCTGATGGGTCCATCTGAGCCGAGCCGCTTGCGATCGAGTATGTGTTTCCGTTCACGACGAGGCTCCCGCCTGTGAGGGAGAGGGTGTAGCCCGTTGTGAGGCTGCCCGTGACGCTGAAGGTGAGCGTCCCCGAAGCGGTGCCGTTCTGCGCGGTGTCACCGGCCACGAAGTAGGTTCCCTGGGTGCTCGTGAGGGTTATCGTCTGGCCGACGGAGACGTTCACCCTGTTCTGCTGGAAGATGCCTCTACCTGGGCCCTGGGCGAACCCTTGACCTCCTTGTGGCGGCAAGCCGAAGGGTCCTCCGAAGGGCCCGCCATGGCCGCCGGGAGGCTGATTGTGTGTCGTGGACGTCGCGCTGGTCTGTGTGGACGTGGATGATGTGCTAGTGGTCGTGGATGTCTGGGCGGTGGCCGGGGCCAGCACTGCCGAATAGGCAAGGAGTGCCAGCACCACGGTCACAGCTACGACCGATAGTGTCGCTGCCTTCGCGATTCTGGTTGTCATTGTCGGTCTTCGTCGGCCGAAGGGTTATTTACTGAATTTCCGAGATGGTTCCCTAATCCTTAGCAAATCGTTGTTCTAATTGCTACGAATGTGTTTTTCGGGCGAAATTGCTCGGAACAGAACTATGGGATAACACATATATAATCTGTGTAGAGACTATGGAAATGCTAATGGTTCGAGATAAGCTCGGGGTAAGTCCTAAAGTGCCGCCGATTGTGTTGGGAACGAAACGGAATGCCGACAAGGCGTCAGGCAAGGCCGGTCCCGGCGCCGCCGGTAGTCCCGACCTCACCGATGGGCTGTCCGTTCGAGACCCAGAATCCGAAGATGCAAAAGCCGTACTTGTAAGTGGTGAAGTTATCATATGGGTCTAAGCTGTTCCAATAGGTCGGCGCTCCGAAACCCGCGCAGGTCGCATTCAACGAAATAGTGAGGGGCCCCGATGAGGCGCTCTGGACGGCCGTGGTGGTCGTTGTGAAATTCCCTATGACTAACGTCGCCGCGAGGATGATCACGATTATTATGGCGATCTCTCTGCGAGTATAGGGCCTGTGTTGTCCGTGCTCGCCCGCTTCCGTGGGCACGTCGGTCCTCACGAGAGTTCTCTGACCTCGTCCCCGCTTTAAGCTCTCTTTCCAGGACCGCTCACCGCTAAGACCTATTCCCGCCCTTCTTGGCGCGCCGCGACCTTATCCATGAGATCTGGCTTTCCAATATTCCCTCCATCTCGGCCAGGACCGATTCACGCTCGCTGGGGGTGAGCTGGACGACCTTCTCTTCGAAGAGCTCCCGTTCCGCCTTGAAGTGCTTGAGGAAGAACGACGTGTACTGGTCGGGGCGGAAGAGCTCGCTTATCAGGCCCATCATCACCTGGGGTTTGTTCTCATTGGCCCCCTCGAAAATCTCGCGCTTCGCCTCCTCAAGCTGCTCGTTCCCCTTTTCGGTCACGCTGTACGCGACGCTGTCCTCACGGCCTTCCGCGTCGAGAGGTCTGACCAGGCCCTCCTTGGCCAAGGTCTTCAGCAGGGGGTAGATCGTCCCCGGACCTGGTCTCCAGGCTCCTCTCGTCCTTTCGTTGATGTGCTGCATGATCGAGTAGCCGGTCTCCGGCTGGTGCTGAGTGAGGGCTAGCAAGTACATCCTCAGAAAGCCTCGGGGGACTGACTGGGGTCCCATCCTGCGGTGCAGCCGGTCGTGGGTGCGTTCCTTGTGTTCCCGGTGAGTGCGGGAGATCTTCTCACTTGTGGTCTCACGCTTCCTGGACTTGGACGCTCCGCTCATCTCAACAGCATTGAGCTACGTAGGTAGTCCTATATAGTATTATGTATTAGATATATTTATAATAAGAGTGCCAGAAGACCTGCGCCATGAGCACGACCGATCTCATCTCAGTGGACAATCTGGTCGAGGTTTATGCGGACGGGACAAAGGCGGTGGACGGGATCTCTTTCAAGGTAAGGGAGGGGGAGTTCTTCGGGTTCTTGGGTCCCAACGGCGCGGGCAAGAGCACCACAATCAAGATACTCACTACCCTGCTTAAGAAGACCTCAGGTACCGTGACCATCGCGGGATACGACCTCGAGAGGAATCCCAAAGAGATCAGAAAGCTGATCGGCGTGCAGAGCCAGGAGACGGCCGTCGACCCCGAGCTCACGGGCAGGGAGAACATGATGCTTCAGGGAGAGCTACAGCAGATGCATGGCAAGACTCTCAGCGGGAGGGTGGACCACCTCCTCGACGTGGTCGGCCTCAAGGACGCGGCAGACAAGCGAGCCGGGAGGTACTCTGGCGGGATGAAGAAGAGGCTGGACCTTGCGTGCACCCTCGTCCACGAACCGAAGGTTCTCTTTCTCGACGAACCGACAACGGGTCTGGACCCCCAGTCTCGGGCGACGATGTGGGATTATATGGAGAGCCTCAACGAGAAGCAGGGCATCACGATATTCCTCACGACCCAGTACCTTGAGGAGGCGGACCGACTCTGTGACAGGCTGTGTATAGTCGACAATGGAAAGATTGTCGCCGAGGGGTCTCCGGTGGGCCTCAAGCAAGAGATAGGCGCAGACGCGATCACGATCACCATGGAGAGCTCGGCCGGAGCTAGCAAGGAGGCGACCAAGGCCGCCGCGAAACAGGTCCTATCGACCCTGTCAGCCGTCGTGGACACGATAGACGCCGAAGATGGCCTGACCATCTATGCGAAGAACGGTGGAATCTTCATCCCCGAGCTGATTCGGGCTTTCGACAAGGCGAACATCAAGCTGGTCTCGATAAACCTCTCGACCCCGTCGCTCGACGACGTCTTCTTGAAGCATACCGGAAAGAGAATCAGGGCGGAGGAGCTCGTCAAGCAGCCTCCGAGAGCGGGATTCGGAAGGAGGTGAAGTCGGCGTGACTCTACTCTGGGACACGCGCAACCTCTTCATCAGGGCCCTGAAGAAGCTCACTCGCAACCCGATACTCATTTTCTTCTCACTTTTCCAGCCCATAATCTTCCTCGTCCTTTTCACGCAGCTCTTCCACGACTTCAACCTACTGCCAGGATTCCCTCCGGGCGTGAGCTACCTGCAGTTCGCAGCCGCAGGCATACTGCTGCAGAACGCGTTTAGCAGCGCGCTCCAGTCGGGCACGTCCATAGTGGATGACCTGAACTCTGGATTCCTCCAGAAGATGCTCGTGACACAAGTGGCTCGTCCTGCGATACTGCTCGGCAGGCTGATGACCGACGCGCTCCGCGTCACTGTGCAGTCCATAATCATCTTGGGGCTCGCCTTCGCCCTCGGCTTCAGGATACAGTCGGGCATCCCCGGCCTCCTCCTGATCATCTTCATAATCGCCTTCTTCGGCTTCGCATGGTCAGGAATCTCGCTCGCCATAGGGATGCGGACCAGAAGCACTGAGACCGTCTTCGGGATCGGGTTCACCCTGAGCTTCCCACTGCTCTTCATGAGCACCGCCCTCGTCCCCGTGAGCTTCATGCCTTCTTGGATGCAGGACGTGTCGAACGTGAATCCCATCACCTACGCGGTGAACGCGGTAAGGGACCTCTCTCTCCCAGGCTACTTCTCTCTAAGTGCGGAGCTCACCGCCCTCGGGGTCATCGCTGGGATAGCGCTGGTGACGATGGGCGCCACCCTCTACCTCTTCAGAAAGGTCGTCAGCTAGGGCCGGGCAGAGCCGGAGAAGCGCTCCGCGGCCCGCTCACTGCTGCACGGCCACGACTTGGACTGTCTGGGCCTGCTGGTTTCCGTCCCCGTACGTGAACGTGATGGAGAGCGTGTAGCTGGTCCCGGCCATCCCTTCGTCGGTGGGTGTAAAGCCGGCCGCGGTAGCTCCACCCGGCAGGGGACTGCTTGGAGTTACCGCCGCTCCGTTGTAGAACAATGTGAGCGAGCAACCGTTCGCACAAAGGTCCACGGTGTCGTCAGGGCCTCCAGGGATGGCCAAACTGATGCCCGTGATAGCATCGTAACCTGTGTTCATCACCTGGACGGTGAGGCTCCCCGTCCCGTTTCCTCCCGCCGTCAGCGAGAGGTTCGCCATGATGGTCTGGAAGTCGGGTCCGCCCTCGGTGGTCGTGACGAGGGAGGTGACGGTGGTCGACTTCGACACGGTCACAGTGGATGTCAGCTGGGTCAACGCGACGGTCGTGGTGACCGTGGTGGTCGTCTCGGTGGTGACGGTCGTGGCAGCCGCGGTGTGTGTCAAGGTTGTGGTCTCGGTCTGGGTCAGCGTCTCCGTCGAGGTCCCGGAGAACGACTGTAGCGTCTGGATCTGCCGGTTCTGTGACGAGGATGCACTCCCCAGAGCCGAGGACGCGGAGCTCAGGGACGCCAGCGTGGACCCGGTCGAGTAAGCGTAATACGCGAAGCCCGCCCCGACGATGATCAGCAGGGCGAACATCGCAATCAGGGGGGTGCTGGACTTACTGCCCGGAGTCTGCATGAGCACCGGCCGCATCAAAGCCTGCCGCTTAAATCTCTAGCTCCATCTTTTCACCGACGACCCGGGCCCGGGTGTGGGGACTACCAAACGGTTAATTCGTCCGCGCTCTGGCGTCCCCTCCATTGAGGGGCAGAGCTGTGCTGGGAGTGACGGGGACGCCCGGCACGGGGAAGAAGTCGATTTCTCCGCTGCTGTCCTCCATGCTCCGCAGGGACCTCGTCGACCTGAACTCATTCGCCATCGAGAACGCCGGGACGCCTAGAGCCCGACCGGAGGATGAGGTCGCGGTCGATCCGAAGTCGCTCAGGGACCTCCTGAAGCGGATGCCAGGAGGCTCCATCGTCTCCGGGCATCTTCTCCCTGACGTGCTCCACGGACGGGAGGTCGAGTTCGTGGCGGTCCTCAGGTGCGAGCCTCTCGTCCTCAAGGGGCGGCTGGAGGACAGGGGTTACGCTCGCACCAAGGTCCTGGAAAACGTGGAGGGCGAGCTCATCGGCGTCGTCCTCGACGCGGCCCTGCGCGCCTTCGGGCCGGAAACCGTCCACGAGTACGATACGACAAAGGCCACCCCCGAAGGGGTCGCGAAGGCAATCGCCCGAGACTATAAGGCGGGCTCGCGGTCCGAGGGCCCCTGGACCGACTGGACCCTCGCCTACGATTCCTCGACCAAGCTCAGGCTGCTCCTCTCAGATTCTGAAAAGAACGTGGCCGCATCCACCTGAACCAGTATAGGTTTCTGGAGCCTGGTGAGGCTCACCACCGCCTCTCCGACGCCTAGGTTCGCAACGTGGGCGAGCTGCTCCTTGGACAGGCTGAGCGCGTCCCCGATGAGCTTGAGGTCCTCGGCCCATGAGACCCTGTGGATTATCCTGACCCCTGAGTTCTTTATCACCTCGGAGGCCACCTGGGTGGGGAACTGGGCGACGAAGACCATCGACTCTCCGAACTTCCTGAGCTCGGAGATCATCCTCTCGCCCACGCTCGGCGGGTCCTCCTCCCTGCCGCGCTGGGGCGATGTTCCTCGCCTCCTCGATGACGAGCAGGTGCTCCATCTTTCCCTGTCGGCTCATCCTGTGCTCGTAGACCACCTTAAGCAGGATGTCCACGAAGACGCTCCTGACCTGAGTGTCCCTGATATGACCCAGCTCCACGCAAAGGACCTTGTCGAGGAGCTCGTCGACCGTGTGGCTTGAAGGCCCGTTGAGGGCTCTCCCCACCTGGCCCTCCGTGAGCGGCACGATCCTCCTCAGGAGGGCGACCTTGGTCTCGTTGTCGTAGGCAGACCTGAGGGGCCACGCTTCGATGGTCTTGACCAGGGAAGAGAGGGTGATCGGCTCGCTCTCTCCGGCCTCGCCCAGGGTCTTCTGGACGGCGTTCCTGAACATGTAGGCCTGCGGGTGGGTGAAGTGATAGATGTCCGAGAATATGTCCGTGACCATGGCGATGTGCTCCGCGGGGTCGCTGGCCGAGGTCATGTCCAACGGGTTTATCGTGAACTTGTCCTTGCCCGGCGAGATGACCTGACCTCCGACCGACCTAACCGCATCGGCGTGCTCATTGTGCCAGTCGAAGACCGTGACGGGTAGCCCCATCCCAGCGACCTGCCGGACGATCACCCCGGCGCTGGTGGACTTGCCCGAGCCTGTCATCCCCAAGATTGCGACGTGCCTCTTGAGGTCCTCGAGCTGGAGCCTAAAGTCGTGGGCACCTCCCGCCCTGGTCTTCACCTTGCCCAGAGATATCCAGGCGCCCGTCCCTCCCCCTCCCGCGTGCCCAGACTCGGAAGCGTTTGGTATGTAGAAGTCCGGCGCGGGGTGTATCCCTGCGATCGTGGGAGTCCTGCCCTCGAAGGACTCTAGCCTGCTGATGGTCGTGGCATCGGCGACCTGTGAAAGCTTGGGGTCTTTTGGCTGAAGCAGCGTCTCCGCAAAGTCCTTCAGCTCATTCCTCGTCAGGCGACGGACCGCTGAGTTGGGCACGCCCACCGCAAGCGCCGCAGCGAGGACCCCTGTGTTCTGCTCCAGGGCGGGCAGACCCTCCTTCTGTTTCCCCTTCACGTCCTGCCAGGTCCCGACGACGAGGTCGAACTCGAAGACCTGGTTGGCTTCATCCTCCTCCTGACTCGAAGGCTTCACCAGGATCAGGTACAGAAATGGGATCTGTGACCTATGCAACCCGTCGAAGAGACCCTTCATGCGTTGCTGCTGGAGGGTGATTTTGACGGCGGTTGTGTAGTCTAGCTTCTCGTCGTCCATCGTCTCCGCGAGCCCGACCCTAAGGAGCGAGAGCATCCTCGAGCTGTCGCCCTTTGTGATGGCCAGGTATCTCCCGTCGTAGACCCCGATGGAATCTATCTTCACCGGCGCCGCGCCCCGCAGCTTCCATCTCACCCTCGATACCACTCCGCTGCTCGCTTCCTGGTCCAGGGCCAGACCGGCTCACCACTGGAAGGCGGAGCTGAAGAGCCCGTTGAGAGTGGAGGATATGCTGCCCCAGATGTTCGTGGTGAACCCGCCGGCTTCTTTCAAGATCGAGCTTATCCCTCCGACCAGGAGGGACAGCGCCACCAGCGCCACGGAGAGCAACAGCGCCTCCTCGATGAGCTGTGCGGCCGCCCTCTGCTTCCTGAACCTTCTGAACGCTCTCTCGATTATCATTGCCTAATAGTCTGGCCAGTTATTTAACGACCAACTGACGAGCGCGATCCCACCTCGCGCCGCCTCGGGCCTAGATCCCGACGACCAGTGGGCCGAAGAAATATGCGACCCCAACGTACGCGACCGAAGTCGCGACAAGGTTCAGGTACGCCCGCCTCCGAGAAAAGAAGACCCCGAGAAAGGAGGCCGCCGGGAGAACGAGGAGAATCCCCCAATACGGTGAATAGGATTGGCTGACGGGCGGAGTCCCGCTCAACGAAAGCTGGAATGAAGTGAGCACGGGTGCCAGCGTCGAGACCATCGCCGTCACGCCGCCCAGAATCGTAGAGACCAGGATGCTCCTTGTCTCCATCACCTTCTGGTCCATCGCCCTTTGGCGGGTCATCCATATCCAGTGCTCGAAGAGCGTCGTTAGTCGGTCAGCCCCCTTGGAAGCCTCTGCGGCGTCCACCCCTGCCTGCTCGACCACGTATCGCATCAGGTCGCTGGCGTAACGCTCCCCCCGTTTCCCCTCGGCGTAGAGCGGGGCCATCGCCTTCCGGACGGGATGCCCTAGCATGATCCTCCGTACCACTTCCTTCTCCCCCCTGCGGTCGCTCTGCCTGAACGTCTCGACCACCGAGGCTGCGACCCCCTTGCCGCGGGAGGAAAGTCGGAGGACCTGACGGAGCTTGCCCATGAGGGCCAGGTCTGGCGCGCTCAAGCCGAGAGCTTCCTTCGTTCAGTCGAGGAGATTGAGAGCGCAAGGTCGAGCACCACGATTTCGACGAAAGAAAGGCTGACCAGTGCTATGGGGTCCGAATGGTGTTCCAGGGCCGCGAAGAGCATGAGCATGATTGGCAGGAAGAATGCGATAGTCATGAAGACTGGGAACTTGGTCTCCTCGCCCGATGCCGAGGACCGCAGAACGCTCTCCATCTCCTCTCCCCGGTCCTCCAGACTTTCGCCCTGAGCCCTCACAATGGCCCTCAGGACGCTCAAGGATGATGGGGATTGCACCAGCGCCTCGAAGCGCTTCAGAGTAGCAGAGGGGTCGAATCCGAGCAGAGTCTCCCGTTTCATGGCTCGGATTACCGACGATAGCATTGGCTCTTCGGAGCGAAGCATCATTACCGTCTTCGCCTTCGACCCGGTACCGTTCAGGTAGACCGCGCCAGATGCGGCGAGCGTGGGGGCTTCCCTCGCCTGGACCATGGCAGACTTTTCCATAGCCCGCTTGGGCATCGCCGCGACGGAGTAGGCGGCGGCTATGCCTACTACTGCGCCGAGGACCAGTGACAGCTGCCCCAGAAACCGAGCAGCCACGAAGGCGACCGCCACCGCGGGCGCAGCCCCGAGGAGACACGCGACGGCTGCCATCCTCTTCGGAGCCACTCCGAATTTCTCCCAGGAGCCCGTCCAACGCGACATGGGAACCTACCTACCCGCACTGGTGACCGTCCTGCCGTCCATCAGGCCGCTTACCGCCCCGATTTTCTCCACGAACATCTCGTTTGTCAACGACGGCCTCCTGATCTGCAGCCTCTCCCAAGGAGAGGTCCTCTGCAGACGACCGTCCTCCCTGGCGTAGAACTCGCGAAGCTTCGGTTCTCCATCATCCTCCGCGACCAACGAGATGCTCTCGACAAGCCTCGTGGAGCCGAGCTTCTCGGGCCTTGACATCTGCACCACCACGTCGAGGTCGAGCAGGTTAGATCGTGATATGCCATGCATCTCGGTCCAGCGCCTGATCGCCTGCTCCGGGGACGAGGCGTGGAAGGTCTGGAGGCCCCTGACGCCAGCGGACAATGCATGGAAGAACGCCTTGCTGTGCTCCTCCGACTGGATTTCCCCCAGTATGACCAGGTCAGGGGACCGGTGGAGGATCTTGATTATCTCTGCTGACTTGGTCCTCGACTCGTCTCCTCCCCGCTCCAGGGGGTCGACCTTGAGCTTCATCTGGTGGTAGCCTCTCCAGAGGAGGTCCTTGGTCTCCACGGCGTCCTCGACGTAGTATCCTCCGCAGCTGCGGGTCCAGGGCTTCGTCCAGGGCGTTGAGCAGTGTGGTCTTCCCGGTCCCTGTCTCGCCCACGACGCTGACGTTCATCCCCAGCTCAAGGGCTGTCACCAAGAAGGCTGCTGCTTCCGCCGAGAGGACATCCATCTTGACCAGGTCGTTGAGGGTCAGGACTGCTGAGGTGAGCTTCCTCACATCCAAGGAGAAACCGTTTACCGCAAGCGGGGGCAGGTCCAGAGACACCCTGAGCCTGTTGCCGAAGATATCGAACTCGTTCTTGAGAGAAGGGTTGGAAAAATCTAGGGTGTAACCCTTGAACGTGTCCATGTGTGTCTTGATCGCCTCCCTCTCCCTCTCCGTGATGCACATGGGGCTCTCGCACCTGCCATACCGGGCGTGGTCGAGGTATACCGGGCTCGCCGGCGCGTCGACGAAGAACTCGGAGACGGACCTGTCCAGGGAGAGCGCATACACGGTGGGAATCCCGACCGCCTCGAAGGCGGTGAGCCGTGAGAGCGCCTTAACCCTGTCCGGGCCTCCCACTCCTGCCAGATGGGAGACGGCGGATTGACTCAACCGTTCGACCAGTCCAGCGAAGGTGAGAGGCTCCACGGAGGCCGGGTCGAGAGATTCGCTCACCTGCGATACTGCGGACCGCAGGCTCCGTACTTCGGTTGGGGAGATGGCTGGAAGAATCTGGTAGTTCATCCTGGGTCCTTCCTTCTTGATTGCATACTCGAACGGAGCTTCGCTGTACGTCTCCACCTCGTCGCCCTCAGCGGGCTGCATCAGCTCCACCAGCAAGGGCCCGCCCTGTCGTGGTCCCTTCTTCCTGCGGGCCAGCTTCAGCACGAGTCCTCCCAGACCGTCTTCCATCGAACACTAAGCCGACGCGGTACTAAAGCGCCACGAATCGTTGTCGCTTAAATGAGATTCCAAA
Organism: uncultured Nitrososphaerota archaeon; assembly: GCA_963749225.1. Lineage (GTDB taxonomy): Archaea > Thermoproteota > Nitrososphaeria > Nitrososphaerales > Gagatemarchaeaceae > Gagatemarchaeum. The sequence goes on along the minus strand of CAVVLY010000001.1, from coordinate 291,934 downwards.
GTCTTAGGGTGAGATTCATGGTCGAGATTCTCGAATACGCGCTGGTCTTTGCGATCACTTCGGTTCTGGCGGGTGCGAGCATCGTTGTGGTCCAAGGCGCCCTCCCCGTCCTGCACCAGACCCAAGGGCAGGCGGAGTTTGACGAACTGGACGGGGCAGCCGCGTCCGCCGCTCTACGAGGCAACGACACAATCGTGATGCCGCTAGACGGTGCCTCGATCACGTGCATGGTCGGGGTCCTCGACTTCTCTGCCGGCGGCCTGAACTATTCATCGGGTTTGGGTTACCCCTGCAGCTTTTCCTACTCGGGGTTGACCTGTACGTGCCAGCTTATCTTTACGAGGGAATCGATGGGCATAACGCTCGAGGTGCGCACCTGATGCCCGTCAACAGCCTCTCGGGTTCGCTCTCGACGGCCGTATACTTCGCTGCGATGTTCCTCCTGCTCTTCGCGGTCGCGTCCCCTCTCGAGGGAGCTTACCAGGACGCCAACATGAGGGCCGCTCAGCAGATATCTTCAGGCCTCGCCGCCCAGATCAACAACCTGAGCCCGGGGATGGAGAGCGTGCTGGTGCTCCGTTCCTCTCCTGGAGTCTCGGTCACGGTGCACATCGACGGGGCGCAGGTCGAAGCGTCAGTTGACGGGGCCATCGCGGTCGCTCCGACAAAGTGGACGATGGACGATTCAACGCTGGCTGGCGGGTCCGAGTACACCGTTACGATCCAAGGCGCGAATGCGACCGCGGGTTCGCCCGCGGCCGACACCTACTATGGAGTCATCGAGCCGGTGGCCCAGCCTTGATCGACCTCTACCTGGACGTGACGATATCCTACGGGATCATCCTGGTCCTCGTGGTCGTCTGCCTTTCCATCCTCGGTGCCCACATTTCGGTGTGACTCGCCTTGAGAATCATCGATATCGGCGTGGCGACGGCCTACGCGCTTCTCTGCGTCTCCCTCATCACATACATGGCACCCTACAGCAGCCAACGCCAGAGCGTCCAGGCTACCTACGATTCGGCGGCAAGCTCTGCCGTCTTCAGCTACCTCGGTTCCAGCGGACTCCCGTTCCTGTCTTCCGCTCCCGCCGACGCGATCTGCGCCTCGCTTGCTGCTGCGGGTAACCAGGCCGTGATCCTGGGCGGTTCTATCGGCGGCTACCAATGCCCCGGCAGACCGACGGCCTTCCTCGGTTCCTCCAGCGTGACGATCATGATTTCTGGGAGGGAGGTGGAGATTGACGCTTGGGCCGTAGTCGCGCAGTAGCCTCCACCATCGTCTCCGTCATCATCTTCACGAGCCTGATCTTTGCCAACGCCGCCCTGTACTCTGCGGGAGGGACCTATCTCTCATCCTCCATGCTCTCGGCATCCCAGGTTCGCGAGTATGACTACGCTTCTCTTCTCTCCGGCCTATCGGCCTACTCCTCACTCTCGCACATCCAGGGTTATCTCCAGACGAACTCGTTCGATTGTAACTCTCCAGCCTCCGTCTACCTGGATGGCCTGGCCGGGGCAGCGGTGTCTACCGGGCAGGACCAGGGGCTAGAATATTCCGTGGCCTCGAGCTGGGCCTACGTCCCGGTCTCCGCTGGGGTGAGTGACACGAGCTCATCACCGGGCGGGACGTCCCTGGTCGCTTCCTTCGCCGGTTTCTTCCCTGGAGCGTTGAACGCGGTCGTCTCGACCTCTCTCAACGAGTCCGAACTGGGGAGCTACCCCAAGTACACCGCCCTGACGACCCAGACGGTCCACATCCAACTCCCACTCAGCGAGGACCTCGCCCTATGCTCCTACACGCTCACGGCCCTGCGGTCTTCCTTGGAACCGCTCGACTCTTGCAACTCGTCCAGCATCGACCAAGCCGTTGCGCGTGTCAGGTCCGAATCTGCCGGCGATGCCTCAATCTCGATGGGTGCCTCTGGCCTATCGTCTCTGACGATCGGCTCGAGAGGTCGCTGCGACCTCTCCTACTGGGTCACGATAACTGAGCGAGGGGTCGAAGGGGTGTCTGGTAACTTCGACTGGACCCTCCAAGGGTCGGGCTCTCTCGCGACCTGATCGCCTCGCAGATGGTCCCGATCCTCTCCCTGAATATCTCTACGAACTGCTCCCTCACCGTGTATTCGGCGGCACCCACGCAGGCTGCCACGTCTCTCTGGGAGAGAAACTTCTTTCGTCCCTCTACCGAAGCTAGAGCGAACTCGGCGGCGTAGACCGCCGTTGCTGCGAGGGCCCGTGGGTTATGGCCTCCCCTGGACGGGACGTCTACCACCTCCAGCGCGAGCCTCGAGACCAGGTGCAGCCTCTTGATGTACCCCTGGGGAATCCGCGCTTCCCCCTCGAAAGCCACACTGGGGAGGAGCGCTATGACGTTCGAGAGGTAGTCCTCCGGTCTTCTGGCGCCGACCCGCACGGGGGAGTCTATCGAGATTTGTATGATGGTGGACGTCTTCACCCTGTAGCCTAGGGCCCTGTGAGTGGCCACGATGTCCTTCACCCCGGCGCTCGCCACGCCCTGGATCTTGCACGAAGTGATCACCGTGTAGGCGGAGATCGCTGCCATGGTGAAGCTCCCTCGGTCCTTTCTCACAGCGATTATCTCCCTCGCTATCCTCACCGCCTCTCCTGCGACGGAGTGGGTCAGGCCCAGCTTCTCGCAGACCCGTTCTATCAGCTTCGTGCACGCGAGGACACTGCCCTCCTTTCTGCTGTAGGAGTAGTCCGAGATGGTCTTCAGGTACCTGAAGGTGGAGGATGATTTTGAGAAACCCTTGGAAAATACCTCGTCGTAGCCTACCTCTGCGGGCCCGAGGAAGCTGCCAAGCGGGTGGCCCCCATAGTCGCTCGCCTGGGTCACCAGGGACGTGGTCGATGGCCTTTCATCGGTGACCTCCTTCAGTGTCACGATCCCGCAGGACGAGCAGACGAGTTCTTCGCCCGCATCGACTATCTTTCCAGAGCACTGTCGACATCCGCCCGAACGGAAGCCGCCGAGCGGTGGGACCGGCACCTCCGCGTTGATTGTGGATAGCATGCCAGTGCGTCAACCAAGAACCCTAATCGGAGAGCCTTGGTGTCGGGATACGCTCCAGCGACGACCCCGTCGGCGAGATGTGACTCAGGGGACCAGGGGCTGGTGGGTGTCCTGAAACTGATGACGTCCCCGAACCGTTTAAAATCCCGCCGGAGCGTGCGGTGATTCTCCCATGACCATTCCGAGGCTCGAGAAGGTCGTCGACATACGGCTGAAGCCTTCCAACGATGTCGTCGAGCTCCTCGACCAGATGTATTCGGCTGGCGGGTTCATGGGGAGACACCTCACGGAGGCGGCTCGCCTCTTCACGGAGATGGTCTCGGACAAGGGCTGCACGAAGTTCCTATCCTTCCCCGCAGCCCCAGTCTCCACCGGGCTCAGGGGAGTCATCGTAGACATGATCAAGGAGAATATGGTGGATGTGATAATAACCGCCTCGGGTACTCTGGACCACGACCTGGCCCGCACATGGGGCCACTACTATCACGGGAGCTTCGACATGGACGACTCGAAGCTGCTAAAGGCGGGTTATCACAGACTAGGAAACCTGCTGGTGCCCCTCGACGACTACGGACCTGCCATCGAGAAGAAGATGCAGCCCTGGCTGGACGACATGTACTCGCGGGGGGTCAAGAGCATGAGCACCGAGGAGCTCTGCCGCGACCTGGGGAAGCTGGTGGACGACGAGGACAGCCTACTGTACTGGGCCCAGAAGCGAAACGTGCCGGTCTTCGTCCCCGGTCCGATGGACGGTGCGGTCGGCTCCCAGATCTGGCTCTTTGCCAACAGACGCTCCGACTTTCAAATAGACGTCATCAAGGACGAGAAGCGTCTCGCGGACATCATCTTCGATTCGAAGAGGAGGGGCGCGATGATCGTGGGCGGCGGGATAACCAAGCATCATACGCTCTGGTGGTCCCAGTTCAAAGGAGGCTTGGACTATGCGTGCTACATCACCACCGCCGTGGAGTACGATGGAAGCCTCAGCGGGGCACAGGTGAGAGAGGCGGTGTCCTGGGGGAAGGTAAAGCCGAGGGCCAAGAAAGTCAACCTCTACGCAGACGCTACGACCGTCCTCCCGCTGATCGCCTCCTACGCCATTACAAAGGCTGAAACGGGCCATCGCGCCTCTTAGTTTATAACGGCACCCAAAAATCCCGCAGGAGTTAGGTCGACTTAGCAGGTTTGGCAATCGATTACGGTTACGTGGCCGTCGGCGGGGCGGCAATAGCACTCGTTTATTCGCTGGCTCTGATTTTCTTCATCAGACGGCAGGACCCTGGGAACGCGAAGATGCAGGAGATCGCGACCGCGGTCCGACAGGGAGCGAACGCGTTCCTCCGGAGAGAGTACACGGTCATCGCCCCCGTGGCCGTGGTCATAGCGATACTGATCTTCGTCTTCATCGACACCCCCCTGAAGACCAACGGAGCGATGTCCATCGGTTTCATGCTGGGAGCCTTCCTCTCGGCCTCGGCCGGTTACCTGGGGATGGCTATAACCGTCAGGACCAGCTCAAGGACCGCGCAGGCGGCGCGCAAGGGCCTTGGGAGCGCCCTGAACGTGGCGTTCAGAGGAGGAGGCGTCATGGGCATGGCCGTGGTCGGCTTCGGCCTTCTGGGCGTGTCCGTCTTCTATCTCTCCTATGAGAGCCTGATATTGTCAAAGCCTGTAGTGCTGGCGGGGCTCGGGTTCGGCGCCTCGCTGATCGCCATGTTCATGAGGGTCTCTGGAGGAATCTATACCAAGGCCGCAGACGTCGGAGCGGACCTGGTGGGCAAGGCCGAGGCAGGGATCCCCGAGGACGACGAAAGGAACCCGGCGGTGATCGCGGACAACGTGGGGGACAACGTCGGCGACTGCGCGGGGATGGGAGCGGACGTCTACGAGTCGTTCGTGGTCACCTCGATCGCGGTCCTGATCCTGGCAGCCTTGATCACCTATGTCGCCCCCGGTGCCCAGTCTAACTTCGGTTCGCTCGCTTCGCAGATATCCTCGAACCAGCTGTTGGTCTATCCGCTCCTGCTGGGCGCCATGGGGATCATCGCCTCGATTCTGGGAGGCCTCTACATCAGGGCTGGCATCAAGAAGGACCCCATGGGCGCACTCAACATCGCTCTCATCATATCCGCTGTGATAGCGATAGTCCTTGACCTCGGGGTGAGCTCCTACCTCTTCAAGGGCAGCGACCTCGGCTACTCGTTGTTCGCGAGCGCGGTCGTGGGGATAGTCGTCGTCGTGGCGATAGAACGGGTCGCCGACTACTTCACTTCCTACAGGTTCAAGCCGGTGCGGTTCATAGCCGAAGCGAGCCAGACGGGCGCCTCCACCAATTTCCTAGCTGGCTACTCCTACGGCCTCCAGTCCACCGCCCCCTCGGCTGTGGTGCTGGTCCTGGCCATCCTGATCTCCTACGGCATCGGTTACTTCGCGGCGCCTTCCACTCTCCCCGATTCTTCGAGGATACTTGTGGGCGTTTACAGCACCGCGATAGCGACGATGGCAGAGCTGTCCCTCACCGGGCAGATAATGTCCATCGACTCTTTCGGGCCTATCACCGACAACGCGAACGGCATCGTGGAGATGGCCGGTCTCGAGAGCAGTGTCCGGGACATCACCGACGAGCTCGACGCCGTCGGCAACACGACCAAAGCGACGACCAAGGCCTTCGCCATAATGTCGGCGGCGCTCGCAGCGGTCGCGATATTCTTCGCGTTCCAGAGCGAGGTCAACAACCAGATAGCCGCCAGCGCCAGCCTCATGACCAAGTACGGACTGACGACGGGACAGACCCTCACCTTCTCGCTCACAGACCCGCTAGTCCTCGTGGGACTCTTCATCGGGAGCCTCCTTCCCTTCTTCTTCTCGAGCTTCCTCATCCTGGCGGTGGGCAGGGCCGCGATAAAGATGGTCAACGAAGTCCGACGGCAGTTCAAAGAGATGCCGGGGATATTGGACCGCACACAGAAGCCCGACTACGCCAAGGCGGTCGACATCAGCACGAGCGCAGCGCTCAAGGAATTGGCCGCACCGGCCCTCCTTGCGATAATCACCCCCCTCGTCGTCGGCTTCGTGCTGGGGCCGCTCGCTCTCGGCGGACTCCTCATAGGGAGCGTGGTCACGGGTGTCTTCCTGGCGTTCATGATGACCAACAGCGGCGCGGCGTGGGACAACGCGAAGAAGTACATAGAGCTCGGCAACCTTGGTGGCAAGGGCACGCCGACACACGCGGCAGCCGTCATGGGTGACACGGTCGGAGATCCCTTCAAGGACACTGCGGGGCCCGCCATCAATTCCCTCATCAAGGTGCTCAATACCATCTCCATAGTCTTCATCACCGCCATAGTGATGTATGCCCTCATCGTCTAGGGCTACCCCTTCAGTCTGACATCGACAAGGCCACACGAGGGGCACTTGAGAACGAGCTTGTCACTGGCGTCCCTCTCTTCCATCTCTGCGCCACAGCACGGACAAGCCATGTGGCCCTGTGTCATCCAACGGCCTGAAAACCCTCGGCCTTAGTTAAGGATGAGCTTGTCCCTTGGGTGGGATTGGCTACTGGGTGGCCACGCAGTCTATCTCGACCAGTATGTCGTCGCGGGCGAAACCGCAGACGATGGTGCTGCGTGCGGGCTTGTGGCTGCCTAGCGTCGCTGCATAGACCTCGTTCATGTCCTTGAAGTAGGATGTCTCCTTGATGAAGACAGTCATCTTGACGACCTTGTCCAGGCCGCTCCCCCCTGCCTCCAGGATGGCCTTCACGTTCTCAAGCACCCTCTTCGTCTGCTCCTTTATGCCGCCCTGCACCATCGTGTTGGTGGAAGGGTCGATGGCTATCTGACCCGAGACGAAGACCATTCCGTTCGCTTGTATGCCCTGCGAGTAGGGGCCGATGGGCTTCACGGACTTTGCGGTCTCGATGTACTTCATTGGGGCGCCCGGCCTCCGTCGGCCTAATATCCTTTCACACGGTCCCCGCGTCCACAAGCCTTAAGATGAAAAATCCCGCCGCCAGTCAGAATTGAAGACCTCGCGCAGGGTGACCGCCGTCATCTTCGTGGTGCTGCTCGCCCTGGTGGGGGTGAGCCTCTATCAGCAGTACAACGTGGTGCAGCCCTCATCCCCCTGGTCCCCGACGACCCCCTACCCGCTCCAGACCAGCGGGGAGACCGGCGTCGCTGGACAACCCTGCGTGCTGAACAACGAATCCGTCGTCTGCGTCGGCGGCCAAGACTTCTCGGGAAGTCCTAACTCCGTTGTCTATTCTGCCCAGCTGACCGCAGGAGGCCTCGGGAACTGGACATCCGAGAGCGCCTACCCGACGAGCATCATGTTCCAGCCCTGCGTCAGCTACGGGGGTTTCATCTACTGCGTCGGCGGGGCCTACGACGGGACCGCGGACGACGTCGCCTTCGCCTACTTCGCCCCGCTCACTTCTTTAGGGGTCGGAAGCTGGAAGGACACCACCCCGTATCCCATCCCCGCAGACAGCCAAGCCTGCGTCGCCTCGTCGGGCTACATCTACTGCCTGGGCGGCGAGAACGAGACCGCCGGGACCAATGCGACCGCCGCCTACAGTAACTCCGCGTGGTATGCGCCTATCAGTTCCTCGGGGATCGGTGTCTGGAACAAGACCACCGCCTATCCCCCGTACACCTTCTTTCCGAGTTGCACAGCTTTTCAGACATATCTCTACTGCCTAGGCGGAGAGACGAGCGGGGGCTCCCCGCTAGGCACCGTCTACTTCGCCACCCTCTCCTCGGGGGGCATAGGGAAGTGGCAGACGACGACCGCCTACCCCTTCCAGGCAGCGGGACAGGATTGCGTGACATCCTCCGAGCACATCTACTGCATAGGGGGCTGGACGGGAGGGGCGTCCTACACAGGCTCGGTGTACTATGCCCCCATCTCCCCTGGCGGTGTGGGCGCCTGGGTGCAAGCGGCGGCCTATCCGCTGGGCGCGACGACGAGCTGCGTCGTCGGCCCCCTAGGGGAAATATACTGCGTCGGGGGCTATGAAGGGAGCTCGGGGCAGACCGACGCCTCGTACTACGGGCTCATCACGATCCAGCCGACGTTAGAGACGAATTCGACCTAGGCTTCCTGGGCCTCTGCCTCGGGCGCTTCCGAGCTCGCCACGGGCATCGCTGAGACCAGCTTCGCCAGCGCCTCTGCGGCGTCCGCCCGCTCCTGGGCCCGCTGCATCCTTGACTTGACCTCTGCCTCCAGCTCCCCGATCCGTCTGCCCGCCTCATCCAGCCGCTTCCAGTCGTCACCGTATGGGTCCGCCCCGGAGGTCGGGTTCCTGTTGATCGACTCGCGGGCGTTCGCCAGCGACACCCGCTCGGCCTCCAGGGACGCTAACAGGAGCTTCAGCTCGGTTATGCGATCCTCCACCGGCTTGGTCGTCGGCCCCTTCCTCCCCACGAGCTTCGAGAAGAACGAGACCTGCTTCCTCTCCTCGTTCAGCTGTTCCAGCTTCGTCTTCTCCGACTCGAGCTCCTTCGAGTGCCGTTCGTTCTCGTTCCTCACCTCCACGATCCTTGCGGCGACCCTGTCCGTCTCACGGTCTAGCTTGTGCTTGATCTCCACCTCCTCCTTCCTTGTGGCCTCTATCTGCCCCTCGATCTCGGACGTGTCCGGGTCCTTCGAGAGGTTCTCGAGGACCTTGTTCTTCTGGCTCGCATAGTCCGCGGGGAGCCTGTCCTCGCCGACCTTGGACTCGAAGTCCTCCAGCAGCAGCCTCAGGCTCTTGACCCAGCTCTTGATATCGTATCCCCCCGGCTCCCCCGAGAACTTCTGTTGCCCCAGGTGCCCAAGTGCGGAGACCGTCCGCTCCTTGATGTTGGCGAGGTCGGGCTGCTCCTCCTTCGCCGCCTTCCGCCGCGTCGTGTGGAATTCCTGTTTCTTCTTCTTCGTCGACTTCTTCCCCGCCGAACCCTTGCTGGAAGACCTCGACCTCCCCGAGGAACTGGAGAAGCTCAAAGCGAGTTCGGCAACCCCCTTTTTCGCATTCGATTTAAGCATGAACGGTCTTGGGCCCCTCAGGTCGACTCCCGCGGGCCAGACGGGCCGGTTCACGGCAACAAGATGGTGCGGTGATACAGATATTCCACAATTTCATTCGGCCGCATATGGGCTTAGACGGGAAAGCTCCTGCCGAGGCCAGAGGAATCATAGTTGATGGAAGTGAACGATTCTCAAATCTGAGAACCGCCTAACCCGTTTATCAATCGCATCGCAGAATCCCGAAAGACAAAGACTTGTCTTCACCGAAGTCAGCCTGCATATTCCTCCTGGGCACGGCCGTATCCTACGTCATCTCGTCCTACGTCGCGGGGTTCATCGGGATTGGGCTGGGGGAGGCACAGTATTATCCGCCGTCTTCTAATGCGCTTGCTTTCCTACGCGAGATTCCTTCTCAGACCATAGTGTTCCCTGCGGCAGTCCTGCACGGTCTCCTGCTCGGCGTGGCGTTCTATCCCTTCCGCAATAGAATACTTGAACTCGGGAGGCTCTACGGCAGTCTGGCTGTATCATCAGTTATTTTCGTGATAGGCGAACTGGCAGCCAGCCTCGACCAATCAGTCTACTATGTTGCGATTCCTATAGGCTACTACGAGGTTGTCGGCATCGAACTCCTTATCCAAGCACTCCTCTTCGGACAGTTGATATTCATCTGGGAGATGAGGTTCGATCGGGCAACTCAACCGAAAGTCAACGGCCTATCTCCTCAGCCGAAGAGCTAGGAGAACCGGTCAGCCCGGTTCTTCAAAAGCTATAAGACGAGTTGGCGAGCGGCGAAAACCGTGGTAGGGTGGCGGATCGGATACGCGTGCGCCTGCAGAACCGTCGTGCGGCCAGCGCATTCAAGAGGGTTCAACTCCCTCCCCTACCTCTAGGGTCGAATCGGGTGATTTAGTCTGCGATTGCTTATCTCGGGCCAAATCGCCCAGCTTTATTTGAAGCTGGTCTAATTTGGGCCTTTTGTGGATGACATACCTGCCCTCTTTCAGGGCCCGAATTTTCCGTCGAATTGTAAATCCAACTTTTGATTCGAATGAATTTCGCGATTCAGCACGCACCCGGAGGATGTATGCATTCTTGTTCACCCGGTACGTCTTCCCTCGAATGACCACAGTGCCGCCTGCTTCCCTTGCAAGGTGGGGGCCCGTGGTCTGGATTTCGAAGGAGTTCAAAAGATTTGCCGCCAGATTTATCTTTGGTAGGTCCCCGTTGCTTACGCTGAGTGAGTACTTGTCCACATGTCCTTCTGAGTCGAAGAATCCTCGAAGAAAGCCCGCCTTGCATTCTATCGTGCTACCTATTGTTACAGCTATTTCCTCTATTGGCCTGCGTAGGAATTGCTGGAGCAAGAGGCTGGACACTTGGGTCCTCCATGCTTGCCTAGCGGCGTACCACCTTACGTTCGGTGGCGGCCGATGGAGGTACTACGCCGAGGCCTCTCGCAAACTCTTCCGCAAACTCCTTGTCGGTAACCTGAAGCTTGATTGCATAACTGTGGTCTCCACTTATGCTGGTTGTTCCATCACCGATTGCTGTTCCGACGACATACCCTAGCTCGAAGGTCGGTGTCGGATCGAACTTCCTCACACTCCCATCGGGAAGGTGCCGATCCGGTCAGCCAGCCACTTACGTGCGATTTGCTGAGACGCACCCCGTGCTGCTTCTCCACCTCCGCAATGATTGCGTTGTAGCTCAGCCCATCGGCCTTCAGCTTCTTTACCGCCTCGAAGAGGATCTTCCTTTGTGCAAGGTCCCTCTGGGGTACGCCCTCGAACCGCCCCATAGTCTAAAAGGGACAAACGCGATTTAAGCACCAACATCGCCGCGTCCCGCTTATCAACGGCGCACACGACGCCCCTACCATGGCCGGTCTGCTAACGGAAGAAGAACTGCTGCGAGAGCTGCGCGTCCTCTACGCGAACCATCCTCTCCAGTTCACGAAACTGATCACGAAATACTACAAGGGCCAGCGTGCGCGGATGGTGCTCGACACTCTGAAGACGTGGCCGCACTGAGAAGGACACTAGCGCGAGCGCGGGGACGGTCCGAAAAATCTTTTCAGCGGTTCACGCGAAATATTGTGAATAGTTGGCAAGCTTTATATCGAATATTTCGTATGGGCTGACTTGCCTAATGCTTCAACTGCCGGTTGACGTGGCGCCGCCGACGGCAACGATATGGCTGAACCTCTTCCGCTATTACCTCTTCCTCGGGACCGCCGCGGCCATCATCGTCACCGCCTGGATGTTGTACTACGTCTTCTCCAACCGGGCGAAGAACGTGAAGGAGGCCCCGAAGTTCCACGAGGAGAGCGGATGGGGCAACTGGAAGACAGTCTTGTACACCCTCGTGGTCACCGGCACACTCCTGGGGTTCGTCGAGTACGAGACATTCGCATCGGCAAACCTCATCACCACACCGAACACGGACCCTCCGATGACGATCAACGTTACTGGGATCCAGTGGTCGTGGATATTCACATATCCGAACGGCCACACCCAGATAGACAACCTTACGGTCCCTCAGAACACGATAATACAGATGAACATAACCTCGGTGGACGTCGACCATTCGTTCTCGATCCAGACGATGTACGTGGCCAAGGACGCTCTCCCCGGGGAGTACAACACTGTTTGGTTCAATGCGACCAACACCGGTACCTTCGTGAACGACATCCGCTGCAAGGAGCTCTGCGGCATAGGACACGCGACGATGGTCGGCAACCTTACCGTCGTGAGCCAGACTGCCTTCAACAAGTGGTACAACGCACTGCCGGTGACTACCTCGAGCAGCAGCTCCAGCTCCTCATCGGGTTCTCCGACCGGCCAGGTGGTCACTGTGACGATCCCTTCTGGCATCGGTCTCGACACGAGCCTGAACTTCCAGTCCGCTAACGTGACCGTCGCGCCCGGTACGACCATAACCTTCGTGAACGACGACACGAGCGTCCACGACATCCACTTCACCTCGTTGCCGCCCGGCGTCACCTTGGCGAACAACCCCAGCGCGAACAGCAACAAGTGGACCAACAACATGTTCAGTGTGACGCTGACCGTGCCAGGCACCTACTCCTACAAGTGCGACTACCACAACTGGATGACAGGAACCATAACAGTGACCTAGTGATAGAAAATGGACCCCTGGATTAAGCGCTGGCTTTACACCACCAATCACAAGGACATCGGGACGCTCTACTTTGTGAGCGCGCTGTACTTCGGCTTCATCGGCGCGCTTCTTGCGATACTGATGAGGGTCCAACTCTCGGTCCCGGAGAACAGCTTCCTGGGACCGACCGCCTACGACCAGGCGGTGACCATGCACGGGCTGATAATGATCCTCTGGTTCCTCTCCCCGCTCGCCATCGCCTTCGCCAACTACATCATGCCGCTCCAGATCGGGGCGAAAGACATGGCCCTCCCCAGGCTGAACGCGTTCGGCTACTGGATCTTCGTGATGGGCGGGATTGTGGCGTCGATTGGCTTCTTCCTCCCTGGTGGCGCAGCCAACGGGGGATGGACGACCTACGCGCCTCTGTCCTCGACGAGCTACAGTCCAGGTCCGGGGCCCACGCTCGCGTTCCTCGGCCTCATAATGCTCACCGTCTCGATCACCATGGGCAGCGTCAACATACTGCTCACCATCGCCTACATGCGCGCTCCCGGGATGACATGGCGCAAGATGCCGATGTTCACCTGGTTCATCCTTTTCACCATCCTGCAGATGCTCTTCTCATTCCCGTCGCTGCTCGCCGGCCTGTTGATGCTGGTCTCCGACCGGGTCCTCAACACGGTGATTTTCTCGTTGCCCGTCTCGGGAGGAGTAGCAGCCGGAGGTGCTGTACCTCTGGGACGACGTCTTCTGGTTCTTCGGGCACCCTGAGGTCTACGTTGTGCTATTGCCGGCCTTCGGCATGGTCACGGAGATAATCCCGGTCTTCTCCGGCCGGCCGCTCGCTGAGCGCAACATCATCCTCGCGGTCACCGGAGCAGTGGTCGTCCCCCTGAGCTACCTGGTCTGGGAGCACCACATGTTCATCACCGGGGTGACCCTCAGCGAGGACGAGGCGTTCAGCGTCGCGACCCTACTCATCTCGCTTCCGTTCGACATCATAATCCTCGCCTTCGTCAAGAGCCTCGCCAAGTCGTCGATCCGGCTCACCGTGCCCATGGCGTTCGCCATCGGTTCGATAGTGCTCTTCATCATCGGCGGAATCACGGGGGTGTTCCTCTCGTCGTTCGTCCTGGACGTGGTCTTCAGGGGGACGTACTTTGTGGTCGCGCACTTCCACTACGTCATGGTCGGTGCCGCCATCTTCGGCCTCTTCGGGGGAATCTACTATTACCTTCCTAAGATGACGGGGCGGCTCTACCATGAGAACATGGCCCGGGCCCACTTCATCATGTCCTTCATCGGGTTCAACGTCCTCTACTTCCCGATGTTCTTCCTCATCGACATGCCGAGAAGGGTCTACACCTACCAATCGATACCTTTGTGGAACGAACTGAACACGATCTCGACGATAGGCGCGTTCGTCTTCGCGCTCGCGCAGATACTTCTGATCTGGAACCTGGTGTACACTCTGAGACAGGGTCGCGATATCCCCGCCCAACCCATGGGGGGCCACTGGTCTCGAGTGGGTCCCGAGCATCATGGGCGCTTCGAGCGAGGGGGGTATGGTCTCCTCCACCGGCTTGGTGGAGGCGCACGGCGCAGATGCAAACGTCGCGTCCGACGCGCACGGGATGGAGGGAGGGCACGACGGCGGTCACGAGGGAGGCATGCACGAGGAGCACCTGAGCGCCCGCCCCATCCAGCTCGCGCTCGGGATCACCGTCTCCTTCTTCGGCCTATCATTCCTGACACACGGCATAGGCGGAGCCTACAACTGGCAGGCCGGAGTGTGCTTGTTGCTCGCAGGGTTCGTGCTCGACGGCTATTCGCTGTGGGGGTGGGCCAGCGACGACCTCAAGGGCAAGTTCAAGTTCTACGAGGGTGTGACGGAAAGGTGGCCTTTCACGAACGTATCCAAGATGAGGCTTGGAATGTACATCTTCCTGGCGTCGGACATCATAGTATTCGGGGCGGTGCTCGCCAGCTACCTGTACCTGAGGTTCAACAGTCCCGGTCGCGTGGATAGTCCCAGGAAGTATCCACGACGTCACCATAGGGTTGATCCTAACGATCATCCTGATAACGAGTGGACTGACCGCGGTGCTCGCGCTCTACTCGGCGAGGGCCGGAAACAACACTAGGCTCATCCAGTACCTCTCCGTGACGCTCGTCCTTGCCGCCTCTTTCATGGCGATCAAGGTCGGGGAGTGGTACGGATACTTCACCGGAAGCCCGGCTTTCGTCCCCTGGGGCAACAGCCTTAGCACCACTCCGTCCAACTATCTGCTGCCCGAGAGCACGTACTTCTTCACCGTCGGGTTGCACGGGGCACACGTTACCGCGGGAATCGTGGTGATGGCCTATCTGATACAGAAAGCGAGGAAGGGTGGATTCTCCACGGGGAACCTGACGGGAATCGAGAACTTCGCCCTCTATTGGGCCTTCGTCGACATCGTCTGGATGTTCGTCTTCCCGCTGTTCTACCTAGTATGAGACTTGGTGATTTGAGATGAAACAATCAGCAGCGATTGGGGTCTGGGCGTCGCTCGTGGCCGCGTCTGTCATCGAGGTCGGATTGTTCGAATACAACAAGGGAACCGTCCTCGTCGATGTGCTGATCGGCTTCATCGCAGCGGCGAACGCAATCGTCACAGCGTTGTACTCCATGGACCTCAAGGAGGAGAACACTGCCGTGAAGTATCTCTTCCTGATACCTGTACTCCTTGTGGCGGTGCTAATCATCACACTGTTGCTGTCGTTCCCGGTGATAGAATAAGATGGACCACTCCTACCCCAAGATAACACCCTCGACCAAGAGGGTACTGTTACTTGATAGGGATAATCGCGATAGTCATTCCCATACTGCTGACCTACTTTCTGCTCTATCCTCCCATGTTCCCAACGCACATCTCGACGAGCCAGTCAAGCACGCAGTCGTCAGCCCAAGGAGTGACCATCACCATTCCATCGGGCATCGGCGATGACAGGGCGTTGAACTTCCAGTCTGACAACGTGACCGTCGCGCCCGGTACGACCATAACCTTCGTGAACGACGACACGAGCGTCCACGACATCCACTTCACCTCGTTGCCGCCCGGCGTCACCTTGGCGAACAACCCCAGCCGCGAACAGCAACAAGTGGACCGGCAACTCTGTTTCGTTCACCCTCACGACTGCGGGGACGTACAACTTCATCTGCGACTACCACAGCTGGATGACAGGAACCATAACGGTGACCTAGGCTGCCTCGGGGCGCTGGCTTGGCCCCGAGAGTGCGCTCGGGTAGGGGTTGGGAAGGATTTATCGTGAGCCGGTGAGGCTTTTGCCCGAGCAGAAATCGCCAAAGTCTTCGTGGAGAAAGAGGCTCCCTGTGGCGACCATCCTCATACTCATCCTCGCAGCGATAGCGGGGATCACCTACTATCTGGGGACGCCCACCCCAGCTCCCGGGGTCATCCCGATGACCTCCTGCGGCGGCGACCCCGATATCCTCATCACTAACTCTCAGGACTTCAAGCCTCCACCAATGAACCTGGTGATTGGGACGAACAGCACCGTGGCATGGACGGACGACTACTCTGGGGCAGGGGTAAACGTAATCTCGCGGGCAAGCCCCTTCGATGGGCCTGTGTGGGACCTGAACATGACCGACGCCACCCCCGGCAACACGCAGTGCATCGCGCTAACCGTACCGGGGACCTACGTCTACGAGGTCTCATCCAGCGAGTATGATGTGCCAGGGACGATCACTGTGACCGGGGTTTCGTCCACCCAGGGGTGATGGCAGTCGCTCATCAGCGGTCGATTCTTGGCAGAAGCACTGGTAGGCTCCGTGGCCGGGGTAATCCTGATCGTGGTCGTCGGACTCAGATATCTCAACGGGACTCTCTCGCAATCTAGCGAACCGAACAGTCCTTTCTTGAACTTCCTCACCAGCGCGTTGTTCCTGGAGTTGCTCCTCGCAGTGATCGTGGTGAGCATCTGCGCGATCGAAGTATACTATCGCAGAAAGAAATCTGCCGTCGACTCGGCCTAGACAGAGAGTCCGTTTTTCTGACTGATTGGGCCCATCGGCCCTAGGCTCGTCTCTAATAGCTCCCAAAGCCGTCGAGATTCTTCCCGTTTCATGGCAGTCGCACCAAGGGCGAATGACGTTTTTCATCTTGTGGGCAAAAATCGAAGAAATGTAGCTCTTCCACCGATAGGCGCGCGGCTTTTTGCGGAGTTTCCAGCCCCCCAAAGTCTCCTTTTACCCAAAAAAACCCGATTCTTGCCATTTTGGCGAGAGCTTATATACGAAGGCCAACGAATTGGAGGCGAGGAAAATCGCTGTGGTCACCGGCTACTGCGTCTACGAGAAGAAGAAGAACAGGGAGATAAAGAACCCCAAGCAGATCAAGCTCAAGAACGGAAGAGCTGCTGTGAAGGGAACCTGTGGGTCCTGCGGAAAGCCAATATTCAGAATCGGCAAACTGAAGTAAGACCCGCTCTCCCTTACCCTTTTTATTTCCGGTCCCTAGGAAGAACTTATCATACCTCTCCTAGCGGGGCAACTGAATCGTAGTGCCGCTCCGCCTCTTTAACAGCATGGGGAGAAAGCTCTCCCTCTTCAGACCGATGAAAGCGGGAGAGGTGCGGATGTACACCTGCGGTCCGACGGTCTGGAACTACGCCCACGTCGGGAATTTCAGGACCTTCGTCTTCGAGGACGTCCTGAGGCGCTACCTGGAGTACAAGGGTTTCAAGGTCATCCAGGCGAAGAACCTCACCGATGTCGAGGACAAGATCATCACGGGCATGAAAAAGAGTGGCAAGAGTCTTCAAGAGCTGACGACGTTCTACGCCGAGGCGTTCATGGAAGACCTTACCTCGCTGAACATGGAGAGGGCGGAGTACTATCCAAGGGCCACCCAGAACATCGCCGAGATGACGGACATGATAAATGAGCTCATGCGCAAGGGCTACGCGTACCGAGCCGACGACGGCTCGATCTACTACGCGATCAGAAAGTTCAGGAGGTACGGCGCGCTTTCTGGCGTCAAGGTCGCGAAGCTCAAGAAAGCGGACCGCGTCTCCGACGACCACTACGAGAAGGCTGGGGCGAACGACTTTGCGCTATGGAAGGCCTGGGATCAAAAGGATGGAGAGGTCTTCTGGGAGGCACAGCTTGGCAAGGGACGCCCGGGGTGGCACATCGAGTGCTCGGCCATGTCGATAAGGTACCTGGGGGAGAGCTTCGACATCCACACCGGCGGCAAGGACCTGAGGTTCCCGCACCACGAGAACGAGATCGCCCAGTCCGAAGCGTACACGGGGAAGCGCTTCGCAAAATACTGGCTACACTCGGAATTCCTGAAGATAGACGGGGAGGAGATGCACAAATCCTCGGGGAACATCGTCACCGTGAGAGAGCTGCTGAAAAAGGGGTGGAAGCCCAGGGCGATCAGGCTCTTCCTTGTCGGCGGCCACTACCGAGAGGAGCTCAACCTCACCGATGAGTCGCTGGCGCAAGCCGAGGCCAACATCGAACGCATGGACCAGTTCGTCAGGCGTCTCCAGGGCGTCCGGGGCGGAAAGGGCACTGGAAAGTCTGCGAAGCTCACGCTCTCCTTCCTCGAGGACTTTGAGCGCTCGATGGACGACGACCTTAACGTCCCGCTCGCTCTCGCAGCTCTCTTCCGCTACCAGCGGGGCGTCAACTCTCTCATCGACGCCGGAGAGATGAGCAAGCCCGATGCGGACGAGGCGCTATCCGCGCTGAGAAAGATCGACCGGGTGCTGGGGGTGATGAGCTTCGAAGAAGCCGCGTCCGTCTCCTCAGGCATATTGAAGCTGATTGAGCAACGGGAGGAGGCGCGGAAGCGGAAAGATTACCGCCGGGCGGACGAGATCAGGGCCGAGCTGAAGACTCAGGGAATAATAGTCCAGGACACCCCGTCCGGGCCCGTCTGGACAAGAGAGCAGTAGCCGCGCAAGGGCCGCCTCAGGGTTCTTCGCTGGGCCCGGCTACGACCGGCCCGCTCTGAGCCTGGGGAGACGGAGCGGTCTGCAGATTCTTCTTCCGCTGCCTGGGCCAGCCTTTGGTCAGTATTATGCCGACTATCAACTGGGTCCCAAGCCATTGTGCAGGGAAGCCCAGCAGCGGGCCGAGTAGGAACAGGTAGGCGAAGAGTCCGACGCCACTCTCGACGAGGAAGGTCAAGGCGTCAATCCATATCAGTAGGTTGACCAGGAGAAGGAGGTTCGATTTAGTATCCGCCACCCCGTCCAACCTGTCTCCCAGTCCCCAAAGTACCAGGTTCGACCACCGTGCCGAGGTCATCTCCAGCCAGTCGCTCCCATCGCCTATTTTAACGAAAGGAGGTGTGAACTTCCACTAAACATTCGCTCAACTTAGCTAAATCAGTCCCCATTAGTTCCTGCGATGGGTCTCTGCTCCATGCGACAGGAGACTTTCTTGGGCTCCAGCAGGGAGTTCCTCAACTCGCAGTTGAAGCGGGGGCTCTTTCTCTCCCGAGGAGGCCTCAGGCTGAAGGTCGAGCCTGACTCGGGCGTCGCATACATGGATTCGAGCGGGACGGGGAGGCTCCTCTTCGGGAGGGGAGGCGCGGAGCTCTTCAAGGTCCAGGCCGGGATAATCGTTCCGATCAGACAGAGGGACCTGAAGGTCCGCCTCCTTTCCCCCATCTCCGTCGAGTTCTTGTCGAGGCCGCAGGACCAGATCCATGTGACTCAGACCACGACGCTCGTCTTCGGTCCACCCGCCGGTTACACGCGTAAGGTTAGTGTGACGAACCCTCTCCCCTCCGCGGTCCATGTGAGGCTCCTAACCCTGGCCGACCCTTCTTCGCTCAACTTCAGGCACAGGGAGGACCCGCCCGGCGAGATCGGGATGAATGCCTTCAACAGAGGGGACCACGTGGTGATGGACGACGTGGGAGACACCACGGGCTCTCGCGCCGTGGGATTCAGTCCTCGCCCGAGCTCCATCTACATGACGAGGGACAAGCAGCGGGTCCTCGACCTCCTGGGCACTGGAGAGCTCCCCGAAAGCATCTCGGGGATGTCCGGAGCCATAATGATCCTCGCTCAGCAGGACGCAGACATCCCTGCCGGCGGGGCCGCGGAATTCACCACTGCCGCTTTCTACGATACCTCTTCGCTCGGAACTGCCCTTGAGGGTCTGGCGGCGGCTCTCACACGTCCGCAGGATTCGAGCGCGGGCTACCTCGAAGCGGAATCTGTCTTCAGGTGCTCGAACCCGACCATCAACTTCGCCTACGATTGGGCCAAGGCCGCGATGCATTCCATCGAGGGGGAGAGGGACAACCTCGAAAGGCTCAGTGCCGGGCTGGGCCTGAGCCTCGTCAGGTCGGAGTATTTTCAAAGGGAATTTGAAGATCTGAAGAAGCTGCAGCGGAAGGATGGTCTCATCCCGCGGACCGGCACCTCGGAGGGTGGAGTCCTGGAGACCGCCCTCTTCCTCACGAACCTCTGCCTTTTCCTGGCGTTCAGGGACGACAAGAAGCTCAGGAGGAAATGGTACCCGGCGCTCAGGAAGGCAGGGAACACGCTCTTGGCCGCGGCGAAGGATGGGACGGTCCATGCGAGCACCACCCACCCGGACGGATGGAGGAGGAGGCTCGAGTCCGGTTTCCCCACCGGGGTCACCAGCGAGCTCAACCTGGCGGTCGCCAGCGCTCTGAACGAGCTGGCCACGCTCGCCTCTTCCATCGCCAAGGGGAATGACTCGGCGACCTTCAAGGAGGCTAGCATGAAGCTCGTCGCGTCACTGAATGGGCTGCTCAGGGACCCGAAGACGGGCAGCCTCGCGCTCAACGTGGACGCCCGGGGTACCGTCCATCCCGAGTTCACAATCGACCAGGGAATGGCGCTGTATCACCTCCCCTACGACCACAACCTTGCATCGTTCGCCGTCCACAGGCTCATGGAGAAGGACTTCGAATCGGGGCTGGGGCCTAGATGTGTTCCCACTTCAAACCTTCTCTACTATAACCCGACCTATGGGGACGGACAGCTCGGGTCGTGCTGGACGAGGGCCTCTCTATCCCACTCTGTGCTTGCCTACAAGGCTGGCTTTCCCACGATCGGAGGCCTCCAATTGGAGAAGGTCGCCCGCGTCGTCACCTCGGGCTGGGAGAAACTCGGAGGCGTCCCTGGCGAGTTCCCCTATTGGTTCTCGGATGCCGACGGGTTGGTCTTTGGCGGTCCCGGCTCAGACCCTGTGGCCGCAGGGAGGTTTATCGAAGCTACGGTCCGCGGAGAGCTAGGACTCGACCGCGCGCCCCCGGGGTTCGAGTTGAGGCCCTCAGACAGCTCCACACTGCACTGGGTTTCGATGCATGACATGAGCCTGGGGGAGAAGGGATCGATCTTCGTCGGGAGGTCAGAAGGCAAGGTCGTCCTCAACGCCTCGAGCTTTTCGAGTGCAGGGACGGAGGATTCGACGAAATTCCAGACCTGCACGAGGCTGGGTTCAGGTCAGGCCGAGACGCTGGTCTTCACCGGTGCCTCGTCGATACTTGTCTGCACCGGCAGCGCACAGGGAGCGACGGGGACCGCCCCCGTCTCGTCCAAACTGACGATTCCGATGAAGGGTGCGCTCATGGCAACCTCGCTCTTCGTCGACATCGAGGAGCTCAATCCGGGCACGGGACTCTGGGCCCGGGTCGAACGGAGAAGGCTGACCGGGGACCTCTCTCTCCAGGTGGAGCTCAAGCCCGGAGCGTGGAGGGCCCTCAGGGTCGCACCTGCGGCGCGCGAACCGCTGCGTCAGAACTAATCGGACAAGTCGCCGCGCGCGTCGCAAAATTTCATTAACCTCCCGAAACCGGTTAATGCACAGGGCCGCAGCTTCGCTTGGGTCGTGTCAAAGTTTCACTCCGCAACGGCATCTTCGTAGAGAGCGGTTCCACCACCTACGCGCTCGACCCCAGGGGGGCGGTGAAGGCCGATTACACTTTCGTCTCCCATGCGCACCTTGACCACCTGCCGCAGGCTACGAACAGCGGCTCGACTCTTCTCGCCTCGGAGGAGACGTGCCTTCTCGCAAGAGCCAGGGGCATCAAGATGCCTTATGGGCGGCCCGACAAGGTCGAAGGCAGCCTCCTTCTCGACTCCGGTCACATATTGGGCGCTAGGGCGATCTGCATAGAGGACGAGCTCCTCTACACCGGGGATGCGGCGGGCAGGAGCCGCGCATTCCTGGGAAGATGCAAGACGAAGAAGGCCCGCGTCCTGATAACCGAGTCGACGTTCGGGACGCGAAACTACGTCTTCCCGCCGATATCAGACGTGGTGAAGGACGTCAACCGGACGATAGGAATGATGTTCGACAAGGGACGGCCCGTCGTCCTCATGGGTTACGCGCTGGGCAAATCGCAGATCCTCTCCCACCTCTTCTCGTCCTGGAGCCCGCTCTACCTCCACGAGGAGGTGAACAAGATGAGCGAGGTCTACCGCGGTTGCGGCATACCGCTCAAGAAGGGCCGGCCGATTCCGCAGGACCTCGAAGAGCTGAAGCGCAATCCATGGGTCATGGTCACCCCGGTCATGAGCCACCGGAACGCTCTCATCAAGCGCCTCAAGAAGGAGTGCGACGCGGCGATCATCGCTTTCAGCGGCTGGGCAGCAGACCCTGGATACAGGTACTCCATCGGGGCCGACTTTGCGTTTCCCGTAAGCGACCACTGCGACTACCAGGAGCTGCTCGAACTAGTGAAGGAGGTCTCACCCGAGCTCGTCTACACCACTCACGGCTTCACCGAGGAGTTCGCCGCGGACCTGCGGCGGGAAGGTTTCGACGCCAAGCCCCTCGACGGACACCAGGCCACGCTCTCTGACTACTAACATTCATCCTCATTAAATAGAGCACATTTGGGTGCGGTCAACCATGCAGGAGCTGCCTCACCAGGATTTCGTTCTCCTTGCCCTCTCACTCCCGGTCGCTTGCGGCATGGTCGGGTCGCCATGAGCATTAGGCACAAGCTCTTTTCCAGGCAGTTCATCGTCAAGGGTCTCAAGTTCGCGTCAATCGGAGCCCTGGGGACAGTCCTCAACCTCGCGATCCTTTACACCTTGACCGACTACGGGCACATCTACTACCTCTTATCAGAGCTAGTCGCGATAGTAATCGTGTTCGTCTTCAACTACGTGGGCAACATAGCTGTCGGGAACATCAAGATCGATAGTGAAGCCGCGGCACAGACCCGGGAACCTGCAGCCCACGACTAACCTTTTAAAATCGAGCTTTCGTGCACCGTGCGGCCTTGAGTGGTTATAAAATCGAGCTCTGACGCCAATGAGAATTCCCTGCTCGCCCAGAACTATGACTGGAAGGTGGTGCAGGCCCGCGTCAGGCGATTCAAGGCCGAGAATGACGTTCTATCGCAGATACAGAAGAAGTTAGCAGACAAGAAACCGGTCGGCTACGTGGAAGGCCCGCCCACGCTCAACGGGGTCCCGCACATCGGGCACATAAGGGGCCGCATAATGAAGGACATCTGGTACAGGTTCTCCACCCTGAACAAGGAGAACGTCGTATTCAGGGCCGGATGGGATTGCCAAGGACTCCCGGTCGAGCTCCAGGCGGAGAAGGAGCTCGGGCTGTCGGGAAACAAGTGGGAGGACCTCAAGGCCATCGGCGAGGAGAAGATGGTCGAGGCCTGCAAGGGTCTGTTGTCCAAGTACCTCACGTCCTGGGAGGAAGCCGACGACCTTCTCGGGCTCTCACTGGACCACTCCAAGGCCTACATGACGTACAAGGACCACTACATCGAGCGGGAGTGGAAGTTCCTTGAGAGCGCCTGGAATGATGGGATACTGGGTGAGGGCTTCAAGGTGGTGCCCTACTGCCCGAGCTGCCAGACATCCCTAAGTCACGCAGAGGCGGTCCTGGGCTATGAGAACCTGGAGGACCCGAGCCTGTACTACAAGGTGCGGACCTCCGACGGGTCCTATCTCGTCATCTGGACCACCATGCCATTCACGGTTGTGACCGACGAAATGGTCGGGGTGAAGCCCGACGCCGATTACGCGTTCGTGAAGGTTGGGGAGGAGACCTGGGTGGTTGGGGCTGAACGCAAGGAGGCCTTGGCCAAGGAGTTCGGATTGGAGTTTGGAGAGACCCTCAAGCTGGTGAAGGGCAAGGATTTGGACGGAGTGAAGTACACCCATCCTCTGCTCGGGATGATTCCCGGGCTCGAAAAGTTAGCCAAGGGCGGGAAGGTGCACATGGTCGTGGCAGAGGACTTTGTCGAGACGTCGACGGGTACGGGCCTCGTGCACTTGGCACCGGCCAACGGCGAGGAGGACTTCGCTGTCGCCACCAGAAGAGGGGTCCCGGTGTTCGCGCCCATAGACGACAGAGTGCGCTTCACCGAAGACGCCGGTAAGTTCGCGGGGATGTTCGTGAGGGATTCTGACCCCCTCGTCACCACATACCTGGAGGAGTCCGGAGACCTGGTCCACGCAGGCACGCTGATGCACGAGTACCCCACCTGCTGGAGGTCGGGCCATCGGCTCGTCTGGGTCGCCAGGCGGGAATACTTCTACTGGATCGACCGGATAAAGGCGGACCTGATCAAGGCCGCTGAGGATGTGGAGTACTACTTCGACCAGCCCAAGAATCGTTTCCTTGAGTTCCTGAGGGAGTCCCCTCCGTGGTGCATCTCGCGGGAGCGCGTGTGGGGCTCCCCGCTCCCCATCTGGGCCTGTGACGATTGCAAGGAGAAGGTCCCGGCGTTCTCCCGCAAGAGCATCGTCGCGCAGGCCATCGACCTTCCGGACGGCCCGGACTTTGAGCTGCACCGGCCATGGATCGACAGGATAGTCCTGAAGTGCCCAAGCTGCGGCGGGAAGGCCCACAGAGAGCCCTTCGTGCTGGACACCTGGCACAACAGCGGCTCCGCTCCCCTCGCATCATTCACGGACGAGGAGCGTGAGAAGCTGGTCCCAGTGGCGCACCTGACCGAGGGGATAGACCAGACCAGGGGGTGGGCATACACCCTGCTGGTCCTCAACGTGATCTACGAGAAGAAGCCCGTCTCGCCGTACCGGGCCTTCCTCTTCCAGGGACTCATCCTCGACGAAAAGGGCAGGAAGATGAGCAAGAGCCTCGGGAACGTGGTGGACGCGCTGGGCATGCTCCGGAACGACTCGGTGGACCTCCTCAGATTCTACCTGATGTGGAAGAGCTCACCTGTCGACGCCCTCAGCATGGACCTGAAGGAGATGACAGGCCGGCCCTACCAAGTCTTGAACACGCTCTACCACCTTCACGTATACCTGAAACAGAACGGCGACCAGGACGGCTTCGACCCGAGCACCCACACGGTAGCATGGGCCATGGAGAAAAAGCTCCTGACCACCGTCGACCGATGGCTCCTGGTCAACCTGGAGGAGGGCGCGGGAAAGGTCTGGAAGGCCTACGCAGAGGGAAGGTACAACGACGCATGCAAGGTGCTAGAGTCCCAGATAGTGGAAGTGCTGAGCCAGGGTTACGTCAGGATGGTCAGGAACGAGCTCTGGAACGACAGCCCCGAGGAGAAGGACAGAAGGCTGGCGATTTTCGCCGTGATATCCCATGCCCTCCGGAGCCTCGACATGTGGCTCCATCCCGTGGCACCATACATCACGGAGTATCTCTTCCAGGAGCTGTTCTTCCTGCCCGGGAGGACGTGGAAGAGCCCGCTACTCGTGGCCGACCTCCCTTCAGCGGAGTTGCCGGCGAGCGCAAAGCGCGACAGGCAAAAGGTGGACCTCGTCCTCCGCGTGGAGGGCGCATGCAACTCTGCTAGGATGAAGGCGAAGTTGAAGCGACGGTGGCCGCTGAAGGAGATCCACATCCTGGTCGCAAAGGCCGACTCCGACCTTGCGAAAGACTCTAGGGACGAAGTGTCCCTGCTCTGCAACGTCAAGAAGGTCGCGACGGCGGAGGGCATATCGACGATGCCCGTGTCGTTCACCCTCATACCGAACCGGTCACAGGTCGGGGCGCTCTTCAAGCAGAGGGCCGGTGGCGTCCTCGCCTCGCTGAAGCCGATACGTGGGCAGGAGGCCTGGGACCACTACAGCGAGGGGCTTCCAGTGGTGGTGAACACCCCCTCAGGAGATGTGGAGGTGCCGCTCAACGCGTTCGAGCTACAGCTCGAAGGTAAGGAGGGTTGGGAAGCTGTGGCCAAGGAGGGTCTCATCGTCGCCATCGAGAAGACGAGGGACGACAAGCTGGTCGCGGAGGGTCTCATGCGCGATGTCGCGAGGCGGCTCCAGGCGCTAAGGAAGGCGCGGGGGTACTCCCCCACCGCAGTGTTGAATCGGGCGTTGGTCGCTGGCCTCGATGACGAGATGGTCGCCTTGCTCAATCCACTCACGAAGGAGCTGCTCTTCTTAGTTCGGGTGAAGGAGGTCAAGGTCATGAAATCCAAGGAGGACCTTGAAGGAGAAGCGCCGGCCGAGTGGGAAGAGGACGAGCTCGACGGTCGTCCAATATACGTGGACGTCTCCTAGGCTATTCTCCGGAAAAGAGCCTCGTCGCAAGGGACTCCGGGAGCCCGGCCCTGATGATTTTCTTTGCGGAGGCTTCCACGTCGTAGTCCACGTGCCTGAGCTCCACTGCGACGCCCGCGGGGGCCCCGCGCACGACGGCGTAGGATGCTCGCTTGTCCGTGGTGCGGGGCTGTCCAACCGAACCGGGATTGAAAGCCATCCCCTCGGGCCCGGTCCACACGAAGGGCACGTGCGTGTGACCCGTCGCAAGGACGTCGACCTTTAGCTTCGTGAGGTAGTGGCCGAAGAGGTCTCGGTGGGTCGCCTCGTAGACGTACTCCCAGAGGTTGTCATCGGGGCTCCCGTGGACCATGTACACCTTTCTGTCGAAGATCTTCTCGGTCCTGTTGGCGGGAAGCCCAGCGAGGAACGCGCGGCTCGGCTCCGTGATGTGGTCCATGGTCCACTGCGCAGCCATCCCGGCTCGCGCATTGAAGCCACCGACGTCCCCGGTGAGGACAGCGCGGTCGTGGTTGCCGATGATGCAGGTCGCCTGCCTGTCCTGCAGCAGTTCCACGACCTCGTTTGGTGATGCCCCGTATCCGACGATGTCTCCTAGGCAGTAGACCGGTCCCGACCCAAAGTCGCTCAGCACGGCGCGGAGGGCCTCGATGTTAGAGTGCACGTCGGAGATGAACGCGACGCCGCCGGTCTTTGTCATCAACCGTGGCTTTGGCGACGCCCCGTTAAAGTCTACACGCTCGGACTCCCCAAACCCTTTATCGCTTCGGCTAGGACGGAAAGACGCAAGAAATCTCATGACGGAAGAAGAACGGGAGGAGAAGGAGGAGAAAAGGGAGAACCGAGAGCAGAAGCGGGAGGAGCGCCAGGAGCGAGAGGACCGAGAGGCTAATCGAGGAGCTTCAGTCTGGACCAGGGTCGCCGTCTGGTTCCTGCTCTTCCTCCTTGCGTGGCCGCTCCTTTGGGGGGTCATAACCATCGTGCTCGCTGAGAGTTCGTCTGCCCTTTCCGTTCTGCTCGCGTTCGTCTTGGCCGTCGGCGCCGTCCTGTCCCTGGCGATCTACGTGGAGGGAAGGCGTAAACGCGACCACCTCACCCAGGGTGCAAGTTGACGGCACCATCGCAGAAGAACTAGGACGCGGACAAGCGCCATCACTTTAAATATCGAAAGCCGGACGTTCGCGAAAAGGAACACAGAGAATGGGAAGGAAGACTGTACTAATCGGATTCTGGCTTCTGGGATATCTTCTGGGATTCCTCGCTTGGACCTTCCGCGGCCCGCTGATCGACGCCATAGCACACCTGGGGGTCAATCAGGATATCGCTTCTGCGATCCTCGCTGGGATCGCGGGAGGGTTCCTCATGGTGGTCTCCGTCCTGGTCTGGTCCGCCCTGGACTGACCGGGACGAACTCAATTGCCGGGGGCGAACTTCCTCTGGATTATCCTGCTCCTTGCCTCGGGGAACGAGGCGTCATGGAGCAGTTCGTTCTTCCTCCCCGTCATCTTCAAGAGGCCGGAGAGCGCAAAGTACCAAGCCGAGTTCGGGGTGCCGTCGCTGTTGGGCAACTCCATCCTGAAGATCTTGGTGAGCGGGTCGTACTCGGCGAATGCCTCCTCCCCAAGGTCTTCTTCGATAAGAGCGAGGATAAGCTTCACAGAATTCTCGAAGGACTCCTGCCTCAGCTTCGGAGCGGCCCTCTCCTCGAGGATGCTCAGGAACTCCTCCCCGATGGCCTCTATCTGCCTCTCGTCCTTGATGGACCTCGCCACAGCCTCCACGAACAGCTTGGCCACGCGGGGCGCATCCGCCAGGGTCGCGAGGCTGTCGGTGTTCGAGACCGACGCGAGGGCCTTTGCGCTCGCAGAAGCCCTCCAGAACTCGCCGAAGAGTTCGTCCCCTACCGCGCTCTTCAGCTCACCCAGGACGAATTGGTAACCTCTCCCGGTCTGGCTGTTCACCATGATGAGTTCGGCGTCGTCGATGATGAAAGCGCTCTTGCCCGACATGTGCTTCCCGTAGCGAACGACCATCTTCGAGGATGCAAACGGAAATGCTGGCAGGGTCGCGGGTACCGACGCCACGACCCTCACCTCCACGTCCTGGGAGCAGGCGTTCTCGAGCTCCTCTGAGCACTCCTGGATGAGGTGCAGCCCCCACCCGTCAGCGATGCACTTTACGCTCCTCTGAGCCCTCAGGATGGACTCCTTGAGCTTCATCAGGACGCTCTGAGACCCGAGCGAGAGGTACCTCTCTTCGACCGAATCCTGGGGCATCATGTTCCGCTCCCTCACCTTCTTGAGCGACCCCATGACCTTCTTCATGGCCCGCACGCTCCTCTCCCTGTCAGCGAGGACGCTCTCGAAGACCTCCGGAGGCATCGCCTCGAACCTCACAGGCTTGCCGTCCAGCTCTTTGACCGCACCCTTCTTCATCAGCTGGAGAGCCGTCTGGTATACCTTGGTCCTGGGGACCCTCGATGAGAACTGGAGCTGGTTGACGGTGCTCGGACCGCCTGCGAGCAGAGCGACATAGAGCTTTGATTCGTACTCTGTCAGCCCGAAGCCCTGGAGCCCAGCGGCGACCTGCCCGCCCACGGGGTCAGACTGCACGACGAACCCCAAGTCAGTGGGCCCCCTCTAGCGTACGTTGAACTGTCACCGTCAAGCCTGTCGCCATCGTGACTCAGATGACGGTTACACCTGCCATAAAACGGCAGGTCATGAGTATTCAAGCAGCGAGTCAATATGTCGCAATTCTCAACAAAGTGGGAGAAATCCAATACAGCTGGATTCACGTCCAGGGTACGTGAGTCCGTAAAGAACCCGGGTCCGCTCAAGCCAAGGCTGGACCTGGCAGTCAGACAGATACAAGTCCAAGTCGCAAAGCTCGATGCGACGACGTCGAAGCTGAGGGAGAGAGATTCCTCGATCTTCAACAAGGTCGTGGCCTCGATCCAGAAGCACGACTCACAGCACGCCTCAGTCTATGCGAACGAGCTCGCGGAGGTAAGGAAGATGAACAGGATGGTCACTCAGGCCAAGCTGGCCCTCGAGCAGATCACCCTGAGACTGAACACCGTCACCGAACTTGGCGACATCGTCGTAACCCTGACCCCTGCAATGTCAGTGATTCGCAGCGTCAGACAGGGACTGGTCAGCGTACTTCCGGAGGCGGAAGGCGAGATCGGAGAGATATCCGGCCTGCTCAGCAGCATCCTGGTGGATGCGGGCACCGTGGGTGGATACTCGCTGAACTTCGAGGCCGCCAACGAGGACGCAGAGAAGGTCCTTGCGGAGGCTGCAGCAGTGGCAGAGCAGAGGATGAAGGAGAAGTTCCCAGAGATTCCCTCTGGTCTCCCCTCTGTGGAAGGAACAGAAACAGCGTCCTAGGATAGACAAAGAGGTGGGGTCCATGCCCACGGGGCCAAGAAAGCGCCGCGTGGGATACAACCCCCCTCCACCCCTCTTTTTCTGAAACATTCTAATGGAGACGAAGTCCCGAATTGTGCTCCGCTTCCGGTTTTTGGGCAAGATTTGTCACGCGTTCAGTTTTTTGTTTCCTAATGTTGACCAACCACGTGATTACCGGTTTGGGCTCCGGTGCTCCTGGACTGCTCAGTGGTGACTATCTTGGCTAACAACAGGCTCACCTCTCACTGGGCAGAGGGAGCGAGACTACAAGAGCAAGATAGGGGTCGCGTTGAAAGAGATAGACCTCCAGAGGAAGGAACTCGAGAATCTCAAGGGGAGGCTCTCGGAGAGGAGACAGAGGCTCTTCGACTCCACCGTCAGGGCGCTCCAGGAGAAGAACCGGTCCAAGGCAAACGTCTTCGCTACCGAGCACACCGAGCTCAGGAAGGTCATCAGGATAGTCGAGGCGAGCGAGCTCGCCCTCACGCAGGTCTCGCTGAGGCTCCAGAGCATCACTGAGATCGGCGACGCAATGGTGCACATGGGCGCTGCCTTCAAGTCCGTGAAGTACGTCAGCAAGACCGTGGAGGGGTTCATCCCCGCGCTCGATGCCACCTCGTCCTCCATCAACGACACCTGACCGAGACCATGGCCCAGATGGGTCAGCTCTCGCCATCGATCAACGTGGACATCAACAACGAGAACGCCGAGCAGCTCGTCGAGCAGGCCAGGAAGTTCGCCGAGGAGCAGTCCGAGAAGCTGAGGGAGAGCCTGAACGTCATGCCGAGCCGCTTCGAGCAGGAGATACACACCACAGAGGACCGCATCCCGCTCCTTGCCACGGGCGAAGACGGCGAAGAGGAGAGCCGGATACTCGGTACCGTCTACTCTTCCCCAGATTACTCCAAGATCGAGAACGAGGTGCTCAGGTACGCCTCGAGCTCGCACAACGGTGCGGTCGGATATCGCTGAGACCTCGAACAAGCTCGGAATCCCCACCGACGAGGTCGAGCACTCGATGATGACGCTGGTGGCCGAGGGGAAGGTAAAGTCGACCGAGGAGTGAATCGATCGCGATGAGTATAGTAGCTGCTAGAGAGCTGGAAGAAGATGCCAGAAAGTACGCGGGTGAGGCGATACGCCTCGACTCGCAGGGTGCCCACGGGATGGCGATTCAGATGTACCAGAAGGCCATCTCGACGCTGATCAAGCTCGTGCACCTCTACCCTGACTACAAGCTGAACCGCCACTACATGGAGCGGGCGGGACTGTACCAGGAGAGGGTCAAGGCGATCCAGCAGGCGCACGGTCTACTGCCCCGTGACGGTCCGGCTGGCGGCGAACGATGAGGACTCGTTCGACCCGGTCCCCATGATGACCCCCTCGGGCGAGGGGCATGCACGCCGACGGGAATGGAGCCGCGACCGGCAATGGCAACGGGAACGGCGCCGCCAAAGGGACCACAGATGGTGCAGCAGCTCAAGGCCTCTTTCAACGAGCTCGTGGTCAAGGAGAAGCCGAACGTAAAGTGGGACGACGTCATTGGGCTGGACGATGCCAAGAGGGCGATAAGGGAGTCGATCGTCTTCCCCTTCGAGCGCCCCGACCTCTTCCCTCTGGGCTGGCCCAGGGGCATGCTACTCTACGGACCGCCGGGCTGTGGAAAGACGATACTCGCAGCCGCCACGGCCGCTGAGATCAACGGATACTTCATCTCCATCGACGCAGCCTCCATAATGTCAAAGTGGCTCGGCGAGGCTGAGAAGAACGTCGCCAAGCTCTTCACCGAGGCGAGGAAGCTGCTCGAGAAGGGTGACCCGGTGATAATCTTCATCGATGAGCTCGACTCGCTCCTCGGCGCCCGCAACAACGAGGTTGGGGGCGAGATCAGGGTGCGCAACCAGTTCCTCAAGGAGATGGACGGCATCCAGGACAAGGGGAAGCACTCCCATCTCTACACCATCGGGGCGACCAACAAACCCTGGGCGCTCGACTGGCCCTTCCTGAGGCGCTTCGAGAAGCGCATCTACGTACCCCTGCCCAATTTCGAGGGGAGGATCTCCATGTTCAAGAACTACACAGCGCCCATCAACGTGGACGCGGCCATCAGCCTCGAGGACCTCTCCAGGATATCCGAGGGTTACTCCGGCTCCGACATCAGGGACATCTGCCAGGGCGGCCAGCTCCGTGTCGTGAGGGAGCTCTTCGAGAGCGGCAAGGCCGTGGACAAGTCCGCGATGCCAAGACCGATCGTCATGAGCGATTTCAAGGAGATAATGAAGTCCAGACGACCGTCCGTCTCCCCCGAGATGCTCCGCGCCTACTCCAACTGGACAGAGCAGTACAAGAGCGCTCTAATCTTCTTAAGGCGCCCAATCGTAGCTTCCGCAGAATTGGAAGAGATACTGCCTGTCGCCGCTATAGCGAAGAAGGTCGGCGAGAAGGTCCGCGTCGCCGGATGGGTCCACGACGTGAGGCTCCTCGGCGGAATAAGCTTCGTCCTGCTTCGGAACAGAGAGGGCATAATCCAGGTCACCGTCCCGAAGAAGGCGGTCTCGCAGCAGGTCCTCGACGCGGTCGGCTCGCTCCACCCCGAGGACGTAATCCTCTGCGTCGGGACCGTCAAGGAGGCAAAGGTCGCGAGAAACGGGTTCGAGATAATCCCTGAATCCCTGAACATCTTGAGCGCTTCCGCAACTCCCCTCCCCCTCGACCCGCGCGGGGTCACCAACGCCGGACTCGACACCAGGTTCACCTGGAGGACCCTCGACCTCAGGCGGCCCGAGGTGACGGCGCTCTTCAAGATCCAGGATGCCCTCTTCCTCGGGATGGAGGCCTACCTGAGAGGCAACGGCTTCCTGAGGGTCTTCACCCCCAGCATCCTGGGAGGGATATCGGAGGGAGGTTCCGAGGTCTTCAAGATCGATTACTACGGGAGACCCGCGTTCCTCCGGCAGGACCCGCAGCTCCACCGCCAGCTAGCGATGGCCGGGGGGCTCGAGCGCGTCTACGACCTCGGTCCCAACTGGCGGGCGGAGCTCTCACACACGCCGCGGCACATGAGCGAGCACAGGACGATAGCGCCCGAGATGTCCTTCATCGCCGACGAGAGGGACACCATGAGGGTCGAAGAGGCGATGATAGTGGCTGGGATCTCCACGGTGATTGAAAAGTGCCAGGATCAGCTCGACATCCTCAAGCTGGACCTCGAGGTCCCGAAGACCCCATTCCCAGAGCTGGCTTTCCCGGAGATCTACCAGACATTGAAGGACCACGGACACGTTCTGCCCGAGGACTCGGACCTTGACCGCACCTCCGAGAAGCTACTCACAGAGCACGTGAAAGAGGAGTTCGATTCTGACTTCTTCTTCGTGAACCGCTTCCCGTCCAAGATCAAACCCTTCTACGTCATGCGTCTCGACGAGGAGCCGCGCTTCGCCCGCTCCGTCGACCTGGTCTACAAGGGAGTGGAGCTCTCCTCGGGGGGTCAGCGGGAGCATCGCCACGACCGGCTGATGGCGCAGATCAGCGAGAAGGGGATGAACCCGGACGAACTCCGCTGGTTCTCCGAGCCGTTCAGGTATGGCGTCCCGCCTCATGGGGGCTTTTCGTTAGGGATCGAGCGGTTCACAGCGCTGCTCCTGAACATCGAGAACGCGAAGGAGGCGGCGCTCTTCGCCCGCGACCCAGAGACGCTCCAACCGTGAGCGGCTAATCGGCCTACGAAATGACCATGTTCCCGTAACCGTCGATCTCGGCTTTGTACCCAGGATGGATTATGGTGGTCGCGTCCGGGTCGGGGACGATGGCAGGTCCCATGACGACGTTCCCAGGGCTCAGCGAGTACCTGTCGTATACCAGCGTATCTAGGAATCCGTCGATTTCCCCGAAGAACACCTTGCGCTTCGATATCGGGACCGGGGCCGACTCGCCGCCCATCATCAGTTTCCTCAGCCCTGCCTTCTTTATGGAACCCACCCCGACGAGCCTGACGGTCACGGTCTCGACGGGCTCATTGCGGGTGAAGTGCCCGTATGTGCGCTCGTGCTCGAGGTAGAATTTCTCTTCCATCCTACGCAGTTCTTCCGGCCGCAGCTCTCCCTCTGAGACCGGAACCTCCAGCTCGTATGACTGCCCCACGTACCTCATGTCGACCGACCGGTTGAAGGTGACGTCCTTTATGTCGATGCCCTCGTCCTTCAGCAGGACCAACGCCTTCGCCTCCATCTCCGCGTACATCGAATCGAGCTTCGAGACGTCCAACGAAGCTAGGTCCTGTATCAGTGTCGTCACGTAGGTGTTCTTCACGTCCGTCATCAGAAGGCCCAGGGCCGACGCGAGTCCCGGGTTGAGCGGGACGATGACCTTCGGTATCCCAAGTTCCTGCGCCAGCCGATTGACGTGCATCGGCCCGGCGCCCCCGAATGCGACCATGACGAAATCCCTGGGGTCGTAACCCCTCTCGACGGAGACGAGCCGCAGCGCCCTCAGCATGTTCGCGTTCGCTATCTCGACGATGGCATAGGCCGTCTTGGTCACGTCCCCAGAGAGGACGCGAGCGCACCTCTTCTCGATGGCCTCCCCGGCCGCTTCCATGTTGAGCTTCATCTCCCCTCCAAGGAAGTACTCCGGGTCGACGCGACCCAGCACGACGTTGGCGTCCGTGACCGTCGGCTCCGTCCCACCGGCACCGTAGCACGCTGGACCCGGGACTGCGCCCGCACTCTGAGGGCCGACCCTTAGCGACCCTCCCGAATCGACCCAAGCTATGCTCCCCCCTCCGGCCCCTATCTCGACCAGGTCGATGACGGGGGTCTTGAGCGGGTAGCCGCCTCCCCTGACCAGGCCTCCACCTGGAGTCGCCGCGACCCCCACTTCGTAGTTGATCGCCATCTTGGGCTCGCCCTTCTCAATGAGCCCGGCCTTGGCCGTGGTCCCACCCATGTCGAACGAAATCACGCGTTCGTGCCCGAGGAGCCTCCCGATGGACGCGGCTGCGATCACGCCCGCTGCCGGACCCGACTCAACGAGCATCGCAGGCCGCTCCCTCGCGGCGTCAGAAGTCATTATGCCACCGCTCGACTGCATGACGTAAAACCCGGCGGAGAACCCCTGCTTCCTGAGTTCGGACTCCAACCTCTGGATGTACTTTGACATGATGGGCATGAGCCCCGCGTTGATGGCGGTCGTGCTCGCCCGCGGATATTCCCTGAACACGGGGCAGATCTCCGAGGAGAGCGTGAGGTAGGTGCCACCGAGCTCCTCCCGAAGTATCTCCTTGACCCTCTGCTCGTGCTTCGGGTTCCGGTAGGAGTGCAGCAGGGAGACGGCCACCGATTCGACGCTCTCCCGCTTCAATGACCGGGCGACCTCCCTCACATCCTCTTCATCGAGGGGCGTGATGACCTTCCCCGACGGGCCGAGCCTTTCTGTGACCTCGAATCTGAGGTACCTCGGGACGAGGGGAGCCGGCTTGTCGAAGAAGAGGTCGTAGAGCTTGGGCCTGATCTGCCTCTGGATTTCCAGCACGTCCCGGAACCCACGGGTCGTCACGAGGGCACTCTTGGCCAGTTTCCCTTGGATTATCGAGTTGGTCGCCACGGTCGTAGCGTGTACCATCTGCTCGACCTCCTCCGGGCCGAGGCCCTCAACCACCCTGCCCACAGCGGTCAAGAACCCCACCGAAGGGTCTGCCGGCGTCGTCGGGACCTTCGATAGTCTGGTCTCCCCGGTCTCCATGTCGACCATGACGGCATCGGTGAACGTGCCCCCGATGTCCACCCCGAGTCTGTACTTGGAGGTCATGCGGCCTCCTCTCCTATCGGCATCCGCAGCTCCCGAGTCTTCGCGACTTCGACCTCCCATCGTGTGACATCGATGGCAACTCCGTAGATCGCCTCGGCCCTCTCGAGCGAGACTTTCCCGTTCCTGACGTCCTCCAGGACCGCTTCCGGGTCCCTCATCAGAGCGCTCCCGTACCCGCCGCCGCCAGGCGTCTCAACGACGAGAATTCCATTCGCCCTGGACCTGAACGTGGTCTTAGAGGGTAGCGCCTCAGGAGGTCGCCCGGCGTCGGGGTAGTACACGAACTTCGCGACCCGCGCATCTAGCCCCCCTCGCAGACCGTGGGGAGGGATCTTCGCAGTGTCCGCGAGCAGGGTCACGACCGGTTCGTGGTCGAGGAACTTGTAGACTCTCCTCACACCCATCCCTCCCCTGAACCGCCCCGGACCCTCGGAATCCGCGACCAGTTCCACGGCCGCTATCATGACGGGATAACCGATCTCCAGTTCCTCGACGGGCGAGTTCTCTGTGTTCTGGTGGTGCGCCTGGACGGCCTCTTCGCCATCTTTGGTCGGCCTCGCGCCGTATCCGCCTGCGACGGTCTCTAGGAAAGCGTAGTCCTCCCCGTCCCTGGGGTCCCGCCCCCCAAAAGCGACGTGGAAGAGTGTCTTCTTGCCCTCGGCAGGAATCCTCTCAGGGACCGCCTTCGCCCAGGCGCCGAAGACCGTCTCAGTGGTCTTGAGCGAGACCTCCCAGCCGGCCGCCACC
The DNA here is from genome assembly GCA_963749225.1 of uncultured Nitrososphaerota archaeon. GTDB lineage: Archaea > Thermoproteota > Nitrososphaeria > Nitrososphaerales > Gagatemarchaeaceae > Gagatemarchaeum. The sequence goes on along the minus strand of CAVVLY010000001.1, from coordinate 256,268 downwards.
GTGTGCGGGAATGTGGCATTGACGACTTTGCCAGGAGGAGCTATGACCTTCACCGCCCGGTAGAACCCGTCGTTCACCGGGATGTCGTCAGGAACGAGGCACTTCACCGTGTACGCCGTCGCCGAGTAAGACATGGCGTAGGTCGAATTCGCGAAGGAGTTGTTCTGCTCGTCCGAGCCTGAGAGGTCGATGGTGACCCCGCCTCCGGAGACCCGGACCTTGGCGGCGAGTCTTATGGGCTTGTCCGTGATGCCGTCGTCATCCATGTAGCCGACGTTTTCGTACTCGCCCTCGGGGATCTCCCTGAGCGCGGCCCTCACCCTGCTCTCGGTGTAATCGTAGAGCTGATTGATAGCCTTGTCCAGGACATCGACGCCGAACCTGTCCAGCAGTTCCTTCATCCTCCTGTCAGCGAGCTTGTTCGCGGCCACCTGCGCGCGAAAGTCCCCGGCCGACTCGCGCTTCCCCCTCACGTTCGCCGTGATGAGCTTGAGCATGTCCGGGTCGATCTCTCCGTTCTTCACGAACTTCACACCGGGTAGGATGATCCCCTCTTGGTAGATCTCCGACGAGACGGCGATGCTGCCGGGCGCCTTGCCACCTACGTCGACGTGGTGGGCGACGTTCACCGAGTACCCGAAGATCTTGCCATGGTACCAGAGCGGGGTGATGAGGCTGACGTCGTTGAGGTGCACCATCCCCCTGTGGGCGTCGTTGATGAGGATACCGTCGGTCGGAGAGAGGTTCTCGACCCCATACTCCTTGAGCGCCATCGGCACCGAGAGGACCAACGACCCGAGGTGGGACGCCTGCGCGAACGCCTGCGCCACGCACCGCGCCTGGCTGTCGAATATGGCGCAGGAAAAGTCCTGCCTGGTCTTGATGTTCGTCGAATACGCTGACCTCGCAAGAGCGAGACCTACCTCCTCCACCAGCGCATGGAGGGAGCCCTTGATGACCTCGAAGGTCAGCGGGTCGTAGCCGCGGGGTGGCGACGCTGACAACGGTCGCCTCGCTCGTAGCGGGGCGATTATTAGTCTTCCCAGCCTAATCTGGTATCTACGCGAAATAGGTTGGTGGGTTAATAATCTGAGAATATCACAGGGAGGTGTATTGGCGGACATCGCCCCAGGCTTTCTCACCGACACGGTCATGGGGGCCTTCGAGCTGATCAAGAAGAGGCTGCAGGCGAAGGGACGCAGCGTCGCCGTCGAACAGTCTCACCACGAGGCGACGATAATATCTGTTCACCAAGGAAGGCTCGAGTTACGCTATACGGTGCGAGTCAAGACCGGCCCGCAAGGCAGCTATCCTGTCGTTGAGACGAGCTTTGTGGACCAACTGACGGGGAAGGAGGTCAAGACCCAACCCGAGGTTCTGGGCAGTGCCGCCGAGATGTCGAGCGTCGCCGACGTGACCCAGCAAGACATCGTCGGGAGCTTCTTCAATCACTACCGTCCCGTCAACGAAAAAGGCTACCTTTAGAGTCGGAGGGTCGCTTCGCGCTCGAACTCCACCATGAGCTCGATGCCCTTGACGGCCTTTACTATCTTCTTCAGCGTCTCGATCTCTCCGCTCAGCCGCTCGACCCTCCTTCCGGGGATGATGGCCTTGGTGAGCTTGCTGCCGTCCGGGAGCCAGACCGTGTTGACCGTCAACAATCGGATAGGATAGAATAGGTCCTCCAGGAACCTCTTGTCGGAGTTCGACGCAACGATGACCCAAACCCTGCCCTTTAGCTGCTCCTCGAGCTTCTGCTTTATCTCGGGCTTGGACCTGATGACTGCCGCATCGGACGCTTCCAGCTCGAGGATGAAGTTGGAGTCGACCTGGAACGACCTGAGGAGCGTCATCTTGTTGACCTCGGGGATCTTCTCCGCCAGCTTGACCAGGGCTCTAGAGACCTGGATGTCGGCGTCGGTTATCTGCCCCGCGGTGAGCTTGGCCTGGCATTTACCACACAGGATACCTGTCTTTGCGTCGAATGCGCAAATCGGAATCTTGAGGGGCAAGCGAAACCATCGAAAATTCCTTGAGATATAAAAATTGCGGGGAAAATTAGGTTTTTTCATGGGAGAGTAACCTGAATAGGAATATGAACCGACGGCCTGATATTACCTGGAAGCATTCTATGGTGGGGTTTTCACTTGTGAAGATGGATTTCCATGGAGCTGACGTCGCTCATCTTGCCCGATTCCGTCTGCATGACCCGCTCGGTGCTGATGCCTATGCTCTGCACCTTGACGTTCGGAAGGAAGCGCTTTGTCAGCAGCTGCGCCGCGTCCACGGCCGTGGAAATGGCGTGACCCCTCGCCTTGAGCGTGATGTCTGTGGCGCCCTCCTGGAGGAGAGCCATGCAGGCCATCACATAGTTCATAGAAGGTTTCTTCCCTACGTACACCGTGTTCCCGCCGCTCGGCCCGGTCACTTCGGAATGCCGACACTCCACCGGCCATTTATGTGTAGTGGACTGTCAGATTTGGGCTCCACCGACGGTTCTCCCTTGTGAGGGCGAGACACATAAGTGGCCTGATAACGACAAGACATATTAGGGATGTAACTTTATGTCACTGCCTGTGAGTATAGACTTGACCAAAGCGATTGTGAGATCAAGGAAAGTAGGCGGTTCCATAGTGGTCAGCATACCAAAGAAAGTTGCGGAGCACGAGGGAATTCGGGAGGGCGAGCTTCTAGAAATCGATGTGCGGAAAGCAAAGAAGGATTGGTTTGGGGCTTTCAAGGGAATAGGTCCCTTTACGAGAGAGGATGAGTTAGACACGCATGAGTAAATACGTACTGGATTCGTGGTCATGGATCGAATACTTCGAGGGAAGCCCGAAGGGAGAGAGGGTGAAAGGCATTATCTCTGACTCGGGAAATGAGATCTTCACTCACTCCATCTCAATAGCCGAGATAGTGTCAATAGCTCAAAGAAGGGGAAAAGACGTCAACCAAATTTGGGCGGCGATTACTAATAATTCAAAGATTCTTGAAACCAGTGCCGAGGAATCCAAGGATGTCGGTATCACTCACGCCAAGGTCAAATCAAAGAATCGAAATTTCAGTCTAGCCGACGCGTTCGTTCTCGAAGCTGCGCGGAAGCTCGGGGCGAAAGTGCTCACAGGAGATGCTGATTTCAAGAACATGGCTGATGCGATGATGCTATATTGAATCAAGACTAGGGCGTCGACACGGAAAGAAACCCCCCTTGGCGCGTCTGATCATTCTCACGGAAAGGTTCAGTCCACTATTTCGGGGGCCGCGGTTGTCCCTTGGGCGACGATGCCATAAGATTCCCGGCCGCCCACAGCAGAATGGCCACTGAGACCGTGACCATCCAATACCCCACGACCCAGGCGACCCCCAGGGCGGAGAACCTGCCGAGAAAGTAAGCGAACACCCCGGCTGATGCGATGAACCAAACGACTAACAGATAGACCCGGGTCAAGCTCTGCTCGAGCCTTGCGGGCTGCGGAGGGACTGCAGCTGTCGACTTGACTGGAGTGGCTGTCGGGGGGCTGCCCTGCGAAGCCCCATCCGAAAGAGGCATCTGGCTTTCCGCAGGTCCGACGACGGTTTGAGCCTGAATTCCCTCCGACTGAGCGCCAGACGTGGCATCGACCGTCCCGGTTGCGACAGCCTCGGTTGTCGTGGGCTTGACGGACGGAACCACTGGGGCTTCAGGGGTGGTGACCTCGACCGAGGGGCTCTCTGCGGCAAGCGGTTCCCCGGGCGAGACTTTTGAGATTGCGGACGGGTCTTCGGGAGCGACGATTGCTATTGGAACCGGATCGCCTGAAACGGGATGATTCGACTCGAGCGGTGCTGTGGGGGCCGCAGAAGCGGTGGCAGTCACAGGTTCTTCTATTTGGGTCAGCGCCGGTGCCTCGCCGGAGGAAGGTCTCCGTCTTGCCGACTTTTGCTCAGGGAGAGGCGGTTGCTTGCCTGTTGCCTTGGGCGGTTGCGGTCGTATTACCACCAGGTACTCGTGGTCGACCCGCTTGTGCCATGCGATTGCCTGCTCGCGCGTCATCTTCTTGTAGGAGCTCCACCTCCACAGTCCCGGCCACAGCTTTCCGTGGAAGATGAGGTCGTTCCTCTCGTCCTCGCGGGCATCGCGCCCACGAGGTCGACTGCTTCTCTGAACGAGGTATCGCTGGTCTCGGTCATTTCGAGCACGTCAATTCATAGGTGGAGGAGGGACTGTAGTAGAAGTCGATGCTACCGGCTGAGCATTCGCCTCCAGACCAGGATATCTGAACCTGGTAGGTGGTCAGATTGGGAACCTGCACCGAGAATTGGCTTCCGTTCACCGGAGCCGAGTAGTTGCCAGTCGCACCAGTCAACACTACGTTAGTCGGGGTGATTCCAGTCGCATTGACCGTACCCTGAAGCTGACCTGTCGAGGGAGGTACATCGTATGCTGCTAGGTCAGCGTGATAGGCGTTCGAGGTCTCGTTAACGAAGAGCGTGCCTGCGGGTGCCGTTCCCTTCTGCCAGGAATACGACCCCGTCCATCCCACCGTCACAACGTAGGCAACGTTGTTCGGCAGATTCAAGGCGTAGGTCTCTCCCGACACCACCGTGGAGTAGATTTGACCCGAGGGATTCGTGAAGTTCAGGCTCCCTGGGGTGTCGCCGGACCCCCCGAGAAGAAGGTCCCCGGTAACATAGACAGTTGTCGGAATGGTATTCGTCTGGATCGGTGTTATGGTGGGGGCCTTCGAGCTGTTGTAGAGCACAAAGCCTCCAAAAATTAGTATTATCAAGCTCACGACTATCAGCAGGTACTGTCTGCTCCCTCTTCGAAAGCTTGGCCATCCCGACGCTCCAAAGTTGGTCAGTCCAGCTCAAGATAAGCATGAACTATGTAGAATGACTTCGTGCCTTTTCGGGGGTTTGATATCAGGCCTGTGTCCAAATGTCCCCCCGGATGGCACCGGCAGTTTAGGAGCGTGTCACCCCTCGCAGACGGCAGCAACTTACCGCTACCTTTATCGTCGATTTGACTTCGGTCCTGGCGTGCGCCTCTTCGAGTACCAGGGAAAGGAGCTTTTCGCCAAGTATGGCATCCCAATCCCCAGCTCCCGCGTCGTTCGCGAGCTCGCGGAGGTCGACGTGGCCGTCGACGCCGTGGGGCTTCCCGCTGTAGTGAAAGCTCAGGTGCTTGCAGGCGGTAGAGGGAAGGCTGGCGGGGTCGCAGTCGTCCGGTCCAAGGAAGAAGCTCGGACGGAGGCGGCAAGAATCCTGGGGCTAAGGATAAGCGGCGAGAAGCCAAGCGCCCTGCTCATAGAGTCGGCTACCGTCAACGCCAAAGAGATGTACCTCGCGGTGACCCTTGACCGGGGAAAACGATGTTTCGTGGTCATCGCTTCCAAGGCTGGTGGCGTCGAGGTCGAGAGCCTGGCGGGGAGAGTCATCGAACCGGTCCCATTAGATGGACTCACCGCCGAACTGGCGAACTCAGTTGCGGCCCGGATTGGGTTTACCGGAGGAAAGGCCCGGGCTTCCTATGTTGACATTCTGCTCAAATTGGAAAGACTGTGCAGGGAAGAGGAGTGCGAACTCGCCGAGATCAATCCGCTCGCGATAACGGGGGAGGATTCCCTGATCGCACTCGACTCCAAGATAATCCTCGACGACAATGCCTTGTTCAGGCACCCTGAGTTCGCCCAGCTGCCGCCGGAGGACCCGATGGAGGGGGAGGCGGCAAAGGAAGGGTTCGCCTTCGTGAGGCTCGACGGAGACATCGCCGTCGTCGGCAACGGCGCTGGGCTGGTGCTCTCGACCCTCGACCTCGTCTCCGATGCCGGAGGGAAGCCGGCCTGCTTCCTCGACCTCGGCGGCGGTTCGCAGCAGGACAGAGTGGAAGCCGCGCTCAGGCTCGTGCGAAGGCTCCCAAATGCCAAGAGGGTGCTCGTGAACATATTCGGCGGGATAACGCGGACAACGGACGTGGCGGCCGGGCTCAAGAACGTCATTACCGAGCGGCCGATGCAACCCGTCTACGCGCGGATTAGCGGAGCAGAGGAGGCGGAGGCAAGAAAGATGCTAGAGGGAACATCGATCAAGCTCTACCCGACGGCTCCGGAGGCGGTAAGGGCAGTGGTGAGCGCCAAGTGATGAGCTCGATCTACCTCCCCGAGCAAGGTGAGCCGATAATCGTCCAGGGCATCACGGGGCGATTCGGGAGCCTTCACACGAAGCTGATGCTGCAATACGGCACCAACGTCGCCGCCGGGGTCACCCCTGGGAAGCAGGGCGAGAAGGTCGAGGGCGTCCCCGTCTACGACAAGGTCTTCGACGCTATCGAGAGGACGGGGGCCAAAGCCTCAATCCTCTTCGTACCTGCACCGTTCTTTCTTGCGGCAGCAGAGGAGGCCATGCTTGCCGGCGTGAAGCTGCTCGTCTCGATAACCGAGCGGATACCGGTCAGGGACGAGCTTGAGCTCATTTCCCTCGCCCAAGAGCACGCAGTGACCGTGGTCGGGCCAAACACTCCCGGCGTGATTCTGCCGGGGCGCAAAGTCAAGATGGGAATAATGCCCGCGCCGTCGTTCCGGCCGGGCCGCATCGCGCTCTTCTCGAGGAGCGGTACGCTCATGTACGAGATAGCCAACCAACTCTCGACCCACGGGTTCGGCCAGTGCGTCGCGCTCGGCATTGGAGGGGACCCGATCAACGGCAAGCCCATCACCGAGTATTTCGACTGGATACGCGACTTTGAGGAGGCCGACGCCGTGGTGACGGTGGGGGAGATAGGCGGGGACACAGAGGAGAGGCTGGCCCAGTACATCAAGGATACCAGGTTCCCAAAGCCGGTCTTCGCCTACGTAGCCGGGAGAGCGGCCCCGAAGGAGAAGAAGATGGGGCACGCTGGGGCCATAATCTACGGCAACTTCGGCACGGCCGAATCAAAGATATCGGCGTTCAGGGCAGCCGGTGTGCAGGTAGCGATGACGCCCATGGAGATTCCCGGCCTCGTCGGTTCAGTCATCAAGCCGAACAGGTAGCTTAAGCCAGGCGTTATTTCCGGTCGACCAAAGGCAGGGGAGAAAGGCCCCAACCGATATTAGGCCACTCCGTGAGCTTATGTGGTCTAACGACATGATGACCGCCCAAGAGGCTGTTGCAGAGGTTTCTCTCCTTGGCAAGGTGAAGAAGTACATGATCAACGTGGACTTTCCCACCGAATCCCTAATCCACCTTAACCCCCTTGTCTACGAGATCGACACAAGGTGCCAACCCGGCGAGAAGGAACTCGATGACGGCGGGATTGTGTATGCGACGGAGGATGAAGTTGAAGAGTACATGGCCGAGCCACGCGGCCTCATCTACAATGGACGAGAGGTGACCAACCTGAGGACCTGCAAGCTCTGCGCACGACTACCCGACTACGACCTGTCCTAGGTCAGGCCGTCTTAGCGTAGATGGGCTCTTCCTTCCTCAGGATTCTCTCGATGGTGAGGTCCAGCACAGTCTCTGCGATGTCCCTAGAGTACTCTGCGATGCGCTTGTACGAGTCGACCAGCAGATGGATGGTATAGTACGATTTGATGTCTTTTTCGTCAAGCGAGTTGATCAGCTCGTTCTCCATCTCTACGAACCTCTTGGCCTTCTCAACGACGGCATCGGCGCCCGTATGGTCCCTCTTGAAGAGGGCGAGGAGGGCCTCTTCCACGAGTCCGGAAGCGGTCTCGTTCATGTCGATGAGACGGGGCACGAGCGAACTGTTCAGGGGCTGCTCCATGTCGGAGACGATCCTCGCTATCCTGCTCGCGTGGGAAGCGACCCGCTCCAGAGTCCTCGCAACTTGAGTGTAGCCCAGAAGGTCCCTCGGCTCGAGTATCGATTCCTTGAAAATCCCCTGGTTGATGGACATGTTGAGCTGGCGGATGACGTACAGGCCGAACCTTCCGACCTCATCTTCTCGCTGGACGACACCTGCCGCCACAGCCTTATCGTTGTTCTGCAGGGCGAGTACCGCTTCCCTCTGGCTCGATGTCGTGATGAGCAGCATCTTCTTCAGTGCGTTGTCGACGCTCAGCTCGGAGTAGCCGAGGAGCACGTGGATCGTCGATCTTGTCCTTGGAATCTGCCACGCCTTCTGTCCCGATCAGGTGCCGGCGCACCAGGTCCTTGATGGCGTCGCGCTTGCTAGAGCTGAGGTGGCCGTTTGAGCCCCGCAAGCTGATCTGATTGTAACCTAAGATGTAGAGGGAGACAATCTCCCTGAAGAGGGAATCCGCGCCGTCCCTGTCCTGGACCTCGATTATCGCCTCGTGCTTGTCGCTGTGAGGGAATACCGCGTCGGCAGTGATGAGGAGCGACGAAAGGCTGGGCCGCGTTATGATTATCTCGGAACCCTGGCGCAGGCCCATCTCCTTGACCCACTTCTTCGGCAGTGCCACCATGCACGAGGACTTGCCCGATATCTGGACTTTCCTTCTCTCTTTTTCTTGTAGAGCTACCACTTAGAAACACTAATCCCTAGCACCGCGCTAGTCAAATGCGATATATATCTGTTCAAGTTTGTATATGTTTGGAATATTTTACATACATATTTGCCCGTGACCACATATCTAAAGGTCTGATGCTTTATCTAATTTCTGAATCCTAACCACAAATCGAGTTGGTAATCGAAGTAACGTCACGTAATTTCTCGGATTTTTGGCGTTTCAACCATAATGCCTGACCCCGAATCGGGTTTAACTGGGCGCTAATCACTCAATATGGAATGGTCGCTTTATTTGCCGCCATACGGTTTCCTCAGAGGACACGCCAAAGATGAACGCCGCAAGCCCGGAAAGGCTGATTTGCGCGCGAAGAGGTCTGGGTTGAATTGTCCGACGGGTCATCGGCCGACAAGTGGGGAGTGAGTGGTGGCGATAACATTGCATCAGACACCTCAGGACCTCTGCAGACGATTCAGTCGAAATTCCTGGACTCTGTGAAGCAAGCGGCAGACAAGAAGCACCTGCAGCTGGTGGTCCACAGCGAGACCCAAGGGAATGGCTACGGGTACATCCAGCTGACGAGCGGGTTCTCGAACCTCTATGCGTTCAGATTCCAGTTCGCGGAGGCCGGCGCCACGTTTGAGCTCGGCCTAGGTGACCCCAAACGGCTCCCTCGACGGGTCGAGGTTCAATACAGCGAGGGGGCCAAGATGGACGAAGTCCTCTCAGAGGTGCGAAAAGGTATCGACGCGGCTGCGAGGTTCCGCGTTTCCCGAGCTCGGGGCTTTGACCCAGAGTGGTTCCGACGACGTCGTGACACTGGACGACGACCTTGGCGCACGTACCTCTAGGCGTACCGACCGCACGAGGGAGGGGTCCAATGGACACCGAGTCGGGGGCCGTGTGGGGGCAAGCCAAGAAACCTACCAGTCCGCAGGAGGTGGACCCTGACATGATCAAGAGGCGTTACAAGAGCCACAGGGTCCGGAACATCTTGGTGATCGTCCTGGTCATCGTCTTACTGGTTTTCATCCCTCTGCTTACGGTGAACTCGGCGTCGGCAGGACCAAGCTACCGCGTCTCGGTGACGGACCACTACTTCGGAATAGGCGGCGAATACATGCCCCCGGGGTGGACCTCGCATCTCTCCCTAGGGAAGCTGACGGGAGCTAACGGCAGCGTTACTTACGGCTTCGGCGTCGACGGCTACTACTTCGTAGCGTGAAGGCCCGGACTTTTCCGTCCGCGGTTTCGCCCGCAAGGTCAAGCGCTTTCTCGACCGCCTCCTTGGGCCCGCTCGCCCCGATGACGTCACCGATCTTCCTCTCGTCGAACGACCGGCCGGCCCACTCGTCCGCCACACCCCCAGTCCCTTTCACGGCGATGATGGGCTTTCCCTGCTGATACGCTGCGGCCGCCTCTGTGAGCGTGCCAGCCCCACCTCCGACGATGATGACTGCATCCCCGGAGTTCACGACCAGGAAGTTCCTCATGAAGCCCATTCCCGATGGGATTACGAAGGTGCTGTACCTGTTCCCCTCGGTGGGCTCCTCAGACGGGATGATGCCTATAGAGACTCCTCCCGCGTCATGAGCGCCCTTGGCCGCAGCTTCCATGACGCCATCGAGACCTCCGTTCACGACCACGGCCCCGGCCTTTGCTATCTCGGTGCCGACCTGGTACGCGGCCTCGTAGGCGGTCTTGGTGCACAGTCTTCCGCTATAACCGATGACAGAAATCTGAATGACCAAGAGGTTCGCGCCACCTGCTGGTGGTAAGCTGTTCTTAAGGGGACCACCGCCGCGGGCGCGGCTTGTTCCCGTGTGAGGGAGCTCCCGCAGACTCCCGAGGGAGTCTACCAGTTGCTTATGCCTTCGCGTGCAAGGTCCTTGGCGTTCTCCTCACGATAATCGAAGAACATGCGTTTCAATGCAGAGTCTTCCTCTTGCTGCCTCTTTCTTGAGATTTTCCTCACGGGGCGGACCATGCCTCCATGTTTTGCTACGTTCACCCTTAACACTCGCACAACCGAAACCCGTTAGGAAAGCATTTTTCAATCGAATCACTTACTGACGAAAAAGGGCTTTCGTTCTCCTTCAGTCCCCTCTTAGGTCCCGGAGCCCTTCCGGCGCTCCTGCTACTCCGGAAAGTGGGCGAATGGAGCGGGATTTTGCTCTATCAGGGGCTCCTGACCGTGAAGACGACGTAATTTCAGTAATTTGAGCCATAAAGCCTAGTCTTTAGCACCGCCTGCGAGCATGAGAGGTTTTCCCTTGAAGAAGCGTCAGGTCAAGCAGGTCAAATTGAGGCGGCGTCCTGCGGTCAGCAGCATGATATTGATCTCTGCGGTCGTCATCGTGGTGCTCATCGTCGCAGCCGCCGCCCTTTACGCGTTCGCCCTATCAGGGAATCACTCCACTTCCACTACGACGAACACGACTGCCACGACCTCGAGCTTCGCCTTGACCTACACGGACACGCAGTCTCTCACCATCAACGCCGGAGGGTCGAGCTTCGTGAACCCGGTGATGCAGCAATGGGCGTTCGCCCTCGCCCACCTGAGCGACGCGGTGGCGATGGTCAACTACCAACCGCTCGGGAGCGAGGCTGGCCAGCAGGGCCTCTTCGACGGTTCCTTCGCCTTCGCGGGTAGCGACGCGCCCGTGACGCAGGCCCAGCTCGCGAACTACTCCGGGAAGACGCTGCTGCAGATACCCGAGACGCTAGGGGCCGTCGCGATCTTCTACAACATCCCCCAGATAGGGAACGTGAGCCTGAGGTTCACCGGCCCGGTCCTGGCAGCAGTCTACAACGAGACGATAACAAAGTGGAACGACCCCGCGATAACAGCCCTCAATCCGAGCGTCACGTTCCCGAATCAGACGATAATCCCCGTCCACCGGTCAGACGGGAGCGGCACGACTTACGCCTTCACCAGTTACCTATCGAGGATAGACCCGAGCTGGAACTCGACGGTTGGGGTCGGACTTCTCGCGAACTGGCCAGCGAACGAGCTGGGTGGGGACACCTCGAGCGGGGTCTCCACGATAGTCTACACGACGCCGTACACGATTGGCTACGTCGACCAGTACTACGCAGCCTACAACAATGTCTCCATCGCCTCCATAGAGAACTCCTCGGGCAACTTCATCCTCCCCACGTTGACTTCGATTGAGGATGCAGCGAGCGACTATTCGAGCCAGCTGGCGACGAATCCCCTCTACAGCATAACGGACGCACCCGGGGCGCAGTCGTATCCTATCTCGACATTCACATACCTGCTCGTCTGGAAGGACCAGACCGACCCCAACGTCGCATATGCGATTGCGAACTTCTTCTGGTACATCGTGAACTACGGACAGACGGTCGGGAAGGACTTCTACTTCCCGTCGATCCCGCAGAGCATGGTGGGCGTGGACGACAACATCATCGCGCAGATAAACTACAACGGCCACACTTACTTCACCCCGTCCGGACCAGTCACTTAGTCGTGAAGGCGATGACCTTCCACAGGGGGGACTCTCTGGGAGACCGGCTCTTCCGTTACCTCGTCTCAGGGATGTCCCTCCTCGTCCTCGGCATCCTAGGCTCGCTCTTCCTCCTCCTTGCGTACTTCTCGTCGACCCCGATATCCCGGTTCGGCCTTGGAATCGTTACCGGGAGCACCTGGAACCCTCTCCGCGACGTATTCGGGCTCCTCCCCATGATCTATGGAAGCCTCGCCACCTCCGCGATCGCGTTGCTCTTGGGGGTGCCGGTAAGTCTAGGCGTCGCGGTCTTTCTCTCGGAGCTCTCCCCCGCGAAGATCCGCGCTCCGATCTCATTGCTAGTGGAGATGCTCGCGGCCGTGCCGAGCGTGGTCTACGGACTATGGGCCCTGCTCATCCTCGCGCCGATTCTTGCGGCACACGTCTACCCGGTGCTGCAGAGGTACGTCGGGTTCCTCCCGATATTCCAGGGTACTATATTCGGGACGAGCGTCCTCACCGCGGGGATAATCCTGGCGGTCATGATAATACCGATTGTCGCCTCCATCTCGAGGGACGCCATGATGGCCGTCCCAGACTCCCAAAGGGAAGCCGCATACGCCCTTGGGATGACAAAGTCCGAAGCCGTGAGGACCGGCGTCATCGGGTACGCCAAGTCCGGCATAATCGCATCGATCTTCCTAGGGTTCGGGAGAGCCTTCGGCGAGACGATGGCGGTGAAGATGGTGATAGGCAACTCCCCGCAGATTAGCTCATCACTCCTCGCCCCGGGCTACACCCTTGCGAGCCTCATCGCGAACCAGTTCACGGATGCGTCGCCCGGCCTCTTCATCGACACGCTGGTCGAGGCGGGGCTCATCCTCCTGGTCATCTCTTTCGTTGCGAACGTCCTGGCGAGGCTGCTGATCCGGAGGTTCGTGGCCGCCGGCGGCGCGGGGGTGCCCTGACGTGAACACCAGAAGGAAGTTGGAGGATAGGGCCCTGATCGGCCTCGCGGTCGTCGCGCTCGTCGTTGCCATGATTCCTCTGGCAGACATCCTATACTTCGTGGTCGTGAGGGGCGCGTCCTCCATCAACCTCAACTTCCTCACGAGCCTGCCGACCCCTCCGAACATCCCGGGCGGGGGAATAGGGAACGCGCTCCAGGGGACGATAATTATGATCGTGCTCGCGAGCGCGATCGGCCTCCCCATCGGCGTCCTCTCGGGCGTCTACGTGTCCGAGTTCGGGGGGCCTCGCCCCGCTGGCGCGGTGAGGTTCATAGCTGACGTGCTCGCCGGCATACCGTCAATCGTTATCGGGGTCTTCGTCTACCTCCTCATCGTCGTCCCGACGCACACGTTCTCAGCGCTCGCGGGGGGCGTGGCGCTGGGCATGATCATGGTGCCGCTCGTGTGCAGCACCACGAGCGAGGCGCTAAAACTCGTCCCTAACTCGATAAGGGAGGCATCGCTTGCCCTGGGCATCAGGAAGTGGCACACTACGCTGACGGCGATTTCGAACGCACGATCCGGCATCATCACCGGGGTCTTTCTCTCGATTGCAAGGACGACCGGCGAGACGGCCCCCCTGTTCCTGACGACCCTGGGGACGAACTTTTGGTTCTCGGGTCTCACCCACCCGACCGCCTCGATAACCCTGCTCGTCTACAACTACGCCACCTCGGGGATTGGCGTCTGGGTGGAGCAGGCCTGGGGCGCCAGCCTAATCTTGATGTTCGTCGTCCTGGGGATAGACATAATCGTGCGCGCAGCCATGAGGAGCAGGATCCATTATAGCAACTGACTTGAACCAGGTGCAGGTGACGCTGGCGACCACCACGAATTCCGGCGGGGGCCCCATACTCGTCGCGAAGGACCTGAACGCGTGGTACGGCAAGGTCCAGGCCCTGCAAGAGGTCAACCTGAGTGTGCCGCGGAACACCGTCACGGCGCTCATCGGCCCCTCCGGATGCGGGAAATCGACCCTCGTCCGTACGATGAACAGACTCCATGAGCTGGCGCCGAACAGCAGGCTGACTGGCACCGTTACGCTAGACGGAGTGGACATCTACGGGCCTTCGGTCGACCCGGCAGACATCCGCAGGAGAGTCGGGATGGTCTTCCAGAAGCCGAACCCCTTCCCCAACCTGTCGATAAGGGACAACGTCGTCGCCGGGCTCAAGCACACGGGGAGGTGGAGCAGGCACGCTCTCGACGAGGCGGCCAGGGAGTCTCTCCAGAACGCTTACCTCTGGGAGGAGGTCAAGGAGAAGCTTGGGCACTCGGGCGCCAGCCTATCTGGCGGGCAGCAGCAGAGGCTGTGCATCGCCAGGGCCCTCGCAGTGAAGCCAGAGGTCATCCTAATGGATGAGCCCTGCTCTGCGCTCGACCCAGCCGCCACATCAAAGATCGAGGAGCTGATAGTAGAGCTGAAGAAGAGATACACGGTCGTCATCGTGACGCATAACCTCCAGCAGGCAGCGCGCGCGTCTCTGACTACACCGCGTTCATGTACTTGGGCAAGCTCGTCGAGCGAGACACGACGACGAAGATGTTCGAGGACCCGGCCGAGGAATTGACGAAGAGGTACGTCACGGGGAAGTTCGGATAAGCGCAAGTCCAGGGAGTAGGGGTGGATTACTTATTCGTGGAATTACTAGGTCACGCTAATTTCGCGTCAGAGATGCGGCGCTCTTCCTTAGGATCAGTAGCGCAGGTATCGAGAGAACGAAGAGGATGGCCAGGCCGGATGGGAACTGAGGCACTGCGTTCGGCGGCGAGACAGCCGTCGAGGAGGAGCAAGTGTAGTCCGTCTGCGTAACGGTCGTCGTCAGGGTCACGATCGACGTGACGGTCGTCGTGCTAGTCGTGGTCGTTGTGCTGGTCACCGTGTAGGTCGGGAGCGCCGCGTACTGCAGGGATAGGGACTCTGACGGCGCGCAAGTCCCCGAAGTCGAGGTCGCGGCCGACGTTACGGTCGCTGTTGTGGTAGCTGTGTAAGTCGCGATGACGCCCGTAGTGGCAGTCGCCGTGGAAGTCTCCGTGCTCGTCGTCACGGTGCCAAGCAACGTACCGGTTATCGTGATGCTTGTCGGAGTGTCCGGACCGGTGCAGAACTGGGCCGTGCCGTCGGCAGAGTAGAGGGCGAGAGTGGTACCCGTGTCTAGGTCGTACGGGGAGCTATGAAGGGCCCCGGAACCGGTCCCGCTCAGGGTCACCGTGGGGCAGCTAGGTTCCTCTATGCTGCTACCCAGGTAATAGGACGCGAACTGGGTCGCACCTGCATACGCTAGCATGTCCACTCCGTCATAGGGGCCTGCCGCGTCGTAGCCCACGTATCCGGTGAAGGAGACCGAAGTCACCTGGATGTCGGGACCTTCGTAGACGGTGCAGAAGCCGCCCCCAGACCCCGCAGAGGTCGGTTCCGTGGTGCCTAGCGTGTCCTGCCCAGAACAAGCTGAGACCTGCGACACCGGCGAGTTCGCATAGTAGGTGTAGGTGCACGTGGCCGTCGCCCCGCTAGGGGTGCAGCCAGCCGGAAGGTCAGCATGTGCCATACCGAGGAAGGGTACGGCCAAAACGAGAAGGACAGATGCTCCTAATGCGGCCAAGGCGCGCGGGGAAGCTCGCATATCAATTATGGCGCCGGGTGTGTAAATAAACGGTTGGAAGGTATACTAGGTTCAATTTCACATGGCGACAAAAACGGCGTAGCGTAGGGGGCTGGGCTTCATCCACTTCGCACTGACGGCAGTTGACCCTTGTCGGTCTGTCCCAACGACAATGGAGCGGTCTAGGCTTGAACCGAAGGTTATGCGTTCCCAGGAGCACGCGAAAGGCTTTAGTATTCCTTGCTCTCTTAAGATATCCTAAGATATGGCACAGATTCTCGTTCGGGTCGATGAGGAACTGGCGAGGGATGTCCGGAGACTCGTGAAGCAGAAGTATGGCGGGAGGAGAGGCTCACTGAGCATCGTCGTGGAGGAAGCGCTGAGGGAGGCGCTCTCGCCACCAGCCTCCATTTCATCTTCGGTACTGCTGGAAGTAATCGATTACGTCTCAAGGGCCGCAATTGAAGGACAGCCCAAAGACCAGATACTGACGAACGTCTACATCATGCTCGACAGGGAATTCGAGCAGAGCATCATCAGGGGCGTCGATGACCTCAAGGCCGGGAGACTCAAGAAAGTTCCTCCCGGAAGGGACCCCGTAGGATTCCTCAGGGAACTGGTCGAGCGAGCATAGGAATCGATTGCAAAGAAGACACATTGCGTATGCGGACGAGTTCGTGAGTCGCTTCCGCGAACTCTCTCAAGGGCAACAGTCCCGAGTCGAGAGCTCGCTTTCTGCGTTGGTCTCCGCCGTAGAACCTACCGCCTCTGCCCATCACCTTGAACGCAAGGCCTACTAAGGTAACTGGAGTCACAGGGTGGGGAGCAATCTCCTCATAGTCTTCTCGTTGTCCAAGAACAATCTGACCTTCCTGTCGGTAGGCACGCATGCACAGGCATACCGCCCAAAAACTTGAAGGCCCCACACGCCCGAACATTGCTCGAATCGCCCCGGGGATGTCCTGCGGGGGAAGACTGATGCCGATCAGTCCGGCCGAGTTGCCAGAAAAGGGCACATCAGGAAGGGAAGTAGGCCGACCACTTGAGAAGTTGGTCCTTACGTCTCGTTCTCCCGAACAGGCGGCGGTAGTTCTCCTCAAGCCTTTGGCGCTCGCCGTAGGTTGATTCCCGAAGCTTGCCGCTCAAGTTAGTCAATAATAACCCAGTCCCATTTCAGATGGGTCGAAGAGCCGATGCCCATGGCGAAGAGAATCCTTTTCGTGTGCATAGAGAACTCGAGCTGCAGCGTCATGGCCGAAGCCTTCGCCGAGCAGTTCGGTCTGGACACCTCGAGCGCCGGCACCATCCCTTCCACTCACGTCAACCCGCTGGTCGCGGAGGTTATGAAGGAGGAGGGGATATACGTCTCACGCCATAGGCCGAAGGAAATCACCGGGAAGATGATCGACGATGCAAGCCTCGTGGTCCTCACGGACGGCTCTCTGGAGGGCGCCATGCCCAAAGACCTTCGGAAAAAGATGCGAAAGAAACAGGTCACTTGGAACCTCCCAGACCCCCAGGGGAAGTCCATCGAAGAAATCAGGTTCATCAGGGACCTGATAAGGAGAATGACAGAAAAGCTCGCTAATTCCACCGACCCGGGCGGCAGTGAGCCCGCCGCACTAGGCTAAAGGCTCTCGAGGCTTGTGGACGGTTGTCTGGGCTTACTAGGTAGCCCGCGTGGTATTGATCAGCCGGACCCGAACACGTCAACCTAATGTAGTGATTCAGGAGACTCGGGGAGACTCGGTCGACGATAGGGGGCATGATTGCGACCGGCAAACACCGCAAATTCGGAAATCTTCACAAATTACTAAAAACGGACAGACTTAGTAATATACTTAAGTGAGCACTACTTTCATTACTTTAGGCATAACCTTAAGTAATGACTTTGGAGAAAACACGAAAACGATTGCATTTGTCCTCGTCAAATCGAAGGATAGGCGCGGCAGGCCTTCCGCACCCCCACATTTCGGCGGCGTGGTATTCCCCGTTGTTCTTCATGCTATTTTCCGTGACGATTATTTTCTCGGTCCTCGATTTATTTCTGACGAGCGTCGCGCTGAACATCGGGCTCAGCGAGTCGAATTATTTTCTTTTGGCGATTTCGAATTATTTCGGAATCAGTCTGCTGAGTGCCCTTGGCGTAACGAAAATAATCTTCGTCTCCGGCGGCGCTATCGTTTCTTCCATCGGGCTCCGGACCAGGGACCCAGGAACCCGGAGGCGCGCTGCTCGAGCTGATGGGAATCCTCGCAATCCTGCTTCTCGCCGTCTCCCTGAACAACATCTACTGGATCCACACTGTCGCGTAGTTCGAGCCTCGCGCCAGCGATACGGTTTCGGATTTAGGTTGTGTAGGGTCTTTTGGTTCCCGTGTCGCGAAAGTACCAAAATTCGGCATATCCGCTTTTTCGTAATGATTCAGGCCTGCTCAGCTATATCTCCCAGAGTGGACGAATCGTCTACTGCGGAAATATGTATCTCATCATACATCCGAAAACCATGAAACACAAACTACACGCAGTCTCCCCAGTCGTGGCGACGCTCGTCCTGATCGTCGTTGCGATAGTCGGAGCGATATCTGTCGGGCTCATCATGAGCAGGGTATCGACCGATACGGGGAACCAAGCGAACGTCGGCCAAGTCGCTGGGGGCTCACAGAACCAGCTCCTCATCGGCGGCTCGACGACCGTCTACCCAGTAGACGTCGCTGCAGTCCCAGTCTTTGAATCCCGATACCACGTCAACATCATCAACACCCAGGGCGGCAGCGACGCAGGCATGCAGGGAGTCCTCTCGGGCGCCCTTAACATCGGCATGGCCTCGTCCATCACCGCCGTCAACAACCTCTACACAGCGATCCAGTCAACAACAACGTCGTAGGCGTCACCCCCGTCCCAGTCCTTCTGGGCGGCAGCGGAGTCGTCTTCGGCACCACCTCCACCTGCACGGTCGTGAACATCCTAGCTATCTCCACATGCACCGGCGCCGGTATCGGCGTTACGGGCGCAGTGAAGGGCAGCCCACTCTACGACGCAGCAGCATCCCCAGCGAACGCCTGTCTTGAAATCACACGCGACGCCTTGGCACAGATGTACCAGGACGGTACATTCTACATCGTCCCAGGTTCGTGTGGTGGAACAGGAACGGCAACAACTGCTGAGGGACAAGCTAACACCCTCGACGCACAGTGTGTCATCCCAACACCCACGACAGGAGCACTCATTAATGCAGGAGTATGCACCGGAGCAGCAATTCCGGCAGCCACAGCAGCAGTAGGCCCATTCGTCTCCATCTCCAGGTCTGACTTCGGTGGCACAGAAGACACCGCAATAGGATACCTAAAGGGAGCTCCAGCTCCTGGCCCCGCCCTCAACAGCGGTGGCAAGCTTGCTTACACCAGCGGCTCTGGTATTGCGGGTTCCTCCAAGAACATCGGCTCTGGCAACCTCGGTGTCCTACAGGTCACCCAGGCCTGCAGCGCATCTGCGACAGGAGTCGTTGGAGTGCTCGGCTGTGTGGGCTTCTTTGACCTCGGCTTCGCCGAAGGCCACTCTGCCCAAGCAGCAGCTACTTGCCCTAATGCGGCCGGCTCCAGACCATGCAACATCTTCATCGCCGAAGTGTCGACAGGCAGCGGAGTTCTGAACGGTGAGGCGGCAGTTGACCTCCTACAGGAGTCAACAGCGGCAGGTGCAGCATCCACAAGCTCCTACGTGGCCCAACTTGGCAGCGCCAACCCGAACGGTGACTCGACCGCCAACATCGACACCTTCATCAAGTCGGCACTGAAGACAGCAGCGACCCAGAACCCAGCTACACTTCAGTACAGCCAGGCATCAAGCCTCCAAACCTTCTTCCCAGACCCAGCAGCAAGCTCAGCCTCCAACCCACTCGACCGGACCTTCTATGCAGTCACCAACGGCACACCCAACCCAGTTGAAGAACAGTACATCAGCTTCCTCACCAACTACGCAGCTGAGACCTACTTCACCGGCGCGGGCTACTACAGCCAATACGACATCACATCAGCGTAAAATGTAATAGAACTCCTTGTTTCAGGAGTTCTTTCCCTTTCCTTTTTTATCCAACAAACAAGCGAGGCTCTATACCTCAGAATCCTGACCCCGCTTTCCTTCCAGCTTACACCAGGTTCGCAACGCGTTGGATCAGTCAAACCTAAAATTACCACCTCCTGCAAAAATACCCTCCACATCAACTAAAGGCGCAACAATCGTGTGCACTTTTGATGATAGTCCAAGAGTGTCGTCAAGGGCAGTTCTAAGGTGGTCAGAAAGCTAAAGGGCGCGACTATGCCAAGGAAGGGAGTATCAAAGGCAGGTAAACTGATAACGGTCCTAGTACTCCTTGTGCTATTGGGTGTGTTGGCTTCCTCGCTATTGACGCAGAACGCACCCAAGACGCAGACCCAAGCCATAACGGACCTGATGGATTTGGGTTCCTCGCATGTGCACGTCATAGTAACGGGCGATACGGTTTCAGTAACAGCGGGCCCAGACGCCATAGTTTCGGTAAAGCTGTTCGTCCAGCTCGATAGTAACAATGCCTTCCAAGCCTTTGAAGCCGTATACACGAATTCCGAGTTCTCAAACATAACGAGCGTTTCCATCGGGTTTCTGGATAACTTTACAGACCAGTACGGTAACGTTCAAACTGAGCTGGCATTCTCGTTACACTCTTAGTAGGTCGACAGCTGAAAAATTCGGAAGTTGGGGGGACGCCTTATCCCAAGGATATAACGACCCCTTCTCATGGTTCGCTAGCATAGAGAATCCTCAAGTCGATAGCTTTACCGTAAACCCTGTAATCTACAGTGAATTCTACGGATACAGCTGACCAATTCCAGGAAAATGAACCGAGTTCGTAATCTCCAACCAGCCGTTTGTCAATGGGACGACCCTCAACGGGGTGTTCTATGCGACGGCGATAACGTTCAACGAGGTGTCGACGCCCACCGGCTCGACAAGCTACGCCGCGGCCATCGACTTCATGGCGCCCCCCGTCACGTGCCACACTTACCTGACGAACGACACCTCGACGTGCACCACCGATTCGGCCTCGGGGCCCTACAAACTGGTTCGGATCGGCGCCACATACCTCGTGGTGGACCCAACCGTGCCCAACGCCTACTTCCAGGTCGCCGGGACCGAAAACGCCTTCCAGATCTACGCGGGAGGCGTGTCGTACCAGCAGATGATGAGCCTGGCCGAGACGGTCATCCCGTGAATCTTCGGGTGATTCGCAGCGGACACTTCGGTGAACGCGACGGGGCATTTACGGCCTCAACGCCTACCGTGACGTTGTGAAGTTCGGGTTCAAGGGCGCGGTTCATGTGGCAAGGGCAGGGATGGGCAAGCCTCACGCGAATAATAATCGGGTGCAACGACTTAACGGAACTCTACGCGAACGCGTGAAGGTTCGGAGAGGTTGGAATGGCATGGATAGCAAGATAGCAGAGGACCATCAAACTTCTGCGAATCCTTATAGGTAAGAAATTTACTACATAGGGGCATGACCGAAGGGTCGGAGCTTCGCACTGTGACGGTATCCGAAAAGGGCCAGGTTGCCATCCCCGTTGACATCAGGAGGAGGCTGAACATTCGAAAGGGCCAGACCCTGGTACTCCAGGTCAGCGATGATAAGCTGTTGATTTCCAAGTCGGACGAGGTCTCGAAGAAGATGAGAGGCGAGTTTGAGCATCTCCTCAGACTTTCGGAAAGGAGCGCGGACAAGTTATGGGAGAATGAGCAGGATGCAGTCTGGGACAGCGCTTGAACCTGGGCAGGTGGTGTTGGTACCCTTCCCATTCACCGACCTATCTGAAATAAAACGCCGTCCGGTGCTCATCCTTTCGAATCGAGCTCACAACGGTAGCTCCAGGGACTTCATTTGCTGCGGTATGACATCGAACCTGGGAAACCGCTTGAATTCAGTCCTGATCGACCCAAAGGAGATGGTCGAGGGATCGATTCCAGTCCGCAGCAGGATAAAGTACGACAAGGTCTTTAGTCTGGAGAGGAGCCTAGTGGTCAAGGTACTCGGGAAGGTCTCCCAACAGAAACTGGCCACAGTCAAGCAAGGATTGATTTCTCTTCTCGGTTAGCATCAGCGACTGCGAAATCAAACAGCACCAGATGCGGTAGTAGACATTGAGCCTTGCGGAGACGGTCATCCAGTGAGTCGGGGGGGGGGGGCAAATTCCTACCACGTCACTCATCCTCCGCCCATAGCGCAAGAGATTCATCTGGGAGTGCAGACACCTCTCAAAACGGCGGGGTTGGAACCCAATTAGGGAATAAGTGGATGGGATTCCTTATGAAGACAATTGAGGGTCAAGTCCGCGAGACTCTGAGTTGAGGAGACGAGCCAAGCTCTTTCTGTCCGTCGGAACTGTCATGATGGTCGCAGGGTTGGGCTCGCTTTTCGTGTCTTTCTCGTCAATCATTTCGGCGCCGGGAAACGTGTGCAATTGTGCCAATCAGGCTGTGGGCCAACCCGATACCTGTCAGTGCGGCTCTCCGCTTCCGTGGCAGACTGCCTCTCTTGCCTATCTCGGATTGGCTCTCATGGGAGCAGCGCTGGTCACTCTCATTCTCCCGCCCGCATTGCTTTGGAAAAAAACCAGGGGCAACGGGATTGGAGGAGAGATCACCGGTTGATGTGGCTGAGCCGCCCTTGATCGAACATCCCCAGCGCCGAAGGCTGGCGATCACCATCATCACAATAATAGTGGTAGCTGTCCTTGGAGTCGGCGTGCTGGTAATCACAAGCCTAGGCACAGGTCCTGCTACCGTCAGTCAGACCGCGACGGTTTCGCTTCCCGTTCTGCCTCCTTCGCCGTCACTCGGGTTGCTCCTATCGGCGCGAAACTTGCCTTGCTCACTGGCGACCGGGGTCTGCTCGCTCGTTATAGTGAACAACAGCACGGACGCCCTTGAGCTGGAGGGCTGCCAAATGACGGTCATCACGGCGGTGAACGTGGTCTCCGCTACGACCATCGACGTGTACAACAACGTGAACAGCACGATGAGCGGCCCGGCCACCGCCGGGATCCAAGCCAGCTCCAGCGTGGCAGCGACTTGCGCGATATCCACCGCACAGCTATCTCATCAGGCGCCAGGGTCGGCTGCCAACGGGAATTTCATGGTGCGACTCGTCAACAGCTGGTATCACACCCCTGCAGGTACGGAGACAGGTTTCAGCTTTGAAACCGAGTGGTCCTAGTCAAAAAAGGTGTGCGTGGAGATTCATGAGTCGCGGACGAGAGGTTTAAAATGACGCGGGGAGTTCCTTGGCCCGTGCCGACCTTTCTCATGAAGTGCCCCAGCTGCGGGAAGCATTTCGATGTCGAGAGGACCTCCAACAAAGTCGAGTCAAAGGAGGTAACTGTCTCAGTCAACAAGGCGCAGGAGATAGCGCGGGACGACCTCGGCGCGATGAACGCTCCCGGTGACTTGCCGATTGAAGGACTCGCCGAGCCGGAAGATGAGATTACCGGCGCCGAAGAGGTGACTCAGACTCAGACCTTCAGGTGCAAGCATTGCGGTTACACCTGGACCGAAAGCCATTCGAAGCTCAAGTCCTAGCGGACGACACGCCGGGGCCTCCTCCACAGATAGACCTCTTCGCTGAGGCATCTGACTCATGCAGTTAGCCGACGAGGCAGAAAGGTCGACCGCTGACGGGAACTTCATGGTAAAACTCGTCGACAGCTGGTACGACTACCAGGCCGGGACGGAGACCGGCTTCAGCTTCGACGGCGCATGGTCCTGACTCGCAGTTTCTGCCTTGACCGAACCTGCGACCGCACCACTATCCAGTACGAAGAATTCCGATTTGTCCGTCTCCGCCCAGAGTCTACCAAAGCTTCTCCATTTCGCTGCCATCCTCGACGTTGACAGAGGGGATTCCCTCCTTTTCCGCTATCTCGAGAAGCATCCTATCAGCCGAAACCAGTTTATCGGCCTTGGAACCTACACATGTGACAATCTGAATCGCGTCTCCCTGGTAGATGTGATACTTCCTGATTAGACCCCACGTGTCTGAGAGTCCAATGGAATTGACTGGCAGTAATTCGAGAGCGTCTATCCTCATCAACCTGAGGGTCTCCCCTGCGAGTCCACCCAGGGCGCTCGTGAATTGGTCTTCAGTGATCCAGCCTCTCCTTTGGTATTGGTCGATCACCCCTATGGTTTCCCCGATGTTCCACATGGAGAAAGTTATGCCGATTTCTTTAGCATCGCATCTCCGATAAATCTCGGCAATCGCCTCGCTGCCCTTCTCAGCGACGTAGCGTTTGACTATGGCGCTACTGTCGAGATATAGTTTTGCCGTGCCGCCTCCCCCTCATCTCCCTCAACGTGGATTGTGCGGACGTCGCGACCGAGGGTTTGACCAGTTCGATTTGCATCGAGCTCAAAGGCTTGGGCGTCATGTTCATCTTCCCAAATCCGGCAACGAGGTTGTCTTCTAACAGCGAATCTTCTATCAGGCTCTGGACCTCTGAACTGAGCGTCCTTGGGTCTCCCGTTCTCAGTACGACAGCTCTCCTGAACTTGTTCCACACTTCGTCGCCAACGTAAAGACTCACCTTCATACCACCTTAACGGTAAGACTCTGTGTCTCTATAAGGGTTTGCACAAGGTTCTTCGGAATCTGACCTGCGCAGGAGTCTGAACCTAAAATCACATCGCTGCGACCTGCAGACATCCTAACTTGCGTTTCATATTTATGGGCCGCGACCCACAGGTTGGACAAAGAGTAAGTTCGGAAAGGATTCCAACCTCCATCTCCGAGCAGGTGCGAGGGTCCCTGTCAAGAGCTACGACCGTCCCGATCATCGTCTCGGCGGTTACCATCGCCTCCCTACTCCTCCATCTCGCGCTCCTGAACTCCCAGATCCTGAGCGACGAGCCGTTCTACATCGCGGCCGCCGAGACCATCCTCAATCGCACGTCCTGCGGGCCCCTCGCCGACCTCGCTTCCCTCCAGTCCTGTAACCTTGAGCACCCGCCGCTTGCCAAACTGCTCATGGCGGCGAGCATCTCCGCCTTTGGGGACGGCAACCTCGGGGTAAGGCTCCCGTCGATCCTTGCGGGCGTCCTGAGCATACCTCTGATCTCGTGGATTGCGTGGAGGTTGAGCGGAGAGAACCCCAAGGCAACCCTGGCCGCCGCGATCCTCATGGCGACGAGCCCGGCCTGGTTCCAGTTGTCGTCCGTCGGAATGCTCGATAGCATCGAGGTCTTCTTCGCCCTGCTGGGCTTCGCGGTCTACTTCTCGCACAACGGCACGGACGCGTCGAAGCGCGCACTTGCGGCTGGGGCGGTTATGGGCCTCTCGATCCTCTCCAAGGAGGACGCGATCTACTTCCTGGCCGGGCTGGCGCTCTACATGCTGATCGCAGGGAGATACAAGGAAATCGTCTACGTTCTCGCCGCGGCCACCGCCGTGGTCCTTCTCGGCCTCTGGGCGTACGATGTCGCCTTCACCCCGTTCACCAACCCTTTCCAGCACATCCTGTTCATAGTGACCAAAGACATCGGGCTGAGAGACCAGGGAGGATACGCGGTCTCTCCGATAACTTGGCTGTTCCAAGAGAGGACGGCCCTCCTCGCGGTCCTTTGCCTAGTCTGGATCCCGGTAGCCGCCCTTACAATAGCCCAGAAATCGAGAGGCGTCTTGGGACTCCTGCCCTTCGCCCTCGTCCTGTTCGTAGCGACCTTCGGGCCGCTCGCCCTCCTCTACTACCTCGACGGCAGGCAGGAGTTCCTCTTCTACGCGGTCCAGGTCGTCCCGGCGCTCGTGCTTGGCGGGTCTGGCCTGTTCGCCAGCAAGCGCGTCCCTCCCTACGCCTTGGTCGCGCTCGCCTTCGTCTCCCTCGCTCTCTTCACCTACTCGACCTCCCACGCCACGAGCGTCTACTTCGTCGTCCCCTGACCCCCGGCCAGGCCCCGCCCCCCCGAAGATGGCGTTTCGCGACCCACAGGTCCACTTTGGACGCCAACCCCCCGTTTCGCCATACTCAAAGTAAGGATGCACCCCTTTAATGTCCCAAAGAACGTGTCATGAGTGCCCTAGGAATGAAATTTCCCTCCTTTAGGTCGAAGCAACCCCAGAAAGAGGAGGGAGATGACGCTCAAGCCGACCCGCCGGAGCCGGCCCAAGCGGGGGAGCCGGAACAGCAGGCCCAGGCGCAGCAACCCGTGATGCAGCCCCCACCGCCGCAGGAGCCACCGGCGCCACAGGAACCCCCGCCGGCGGACTCGAAGGAGGAGAAGCCGAAGAAGAAGGGTTTCTTCTCGAGAGGCAAGAAAGAGAAGGAAGAAAGAGAGGCGGAGGCGGATAAGGGGGCACCTTCGCCCCCGCAGCAGCCCAGCGAGCCGCAGCCCACTCCCTCCGACGAGAAACCTAAGAAGAAAGGACTGTTCTCACGGAAAGAGCCGAAGGCGCCCAAGCAGCCAAAGGAAGAGAAGGACGCTCAGCCAGAGCAAGCCAACGAGGCGAAGAAGAGGAGGTTCGGATTCAGAAGGTCCAAGAAGCTCGTTGACAGCGGGCCGGCACCGACCGAGCTCGTCGCCATCGACGGGGAGAAGGTCCTCGTCCCGACGTACGAGGACATCGAGAAGTTCGGCAGCATAGTCTACCCGGTGAGGGAGCCATACCAGTTCGTCAACCTCCACATCGAGACGGGGGAGTTGACCTACAACGCAGTCGAGCCTCAGCTCACGGCGTACGAGAGGGGCATCCTCAAGAAGGCTGCGGAGGCGTACGACATGCTCGTAAACGTCAAGACCGTCCTCACGAACGTCGAGGACAAGTCCCAGTTCCTCGACGACACCTTCCGGGACATCATGAAGATATACAGCATCAAGCTCACGGACCTCGAGTACAGGAGAATTGTCTACTACATCGAGCGGGACTACGTCGGCTACGGCAAGATCGACACCCTCGTGAGGGACAGGCTCATCGAGGACATCAGCTGCAACGGGCCCAATGCGCCGGTCTACGTCTACCACCGCTTCTTCGAGTCGATAAGGACGAACGTCGTCTTCGAGGAGGTGGAGCTGAACAACTTCATCCTGAGGCTCGCCCAGCTCTCGGGCCGGCACATCTCCATCCTCCAGCCCATCAGGGACGCCGCGCTCCCGGACGGTAGCAGGATCAACATGACCCTCGGGAAGGAGGTCACCAAGAAGGGCTCGACCTTCACGATAAGGAAGTTCAGGAGCGAGCCGATCTCGCCCGTTGAGATAATCATGCTCCACACCGCCGACTCGAAGATATTCGCGTTCCTCTGGATACTCATCGAGTACGGCCGCTCCCTGCTCATCTCGGGGGGCACGGCAGCCGGAAAGAGCATCCCCTACGACGAGAAAGTCTTGGTGTATGAGTCGGGCTTGCCGAGGCTGGTCAGCATCGGGCACCTATATGACGAGAGAGCCAAGGGGAAGCAGGCGAGAAAGGCGCCGGGAGGTCACGAATACGAGATTTTGGACCTCGGCGACATGGAGGCTCCTGGCTTCGGACCAGACCTGAAGGTGGAGCGGAGGCCCGTAAAATCCATCGTCCGACACCGTGCAGACAAATCGGTGTTCAGGCTCAGGACGAGGTCAGGTAGGGTCGTCAGCACCACGGGCGACCATTCTCTGTTCACGATAGCGAACGGGAGCGTCGTGGCTTATCCTGTCTCCCAAATGGAACAAGGGATGTATGTCGCAGTCCCAAGGAGGCTTCCAGAGCCAAGCCCAGGTCCCCGTTCAATCAACCTGCTGGACCTATTCGCAAGAGATGACCACGGGCTCTACGTCGAAAACGTGGCGCCAATCGCGAAGGCTGCATCTGAGAAGCTCGGATCGGAGGAAACGGCCAGGTTGCTCGGGATACAGAAACGAATGCTGGTCGCCGGATTGAAGAATGGCTCCTTGGCCGTCCGCGTGTCCAACCTGAGCAAACTCCTAGCAAGGACCGACCTCGAGGCTGCCCCTTCGGAGTTCTTCATCAGGGGGAAGACGCTCAGACGAAACAGGATTTGTGCACTGCTCCCGATAACCAAGGACCTGATGCGGCTGATGGGCTATTGGACGGCTGAGGGCAAGTACGATTTCGGTCTGATACTTTTCCAGGTCGACAAAGAGACCAAGGCAGACATGGCAAGGGCTGGACGGGGAGCCTTCGGACTGCCAGGGGTTCAGCACAAGACCGACCCGATGAGACTTGAATTCAAGTACACCGTCCTGATGGCGCTATTCAAGCGGCTTTTCGGACCTGGGACGGGCTCGGCAGCCAAGACTATACCTGACCTTGTCCTCTCGGCGAACAACGAATTCCTTGCTGAGTTCCTGAAAGGATACTTCACCGGAGACGGCAACGCCAGGAGGCAGGTAGAAGCTACGACCAAGAGCCACGAGCTCGCGGACAGGCTTCTCTATGCCCTTAGCCGATTTGGGATCGTCGCTACGATAAGGCCGAAGGTCGTGAAAGGAAAGGCGTATCACAACGTGGTGATATACGGCCAGAGGAACCTTCAGCTCTTCGAACAGAACATCGGGTTCTTCGACAAGGCAAGAAGGGAGACGCTGGCCAAGTTCGCTCATCGGAAGATCGCTCCCCATACGAATGTTGATGTCGTGCCGGGGATTGGGAGCGTCCTCAAGAAGGCGTTGATGTTCAAGAGCGGACCGGAGCGAAGGCAAATCTGGGGTCGATGGCATACCTACTGGCTTCCGAGTCAGAGCAAGAGCATGGGTCGGCAGGCGCTTGCATCGTTTGTGGAGGGCACCGGCGCAAGGGGTGAGCTCAAGGACCAACTCCTGACGCTGGCGTACTCAGACATCTACTGGGACGAAGTGGAAACCATCGAGGAGGTGGACTACGATGGCGAGTACGTCTACGACCTCGAGGTTCCGGGCGCCGAGAATTTTGTGGGAGGCGAGGGAGGAGTTTTCCTTCACAACACCACCCTCCTCAATGCGATTAGCATGCTCATCAAGCCCGAGAACAAGATCGTCTCCGTCGAGGACACTCCCGAGATCAACCTCGCCCACAACAACTGGATCCAGGCGGTCACGCGGGTCGGCTTCGGGGAATCGGGAGGTTCGGTCTCAGGTGTCTCTGGGATATCAGGGGTCACGGTTGGGGGCAAGAGCGCTGGGGACATCAGCCTCTACGACCTCCTCATCGCCGCGCTGAGGCAGAGGCCGGACTTTATCATCGTGGGCGAGGTCAGGGGCGAAGAGGCGTACACGCCTCTTCCAGGCCATCTCGGTCGGGCACGCCACCATGGGCACGATCCACGCCGCCTCGATGCCCGAGCTGCTCGCGAGGGCGGAGTCCCAGCCGATGAATGTGCCGAGGGTCCTCATCGCCAACCTCGACCTTGTCATCTTCCTCGCAGCGGTGCGGAAGGGGGAGGAGAAGGTCAGGAGGATCAGGGAGATAGTCGAGATACTCGGGGTCAACCCGTCCACGAAGGAGCTCGTCACCAACGTGGTCTTCAGATGGGACCCCATCAAGGACGCCTTCGAGTTCACAGGGAGGTCGTTCCAGATAGAGAAGATCAGCAAGTCCAGCGGCATCGCCATTGAGAGGCTCGACGAAGAACTGAACAAAAGGATCGCGTTGCTCGACAAGATGAAGGCCGAGGGCATCACCAACTACAGAGCGGTCACCGCAATCATCAGGCAGTACTACCTCGACCGCGAATCCGTCATCAACGCCGAGAACTTGGCGACCGTCGTTCAGGTCGAGGTGGGCGGCAAGACTCAGCGTGGGGCGGGAGGGAGGCGAGAAGGTATGATGGTCAACCGGTACCGGAATGGCGTGTACTTCTTCTTCCGGTGGTTCGACAAAACCCCCCATCCCGGCATAGTCAAGGAGCTCTACAAGGCCGACATCCAGATGCTCCCCGGGATGTATGTCGGGACGATCGTCTTCACGACCATTATCGCCACCGTGGCCGCATTCGTCGGCTCGTTCATAGCGTTCACCTACGTGATCCAGACAGGCCTCACGCTCTACCTCATCCTGGGGGTGACCGGCTCCGCCGCCGCAGCGTCTGCCATCGCGTTCCCGGTCATCACCACGGGAAAGATATCCTCCAAGAAGGTGAAGATCGAGGCGAACCTCCCTTTCCTCCTCGCCTACATGGCGACCCTCTCGAGCGCAGGGATGAATCCCGTCGAGACCCTCAGGTCAGTCGCCCTGAAGGACTTTGGCCCTGTCTCGACCGAGTTCAAGAAGGTCGCATACCGCTTCGATGTGCTGGGGGAGGACATAATCTCGGCGTTGAATTACGTCGCGATCAATTCTCCCTCGGAGAGTCTCCACGACATCCTCATCGGCATCTCGAACATCATCGTTTCTGGAGGGAGCTTGAGGTCCTACTGCGAACAGGAGTCCAAGTCACTGTTCGACAACAAGAGGACCAAGCTCAAGGCGTTCATCGACAGCCTAGCTGCATACAGCGAGGGCTACGTGGGAGGGGTCATCGTCACCATAGTCCTCGGGGTCATCGGCATTATCATCATCGGCTCGCTGGGGATTAAGATAGTCCCCTTCCTCGACACCCAGGACGTGATGGACATTTTCGTGTTCTTTCTCGTCCCCTTTGTCAACATAATCTTCCTCGCCATGCTCGAGCTGAAGTTCTCGGGTGAGCAGTGAGCATGGTCCTAACGCGCAGGCAGCGCTTCGTCCTAAAGCTGAGGATACGCTACAAGTTCAAGCGCATCTATCTTACGCTCCTCGTCCCCGCCATCATCGCACTGGTCATAATGAGCTACACGATCTACACGGGGTACGCCCCCGTTCCGAACCTGGGTCCAAAGGCGGAATACACCGCCCCAAGCCGCGGCCGCGCTCGCCCAACTAGCGGCCTACGAATCCCTCTTCGGCAACTCCTCGCAGGCCGGAGCCCCCAAGATAACGGTCCCGCCCAACCCCCACAACTTCGACCTCGTCCTCGTCATTGCCCTGCTCGTCGGCCTAGGTCCCTACTCGTTCGACGTCACGCGCAAGGAAAGGCAGCTCCGGAGGTACGAGGAAGACTTCACCGACTTTCTCTTCGAGCTCTCCGAGCTTGTCCGGGGAGGGATCGACCCGGTGAAGGCGATCAACACCCTCGCGGAGGGGAACGTCGGGACGATAACTGACGCGGTCAGGATGGTGGCCAAGCAGATGCAAGTCGGTTACTCCTTCGAGGCGGCCATGCGCAACCTGGCCCGAACGCTTAGGAGCCCGCTGATCGACAAGTACGTCGACCTCGTCGTCCAGGCCTCGTACAGCGGGGGAACGGTGGCCAACCTGATCCAACGGGCGTCGGCAGACATGAGCACCTTCATCGCCATCGAGAGGGAGAAGAGGGCTGGACTCGCGCAATACACGCTCATCCTCTACGCTGCCCAGGTCATCCTCATCGCCCTCTGCGCAATACTTGTCGTGCAGTTCCTCCCCGATCTGTCGTCCATATCGACGATAGGCGGGACCGCCCTGGCCGGGTCGATACTCGGGCAGGCGGACATCGGGAGCGTGAACCTTGAGCGGGACCTCTACTATCTAGTGGTGATAAACGGCTTCATGGGCGGGCTGGTGATAGGCAAGATATCGGAGGGTAAGGTCGGTCACGGTATCAAGCACGCGCTCATACTCGTGCTGGTCGGGTTCATCGCCTGGTCCTTCTTCGTCGCCCCGGCGGTGTCGGGCTCCAGCACCCACTACGACGTATCGATCGTCTCCTATGACAAGCAGGGCATTCCCGGCCTCCCTACAGTGGACCCGGTGGTCGTGCAGGTCAACAACACGAACGGGTCGCCCGCCGTGAGCGTATTGGTTCAGTTCAGCGTCACCGGTCCCGGGACTGGAGCCCAAGTCGAACCTGCCCAGGCGGATACGGGTAGCAACGGTCAGGCCTCGAGCATCATAGTCCTCGGCAGCAGTGCTGGCTACAACAACGTGGAGATCACTGTGGGCGACAACACCACGATCGTCGCCATCTTCGGGAACGACTCGGGGCTCGGCGGATAGAGGAAACAGCTATCGTTTAGTCGTTGCTTTTGCCTAACGAACGGACCGAGCCCAGCTCGGGGCTTGAGGGATTCGCCTCGCACTCTTGAACCTCCGGCTCGACTGCAGTTTCCCTTGGATTACCCGACGAATTCCCTGGTGTCGACCTGTATCCCCGACTGGTCCACGGTGATCTTGATGAGCCTGTCCATCGGTCTCGCATCCCTCAGCTTGGGGATGTAGAGCATCCTGGTCACCTTGTCGCTAGTTATCTCGACCTTTACGATCACGACCGTGTCGGCGGTGGTCCTGAGATATGCCGCCGCTCGCTCCGAGAGAAGGCCTTTGTCGTAGGGTATGATGAAGCTCTTCTTCTGCTGCCTTACCAGCCTGACCATCTGTCTGACAAGGTCGACGACTTCCTTGTCGCTCTTGTCGAAGAGGAACGTGGCGAAGGAATCCACTATTACGATGTCCTGGCTCAGTCCCTCCAGGAAGAGGTACTTCTGTCCCTTGCCGTAGGCCTGGGACCCGACGCCGACCCCTGCCCCTCCTGCCCGCAGGTTCTCGATTCCCGTCCCGCTCCCGTGCCCGTTCCCGGGAGGCCTCGTCGTCTCGACTCCGCTTCGTTCTTCGTTCTCGAGAGATAGCGTGGCGACCTTCTTACCGGCGGTCCTTCCGTATCCAGCGAGCTGCCTGGCCAGAATCTTGCCCACGCCCCCGCTCTCGTCCTCGATGACGGTGATGCCCTCCAGGGCGTTCTTCAGAATCCTGTCCAGCATCGCTTAGGACTAGAATCTGCCGCCTTTAATGCGTTTTTCAACCTGAATTAGGGAAATCAATATGATTACTTCTACGTGCTTTGGGTTGGCAAGCGATAATACCAGAACGCCTTTGAAACCCACGCATGCCGGCCTCCTTTCTTGCTCGCTCGAAGCGCAGAAAGGGAGTCTCCGAGGTGCTGGGGGCGCTCCTCCTCATCGTGGTGGTCGTTGCCGCGGTGGCATCGCTAAGCGTCTTTCTCGCCCAGGCCCAGACCAACGCCCAGAACAGGGAGTCGTACATCACCAGTGTTCAAAATGAGAACCTGCAGTTCGCCTCCGCGCAGTTCACCCCGAGCACCCCAGCGCGCAGTGGGAGCTGGATGAAATCCAATCCGACTCGGTCGCGCCTGCTCCATTCCCGTCCACTACGGTGATAGGGTCTGTCCTTGCATCCTATGGAAACGATCAGCTCGTGGGGTGGACGATAACCTTCTCTTCAAGCTCGTCAGCTTCTCCCCTGACGGACATCATCTTGTCCAACACACCGAGCACCATCACTTTCGCGACCCCGCTGACCACAGCGCCCACGGCAGGAGATGCTTTCACAGTCTCGGCGAGATATTACGTGAGCATTGGAGTAGACCAAAGCCATATCACGCTGAATCTTCAGAACACATCAATGGTGGCTACCGCGATGCTCGTGTCGGGAACATTCAATGACATAGTGGCTGGCATAACCGCCTCCTACGTCGTCGGCCCCCCTGGAACGGTAACCTTCGGCCCCGGCATAGGAACTTTCCAGGCCACCACTTGGAGCAGCGTAATCCTAACCATTCGGAACGAGAACACGGCGCAGTCTGGGATCTATCAGGTAAAAGCGGGAGATCTCTGGATGAGTTCGTGGAAGCAGGTGAGTCAGACTGGAACACTCATCACTGATTTGGGCCCGCAGATTTCCCCTCTGGTCATTCCCGCGAAGGGAACTGAGAACATCCTGCTCGACTTTTCGGGGCTGAAGAGCGTCCAGTTCCTGAAGTCGAGCAGCGCGCTGAGTTTCGAGATACTCTCCTCGGCGGGGAACCTCTTCACGACCACATACACACCTCCTACCTCGGTCCCCACCGCGGGTTCGAGTTCTGAGAACTATCTCATCACTACGAGGGACATCGTAACTTTCGACGGATCTCATTCGTATGCCGGGAGTAGCGACATCCAGAGCTATCTGTGGCAGATCGACATTCCCCGTGGGTTTTCCGACGTAGTCGGAGCAGGACCGACGATGACCACGATCCCCACGACGAATACGTACGTCGTCAATCAGCTCGCCGGGTATACGATAACCTTCGCCTCGTCCTCGACCGCTCATCCCAAGGTCGACACGGTCGCGTCAAACACTGCAAACTCGATAACTCTGATGACGCCGCTTGGTATCGCGCCCACGGCGGGAGATTCGTTCAGTTTGAGCGAGTGCTCGGTGAATGCCTTCTCTGTCCCCTCGGACTTTGACACTGCGTACGTCTCCGCTGAGACGGTACAGTTCACTCCGGAGAGCCTCTTCCCGACGACTCTCCTGACCGATTGCGTGACGGGCCCGATGAGGGCGACCCTTACGGTCGTAGACGCCAGCGGATTCAGCTCCACGTCGCAGCCCACAATCGTCGCCCAGGACCAGAATATCGCACCTGAAGCAGCTATCGCGCTCTCGAATTCACCCACGTGCGGAGGGGGTGTGGTCTCTGTAAGGGTATCCAATATCTTCAACCAGGCAACGACGGGTGTCCCGGTCGTTGCTTTCGCCACAGGAGCGATCACGTTTACTTCCTCGACAGAGATAGTCACTGACACCTACGGAATGGCGACCTTCACTTACAGTCCCTGTTCGTCGCCAGTGACTATCGAGTTCACCTCCGGGACTTTGCCACCCCTCTTCGTCCCTATCTCCTAAGTCGTCGTCGAATTCACGCCGTGACCCTGCCACCACACTTTGCGAGCGACCCGTAGTCTATCGCTCGCTCGAGCCTTACTTCTTCGGCTCCTTCTCCTTCTTTTGCTTCTTCCCTACGACGACCTTGACCTCTTCCCCAAGTTTCGCGTGGAGCGCTATGGCATCTTCGAGCGACATCTTCGCGTCCATGCACCACCTCCAGTTCTTCTTGGCAAAGCCCCAGAAGGTGATGAGGTCCTTCCGGTCGGAACCGTCAGGCTTGCTTCCCACCAGCTTAATGGCATCCTTGAAGGATATTTCCTCAATCACCGGCGGCTGGGGTGTCTCGGCCATTCAACCTCGACTCAAGCTGGAACATGCGAGGAATGCCTGAATTTAACCGAATCGACCTTTCACTACCTCGCGCCTGTCGGTTGCCTTGGGTAGTGGCCGCGGGGTTAAGAGGTGCTTCCAAAAACCAGTCCGGAACATGGCCTTCTGTCTGCCCTATTGCCTCTCTATGGGGGCGCATGGGCTCAGGTGGCCAACTCGAATCTTGGTAATGTTGGTAACGAAATCGATAAATATCGAAAGAGGCTTGAAACGCACATACTCTCTGCGCAGCGAGATGGCCCGTACGGATTTGAGCTAGCCGGCGAGAGACTAGCGTCTTTTTTTTAGCTCTGTGACTTTTATCTTGAGCTCATCTATTTCCTTGACCAAGCCTACCTTCTCAGAAAGCGGCTAGAATCTGCGCCGATGAGGCTACGCTCGGAAGCAGGGTGACCGTACTTCAGTGAACGCGGTCGCCTTTTCGGAGAGCGGTGTTAGGTTCTAAGGGTTACGCAGTTTAGACGTCGCTGCTGCCAAGGGACCTGAGCGACCCGGCAGGTCGTTGTTCCTCTTCCTCCGACCGAATCTCCTCCTCCTGCTCGGGCTCCGCTTGAGTCAAATGAGCTTCCATCAGCTCTTCCGTCGCTAATCCTTCCGAGGGGGAAGCTATGGCCGGGGTTGATGCCGACTCCTCGCTGACGAGGTCCAGAATCTCGTTGATGCCGACCCGCTCGCTCTCGTTCATCGACTTCATGGCCACGCAAAAGTCGGCCGTCCATTTCACCGCTTGCTCGCTTATCTCCTCAGAGACTCCCTGCAGCTTCACCCTCGCGAGGAACGTGTTTATCTTGTCGTCGTTCTCCTCCAGCGCATCTAACCGTCGCACAAGGTCCCTCGATAACTGCTCATGGCTTGCTCTGATCGTCATGAGCCCCTTGTACATGTCGTCGTAGACCTTCTGAGAAATCTCCCCTGCTTCCAACATCTTGGTCAGGGCGTTGATTCTCTTCTCGAGGACTCCTTTCTCCATCCCGACCCTTCTTGAGTCGGCCTTCCAGTCTGGAATCGTGACAATCCCGTCCTCCTCCCTTCCCGCCAGTAGTCGGTCCGCAGGGTATTCCTGGAAGCTCGTCCCGAGTTCCACTCCTATTGTCCTGAGGTTGCCCGAGAGGTCCACGGTGAAGCCGATGCACCTGCCGAGGTTCCTCCCATAGATATCTCTGACCTCCTTTCCAATCGCCTTGCTAAAATCCTCGCGGAGCATAGAGTGGACCGCTTTGAAATTGGTGTTTTCGCTAATATGTGTTTTGCATTCCTTAGATGATTACTTTACAACAATTAAGAAAAAACATGGAATCAGCGAGTATTTCGTATGTCCTCTCAGTGAAGTTCGCCGAAGTCGGCCCCTCGACCGAGATATTCGAGAACCCGAACGAGGACCTCGTGTACCGATACCAGTCGGGAATGTTCGGATGAGCGCCTCGCCGCACGGCTCTTCTCAGCTACCAAGTGCTCATGGCCTCCCTTTGGAGGTCTTTCGCGTTCGCTTTCCAGTACTCTGTGAGCATCGCCCTCCTTTCATCCTCGTCGAGGTCGGGGAGCGGTCTTCTGCTCTTCTTGCCTCGGGTCATGACGATGCGTTCGCCGGGAGTCAAGTTAACGGCTCCATTACTGAATTGGGTTTCCAAGTCATCTAGCCTGTCGTCACTCGGGTGCCGGAGCACTTGAAGCTGAAGACTAGCAGAAACTCCTGATCCAAATGCGACGGTAGGGTGTTATAGTGACGTATTGCACACAATGGATATTCTTATTAGAATGTCACTATAACCCAGAACCGGAAGGAATGGTTCGAATAGCGACGAAAAAGGTAAGGGGAAGGAAGTACTACTACCTAGAGCACACGATCAGGGACGGGGAGAAGAGGAGGACTCGGGCAAAGTATCTGGGCCGTGAACTACCAAAGAACATAGAAGAGATCAAGAGAGGGTTTGAGTTCGAGCTCGATAAAGCGAAATGGTTCGACAGGTTCGACCTGATTAGGCGCAACCACGCCTCCGTGCAAAAATCCATGCCTGCTTCGGCCCGGGAGAAAGAAATCAGCGAATTCTCGGTGAGGTTCACCTACAACACTCAAAGAATCGAGGGTTCGACTCTCACCCTGAGAGAAACGGCGCAGCTGTTGGAGGAAGAGATCAGCCCTGGCAGAAAGCCCGTCGCCGACTCCAAGGAAGCAGAGGCGCACCATGAAGTCTTTCTCGAGATGCTCAAACCAGGACCAGATCTGTCACTGCAGTTAGTAAAGGATTGGAACTGGACGATCTTCAAGGACACGAAGGCCGATATAGCGGGTCAAATCAGAAGACACGGAGTTCGTATCAGCGGTAGTAGGTTCGTTCCTCCTGCTCCAGTGGAGCTTCAACCGATGCTCAATGAATTCTTCGACTGGTACCGAAACAACAAATCAAAGTTGAATTCGGTTGAGCTCGCTGCCCTGGTGCATCTCAGATTCGTGACCATTCATCCCTTCTCGGATGGCAACGGAAGAATCAGTAGATTGATGATGAACTTCGTGCTGAACAGGCACGAATATCCGATGCTCATTATCAAATACGCTGACCGCGGCTCATACTACGCATCCCTCGAGAATGCTCAACTTGGGAGGAGTGACCGTCCTTTTCTCAAGTGGCTCTTCAGACGATATTTCCGTGACCACGAGGACCTAACTAGGTCCCGACCCTAGCGCTCGACCCGCGTAATCCGAAGTCAAGTTTCAAATTACCGGGCAAAATGCTGGAAATTTGGGGTAACAGTAGACTCGACCGTAACCCTTATTCTCACGAAGAGCCTTAGAAGCAGGTGGATGACCATGAAGTCTGACCAGAAGCTCGAAAAGTTACTCAGAGCCGAGCTCGCTGAGTTGAAAGGGCTTAGGAAGGACATGAAACTCCTCATGAGGCGACTGGATACGATTAACGAAAGCCTAGCTCCGATCGGTCGTGAAGCAAAAGAGGAGCTGAAAGCGAGGAAAGAGGAGAAAGAGGCAGAGGAGCTCGAGCAAGCGCTCTACAATGAACTAAAGCCGCTTTTCGAGAAGACTTCCACCTAGGCTAGACTTACCACGACTGCCGAAGCCGAAGTGCGGTGCTCGTTCAAGACCGCAGGTATGTTGGATTACAGATTCCCGTGCATCGTCCAAACAAAGCTTGAGGAGTGGAATCACATCGAGGCCGCAGCCCTCGAATCAACCGGTTACGTCGACCGTCACATAGATAGAGCTCAGTATCAATCCGTCGCTTACGGTTACCGCCGCGACATATTCCCCAGAAGTCATCCCCGCGGCTGCCGAGATGTTCACGTCAAGCTGACCAGGGATGCTCGGACCTGACAGAAGGTTGCTAGCCACGGAAAAAGTGAGGTTCTGTGGCGTCCCTGTGTTGACTTCGTTGTCCGAGAACTGCACCGAGGCGTTGGCGGTCACGTGGCCGGTCACCTGGAGCTGCAATTGGGCGGAGCCGCCTGCGGGTACCGTGACGTTGGCTCGCCCACCTCCGGGCGTCGAGACCGAGAACGGAGGCGAATACGATGTGTTCACGAAACCTACGACGCCCGCGGTCCACTGGGTGAACCAGAGCCTCCCGTCTCCAAGACCAACCGTGAGGGTATTCACTCCTTCGAGAACAGATGCGAAGTTCGTAATCGGCGGGTTGTCGACGCTGTATTCCGTCATCCGGGAAGCCCCGTCGTAGATGACCCCTATCTTGTTGCCATAGTGCTCGTTGAACCAGACTGCGCTCGCGTTGGCCTCGTCGAAGTACGTGAGTGTGACCGGAACGTACGGGACGAGCGACGTCGGGAACATCGTCCACTTGGATAAGGTCGTGTTGAAGAATGCCATCCCCGAGGATGAGTGCTCCGTCAGCCAGATCCCGCCCTCGCCCACCGCGATGCTCGACGGCTCGTTCAGGCTCACGTTACCACCGACCTGCTGGAACACCGGGTTCGCAAGCTGTGGGTTGAAGGCGTAGAGCAGGCTCACGGTTGCGTTCGGGTATTCGGCAAGTCGGGTGTTTATCGAGAGGACATACCCCGTCGTGCTGTTCTGGAATGCGATGTAGGCAGACGACCAACTCGAGTTGCCGGGGAGCTTCATGTACTGGATGGAGTCAGTCCCGGGCGAAATCCTCCCGATCTTCGGCCCCTGGAGGAACTGGGTGAAGTACAGGCGGTTGTCCGGGCCGACCGCCAGCGTGTAGGGCGAGACCTCGCTCGAAAGTGAGATGTTCGTGATGGCGCCGGTCGAGGGGTTGACCCCGATGATCTGGCCCGAGTCCTCGTCCACAGCCCACGCGCTTCCGTTCCACAACGCGACGCCCCAGTCGTAGGTCAGCGTGTCGCAGAGGCCGCTGTTGGGACTGTAGGTGAATGGAAGGGCGTACTCGGTGAGCGTCCCGTTCGCGTAGAGGTGGCCGATTCCTGGCAAGCCGTTCTCGGTGAACCAGACAGAACCGTCTGGCGCGACCGTGATGGCATTGGGACCGCTTTGATTCGAGGGCAGCGCGAACTCGGTCACAGCATCGTAGGTCGTAGAGTTCAGCTGCTTGTCCTTCACCGGGGAGACGGGCGGGCAAGTCGCTTGAGTGCTGGTCGTATCAGTGGTGCTCGTGGTGGTGCTCGCCGATTTGAGAGGCGGGATGAGGGCGAAAAAGCTGACCGCCCCTCCCACTATCAGGAGAACAACTATGACCACGATTATGCTCTTTGGAGAAAAGGTCGAGCACCCATTGGCCGCTCCTTCGATGTTGTCTTATACGGCTTGTGGCTCGTCTCGCCCGAACTTTAGGGGCTGTCCTGAATGGTGATGGAGTCGATGAGGGCGTCGGTCGGGGTTAGAGGCTGGCAAGTAGTGTCCTGGCTGGACTGGCAGTTGGCGTTCACAGGCAAGGCCCCGATCGCCTGCACGACGGAGAATCCGCTGATGACCTGCCCGAAGACCGCGTATCCGCTCGGAAGCGTGGATGTGTTGTTGACGAGGTTGATGAAGAACTGGGACGAAGCGCCGTTCCCGCCGGCCGCGGTGTTGGCCATTGCGACGTAACCCTGGCCCTCGGGTAACCCGGTATTCTCAAAGGGGATGGTCGTTCCCGAGCCGGTCTCGCCCCAGGCGCTCTTGGTGCCCCCGCCGTTCTTGGTGGTGGGGTCGCCTGACTGGATGACGAAACCGGCGACTATCCTGTGCCAGACCAGGTCGGTGTAGAACGACTTGTTCACGAGCTTCTCGAAGTTAGCCACGGTTATCGGCGCGTCCTTGGGGTACAGCTGGACCACGAACTGACCCTGGGTCGTGACGAAGACAGCGTATGGACCGACCGCAGGGACGGTGGATGTGTTCGTCGACGTCGGCGAGGGCTTGATGGAGTAAACAAAGTAGACCCCGATGCCCGAGACAGCGATGATCACGAGAAGGGCGAGCGCGATCCAGGTGGTCCTCCTGGACTTTTTCCCGCCTCTTCGCCGGGACCGCTTGGGCATGACGGCTCGGGGTCCTGGCTCATCAAGATTAATGTTGTTCGCTCTTCTTTTGGGTTCCATCGAGAAGGGCTTAAGTAGGTGCGCGAGTTCAGCAACAGAAAAGGGACGTTTATAGCAAATTGCCCATAGCAGATGTTACCAAGAAGCAAATCGCGCAGAAGAAGCGCCTCTTCCTCAAGGTCTGCCTAAAGTGCGGCTCGAGGAACGCCCTCGCCGCGACCCGATGCAGAAAGTGCCACGCCTCCGACCTTAGGCTGAAGAACAGGTCCGTTGGCCTCAAGAAGTAGTCGGGCCGCCGAGTGACTGGGGCGCCCATGACCGCCGACCTCCAGCTCGCGCTGGCCGCCGGTGTCATACTGGGAGTAGTCCAAGGAATCAGCGAGTGGCTCCCCATCAGCAGCAAGACTCAGGTCCTGATCGCCTCGAACCTGCTCCTGGGGTTGAGCTTCACGCAGGCGTATACCCTGGGCCTCTTCCTTGAATTGGGGACCTTCTTTGCCGCGCTCGTCTTCTTCAGGAAGGAGGTCAAAGAGGTCGTGATGGCCCTGATAGGGAAGGGTGGCAAGGCCGGCCGGCTTCTCCTGAAGTACCTGGTCGTCGTAACCGTGATCACCGGAATCCTCGGAGTCATCATCTACAAGGCCGTCGAGTCCTTGTCGTTCGGGAGCGCGATCGGCATACCGATGATAATCCTCGGCGCTGTCCTTATCCTCGACGGCCTCTTCATCACCTTCTCGAGGAAGCGGGCCGCTCCAAACAAGAAGCTCGAGGACCTCACGCTGGGACAGATGGCCGTCGTCGGATTCATGCAGGGGGTCGCGGCCCTGCCGGGGGTCAGCCGCTCAGGGGCGACGGCCTCGACGATGCTGGTCATGGGGACTGAGGCCTCGGAGGCTTTCAGGTTGTCCTTCCTCGCGGGCATCCCGGCGACGCTTGGCGCTAGCCTGGTAGCTGTGCTCTTCTCCTCGACCCCCATCACGGGCACCGCTGACTCGCTGCCAGTCACGACAATTGTCATCGCCCTGGCGGTTTCATTCGTCCTGAGTCTCTTCGTGATTCGCTGGCTCCTGAAGGTGGCCTCCTCGGAGAAGATCACCACCCTCGTCTTCGCTCTCGGCGCCCTGGCGATAGCGAGCGGAATCATTGGCCTCATCTTCGGAGGCAGCATCAACGCCAGCGGTTCCTGAAAATCAGGGGCTCCCTCAAGCCTTCATGCTGGGCCCACAACTGTTGACTACCTAGACATGGATGGTGGGCCCAGTGAGAGCCTTAGATGTTGGGTTCGCCTTTTTTCCTGCCCCCCTCTTCCGGAGGCCGAAGGCGACAAGGGCGAGGGCGACGATGATGACCGTGGCGATCGCCAGCCAGACGGTGATGGGAGTACCCTGTGAGGCAGGAGTGACCGGAGCTCTCAGCTGAGTCAGGCTCGCATAGTAGACTCCGGAGGTCTTAGGGATGGCCGCGAGGGGCGTAGTTATGCTCAGCCCCCCGCCGACGCAGTAGATGTAACCCGAAGAGGTCACGCACGATGGAGCCGTAGCATCAGTGAACGGGTATGTCGCAGCCGCTGTCCACGCGCCGACGCCCGAAGAGGAGACCGGGGCGTAGTAGACCAGGTCCGCCACCCCCCCTGCAAAGTATTGTTCACCTCCCACGCAGTAGATGAAGCCGGAGTCCGCCACGCAGGATTCATAGGCGACGTTGACTGGGTAGGCGGTCGTGTTCGTCCACGGGCCCACCCCGGAGGAGGAGACGGGCGCGAAGTAGACCGAATCTGTCGGGGTCTGGGGGTCTGCGTTGGGGAACCCTCCGACGCAGTAGATGTACCCGGAGTAGATCGCGCACGAAAGCCCGTACGCCCCAGCCGGGTCCGCGGTCGTGTTCATCCACTGGCCAACTCCAGACGACGAGAGAGGGGCATACCAAGAGTAGCCCGGGCTCTGCAACTGGATGGTTCCGCCGACGCAGTACATGTACCCAGAATACGTCGCGCAGGACTCTCCGACTGCACTGACGGAAGACTCGCTGGTGTCCGTCCAGGCGCCGACCCCCGAGGGCGACAGCGGTGCAAAGTAGGTCTCGTTCCCCGGCGTGCCGTAGTACGTCGCTCCGTCGAGGCAATATACGTAACCGGAGGAGGCCGCGCAGGCCTGCTCGCCCACGTACAGAGGGTAGTCGGTGGTCTTCGTCCAGGGGCTGACACCCGAGGGGGTGGTGGAGGCGAAGTAGGACGTCCCGGCCGCAAATTGCGTGGCGTTCGCCGCAGCGATGCAGTAGATGTAACCGGATGACGCGACGCACGACTCGTCCTCTGTGAGGGCGGGGAAGCTCGTGGTGCCGTACCAGGGTCCGTTCGAAGCGCCCCTGGCGGAGCTCACGAGGGGCAGGAAGGCGACCGCGCCCAGAGCGAGGGAAAAGGCGAGGAGGACAGCCGATTTGCGGGCGCGGGCGGCAGGCGAGTGAGGCCACATAGGTAGCGTGGGGTGACTTGCTTTGCGTAATAAGGCTCTGGAACGTCGGGTTGATGTTCTCTCAGGAACAAATCGGAAACTGGCACCTAAACTATCCTTACACTTGATACGACGTGGGCTTCGCCGCCGATGCACCGGGGAACAATCGCGCGAAAGGCCGTCAAGCAGCGACC
The DNA here is from genome assembly GCA_963749225.1 of uncultured Nitrososphaerota archaeon. Lineage (GTDB taxonomy): Archaea > Thermoproteota > Nitrososphaeria > Nitrososphaerales > Gagatemarchaeaceae > Gagatemarchaeum. Next base: position 213,512 of record CAVVLY010000001.1, on the reverse strand, counting down.
CCCCATGCAGATGAGGATCGCTATCAGCAGCACCAGCCCCACGCCAGAGGATATCTTGAGCCTCAGGGCAAGGTTGTGGAGTCGGGGGTCCTGAGGAGCTCGGTTCTTCACCATCTCCCTCGTGATCGCGACGATCTTCGTACCCGTCGGGTAAACCACCCCGAGGGCGACGACCCATGATATCAGGGAAAGCACCGCCCCGGCCGACATGTACCTGACCTAGAGTGGTGCTGGTCGCGAAGACACTCGAGACACCACCCGGATACGAGAGCGCCGTGGCCAGACCCAGCAGCGGCGTCAGGACAGTGAAGATCACGATGAACCTCAGATAATTCGGCAACATCTTCACCACGACCTCTCCGCTCGTCGAGGGCGTGAAGTCGCCTATCGTCGGGCCCACCACCAATGCGAAGAGCATAGCCGCGCCGAACCAACTGGCGCCGCTGAATACGTGAGCCAAAGGATAACGCCGTTGTAGGCGGTCAAGGTATCTCTACGAGACCTGGTATCTCAGGGAAAGCAGTTAAAGCCGGAAGTTTCTGTGTGGAAACCATGAACGAGCAGACGCGCCCGACTCCGAGCCGAACAGCAACCGCCCACGCCTCGAAATCAGACTGTCCCATCGAGCGGTACCTGTCCGTCTTCAGAGACCACTGGTCGCTCCTGATAATGAGGGACCTGCTCGAAGGGCCGAGACGTTTCAGCGAGCTCAAGAGGTCGCTGATCGGGATCAGCTCCAAGACCCTCGCGGAACGGCTCGTCGAGTTGAGGGACGCAGGGATAATCGCCCGGACTGCCTATGCCGAGGTGCCGGTCAGGGTCGTGTATTCGCTCACAGAGGAGGGTCTGGACTTTGACCGCGTCCTCGAGGCGACCCGGTCTTGGGGCGAGCGATGGATGCCCCTGGTCCGATGATGGATATCTTCGCCATCGCCCGACATAACATTAAATCGAGTCTCCAGAATGCGCCTGCGAAGGGGCCGGTGGTCTAGTCTGGCTATGACGGCGCTCTCACACGGCTCTGCGCTAGAATTTTCTTCACCCTCGAGTAGGACACGCCCCGAAGTTTGGCAATTCGTCTTCTGCTCAATCCTGAGCTAGAATCGGCTAATATTTGGCCTACGACTTCTGGTTCGAGGGGCGGTTTCCTTCCGGCGAAGGAGAAAGCATATTCGTTTGCTCGCTTGAGACCTTGCCCTCTCGTCCAAGGCAGGTCGGCACGACTTCCCACTTTTTCTCTGTCTCCACGTCTCACGGCTTCTTCTAGTATATCCTGCAATCGATCCCCCGTTATGCCATCTGATAAGTAGTCGAGGACGGCACGAATTTCGTGATGCTTCTTGCAGCTATGCTCATACATCTGCTCTAGCATTCTGCGAACCCCTGCGAGGCTAGCGACCTCGACCCTCCAAGCCCCTACCCTTAGGCCTATACTTCCCGTCTTGACTCCTTGGGATATTAGAAATCTACTCACCATCTCAATTTGGGTCCTCGATTGGTCGGAGAAGTGCAACCTTACGTTCAGCGTGAACGGGATGCCTCCTCTTATTCGACCGATTAGTATGCTCCCATCCCCATCGAAGTAGCCTGTGAGTTGCTGCCAAGTCGTGTACTCGTTTGTCCGCATAGTCAGGGTCCGCTTCGGCTTCATACCTTCATTGTGGCTTTAACCGCCCCTCAGCATGTCACGGAGCGCGCCTTTTTCTATGGGCTCCGAGCGGGTGGGCCGCGTGGGCCGGTGGTCTAGTCTGGCTATGACGTCGCTCTCACACGGCGAAAAGTAAACTACTCGCTAGAATCGGCGGTCCGAATCCGCCTCGGCCCACTTATCCTGCAAAGAGAATCCTCTCCCAAGTGGGCAGGTCTCCTTCTGCGACGAGCGTGGAGAAACCCTGGAACCTTACTTCTCTATCGCAAGGTCCACGTACGCCTCTGCATCGTAGAGCTTCCCTTGAAGCCCGCGATGACTGCCGCTCTTCCTCACCAAGTAAGGACCTTCGGCCTTTCTGGCGATGTAGACGATCCGCCTTCCAGCAATCCCGTCCCCTTCCTCCACGTGCACGGTCATTTTCTGACCTTCACCTTCCTTTGGTCGATGAGGCTCTGCACAGCCTTGAAGGCAACGCCCAAATCTATCCCCAAGACCTCTGAAAGTTCGCTGATGTGGTGGATTCCGGGATTCTTGGATACGTATTCTTCTATCAGCTCCTGGGCTTGCTCGAGAGTGACATCTCTGAGCTCTATCGATCTTGCTGCTCGAAAGCTGTTCCAGGTGCGTTTCCAGTGCCTCTCGAACGAAGTCGTTCCTAGACCTATAACCCAAGGCCTCGACTGCCTTATCCAGTCGCGTCAAAAGGTCCCCGGTGAGTCTCACCGGCACAACGGACCCGTACTTCACTTTGGGGGGCATCATGGTATATCATGTATATGTTGTATATAAAGACCCAGCTAGGTCGACTGAAACCGTTTTATCTCGTCCCTTTTTTGAGCGGTCCAAATGCTGAACGTGGACTTCAAGGTCTCGAGGCTAGGCCTGGGCACAGCCCAGATAGGTTCCAAAGTCTGGAGCTGGGGTAAGGGCTACAACAAGAAATCGATAATGGACGCCTACGACCGAGCGTTCGAGCTCGGCCTGAACTTCATCGACACCGCAGAGGCCTACGGTGGAGGCGTCTCCGAGGAGATTGTAGGGGAGATCATCAAGGGAAGGAGGGACGAGGTCTTCCTCGCCACCAAGTTCACCGGGGGGCACGCCCACGACTATGACGTGATCAAGGCCTGCGAGGGCTCTCTGCGTCGCCTGAACGTCGACGTCATCGACCTCTACCAGATGCACGGGCCGAACTCCTTCGTCCCGCTCAAGGAGACCATGTCTGCGCTGAACCGTCTCCTCACCGAAGGCAAGATCAAGTACGTCGGGGTCTCCAACTTCCTCGTCCCCTACCTCAAGGAGGCACAGAAACACCTGACCAAGGGTGAGGTGGTCTCGAACCAGGTCAAGTACAACCTGCTCCAGAGGGAGGTCGAGAGCGAGCTGGTCCCATACTGCGAAAAGGAGGGTGTCGCGATATTGGCCTACAGCGCCCAGGCGCAGGGCCTCCTGACGGGCAAGTACGACTACAAGCACAGGCCGGAGGACGAGATCAGGAGCACCATGATGTCCTACTTCAGCGAGGAGAACCTCAAGAAGGTCCAGCCGATGTTGGACAAGGTGAAGGAGGTTGCAGAGAAGCGGCACAAGACCATGGGCCAGGTCGCAGTGAACTGGCTCCTGAAGTATGACTCGGTCTACCCCCTTGTCGGGGTGAAGCGCGCCCAGCAGGTCGAGGAGGCCAAGGGAGCACTCGGCTGGAAGCTTACGAATGCAGAATGGAACGAGCTAGCGAAGGTCGCCGAAAAGATCCGAATCGAATACTTCCTCTACGACCAGTAGCCCGACGGTCGTTCCTCGAGCTGTTCTACTTCAGTTCCTGGAGCATCTCGTTGATCCAGGCGACGAACTCCGCGGTGATGTCGAGCTGCCCGGCGATAGAAGATGTCGCCCCGTCGCCGTAGAGCTTCAGTCCCGGGAACCTGGGCCAGGAGCCGGTCCTTGCCTGCGTCTCCGAGTAGAAGGTGAGCTGGTCCCTTGCCGAGTCGGCAACCTCCCTGGACCCTGATATCCTTGACAGGATGGCCGCGGCGAACCCCGACTTGCCGCTCGCGGGATAGTGGTAGGCGTAGTCCGTGCATCGCCTGGTGAAGGCGTAGTACTCCTTGGCCGCGGCCAGGTATCTCCTGTCCCGGGTGGCGAGGTAGAGCTTCGCCAAAAAGGCAATCGGAAGTCCCACCATGAAGTAGAACTGTTCCTTGATGTCGGTCTCGACGACCCGGAAGACCGCCTCAGGCTCTTCAAACTGGCGAACGAGGCCTCGCTTCCTTGCATCGTAAGCAGCATAGAACCTTTCCTTGACCTCCGGTTGGTCATCGACCAACCGCACCAGGAAATCTCCCGCCCTGGACGCCTCCTCCACCCTCCCTGCAGTAAGGACCGCCAACCCGCAGGCGCTCGTGGTTAGCGAGTCCTCGAGCCCGCCGCCTTTGGGGTAGGGTGCCTCGTTGCAGAAGCCGCCGCTCTTCGGGTCCTGGTATGAAAGAAGAAAGCCAGCGCCGGGGACCGAAAGGTCGAACCTCCCGATCTTGTGGGCCCCTATTATGACCCAGATGTTAGGGTAGGCGCGATACCGCCACTCGAACCACTCCTCGCCTTTCCTTTGCTCCTCACTCCCAAAGTCGCCGCTCTTTCTCATGAAGGTCTCGCTCAGGATGTCAGCAACGGCGTTTGCTCTGGCTAGCTCCCCGGCCGACTCGAATGCCCATATCGCCTTGTAGTAGCACGTAAGGTTCTTCGAGGGCTCACCGTCCTCCTCCTTCATCCACCCCTCGCTGGTCTGTCTCCCCTTGAGGAACTCGACCGCCTTTGTGGCCACCGAGCGGGCGAGGTGGTACTCGGTAAGGTCCATTGGATGCGCGCCCCTAGGCCGATTCGTGTAATAAAGTCCGTCATCTTGTTTCGCGAAGAAACTTTGGGACTCGCCGAGCGCGAGCCGGCGCTGACCTGACATTAGGCTGCCTCATCCATGAAACTGGTAGGCCGCTCGGCGGAACCGCTAAACTTCGACTGAATTCGTCTCGATTTTTGCAATTTCCTGCGATTTTCGAGTGCACAACCCCCAAAAATCAACGCTTAAATAAGCAGGTCCGACCTGCAACGGGTTAATGGCTGATAATAAGCGCAAGAAATCTAAGGCTCCGAAGGCTCCGATAGACGCAGGTATACCGGCTGCGCGAAGGCTTGAGGCTGGCTTATCGAGGCGCCAGGCGCTCACCTCCGCGGCCAAGGTCGGCATTGGCGCGGGTGTCGCAATCGTCATCGCCGGTGGGGCAGCAGCTTATTTTGCCTCTCAGGCTGGCAAGACCGCGACGGTCACTGCCTCAGGTAGCACTGTTACAAGCACCGCTACCTCGGTCTCTACGTCCACCGCGACCTCGGTGTCTACGTCTACCGCTACCTCGGTCTCTACGTCCACGGCAACCTCGGTGTCTACGGTGAGTAGCAACACGGGCCCGGTCACAGGCGGAACCGCAATCTTCCTCGAGGGAGAGTCGTTCGCCTCGCTGGAAGGCCAAGAGGACCCGGTCACCATCACCTTCACCCCCGACTGGTGGACCCTCGTCATGTATGACAAACTCCTGAACTACGCGCCCTACCCGTCCACGGACGTGATCCCTGGATTAGCGACTGGGTACACCATGATCAACAGCGGGAACACGATGCAGGTCAAGCTCCAGCCCGGCGTAAAGTGGCACGACGGCACAAACTTTACCTCTGCGGACGTGGTCTACACCTTCAACCAGTACCTGAGCACGACCTCCGGCTACGCCAACCAGGCGTCGATCGCTGGCTGGCTCAAGTCCGTGGACGCGCCCGACGCCATGACGGTCAACTTCGAGCTCACAGGTCCCTCCATCACAGCGCCGCTTTGGCTCGCAGCGTTCCTCTGTCCCATCGTCCCAGCTACCAGGGGCAGCGATCCTAAGAACTTCTTCAAGCACCCAATAGGCACAGGACCGTTCATCTTCGGTCAAGAGAACGATACCGCGTCCTACATCAGCTACACACCGAACGCCAACTACTACCAGGGAGCGCCATACCTCGGGGGCATCCAGTGGACGTCCTCAACCGACGCGGCCGAGATCCTCGCAGGTCTCTCGTCGCAGACTTACAACTTCGTCGACGCGCCGCACATCCTTGGCACTGCAATCGCTGAAGTGGGAACTCTGACCACCGCACACATCGAGCTCCAGTACTTCCCAATTGGGCAGTACGACGTGACCATGAACACGGCCGAGACGGTCGGCGGGAAGCCGAACCCGTTCTCCAACCAGACGATCAGGCAGGCGGTGTGCTATGGCATCAACTGGGCCCAGATCCTCGCCCTCTACGGAGGGCTCTACAACCGCGCCTACCAGCCGGTGACGCCCAGCTTCTGGCTGCTACAGCAGCACAGCGCCGAAGTACGACTACAACCCGACGATGGCCGCGTCCCTACTCCAGCAGGCTGGCTTCGAAGCGGGCACCTCCATCGACTTCGTCATCTACTCCGGCAGGCTCCCGTCCGAGCTCGCAATCGTCGCAGGCATCACTCCAGGCGCTGGGCTTCAACGTCAACCTGAACATCGTCGACTCGTCTGTCTTCTACAGCAACTACATGGTAGTAGCCGCGCAACCTGAGGACCCGAACTACCCGTGGAACATCACCATGCAGTCGCAACGGCGTCTCCATCCCTGACCCAGGACCGCTCTTCGAGGCGTACCTGTATTCCAAGTCCACCGACTGGAACCCGGCACACTACAGCAACCCGGCAGTCGACGCACTCTATGAGCAGGCGATCGCCTCCACCGACCAGACAGAGAGGCAGACGCTCTTCACCCAGCTCACCGGGATGTTCGTGGAGGCCGCGGTCTACCCAGGAACCTACAACATCACCGACCCATGGATCGTCTCCAACAACCTCAACGACTTCGCCATCAACCCGCTCTACCAGTACGACTACCACAAGGCATACCTCAACCCGCCGAACCCATAGTCGGTTCGGCGGTCGGAACCTTTTTCTGCTATTTAGGCAACCCGGAGAGATGATGTGCTAAAGTACATCATAACCCGTCTAGTGCTCACAATTCCGACACTGTTCGGGCTTGCCGTTTTCGATTTTCTCCTCCTCTACCTCACACCGGGTGGCCCCGTAGGGGTCATCGAAGGGTCCTTCAGACAGACCGGTAGCAAGCTCACTCCGGCGACGATCGCATACCTCAATCAGGAGTACGGGCTCAATCAGCCGGCCCCGGTGCAGTTCTTTGACTGGATAACAAAGGCAGTACAGGGTAACCTGGGGACCTCGTACTTTTCCCATCTACCCGTAACCACTCTGATCCTGGACCGCCTGCAGGTGACCCTGGTGCTCGCGATAACCGCCACGCTTATCGCCCTGGCCATTGCGATACCCCTGGGGGTGGCAGCGGCGGTAAGGCGGAACTCCATCATCGACTACATCGGGACGTTCGTCTCCCTGGTGGGGATAAGCATGCCCACCTTCTGGCTCGGCTTCTTGCTCATCGATTTCCTGGCTCTGGACCTTCACGTCTTTCCGGCGGTCGGTTACGCGCCCCCCTTTAGCTGGCAGGGGCTGCAGTATCTGATACTGCCCGCGCTCACGCTCTCGTTCTCCACGCTAGCCATAATCTCGCGGGTGCTGCGCGCGTCCATGCTAGAGGCCTTGGGCGAGGACTATATTCTCACGGCCCGCTCCAAGGGTCTGAGAGAACGCATCGTCGTGTACCGCCATGCGCTCCGAAACGCCCTGCTCCCCACCCTTACCCTGCTGGGGTTGTACTTCGGGTCAAACCTGGGGGGCGTCGTCACCATCGAGTACACGTTCCACTATCTGGGTCTTGGCGACCTCGCAGTGAACGCCATGCTGAACAGGGACTATCCTATAATCGAGGGGTTCGTCCTTTACACAGGCGCGGTCTTCGTCTTCGCCAACGCGATCGTCGACATATTCTACTCCATCATCGACCCGAGGATTAGGCTGAGATAGATGGCGGCTACGATCCCCCCGATCCCGCCAACCGCTTCCTCTGAAGTCGCTCCCAAAGCGGGCAAGGGGTACACGGTCCTGGGGAGGAAGGTCCCCCGCAGCATCTACCGGTTCTTCAAGAACAAGCTGGCCGTAATCGGGCTGATCATAGTCCTGACCAACTGTTTCGTCGCGATATTCGCGCAGTTCATCGCCCCCTACAACCCCGATTGCATACCCGGCGTCAGTCTGCCTGGCCCCAAGTGCCCCTCGGGGGGCGTGATAGAGGCGTTTCTCCCCCTATCCTGGTCTCACCTGCTGGGCACCGACGAGTTAGGACGTGACATGTTCAGCAGGATAATCTACGGCACCCAGATATCCCTGACCGTCGGGCTCTTTTCGGTCTTGCTCAGCGGATCCGTTGGGATCACGCTCGGGACCCTGGCTGGCTGGCTCAAGGGCAAAGTCGACCGCGTCCTGGAGGCTATCTTCGACATATGGCTCTCCCTCCCCTCACTCATACTCTCGATAATCCTGGTCACCTTCCTAGGTGCCGGAGTCCGCAACGTAATCCTCGCAATCGCGGTCTCCAACATCCCGAGCTACGCTAGGCTGATCCGTGCGGAGGTCATCCGCCTCTCCGACAAGGATTTCGTGGTGGCCCAAAGACTACTGGGCTTCAGCTCGTTCAGGATAGTCACCAGGAACGTCCTTCCCAACGCGGCCACCCCAATCATAGTCTACTCTACCTTCTCGTTCGCCGTGGCAATCCTGGCGGAGGCTTCGCTGAGCTTCCTCGGTCTCGGAGTACTCCCCCCAACCCCGAGCTGGGGTGCGATATTGAACGACCTCCAGACGACCATGTTCGTCCACGTGGCACCCACGATCTGGCCGGGCCTCGCGATTATGCAGCTGGTGCTGGGTTTCAACTTCCTTGGCGACGGTCTAAGAGACGCCTTCGACCCGAGGCTGAAGGTCTAGGAGCTAGATTGGAGAAATGAGCGACCCTGGGTCTGTTCTCGATGTCAAGGGACTCGTAACCCACTTCCAGACCCCCGAGGGCACGGTCCAGGCTGTGCGCGGGGTGAGCTTCGACGTGGGTTACGGTGATTCCGTGGGGTTGATCGGCGAGTCAGGCTCAGGCAAGACGATCACCGCTCTCTCCATCATGCGCCTGGTCCCCCACCCTACGGGAAGACGCTCGCGGGAGAGGTCTACTTCAAGGGCGAGGACCTCCTGACGAAGACGGACAAGGAGATGAGGGAGATAAGGGGGAGAGACATTGGGATGATTTTCCAGGACCCCACGAGCGCGCTCAATCCGGTCCTCGCACTCAGCGTCCAGATGGGTGAGTCGATGAAGGAACACACGAAGCACTCCTCCGATGAGGTAAAGCGGAGGATGGTCGACCTCTTCGACAAGGTCGGGATCAAGCCCGCCTCCGAGAGGCTGCACAACTACCCGCACCAGCTGAGCGGAGGGATGAAGCAGCGCGTCATGATAGCCATCTCGATGTCGTGCGAGCCCGCCCTGATCATCGCCGACGAGCCCACGACGAACCTCGACGTCACGATCCAGGCGCAGATACTGCGGCTCATGAAGGGCCTCAAGGACGAGTTCAACACCTCGCTGCTCTACATCACGCACAACCTGGGGATAGTCGCCCAGATGTGCAAGCGCGTTAACGTGATGTACGCTGGGAAGATCGTCGAGTCCTCCGACGTCCGGACGGTCCTGAAGAACCCGAAGCACCCCTACACCATGGGCCTGCTCAAGTCGATCCCAAAGATGGGCTCTAAGGAGCCGCTCGTCTCGATCCCGGGGATGCCGCCGAACATGATCACGATTCCATCGGGGTGCCCGTTCAACCCAAGATGCCCCTACGTGATGGACCGGTGCAAGACGGACGTACCCGAGCTCAGGGACGTCGGCGACGGTCACATGGTGAGCTGCTGGCTATATTGAGGCGAGTGACACGTCGACCAACCAACCGATCATCGAAGTCAAGAATCTCCAGATGTACTTCCCCCTCGAGTCCGGCCTCGTCTCGAGGATAGTCGGGTCCAAGCGGATGGTAAAGGCGCTCGACGGCGTAGACCTCAACGTCTACGAAGGCGAGACCCTAGGCGTCGTGGGCGAGAGCGGGTGCGGAAAGTCGACCCTGGCGAGATGCCTCGTCCGCATGTACGAGCCGACCGGCGGGGAGATACTCTTCAGAGGACGCAACGTGCTCAAGTTCGGGCCGTCCGAGCTGAAAGAGTACCGGAGGAAGGTCCAGATGATATTCCAGGACCCCTACTCGTCCCTCGACCCCAGGGTGACGGTGCGAAGGATGCTCGCGGACGTCCTCAAGCTTCACCGGCTCTCTGGCACGAGCCAGCAGCTCGAGGAGAAGATGGAGGGGCTCATGATCTCCGTGGGGCTCGACCCCGCACAGCTCGGTCGCTTCCCGCACGAATTCAGCGGAGGGCAGAGGCAGAGGCTCTGCGTGGCCCGCGCCCTCGCCGTTGAGCCTGAGGTAATCATCGCGGACGAATCGGTCTCGGCGCTGGACGTCTCGGTCCAGGCGCAGACCCTCAACCTCTTCGAGGAGCTCCAGAAGAGGCTCGGCCTGACGATGGTCTTCATCTCCCACGACCTCAGCGTCGTCGAGCACATCAGCAGCAGGGTGGCCGTGATGTACCTCGGCAAGGCGGTCGAGCTCTCAGAGTCCACCGAACTCTTCAACGACCCTGAGCACCCGTACACCCAGGCGCTCATCTCGGCAGTCCCCGTCCCCGACCCGGACGTGAAGACTAACGAGATAATCCTGAAGGGGGACGTCCCGACGGCCGCCAACATACCCCCCGGTTGCCGCTTCAACCCGAGGTGCCAGTACGCCATGCCTGTCTGCAGCGAGGTCGAGCCGCTGTTCCTCGAGTCCAAGAAGGACCACTTCGTCGCCTGCCACCTTATCCACCCTGTCGAGATGCCGCCAAAGGCAATAGCCGCCCAGCCAACGGCGAAGTGAAACGGGCTAATCGACCCGCGTGGACGAGCTTCCCGCGCGTTCTGAATACTTAATAACGGATGAGCCTCTTTCGCAGGGCATTGGAGCAGCCGAATCGGCGACTGCGGCGGTCCCTCCCATTGCGAGGGAACAGGAGTCATAAGGGTCCGGCGTGGAGGCGCGCGATAGCGCGTACAGTAGTCATCGTGATAGTCGTGGTCTTGATCGTCGCGGTGTCAGGGGTAGCGATATACGCCAGCTCTGGGAAGAGCGCCACCACCACCTCGACCTCTTCTCAGACTACCACCTCGACCTCTTCTTCTTCGACTTCGTCAACCACTCCGTCGACCACGACCGCCAGCACTTCATCAAGCGCCAGCTCCTCTTCCTCCGCATCGACCGCGACAACCACTAGCGGGGCCTCGACGCCTACCGCGGTGGGCTCCCTCGGCGTGGGAATCACCCCCTTTGCGACCGCATTCGACCCCTCCAACGGGGACATCTATGTGGTCAACTCGGGCGGCAACAGCGTCTCGGTGATCGGCTCGAGCAACACGGTCATCAAGATCATTCCCGTCGGGACGGAGCCGCTCGACGTGGCGTACGACTCCTCCAACGGCAATCTCTACGTGACGAACGACGAGCCGGGGACGGTCTCGGTAATCTCCGGTTCGACGAACACCGTTACCCAGACCATCACCACAAACGGATCTCCGTGGGGGGTGGCGTACGACGCCTCAAACCAGAACGTCTACGTGGTCGACTCGAGCGGTGACAAGGTCGACGTCCTAGCTGGAAACGGGTCGGTCATCGGCTCGGTGCCCGTTGGCCAGACACCCTGGGGGATAGCCTATGACGCGAACAACACCGACCTCTATGTCGCGAACTCTCGCGCCGACACCGTCAGCGTGATTACCTCGAGCAACACCGTCGCGGCGACCGTCCCGGTCGGGCTGAACCCTCTCGGCGTGACCTACGACCCGGCCAACAATGATGTCTACGTCTCGAACTCGGGAGCCTCTTACCTCTCGTTGATTGGGTCGAGCAACGCCGTCGTCGCCAACGTGACAGTAGGGGTCGCCCCCTTCCTGATGGCCTTCGACTCCCACTCGAACAATCTCTACGTGGCGAACTCAGCAGCGAACAACGTCACCGTTCTCAGCCCCGCGAACACAGTGGTGGCGACCATAGCCGTGGACATCGCCCCTGAGGGGGTTGCCTTCAACTCGGCGAACAATGACGTATACGTCACCAACTCCGGCTCGGCCAGCGTCTGGATCCTGACCGGCTAGCCAAAAGCGGTTAAATACGCAGGACAGCCTCCAACGACACGTCCGTATTGAGAGTCGACTGCCACGTGCACATTGACTGCACATACCTCGGCGGCCGGATCTACGGCGGCAACAAGATGGACCTCGCCGCAATGGCAAAGGAGTTCAAGCTCAACAGGATGATGGTCTCCTCCGCAAAGGCGATCGTGTACGACTTCATCGAGGGGAACACCGATACCCTCCGGCTCATGAAGGACCTCCCCGACCGGGTCTGGGGTTACTGCGTACTGCAGCCCCGCTTAGGGGAGCTCGCCCTGAAGGAGTTCGACCGGTGCGTCGTCGAGGGAGGGATGAAGGGGGTCAAGCTGTACCCGGTCCTCCCTCTCTGGGCCGCTGACGAGGCCAGCATCGAGCCCCTGATGGAGAAGATAGCCAGGGCCCGCGTGCCCTCCCTCATACATCCCACCCCGGTGGAGCCCTTCTTCAAGCTCGCCGACAGGTTCCCCGACGCTCCGTTGATACTCGCGCATATGGGTGGCGGCGGCGGGTTGCAGGGTTTGGTGGGACCAATCTACGAGGCCAAGAAGCACGACAACGTCTACCTTGATACGGCGACCTCCCACTTCGACTCCAACGCCATCGAGGAGGCGGTAAAGGTCGTCGGCGCCGACCGGGTCCTCCATGGCTCGGACTTTCCGCTGCTGGAGCCTGCCGCGCAGATGGCCAAGGTGAGCTCAGCCAAGATCAAAGAAGAGGACCGGCGCCTGGTTCTCGGGGATAACATGAACCGTCTCGTGAAGGGCCGAAAAGTATGACCAAGATAATCGACTCCAACGCCTACCTCGGCTCATGGCCCTACTGGCGGATAGACACGAAGACGGCGGCCCAGCTCAGCAAGTACCTGAGCCTCAATCGCGTGAGCGGCGCTCTCATATCTTCGCTCAGGTCGGTATTCTACGACGCGGAGGAGGGCAACAAACAGGTCCTCGCTGCCTGCGAAAAGTATCCGAAGCAGCTCTACGGGTTGGCCACGCTGACCCCTTACTTCAAGAAGAAGGGAGCAGGCGCCCAGGGCCTAAAGTCCGGCGCTCTCAGGGGCATCAGGATCTATCCAGTTGAGCACGGCTTCAGGCTGAATTACGCGACCAAGGTCTATGAGCTGGCCGAGGAACTCGACGTGCCCGTCGTCATCCCTCAGAGGCTGCTCATGAGCTGGGCCTTCCCGGAGGTCTCAGTGGATGCCGTGATAGCCACCGCCGAGCAGAACCCGAAAGTGACGTTCGTCTTCTCCACCTTCAACTATGACGCCATGGGCGCGGTCCTCTCGGGACAGTTCCCAAGGAACCTGCTCGCGGAGACCTCGGGGTTGCAGCTGGTGGAGGGCGTGGAGATGCTCGTGGACTCCCTCGGGGTCGATAAGGTCATGCTCGGGACCGCGCTCCCCATCCAGTATCCGCAGGCCGGCATCAAGAAGGTGCTTCACGCAAAGCTGAGCAAGAAAGAGATGGAAGCTGTGACCTGGCGCAACGCCGCCCGAGTCTTCTCGGTCCGCTGAGCGCGCTCCAGCGAAAACAAGGTTATAACAGGCTCCCGGCCCAGTCCGCTCGTCCTCGCATGAAACTATTGGAGAACCTGATGGATTTCACTGTGCATCACACGGACGGCAAGACTTCGGAGCGGAGGGTCAGCATCACGAACGTCTGTCTCGGAAGGGCGGCGGGGAGGGACCTGGCCGCTTCCAGGGCCCACATGGACGAGGTCCGGAAGAGCGGCGCCATAGTCTACAGCCTGCCCAACTACTGTAGGAAGAGCAGGTACCTTTTCACCTACGAGAACGTCATCGAGGTCCAGGAGCGCAGGACCGGACCAGAGGTGGAATACGTCCTCATCGCCGCAGGGAAGGACACCCTTGTCTCCGTGGGGAGCGACAACAACGACTCGACCCTCCTGGGCTTGAGCACCAAGGCGCTCGGGACGATCTACGACACGGCCAAGTCCAAGCAATGCTGCCCCGCGTCGGTGGCCAGGGGCGTCTGGCTGTACGATGATGTGAAGGACCACTGGGACAAGTTGCGGCTCAAGAGCCACACCACCATCAACGGCAGGGATGTCCAGTACCAGGACTTCGCGCTCACCGAGCTGCGAACCCCGGAGACCAATTTCAAGGACTTCCCTGAGCTCAGGAACGACGGCACGGCCTTCCTCAGCGGGTCAGCCGCGGGTGTCGCCGGACTGCCACCACACCTCTATGAGGCGGCATCGAAGGAGGGCATCTTCCCCGACAACTTCCACATCTCCATCCACGACCCCGTACTGGGTCGCGAGATATCACACTCCTTCAAGATTGAGTACCTGACGTGGCCCGATTCGGACCTCTCCCCATAGCCAGGGTCGGTAAAGACGCCCAAGGACAACCCTTCGAAGCCCGCGGCACCCGAGGTCAGGGTCGAACCGGAGGAGACGAGCAGACTGCTCGCGGAGCTAGTGAAAATCCCCAGCATCAATCCGACAGGAACGGAGGAAGAGATTGCCCATTTCATCTTCGATTGGAGCCGGAAGAATGGCCTTGAAGCGAAGCTCGACGAGAAGCTCACCGGAAGGCCGAACGTCTATGTGACCCTGAAGGGGGCGAAGACAAAGCCCCGCATCCTGTTCAACGGACACATGGACGTGGTCCCTGTTGGCTCGGGCTGGAAACATGAGCCTTTCGGCGCCGAGGTCGAGGGGGACGAGTTGTACGGGAGAGGGTCGTCGGATATGAAGGCAGGGCTCGCCTCAGCCCTCGTGGCAGCGAAGGCGCTGCTGGATTCAGGAGTAAAGCTCAACGGCGAGATGGTGATTGATTGTGTGATGGACGAGGAAGGCCCGGGGAGGGGCACCGTCCAGGCCCTCAAGAGGGGCATACCCTCGAACTACGGCGTCGTCTGCGAGCCGACCCGACTGCAGGTGGTCACAGCTAGCAAGGGGGCCGTCGACTTTGAGCTGACGGTAACGGGTCGCGCCGCCCATTCTAGCGCCCCCCAGGAGGGTCTGAACGCCATCGTCAAGATGACGGAGGTGATCAGGGGCATCGAGCGTTACTCCAAGACGCTGAGCAAAACCTCGCACCCGCTTCTCGGCCACCCCACCATCTCAGTCGACAGAATAGAGGGAGGCGTCTCAACCTGGATTGTGCCGGAGAGCTGCTCCGTAGTGGTCGACAGAAGGACTCTGCCAGGCGAGACCGTCGAGGGGGTAAAGGCCGAGATAGTCGCGCTGGTCAGGCAGCTGAGGAAGGAGGACCAGGAGCTGACCTTGGACCTGAAGGTCATCCAAGGGGATACCTCTGCGGAGATTTCCCAGGATGAGGAGATAGTGAAGGTCTTCGAGCAAGAGGGCAAAGCTGTCCTCGGGAAGAAGGTCCCAGTCAAGGGTCTCTCCGGGACGACGGACGCCCGTTTCATGATAAACGACTACGGGATTCCGACGGTGATATTCGGTCCCGGGGACCTCTCGACGGCGCACAAACCAGACGAGTACGCGTCACTCAGGGGGGTCCACCAGGCAGCCCAGATCTACGTCGGAGTCGCGCTCAAACTCCTCCGCTCGTGATTGCCGACAATCTCGCTGTAGTGTCGCGAGCGAGAATGGTCTTCGGCAGTTAAATATGCGGGACAGACGAGTCGCAGAATCGGTGTGCAGGGGAGTGGAACCTCATGAATGATTCGGCTGGAGCGGACAGAGGCGCCGAATGGAAGACATTCATGAGGAAGCATTGGAGCATGGTCGCTGCCCTCGCGGTCGCGTGCATTTTGGTGGTCGTCGGTGCTGTCTATGTCATATGGTGGTTCGCGAGAGATGCACAGTCCACAGGCCTCGTGCCTACGACCCTGGGTCTTTGGACGATGGCAAATCTGGTGAATTTCATCCTGAACGCAATCTTCTGGGAATTGGTCTTGATTGGAATACCCCTAGTCGTGGTCGCCGTTGCGGTCTGGCAGTGGTGGAAGAGGCTACCAGGCGAAGAAAGGGGGCGATATGGCTTCGGTAATGGTTCACGCACGACGAGCGGCGGCGGCGGTGCGTCGTTCCTGCTCTTCATCGCGTTTTGCGTCAAGGTCTACCTCGACGGGAACTGGAACGTCGCAATTTCGACTTGGACGGTGAATTACGTCGTGGACTCGATGATCCTAATCATGGAATGGGCTGCGGTCATCCTTGCGGTCCCTGCGGCCATAGGATTAGCCTGGTGGATGCGTCACAACATGCGCAAGCACAGCCCTTGAACTTCTCTGCCGCGCTTCAACTCTTTTCTTCCAGTGCGACTACCCTGCCCCAAGAGGTCTCGAGGTGGGTGAAGTTCAGGGGCAACGCGATTACGAAGACCCTCTTCTTCTTGATCTTCTCTAGGTTGACTATCCCGTCTATCATAACGACGTTGTTCCTGAAGAGCTTGACCGCGTTCCCCACGTTGTTGGGACGCTTCCCGTTGAGCTGGTCTGGATGATATTCCGTCGAGTTCTGAAACGCGAGCATCTTGATCTTCTTCGCTATTAACCAGTCCGTAGCTTGTTCATTCAGGTAAGGTAGCGGCGAGAGCGGCTTCCGGGGTCCTCTCACGAGGACGGCGTCCCCCTCCTTGACGCCCGCCGATTTCATGTCCTTGATGGTTATCTCCTCCCCCGCCCTCTTGGCGCTGCAATCGACGACGACCGCCTGGCCCATGAACGACTCGAGGGGGATCTGGGTGACGTCCTTCCCATCCTCGAAGACCTTGTACGGTGCCTCGATGTGGGTACCTGAGTGGGTCTCCCCCTTGATGAAGTGCATCCTGACCCCAGGCCACCCGGCTAGGTAGAACTCCTCAAGGTAGATGATCCTCCCTGCGGCGGAATAACCGTGGATGTAGTCCCCGTTCCTCTTGAGCAGGGCAGAGTCCACCTTCTCGGACAGGTCGATCACTTTATACTTTGAGAGGTCTATCAAGGCGAAGGCTTTCACATCCGACGCTTTGTAAATAGTTTGCGCGCTCCTGGCGAAGGTTATAACTCGAAGCCGCCATAGCTTTCGCGATGAAGAGCACAGAGATCAGCATCCGTCGGGTCGTCAAGGGGCAGAAGACCGTCGTTGCATCAGGTTGGGGTACGGGTTATTTTCCAGTGGCGGTTGCTCTAAAGAGCGGCGAGGTCATCGCCGCGATCAGGGCGGCGCGGAACACATGGGCAGCGGAGGCAGGCTAGACATCGTGCGATCGAAGGATGGGGGCTCGACCTGGTCAAAACCTGTCACCGCCTTCGACACCCCCACGGACGACAGGAACCCCGCGCTCGGACAGGCCGCCGATGGCACGGTCGTGTTGGGGTTCATCATAGTGAGCGGTTATGCGAAAGGCTACGTCCCCCACAAAGGCACGCCCGACTACAAGTTCTACGACTATCTCATGGACGTCTGGATCCCGGCGCAGTCGAAGACCGAAGCCTACTACATACTCTCAAAGGACAACGGCAAGACCTGGACCGATAGGAAGAAGCTCACTGTCAAGGGCTACTCCGTGAGTCCGTTCGGGAGGATCGTCAAGCTAGACGATGGGACGCTGCTGATGAACGTGTATGGGTCGAAGATCGGTGGACAGGCCTTCGGCACACCGACCCTTCCATCGTACTCTTTCGCGATCAGGTCCAAGGACAACGGAGAGTCGTGGGGCGAGCCTTCCGTCATCGCCAAGGGTCTGAACGAGGCTTCCTTCCTCTCTCTGGGCCGCGGGAAGGTCATCGCCGTCCTCAGGTCAGACGAGCCCGAAGAAGCGACCTACCTCTGCACCTCCAGTGACGCCGGACGCACCTGGGATGAGCCGCGCCGCATAACAGGAGCGCTCGAGCACCCGGCTGACCTGGCGAAGCTCGGTGAGGGACGGGTCCTCCTCGTGTACGGTCACAGAAGGTTCCCATTCGGGGTGAGGGGCCTGATCAGCGACGACGATGGAAAGACCTGGAACAAGGACCAAGAGATAATCTTCTCCGACGACGCGGAGAACCAAGACTGCGGATACCCGAGCGTCCTGAGGCTCCCGAACGGTCAGGTGCTGCTCCTCTACTACCAGCTTAGCAGCTATCTTCGCCCCGAGCTTCCGGCCCATTGCAACGCTATCAGAGTTAACGAGAAGTCGCTCTGATCCATAACACAGGGCGATCCCCAAAAGGTGAAGAGACCGACTCACAATCCTTATACATCACGGCGCCTTCGGTCCGATCTGTCCTTCATGAGTCAAGAGGAGAAGGAGCAGGATGATACCATAAAGCCGGATTGGAAAGACTACATCGCCATAGGTATAGCGATGCTCGAGACCGTTCTACTTCCTATAGTCATAGTAGTGGCCTTCATGATCGTCCTCGTTGTCGTGCTGGCCATCCACTAGCTGACGTTTCCAGACCCGCTCAACGGATAATAAGATTCCATCCCGATGGTGAAGGATGCAAAGAGGCTCTGGCTCGCTTCTTACCCCGGTCTACCTCGCATCCTTCCTCTATCAGGCGAGCCTGAACATTTACGGGCCCTTCCTTCCTGTCTTTGCCGCAACCCTTGGGGCTTCGTACCTGCAGATCGGAATAATCGGGCTGGCGGGTTCGCTCGTCCAGGTACCGACCTCTGTGGTCTTCGGGAGGTTCTCGGAGAGATTGCCCGTGAAGCGGCTGATGTGGCTCGCTTGTGTGCTCGCCGCCTCGACCGTCGCCCTCCTCAGCCTCGTGCAGAACGTGGCAGAGATCGTCGGGCTGCTCTTCCTTGTCGGGCTGGGGTCAGGGATGTTCTGGCCGACGACCGACGCCCTGGTCTCCGAAGTCGCGGTCTCCCAGCCCAGAGAGAAGGTGCTGGGAAGGTATAGCGCTTCCTGGGGAACCGGCCTGCTCGTCGGTCCCCTGCTCGGAGGTTACGTCGTCACTTACTTCGGCTACCGAGGGGTCTTCCTCGTCAGTGCTGTAACACTCTCCATGTGTCTGGCGACGGTATTGCTCAGGATAACACCGCACTACTCGTCCCGGCCCATAAGGAAGGTGGACCGGGCTGACGCGACGGGTGCGACCATAGGGAGGAGGCCCAACCAGGTCGCCGTCGCTGCGCTCGCGGTCATAACCTCGTTCCTGCTCGGGATGATATACCTGATATTCCCGAGGTACGCTGCGTCCCTGTCGATCACCTCCATCCAGCTGGGCTACCTCTTCAGCGCCTACGCAGTGACGAGGTTGATGCTCTTCTTCATGTCACACAGGGTCGCGATGGTGGGCATCGTACAGATCGCTCGGGCTCTCGCTCCTGCTGCTCGCGATCTCCGGCACGATACTTGGGCTGGCTTCGAACTTCTACGCCTTTCTGGTCGCCTTCCTCATCCTCGGGGTCTCTGCCGGCATCCAGATACCGCTTATCATGAACCTCTACGCCGCGGACCAACTCCGGCAAGGGGATGACGCGGACCATGGGGATCTACGAGGCCGTCACCGGCGCGGGCATCGTCAGCGGTTCCTTCTCGGGCGGAGCGATATCGAACTACGTGTCCCCCTCGGTGCCTTACCTGATGACAGCGGTCGTCGCGCTTGCGACCTTCCCGATCGTCGTGGTCGCAGGCCGGGGGGATTCGAGCTCGGGGCGCTCCGTCCCGGCCGATGAGCAGGTGCCGGACCCCATCCACGAATGACCACTCAGGCGCTGTAGTGTCTCCGTCGGACTAATACCGTTTTAAGAATAGATTGAAAGTGGGTGCTTAAATTATTCTTACACTTGATTGGGGATGGGCGTCACCGCGGTCCCACCCAGAACGGTCCCCAGAACGGTCGCCAGAAAGGCCATCAAGCAGCGGCACGAGCCTACATCCCGCATCCTCAGTCTCATGGAATCTTTCAGACTAATGGTCAACGATTGCATATGGGTAGGATTGGAGCATGATGCGCATTCACTGAAGAGGCTTTCACTCCTCGTTTATCGTGATCTCAGCCTAAGGTATGGGAGCGAAATCCCGTCATACTATCGACTGTGCGCAATCTCGAAGGCCGCCGGCATCCTGGCGGCGAGAAAGAAATCCATCAGACGCGGATTCCCTACGAAGCGGCCGTACCTTTCAAAACAACTGCTCGTATCGTGCTATAGGTTCAGAATTGAACGCGATGCTCTCATCGTCCCTGTCGGAGCCCGTAAGTTTGAGAGGCTCTATCTAACTCCCCATACCCTCAGCATTGTAACCCAGCCCGGAATCACCGTTCGATCCTTCACTGTCACGGAGAGCTCCCTTTCGCTCTGTATCTCGAAGGCCGTTGAAGAGATTCAGGTCTCTGACGCCATCGGCATCGATAGGAACCTGGGGAATGTGACAGTCGGGAATGAGGAGAAGGCCACGTATTATGACGTCTCGAAGGCGGTGAGCATAGCAGAGAACACCAGGAGCATCATTCGCTCGTTCAAGAGAAATGACGTCAGAATAAGGAGCCGACTGGCCATCAAATATGGCCGGAGGAGACAGGAACGGATTAGGCAGATCCTCAACCGCGTCTCGAAGCAAATAGTAGAAGAAGCGAAGCGGAACAGAGATGCAATCATCTTTGAGGAGATCAGGGGCATCAGGAAACTCTACCGCAAGGGCAACGGTCAGGGCACAAGCTACAGGGGACGGATGAACTCGTGGCCCTTCCACGAGCTCAAGAGACAGGTCGAGTACAAGGCTGCATGGGAGGGCGTACCGGTGGTCACGCTCTCCACGAAGGACACGAGAGGCACCACAATGGACTGTCCGCGATGCGGGGAGAGACTCCAAGCGGCCGTCCGCGATGATATCGTACATCACCGACAGCTGTGGTGCCAGAAGTGCGGGAGGTGGGATGACCGCGACCTTATCGCGGTGATGAACATCTCTCGCAGGGGCTGGGTGAGGTTCGCCCAGTCACAAGGAAAAGGCGAGGCAGGTGAAGCGGTGAAGGGGAACCCTGAAGGCAGCAGACAGCAGGTAATCCTCAGAGTCGATGCCTCGAAGCCAGGTCAGAGTCGCCCGACGAAGACCTGACAGAACTCAACGCTCTTATGCATGCCTCTGGCCCCCACGGGCTAAGAATGAAGCCCCTCGATATGTCCAAGTCCAGGATTGTAGACCTCTCCTACAAGGTCGTCCCGTCGGTCAGGAAGGCGAATGGCAAGTACCTACCATGCGGAGCCCTTCTTCGGGAGGGAGATCCATCTCGAGGAGTTCCTCTTCGCACCCCAGGACAACGTCAGGATGCACTGGATTCGCGGTGAGACCCACGTGGGGACCCATCTAGAGAGCTCGCTGAAGGTCAGCGAGACCGGCAAGGACATAGCCTCCCTCCCTCTGGATAACTTCGTGGGCGAGGCCCTGGTCGTTGACCTCAGCAAGAAGAAGGCCAACGCGCCGATAACTCCTGAGGACTTCGAAAAGGCCGGCGCGGGTGACGGCGAACGATTGCTTATCCGAGGACCGCCTGACGACGTGACCCCGATCCCCTACCTGACGTGGGAGGGAGCAAAATGGCTCGTCAAGCACAAGACCAAGCTCATCGCGATGCAGAACTGCATGGAGTACGCCCCCGGCGAGCTCCAGAACAAGCTGCCAGAGGACAAGCAGAACGCCGTCCTGCTCTTCATGAACGACGTCGTCCGGATCGACGCCATCAAGAACCTGGAGTTGCTCAAGAAGAAGCGCGTCTTCCTCATCGCCCTGCCGCTGAACTTCAGCAGGATGGAAGCGTCCTGGACCCGGGCCATCGCCATAGAAGAGAAGTAAGCGGCCTCAATCTGACCGGGAGTCCACCGATATACCGTGCCAAAGTACATCTTCAAGAAGAGCGAGTATCTCCGGTTCACCAGGGACTACGCAGATTCGGCGGAGAAGGATTACACTGGACGCGAGTCACAAGGCTACCAAGGTAAAATCCTTCCTTCTGCCCGGAGAGAGTTCGCTCGCCGACAAATACGGTTACTCGCTGGGAATAAACATCGGCATCAACTCGTTTGCTCCTAGAGGAACATACGAACCCCACGGGCACACGAGGCCTCAGTTCTATTACGTGCTCTCCGGGAAGGCCAAGGTGAAGGTCGGGGACGAGGAGAGGGTCGTCGGACCGGGAACCTGGGTGGTCACGCCGCCGGGCGTGCCCCACGGGCTCGTGAATATCGGGAAGAAACCTTTCACCTACATCACCTGCGACACGCTCCACGAAGTTTGAAAAACGGCAGAAGTTAGACGGTTAGTTCGGCTCCGTTGATGTCGATGCTCGCTCCCGTGATGTAGGCAGACGCGTCGCTGGCGAGGAACAGGACCAGGTCGGCCACCTCGTCGGGCCTCCCGAGCCTGCCAAGCGGTATTTTCTTGACCCCCTGGGCGATCGTCTCCACCGTCGCGTTCCCTCGCACCATCGGCGTGTCGATGGAACCCGGGCAGACCGAGTTGACGTTGATGCCGTAGGGGGCGAGCTCCCGCGCAAGGTGCCTGGTGATGCCCAGCACCGCAGCCTTCGATGCGGTATAGTGCACCCCGCCGAACGTGCTCGAAGCCTTGCCCGCCGTCGATGACATGTTGATTATCTTCCCGTACCTCCTCTCGACCATCAAAGGGACCACAGCTTTGCAGCAGTAGAACACGCCGTCGACGTTCACCTTCATTATGGCCTCCCATTCCTGAGGCGACATATCTAGGAAGGGCGTGGGCTTCAAGAGTCCGGCGTTGTTCACGAGGATGTCCGGTTTTCCGAGCGTGTCTGAGACGGAGGATACGAGCCTCACGACCTCATCATACTTGGAAACGTCCGACGTGAAGTACTCGGCTCTACCTCCAGCATCGATAATCTGGGATGCGACCCTCGATGCCGAGACCTCGTTGATGTCTGCTACGGCCACGGCTGCACCGTTCAAGGCGAGGATTTTGGCGAAGGCCTCGCCCATTCCCTGTCCCGCCCCCGTGACGAGAGCGACCCTTCGCTCCAGTGTGTAGTTATCTAGGCGAAGCATGACGGGCTCGCTCATGTCTTGGCAACGAACCGGCGACAAGTTATATATCTTGTCTCGTCGATTCGGCGGATGAACGGGAGGCAATTGAATTGAGAGACCCCACGGGATTTTTGCGCGACGAATACATGGCCCTGGTCAAGGACCACCTCGATTGGAAGCTCCGCGTTCTGGAGGGTCCGAGCGCTCCCTGGTGCGTGGTCGACGGGAAGAGGGTCCTCATGCTCTGCTCGAACAACTACCTCGGTTTCAGCACGCACCCGGCGATCAAGGCCGCAGCCGCCAGGGCAGCAGAAAAGTACGGCGCAGGCTCGGGCTCCGTGCGAGTCATCGCCGGCAACATGGAGATCCACGCCGAGCTCGAGAAGAGGCTCGCCAAATTCAAGCATGCCGAGGCCTCGCTGGTCTACCAGTCCGGGTACGCCACAAACGTGGGGCTCATCCCTCAGCTCGCCGGCAAAGACGACCTGATGATTAGCGACGAACTGAACCATGGAAGCATCATCGACGGCGTGAGGCTATCGCACGCTGAAAGGGCAGTCTACAAGCACGGCGACGTCGTCGACCTGAACAGGGTGCTCAAGGAAGCCGAGAAACACCAGCCAGCCTACAGGCGTATCCAGATAATCACGGACGGGGTCTTCTCCATGGACGGTGACATCGCTCCGCTCGACGCCATCGCCAGGCTCGGGGCCGAGCACGGCGCCATGGTCTACGTGGACGACGCCCACGGGGAAGGCGTGCTGGGCGAGGGCGGCAGGGGAGTGGTCTCACACTTCAACCTGGACCGGAAGATGGTGCAGGTCGAGATGGGCACCTTCTCCAAGGCCTTCGGGGTCGTCGGGGGGCACATCTCCGGTACCACCGACCTCGTGAACTTCGCCGAGAACAAGTCGCGGAGCTTCCTCCTCAGCGGCTCCCATCCCCCCGCCACGGTCGCTTCCTGCATAGCTGCCATCGAGACCCTGGAGAGCGAACCCCAACACGTGAGGAAACTCTGGGAGAACACCAAGTACTTCAGGAGCGCCATCAACGACCTGGGGTTTAACACAGGAGTGAGCGAGACGCCTATCATCCCCATAATCGTGGGCGAGAGCCTCACGGCGACGCAGCTTGCGGCCAAACTGTTCGAACAGGGCGTCTTCGTACTCCCCATAGTCTATCCCATAGTGGCGCGGGACAAGGCGAGGGTGCGGTTCATAATGAACACCGCGCTCAAGACGGAGGACCTGGACTTCGCCATAGCTGCCATAGAGAAGGCAGGCAAGGAACTGAAGATAATCTAGGCATGAGCTATGAGGCTCATAATCACCGGTTGCGACTATACTGGTAAGACGACGCTCGCGAAGAAGGTCCTAGAATGGTCCCACGCGAACTTGAGCGCCAAGTACGCCACCGACGCGCCTGTGCCCGCCCACGACCACTTCACCTTCCCCAACCCTGAGCTACCACCGGACGAGAGGGAGAAGCTCGCGCTGCTCGGTCCCAAGGCCAGAGAGCAGTACCAGCGGTACATGCTTGCGTATCACCTCGAGCCCGGCTTCATGAAGCACGACTACGACCTGGTCCTGGTGGGCTTCCACTTCACCGAGGCCGTCTATCCGCCTTTGTACTACGGCTACGGCGCGCCCGGGCAGTACGCCGAGAGGTCCCTCTACGCGAGGGAGGTGGAGGACCGGATCAACGAGATGGACCCCAACACCGTCCTAGTCTTCCTAAAGTCCCGGCCGGACGTCGTCAGGGCGCGGATGAAAGCAAACCCCAACGCTGACTCGCCGCTCCTCGCGGGGACGCGGAGCGCGCCCTCGAAGCCTTCGAACGCGAGTACAACACCTCGTTCATCAGGCGCAAGTTCATGATAGACACCTCAGACACGACGCCCCATCAGATGTTCGAGACCTGGCTGAAGACGATGGAGTCGGGCTACTTCACCCAGATCGACTGGCTTCGGATCTTGGGCCACCGACCCTCTGACAAGCGTTAAGTATCCCGAAGGGTCGTTCGATTTCATGATCTCCAAGGCTCAGGAGGCCAAGAACTACATCGGCGGGACGTGGGTCAAGGGCGAAGGGAGCCAACAGTACCTGGTCTCCAATCCCGCGGACGCGTCCGTCGTCGGTAGCTATCAAGTCTCAACGGTGGAGGACGCAAAGAAAGCCGTCTCGATGGCAAGGGCAGCGTTCGCCAAATGGAGGAAGACGCCCGCCCCGACGAGGGGCAAGGTTCTCCAGAAGGCCGCTGACATCATCGACTCTCGGGTCGATGAGATCGCGAGGGCGCTCACGATGGAGGAAGGGAAGACACTGGCCGAGAGCACCGGCGAGGTCAAGAGGGCGGCGGACATCTTCCGCTTCTATGCGGGGCAGGGCATGAGGATCAACGGGAAGACCTACCAATCCAGCGTCGAGAACACGTTCCTCTTCTCCACTCGGGAACCCCTGGGGGTGGTAGCGGTGATGACGCCCTGGAACTTTCCTCTGGCGATTCCCTCCTGGAAGATAGCCCCTGCGCTAATCTCAGGGAATTCGGTCGTCTTCAAGCCTGCCTCGCTCACCCCATTCACGGCGACGAAGCTGGTGCAGGCGCTCGCCGATGCCGGGGTCCCACAGGGGGTTCTCAATCTCGTGATAGGGCCCGGTAGCACCGTGGGGGAGGAACTTGCGACGAACTCAGAGGTTGACGCGATCTCGTTCACGGGTTCTTACGACGTCGGCAACGGAATCCAGAGGGCAAGGGCCAACTCGAAGAAGATGGCGAGGGTCCAGCTGGAGATGGGCGGGAAGAATCCCACCATCGTCCTCCAGGATGCCAAGCTCGACGAAGCAGCCCTTCTCGTCTCGAGGAGCGGGTTCGGGCTCACGGGCCAGGCTTGCACCGCGACCAGCAGGGTGATAGTGGTCGAGGCCGTAAAGGAGCAGTTCACCCGCAAGCTCGTCGACCTGGCCCAGAAGACCAGGTTGGGGAATGGCCTGAACCCTGACGTCCAGATGGGCCCAGCCGTATCCAAGGGGGAGCTCGACAAGGACTTGGGCTACGTGGAGCTAGGTAAGCACGAAGGAGCCAAGGTGCTCGCAGGAGGGGACCGGGACATAGGCGACGGACTCGCCTCGGGGAACTTCATCAGGCCCACGGTCTTCGACGACGTCGGATCTGACATGAGGATCGCCAGGGAGGAGATATTCGGGCCGGTCATTTCGGTGATGTCCGCGAAGAACCTTGACGACGCGATAACCATAGCCAACGATACGGAATTCGGCCTGACCGCGGGGATATGCACCTCTGACCTGTCCAGCGCCCTCCGTTTCGCCGACTCCGTCCAGGCGGGCGTGGTGAAGGTGAACCGGCCCACCACCGGCCTGGAATACCAGGTCCCCTTCGGGGGAGTGAAGAAGTCGAGCTCTGACACCTTCAGAGAGCAGGGCGAGGAGGCCATCGATTTCTACACGAGGATCAAGACCGTCTACGTCGGATACTAGCCGAATATTCTTCGAGACAATTCATATTAAGCCCGCGGGCTCGATGCGTTACCCATGCCGCCAAAGTATTTCGTGAAGAAATGGGACGATGTCACCGCGTCTCCGCACCCCGAAGACCCCTACTTCGGTACGACCTTCAAGCTGATCGGCAGGGACCTCGGCGCGAAGTATTTTGTGCTGAACATGACGATCATGAAGCCCGGCGAGAAGATTCCGATTCACTCTCACCCCACCGCCGAGGAGGTCCATGTCCTCCTCTCGGGGAAGTCGACCTTGACTGTGGAGGGAAAGAAGGTCAAGGCTGAAGCGATCACGGCGTTCCGCTTTCCACCCGGCCTTCACTACGGACTGGTCAACGACTCCAAGAAGGATGCCACCTGGATGTTCGTGGCCGCGCCAACCGACGAGTACGACGCGCTCTACGCGAAGAAGTTCGGGGACAAGAAGAAGTGACCGCCGGCGGTGCCCTGGACACGACCGATTCCCCTCAGAGCACACAGACGAAGAGGGATGTCGCTGCATGGATCGATATTCACGCGGACCAGATCGTGCAGTTCTGCTCGAGCTTCGTCTCCTACCAGTCCGTGACGGGTGACGAGCTAGGGGTCCAGCGCGATTTCCTGCATCCCTTCTTCAAGGATAACATGAAGTGGGACGAGGTCGACCTCGCTTCCGTCGACTCCAGCAAGGAGAGACCGAACCTCTGGTCCGTCGACACGGGGAAGGAGAGGCCCAACCTCACGGCCGTTATGAGGGGCACAGGCGGAGGGAGAAGTCTGCTCTTCAATGGTCACGTGGATGTGGTCCCGGTGACCCCGAGCCAACTGGTGCTCTGGACCGTCGACCCCTGGAACGCGGGAGCCAAGGACGGCAAACTCTACGGTCGCGGGTCCAGCGACATGAAAGGAGGCATCACGGGCATGATCTGGGCGGTCAAGGCGCTCATGGACCTGGGCGTGAAGACAAAGGGCACAGTCGGGATGGAAGCGGTGGTTGGCGAGGAGGAGATGGAGCACGGGATCGGGACCACGGGAGCCACAAGGCGTCTACTGGACAAGGGCTACACCTTCGACTTCGCCATCGACACGGAGCCGACCTACAATGAAATCCACCCGATGAGCAGCGGCATGTTCAGCATGGAGATCTACGTCCAGGGGAAGACCGTGCACACCTCGTCGAGGAACAGGATGCACTTTCCTCAGCGCGCTGGCCTCGACTTCGGGGACAACGTGGGCGTGGATGCCTTTCCCAAGTTGATGGGGATACTTGACGCGCTCCAGAGGCTGGCGGCGGATTGGGTCCAGCGATGGCGGAGCCCGATATGGGGCGGCGGCGGTTACCCCATCCCCACCGATTTCCAGGGCTTGGGCTTGGCATCCATAAGCGTCGACGTCGTCCAAGCAGGGGATATGATGGGGATGATACCCGGGTTTGCCAAGGCTAGCCTGCTCGTCACCTACCCTCCCTGGGTCAAACAGGAGGATGCTCTCGCCGAGGTGAAGAAAGCGATAGACTCCTACGTCATGCTCGATACGTGGCTGAAACAGCATCCGCCCAAGGTCACGACGCCCCACAACTGGCCTCCGTACGAGACGGACCCCGACCACCCGGGTTGCCAGACGCTCGCCAAGTCGTTCAAGGAATCGACCGGACGAGACCCGGTCATCTCGGGGTTCCGGGCTGTCGACGACGTGGTCTTCCTCCAGAAGCTCGGGATTCCCGGCGTGAGCCTAGGCCCCGGGGACATTAGCCTGGGGTGCCACGGGCCCGACGAGTACGTCCCAGTGGACCAGATGATCGAGTGCACCAAGGCTCTGGCGTTCTTCATCCTCGACTGGTGCGGAGAGAGCGAATCATGAGCGGCAAGAAGACCGTCTTCCCCTACATTCCGAACTCGGTCCCCGAGGTCAAGTGGCAGATGCTCAAGGCGGTCAAAGCCAAAGACGAGATGGACCTCTACCAAGAGATTCCGGAGCGCCTCAGAGTCAAGCACAGACTCAGGCTGCCCAAGCCAATCCTCGACGAGAGCTCCCTGCGCAAGCACGTAGAAGAGATTCTCCAAAAGAACGGGAGCGGATACCTGAGCTTCCTAGGTGCCGGATGCGCGGAGCATTTCGTCCCCGCGGTCTGCGACGAGATAAACGGGAGGGGGGAGTTCCTCACCGCCTACGGAGCCGCCTCCTACGCGGACCACGGCAAGTGGCAGGCCTATTTCGAGTATTGCAGCCTCATGGGAGAGCTGCTGGAGATGGACATCCTGTCTCTTCCCCTCTACGACGGCGGACAGGCCGCCGCTACCTCTCTGCGCATGGCCTCCCGCATGACCGGACGAAAGCAGGTAGTGGTGCCCCGAGCCCTGAACCCCGAGGTGGGGCTGGTCATCAACAACTATCTGAAGCCCGACATTTCGATCAAGGAAGCCGAGTACGACCGGAAGACGGGGACCCTGGACCTGAAGAAACTTCGGTCGATGGTCTCCTCCAAGACAGCGGCGGTCCTGATCGAGAACCCCACCTACCTGGGGCTGCTCGAGACCGAGGCAGCCGAAATCGGGAGGATAGCGAAGAGTGCAGGCGCCGAGTTCATAGTCTACACCGACCCCATCTCCCTCGGTGTGCTCTCGCCACCCGCCAAGTACGGCGCGACCTTCACCTGCGGGGATTTCCAGCCCCTCGGTTTGCACCTGAACACCGGTGGGGGCCAGGGCGGTTTCATCGCGACCCATGACGACATGAGGTACATCAGCCAGTTCAAGGAGGAACTCTACGGGATAACGCCCACGATAGAGCCCGGAGAATATGGGTTCGACGATGTGCTCTACAGTCGCACCGCCTACGGGTCCCGCGAAAAGGGCAACGAGTACACGGGTACAGCCAACGGCCTCTGGGCGATCACGGTCGCCGTGTATCTATCCCTGATGGGCCCCAAGGGGATGCAGGATACGGGCAGGACGGTCATGCAGATGTCGCAGTACGCTGCGAAGCGGCTCACGACGCTGAAGGGGGTGCGCCTGAGGTTCCCGGGACCCTTCTTCAAGGAGTTCGTCCTGGACTTCAACCGGTCGGGTAAGAGCGTGGCTGCCATCAATCGGGCGCTGCTCAAAGCCAGGATCATCGGGGGCAAGGACCTCTCGAAGGAGCTGCCCGAGCTCGGTCAGTCCTCCCTTTATTGTGTGACCGAGATGAGGACCCAGGCCGACATCGACCGCCTCGCGGCCGCGCTGGAGAAGGTGCTCTGATTGGGACGTAATCCGAAGACCCTCCTTCGCAAGTTCCACGAGGCGAAGTGGGATGAGCAGATAATCCTCGAGATGAGCGTACCCGGCGAGCGAGGGATCCTCGTAAGGGAGGCTGAGCCCGAGGTCCGCCGCGAGGTCGGCAACGGGGTGGCCGCGATACCTCAAAGGCTTCGGAGGAGAACCAAGCCCGGTCTTCCCGAGGCGAATCAGATGCGCGTCCTCCGCCATTTCCTCCGCCTCTCCCAAGAGACGCTCGGTACCGACGTCAACATCGACATCGGCGAGGGCACGTGCACGATGAAGTACAGTCCCAAGGTGCACGAACAGATCTCCAACAGGAACCCCGCCATAAGGGACGTGCACCCCTTGCAGCCAACCGAGACGATGCAGGGGACGCTGGAGATAGTCTACAGGCTCGAGCAACTCCTGAAGGAGATCTCGGGGATGGACCGCTTCACGTTCCAGCCTTCGGGCGGTGCTCAGGGCGTGTACACCTCGGCCGCGATGATAAGGGCCTACCACGAGTCCAGGGGGGACACTGAACGGACGGAGGCCATCACGACGATGTTCTCCCATCCCTGCGATGCGGCCGCGCCTGCGACCGCCGGCTACAAGATCATCACCATCATGCCGGACAAGGACGGATACGCGGACATCGAGGCGTTCAAGGGAGCGCTCTCGAAGAGGACCGCGGGCATCTTCATAACCAACCCAGAAGACACCGGCATCTACAACCCGCTGATCGATGAGTTCGTCAAGGCCGCCCACGAGGCAGGGGCCCTCTGTCACACCGACCAGGCGAACGCTAACGGGATCCTCGGGATAGCGCGGGCTCGGGACGCCGGCTTCGACCTGAGTCAGTTCAACCTCCACAAGACGTTCTCCGTCCCCCACCAGAGCACCGGGGGCTCGGTCGGCGCCCTCGGTTGCACCGACGAGCTTGCAGAGTTCCTGCCGGTCCCCCAGGTCAAGCTGCGGGGCGAAAAGTACTATCTGGATTACGACGCTCCCCGGAGCATCGGTAAGGTGAGGTCCTTCATGGGGAACGTCCCGAGCCTGGTCAAGGCCTACGCCTGGATAATGCAGCTGGGGGACGAGGGGCTGCGACAGGTCGCCATCTGCTCGGTCCTCAACAACAACTACCTGATGCAGAGGCTACAGCAGGTCCCGGGCGTCGTGGTAAGTTACGCCCCCGGAAGGAGGAGGCTCGAACAGGTCAGGTACAGCTGGGAGAAGCTCTACGAGGACACCGGTGTGGGGACCGAGGATGTACGGAGGAGGATGGTTGACTTTGGGGTACAGTCATACTCCACGAGCCACCTCCCCTGGATAGTCCCCCAGCCCTTCACCATCGAGCCCACAGAGTCCTTCTCCAAGGACGACCTCGACGAATACGTCGCCATCCTGACCCAGATTTCGAAGGAGGCCTACGAGAACCCCGAGTTCGTGAAGGGCGCCCCCTACAACTCCGTCGTCCACAAGAACTCCTCCGCGAGCATGGACGACCCGGCGAACATAGCGGTGACCTGGCGGCAGTTTGTAAGGAAGGGGCTGGACAAGCGGGTCCGCAGAAGCGCGACCAAACGAAGCTAGGCTGGCATTGCCCAAGAAGAAAGTCGGGGTGATAGTCAACCCGGTTGCGGGTATGGGCGGGAGGGTCGGGCTCAAGGGCACTGACGGCGCGGCCATAGCTGCACGGGCGAAGAAGCTCGGCGCGACGCCCGAATCGCCTCGGAGGACCGTCGATGCTCTGAGGGTACTTGCGAGTATAAAGGACGAGGTCGAGATCCTCGCGGCGCCCGGCGCGATGGGGCACGAGGAGGTCGTCAGCGCCGGGATGAAGGATACCATAGTCGGGTCGCTGCCAAAACGGAGGACCGGGCCGGAGGACACCGTGGCCGCCGCCAAAGCGATGAAGAAGGCTGGCGTCGACCTACTTCTCTTCGGCGGAGGGGATGGTACCGCCAGAGACATCCATCGCGCCGTGGGCCGAACTCTCGTTGTCCTGGGGATTCCAGCGGGCGTCAAGATGCACTCTGCGGTCTTCGGAAGGACCCCGAGGGCGGCCGGGGAGGCAGCCATCGAGTTTCTCCGTAGCTCGAGACCTTCGGAGACCAACGGGGAGGTCATGGACGTCGACGAAGAGTCGTTCGGCAGGGGCGTAGTCTCGGCCCGGCTGTACAGGCTCTCTTCGAATACCGAAGGGGAGGAGTTTGATCCAGGTCGGCAAGTCCGGTTCCTCCCACTTGGCGAAGGGGCCTGCGGAAGGAATCGCCAAGGAGCTAGCGTCAATCCTTGAACCCAAGACTCTCTATATCCTCGGGCCGGGCACGACCACCAGAGACGTCTTTTCAGAGCTCCGTATCAAGAAGACCCTGCTCGGTGTCGACGTCATGCTCGGCGGCAAGCTCGTCGCCAGAGACGTGAATGAGCGGAGGCTAGCATCCCTAATCAAGGGACGACCGGCAAAGATAGTGGCGACGGTCATCGGAGGGCAGGGCTATCTCTTCGGTAGGGGTAACCAGCAGATCAGCGCCGAGATCATCTCGAAGGTGGGAAAGGAGAACATCATCGTGCTCGCGACCAAAGAGAAGCTCGCTTCTCTCGAGGGAAGGCCCCTCCTGGTCGACACGGGGGACGAAGTCACGGACAAACTCCTCACCGGCCACGTACGGGTGATCACCGGACTGAACGATTACGTCGTCTACAGGCTCTCCGATTGAACGCGAGAAATAATTTATAGATTCGGGGGCCGCCTCAGGAGGCAATTGCCGACTATCCTTGAGACCGACGTCGTCGTTGTCGGGGGAGGGATGGCCGGAGCCTACGCAGCCATCGAAGCCTCGCGGCGAGGGAGCAAGGTCCTTCTTCTCACAAAGGGATTTCTCGCCAAGAGCGGATGTTCTCCGATGGCCGCCTTCCTCTCGGTGCCGCCATACTACACCCCGCCCGACAGCGAGCTGAGCATATTCGAGGATGGTGTGACGGGGGGAGCCAGCGGCATCGCGGGAGGCTCCTACATATTCCTCGCCAACCAAGAGGCTCTCAAGGACACCTTCGATAGGGCACCGGAGATTCTGGCCGACCTGGAAGCGATGGGCGTCTACTTCAGGCGGGACGAGGAAGGGAATTTCGTCCTGCTCGGGTCGGGCTTCGACAAGGACGGGAAAATCCGCAAACCGCGGTTCTCGCTCGCTTGGAACTTCGGCCTCACCGGAAAGTCAATCATGGACGTGCTCAAAGGCGAGATAATCAAGAGGGGCATCTCCTACAAAGACGAGGTAAGGGTCACCAAGGTGCTCACCAACGGAGGTGCCGCCGTGGGGGTAGCGGCCATCGACTACGCCACAGGAGAGTTCTTCGTCGTCCGCGCCAAATCAGTCATCCTAGCGACGGGCTCGGGGGTCTACCTCTGGAGGTACACGACGGCCTCCCGCGAATGCACCGGGGACGGGCACATGATGGCGCTCAGGGCGGGCGCGGAGCTGACCGACATAGAGTTCGTCACGTGGCACTTTGCCGACGTCGCCTGGCCCGAGGCATGGAGGCGGCTCCAGATGTACCCGCAGCCGTATCCTGGGAGCGGGTTCTACCCGCACTGGTACGACTCCAAAGGCAACCGATTCATCCAGGATGTCGAGATTGGGAGCAAGGAAGCCCAGGCCATGGCGGTCGCCAAATCGGTGGTCGACGGTACGGTCCAGAAGCGAGGCGGCTACTACGCCAGTTGGAGGCACGTGAACGAGAACGAGCTCAAGGAGTGGTTCCAGAACTATTACCACCTGAAGAAACTCGGTATGGACATCTCGCTCGACATGATCGAGTGCGGCATGTCCTCCCATTCTTGGCACGGCGGCATCAGGACCAACGGGAAGACGGAGACCTGCGTTCCGGGCCTCTATGGTGCGGGCGGTGTGGCTCCAAACCACTATCCGCGCCTTCACACGGCCCTGTGGGGAGGGAAGGTAGCCGCGATCTACGCCTCTGAACGCGCCGCCGGTGTGACTCTCCAGGACCTCGACATGGAGCAGGTGCAGGACGAGGAGGCGCGTGTCACGGGATTGCTAAGGACCGAACCCGCGAACGGGAAATCTCCGACGCAGGTCAAGCGAAGGATCTGGGACCTCTTCTTCGACAGGATGTGGTACATCAAAGACGCGGAGACCATGAAGAAGGGGCTGGAGGAGCTCCGTTCCATCAGGGAAAACGATGTGCCGAGGATGCGGGCCTCCGCAAAGTCCCGAAACTCGAACCAGGAGTGGGTCGACGCTCTCGACGTCATCGACATGCTGGACCTCGGTGAGTTGTTGATCATGTCCAGCCTGAGGAGGGAAGAATCGAGGGGACCATTCGTCAGGAGAGATTTTCCCTCCACCGACGACGAACGCTGGATGAAGAACCTCGTGATCAAGCTCAAGGACGGCAATCCCGAGTTTAGGATCGAGCCGGTCGCCCTCACCCTCATGAGACCGAAGGGAGCTGCCTAGCCAGTTGAGCCGGCACCCGGGCGGGGAGGGCGGGGACATACGCGTCACCGTCTATCGCTTCGACCCATCGACGGACGCTGCTCCGCGTTACGAGCAGTACTCTGCCCCACGGACCAAGTACATGCGTATCATCGATGTCCTCGAGTACCTCACCGAGGTCAAAGGAATCGGCATCGCCTACCGCTCGAGCTGCGGCATCAAGAAGTGCGGTACCTGTGGGGTGATGGCCAACGGGGTCCCGAAGCTGGCGTGCTACGAGGCGGCCCAGGATGGCATGACCATCGAGCCGCTACGCAACTTCCGGGTCATCAGGGACCTAGTCACGGACCGGGCGCCCTATCAAGAAAAGGTCAACAGCATCGCTCCGTTTCTCGTCCGGGACTCCCAGCCGGCAAAGTTCCCCGAGGACCTGCGCCACAGCCAGATGATAGAGAGGAACAGGTTCGACCAGTGCATCAGCTGCCTGCTCTGCGTCGCTGCCTGCCCCATAATGGAGTCTAACCCGAGCTTCGTCGGACCGGCCGCGGCTACAAGGGCTGCGGCCCTGCTAGAGGACGTCAGGGATGCAGGAGCCGACGCAAGGCTCGACACCCTAGCGGACGACTTCGGCCTTTGGCGCTGTCACATGATTGGGGAGTGTACCGAGGTCTGCCCCGCTCACGCAGAGCCTGCCCTCGCGATCCAGAGGCTGAGGCGGCGTTCCGTGAAGAGGACACTCAAGGCCCTCGTCCGACGTGTCCAGCGGAGGTCCCCGACCCTGAACCTAAAGGGGATCAGGGCGTGGTTCAGGTTTCGGGGGCGCCGCCTCGGCTTCGTGAGCTTCTTCTTCCAGCGGTTCTCTGGGCTCTTCCTCCTTGCCTACCTCTACCTCCACCTCTACGACCTGAGGCTCCTGGTTCAGGGTCCCAGCGCCTACGAGGCGTTCCTGGGCGTGACCACGTCACTGTGGTTCCTCCCGCTCTACATCGTCCTCTTCGGGGTGGCAATCTACCACGGGGCTAACGGGCTCCGAGTCATGCTCAACGAGTTCGGCTACGGCGTCGGCAGGAGCCGGCAGCTGTTCTGGGCCTTCGCCGTGGGGGCTATGGTACTCTGGATAATCGCGTCCGTACGTCATCGCGAGCCTGCTGTTCAACATGTGAGGGGAATGAGTTGAAAAAGAGCAGACAATCCATCATCTGGCTCGTCAGCATGATCACGGGTATGATGCTCGTGGTGCTGCTCCCCATCCACATCTTCCTTACCCACGTCGGGAGCCTCAACGTCCTCTCTTTCGCCTCGGTCTCCGCCAGGCTCTCCAACCTCTCAATCAAGTTGTTCTACGTGACGACGATCATCGCGCTGCTCGTTCACGGATGGACCGGCTTCCGCAGTATCGTCCTAGACCTCAACCCCAGGAGGTCTCAGATGAAGGCGATAGACTCGACGATATTCGTCGTTGCGGCGGCGACACTGGTCTACGCGGTGTACATCCTCTGGGAGGTCACCTGACACCGCAGCGTTGCTACTTGGGCTTGCTCTGAAGGGTGTGGTAGCCGTGCCTCTTTCTGGCGTCTGCGAGGGTCGCTCCTCGGCCGATGTCCTCCACGATGCCCGCCTCAGCTTCTGCGATTCCATCGGAGACCTCGGCGACTTCGTCGACCCTCTCGGCCGGAACCACGACCACCCCATTCACATCCCCGACCACCAGGTCGCCGGGCCTGACCATCACACCTGATATCGACACGAGCTTTTCGGTCGACTCGACTCTGTACTCTGTCCTTCCCGGTGCGCATGAAATGACCCTTGGCGAAGACGGGGTAGCCGAACCCCCGTATGCCATCGATATCCCTGCAGACACCGTCGATCAGTGTGCCCGCCAGCTTCTTCTTGACCGCGTACGTGGTCATTATGTCCCCCCAGACGGTGCACCCGGTCCTCCCCGCGTTGTCTATGACCACGACCTGACCCCGACCCACCGAGTCGAGGAAGTCCCCGACCGTCCCGGGCCTCCTCCTGTCATACGGAACGTATTTCGCGGTGAAGGCTGGACCGATCATCCTCGCACCCTCGACTATGGGGACGATTCCTTCGCAAGCTCCCTGGAGCCCGAGCTTGTCGAGCGCATCAGAGATGTTCGATGTCGAGGCGCGGGAGAGCCTTGAGCGAGTGGTGGGCATCGCGAGATCACGAATCTACGTCCTAGCGGGCGCGCGGCGCTCCCTTGACCGAGGTTGCAAGCATGCCTGTCAGGTCTCCCACGTTCGTCAGCTTTTCCAGGTTCGAAACCTGGGCCGAGAGCCGACCAAACAAGTCGGCGTCGAAGGCGCGGTTGGACTGGCGCACGCAGTCAGAGAACTTGAGCTTCGTCTCTTCGAGGGACATGGGATTGGCCGGGCTCCCCTTGGGGACCTGCACATCGAACCTCTTCTCTTTCCCGCCGAGGAGTTTGATGGTGGCCTTCACGGGCGTGATGTTCCGCTTCTCATCATCCCCGAGGCTTTCGTCGACCGAGAACTTCACCTTGGAAGCGAGGGCGAGCACCTCGGGTCTCCGTATGGCTTCCGAGCTGAAATCGCTCAAGTAGACCCAGCCCTGTAGCAGCGCGCACGCTGCTGTGTAGGGGAGACTGAACTGAGCGTCCACGATGGTCTTCGGTGAGTACTTCAGGTCGGCGGGTTCGCATACCGCGTGGAAGGCTGCCCGGTTCACGCGCAGCAGAACCTGCTCCACCTCCTCTGCCCTGATTCCAGTCCTGTAGGCGTTCACCATGCTATCGATGGAGGTGTGAGTGTGCCGGCAGCAGGGATATGGCTTCAGGCTCAGGCCGGCGACCTTGAACTCATGGCCCAGTCCGCTCAGGGCCCTCGTGGGGTCGACGTTCCCTCTCAGGTAGACCTTGAAGAACCCATCACTCCCCTCGAAAGCTTGGTGGGGGCCGGTGAGCCCGGCCCTGCTCATGAGGGCCGAGAGGATTCCATTGGATGCCGAGAACGCCGGCTGGACCCGTTTTGCCAGCGTGCCCTCGTTAAGAGCCTGATGGTCGCCGGATGCGAGACTGTAGGCGAAACCCAGCGTGTCCAGCGTCTTCTCCTTGTTCTGATTCAGCAGTCGAGCCGAGGCCGCCGCCGAACCGAAGGTCCCCATCAGGGGCGTGTAGATCCACCCGAGCTCTGCCGGCTGAAGGGTAGCAGCGAGACCGAGTCTGCAGTGGACCTCCATGCCGATTGCAACTGCGCAAAGGAAATCCCTCCCGGAAGCTCCGATGGACTCGGCGAGGGCCAGGGCTGCAGGGACGACGATGGTGGATGTGTGCAGTACGGCCGCATCGTAGGTGTCATCGAAGTCGAATGCGTGGCCCATCGTGGAGTTCACCATCGACGCCCACATCGGGGACACCTTACCGCCGAGCACGAGCACGGTCGAGGGCCCTTCGCCTCCCTGCTCGTGTGCCACCCTCATCACGGCGTCTACTCCAGGCGCGGCGGAGCCTGCCAGGGTACAAGCGAAATAATCCAGCACCGTGGCCTTCACCGACCTTAGGGTCTCCGTAGGGATGTCCGAGTAGTCCACGTCCGAGATGAACGAGGCTATTTGCTCGGTGAAGCCCATACACGACCAAACCTCCTCGCGCTTTATTTAAGCGAACCGTTCGGATCTTGACCGACGCGCCGAGCCCGTTAGGCGATGGAAGGAGTCAAGACGAAGAGGAACCTGAGGTCGGTGTCGCCTTCGTTCGACATGGTGTACTTCCAGCCAGGAGGATAGTAGATTGCGTCGCCCGCCTCGACCTTGATGCTCTCCGTGCCCCACGAGAGCTTCCCCTTGCCTTCTAGAATGTAGTTGACCTCGTCAACGCCTGCAAAGACCGCACCCTCCTCGGCGGACCACGACCACGGCTCCGCGCCCTTCTTCATGGTGATGGCTCCCATCATTAGCTTCGCAGAATTGTCCTTCGCCTTGGTGATGAGTCTCCTCGACTCCACCTGACCCGGTTTGGAATACGGTGCCTGGATCGGAGCGACGCTCGCCCCGCGCGTCAGCCTTGGCTCGGGCTTCATGGAGCTGGAGCGCCTATCCGTTTAGAAAAACCTTCCCAAGTTATCTCCTACTGTTTAATAGCCCCGCCAGCCGAATTGAGCATCCGGTTTGTCTCATTCCGAGCTTCTGCTCATCAACGGGAACGTCATCACGATGGCGAGGCCAAACACCCGGGCGGAGGCCGTCGCGGTCCGGGACGGGAGGATCGTGAGCGTCGGCCTGCAAAAGGGGGTCGCCAAGTCTGTGGGAAATGGGGCCCGGGTGCTCGACCTGCAGGGGAAGACGCTCGTTCCTGGGTTCATAGACGTACACAATCATATGATGCTCTACGGTCTCTCGCTCGCCCAGGTCGATTGCCGAGCCCCGCCCATCCGATCGATATCCGAGATGGTCAAGAGAATAAGGGCGAGAGCAAAGGATGAAAGAAAGGGTTCCTGGGTCAGAGCCTTCGGCTACAGCCAGTTCGCGGTCGAAGAGAAAAGACATCCCAACCGAGGAGACCTTGACGAAGCGACCTCGGAGCACCCGGTGGTCCTGCGCCACTTCTCCTTCCACGCCGCCGTCCTCAATACCGCCGCGTTGGCCCTGTGCGGCATCACTAGGGACACTCCAGACCCTCCCGGGGGCACCATAGTGAGAAACCCGGCGACAAAGGAGCCAACCGGGCTTCTGCTAGAGCGCGCACAGTCGCTCCTGGACAGAACCGCGCCTCCTCCGCAGCCGCCCCAGATGAAGAAGGCGATAGCGGAGGCTTCGAGGGATT
This sequence comes from uncultured Nitrososphaerota archaeon, assembly GCA_963749225.1. GTDB lineage: Archaea > Thermoproteota > Nitrososphaeria > Nitrososphaerales > Gagatemarchaeaceae > Gagatemarchaeum. The sequence goes on along the minus strand of CAVVLY010000001.1, from coordinate 174,671 downwards.
TTGTCAAGCTCGGAATAACCAGCTTGCAGGACCCGGGCTGGGTCTCTCACGAGACCACCAGCTACCTCAGGGCTTACCGAGAAGCTGAACGGGAAGGAGACCTTCTCGTCAGGGTCGGCGTGATGGTCAACGGAGAGATGCTCGACAGCTTTCTTCAGGAGAGAAGCGGCGCTCTCATCGGGGACGGTCTTGTGACGGTGGGTCCTGTCAAGCTCTTCGCCGACGGTGTCGTCAACCTTCGCACTGCGGCGATGACCGAGCCGTACTCCGACCTCCACGACCAGCGCGGGATCTTGGTCACGGACGAAGAGGAGCTTGCTCGCCGGGTGATGAAGGCCAACGACGCGGGGCTGCAGGTGGCCGTCCACGCCATAGGAGATGGGGCTGTCGACGCGACACTCGACGCCTTCGAAGAGTCCAGCAAGAATTCGCCGAGGGGCTTACGTCCACGGCTGATCCACGCTGTGATCCTCCGACCTGACCAGATAGTCAGGACCAAGAAACTACGCGCAGTGGTCGATGTCCAGCCGATATTCCTCAAGGCGCTTGGAAACCAGTTCTCCCTTGCGGTGGGCCCCGAGAGGAACAAGCTGATACTGCCATTTCGAACGCTCATGACTTGGGGGATAAGCCTTGGCGGCGGTTCGGACGCTCCCTGCACGGACGCGTCCCCGCTGAGTGGAGTCGCCCAGAGCATGGGCCGGTTCACTTCTTCTGGCGGCGTCCATGAGCCTGAGCAGGGTATTTCTGCCGAGGACGCGTTGCGGATGTACACCTCTATGGCCGCTTACAACTGCGGCGAGGAAGCTCTCAAGGGTTCGATAGAGCCTGGAAAACTGGCTGACTTGGCGGTACTCAGCGCCAATCCTCTGGACACGATAGCCGAGGACATGTGGAAGATAACCGTGGACATGACCATCGTCGGTGGGAGAGTCGTCTACGAGCACGACAGGACCGAGCGGTGACGGGCTTCAGGATGGATTCTTGTCGACGCGTTCCTCCTCTTTGATTTCGGTCCATTCATTTCCGCAGTGTTTGCACTTGAACTTGTATTCGTAGGTGAGGTCCTTGACGTTCACCTCCTTGCCGAAGGATCCTGGAACGCGTCTGCTGAATGGTACGAGCGTGGCTAATCTATCTTCCATCTTCTGGCGGGCGCTCTCCTTCATGTCGGTCGCCTTTTCGTCATCGATCAGTTTCTTGTTTTCCTCGGTGACAACGCTGAACAGATGATGACACTTGGGACATTCTACTTTCCACATAGTCTGATTGTGACGGCTCGGTCGCGGGATTTATGGGTTTGTAGTGTTCATGGCTGAGAAACTGATTCCCAAACTTCCTTCCCGCCTTCCCGGCCGACTGCCCAGTCCGAGAATCCCATCAGCCTCAGGTTCTGTCAAGTTGTCGGGTGATGGCCAACCGCGTTGACCATCGGGTGACGACCTAACTTGCCGGCATCGACTCTGAGGATTAGGGTCCTCTGCCCGTTCCCCCTCACCGCTTCACCTGCCGGCCCTTTCTCCCTCGCCTCAAAACCAGCTTGTTGCGAGCGACTCTTCGGCTCGGGACGGGAACTCGCGAACCGGGCGAGCCCCCGCATGGATAGGTTCAGGGCCGCGTTCACGTCCCTGTCCATCCACACCTTACAGCTCTGACACCAGAGCATCCTCCTGTGCGCGGCATCGTCCTTCGCGGGACTGCGGAGCCTCTCCCCGCACGCCGAGCACTTGGAGGAGGAGCCGTAGGTGTCAGACTTCGTAAGCGGAATCACTGTCACTGCCTTCCAGGCGGCCTTGTATTCGAGCATCCACTTCGCTCGCCAGTGTGGCCAAGAGTTCAGTCGGAATCTGTAATCTCTCCCGTGACCATTGCCCTCTCCGATACATCCTCCGGATGCCAGTGAGGTCTTCGAGGGCGAGCGCTGCGCCGTTCCTTGAAGCGGTCTCGACGATGAAGTTCGTCGCCGAATGAAGCAGGTTGTCCGTCCTGTCGGTGGCCCTCCTCCAGCATCTGCGAGCGAGTTGCTTCCTAATCCTCGCATCGTTCCTCTTGAATGATCCGACGATCTCCCGCGTCGTCTGCCTCATCCGGACCGCCTTCGCCACGCTCAGCTGAATCACTTTCTCCCTATCACCGAACGTCAGGTTCTTCTCGTTCCTGTCCACTCCGTAGACCGTCTCGACGGGAGCCGACTCGATCTCCTCTGAATAGCAGAACGACAGTGCGTCAGGGGTTATCGTGAGGCTCCTCACCTTCTTTCCTTCAAGCGTCTTAGCAGTGTGAGGATTGAGTTGAACGTCGAAGTATTTCTCTCGTCTCAGAGGGATGAAGAGCCTACCCTTCATTGTCACGAAGAACCCAGTGATAAGCCGGACCACCGGCTTGAGAGGCTTTGGATTCCTCACCTCGACCCTTTCGCTTCTCGCTCTTCTTCCTGCTCGCGACGACCTCACACGCCCTCCGTATCACCGCGGTCTTGTAGCACGATAGAAGCTTTTCATCTCTTATAGACTGATAGAAACCCTTCATCCCTCTGCGGTTGTCGATTCCGTGCTCCTTGGCATACTCGATCCCGTTGTACGTTAGAGTGAGGCAGTCGCTGAGGAGTTTGTTGACCCCTCTGCCGTCAAAGGACTGGGTGACGCATTTCGTTGCTCGCAACGATTGGATATCTGTGCATCCGATATAACCGCCACCTGAGGATTTGCTGCTTTCGCCTTCACTGAGAAACTAAACGGCGCCCCGCCTCAGAATCCTTATAATCGCCCGAGGCAAAGTGCCGCCAAGATGCCGAAGAAGAAGTCACCGAAGTACATCTTCAAGAAGAACGAATACACCAAGTTCGAGAAGAAGGACTACATCGACCAGGTGCTCACCGAATACACAGGGCGCAAGTACAAGCTGAACCAGATACGCTGGTTCCACCTCCCCGGAGAGAAGATCGTGGCCGACAAGTATGGTTACAGCCTCGGCATTAACATCGGCGTGAACTCGATCGGCCCGGGAGGACTCTACGAGGCCCACAAGCACAAGACTCCCTCGTTCTATTTCGTACTATCCGGGAAGGCCAAGGTGAGGGTCGGCGACGAGGAGAGAGTCGTCGGGCCGGCCACGTGGGTGGTCACCCCTCCTGGAATCCCCCACTACGTCGAGACCATCGGGAAGAAGCCGTTCACCTACATCACCTGCGACATCCTGAATCAAGACTGAGACTGCGACAATTCGGGCGAAGTCGCATGAAGATCCTGGAGCACGCCGAGCTGCCCCCGGACATCGAAGCCGACCTACAGCTGCTTCGCCTCTCTGTCGGGTGGGTGCCCAGGGACTTCGCCAGGATGGAGGAAGCCATCAAGGCCGGTTATCCGTCGGCCGACTACCTCGGGCTGTACGCGGTCGAAGGCGGCCGCATCCTTTCGACCGCCCGAGTCGTGCGAGTACCATACACATTCCCGGACGGCCACAAAGAGGACGTCTCGGGGATATTGAGCGTGATAACCAGGCAGGACTCCAGGGGCCGGGGCCTTGCTACGAAGCTGCTTACCGAGATTCAGGACAGGGAGCGTAAGGCAGGCGTCAAGCTCATCCTCATGTGGACGGACCGCTCCATAACCGCTCATGGTCTGTACGAATCCATGGGATACAAAGACGTCTACGCGCCGGACTTTGCCACCAAGAGGGCTGGGAAGAAGACACCATCGCCAAGAGGATACGAGTTGAGGAAGTTGGAGGAGGGCGACCTGCCGGAAATGGTAGCCATCTACGAAAAGGCCAATCGCAAGAGGATAGGGTTCACGCCCAGACCCCCCGGGCTGCTCCCCTCTATCGTAAAATGGGGGCTCGTCGGACCGGGGTCGTTCCGCATGATCATGAAGGACGGTCGACCCGTAGGTTACCTTGAGCTCTCGGAATCCGCGGCGTGGGTCAAGGCCTCGGAGGTCGCGATGACCGAGGGCTCGGCCTCTGACCTGGTGCCGCTCGTCGAGGCTATTGCTCCCACCAAGTGGGTCACCTTCTGGAACACGTTCGTCCGGGATTCCAGAGCGACTCTCGAAAGACGGGGATATATGACCTCCAACTTCGACAACCACCTCTTGATGGGACTTCGGCTTGACAGACCGAGGGCGAGGGACCTGCGCGGAATCATGGGGACAGCGGACCCCCGGTTCGTCTGTCAGGTGATCGATTACTTCTGATCTCAGCCGACGCGAACGACTTCACCGGCAGGGATGCTGATCGGCGCTTTCGTTCACCGCCCGATGACGCGTTGAAGCCTTAAAACGCAAGCGCCTGGAGGACTGCTCGATGGCCAAGGTCATTCCGATGAAGGACGTCGAGGAGGTCGTGCACCCAGATTGGCTGCAAAGGGCCGGAATACGCGACTTTCGCGAGTGGATCATGAGCGCCGACGACAGCATGATGGTGGTCTACGCGCGCATAGGACCGCACGGGAACTCTGGAGCCCCCGTCAGGCACGACCACGAAGAGGCGGCGTTCGTCATAAGCGGCGAGCTCGTGTACGAGATTGGGGGGAAAGAGCTCACCGTGAAAGCCAACACTTCCATATTCATCCCGGAGGGCGAAGAACACTTCATCCGGAACCACACCAACGAGACCGTCACTAGGCTGTCTATCCACACCCTGAAAAAGAAGTAATATTTGCCTTGAAGTTCGGTTTCGCTTCCACCGGGATCTGGAACTCCTCTTGGCCGCTGGACCTCGCCACGGTCCAAGAGGCGGAGCGGCTCGGCTTCTGGGCCTATCTCGTCCCCGACCAATACATGTGGGACGCCAAGGACCTGCACGTCACGTCCGAGGAGGGGATCAGCTCGACCTTGGAGCCGTGGCTCGCCATGTCCTACATGGCCGCAAAGACCCAACGAATCATGCTCGGGACCTGGGTCACGCCCCTTCCCCTGCGACCCCCAGCCATGCTCGCGAAGATGGTAGCTACCTTGGATAACCTGTCCAACGGCAGGGCAGTGCTCGGCGTGGGCGCGGGGGCCACCGAGAAGATGTTCGAGGCGTTCAGCGTCTGGGACGACAGCAAAACCAGGGCAGCCAAGGCAGTGGAGGGGCTCGAGCTGATGGTGAGGCTCTGGACTGAGGACAAGGTGACGTTCGACGGCACCTACTACAAAGCGAAGGAGGCGGTCCTGGAGCCGAAGCCCGTCCAGAAGCCTCTTCCCACGCTGCTCTTCGGAGGGGCCGGGAAAAAGATGCTCAGGTTGGCAGGAAAATACGCCGACATTTGCTACGTCCCTCCCTGGATCAAGATGACCCGGGACGAGGCTGTCGCCCTGATCCTCAAGGAGGCGCGCAAGTTCGACCGGGCGGACAAGATTTCGTTCGCATATTCCTTCGATTACTCCTCGGAGGGGGTCATCCCTCCCAAGTACGACCCGAAGCTCTACTTCGACAGGGTTCAGGAGGCGGCCGACAAGGGGTGCAAGTACTTCATGGCGCCCTTCCGCTTCGGGGTCGAGGTCCCATGGCGGCTCAAGAGCTCCCAGATCCCTGAGGAGACACAAAAGTACCTCGAGCCTGTGAGGGAGTTCGCGAGGGACATCATGCCATCCTTCAGCGACTAGGGTAGTCACAAGCTGGACCCCAACGACACCAGCCGAGTTCCACGCTCCCGGGACATACGCAGGTTCTTTCAAGTCTTCGTCTGACTAAGACGATTACCTGGCTTCGAGGCATCGACTCTGAGGATTAGCGGCTCCCCCTCGTGTTCCGCGTTCCCCTTCATTGCTTCACCTGCCCCGCCTTGTTCCTTCCTTTTTGAATGGGCGAACCTCACCCACCCCCTTCTGGAGATGTTCAGGACAGCGCACACATCGCGTTCCCACCATCTCCTGCACCTGTCGCACCACAACTGGCGATAGTGCAGCTTGTCGCCTCTGACTGGCACTTGGAGTCTCTCCCCGCATCGTGGACAGTCCATTGTGGTCCCTTTCGTCTCGCTTCTTGTGAGAGTGATCACCGGCACTCCCTCCCACGCCGCCTTGTACTCTATCTGCCTCTTGATTTCTCGAAAGGGCCAGGAGTTCATCTTGCTCCTGAATCCACGACCCTGACCGTTTCCTTTCCGGTATAGCTTGCGGATGCCCGTCATCTCTTCGAATACTATGACCTGGTGGCGAATCTTGGCGTTCGCGACGACATCCTTCGAGACCCGATGAAGGATTTGCCCTACTCGCTCCCTCCTTCTTCTGCCCATACTTCGAGGCGATCTCCTGCCTGACCCTGATGTCGTTGCGTTTGAACGACCGGATGACGTTCCTAGTATTGTCTGTGATCTTCACGACTTCACTCATGTCGTAGTTCGTGATCCGTTCACCATTGCCTACGGCTAGATTCCTGAGGTTCCTGTCGATGCCCACAGCTGTTTTGATTTGAGCATCATTCTTTGTATCGTCCGGCACCTCTTTCGATATGCACAGCGAGAGAGACGTCTGGGTCAATGTGAATGAACGGACCTTCAGCGTCGGGTCTGAGAGAATTCGGAGTGTGTTGGAGTTTAGCCTAATGGATTCGAAGGTTCGTGAGCCAAGGTGGATGAAGAGTGTCCCGTCCCCTATGCGAAATCCATAGCAAGATGACCAACATGGGTTTGCGTACGTAAGGCTTCCTTGTCGGGAACCCACGCCTGATGGACTTTCTTCGAGCCGACAGGATGCCTGCAGCCTTCGAGATGGCGCATAGTCTGTACATGGAATAGCCTCCGTATCGCCTGATATGCCCGTAAGAAAGGAGGGATAGCTGTCTCATGGACAGCGTCTTGGTGTCGCCACCACTCCGGCCCTCAAACTCCAGTCCAACTCGTATGCAATCGTTTGTCATCTCCCTAAAATCTTCCATCAACTTCTCTAGGATCGGCGTCGGCTTGTATCGCTGCACGATGGATTTGAGAGCGCGCACGGTTACACAGGCGGAATCTCCCTTTAAGGACCACCCCGACGAAGGGCTGGCAGGGCCTTGCAGTACAAGTGGACCGTTCTCACAGTCACGTCTGTGGGAGTCATAATGTCAGGCATAGACTCGCGAATAGTCATCATCGGTCTACCCAATGTCGCGAGCGCCCTGCACGCCGACGCCGAGCAAGCGGTGTGGTTCACCCAAGCCTACGTCCTCGGTAGCACTCTTGCCATGCTGCTCATAGGACGGACTGGGGACATCGTAGGACGTGTAAAGCTCTACACGGCGGGGTTCGCCATCTTCACCCTGGGGTCGCTCCTCGTGAGCACCTCCCAAGTACCCAACGAGGTCATCGCCTTCCGCGCCCTGCAGGGGATCGGGTCGTCGATGCTCTCAGTGAACAGCACCGCACTCATCGTCGATGCCGTCGAGGAGAAGAACCTCGGGTTCATGCTCGGACTGAACACGCTTGCGTTCAGGGCCGGAGCACTGGGCGCCCTCACGCTGAGCGGCGTGATCCTCTCATTCCTCGACTGGAGGTTCCTTTTCTTCATCAACATCCCCATAGGCATCTTCGGGACATACTGGGCGCACCGGCGTCTCAAGGAGAGCAAGAAAGCTGGCCGGCGCCAGCGGATGGACTGGATTGGGTTTGCCACTTTCACGATCTCCATAGCGGGTCTCCTCCTCGGGCTCACCTACGCCGCCTACGGGTTCGCGAGCGCCGACGTGACCGATTCTCTCTTCGTCATCTCGGTGTTGAGCTTCGCAGCTTTCATCTATCAGGAGAGGAGGACCGTCGACCCCCTGCTGGACCTCACGCTCTTCCGCATCCGGCAGTTCTCCGGTGGGTCGGCCGCCCTCTTCCTGAACGCCACCGTGTGGGGAGCCGTCCTGATCCTGCTCAGCCTCTACTTCCAACTGGGTCTGGATTGGTCGCCTCTCCAAGCCGGACTCGCCTTCCTCCCCTTCGAGTTCGCCTACATCGCGATTGGGCCGCTCAGCGGGAGGCTCTCGGACACGCACGGGCGGAACAACTTCATGATGCTGGGGCTCGGAGTCCAGGGGGTCGCAGTCTTTCTCTTCTCGACGCTGACGCCATCGACCTCTTACTACTACGCAGTCATCCCACTGGTTCTCTTCGGCGCCGGTTCCGGGTTCTTCAACTCACCCGTCTCGAGCTCCACCATGAGCGCGGTCCCGCCCGAGCGCAGGGGGGTTGCCTCGGCGAGCACGAACGTGGTCTGGTACGTCGGGTACATCCTCAGCCTGAATCTCGCCATCCTACTCATGACCACGGTGCTCCCGTTCAGCGAGGTCAGCTCGACCATATCCTCGATCGGGTCCACCGTGCCGGTGAACAGGGTACTGTTCGTACAGGGTCTCTCCAGGGCATTCGAAGTTCTGTGTGTGATTGATTTCATCGGGATACTTCCTTCTGCCATGCGAGGCGACTGGCGGACGACATCGGGGGCATGGGAGTCTCGTTCAGACTCCGGACCCGTTCCTGGACCCGTTCCCGAACCCGTAATCGGAGAGTAAATCCGACCGCGTGCGGTTTAAATAAGCCAGAACCGCAATTTTACGAATGCCAGTAGACCTAAGGAACCCTCTACGTCAGCTGCTAAAGGAAGGTAAGCCAACGATTGGGACACATATCTTCGTCTCACAACCCATGATGGTGGAGACCATCGGCAACACAGGCCTGTTCGATTACGTGGAGTTCTTCAGTACCTACGCGCCTTTCGACTTCCACGACCTCGACATGATGGCGCTTGCTGCGGAGAGGTACAACATGGGTTCAATGATCAAGATCGACCCCGAACCGATGATGTTCTTGGCTCAGAGGTCCATAATCGCCGGTTTCGGGAGTATACTCTTCGCCGACCTACGCACCGTGAAGGAGGTCGAGACTGCGATAAACTCGGTTAGGGCCGACCCGAAGGGCGTCATGGGGTGTTCCGAAGGACGGATAGGAGGCTACAGGATGACGCTTGAATACGGCGCGGACAAGCAGTTCGTCAAGTACTGCGATGACATCGTCGTCGCGATTATGCTCGAGAAGAAGTCATTGGTAGACAAGATCGAGGACGTGTGCAACATGGACGGAGTGGACATGATCCAGTACGGGCCCTGCGACTACGCCATGACCGTAGGCGTCCACGGGCAGTTCAAACATCCAAAGGTCGTCGAGGCAGACAGGAAGATAATCAAGACCGCACTAAAGTACGACAAGCACCCGCGCATCGAGATCAGCGGGGATACCATAGACAAGCAGATGGCGGAGTACCAGAAGCTGGGCGTGACGGACTTCAGCATCGGGACCGACCTCGGCATCGTGCATACGTGGATGAAGAAGAACGGACGAGCGGCGAGAAGGCTCCTGGGACGCTGAAAAGCGAACCGTTGGCCCGCTCTCGAACCCACAAGCATCCATCAAAGCCCTCTCTTCTAGACGTCATCAGGGCTGAGCGGGAGGTCTCCCGCTACCTCACCCGCACCCCGCTCCGCCACTATCCCTCTCTCGACAAGCTGCTCTCGGCCGAGGTCTATGTGAAGCACGAGAACTTCGAGCCGACCGGTTCGTTCAAGGTGAGGGGCCAGCTCAACGTCATCTCGAACCTGAGCGATACGGAGAGGAAGAGGGGGGTCATCGTCGCCTCGACGGGAAACGACGCCCAAGCCGCTGCCTACGCTTCAGGTCTTTTGGGTGTCCGCTGCGTCGTGGTGATGCCCGAGAACCCGAACCCCTTGAAGGCCGAGTCCACAAGGCTGCTCGGCGCCAATCTAATCCTACACGGCAGGAACTTCGACGAGGCGCGTATCCACGCCGAAGCTCTCGCCCGCGAGAAGGGCTATCACTACATCCACTCTGTGAACGAACCGAACCTCGTGGCTGGAGCGGGGACCATCGGCCTCGAGATTGTTGAGGAACTTCCTTCGGTCGACGAGATAATCGTGCCAATTGGCGGAGGCGCCCTCGCGGCGGGAATCTGCGTGTCAGCCAAGGGTATGAGCCCGACCGTGAAGGTCGTGGGCGTGCAATCGGCCCGGTCGCAGGCCGTCTTCTCCTCCTGGAAGAGAGGGACGATTGTTGAGAGGCCAGACCAGACGACCCACGAGGGGCTGGCGACGGGTACAGGCTACGAGCTCACGCAACGAATCCTGACGGAGCAGTTGGACGATTTCCTTCTTCTGACCGACGACGAAATAACGAGGGCGATGAGGCTGTTCATCGAGAAGACCCGCACCCTGGTCGAGGGCGCCGGAGCTTCGCCACTGGCCGGAGCGCTGAAGAGAAAGTCCTCTCTTAAGGGGAGAAGGGTCGTCCTGGTGGCCACGGGCGCCAACGTCGCAATGGAAACCCTGCGCAAGACCTTGGCTTGAGGGATGGCGCGAAATCGACTCACCCCCCTGAAACGTTTAACCCATCACCGTCGAAAGGTTTGCCCAGAGTTTGCCGAAGAGAAGCAGCAGGGTACTCGTCATAGGTGCCACGGGGCAGATAGGTTCCGAGCTGACCATCGCGCTCAGGAAGCACCATGGGAGGGACAACGTGGTCGCGGGATGGTACATCGACAAGCCCACCAAGGCCCTGAAGGAAGGTCCCTTCGAACATCTCGACGTCAGGAGTCGGTCCCACGTCGCCGAGACCATCGAAAAATATGACGTTGGCACGATATATCAGTTGGCCGCCCTGCTCTCGGCTACGGGTGAGAAGGACCCCGGAGGAGCGTGGAGGGTCAATGTAGAGGGACACCACAACGTTCTGGAGATTGCCCGAGAGCACCAAGACATGAAGGTCTTCTGGCCCAGCTCCATGGCTGTCTTTGGCGAGGGCGTTCCCCAGGTGAACACTCCCCAGATAGCGCCGCTGCTGCCGACCACGATGTATGGGGTCACAAAGGTGGCAGGAGAGCTGCTTTGCGATTACTATCACCGCCGTTACGGTCTGGACGTCCGGTGCCTGCGATACCCGGGCATCGTAAGCAGCGAAGCCCTCCCGGGAGGCGGAACCACTGACTACGCCGTTGAGATCTTCTACGACGCGATAAGGAAGGGGAGGTACACCTGTTTCCTGAGCAAGGATTCAACGCTTCCCATGATGTACATGCCCGATTGCATAAAGGCCTCCATGGACATCATGGCCGCGCCGGCTGCCGGGGTCAAGACGCGCACGGGCTACAATCTGGCCGGCATGAGCTTCTCCCCTGCCGAGCTGGTGAAGGAGATACAGAGAGTCATCCCAGCCTTCGAGTGCGACTACATGCCTGACTTCCGGCAGAAGATAGCGGATTCCTGGCCCAAGTCTCTCGACGACAGGGAAGCCAGAAGAGACTGGGGATGGAAGCCCAGCTACGACCTGGCTTCAATGACCCAAGACATGGTCACGAGACTTCGCGCACGTCTGGCCGCATAACACTTTCCCATCAAGCCGCTCGCGCAAGAAGCGTCCTGCCCGGAAGAGCGTCTCCCTGTCTCCCTCGGGTCACGACTGCCTCGCCGTTGACGAAGACGTAGTCTATCCCTCTGGGAAACCGCCTCGGCTCCTTGAAGGTCGCCGTGCACGTTATCTTGTTCTGGTCGAAGACAACAACGTCGGCCCAAGCTCCCTCCCTGAGGACCCCCCTGTCACCAATCCCAAGACGCTTCGCGGGCAGAGAGGTACACTTCCTCACGGCGTCCTCAAGGGTCAACAAAGCCTCCTCCCTCACGTATTTTTGGAAGAGCAGGGGAATGTAGCCGTAGCTCTGGATCGCCTGAAACTTGAGGTCGGAGAGAGCACCGTAAGGAGCGAGGGCGAGCCCGTCCGAGATCACGGACGAGTTGGGGTAGGAGAGCACTGATTCCCCGCTCTCCATGCTGTAAGCGGCTGACGCCATCATCGGTATGTAGAACCTCTTCTCTCGGAGCAGGACATCGAAGACGGCATCCCAGGGGTCGATCCCCTCATCCTTTGAAATCTCAGCGAACGTTTTCCCCACCCATGTAGGGCTTTTTTCCGCATATTCGAGCATCACCCTATCCCACCGCCCCGCCATGGCGAGCCTCGCCTGGGTCCTGTCCGAGTTTCTGAGCTTAGCCCTCTCCTTAGGGTCCTTCAGGCGCTTGCGCAACCGGTTCGCCCCGCCCTCGAAAGCCCACGTCGGCAGGAGACTCGAGAGAGTTGTCGAACCCCATGCGTACTGTCTCAGGAATTTCTGCTGTGCCAGCGGGAAGGTGTCGCACGTGATGTCCAGCCCTCGCTTCCTCGCCTTGTCGATCAAAGCCAGGCCCTCCTTCCCCTTGTCCTCGCTGGGGAACCGGGGGACGTGGTGGGAGATTTGGGTCGCCACGCCGGACCTCTCGCAGATCTCTATCGCCTCGCGTGTCGAGTCGAGGAACCCCTCTGCCCTGTTCCTTAGGTGTGTGGCATGGAAAGCTCCCTCGGACTTCCCCGCCTCCTGGCAGAGCTCGACGATCTCGTCGGTGGACGCGTACATTCCCGGGAGATACTCCAGTCCCGTTGAGACCCCGAACGCTCCCTGGGCAATCGCCTGGCCCACAAGTTTCCTCATCGCCCTCAGCTCTCGTTCTCCCGCCTCCCTCTTCTGCAGCCCGATCACCGCCGTACGTACGCTGCTGAGGCCGACGAGAGAAGCGATGTTCATCGCAACTCCCTGCTTGCGCACTCTGTCGAGGTAACCCTTCAGGTCTGTCCAGGTGATTGGCACCGAGGGGACGAAGCCGAATATCACCTCCTCGAGCTCCTTCCTGCGGGCCTCCACCACCGGATAGGGTGAGTGACCGCAGTTCCCTATCACCGCAGTCGTCACGCCCTGGCGGACCATGCTCTCCGCCCTCGGATTGACCACCACCGTGAAATCGGTGTGACTGTGGAGGTCGATGAATCCGGGACAGACGATGCGGTCCGTCGCGTCGATGGTGACCTCGGCCGAACTCCGCACCCTCCCCATCTCCACGACCTTGCCGTCTCGAACCCCAAGGTCGCCCCTGACCGCCTTCCCACCAAGGCCGTCGACGAGTTTCCCGTCTCTGATCACGAGGTCGAGCATCCAATAGCGGACGCTCTTTGCAGTCTTTAAGTTGTCCCCACGGAGCAGAACCGCTGGGGAGCCCGTCGAGCATCGCCGAACCCGAACCGAAGAGCAGGTGGATGACTTCACTCGTCCCATACGCGATGGTCACGGGGACGGTGGCGACCCTGGTCCAGCTCTACATCCTAGAGCTCGGTGGGACCGTCATAGACGTGGGTCTTACGACCACCCTTGGGACCGCGGTCTCGATCCCTTCTGTTCTCTTCTGGGGTGCTATCTCCGACCGGGTCAAGCGACGGCCCCTGATCGTCGTCAGCTTCGCTGCAACCGCGGCGCTCGTGTTGCTCTTTCTGGTCACGCGCAGCGTCCTTGGGGTGGCCCTTGTGTACGCACTCTACAGTTTCGTCAGTTCGGCGCCGACGACCCCCATCAACCTCTTGATTCTCGGAACGAGCGCCAGGGCGAGGTGGGCTTCCTCCTATGCGAGGTACCAGCTCCTCGCGACGGTGGGGAACACCCTCGGGCTGCTTACCAGCTCCATCCTGGTCGTGTTCGTTCCTCTCGTCTTCCTGGTGATACTGCTCTCGACATGCTCCTTCGTCGCCACAGCCCTCGCCGCCAAGCTCATCCTTGAACCCGCACCTCCTCCAGGCGCTTCCCCCCAAGGTACGCAAGGCACTCCTCCGACCGGGAGGGGGTTCTCGGCGGCGGGCCTCGGCGGAACCCTGAAGATTCTGCGGGCCGACTTCACAGGGCATGTTGGCGTACTCTATTCGTCTCTGCTGGTCTTCTACGTCGGCACCGGCATAACCTTGGTCGTCTTCGTGCCCTTCATGCGTGCGCACGGCATCTCGGATTCGGAGATTTTCGGGGTCTCGACGGTAAACCTCATCGTCATGGGAGCGTCTTTCTGGTATTTCGGGGGCCGCCTCAAGAGGGAGAGCTTCGTGCGAAACGCGAGCCTGTGCATGGTAATCAGGGCGGTGACCTACGCGGCGTTGGCTCCCGCTGCATACCTCCTGACCGGTTGGGCGTTCTACGTGGCGGTCCTGGTCCTGACGTCCGTGGCCACCGGACTCGTCGCTAGCCCGCTATACACGATAACGACCGGGATGGTCTACGAGTCCCTGGGGGCGGGCGGACGTGGCGCGTCGCTGGGAATATACAGCGCGATCACGAGCGTGTGCATCGTCGTGGGCGAGTTCTCAGCGGGCTACGTCAGCTTCTATTCCGGCTACTTTGTCGCCCTGATAATCGCAGGCGCTTTCTTCGCAGCCGGCGGCTTGATAATCTTGAAGCTCCGGTCCACTCCGCTCGCGCGCGGGTGAGCCGCTCAGCGCTTCTTCTTGGCCGCTTTCTTGGGCGGGTCCGCGATTGCCGCTATGGCGTCTATCTCCACGAGCAGTTCCTTCCTCGCGAGGCCATTCACGACCAGCCCTGTGCTGCTAGGAGCATTCCCCTTGAAAGCCTTGAAGATCTCGTCGTACACCTCGGGCCTATAGGAGACGTCAGTGACGTAGACGGTGATCTTCACGACGTCGCTCATCTTCGCGCCGGCGACGGCGAGCAGACTCTTGATGTTGGCGAGAGCGTTCCGCGCCTGGGCCCGCGGGCTGCCGACGCCCATCAGCTTGTCGTCCATGTCGAACGCGGTCTGGCCGGAAAGGAAGACCAGGTTCCCCACGCGAGTGCCCCTAGCGAACTTTCCCTTTGCGGCCATACCCGAAGGAGTCACGTCCATCCAACCGATAACCTGTTTGTCGTCAGCCAAGCGAATCTGCGCTCCGCCTCCCCCGCTCCCGCAATTTAACACCTCCATCAACCGGGAAGACTATTCTACCGGGGCGCCGCGAAGCCAGCGAGCGGTCAATGGACTCTGTCCAAAGGGTGCTGAGCGCGGATAGACGAGAACGAGACCGCAGACGTAAAGGCGACCCAGGATTTCCTCCGTCAACCGAGCGTCTCGCTCACGGGCGAGGGCATACCCGAGACGGCGGACCTCACGGCGAGCATGCTCAGAGGACTCGGAGCCACCGACGTCAGGGTCCTGACCTTCAAAGACGGGCACCCGGTCGTCTACGGCAGGCTCGAGTCCGAGGGCGCGAAGAACCGGATGCTGATCTACAACATGTACGACGTCATGCCCGTCGAACCCAGAGAGGCCTGGACCACCGACCCCTGGGGAGCTGAGATTGTCGACCGGAAGATAATAGCGAGGGGGACAGTGAACACCAAGGGACCGCTGATGGCTTTCCTCAATGCTGTTAAGGCCATCAAACAAGCGGATTCGCTCCCCGTCAACTTGACCTTCCTCATAGAGGGCGAGGAGGAGCTGGAGAGCCGGCACCTACCGCAGGCACTCGACATCCTCAGGAATGAGCTCTCCGGTGCCGACTGCGTCTACATGCACGCTACGACCCAGACGCCGGTGACTCGTTACAAACCGATCGTCTGGCTAGGGTCCAAGGGGCAGGTCGATTTTGAGTTCGAAGTGGCGAGCGGAGCCAAGGAGGTCCACAGTATGTGGAGCAACTGGGTCGACAACCCCGTCTGGCGCCTCGTCTGGGCGCTCGACAGCATGCGCGGCCCCGACGACCGGGTGCTGGTGGAAGGCTTCTACGACGACATCGTCCCCCCCTCCAAGGAGGACATGGAGGTCATGGAGAAATTGCTCCCGACACTGGACGTCGAGAGCGTCAAGAAAGCCTTCGGCCTCGACCACATCAGAGGCGGCCTGAGTGGGATGGAGATGCTCCAGGATATTTTCTTCAGGCCCAACCCGATCAATATCTCCGGGATTCAGGCAGGCTACAACGGGCCCGGGATTCGCGGTGCGGTCCCGGCTTCGGTCAAGGCAAAGGCCGAAGTGAGGATTGTCCCGGACATGAAGCCCGAGAAGGTGTCGGCAGCGGTGAAGGCGCACCTGCTGAAGCATGGGTTCGGGGACGTGAAGGTAAAGTGCCACGAAGGGTATCCAGCGGCGAAGACGAGCCCGACCTCGCCGCTTGCTAGGGCTTGCCTCCTCGCCCTTGAAGCGCTGGGATTCGACCCGTTGGCGGGCCCGCTGAACCCGGGTGGAGCGCCGGTGTACCTCTTCCAGTCTAAGCTCAACCTCCCCATGGTCTTCTCTGGCATTGGCTACAACGACCTGGCGCACGTCCCGAACGAGTTCATCACCATCGAACAGCTGCTCCAGAGCGAGAAGCTAGCTGCAGTGACGATGTACGAGTTCGCCGCGCAGATGGACCATTCCCGCTGAAATTAGCGCAGCGTTATTTATTCGGATTTTTCTGCCATAGCAGCGTCCTTGTCCCAACCCCCAACCCAACGAGGCAAGGCCGCGTGGATGGCCTCGCTCGTGCCATACAGCCTGGTCTCGGGGACGATCGGGACTCTGGTCCAGATCTACATCCTGAACCTGGGCGGGACGGTCCTCGACGTGGGCCTCTCCGTCACCCTCTCGACCACCATCACGATTCCCGCGTCGATATTCTGGGGCTCCGTGTCGGACCGGCTCAAGCGCCGGAAGCCCATCATCGCCATCTCCTTCGCCGCCCTCGCAGGGTTCTTCGCCCTCTTCCTGCTCGCCAGCACAGTGGACGAGGTCCTCCTCATATTCACGGTCTACTCCTTCGTAAATTCGGCTCCCTCAACGCCGATCAACCTCTTGATCCTCGAGACTCAAGAGAAATCGCAATGGGCCACCGCCTACGCGAACTATCAAGCTCTCGCCGCCGGTGGTCAGGTGCTGGGCCTCCTCGCCTCTTCGATATGGTCGGCGTACCTCCCGGTCCGCTTCATCGTGTTGCTCCTTTCTGCATGTTCCGTTCTCGCCGCCGTCATCGCCGCTAAACTGATTTCCGAGCCCCCGTTTCTCTTTGAAGGGACGGCTCTGGGGCGGCACTATCTTTCGATCCTTCAGCGCTTCCTGACTCAGCCGTCGGGCTTCCTGAGGACCCCCCAGGCGTTTCATCTCAGAGGCTTCTTCAGGAGCCTCAGGGCTGACTTCTCCGGCTACCTGAGGATCCTCTACGGCTCGATTCTCGTCTTCTACTTTGCCACCGGATTGACTGCAGTCTTCGTGGCGCTGCTCGCGGCCAAGGGCGTCCCGGACTCCCTGATCTTCGTGAGCTCGACGATAAACGTCGCAGTCACAGCGCCGGTCTTCAGGTACGTCGGTCTGAGGTTGAAAAAGAAGAACTGGGTCCGGGATTCCGTGATAGCCCTGTCGTCACGGGCAGTCGCATACGCTTCGATTGGGGTGGCGGCTTACTTTCTGTCTGGCACCCCCTTTCTCATAGTGGCGACCGGCCTCTTTGTGATCGGCTCGGCAATCTCTTCGCCGGTGTACTACACAATCTCCCAGGCCATGGTGTACGATACTCTTGGCGTCGCGGGTCAGGGGTCGGACCTGGGCATCTACACTGCCCTCACGGGTCTGAGCGGGACGTTCGGGGCGCTCTTCTCCGGTTACATAACGATCTACGCGGGCTACGACACGACCTTCATCCTGAGCGGGGCGGGCATGGCTCTCACTGCGTTGATAATCCTCCGCCTCAGGTCCACCCCGCTCGGCTCGGGATGAGCCTCCTCCGCGGGCGAGGATTCTTGTAATGGCTTAGTGCCAGGTCGAACCCACGACTTCGACCGAGCCCACCCAGGGAGCGTCCCTTTCATGGATGAACTCCCTCGTTCCCTACAGCATCGTCACCGGGACGATAGGCACGCTCGTCTCGCTCTACATCCTCGACCTCGGAGGGTCGGTGGTCCTCGTTGGCCTCGCAGCCGCCCTTTCCAGCGCGGTGGCGATACCATCGGCGATCCTCTGGGGGAGCGTCTCCGACCGGCTGAAGCGCCGGCGCCCGATAATCGTCGGCAGTTTCGGGGCCATGGCGTTCCTCGTTCTCCTCTTCGTCCTGGCGAGGAATCCCTACGAAGTCATCCTCCTATATGTCGCCTACGGGGTGCTCAATGCGGCGCCCTCCACCCCCATAAACCTCCTCATCATGGAGACCCAACCCAAGGGCAAGTGGTCGTCGTCCTATGCCAGATATTCCTGGCTCACCGCACTCGGGCAGACCCTAGGCCTCTTGACCAGCTCTGTGTGGACCGGCTTCCTTCCCCTCAAGTTCCTTGTCGTCCTGCTCTCCTCGGCCGCTCTCGTCGCGACCTTCGTAGCACTGAGGCTCATCTCCGAGCCGCCGTTCCTCCTCGAA
This sequence comes from uncultured Nitrososphaerota archaeon, assembly GCA_963749225.1. GTDB lineage: Archaea > Thermoproteota > Nitrososphaeria > Nitrososphaerales > Gagatemarchaeaceae > Gagatemarchaeum. The sequence continues at coordinate 156,499 of CAVVLY010000001.1, read as the reverse complement.
GGGACGGCGCTGCTGAAGCACTCGATGACCACGCTCCAGAGGATCGTTAGGGAACCCATCCATCTCCTCAGGAGCACCGTTCCGCGCTATCCGAGGAACATCCTCAAAATCCTGCGATCTGACTTCACTGGCGACCTCCGCGTCCTCTATGCCTCGATACTCGTGTTCTACATCGCGACGGGACTCAACTCGGCTGGATTCGTCCCGCTGCTTCGTTACAAGGGTGTCTCGGACTCGCTCATCTTCGCCGGCTCCACGGTGAACATCGCAGTGCAGGTCTACTTCTTCAGGTACTTCGGCTCACGCTTGCAGAGGAAGAGCTTCGTGCGCGACTCGGTCGCAAGTCTGATTCTGAGGGGCTGTGCTTTCGGGATGATAGGAGTGGTCGCCTACTTCCTGAGCGGGATGCCCTTCTACCTCCTGGCGGTCCTCTTCTTCAGCATCGCATCGGGGGTCTGCGCCGCCGTATACTACACGACATCCACCACCATGATCTTTGATACCGTGGGTTCAGACAGCCAAGGCTACTCGCTCGGGATCTACACCGCCTTCACGGGCCTGAGCACGACTGTCGGGGCCCTGGCTTCGGGCTACATCTCGTTCTACCTCTCCTACTACGTGACGTTCCTCGTGATGGGGGCTGGGTTCGGCCTCTGCGCGTGGATCACGTGGAGGCTGAGGTCCACGCGATTCGCATCCGGCTGAACCTTTCCCCTGCCTTGATTATATACCACGTCTCAGATTTCGGTGGGCATGCGAATCGTAAGCTACTCCACGGGCGGTGCGCCGAGGCTGGGATTCCTCGAGGGGATGGAGGTCGTCGACTTGGAATCATGCCTCGACAGGTCGCATCCCCACATGATAACGCGCGTCACGGAGCTGGTGGACCCGCACATCTACATGATGGTCAAGCAGGCCTACGAGCAGGTGAAGGGGGGCTCCAACAAGCTGAAACGCATCGAAGTCACGAAGGTCCGAATACTTCCCCCCGTCGAGAACCCGAGCAAGGTCTTCTGGCTGGACGGGAACTACCCGGTGCACAACCTCTGGGAGGAGTTCGGTCTCGCCCTCCCCGCCGACTGGTCCAAGTGGCTCCCGGCGATGTACCTAAGGCCCTCCTCGAGCGCCGTGGGTCACGAGAGCACGATAATGATTCCCGAGTTCGTGGACAAGGTCTGGTGCTCGGCGGAGGTCGGGCTTGTGGCAGGGAAGACCGCAAAGTGGATCGACTTGAACGAGGCAAGCGAGCACATACTGGGGTACACCGTCACCATTGACATGGCCTCTGAGGTCCCCAACATCAACGGGAGGAGGATTGACCAGGGGAACGACAAGAGCTGGTTCTCGCTCTACGGCAAGTGGCTGGACGACCTCTCGCCCATAGGGCCGTGCTTCGTGCCGAAGGAGTTCATCGACATCGACAACACGAGGATCACGCTCAAGGTGAACGGCGAGGTGATGCAGGATTTCTCGACGAGGGACCGTTTCTTCTCCATGGAAGAGATCCTCTACACCGCCTCCAACCTCATGACCATCTACCCCGGAGATATCTTCGCCACGGGGAGCAGCAAGCGCAAGCCCTTCAATCTCAAGGATGGCGACATTATCGAGGCTGAGGTCGATGGGATCGGGCTGCTGCGCGTGCGCATGGATATGAAGAAGGGCAGGAAGCCGTGATTCTGCCTAGATTATGACCGCGATAGAGACCACGAACGAAAGGATGAGCAGGATTATCCCATAAACTACCAACTCAACTGCACCCCTGTCGACCTTCAACGACTTCCTGGCCGCCTCCTTGTCGTCGGGATCTTGGTTTGGAGCTGGCTGGTCTCCGTACCTCTCGCCGAAGTACCGCTTGACCTTCATGAGCGAGGGGGAGAGCGAGACGATGCCCCAGAAGCCTCCGGCAGCCAGAATCAGGGCCCCCTCAGCGAACAAGATGTCGGCAAAGATCGTGGGGGGCCAGACCCCAATAACAAACCCGATGGCGACAGAGATGAGCGCGTCGACTCCCATGACGATGAGGAAGTTCCTGACAGACTTCGGCGATAGCTTGGGCCCCGTCTGTGTCCACCGAACATAGCCGCGCCCGGTGATATTAGGCTCTTTTCTCCGGCTCCTCCTGGCGGGCCATTCTCTCCGGGAGGAATCCGGTCGACCAAGGAAAGATTCTTCTAGCGATTCGGCCGCCCGTGCCCCAGCTTGAGCTCAGAAGCGGAGCCGGTTGTCTATGTCAACGGGACGTTCACCCCCAAGTCGGAAGCGAAAATCTCGGTTTTCGACCAGGGTTTCATCTTCGGCGACGGAATATTCGAGACGCTCGTGGCCGTCAACGGCTACGTGTTCATGCTTGATGCGCACCTAGACCGGCTCTACAGGTCCGCGAGGGCTGTCAGGATCAACGTACCAGAGCCCAGGGAAAACCTGGCAAAGCTGATTCTGGAGACGGTCGGGAGGAACAAGCTGAAGGACGCCTACGTCAAGGTCATAGTGACGCGGGGCGTCGGCGCCAAGCCGCTGCTAGGCAGAGGCGACGTGACCAAGCAAACCCTGGTCATATTCGCTGTACCCCCGGTCTCGGTGGTCTCCGAGGAGAAGATCAAGAAGGGCGCGAAGATAATCTCTTCGACGATAAAGAGGACGCACCCCGACAGCCTGGACCCGAGGATAAAGAGTCTGAACTACCTTCCAAACATGCTCATCCGCCTCGAGGCGATCGAGGCGGGAGCTGACGAGGCGATATCCTATGGGTTCGACGGCTACGTGTCCGAGGGAGGTGCGGAGAACATCTGGATAGTCAAGGACGGCGTCCTCATGACGCCGGCGCATGGCGTTCTAGAGGGGATAACGCGAATGGCAGTGGCCGAGATCGGACAGGGGCTCGGACACAAGGTCCTGTTCACTACCTTCGGCAAGTACGACGTCTACCAAGCGGACGAGGTCTTCCTCTGCAGCACGGCCGGAGGAATCATACCTGTCACCGAGGTCGACTCCAGGCGCGTGGGGAACGGAGAACCGGGACCAATCACCAAGGCGATCACTGAGAAATACCGTGAGATGCTCCAGAAGGGCATACATGGCACACCCGTACCCGCCTAGTCGAGGCCGCCCGAAAGAATCTGGGCAATCTGCTCGTCCATCGCGTGTACCCTAATAACCGGACGCGCACCCAGCGTTCGGGATGCAACAGACCCCGCCATGGCAAGGACTTCCTTTTTCGCCCTCTGAGTACGACGCTAGACTCAAGCGGGTGACGGAGGAGATGGAGACCAGGAAGCTAGACCGCGCTCCTGCTCTTCGACCCGGTGAGCCACGTCTACCTGACGGGTTACCAGAGCATGGAGGAGACCTACTACCGCTGCCAGATAATCGCGCCCAGCGGCCATGTGTCCATGGTCACATCAAACTTCGAGAGGCCAGGGATAGACCTGACCTCTTGGGTGACCGACGTCTCCGAATACCACTATTCCCGCGGAGACCAGGTCGCCACGACTCTGGGGTCCCTGAAGAAGGTCGCGCCTCGCGCCAGGAGGGTCGGGATCGAGAGCGATGGCTTCGTCCTGACCCCGCAAAAATACGGAAAGATCTTGTCTTCCATAAAGGGCGCGGAGCTTGTCGAAGCCTCAGACCTCGTCAGGACGCTGAGGAGGGTAAAGTCGAGGAAGGAGCTGGAGTACACGAGGCGGGCCGCGGAGATTACCTGCATGGGCATGAAGGCGGCCATCGACGCTGTGCGTCCGGGCGCGAAAGACCTGGACGTAGCCGCTGAGGCGTACCGCGTCATGACGAAGAACGGGAGCGAGTACATGTGCTACGCCCCGTTCGTCACCACCGGGCGCCGTTCGGGCGTCCCCCACACCACCTTCATGGGTTTCCCAATCAAGGAGAGGGACAACGTCTTCCTGGAGCTCGGGGCTGTCGTCAAGAGATACAACGGGCCGCTCATGAGGACCGTCCACGTCGGGCCCGCACCGAAGGACGCGGCAATTAACGCAGAGGCGCTCATCGCGGTCCTCAACGAGACCATCGACTCGATAGCGCCCGGCTTGGCATGCGATGAAGTGGCCCGGAAGGTCCAGAGACGAGGGATCAGGGCCGTGGGGTCCAGGATAATCAGCCCCTCGCTGGTGGACGGAGATTTCGGGTACGGTATCGGCCTCGGCTTCCCGCCGTTTTGGGGGAGCGACGGGCCGCTCGTGTCGCTTACGCACAAGACGACCCTCGAGCCCGGGATGGTCTTCCATCTGAACGAGACCTTGAGGGAGGTGGGGGTCTACGGGATGAGCTTCAGCGAGACGGTGGTCGTCACGAAGGGCGGCTGCGAGGTCCTGACGGACTATCCAAGAGAGTTCATCGGAAAGTAGCGCTCGGTAGCTCGAAAGGATTTTCTACTCTCGGCTCCCGCCCACGGGAAGATGCCGTCCATCGACCCGAGTGTCCTGACCAAGTTTACTGAAGATGCGCTCAAAGCCGCGGGAGCGTCCGACGACGAGGCACGGACGGTCGCCAACCATCTGGTCCAGGCCAACCTATACGGCGTGGACTCGCACGGTGTCATCCGGATACCCGAGTACATCGACGAGATCGAGCACGGCAGGATGAAGACTAAGACCTCTCCCAAGGTTGTCAAGGAGAGCAAGATCACTGCGGTCATAGACGCCCAGTTCGGGTTCGGTCAGGTCGCCGCGAAGATGGCCATGGAGCTTGCGATGAAGAAGGCGAAGGAGCACGGCATCGGCGGAGTCACGGTCCACAACTGCGGGCACACCGGAAGGATAGGCGCCTATCCCGTCATGGCCGCCAAGGAGAACATGATCGGGATCGTCTGGGTAAAGGGCGCGGGGCCGGGGGTCTCGCCCTACGGTGGCAAGTCGGCCCCTCTGGGGACCAGTCCGTTCACCTGGGCCGTACCGACCGGGACCAGCGGCGAGCCGATGTTCGCTGACTACGCCACCTCTGTCTCCTCCGAGGGGAAGATTCGCGTGATGATGTCGAAGGGGATGAAGCTCCCCCCGAACTGGCTCCTCGACAAGGAGGGCAAGCCGACCGACGACCCTGCCGCGCTGTACGCGGGCGGAAGCATCCTGACCTTCGGCGCACACAAGGGATACGGCCTGGCCCTCATGGTGGAAGCGCTGGGAGGGGCCCTCAGCGGCGGGGGCGTCGCGGACGATTTTGTCGGCGCCAACGGGGTCTTCGCAGAGGCCATCAACATAGAGGACTTCGTCCCGGTGAGCGAATTCAAGGCGAACATCGACAAGCTCATCAAGAAACTCAGGGCGAGCCCGCCCCAGGAGGGCTTCACCGAGGTCATGGTTCCTGGGGACCCGGAGTACAGAGAGGAGAGGAAGCGCGCCAAGGACGGGATTTACGTCAACGACAAAATCTGGGGCGACATATCAAAGGCCGTAGAAAGGTACCACGTCGCGATGCCCGCGACCAAGCACTGAACGTCAAGAATCGAACTGCTCTCCTACGTTTATAAACTCGGTAGGGAAGCGGGCCCTATGGCCAAAAAAGAGAGGATCAAGGGTGTTGTTATCTCAATGCCGACCCCGACCAAGGGGAAGTACGAGATAGACATCCCTAAACTCAAGGATCATATCACATGGGTAATCGACGAAGGAATGCGTGAAGGTAAAGCAGTCGTGATGGCTGCCGCAGGTCTCGGCACGGGCTACTTCCTGACCCGGGACGAGCAGCGCTCTGTCATGAAGGCGCTCGTGGACGCGGCGAACGGGAAGGTCCCCACGGTGACGGGGATATTCGACAGCTGCACCAAGGAGGCGGTGATAAGGGCGAAGGAGGCCCAGGACATCGGGATCGACTATCTCCAGATGAACACCCCGCACTACCAGGCTCCCTACGCTGACGAGGTCTTCATGCACTACGAGGCAGTCAACAACGGTTCCGACTGCGGAATCATCGCATACAACACTCCGTGGGCCTCGATGAACTTCGACATCACCCCGCCCCTCCTCGACAGGCTGATCGAGCTGGACAACTTCGTCTCCCTCAAGTGGACCGCTAACGAGCCTGGCAACCTGCTGAACATACTCAAGAACTACTCCAAGAAGGTGGCCATCATCGACAACAGTTCCCAGAGCACCGTCGCCTACTATCTGGGCGCAAAGGCATACATCCCCTCCTTCATGGCGCACCTCAACCCCAAGACCGAGTTGTACTTCTCCAGCCTACTCGAATCGAAGCAGTATGAGAGGTTCGACAAGGAGCGCAACGAGATTCTCGGCCCATACAGGAAGGCCATCGCGTCCGTACCAGAGTTCAACATCCCGACGGCCGGCGAAGGGACTGACTCGCACGCGATGTTCGAGGTCTTCGGCAACCCCATGGGCGCACCCGTCCTTCCACAGTACCACATAAGCAAGAAATCAGTGGACGAGCTCAGGACGAAGCTAGACAAGATCGGCTGGGCAGACAAAGTCAGGGAAGTCGGCAAGCGCAAGACGTAGGCCACATCCAAAGACGGTCGACGCGGCTCCCTCCATCCTTGGAGGGATAGCCGTCCTTTTGTTTCCTGTTTTCTCTTCGCTGACCAAACGACTCGTAAAGCCTAATTAATTATGGGTTCGAGGCCCGAAACCGATGGGTTTTCTCCTGACCTGTCCTAACTGCGGAGACAGGGATGTGTACGAGTTCAGGTTCGGGGGCGAGGTGCACGCGAGGCCCCAGTTTGGCGCCTCGAAGAAGGATTGGATGGATTACGTTTACCGGAGGTCGAACACGGCTGGGGTAGAGAACGAATGGTGGTACCACAGGATGGGCTGCAGGCGGTGGTTCCAGGCGACGAGGGACACCACCAACAATTCGGTCCTGAGGACTTTCTGGACAGACCAAGAGGGAACCGACAACGCAGTCAGAGCCAGCAAGTAAGCCGGTCTCGACTTCCAGAGCCGGGTCGAGGCTGAACGAGCGTGCAGGAGAGTCCATAGACCCTTCCAAGCCTCTCATGCTGAAGCTGGAAGGGAAGACGATTTCGGCCTACGAAGGAGACACCGTCGCTTCTGCACTCTATGCGTCCGGGGTCAGGACCTTCAGCAGGAGCTTCCTCTTTCACCGCCCCCGTGGCCTGTTTTGTGTCTCCGGAAGATGCCCCAACTGCATGGTCACCGTGGACGGCGTTCCGAACGTCAGGGCCTGCTGCGAACCCGTGAGGGAGGGCATGAAGGTCGAGCGACAGAACGGATGGCCCTCGACCGATCTCGACCTCTTCGCCGGGGTCCAGCTCATAGAGCCGTTCCTACCAGTAGGCTTCTACTACAAGACATTCATTCACCGCCCCGTCGAGTGGCCCAACGTCCAGCCGATGATTCGGAGGATGACGGGCCGTGGGTCAGTGAAACAGGAGCTGCGGCGTTGGCGCGCCGAGTCCACGGCGGGGGGACACGGGGACAGGTTCGAGAAGTGTTACCTCCACTTCGACGTCGCGGTCGTCGGAGGGGGACCAGCCGGTGTGATTGCTGCGCTCGCGGCTCGCGCGCGCCGGGGCGAGTGTCGCTCTCTTGGACGACCAACCCTCCCTGGGCGGGCACCTAAGGTTCGACGGTGACACGGTCGAACTGGGCACGGTCAAGGGAGCCGAGGAGTTTGCCGGGATGAAGGGAACCGAGGTCGCATCGAGGCTCGACAAGCTAGCCCGAACCCAACAGAACCTAACGGTATTCGACACCACGAGCGTCTTCGGCCTGTACGAGTCAAACGAGCTGGGTGCGGTCCGGGGGAATCTCTTGCTAAAGTTGCGTGCGAAGCAGGTCATCATTGCTACCGGCACAAGCGAGTACCTAACCGTGTTCAAGAACAACGACCTCCCCGGGGTCTTTCTCGGACGGGGCGCGCGGCGACTGCTCGGGCTCTACGGCGTTAGGCCCGGGGGCGAGGTGCTCGTCGCCACCAACAACGCCAGCGGGTATGCGCTAGCAGAAGCCCTCGCCGCTGCGGGGACCCGAATCTGCGCCGTGCTTGATGCCAGGCCCATCGCGGATGTGAAGGCAGCGGGCTACGAGCATCTGACAAAGCGCGGCGTTCGCATAATACTCGGTCACACGATAAAGGAGGCTTCCGGGCGGAGCAAGGTGACCGGCGCGGTAGCTGTCGAGCTGAACAAGATAGGCGAACCCATCGCTGGGACTGAGAAAAAGTTCCATTGCGACGCCGTATGCATCGCCCACGGTTTCGAACCGGACGCGGCCCTTCTCGCCCAGGCCCGCTGCAAGATCTCCTACGATGAGCTCCTGGGGGAGTTCGTCCCATCCGAGACTCCTCACTCGCTCCAGACTTGTGGGGAGGTGACCGGCGTCCACCACTTCGGGTGCACCTTCCTTCAGGCCAACGTCGCAGGTCTGAGAGCTGCCTCGCACCTCGGGTCACCCGCAGTTGGCGCTCCGGCTTCGAAGCTCGGCGAGTTCTCGTCGGCGCTCGGGGCGGCGCTGGAGACCTACCGAGACAGGCTCGCCGCGTTCCCGGTGCGCCCGGTCATCGGCTTATCACCCAACGGCGTTGCAACCGTTCGCCGAAGCTCGGAAATGGAGGGTTTCGCCTGCATCTGCGAGGATGTCAAGGAGAAGGAGCTCGTCCAGGCCATCGAAGAAGGATTTGGCGACATCGAGACGCTGAAGCGCTACAGCACGCTGACAATGGGCCCGTGCGAAGGCAAGATGTGCTCCATTCCCGGGGTCGGGATATGCGCCCGAGAGACCGGTCGCTCCATCGCCGACACGGGCAGGACAGTATCGCGGCCCCCACACCTCCCCGTGCCTATGGGAGCCCTCGCGGGCCCCGGACTACACCCAGTCAAGCTGACTGCGATGCACTACAAGCACCTCGAGGCGGGTGCGACCATCATGGACATGGGCGAATGGAAGCGGCCCCATGTCTACACCTCTGTCTTCGAGGAGTACTCCGCCGTGAGAGAGAGGGTGGGAGTGATCGACCTGGGGACGCTCGGGCGACTAGACGTGAAGGGCAGGGACGCTCCGAAGCTCCTCGATTTCATATACACCCATACCATGTCGAAGCTGCAGGACGGCAAGAGCAGATATGGCGTCATCTGTGACGACGCTGGGGCGATTCTGGATGATGGGACGGTGACCCGGCTCGCCGAGGATCACTACTTCATCACGACCAGCACCGGCAACATCGAATTTGTGGAGCAATGGCTCACCTGGTGGGCCGTGGCGAAGAGGTGGGAGGCCCAGGTCACGAACCTCACCTCGGGCTTGGCCGCCGTCAACGTAGCCGGACCCAGGGCCCGCGACCTGCTGAGGACGCTCACCGACATCGACCTCTCCACGCCCAAGTTCCCGTACATGGCATCCGGGAGCGGGCTCGTCGCCGGGGTCCCGTGCATCCTCCTCAGGATCGGTTTCGTTGGTGAAACGGGGTGGGAGATCCACTTCCCCGCAGAGTACGGCGAGTACTTCTGGGACCGGCTCATGGAGGCGGGCAGGCCATTCGGCATCGCGCCCTTCGGGGTAGAGACACAGCGTCTTCTCAGGCTCGAGAAGATGCACGTGATAGTGAGCCAGGACACCGACGCGCTCTCGACCCCCTACGAGGCGAACATGGCCTGGGTGGTCAAGCTCGACAAGGAAGACTTTGTGGGCAAGGCTGCGCTGACCTTCGCCAAGGACGAGGTCCCCCAGAGGAGGCTGGTGGGGTTCACGGTGGAGGGTGAGGTGGTCCCCCACGACGGCGACCAGGCGTTCTCGCAGGACGGCTCGACTCTCATAGGAGTGGTCACCAGCTGCAGATACAGCCCCGCCGCCGGGAAACCGGTGGGGCTCGCCCTGGTCAGGTCAGACCTCTCGGCCGAAGGAGGGACCTTCGTCGTGGCGTCGGGGACAAGCAGGCTGAACGCGAAGGTCACCTACGTTCCGTTTTACGACCCAGAGGGCAGGAGGTTGAAGGAGTAGCATGGTCACCGGTCCGACTCCCCTGAAACTCTCTCCTCTCCATCACAAGCACCTCGAGCTCAGGGCCGAGCTGGTGAAGGTGGACGGGTGGATGGTCGCCGACCACTACCCCAAGGGTCCCGAAGACGAGGTCAAGGCGGCGATGACCTCACTCGCAATAGCCGACATCAGTCCTCTTGGGAAGCTGGACGTAAAGGGGGCCGGAACGGACTCGCTCTTGCGCTCGTTTTCTTCGAGCCCAGGCATCCCGGGTGCCCCCGGAGACGTCCTCTTGGGGCCCGTCCTATCGGACCCAGCGCTCGCGGCCGCCGTCTCGCCTCTCTATCTCTGTAGGCTGGCCGGGGACCAGGCGCTGCTCGTCTCTTCCGGGACGCTTCCCCCCGGACCGAATCCCATGGACGTGGCTCTTGGCACCAGGCCGGTGGAGAGGGCCTACGTCACCAACGTGACCTCGATCTACGCGGGCATAAACCTGAGCGGCCCCAACGCCTTCGAGATTCTGTCTAGGCTCACCCAGGTCGATGTCTCCCCTCGCTCATTCCCGAGCGGCCGTTGCCTCCAAGCTGGGTTCGCGAATATCCTTGCAATCTTGGTCCACGTGGACGGCATGTACGACGGCCAAGCGGTCCCGTCCTACGACCTATTCTTCGGGAGGGAGTACGCAGAGTACGTGTGGGACTCCATCGTGGAGGCGGGCGACGACGAGACCGAAGTCTTCCCCATGGGTATCTCCGCCTATAACCGCCTGCACCCTGACGCCGCCAACAGGACGGCCGGCCGAACCGCAGGTGTGAATCGCTAATGGTATTGGGACTCTTCAGGAAGGGGAAGATGTGGGAACCTCATCACAAGCTAAAGTCCCACTACGATGTCGTGATCATCGGGGCCGGTGTCCACGGGCTCTCGACCGCGTACTATCTCGCCAAGAATTACGGCATCACGGACATCGCGCTCCTGGACAAGACGTACCTCGGCGGAGGGAACAGCGGGAGGAACACGGCGATCGTGCGCGCCAACTACTCCACACCCGAAGGAATCCGCCTCTACAGCGAGAGCCTGGACCTGTACGAGGGGCTCTCGAAGGAGTTGAACTTCAACATGCTCCTCACCCAGATGGGGCACATGAGCCTCGCCCACACGGACTCCGCCGTCAACGGCGTCTGGAAGAGGGCGGAGATCAACAAGGCGCTCGGGGTGAACAGCTGGGTCATCTGGCCGGATGAGATCAAGAGGATGGTCCCTGCGCTCGACACGAGCCAGCACACCCGCTACCCGATCAAGGCCGCCCTCTACCACCCCCCCGGAGGGGCCATCAGACACGACGCGGTGGTCTGGGGCTACGCCAAGGGAGCTGAGGCCCTGGGGGCTGAGATCCATCCCAGGACCACAGTGACCGGCATAGACGTAAGCGACCGAGCCGTGAAGGGTGTGCGAACCTCCGACGGGAGCTTCGTCGGCGCGGACGTAGTGGTAAACTCGACATCCGGCTTCTGCTCGACGATCACGAAGATGGTCGGCGTGGAAATCCCCGTGGTCTCGCATCAGCTGCAGGCGTGCGTGACAGAACCGGTTAAGCCGTTCATGAGCAAGGTCGTCGTCTCTGCCAACCTCCATGTCTACGTCTACCAGACGGACAGGGGAGAGCTGGTCATGGGGTCGGAGATAGACCCCTACTCGTCCTACAGCCCATTCTCCACCTTCCAGACACTGGAGGCGATCGCCGGTCACGCCGTGGAGCTCTTCCCGGGTCTGAAGAACCTCAGGATCCTAAGGCAGTGGTCGGGGGTGTGCGACATGACGCCAGACTACAGCCCCATCATGGGCAGGGTGGACGAGGTGAAGAACTTCATCCTGGACGTAGGATGGGGCACCTACGGGTTCAAGTCGGGGCCAGCTTCGGGCCACAACATAGCGGAGCTGATAGCGACGGGCAGGACCCCTGACACCATCAAGCCCTTCGCCCTAGCGAGGTTCGACGCAAACGCCCAGGTGAGCGAGAGGGGCGCAGCGGCGGTCTCACACTGACCACGCGGAACAACGTTTCCCACGCCTTCAGGAGCTCTTGCGGTACGCGCGGACCCAGACTAGAGCGCTCAACGTGACCCCTATCAGTGCGGTCGCTGCGAGGGAGTACACGAGGAGCTGGGAGCCCGCCGGAGGAGTTGAACCGAACTCCAGTGTCACGGAGGAAAGACTCCCGTTCTGGGCGCGCACACCCCCGACGACGGTCGAGTTCCCGTGGTCGGCCGAGACCGAATAGTTGCCAGGAGGAAGATAGAACGTCGCGAGCCCGGAAACGCTCGGGACGGCTGCTACCCGGGTCCCATCCAGGGCCATCGTGACGTTGATGCCGGAGACCGGAGTCCCACCGGCCTCTGTCCTGACTTCCACCTCGCCGCTGCTCACGTTCAGTTTGTCTATCGAGAACGGGTTCGAGACGATGAACGGGTCCCCTATTCCCGGGGCCAGGAGCAGGGTCAGACCGATCGGGTACTCGCCGGCGATGAGATAGATTGTGCTCGACCCCGAGGTCTCGACCTCGACCGCGGGTCCGGGCTCGGGCTTCACCACGAGCGAGGAGTCGGTGAGCGGCTTCCCCCACGGAAAGGCCATCACATCGACCCTTGCGGGCTCGATATCCAAGGGCAGCACCGAGACCGTCTCCACCCCCTGCTGATCGTACATCATGTAGATCTCCCGGGGCCAGCTGGAGGGTGGGAGCGCGAGGGAAGCCGAGACGGAAAAGTCGGGCGCGAGGTTGGATGGCTGGTCCGAGCACCCGGCGAGCGGCACCCACGCGGCGTCGTCTGGGACCAGCAGAGGAATCTGGTCGACGGAGAGGCCCAGTGCGCTCTCAAAGTAGGCCCTCATCTCGTACCGTCCCGTCCTGGAGCCTATCTGGTCCTGCAGGTTCACTGTTCCATTCGTGAACGTCGGACTCACACTCAACGGTGCCGTGGATGCCACCAGTAGATCGCTCGAGACGACGGTGGAGTTTCCCAGCGCAGCGTAGGAGTAGTCGGTATGGAGCTCTATCCAGAAGGTAAACGGGGTCCCTATCGTGCCGTTCAGCTCGACGAAGACCTGACCGCTCCGCCTCTCCAGCTGAAGTTGACCTGTGCCGAGGCCGCCGGGGATCGACGCGTTGGCGACGCTCGGGACCTCGCCCCCGACCAGGCACGCGCTGACGTCGAACGCGCCGGACGCTGGGAGGGTGAAGTTCATCGCGAGTTGACCGTCTCCGACGAGGTCGTACCCAGTAAGGTCGGGAGGCGTCCCCTCGTTTGAGACGACCGTGAAAAGAATCGCCGAGCCCGAGATACCTTGTCTCAGCTCCCATTGACCTCCTTGGTCGCTCGATGAAAAATTGTACAGAAGTTGCGTGGATTGAGGTTCGAGAAGACGGGTCGCCACGACCGCGCCGCTGGCGCTTACTACCTCTACGCTCAGAACTTCTGATGAGTACGATGCCACCCAGAGCTGGTCGCCGGCGGTGAAGATCGGGATACCGTTTGAGACCGGGGAGACCGTGCCAGGGCTATATCCCATGCCGAGCGCGGAGGTCTGCGTGGTCTGGGCGCTCGTCGGGGTGGCGCCTGTCGCGGCGAGCAACAGAAGAGCGAGAAGGAGCAGCGTCCTAGCGTGCACGTGTAAACCACCAAATCACTGTCAGGACGACGGAGCTCGGCACGCTGAAGACGATGAGCGCGTTGACCCCTATGAAGACCGCGTAGACTCCCAGCGATATCGCCAGGACGGTTCCCACGAGTGCGAGGAGCAGAGCGGGGTTGAGCTCTGAGGAGGTGCTACCGGCGTCCTTTGTGGACGCGTACACGACCAGCGCGATATAGAGAGGGATTCCGGCGACCTCCGCCTGAGGGGTTTGCACCAAGGAGAGGGTGTGGAGCAACGCGGTCAGCATGAACGAGGAGACCTGCGCGAACCCGCCCGTTATCGTTGAATGGCTCGTAGCTCCCACCTCGAACGTGAGCAGGGCGTAGAGCCCGAGGGACCAGGGGACTACCGCGCCGAGCCTCCCGTTGTTCCTCGTGAGCGATACGAGCTTGTAGATCCAATACGAGGGGACGACGCACAGGAGGACAGCAGGCCAGACCGTCGCTATCTCCAGGTCCTCTTTGAGTATCCACGGACTTCCCTTGAAGACATACAGTCCGATGAGGCCGGCGAAGACGAACATCTCGAGGCACATCACGTCAAGGAAGAGGGCCGGAGACGAGGTCCGCAGTTTCCTCACTGCGACCACCACGATCACTCTGGCGATCTGCGTGTAGAGGATTAACTGCGCGACGAGGTCGAGGTTCGTGAAAACATTGTTTGAGTTGAGCCACAAGAGGAAGTAGAGGTAGAGAAGGACAAGGGGCGTGGCCAGTATCAACCCCATACCCAGGCGCGATCTCGAGCTCATCTGTCGAGCACCAGTAAGGTGAGGGCCGAGAGGTCTTCTCCTCCCGTGAATACGAACGCGTCCACCGGGAGATCAGGGTTCTCTGCCCCGTCTGAGACGACCAAGGTAGGAGTCGTGTGCCGGCCGCTGAGCGTAGTCATTGTGTCCACGCTGGCCACTAGCAGGTCGCAATCTCGGATATCTTGAAGTCCCGAGTGGTCGGAGGCGGAGGCACCTGAGACCTCGATGAGTAGCTCGGCCAACTCGCGTCTGGTCCTCGCTCTCGAGCTCCCCATTGACCCCTGAGACGGATAGACGACCTCGAGCTCCGTCCCAGCCGACAGGAGGACCTTTCCGATGCGCGCGATAGCTTCGAGTGCAAGGTCCATGCGTTTGGTCCTCTCAACCTCCGATGACCATTGGAGCCGCAGCTCCATCGTCACACGCGTTCGAAGGTTCGTCTCTCTGACCCTGACCGGGATGGAATCGTCGCCAGCCCTCGCGACCCGCTTCCAGAGTATGTCCTTCGAATCCGCGTTCGCGTGGTATTCTTCGACCGCGTAGAGCTCCTGGCCCGTCCCCTTCCTGCCGACAGGATTCTCCCCTACCGTGATTGGCGAAAGTCGGAACGGCTCGTCCGGCGTAAGGAGGGCCAGAGGCAGGCACTCGACCCTGAGTTCCAGGGGAACGTCTCTCTCTGAGACGTAGGCACCGAGGGCATCGTGGGCTCCCAGCGAAGCGGCCGTGACTACGAAGGCGCCCGCGAAGCGCGGCGTGATCTTGATCTCGAACGACCTGGAGCCCACCCGGACGATCTCGCTGTCGAACCCCGCGACATCCCTCAGCGTCACCGTGTCTGGCCTCAACCAGCTCGAGGTTCCCAGAATCGAGACGGACCTCGGCGGATGCGCTCTCGTGCTTGAAGATCCTCAAGGTCCCCGGTATGGCTTTTCCCTTGACCTTCTGCGCGTTCGCCCAGAGGAGGAACAACGACAACGCGGCGACCGCTGAGAGCGCGAAAGCAAAGGCCGCAGAGATCGGCGGTCCGACGACCCCGCTGATGAGGATGGCTGCGACCGCCGCACCGATGAAATCTTTTCCCTTCTTGGTGAGCCTTAGCGTGGCGGCTTCACCCTGTCGGCGATTTCCCGGGTCAGGTCTTCTACGGTGGATTTACCGTCAAGTACGGATGTCCGCTGATTGAGCCTGAGCCTGTGCGCGATCACATAGACCCATAGCTCCTTTATGTCGTCTGGGACGACATAGTCCCTGCCCGCCAGGAATGCCCTCGCCCTTGCCGCGTGCGAGAGGTGGACGATGGCTCTCGGGCTCGCGCTGTACGCGACTCTCTTCTCGGTCCTCGTCTCGGTGGCGAGGCGCGCCAGGTAGCCGACCACCTCGTCCGATAGCCGCACAGCCATGACGGCGCCGAACGCGGCATCGAGCTCAGCAGCCGAGAGGACCGGGGTTATCCCACCGCTTCCGGTCATCTCCGACATGTTCCTCCTGATCACGGTGGATTCGTCCGCCTCCGACGGGTACCCGATAGTTATCCTGAACATGAACCTGTCAAGCTGTGCCTCGGGCAGCGGGTACACCCCGTGGAACTCCACCGAGTTCTGGGTCGCGATGACCATGTGCGGGCTCGGGAGGAGTTCAGTGTGACCTTCGATGGTGACCTGTCGCTCTTGCATCGACTCCAAGAGAGCGCTCTGCACCTTCGGGGGAGACCTGTTGATCTCGTCCGCAAGGAGGATATTCGTGAACACCGGACCCTTCCGGAACTCGAACTCCCGATCCTTCATGTTGAAGATGAAACCTCCGACGATGTCCAGCGGGAGCATGTCCGGTGTGAACTGGACCCGCCTGAAACCGAGTCCCAGGCACTCTGAGAACGACTTTGCAAGCAGGGTCTTGGAGACGCCGGGGACCCCCTCGAGGAGGGCGTGGCCCTTCGCGAGGAGCGAGACCAGCAGCAGTTCGGTCTCCTTCTCCTTACTGACGACGACCTTCGAGACCTCGGCGATGACCCGCTCCTTCAAGGTCGGCACGCTAGCGCGACCCCCCGAGTTCGATGATGAGCCTCTTCAGTTCTGGCTGCGGCGCTTGCGAGACGGGCAAGTCGCCGTAACGGTGGGCCTCGTATGCTCCGAGCGCCGCGTCGATATCGTCCCAGCGCAGACCAGGCTCTGTCGTCCTGGCCCTGGAGAGACCCTCCTTGAGTGTGAATCCCTCCGGAAGGTCCGGAAATCGCTTCTCCAGCGCCAGCTCGATTTCGCGGAACGCCTCGTCGAGGCTCGCTGGGTCGACCCGCGCTCTGCGCCTCGCCTGGACGAGCCCTGCGGCCAGCGTGACATACGCTCCGACGTTGACAAGGACCAGCAGCGCTATCTCAAGTTGCAACGATGGTCACCTCTAGGGAGACGGTATAGGTCAGCAGGTCCAACGAGGAGAACCCCGACCATTGCGAGAACTCTTGCGGCTGCAGGGTCAACCAATCGACCTCCGTCCCATCATACGTTCCGGGGTTGGCCGAGACCAGCTTCACGGGGTTGTCGACCGGGCTGGCCGGGACCGATACGGTGAGGACGCCACTAAAGTTGGACCCGAGCGTCAGGGGGGTCGGTGGCGGATAGACCGTTGTGAACGTCTCCGTTGTCACGCTCGCGCCCGACCCGTACGACCCCTCTAGGAAGAGCGAAGCGTTCAGAGAAGGCGCGGAACCCGTCGCGACAGCCATGGTGACAGGCGACCAGGGGTTCAGGAATCCGGAGGCATCTGGGTCTTGGATGTCTGTGAATACCGCCGGGTAAGTGTGTTTGGACACGGTCGCGCTCACGTCGGTGGTGTAGTTCTGCTCGACCGAGAACGCCGACGAACCGTGGAACTCGGGATATGAGAGAGCCGCAGAGTAGTTGCCTTGCGGCAGGGCCACCTCCAACTCTCCACTCGAGTTAGTCTGCTTCGTGTACAGAATGGAATTGGACGGATATAGGGATAGGGTGACGTTCACGTCCGGTACTGGGAAGGGGCCCGCCGAATTAGCAATCGTCTCCTGCAGCTCCTGCACGCTCACCAGCAGCTTCCCTTCTGGCGGGAAGGGGTGCCGGTGTCTCCGTTACAGTGGCCTGGCCGCCTTCCCGGTGCGGTGATTCCGCGCTCACCCCCGCAAGGATGCTCGCGACGACGAGTAACCCCAGCGCCAAGAGCGCGGTCCGTGCGCGTTGTCCCATGGGAGATACGCTACATTTTCTCCGGTGAACCCGTAAAAGCCTTTTGAATAGCAAATTACGAGATTTCCTCCCACAATACTCCGGCCGGGAAGCGACACTCCGCAGGGACTCAATCGGTGCCTCCTCCTAGAAGTAAGTGGGGGCGCTGATATACTTGGTATATCATTAAATAGCGATGAGTCGAAAAGATTTCCGGGTCGATTTGGACAAACCCCTGCTTCCAGCTGTGGAATTCAAGAACTGCCCGATCAAGGCCAGCTTCGGAGTCCTGGGGAGGAAATGGACGTTGCTGATTCTTCGCGACATCGGCTTCCGGAAGATAGGCCGGTTCAACGAGCTGCTCAGGTCGGTCCCGGGCCTCACGCCCCGCGTCCTCTCGATGCGGCTCTCTGAGCTCGAGGCGGACGGCATCATAGAGCAGGTCGAGACGCGGGACCATCCGAAGCTGGTCCGCTGGGGGCTAACGGAAAAGGGCGAGAGCACGCTGCCGATTCTCATGAGCATGATAGAGTTCGGCTCCCGTTGGTATGCTGCAGACGTATTCGAGGACAAGGTCCCAAGAGCCATCGAGGAGATTTTTCCGCAACTCCCATTCGAGCGCCATCGAGCGACTGTCGCCACAGCGTAGCCAGATTTTGACGCCCAGCCCGCTGGTCGACGCCCGCGACCTGGTAAAGGTGTACGGCCAGGTCAGGGCCCTCGACGGCCTCAACCTCCGGGTGAATCCGGGAGAGGTCTATGGGCTCCTCGGACCTAACGGCGCAGGCAAGACCACGACGCTGCGCATCCTGAGCGGATTGGAAGTCCCGACCTCCGGGAGTGCAAGGGTGGTCGGCTTCGACCCGGCGACGCAGGGGGTCGAGGTGAAGAGGCGCATCGGCTACGTCGCCGAGAGCGCGATCCTGTACGAGTCCCTGACCCCGCACGAGTACTTCGAGTTCGTGGCCTCCACGAGGCAGCTCAACCAAGACGCCGTGTCGTACGCCTCCTCGCTCGCCCAGGCGTTCGATGCGGAGGGCGCCTCCTACGACGTGCCTATAGGCGCCCTCTCCCTTGGGACCAAGCAGAAGGTCGCGGTCATCGCGGCGCTGATGCACAGGCCCCCGCTCCTCCTACTCGATGAGCCGCTCAACGGGTTGGACGCGAAGAGCAGCAAGATACTGAAGGAGCTGATGTTAATCCACATCGAGAGGCAGGGCGCGGTGATATTTTCGACCCACATAATGGAGATTGCAGAGAGCGTCTGCACGCGGATCGGGATCATCAACGACGGCCGGCTCTTCGCGGAGGGGACGATGGGAGAGCTCAGGTCCCTCAGCGGGACGAGCGGCGGCTCATCCCTGGAGGATGTCTTCTTGAAGCTCACGAACGAGGAGCGTTTCGTCGCGGAGACCCTGGAGAGACTGAGGAGCGAGGCGAGGTGAACCGCTCCGAGGCGTGGGCCCTGAGCAAGCTCTCGTACGCGGAGCTGGTCTACCGGCCACTGCTGAGCACCGGTCTCCCGATCAAGTATGCTGGGACCAAGAAATCCGTCAACCAGGCGCTGACGGGGGCCACCCTGAACAAGGTCATCTTCGCGCTCTTCACGATGGGCGGGGCCGTCTTTCCCTTTGTCATCTACAAGCTCGCCATCGAGGCGATCTCGCTCAGTGTCACCACCGCGCTGAGCATCATCCTGGGGTTCGGCTACCTGGTCCTCTACTCGGTCCAGGTGCTCCCGACCTTCGTCACGTCCGGTTCCTTCGGGCCACTCGCCACCCTCCCCCTCGAACCGAGAGAGCGATCCCTGGTGGCGCTCATGACCCTGTGGAGGACCCTAGACTACATTCTCGTCCTGAGCCTCGCGACGGAGTTCGCGACGGTCGCATACTTCACGGGGTCCCTCGCTGCGGCTTCGCTGGTCTTCGTCGTATCGCTCTCGAGTTCGGTGCTCGCGGTCGCTCTAGCGATCAGGCTCATCGCCCTATTCCAGAATCGGCTGGAGAACACCTCGACGCGAGGCGGCAAAGGGCTAGCGTCGATCAGGGGATACTTCAGGCCCTTGCTCTTCGCCCTGTGGGGGCTCGGGGTGATGAGCGCGGTCTTTCTCTTCAGCGTGATCTCGGCCCTGGCTCCACCGCTGAACCTCGTCTTGACCCATCCAGACACCCCTCTCGGCATCGCGGCCTCCCTGGTTTTTCCCTTCTCGGCAGGCCTTCTCGTCTCCAACTTCCTGGGCTTCGGGATCGGTGACCTCTCCCTGGTCTTGGCGGGCGAAGGCGTCTGCCTGGTCATATTCGCAGCGGCGGCGGTCTCCTGGGGTGTCCCTCGGGTAATCGACCGCATCGTGGTCGAGCCCGCCAGGAGGTCCCAGGCAGCATGGGCCAGAGGTGTGGACCAGGTACCTTCTTCCGAATACGAGGGAGGCTCTCCGCCTATGTTCGGAAGGACCTGAGGGTAGCCTCGCGAAATCCCGCGACGGGTTTCCTCTTCGCCCTACCGCTCTTCGAGATCCTGGCCGTCGTCATCCCAGTGACCGCGACCTCGGTCGTCCGGGTCTCGGCTCTCATCGTCGGGTCTCAGGTGGGCGGTTCGTTCGCGCTATTCACTGCCTTCCTGCTGGTCACGGTCGAGGACCTCGGCGTCGAGAGGAGGACCGCCCTCCCGATCAGTGAGTCTGTCAGGACGTTGTCGAAGGTCCTGGTCTCCACCCTGACGTACCTCCCCGTCCCCCTCGCGCTATCCGCGATATTGCTGTTCATCAAACCCCCGACCTTCGGAGGGGGGATCTTCATCCCCGTAGCCGCGGTCGCATCGGTCTTCACCGCCTGCGTTGTCGAGGTCACCGTGCTCAACACCTTGGCAGACTGGGGGCGGGGGACCGCGGTCCGGTTCATCGCCGGGGTGGGCTCCGGGGAGCTCATCATGGTAATCCCGTCCTTTGCGTTCACGCTCGAGTACGTGGCCACCCACGACAGGACCGGGGCGTTGCTCGTACTCCTCCTCGCTTCGGACGTCGAGTACCTTCTTCTCCATTCTCGTACTCCGCGTGCTCCGGGCGAGGGGGTCAAACCAATGAGGAGAGGACCTCGCCTGAGCGTCCGTCGCCGGCGCAAAGCTAGGCCGACCGGGGCGGGACGTGGGCGCATCTACGCGTTGGTCGCCGTCGGGATCGTCGCGGTCGTCATCCTAGGGTTCGTGCTTCTGGTCCCTCGAGGCGGAACTGCGCAGAGCGCCTCGACCACCACGACGCCCAGCGGGGTCACATCGACCTCAAGCTCGCCGACCAGCAAGCCGATAATCCTCTACGTCAACCAGGGCAATGGGGTCGTGAACCAGAGCAACTTCGGCGCGCTCGTGGCATTCGCTTCATCGCAGGGGTTCAACACGCTCTTCTTCCAGGTCTACAGGGAGGGGAATCTGCTCTTCACCCCGTCACAGCTCACCTCTTTTGTTGCCCAGGCTCACGACGGCGGCCTGAAGATCTTCTTCAGCCTGTACATCACGGACCCGTCCCAGCAGATGCCCGCATCCATCTATGCTCTGGGGGAGGACGGGATCAGTCTCGACATGTCGAGCCTCACGGTCTCTTCGCAGGAATCATTCTATTCAGACCTCTCCGCCGCCTATAGCGGGACCAAGGCGATCACGACGACGACATGACCCTTCCACTAAGCCCGAACCTGTTGGTCCTCGAGACCTACGGCACCCAGTATCAGCAGTTCATCCATCCGGGCATAGTGGCGGGTGTCGAGGCGGTGGAAGCGACGAGCAAGTCTGACTACCAGCAGCAGTTCCAGTACACGTTGGCCAACAGCGACGGCGTGATGGTCTTCGACTACGCGGGGTTGCTGAAGAGCGGGTACTGACGGACAGCGATCTACCCGAACACGGAGAGCACGGCGTCGTCTGCTAGGGCGACTGCGTATCCAGCGACGCCTCTGATTCCCCTGACGACGAGGCCCGAGCGCGAGGTTCGACTCCGGGCTCGCCCCTTTGTGTGACGAGAGGCCTATGGTGTCATAGAGTCTGCGGACCTCGTCCATGCGCGCGATCACCCCGCTGGCGAGGGTGAGGTCCTTCTTCATGAAAGCCTCGAAGGCGCTCTGTTGCATCTCCCCTGTAATGGTCGCCATCTCCGTGACCGCTGCGATGGTAGCGGGCTCAGGCCTCTTCCCAACCTCCAGGACGTGCTGGGCGACTCGCATCGCGTAGTAGGCGACCCTCCCGAGCTCCTTGATCGCCATTATCTTCATCAGTGCGTCGTCGATGTTGGAACCGTTCATCTCGTCCCTCAACCTCCTGTTCCTCACCACCTGTATGGACAGCCTCATGAGGAGCCTGTAGAAACGTGTGGACTGGTGCCCTCTCTCGAAGGCGTCCTGGGCGAGGACGATGTCCCCCTCCGCGAAGGCCCTCACCGCGTCTGCTAGCACCGCTAGCGACGTCGCCGAGAACCGCTCCATGGATTTCGCCAGGTCGAACTTCAGGGGGTCGACCAGGTTCTGCAGCACCACCCTGTCCGAGTACTCTTCGGCGATCTCCACCCCGACCAGGTTATCGACGGCGTGCCCTGATCCAGCCCTTCCTCTCCGGAAGGATGCGCTCCTTGGAGATGACCTCAGTGATGTCGTGCCCCTGCATGTATGATGCCGTGATGCTCAGCTCGAGCATCCTCTCGTCGTCCACCTTGTCGATGCGCAACGGCCGCGACTGTTGCACGGGCCTCGTGTTCACTGGGCTCAGGACGATATCTCCCTCCTCCTGCTCGAGGTACACCAGCCCGCCCTTCTCGAGCCCGAGCTGCGATACCCAATCCTTCGGTATGGTCACTATGAACGTCCCGGCCGCGGTCGTCTGAAGCTTACGAACCTCCAAATCCCAGTCGCTCTTCGCCCCTGACTGCCTTTACTTTAGGCTTTCGAAAATTTACGTAATGTATGTAAATAACATTGTTAATGCGTGAATGCACGCCAAAATACATACCATTTTTATATCCGGAGCATAGTTGCATTCTCAGAAAACCATGCAGTCCCGCGCCTCGGTCGAGGGAATCACGATAACGGGGCGCATGAATCCCGAGTTCGACAAAATTCTCACTCCTGAAGCCCTTTCCTTTGTCCGGACCCTGCAACGCGAGTTCTCAGCCACGAGGAAAGAGCTCCTCGCAAAGAGAGTGGAGAGGCAGAAGGGCTACGACTCGGGCGGACTCCCGGACTTTCCCAAGGAGGAAATCCAGCTCAGAGATCAACCCTGGAAGGCTGTTGCCGCTCCATCCGACCTCAAGGACAGGAGCGCGTAGAGATAACGGGCCCGGCTGGAGACAGGAAGATGGTCATCAACGCGCTCAATTCGGGCGCGAGCGTCGTACATGGCAGACCTCGAGGACTCGCAGTCTCCCGCCTGGGAAGAGGTGATACAGGGACAGATCAACCTTAGGGACGCGGTCGACCGCACGATACGCTTCGTCTCACCTGAGGGAAAGACCTACGCGCTCAACGACAAGACCGCTACATTGATCGTCAGGCCCCGCGGATGGCACCTGCTGGAGAAGCATGTGTCCATCGACGGCGAACCTGCCTCGGGTTCCCTCTTCGACTTCGGACTCTTCTTCTTCCACGACGCCAAGAACCTGTTGAAGATGGGTAGCGGCCCCTACGTCTACCTTCCCAAGACCGAGAGCGCCCAAGAGGCTGCGCTCTGGGAACGCGTCTTCTTCCGTTCAGAGGAGCTGCTTCAGCTCCCGAAGGGCACCGTCAGGGCCACAGTGCTGATAGAGACGCTCCCGGCGTCCTTCGAGCTGGAAGGGATACTCTACCAGCTCCGGGGGCACATCACTGGCCTGAACTGCGGCCGTTGGGATTACATCTTCAGCTACATCAAGAAGCTCAGGGCGCACCCCGAGTACACGCTCCCGGACCGGTCCCAGGTCACCATGGACAAGGCATTCCTCGCTGCCTATGTCGACCTCCTGATCAAGACCTGCCACAAGCACGGCGTCCACGCCATGGGTGGAATGTCCGCCTACATCCCCGTCCGCGGGGACGAACAGGCCAACGCCGTCGCGATGCAGAAGGTCAGGGCGGACAAGGAGAGGGAGGCAAGGCTCGGTCACGACGGCACCTGGGTCGCCCACCCCGGTCTCGTCCTGCTCGCAAAGGAGGTCTTCGACGCGAGACTGGCCGGCAAGCCCAACCAGCTCGACGTCATGAGAGAAGACGTGAACGTCACCCGCAACGACCTGCTGAAGGCGCCCGAGGGTCAGGTCACCTTGAACGGGGTGAAGATGAACATCAGCGTCGGCCTCCAGTACATGGAGTCTTGGCTGGGTGGAAAGGGGTGCGTTCCCATAAACAACCTGATGGAAGACGCGGCGACCGCGGAGATATGCCGCGCTCAGCTCTGGCAGTGGGTGAGAAACGGTGTGGTGCTCTCCGACGGGCAGAAGGCGACGCTGGAGATGGTGAGGCCGCTCATATCCGAAGAGGTGGCGAGGCTCTCGGCGAACGCCAAGGACCCCAGGGGCGCGGAGAGGGTGAAGCTCGCAGGCGAGCTCTTCCAGAAGATGGTCTCTGCCGAGCAGTTCCCGGAGTTCCTGACCCTCGCGGCCTACGACGAGCTCCTCGACCTTGAGAAAGAATCGTGATTAAAATGTCCTCAGACCAAATCGCAACATTGGAGAAGGAATGGAGACAGGATAGATGGGACGGGGTCAAGCGTCCCTACGCCGCCAAGGACGTCGTGAGGCTCAGAGGCTCTGTGCACATCGAGCACACACTCGCTCGCCTGGGCTCGGAGAAGCTCTGGAAGGGGCTGCAGACCACGCGCTCTTGCATCGCAGCGCTGGGGGCCCTGACGGGCAACCAGGCTGTGGAAGCCGTCCAGGCTGGGCTCAAGGCCATCTACGTGAGCGGCTGGCAGGTCGCTGCCGACTCGAACACCTCCGGCCAGACCTACCCTGACCAGTCCCTCTATCCCTACGACTCGGTCCCCAATCTGGTCCGGCGGATCAACCACGCCCTCCAGCGTGCGGACCAGATCGAAAGGGCCCAGGGCAATGTCGACAAGGACTGGTTCGTGCCTCTCGTCGCCGACGGGGAGGCCGGGTTCGGCGGACCTCTCAACGTGTTCGAGCTGACAAAGTCGATGATAGAGAGCGGCGTCTCGTGCATACACTACGAGGACCAGCTCTCATCGGAGAAAAAGTGCGGGCACCTCGGCGGGAAGGTGCTTGTGCCTACCTCGCAGTTCATCCGGTCCCTGACGGCTGCCCGCTTCGCCGCGGACGTGATGGGTGTCCCCACGCTGATAATGGCACGTACGGACGCCGAGGCAGCGAACATGATCACCAGCGACATCGACCCCCGGGACAAGGTCTTCATGACCGGAGAACGGACCACCGAAGGCTTCTACAAGGTCAGGAACGGCCTCGAGTCGGCCATCGCCAGGGGCATCGCCTACGCGCCGTACTCCGACATGCTCTGGTTCGAGACCGCATCGCCCAACATCGAAGAGGCAGAGGAGTTTGCCCGCAAGCTGCACAAGGCACATCCCGGGAAGCTGCTCGCCTACAACTGTTCCCCCTCCTTCAACTGGGAGAAGAACCTGAGCCCACAGGCGATAGCCTCGTTCCGCGACCAGCTCGCCTCCATGGGATACAAGTTCCAGTTCATCACCCTGGCCGGGTTCCACACCCTCAACCACTCCATGTTCGAGCTCGCCAAGGGCTATGCGGCAGAGGGCATGCCCGCCTACGTGAGGCTCCAGCACAAGGAGTTCGAGGACGAGCGCAAGGGCTACACCGCGGTCAAGCACCAGGCATTCGTAGGGACGAGCTACTTCGACGACGTCGCCACCGTGATCAGCGCCGGGGCCGCCTCGACACTCGCCATGAAGGGCTCCACCGAGGAAGACCAGTTCGAGGAAGAAGTCCCGCTCAGCTCATGACAGCATCGCTTTAAACCCCAGAAGGGTGGCGAGACCGAGACGTACTAATGGAACCCATCGGCGTCCTCGTCGTCTCAAAGTCGCTGAGCGCGGCAGCGATCATAGACACGCTGTCACGTAGCGAGAGGTACGCTCCGGAGTTCTACGTGGCCGAGAGGCAGATGAACCCGTTCAACCTGAAAAAGGCCAAGGTCCATCGAGTCATCCCTGACCTAGACCTCGACCAGATAGTCCGATTCGCCCTCCAGTACAAGGACAACATCTCCTTCGCTCTGACGGACACCGAGGACTTCGTCACAGCCGGTGGGCGAGACGTGCTGGAGAGGGAGACCGGCATCCCCGCAGTCTGCGTCTCGCGGAAGTACGCCGTGGAGGCGTCCAAGGCCGACCAGCGCCTCCTCTTCGCGCGGATCTTCAAAGATGCGAACCCCCGTTTCAAGGTCTTCGACAGGAAGGACTATGCCTCCGACGATGCAGCGCTCTCGGACTTCCGCCGCTTCTCGGATGAACTAGGCGAACCCGTGATAAAACCGGACGCGCCCGCGAGGGGGGCCGGGGTCGGAGTGTGGGGGCGGGACTTTAGGACCAAGGCCGAGATGGTCGGCTTCTTCCAGAACGTCCTGACCAAGGGCAGGGTCGTAGTGGAGGAACGGGTCGAAGGCGAGGAGTCGAGCTTTCATGCGTTCAGCGACGGCAAGCACTTCATCGCGGCGCCACAGACGCGGGACTACAAACGGGCCCTGGAGGGGGACGAAGGCAGGCTCACCGGTGGCATGGGCAGCTACAGGTCCGAAAAGGAGCATCTTCCCTTCTTGAGGCCTCTCGAGTGGGAGCGCGTGGTGGCAGAGGAGGAGCGGGCTTTCAGGAAGTGGAAGGGGAGAGGATCCCAGCCCGGCCTGCGGGGGATTGTCCTCTACGACGCGCTCGATGCACACCGGGTCCGGATTCAAGGTTCTCGAACGCAACAGTCGGGGAGGGAACACCGAACAGGTCAACCTGCTGACGACCATGAAAGATGACTACGTCGAGGTCTGCCTGAGGATGGTAGAGGGCACGCTGAGGGGAATCGAGTTCCGCAGGGAAGCCTCTGTCACGACCTGCGTGGTGCCCGACGCCTATGGGACCGAGGCAAGCCATTCGCGGTCCCCCAAAGCCGTCGACCTGCGTCCCGCCGAGAAGGCGGCCGACCGGTTCAAAGGCCGCGCGCACCTATTCCCCATGGATGTGAGGGTCGACGGTCACAGGACGGTCATGGGCGGGTCCCGCACGGCTGCAGCGGTCGGCGTGGGGGACACCATTCATGATGCCAGGTTGGCATCGAGGTCGGTCGCCGCCAAGGTCTCGGGGGCGGTGCGCTACAGGGCGGACATCGCCAGCGCCGCCGACATCGAGAAGAGCCGGCGCCGTCTTGAAA
The DNA here is from genome assembly GCA_963749225.1 of uncultured Nitrososphaerota archaeon. Classification (GTDB taxonomy): domain Archaea; phylum Thermoproteota; class Nitrososphaeria; order Nitrososphaerales; family Gagatemarchaeaceae; genus Gagatemarchaeum. The sequence continues at coordinate 129,589 of CAVVLY010000001.1, read as the reverse complement.
GATTAACGCGCGGCGCGTGACGTTTACTTCAGGCCCGGGTGTTTGCGCGACGAGCGCATCTTGCCGATGTTCTTCCTTGCGTCCTCCCTAGTCTTCGTCGCGAGTTCTTCCCTGTATGCCTCGAGTTTCGACCTGACCCTCCTGTCAGAAACAGCGAGGACCTCCGCTGCGAAGAGACCGGCGTTCTTGCCCCGCTCTATCCCCACGACGGCGACCGGTATCCCCTCGGGCATCTGGACCATGGAGTAGAGCGAGTCGAGGCCGCTGAGCGCCGAGGTCTTGACGGGGAGGCCTATCACGGGAAGGATCGTGTAGGCCGCTATCATGCCGCTGAGGTCGACCGCGCCTCCTGCGACCGCTATTATCACTCTGTAACCCTTCTTCTCCGCCTCCAGAGCATACCGCCTCATGTCGTCGGGGAGCCTGTGAGCCGACTTTACGTCCACGGAGTAGCCGATGCCGAACGTGTCCAGGACCTTCATCGTCTCCTCGATTGCCGGGAAGTCGGAGACCGAGCCGCACACGATCCCTACGACGGGCTTCTCCTTGGTCAACTACTCGACCCCGACGATCCTGACCATGGACTTCGCCCGTTCGGCTCGCTCAATTAGCCTGTCCACTTCCCCTTCGGCATTTAACCTCTCCCCGACGACCGAAAGGTGCCCCATTTTGCGTCGCGGCCTCACCTCGTCCTTGCCGTAGAGGTGGACCCGGGCCCCGAGAGCCTCGGCCTGGGGGAGCCCTTCGAACTTGTAGCGCCCACTGTAACCGTTGTCCTCGCCAAGGATGTTGTGCATGACCACGGGCAGGCGCTGGGTGGTCTCCCCGAAGGGCATGCCGGTCACGGCGCGTATGTGCTGCTCGAACTGGGAGGTCGCGAAGGCGTCCCTCTCGAGGGTCCCGTGCCCCGTGTTGTGTACCCTCGGAGCTACCTCGTTCACCAATATCTCGCTGCCCCTCGCGAACATCTCCACGCCGAATACCCCGACGTCGCCGAAGGCTTCGAGGACCTGACCCGCGACCCTCTCTGCCCTCGCCGAGAGCTCCGGAGTCATCCGAGCGGGTATCGCGGTCAACCTGAGGATGCCCTCCTGGTGGACGTTCTCTCCCACCGGAAAGGCGCTCACCTTGCCCCCCTCGTCCCGCGCAGCGATGACCGAGACCTCCTTGGTCCAAGGGATGAACTCTTCGAGGACCAGGCCTTTCCCGCCGAGTCTCGCATATCCCTTCTCGACATCATCCTTGACCCTTAGCAAGTAGTTCCCTCTGCCATCATAACCGCCTCTCCTCGCCTTGAGCATCGAGGGCAGACCGAGTTCCCTGACGGCAGCCTGCAGCTCTCCGATTGTTTCCGCTGCAACGCAACGGGGGACGGGGATACCGGCGGACGCGAGGAAGCGCTTCTGGACGAACTTGTCTTGTATCTTCCCAAGGGTCTCTGGCGAAGGGAGGACGACGGCACCCTTGTCCCTTATGCTAGCGATCGCTCCTGCGTCCCCCAGTTCAATCTCGTAGCTGATGATATCCGAGACCGACGCTAGTCTCTCAAGTCCACGGGCGTCGCTGAATCCGGCTACAACGTGCTCCGATGCCAGCGCGTGGGCAGGGCAGTTCTTCTCGGGGTCGAGTATGTTGACGGCTATGTCGACGTCTCCCCCCGAGTCGCGCTTCATCCGCTCCGCCTCCTGGGCCGTCATCAACGCGAGCTGACCTCCGCCGACGAACCCGATTCTTGCTTTCACATTTTCCTCCCTCTCATCCACAAAAAGGGTCACTCAGTGCTTGAAAGCGCGGGTTCGGGTGACCGCCATGGCGATGCCGAACTCGTCGGCCGCCTCCACGGTGTCGGAGTCGTTCAAGGACCCGCCCGGCTGGATGATCGCCTTCACTCCCGCTCTTCCGAGCAGGTCGATGTTGTCCCTGAATGGGAAGAACCCGTCGGACGCGCAGACCGCTCCTCTGGCCCTGAGGCCCGCGTTGTCGAGGGCGATCTTCACGGCGCCGTTGCGCTTTCTGAAGGTCCCGACCCCGAGCGTCCAGAAGTGGGAAAGGTACCCGTCGGAGTATTTGCCCTCGGCGACGACGATGCCGTTGGACGGCACCCTCCTCACCACCTCCCAGGCGGCGAGCAATTTGGCGAGCGTCGCCTCGTCGGGCTTGGCCTTGGTGGGGAACTCTAGCTTCGACCTGTCCAGCTTCTTGCGGTAGTCGACCGCTTCCTGCAGGAGCACAGCTCCCTGGATCAACTTGAGGTCGTAGGGGTAGGTCGACCTCCCCGTGCCCTGGATTATCCTGATCTTCTTCTTTTGCTTAGCCTTCAGGAGCGTAAGCGCCTCCTGGCTGAAGCCGGGCGCTATGACGATCTCGGTGTAGACGGAAGAGTCAGAGACCCCCTCGTTTTTCCCTATCAGCATCGCGGCGTCAGAGTCGACCTCCCGGTTCAGCACCACCGTTCCTCCAAAGTCCGCTTCGGGGTCGCAAGCATGGGTGAGCTCGTATGATTCCGATGCCGTAGGAGCGAAGGCGAACCCGCTGATGTTCCCGTGCTTGACGGTCGCCGCCGCGGGCGTGTCCTCGAAGCCCTCTAGTATGTCGTAGGCGCTCCCGACATCCAGATAGTTGTTGAAAGACAACGTATCTCCTGCCAGCTGCTTCCACTCGGTCATGTTCCTGGACCCGTCCACCGAGTAGATCGTCGCTCTCTGGTCCGGGTTCTCGCCGTACTTCGCTTCCTGGAACTTGGACGCTGAAAGGAGGTACTTGTCGGGCAACTTGGCCGAACCCTCAAAGCGCCTCCACAGTCCGTTGTATATTGCGGAATCGTATGCCGCGGTTATGGAGAAAGCCTCTGAGGCCAGCTTCCTCCTCAAGGCTAGGCTCGTCTTCCCTCCGTGCACCTTCAATTCCTCTAGGACGGACGGGTACAGCGTGGCCGCGGGGACGACGGTCACATACTCGAAGTTCTTCGAGGACGCCCTGACCATCGAAGGGCCGCCTATGTCGATGTTCTCAATCAGCTTCTCGTCGTCGGTCTCCTTGTCCGCGAGGACCTTCTCGAAGGGGTAGAAGTTCACCACCACCATGTCTATGGGGTCGGCCTTCATCGCTTTGAGCTCCGCAAGGTGCTCAGGAGTCCTCTTCGCCAGGATGGCGCCGAACAGGGGCGAGTGAAGGGTCTTCACCCTGCCCGAAAGGGCCTGAGGCAGGTTCATGTCGTCTTGGAGACTCCGCACCTCGACCCCCGCCTCCCTCAGGGATGCATAGGTGCCTCCCGTTGCCAGAAGGGTGACCTCATAGCTCCTGAGCCCCCTCGCAAAATCGACGATCCCGGTCTTGTCGGCAACGCTGAGCAGTGCGGTCCTCACCTGGACGAGGTCCTTTTCCATGTTAGGCGTCGGACGTTCTAGGGTTATTAGCTGATACGGTCCTATCCGTCCGCTTCGCGGGTCTGCAGGTTGTCCGTGGGCGGCGAGTGTGTCTCGGGCTGGGTGGCAGTTCGGAGTTCCGTAGCGAGCAAGTAGCTCGTCCCTTGCGCCCAGCGGAGATCTGCGCCTCCTGACAGTGTTTGAGCTGAGCTCACGACCGCAGGGGCACGTACGGGCTGAAATTGAGGGACTATCGGGCCGATGCCGAACCCGACCATGATACCGGCCCAATCCGAGGCCGGGTCGAGGTATCCCGTGCCGGTCACACCCATCGTGGATTCGCCTCCCTGGCTGACAGACCACTGGGTGAGCGCGGAGGTCGTGCCATAAGCGGTAACGTCATTGCTGCTCTCCCAACCTGGCCCGGTCGCGACGATGTTCCCTGCACCGCTGTCGGACACTGTCAACATGCTCCAGAATGAGGCGAAGTCGGTCACGGGGATGTTGTCCGTTTGGCTTGTGATGTCGGACCCAATGGACCCGCCCGCAACTGGATAGACCATCGCGATATCACCCGTGTCTATTCCTCGAACCTCATAGTAGAAGACTCCAAACCCCTCCACGCCACAAGCCGGAGGGTTGTATGAGTTGCAACCTTGGTATCCTGGGGCGTTGATCACAAGGCTGAAGGCGATTCCCTCTTCAATGAGTGCATATTGAACCGCTTCGTCGCTCACCTGGATGTATCCAACATCGAAGATTGCAATGTTGCCTCCCACGGTGTCATAACAGCTCGAACCGCAGGCGGAGACGGCGCCCCCGTTCATCCCGTCCAGAGATACGTAGATTGGACCTCCGGTGCCAAGATACTGGTCGCTGACGTCGCCGAGTCCAAATGATGTCGTCGTATCGTTGAACAAGACCACCTCGACCACGATGGTGTCCCCGACCCCAGGGTAATAGTTCAGGTTCACAGAACATCCGCTAGTGTCAGAACCCTCCGTGCCGCAGTAGTCACCACCGGATTGGACTATGTGCGACTGACCCGCGCTCGGGTTGAGGTAGGTCACCGCGTCGATATTCCCTCCGTACAGGTCTTGGAAGACTGTGTCCCCCTGCGCTGTCCACGCTCCCACGGTGACCTGGAATGTCACAATAGCGTCGTAGTCTGCCCAACACAGGCTGGAGTCCGAGTTATCGCCTACGTTGGTTACTATCGAGCAGAACTGCTGCTGGACGCCGGCACTGGTCCCAAATAAGGGAATAACGCTGCCATCCCAGTGTGAGAAAGAGTCCGCTACGGCCTCATAGGTGTTGCCTAGCTCGTAGTAGTAGAATATCGTCGGGAATGCTCCGCAATATCCCGACGAGCAGGTCATCACATACTCGTAGGTCCCCATTTGATTGTCATCATAGAACCTCACTCTGGTCGTCGCTCCAGCGGGGGGCGGCGGGTACCTGGATTTCGCAATTTGGATCTGCGGTCACATTGTAACTCGTCCCGTCCCCAACGATTGTCGTCGGAGAGACGTCACATCCGCTGAGAGAGATGAGTGCTCCCGTCGGCGCACCCTGATCAGCTACGGCGAACGAAAGTGAGATCGTAATCATCTCCTGCAGGTCATACGGGACCACATGAACGTTGCCTCCTGTGAAGTCCGTGAACGCGTCCTGTCCCTGTGCGATCCATTGTCCAATGCTATCCTGAACGTACGCAGTAGTACCATAGTCGCTGTATCCCATGCACCCGTCCGTGCCGTCTCCAATCTCTGTAGTGATAGAGCAGACGAGTCCGCTATTTGCGCCGCCTACGGTCCCGCTCACGACCACATCGTACTCCCCATCCCAGCTTGTCGGTGACTCCGGAGAGATCTCCATAGGTGTTCAGGAGTTGATAGTAGTAGGAGATGCTGGTCCCCGAGCATAGGTCGGAGCCGCACGTAGTGAACTCGGAGGCACCGTAACCCCGCCCGAACACGAACTGGCTGTTCGAAGAGGCCGCGGGAGCGGTGATTGTGACCTGGCAGGAGGCGACGGCGGTAACCGGGTGGGCCGTCCCATCTCCTGCTATGGATGTGGGACTAACGCCGCACCCGCTGAGGGAGAACGTCGTTGTCGGCACTCCTCCCTCGTTGATGGTGAGGGTAAGAGGTTCGGTGACATACCGAACTGGCTGGGCGAAAGCGACCGAAACCTCGGCGTAATCGAGAGAGCCGCTCAGCTGGAACTGAGAGGCGGTCGGCGAACCCGTGCCTGCGGCGGACTCGTCCGAGTAGCCCGGGCCCGAGACGACCAAGGTGTACCCGGGTCCTGCTCCCACCGTCCCGGGGATGACGCCGAGGGAATTCTGGATCAAGACCCCCGCGATGACGTATGAACCCGACGGAGGAGAATAGCTAGCGACCGCTGGGTTGCTCGATGATCCAGTTCCAGTCGAGAAGGCGGCTAAAGACGTCAAGCCTCCCGAGAGTTCGTGGACCAGGAGTGACGGGTCGCTGCCGGTACCCGATACGGAGATTGCGTCGCTCCCGCTAGTCGAGGCTGTCGCGGAGAAGAAGTAGATGGAATACGCGCTGCCCGGGAGCCCCACGCTGGCGACCTCCGTGAACTGGTCGCCGAAGGAGTCTGCGATGGAGGGCGTTGGGACATCGATCGCCTCCACGACTATCGCATTCCCCGATGTCACCGAGGATGAGAGCGTGCAGGAGACAGTCTGAGCTCCGATGACTGTGTTGGCGCAGGTCTGGACGATGGGTCCTATAGCGCCTTCGATGTCGTAGGCAACGCTGAGCGTGTTACCGCCGGTGTATTCGTTGAACGAGACAGGCCCCTGTGCGTAGTAGCTGCCGAACCCGTATGGGAGTGAAGCCTGGTCGCCGTAGTCGCCCCACCCGGCGCAACTCGCGCTCCCGCCGCCGGCCGTGATCATCGTCGAGCACAGCGTGGCAGGCATGCCAAGCGCCGTCCCGGGAACGGAGACGCTGTAGGCCTGGTCCCAGATGGTCGGGGCCGATGGTGTTACCTGGAACGTGTTCTGGAGCTGGTAGTAGTAAGTTGCGACCTCCGCCGAGCATCCGCCCAAAGCGCACGTGCTGAACGTCATCGAGTTGCTTCCAGAGCGGAAGACCGCCCTTGTGTTCGCGCTGCTCGGACCAGTTATCGTGATTGAACAGGACGGCGTCGCGGTCACCACATAGACCCCGCCGTCACCCGTCACCGAACTCGGGGACACCGAGCAGCCGCTTAGGGTGAAGGTCTCCGTGGGCGCGCCGTACGGGGAAACGTTGAGCTCTATGGCCTGGGTCACCGGCACCTGATAATAGGTGTCTGTGAAGGTGCTGCAGGTCGTCTGTAGACATACGAACACGAACTCGTATTGCGTACCAGTGGCCGTCCACGCGAACCCGTCGGGCACATAGAGGAGGACGGCGCAATCTCCCGCGGCGGCAATGTCGGTGGTGCCGGAACCCGTGAAAGATTCGGGGCTGGCCTTGCAGTCATTCGCCTGGACCGTCTGGACCGGGGTCCCCGAGACCGGGTTTATCGAGAGGGGCTGGGTGACGATGACTATCTCGAAGTCGATGACATGGGTGTTCCCTGCGGTGGTATCCTGGAACTGAGCCTGGGTAACTGGGGTCCAGAGGGTCCCAAACACCCCTAGGCTTGAGACGGTATCATAGTCCTCCCAGGCGGTACATGACACCGACCCGCCCCCTTTTACCAGGTTCATCGGGCAAAGGAAGGCGAGGGAGCCTGAGAGCGTCCCGAACGCGCCCGATGTGTAGTCCGCGTCCCACGTTGTCGGATTTTCCGGCACGATCTCCCACGTGTTCTCAAGCTGGTAGTAGTACGGGTGAACCACGGAGGCGCAACTTCCGATCATGCAGGTGGTAAGACTCTCCGTGGCAGCCGACCCTGAGAACCTGTACCTCGTGTTCGTCCCGTCTGGGCGGCAAGCCGATGGTGATCGTGCACCCGGGCAGGGCCGTGACGTCATGGACCAGGCCGTCTCCTGGCACCGAGCTGGGGGTGGCCTGGCATCCCGAGAGCAGGATGTTGGTGCTGGGGGCCCCGGCTTCGCCCAGGGTGAAGGTCATCGGTATGGTGACAGTTGTCGCAGCGACGCTGGACACGTAGACCCCCGGACAGGTTAGATACGTCGTGGAGTCGGTGACGCAGGCCTCGGAGGGATAGAAGATAGCAGGAGTTGGGTACGGTTGCCCCGAGTCGAGTGTCCATGCCCCGTTCTGGCCGCCTGAGTAGAAGTATACGCTGGAGACCTCCTGGATGTCCTCAAACGAGTAGTTGTTTCCACCAATGCACACGAGATATCCCTGCCAGTCGGCACAGTCTTCATCGTAGATGTTGAGCGGGTAGGGAGCCACGGAGGTCCAGAAGCCGAGGGTGCCGCCGGACACGGACGCCTCGTAGGTGCGCGGGAAGAATCCGAGGTCGCCGTATCCTCCCACGCAGTAGAGGTCAGCCCCGACGAAGGCGCACCCGAGCTGCTCCGCGGGGGTCGGCAGAAAAGGCCCCGCGGTCCAGGGACCTATCCCGCTCGCCGAGAGCGGTGCGACGTATGTATTGGAGAGGAAGCCATCCAGGTTCCCGCCTCCGACGCAGAAGATGTAACCTCCCGATGCGCCGCACCAATTGAGGGAGACATCAATGGGGTAGCTTGTGGTCTCCGTCCATGCCCCTATTCCTGCGGGAGAGAGGGCGCGAAGTAGGACTGCTCGAGCCCGAAATCAGCTCCGACCTGCCCTCCTGTGCAATAGATGTACCCGCCGCCTGTGACGCAACTGGGCGGAGCATCGAGCGCCAAGGGATACTGAGTGGTGGCGGTGACGGGCCCGGTCACTCCTGAGCTTATCGTGGCGAACGTGGTCCCACCGCCAATATTGACACAGTAGACGTAACCGTTCGAGACGACGCAGGTTTCATACGCGTTCCCCCCTCCGAACGACCCCGACTCGTCTGTCCATGCGCTCGGCAGCGTCTCGAGGTCCTTGTAGGTGTCGCTGAAGGTCGGGCAGGTCCCCGTCGTGCAGGTCACCACTGGATCCTGGGTGGAGCCCGAATCAACCCACTCGTACCCGCTCGGGAGGGTGAGCGTCACGCTGCAACCGGGGTAGGCCGTGAGGTCGGTCGTGCCCGAGCCGTAGAACGAGGTCGGAGTCACCCCGCAACCGCTCGCGCCGATGGCCGGGACCGACCCGATGGACACCAAGGAGACCGAGACGGGCTGAGTGACCGGGATGGCATTGAAGTCAGCGGTGAGGGTCCCGGTCCCGTCGACAGTGGTCGAGGCCGACGAACAGTCCCCGTTGTTGCAGGTGACCGGGAGCTGGGCCACCTGTTCCCAACCGTTGAAGGTGAACCCTGCGCCATCCGTCGCCATAGGTACCAGGGACGAGTCGACGTCGTACCAGGTTGGGGAGGTCGGCGACGGCGCGCCATTCACAGTGAACGAACCCCCTGTACCAAGGCCCTCTTGGCTGCTCGTTGCGAAGGATACCTGGAACTGATGGGTGTAGTGGATCACCGTGGTTCCGATTACCGTGGCGGGGATGGGGGTCTGCGTGGTCACCCATTGTTCCCCGAATGCGCCCGTCACCGTCGCCTGTGCGTTGATATCCCCGGTCGCGTCGAACCAGTAGCCGGTCGGTGTCTCTGTTATGGGGACCGAAGCGGGGGACCCGTACTGTAGCCCGCTTATCTCGGGCGCCGTCGACGGAGTGCTATCGTCATAGACCGCATACGAGAAGGTCTGCTCCAACTGATAGTAGTAGGTCGTCTGGAAGGCAGGGCAGGTCCCAGAATCGCAGGTCGGCACGTCCATGGAAGTCGCTCCACCCGAGAAGACATACTGTGTCGGACCTGAGTTGGTGGTGCCCACCGTAATCGAGCAGTTCGAGTACGCCTGAATGGTGTGCTGTGTACCGTCGCCCATGACTGTGTTCGGGGAAACATTGCACCCTGAGAGGCTCCATGCGATCGGGGCCGCCCCGGCGGGAGACGGAGTTAGAGTCACCGGGAGCGAGATGACGCTTATTATCGGGGCGAAGTTGGCAGTTATCGTCCCGCTACCGCCGATCTCCGCTACCGTCACCGTGCATGTATTGCAGTCCAGCGTTATGGAACCGGTCGTTGTCCACGACTGGAAGACGTATCCGACAAAGACGTCGGCCGAGACCTCCTGCGTGAAGAGCGAATCATAGACTCCATCACCTCCCTCAGGGTAAGGGGCCACCGTACCTCCTGACGCAGGGTTCGCACTGAAGGTCACCGTGTAGCTGGGGTCCGATGGTCCAGCTTGCACGCTTCTCGAGGCCTTGCCGCTCGTGACCTTTATCGTGGTCGAACCTGAACTCGGCTTGTTCGCAGCGTCGCCAGAGGACAAACCGGTGATCGTCTGGCCACCGCTGGAAGACGGAGTATAGGAAATGCCGCAGTTTCCGCTAGAAAGGCTGCAGGACTTTGTCGAGAATGTGCCCTTGCCTGATGCGGACCAGATAATTGTCCCGGTCGGCGACAAGCCGGATACCGTGGCGCTGCACCTCGTGGCCGAACTCGAAGCCACGGATGACGGAGAGCACTCGACACTAGTGGTCGAAGACCTAGCTTGAACCGTCAACGAGGACTTCCCAGAGCCTCCGAGGTTGTTGGAGTCTCCGGCGTAGGAGCCCGTAATGGTCTGCGCCCCCGCAATGGACGGTGTGTAGTTCGACGAGCAGGAACCGCTCGAGAGGGTACACGTGGCCGGCGAGAACGTCCCACTTCCCGTGCTTGACCAGGTGACCTTGCCCGTCGGCTCGGCGCCGATGACCTTGGCCGTGCACGTTGAAGTCGAGGCGACAGTCACCGCCGAGGGATAGCAGGTGACGGTCGTTGTCGAGGACGCCTTGACAACTTGCAGGGAGTAAGTGCCGTGGCTTGCGTCGTTCAAGCTGTTACCAGAATAAGACGCGGTGATCGTCATGTCGCCAGTTGCCGAGGGCGAGAACTGTACAGAACAGGAGCCTGACGTCGAGAGGTAGCAGTAGGTGGGGACAAACGAGCCAGGCCCGGATGCGGACCAGGAGACGGAGCCGGTCGGGGAATCGCCCGTGACCATCGCGGTACATGTGGAGCTCTTGTAGGGGGTCACTTGAGAGGGTGAACATGTGACGACCGTCGACGTCGTCGTCTTGGCGACTGAGAGGTAGAACAGCCCGAAGCTCGGGTAATCCGCGGCGTCGCCAGAGTATGAGGCTAGTATCGCGGCAAACGGAGTCGAAGACGGGATGAAGCTGACAGAACAGGTGCCGCCGGTCGAGAGCTCGCAGGACGAGGGAGACAGGCTGCCGCCGCCGAAGACGTACCACTGCACTGTACCCGTGGGGGTGTTCCCTTCGGCACTACCCTGGTATGGCGCGGTGACGGCGGCGGTACAAACAGCGGGAGAACCGGCCGGGTCAGGCGAAGGCGAACAGCTCACCGCGGTCGTCGTGTAGGCTTTGACTATCAACAACTGGAACTGACCTGAACTCGGCTGGTTGCTGACGTCGCCTGAGTAAGAGGCGGTGATGTTGGTCTTGGTCGTGGCGTACGGAGTGTAATCCACCGAGCAGCTAGAGTCGGAGAGCATGCAGGATTTCGAGGAGAAGGTTCCGCTGCCCGAGGAGGACCAGGTAATGGTACCTGTCGGATTGATACCGAAGACCGTTGCGGAGCACTTTGCCTCGCCAAACACACTGACGGCAAAGGGCGAGCAGATTACATTCGTGACGGTGCGCGCGGGCTCCGCCGTCACAGACGCTGTCCCAGAGCTTTGCAGGTTGTTGGCGTCACCCGAGTATGAAGCGGTCAGAGTGACCGGCCCGCCAGATGTCGGTGTGTAGTACACGTAGCATGACCCCGTCGACGCGAGGGTGCAGGAGGGCGCCGAGAAGGTCCCCTTCCCGGAACTGGACCAGGAGACCGTCCCGGTCGGGATGAAACCCTTCACGACCGCCTGGCATCGGTCATTGGCCCCGACCGACGGGTTCGAAGAGGTGCAAGAGACCGAGGTCCCTGACGTTGCGGGCCCCACCACGAGACTGAACGTCCCGTAGCTGCTGGGGTTGTGCGAGTCTCCTCCGTAGGCCACGGTGATGGTCTGGCCACCGGTCGCCGTCGGAGTGTAGCTGACAGAACATTCGGCTGAGCTCAACACGCACTCTGTTGAAGAGAAGGTCCCCTTGCCGCTGCTCTTGAAACTGACGTAACCGCTTGGACTGTTCCCTCTGACGCTCGCGGTGCAAGTGGTGCCCGAACCCACGGCCAGCGGAGAGGGCTCGCAAGCTACCGAAGCACCCTCCGGGACGTATGTGATTCCCACCGGGGACATGGAGGGGAGCGTGAGCGTGCCAGAGCTGACCTCCGCTACGTATGTTATCCCGCCCGCCACAATCGAAGGAGAGACAGACCACGTCGAATCGCCCGAGGGCGCGGCGAAGACTATCGAAGTGGATGTCTCGGACTGCGTCTGGCCCTGCAGGGTCACACTCCACGGCGTGCCCGATGGCAGTCCCGATTCCGTGAACGTGGCGGCGTTGGCGACGGCGAACCCGCCGGGGTAGCTTGAGGAGACCATGTACACGTCCATCGGGGTCGAGGCGTTGAACAGGTCGCTGTCGATCGTCACCGTGAAGGTCGTTCCTCCATCCTCGGAGGACATCGGGTACTGGGTGCCCTCGAGCACGAGGTAGGCGCTGCTAGCCGTCGTCGATGAGCCGTCCCACAACTGAGCCGTCGCCGTGATTGTGTATTCGCTGCCCTGTTGCTGGAGCTGGATCATCGGCGACAGGTAGAGGGCGAAGTCAGGGCCGCCGTTCGGGTTGACCGTTATGGGAATGGCAATGGAACTCCCACCCGGTACCATTCCGTTGTACACCACAGCCGGTTGGGTCGTGTTGGGCCCGAGGATCCAATCGTCGTAGGGGACCTCGGCAGTGCCCCCGATGGCGTTCAGCGTGAGAGTGTAGGTTAGCGTGTAGCCCTGATTCTCATTGAGTAGGGCGACGTACTCGCCGTCCGACGAAAAGAGAATCCCCACAGGGCTGGCGTACGTCATCGTGCCCGAGGTGGGGTCGTACCCCAGGACGATGGCGCCAGAAGCGTCGGTGTATGTGGGGACGATGGTGGTGCCGTTAGGGTCGATTAAGGTCGTGACGGACGTGATGGCATTCGTGAAGGCCTGATACAGATTGTTGTTGGCGAGCGAAGGAGTTAGCACCTGAAGGATTTCATCGGTCAGGTCGAAACTGGTCAGGAAGAGACGCGCGCCCTCCACAACCATTACAGGGATATCTACAACTGCCGCGACGCTTTCGGCAAACTGACCTGCGAGTTCGATCAGAGATATGAACTTCGTATCTATCCCGATGTAGACCGATAGGCTGTTGATGGCATGTTCGAGGGCGACCGTATCAATCATGTCATAACTGCTCAGGGGTCCGATGGTGCTGAGGTCAGTGGTTATGACCGACAGTGAAATCGAGCCGATGTCGTTTAGCGCCTTCAGGCCGTCCCCGAATATGCTGAGGTTGCCGTTGAAGTTGTCAGTCGGGGGTTGAGGGTCCGGCTTGAGGAACGACGCCAGGCTGTCGAGGAGCACCTTCGCCAAGTCGGCGATGAAGCCTACGCCGTTGGTGTTCTGGGAGATCGTGAACGCTAGGTTCAAGAATCCAGAGGACGTCGTTTCCAATTTGGGGGTGACGAATAGGCCCGCGACCAGGTCTGGTATCTTGATGGTCAATGGGCCGCTCTGGTCTTGGCCGAACATGACATTGATGATCTGAACCGCAGGCACGCTGACCAACAGTGTTCCCAGCGCGTCGTAGCCGATGGGGGGAGTAATCCCAAGGTATTGAGTCAGTGCGGTGTCGTAGGCCGCTTCGCCCGCACCTCCCTGGAGCACTGCGTACACCTCCACGTCCGGCAGGTTCAACACGCTGTTGAGGTCAATCGGCGGTTTCCCTCTCGCACCGATGTCGACAAGGAAATCGTACGCGGCGGCCGGCACAAAGAGCGCCAAGCCTTCGTCGAACCCTAGGCTCGCAACGAAAAAGTCGGGGCACGTTTGCCAGTTGATCGCGTTCGAACAGCCGCTGACGCTCGCCGCATTCTCAAGCAGCACCCCGGTGGTCCCCGAATCCCCGTTGGGAAGCGTAGCCGTTAGTTCGGCCGTCACCGAGGTCGTCGCTGAGCCCGCCGTCAGTGTCACGCTCGCGTCCCCATTGGCATCCGTCACGGCGCTCGCGCTGGACAACGAGCCGGCCGTCGAGGCAAAGGTGACCCGCACGCCCTCCATCGGGTTCCCGAATTGATCGTCAATCGTCGCGACGATGCTCGAGTTCTGAGAGCTCCCCTCGATTATCGTGTTGGGGCTTGCGGAGATTGTGACCGTACTGGGGGAGGGAGTGGCTGAGACGGCGTTCTCGGTAGTGGCCACGGTTATGCCGAAGGGAAGGTCCTCCACAGGCGATGTCCCTACGACTTCATTCGAGAGTGCGCCGACCTCTTCAATCGTATTTGGCAGTAGTGAGTTCTGCAACAGGATCTCCTGGCTCTCTGGGTCGTACGCCATCGTCTGGTGGCCAATCCCTGTCGAGTACGAATTCACCAGGCCGCCCCCGAAGCTGTCGAGCTCGAAGAGGTTGTAACCCCCATTGTCGGCCCCAACGTACATTTCCGCGTTCGCGAGATCGTATGCGACCGCGTCGGGATAGGTCTGGGAAGCAGACGGGCCGTTCGCCCCTCCCACGACGATGGTGGCCGCCACCGTGTTGGTGGCGCTGTTGATAACCGAGACCGATGACGAGAGTGAGTTTGCGACGTACATGTCGCCATCGGCAGGGTCGTAGGCGAGGCCACTCGGGCCGTCCCCGACCTGCACCGTCGCGATCACCGTGTTCGTCGCGCCGTCGATGACAGATACTGAATCGGAGCCTTCGTTGGAGACGTATAGGTAGCCGTTTGACCCGTCATAGGCGACGCCGGCCGGATCTTGCCCAACAGGGATCGGTCCGATAACCATCTTGTTGTTGTCCACGGCGTATACCTCGTTCGCCCCCGATACAGTGGTGTAAACCTGCAGGTTCGACGGGTCGTAGGCCGCCCACATCGGGGCAAGATTGCCGGGCAGGTGGACGGTACTCGTCGGTGTGTTCGTTGTCCCGTCGATGATTATCAAGCCAGGGGTGTTCGGTGAGGCTGCGTTCGCATCGGCGACGTAGATGTCGTCGTCATAGGCGTCGAAGGCTATCCCAGCTGGCGACGCCGACCCCAGATCTATCGTGCTCACCAGATCCCCAGACGCCCCGTCGAGGACCGAGACTGTACCAGAGCCCCAATTAGAGACGTAGACGTTAGAAACCACCCGAGATCCTCCGGACAGTGTAGGCCCTAGGGAAGGCAACGCGACCTGTGCCAAACCTGGGTTGGTGTCCGGGACTGGCGGAGAGTCATACTGCCTCGGCGGCTGCGATTGGTTCTGGGAGGAGGACCCGACAGACCCCGGAGGCCCGAGAGGGTCCGAGGCAACTCCAACCTGCGCATCGCTGCTGCCGGTCGTCTGCGGTGGCCCGGAGACGCTTTGACCCGTCGTGCCATGACTCTTGGACTGAATACTCGAATCAGGGGACGCGAGAGCCGGGGCTGCGATGGAGGATACCAAGAATAAGGCTACGAATAGTGGTGCCACAACCTTCTTCCAGACTGCCGCATTCGGATGCGTCACCGGCACGTGAGCATGTGCCTACGTTTCAGTACATAAATATTGGCAATCAATCATGAGTTATTAAAAGCGAGGCGATGTGGATGGGCCAAAGCATAGAAAAATCCCCGCAATTTCATGCATAGGACGCGCCATAGGTGCTCAGGCCTTGGATGACGAACTTGAATCAGACCGGGGAGTCTTTTAGTTGAAAGCCTCGATGGACTCATCCTTCCTCGACCGTTTCCCTTTGCTTCTGTTTTTGCCTCCCGTGCCACGCGATTAACATGTTCATGACAAAAGCGACTTAAATAGATACGCAGATTATCATGAACTACGACCAAAAAAGCCATTTTCTCGGTCAATGTCGTCATCTCGAACAAGAAGGGCGCCCGCGATCCGGAGGGCGAGACCATACTTCGTGACCTCGTCAACAAGTCGGGTTTCGAGCGCTCGGTCAAGTCCATCCGAGCCGGCAAGTACCTCAAGGTCGAGGTCGAGGCGGCCGACGGAGAAAAGGCAAAGAAGCTCGTCGAGAAGATGTGCAACGAACTCAGGATCTTCAACCCCGCGGCCCATTCTCTGACAGTAGAAGTGGGGCGAATCTCAGATTGAATGTGGCCGTCGTCAGGTTCCCGGGAAGCAACTGCGACCTCGATGCTGTTGAAGCGATCTCGAAACTCGGGTCGCCAAAGATGACCGCAAAGCTGGTCTGGCACGAGAGCGATGAGCTCGCCAAGTTCGATGCTATCATTCTCCCCGGCGGGTTCTCCTTCGGGGACTGCCTCAGGGCCGGTTCGATCGCCGCGCGGAGCCCTGCGATAGCCACCGTAAAGAAGAAGGCAGAGGCGGGGATACCTGTGCTCGGGATCTGCAACGGCTTCCAAATCCTCGTCGAAGCAGGGCTACTCCCTGGCGCGCTCCTGCGCAACAGCGGCCTCAAGTTCGTCTGCGACTGGACCAACGTAAAGGTGGAGAACGCGGATACCCCGTTCTCGAGGGCGGCCCGAGTGGGCCAGGTCCTCAGGATGCCCATCGCCCACGGCGAGGGTCGCTACTACGCCACGGACGAAGAGGTGGACCGTCTCAGACGCGACCACCGTATCATCTTCCGCTATTCTAACGTGCTCGGCATGGTGACCGAGGACTCAAACCCAACGGGCACCTCTCACGGCATCGCAGGGATATCGAACAAAGAGGGGAACGTGGTCGGTCTCATGCCCCATCCAGAGCGTGCCTGCGACCCGCTCCTGAGCCCATATTCCTCGACCGACGGCAGGCTCGTCTTCATGTCGCTTCTCGGGGCGCGCCCAGCTGAGCCTCGAGAGCCTCCAACTGGGCCTCACGTCAGGGGAAATAGCGGTCGTCCGGAAGACGCTGGGGAGGGAACCCAACGACGTCGAATGGTCCATCATCGACGCCGAGTGGTCCGAGCACAGCAGCTACAAGTCATCCAAGGCTCTGCTCCGCCTCTTCCCCACAAAGGGCAAGAGGGTCCTTCTGGGCCCGGGTTACGACGCAGGCGTCGTCGACGTCGGTGACGGCTACGCTGTGACCCTGCACATCGAAAGCCACAACCACCCCTCCGCTGTGGACCCTTACGGCGGTGCTTCGACGGGCATAGGTGGGGTCCTCCGGGACATACTCTCGATGGGGACGCGTCCCATCGCCTTGGTCGATATCCTCCGCTTCGGAGACATCGAGAAGAGCCCGCACTCCCGGTGGCTTTTCAACAACGTGGTGAGAGGCATCGCGGATTATGGCAATTGCATCTCCGGGGAAGACCAGGTTTACTTCACGAATTCAAGTGTTTTTCACGTTGCGGAAGCCAAGAATTTGTTCGATGATTTCGCGAAGGAGAAGAAACTCGATCCCGAGTTCGGCCGAAAGGACCTGACCATCAGCAGACCCAATGTTGACTTGCGTGTTCTTTCTTTCGATTTCGAGAAGAAGGAAGCTCGATTCTGCCGAGTCTCAAGGATGTATGAGGCGAAGGTCAGCCGTCTACTTCGCATAAAGACTGCTTTAGGACGAACCATCTCGGTGACGCCTGACCACCCAATGTTTGTAGCGAACGATGGTGTCGTTCTGACTCGCAAGGCTGAGGAGCTTAGGACGGGCGATTCTGTTCCAATAGCGCTTGACTTTCCTTTCACAAAGGACCATGCGAGCGTAGCAGTCATTGACATTATCGATGAGCTGAGCATCAGAAAGAATCTCGATGGAATAACCGTGAGCCTGAAGGGTCGTGGATTGAAGGAGTGGAGAACGTGGCTTGACCCCCTTTTGCGAAAAGTCGGAGTCAGCGTGTCCCAACGCTCACATTACTTCAATTACAACTACCTCCCACTGAAAGCCTTCCTGGCGGTTGAATCCGCTCCCTCAATTCCCATAGCCAGGAAAGATTTGCTCCTCTATCCACGCCGCGGCAGGGTAACAAAGATACCGGCGGTAATCGAGATAGATTCCGATTTTGCCAGACTTACAGGTTACTATCTGGCTGAGGGGTGCCGATACGACGAGAAAGGAGTCATGTCAAAGGGAAAGACGTCTAGGATTATTTGGACATTCAGAACGGATGAATTAGAGTACATCGAAGACCTTTGCACAATCCTGAAAAAACTGGGGATTAGATACGGGAGACGTCAGACAAAAACAAATGCCGTTCAGATCAGAGTCTCCTCTCAAATTTTTGGCTGGATTTTTCGCGAGGTACTGGGAGCGGGAAAGGACTCCTATTCGAAGAAGATCCCTAATCAATACTATCATCTTCCGCGCGAGCTCAGTTTTGAAGTCCTCAAAGGGATTGTGAGGGGAGATGGGTCCCTTGACGCGAGGTCCGAATCTTCTTCTGCCCGTGTTCGATTCGGGAGTGCAAGTCCTGTATTATTCCAGCAAGTGCTGCTTTTGTTCCAATCTCTCGGATATGTACCATCCACTGCGACGACGTTCCACGTGAAAGGCACGGTCCCCTTCCAAGAGCTTACTGTCCATGGAAGGACAGGAATCGAGTCTCTCAAAGACATGTTCTCAAAAGACATCATATTGAAGGCCGAAGGAAGGCTCGCCAAATATTCAGATCCAGCAATGGAACACTACCGTAGTGAGAGACACGGAAACTTTGCAACTGTGAAGATTTCAAAAATCGACGAGATCGCAGGAGATTTCAGAGTCTACAACTTTGAGGTTGAAGGAACCCACAACTATGTCACCTCAGGCGGTATCATCACTCACAATTGCGTGGGGGTCCCAATCGTCGCTGGCGATATCGAGTTCGATGAGAGCTTCGAGAGGAACTGCCTCGTCGACGTAGCCTGCGTCGGCCTCGGGAAGGCGGACGCCCTGATCCTCGGGGAGGCAAAGAACCCGGGGGATGTCCTGGTCCTCGTGGGCGGGAGCACCGGGCGGGACGGCATCAAGGGGGCGACCTTCGCTTCGAAGAACCTCTCAGAGAGCGCCGAAGAGGACCGCTCGTCGGTGCAGGTGCCGGACCCGTTCATGAAGAAACTCCTCCTAGATTCGCTGCTCGAAGCCGCGGCGACCGGGATGATCCGGGGAATGAAGGACCTCGGCGGAGGCGGTCTCTCTACGGCGCTCTCTGAGGTCGCGTCCAGCGGAGGGACCGGGGTCGACGTGGAACTCGAGAGGGTAAGGGCCCGGGAAGGCGACATGTCTCCCGCTGAGATAATGACCTCCGAGTCGCAAGAGCGCATGCTGCTAATGCTGTCGCCGAGGGGGTCCGAGCCGGTCCTGAGCATCCTCGACAAATACGAGGTGCCCCACTCGGTCATCGGCAGGGTGACCAGTGACGGCAACCTCACCATACGATGGAAGGGCAAGGTGGTCGCCAGGTTACCGGCAGAGTTCGTGGTCAAAGCCCCGCTGATACCGTGGCCCAGCCGGCGTCCGAAGGCCGGACGCACTAGAGGCTCTCGCCTGCCGCTGGCGTCGTTGTCTCGCCTGCTCCTCTCCTTGCTCGCTTCGCCCAACATAGCGAGCAAGAAGTGGGTCTACCGGCAGTACGACCACGAGGTGGGGTTGAGGACGGTCCTGAGACCCGGCCAGGCGGACGCCGCGCTGATGAGGCTCCCGAACGGGCGCCTGCTAGCCATCAAGGGCGACGGCAATAGCGCCCAAGTCGCGCTGGACCCTTACAACGGCGCTGCCGGGTGCCTCGCAGAGGCGTGCAGGAACGTCGTCTCTGTCGGAGCCGAGCCCATAGCCATGGTCGACCACCTTCAATTCGGCGACCCTTCAGACCCGGAGGTCTACTGGTCATTCTCGGAGTCGATCAAGGGGATGGCCGATTACTGCTCCGCCCTGGAGATCCCCGTCGTCGGAGGCAAGGTGAGTTTCTACAACGAGGACGCCGGTTCCGGACGGGCGATCAAGGCTTCTCCCATAGCCCTGGTCGTGGGTCTGGTCGATGACTCCAGTCACATCCCCACTCTCGGTTTCCCCGGGGAGACGTCGATCGTAGCCGTCGGAAGGACCGACTCCGAGCTGGGAGGGTCGGAGTTCAACCGTAGGTTCGGTCTGAGCGGAGGAGCCGTCCCGAAGGTCAATCCCGAGAGCGACGGAATCCTCTACAGGACAATCCTCGAGCTCATCAGGTCCGGTCGCGTGGGATCGGTACACGACTGTTCAAATGGCGGCTCGGGGGTTGCCCTGAGTGAGATGTGCGCGGCTGGAACCATCGGGGCTGACGTAACGCTTGACAAGGTCCCAGGAGGATGGAAGAACGCGCACGAATTGCTCTTCTCGGAGTCACACGGGAGATTCCTGCTTGCAGGGAAGGACCCCCTAGCCATCAGCGGCGTGCTCGCTGACGCCAATCTTCCTCACGCGGTCATCGGGAGCACAGGGGGGAATGAACTCAAGATGAAGCTAGACGGCCGCGGCGTTGCTCTCTCCCTTGAGGCCATCGCGGCAAGCCTTCAGGGGACCATCCCGAGGCTGATGCAGTGATGGGAGCCAGGGAAGCCTGCGGGGTCGTCGGCGCCCACTCGGCCAAGGGAGCTGACGTCGTGCCGATGCTCTTCAAGGGGCTCGAGGCGCTCCAGCACAGGGGCCAAGAATCCTGGGGCATCGCGGTGGAAGGGAAACCGGTGTTCAAGAAGATGGGCCTCGCCTTCAACTGGTACAACTACGCGTCCGAGCTCGCAGGCTACCGGGGGAACTCCGGCATCGGCCACGTGCGCTACTCGACCAAGGGAAGGTCCAACCTCGACAACGCCCAACCCGTGCAGATCGGAAAGGAGTTCTCCATCGGGCACAACGGGACGATCGTCAACGCCGAGGACGTGGCCAGGGCCGTCGAAGCCGACTACAGGGGAAAGTGCGGGACCGACACCAAGGCCGCTGGCTACCGGCTCCTCCAGTTCCTCAGGGAGGAGAACGACTGGTTCTGGGCCTTCGAGCGACTATCCAAGGAGCTCATCGGAGCTTACTCCTTCGTGCTGCTCAACCGTCGAGGGGAGGTCTTCGCCGTCAGGGACCCGCGAGGGTACAGGCCGCTCTGTGTGGGATGGATAGAAAAATCGAAGACCTACATCGCCGCCTCAGAGAGCTGCGCGCTCACGGCAATAGGGGCAAAGTTCCTCAGGGATGTCGAGCCGGGGGAGATGATACGACTGGGCGGTCCAAAGAGGACCTTCGAGTCGTTCAGGTTCGCCCCCAGACAGGCGAGCGCCCACTGCTCCTTCGATACACCTACTTCGCCCATCCCTCGTCCCGCATAGACGGGGTGAGCGTCTATGAGGCTCGAAAACGGTTCGGGAAGACTCTTGCGAAGAAGCACCGCATGAAGGGGAACGTCGTGATCCCAGTCCCAGACTCGGCGAGACCCGCGGCCCTGGGCTATGCCCTGGAGAGCGGCGTCCCCATGGAGGAGGGTTTGATGAAGGACAGGTACCGGAGGAAGGGGAGCATACGGAGTTTCATCGAACCTCGACAGAGCGGGAGGGAGGAGGTGGTGAAACGGATAATCCCGATCCAGGAGACCATAAAGGGCAAGAACGTGATCGTCATCGACGACAGCATAGTGACGAGGGACCAGCTCGAAGATCATCGTGGATTCGTTGCGCAAGGAGGGGGCGAGGGGGGTGAAGATGGCCGTTACCTTCCCCCCGATAATGCACCCATGCTACATGGGCGTGGACTTTCCCAGTCGGGAGGAGCTCATCGCTCACCAGGTCGCCAATGGCAGCGCGAACATCGCCGAGATCAGCAAGAAGGTCGGCCGCGCCATAGGTGTAGACGAGTTTCAGTACAACGACATCGAGGGGCTCAGCCAGGCGATAGGGCTCCCGAAGAGCAGCCTCTGCTTCGCCTGCATAAACGGCGACTACTCAAAACTTGGTGTCTCCCCTACCATAAAGTCCAGGAAGGAGATGAAGGGCTGACCAAGAGGACCGGGGAGGTCCGCCTGGGCATACTTGTCTCCGGACGGGGCTCGAACCTCGGCGCCATCCTCAGCGCCATCGATAGGAGGTACATCACCGACGCGGCAGTGGCCATTGTCATAAGCAACAAGCCCGATGTCCGAGCCCTCAGGGTCGCAGAGTCCCACGGGGTGAAGACAGAGGTCCTTGTCCCCCACAAGGAGGAGACCAGGGAGATCTACGATGGGAGGCTCCTGGTGGCGCTCAAGGCCGCCGGGGTCGACTCCAAGAACGGGGTCGTCCTCCTGGCGGGTTTCATGAGGCTTCTCTCTCCGGGGTTTGTGGCGTTCTACAAGAATCGCATTCTGAACATCCACCCGTCGCTCTTGCCAGCCTTCCCAGGGCTGGACGCCCAGAAGCAGGCCCTGGACCACGGCGCCAAGGTCACGGGGTGCACGGTCCACTTCGTCGTACCCGAGGTCGACGCCGGCCCGATAGTCCTCCAGCGCTCTGTGGAGGTCAAGGAGGGGGATACGGTAGAGACCCTTTCGGCCCGGATCTTGCGCCAGGAGCACCTGCTCTACCCGCGGGCAGTGAAGCTTTTTGTTGAAGGAAAACTCAGCATCTCTGGCAATAGGGTGGTCATCGGCGATTGAGCCAGATTTCTCCAAAGGTGATGGACGGGAGGGCTCTCGCGGCCCAGATCAGACAGTCGCTGAAGGAGGAGACAGAGTATCTGAAGAAGGTCGGCGTGGGCCCGAAACTCGCCACAATCCTCGTGGGCGACGACCCTGCCTCCAAGGTCTATCTCACCAGCAAGCACAACGCCGCCGCAGAGGTCGGGATTATCTCGGAGAACCACAAGCTCCTCGGGACCGCCAGCGAGGAGGAGCTCGTGGCGCAGATACAGGCGCTGAACTCGGACCCGATGGTCAACGGGATCCTGCTCCAACTTCCCCTCCCGTCGCACCTTGACGGAAGGAAGATGGTCGAGCAGATCGCTCCTGCGAAGGACGTCGACGGACTCACTTCCGCCAACATGGGGCTGCTGATGTACGGGCAGGCGAGCCTTATGCCGTGCACCCCGAGAGGGGTGATGGAGCTCCTCCATCACTACAAGGTTCCGATTGCAGGCTCGAGAGCAGTCATCATCAATCGGAGCACGCTTGTCGGGAAGCCGCTGATCCACATGCTCCTCGCCGAGGACGCGACCGTGACCATCTGTCACTCCAAGTCTCGCGACCTCCTCTCGATAACAAGGCAGGGAGACATCGTCATCTCCGCCGTGGGCAGGCGGCCGAGCTTCACGCTCACCAGAGACATGGTCAGGGAAGGAGTGACGGTGATCGATGTCGCGATGAACCGCGTAGGCGGCAAGTTGATGGGGGATGTGGACTATGAGAACGTCTCGAAGAAGGCGTCCCTCATCACCCCCGTCCCAGGTGGCGTGGGTCCGATGACCGTTGTGATGCTTATGGAGAACACCCTCATCGCGGCCGCGAAGCAGCACGATATCAAAGAGGCCTCCGTGCTCCAATGACGGTCACCAAACCGGACCTTCGGGAGAGGGCACTGAAAGCGAGGCGGGGTCTATCACCGGTGGAACTCGCCGACCTCAGTGGGCGGGTCGCTCAGAACCTCTCGACGGTCCCCGAGTTCCAAAGGTGCATGACCCTGGCGTCCTACGTCGCAAAGGAGGACGAAGTCCAGACCGCACCGATAATCGAGCGAGCATTGAAGGAAGGCAAGCGAGTGGTCGTCCCGCTGACCCAGCCGTCCGGATTGCTCTTCTTCGAGATAGGGTCGCTGGACGGGTTGGCGCCGGGAAACTTCGGGGTCCTCGAACCGATTCCCGGCAGGGGGACGCCTCCCATACCGTTGAGCGCGACGGACGTCGTCCTCGTCCCGCTCGCCGCCTGGGACGACAGTGGGAGCAGGATAGGCTATGGCAAGGGCTACTTCGATGGCGCCCTCAGGTCGCGAGGAGCGTCCGTCTCAATCGGACTCGGACTTGAGGTCCAGCATGTCGAAACGATCCCCGCGACGACGAGGGACGTGCCTCTGGACATTGTCGTGACCGAGCTAAGGGTCGTCAGATTCCCCAACACGATGGCGGCGCACCAGAATTGATGGCGGAGATTGCGATGTGGAGAGAAAGAACAAAGGCCCAGAATCTAGAGGGAGAGCGATGAGCCAGAAGGGCGTCTTCCTGCGGTCCGGCAAAGTGAAGGACATCTACGAGTTGGACCCTGACCATCTCTTGTTCCATTTCAGCGATAGGGTCTCGGCCTTCGATGTGATACTCCCGTCGACCATACCAAAGAAGGGCGAGGTACTCTGCAGGCTCTCGACCTATTGGTTCGAGACGCTGGGAGTGCCGAACCACATGGTCCGGCTCGACGGCCCCAACTCCATGGTCGTCGAACGGATGGCGATGCTGCCGGTCGAGTGCGTGGTCAGGGGCTATCTCTACGGGAGCCTCTTTGACCGTATGAGCAAGGGCGAGGTCACCTTGCCGGGGGTCGAGAAGGTCCAGGCGGCGAAGCTTCCGAAACCGTACTTCGACCCGACCACAAAGTCGGAGACCAAGGACGAGCCCGTTACGGAGTCAGACATCGTGCGGCAAGGCAGGATGACCGACGCAGAGCTGAAGAAGGTCAAAGATTACACGTTCTCCATCTACGGCAAGATGAGCGACAGGGCTGCAGCGGCCGGCTTTCTTCTCGCCGACCTCAAGCTCGAGTTCGGGAGGCACCGAAAGACGGGAGAGGTGACCTTGGGGGACTCGATCGGCCCAGACGAGTTCAGGATGTGGCCTGCCGCGAAGTACTCACCCGGGAGAACGCAGGAGAGCTATGACAAGCAGCTGGTGCGCGACTGGTTCGATCGCTGAGGGGTACAAGGCCAAACTCGATATGGCCCGCAAGGCCGGTGAGAAGCTCCCGGTGCCCCCCTCTCTGCCCAAGGACCTTGTGGACCAGGTGAGCCAGCGCTATGTCTACGTCTACGAGAGCCTCTCCGGCCGGAAGATGTAGGTATTCGAGGATCGAGATGAAGAAGGACGCATACGCCCAGCGCGGGCGTCGACGTGAAGAAGGTCAAGGCCATCCAGGGCTCGATCGCCTCCGTCCTTACCTCGACCTTCTCGCTCCGCAGGGGCCTCTTCGGAGAGCCGCTGATGAAGATTGGTCACTACGCAGGATTGATAGACATCGGACATGGCGACGCGCTTGCGCTACACACCGACGGCGTGGGTACCAAGGTCCTGGTCGCGATCCAGATGGAGAAGTTCGATACCATTGGCATCGACTGCATCGCGATGACAGCGAACGACCTCGTCTGCGTTGGTGCTGAACCGATTGCCCTCCTTGATTACATTGCGCTCGAGAGGGAGGATGCTCGACTGGTCTCTGAACTGGCGAAGGGTCTTGTTGCGGGCGCGCGACAAGCGGGCGCAGCGATAGTCGGAGGCGAGACTGCAATCATGGGAAACGTCGAGGGTTTCGACCTCGTATCAATGGGTGTAGGGCTCGTGAAGAAGAAGGTGATCCTCGACGGGTCCTCGATCGTAGAGGGGGACCGGCTGATAGCCGTGGCGAGCTCGGGATTGCACTCGAACGGTTACACACTCGCCAGGAAGGTCCTCCTCGCGAAACACTCCCTGGAGGATTGGGTGGATGAACTCGGCGAGACCGTGGGAGAGGCGATGCTCCGCCCCACCTCAATCTACGTCCGGCCTGCTCTGGAGGTAATAAGAAGGGGAAATGCCCACGGCATCGCACACGTAACCGGAGGCGCGTTCACGAAGCTAGCCCGGCTGGTCCCCGGAAGAAAACTCGGGTTTGCGCTTGAAAACCGCCCCCCGTCCTCGATATTCCACTTGATTCAGCGAGAGGGCAGTCTCTCGAAGAGGGAAATGTACAGCACATTCAACATGGGCGTCGGCCTCTGCCTTTTCGCACCCAAGTCGGAGGAGGAGGGCATAATCAAGACCTTCCGAAGGTCTGGGTTCGAAGCCTTCGATTTCGGCGTAGTAGAGCGAGGTTCTGGTGTGCGAATAGGCCGCACCAGGATATCATGACGAAGCTTCTTGTTGCGAGGAACATCCTGCCGGTCCCAGGATATGTCAATGGGGCGGCTGCTCTGGCGGTCGGTCGTCCCGTCTAGTACTCTACCCTGCTCTTTGCGCCGAGTTTCTTTTTGTGACGTTTCAGGATAGGGTCCCCCGATTCTCGCAGGAAGATTTCACACCTCTCTTCCGCGTCGCCTGTATGGTGTCTGGGGTCGAGTAGCTTCTTCACCTCGGCCGGCTTCAACTTCGACGCGATCGCGGAGTTCTCGGAGAGCAACTTCGCTAAGGGGTTCGCCTTCCCCTTCATGACCTCCTCCCAGGCGAGGAACGACTGCACCCGGATTAGTTCGTGAATCGCTTGCCTGTCTCCACCTTTCTCAACCAACTTCATCATGATCGCCTCGGTACCCGCGAAGGGACCGAACTTCTCCAGGTTCCTCGCGATCATGGCAGGGTAGACCCTGAGACCCCTGGCGAGGCGCTCGTAGATTATCAGGCACTCGTCGATCGCGAGGAACGCCTCAGGCATCATCACCCTTCTGTTCGCAGAGTCGTCGAGGGTCCGCTCGAGGATGCTGTTGGCCGCGTTCCCGAACGCTACAGGGGGGAAGGCCGAGACCAGCCTGGCGAGCGAACACATCCTCTCTGCGGTGACTGGGTTCTTCTTGAACGGCATCGCGCTCGAGCCGACCTGGAACTCCTCCATGGGCTCGGAAAGCTCACCGAAGGTGGGAGATTGGAGGACCCGCAGGTCCAGACCGAATTTGTAGCAGGACGCGGCAATGGATGCCAGACACGACATGATGATTACGTCGACCTTCCTAGGGTAGGTCTGGGTCGAGAGCGGAAAATAGTCCAGCCCCAGCGCCTCCATGACCTTGGCCTCCATCTTCCTCGCGTTCTTCCCGGTCCCGAGGAGCTTGGTGAAGCTGGCCGATGTGCCGACCGCCCCCTTCAGGCCCTTACCCTTGAGGAACCGGTCTCGGACGAGCTCGAGGAGCTCGATGTCGATGACGAGGTCCTGGGCATAGTTCGCGAACCTGTAGCCCATCGTCGTCGGCTCGGCAGGCTGGAGGTGGGTCCAGGCCATGCAGACCGTGCCCTTGTACCTTTGGACCTTCTCACGCATCGCCCCGAGGCAGTTGACGAGTCTGGTCAGCGTGAGTTCCAGGGCGCTGTTGAACAGAAGCGCGTCGGAGTTGTCCTCGATGTCCATGGAGGTCGCTCCGAGGTGGAGCTTACCTCCGCCCGCCTTGGCCTGCCCCGCGAACGTCCGAAGCTCGGCCATGAGGTCGTGCCTGATTTTCCTCTCGAGGTCGTGCGCCTTTGCGATGTCCACGTGCTTCGCCGAGGCGCGGGCGCTGATTCCTTGGAGTTCCTCGTCCGAGACTAACCCGAACTCGGACTGGGCCTTGGCGAGCTCTAGCCAGATCGCCCGCCAGGTTGCCCTGCGAGCCTTCTCCGAGAAGACGGCGCGCATCTCCTCGCTGCCATACCTCCAGGTAAATGGCGAAAGGAAGGTGTCATAGCCGAACGAGTCCTTCCCCTCCTTCCTCTTGCCGCTCAACTGACCTCGAGCCGCGACGGCGTGGATTAAACTTAGCGGCTAGATACGATACTCGGCCATGAGCCTCTCCGTGCTCCTCGCGGCCCAGCGATAGAATATGATCGAGATAGTCGCGGCGAAGATAGGAGCGGCTAGGAACAGGTATCCGACGGGGAACGAGACGCCCGGGATCGTCTCGAGGATATCCCTGGCGAGGACGGGTATGGCTGTCACGCCAAGGACCGGGAACGCCACTACGAGGATCATGACCAATTGCCAGAAGGGGTCCACATACCTGGGCCGGGGCCTCTCCTGGAAGTCGGGATGGCTGGCCCCGAAGCCGAGCCCGATGCAGACCTCCTCCACGGCGACGCAGGACCCCACCATCAGGTCTTCGAGGAACCTGGTCGTGCCCATCCCCGCGATCAAGGCGAAGTAGACACTGGCGGCAAGGGTCGCACCGAGAGCGAAGAAGAGGGCGAAGACCGCCTTTGCCCTGAGGATCTCCCTCGGAGAGATGGGAAGAGTGTAGAGCACCATCACCGCCTTGCTCTCCTGGCCGAAGCTTATGGAGGCGACCATCACGCCGAATATGCACGGCACGAAGAGGATGGGGATGTCGGTCAGGGCGTCAAAAGTCGCCGCTCCCGAGGATGAGCTGCCCCCTGCCCCCAGCACGATGTCCAGGGTGAAGATGACCACCAAGACTATGGGCACCGAGAAGAACGTCAATAGCTCTCTCCTGCGGGTCGCGCCCTTCAGGTCCTTGCGGACTATGGCCGTCTCGGCGTGCGTGAGCCCGAAGCGCGCGAGGAAGCTGACCCTGGGCGCGTATTCGGAACTCGTGACCGTGACCGCGGTGGGGACGGGCGACCAGTATCGGGAGCGGACCCTGACCGCAACCCACACCAGTGCCCCGGCGAAGAGCACGCTGAGCGGAGCGAAAACGACTACGGCCAGGACCTGCCCTTGGATTATCCCCTCGACCGCGAACGAGCCCCAGAACAGCGGGACCAGGCCGAACGGGAAGAGAGAGGACGAGAAATTCGGGAGGTGGGTGAGCAACAGGTTCGGGTTCAGGAAGACCTCGAAGACCACGATTATCGACACGATGACGACGAGCCTGATGAGGCCTGCCCCTCGCCTGACCCTCCCGCTGAAGGCCGAGCTCACCCTGTTCACCGCTGCCCTAACGATCTCGACGAGGACCCCGCCGACGAACAGGGAGACCAGGGAGAGGACCGCCATGCCTGCCCAGTCGAGGCCGAGTCCCAAGTCGATGGCGGGTATCACCGTCAAGCCTAGCGCGGCGGCGAAGGCAGCGGAATAGTCGTAGGACACCGAGATCGCCGACCCCAGCACGTAGTCGGACTGGTCCACGGGGAGCCAGTTCACGGTGTCGCTGGCTGAGAACTTGGAGGAGGTGTTCAGCTCGAAGAGGATTCCCGCGATGAAGACGACCCCGGGGATGATGGCCGGAATAATCACCATGGCCTGCTCAAGGTAGGAGGTCGCCTGGGCGGTGAAGGAGGGCGCTCCGATGGAGAGGAAGGTCACGAAGACGTAGCCAACGCCGGCCGCGCCGAGGAAGAGAATGGCGTCGATGACGAAGAGGGAGATGGGGCGCCTGAAGAGGCTGAACCTGCTCGACCCTGACCTGCTCGCCCGGAGTTGGGATTTTGCGAGGGCTACGGCGATCGCGTATATCTTCCGCAGGTTCAACTGCTGAGCTCCCTTACTATCTCGCTGAGGTCGCCAGTCCCGGTGATCTTCAGGAAGACCTCCTCGAGGGTCGAGCCTGGGAGGCCGGCGGTCTGTCTGAGCTCGGCTATGGTCCCGTTAGCGAGGATCGAGCCGTGGTACATTATCGCCACCCTGTCGCAGAGCACCTCGGCGATCTCCAGCACGTGGGTGCTGAAGAGTATCGGGGTGCCCTCGCTAGCGAGCCGCTTGCAAAGGTCCTTCACCAGCTTGGCCGACCTCGGGTCCAGCCCGTTGAGCGCCTCGTCCAGGATGAGGATCTTCGGGCGGTGGAGCAGGGCCGCGGTGAGGGCGATCTTCTGTTTCATCCCCTGGGAGTAGCCGCTGATGAGCTCGTTCTCATGCCCCCTCAGTTCGAGTCCGTCCAGGAACGGGCCTATCCTGTCCTTTCGCTCCTGCACTGGTATCTCGTACATGTCAGAGATGAAATCGAGGTACTCCAGGCCCGTGAGGAACTCGTAGAGCTGCGGCGTCTCGGGGACGTAGCCCACTATCCTCTTCACCCCGACCGGGTCCCTCTGGACCTCGATACCCTCGACGGCGATGGTACCGGAGTCGGGCTTGAGTATCCCCAGGATCATCTTCATCGTCGTGGTCTTGCCGGACCCGTTGGGGCCGAGCAGCCCCAGAATCTCACCCGCAGACATGCTCAGGTCGATGTTGTTGACAGCCTTTATCTGACCGAAGGACTTTGAGAGCGACTTTGCCTCCAGGGCGAGCCCGGGCGTTGACATGTCCGCGGCTCCGCCGATGTCCGATTTAATCCTGAGGTTTCCGGAGTCTTTCCGTACGACCTCTCGGAGAAAAAGGCTAAGTACGGTCCCCCCTCGACTGGACGGGAATTCCGTTTGAGCGGTCCCGACATACTGGGCGAGTCCCTGCCGTTCGATGAGATGATTGAGCTTGAGGGCTGGAAGAATTTCCACGCCGACCCCGACGACTACAAGGCGCTGCACTCCTCGAAGACCTCCGAGGATACAGTCAAGCACTGGGAGTCGGTCGCAAGGGAACTGGATTGGTTCACGCCGTGGGACACTACGCTGGCGGTCGGGACGTATCCCCACGTCTACAAGTGGTTTGCAGGGGGCAAGATCAACCTCGCGTACCTCGCGCTCGACCGCCACGTGAGGTCCGGACTGAAGGAACAAGGTGGCCCTCATCTGGGAGGGCGAACCGGTGGACGAGAGCGGCAGGCCGAAGGAGGTCCGGAAGATCACCTACGGCGAACTCTCGAGGGACGTCAACAGGATGGCGTACATCCTGACGGAGAGGTTCGGGCTGAAGACCGGGCGACAGGATGGCGGTCTACATGCCCCTGATACCCGAGGCGATCGTCACGCTCCTCGCGGCCGCTAAGCTCGGCGTCACCTTCACCGTCGTCTTCAGCGGTTTCAGCGCGGAGGCACTCTCGAGCAGGATGAACGACCTCGGCGCGCGGCGTTCTGGTTACCGCGGACGGGTTCTACGAAGGGGCAAGAAGATACTCCTCAAGGAGATAGTCGACAAGGCGCTGGAGCAGACACCCACCGTCGAACACGTCATAGTAGTGGGAAGGCTCGGGGAGAAGTGCGCCATGAGACCAGGGTCGGGACCACCTCTTCTCGGACCTCAGCGCCAGGCTCCCGGCCAACCCGGTGGTCGCCCCGAGTGCACGTCGACAGCGACCCACCCGCTCTACGTCCTCTACACCTCTGGTACGACCGGCAAGCCCAAGGGTATGATTCACGACACCGGAGGTTACGCGGTGCTCCTCCACGCGACCATGAACTGGGTCTTCGACATCCAGGACTCGGACGTCTACTGGTGCCCCGCCGACATCGGCTGGGTCACGGGTCACAGCTACGTCGCGTTCGGTCCGCTCATCGAAGGTGCTACCAGCGTGATCTACGAGGGGACGCTGGACTTCCCACAACCGGACCGGTGGTGGTCCATCGTCGAAAGGTACCGCGTCTCGATCTTCTACACGACCCCCACGGCGACCAGGACGCAGATGAAGTTCGGAGACGACTATCTGAAGAAGCACGACATGTCCTCGCTCCGCATAGATCCACAGCGTCGGGGAGCCGATCAATCCCTCGGCGTGGGAGTGGCTCTTCGAGAAGGTGGGAGGCAGGAGGTGCCCCGTGGGTCGACCTGGTGGATGACGGAGACCGGAGGCATCTTGGTGAGCCATCTGCCTGGACTGATGCTGATACCCGATGAAACCCGGGACGAACGGCCTGCCCATCCCCGGGGTCGACGCCGACGTGGTGGACGAGAAGGGCGCCCGGTCGAGCCGGGAAAGAAGGGGTACATCGTGATAAAGAACCCGTGGCCCGGGATGCCAGGACCGCCGACGGGGATGTGGGGAGACCCCGAACGCTTCGAAAAGGTCTACTACAGTCGCTTCCCCGGCACGGACTACTTCTTCTGCGGCGACTACGCGGTCAAGGACAAGGACGGCTACATCTGGGTCGTGGGCAGAGCGGACGAGGTCCTCAAGGTGGCGGGGCACCGCCTGGGCACGTACGAGATAGAGTCGGCCATAGTGTCGCACCCCGCGGCCTCCGAAGCGGCGGTGGTGGGCGTGGCCGACCCGGTGAAGGGAGAAGTGCCGATCGCCTTCGTGGTGCTCAGGCAGGGGCACACCCCGGACGATAAGCTGAGGGTCGACATCAAGCGGTGGGTCAGGTCTAACTTCAGTCCCATCGCGGAGCCGTCCAACGTATTCTTCGTGAACAAACTACCGAAGACGAGGAGCGGGAAGATAATGCGCCGCCTGGTGAAGGCCGTGGCCGAGGGCAAGCCCCTCGGTGACATCGCCACACTGGAGGACGAAGCGTCGGTCACCGAAGTCAGGGAGGCCTACGAGAACCTCCGCGTGACCTGAGCCGAAATCACGCTGCGGTTCTGTCAAGTTGTCGGGTGATGGCTACCCGTATTGACCATCGGGTGACGACCTAACTTGCTGGCATCGACTCTGAGGATTACCGTCCTCGTCGGATTCCCCCTCACTGCTTCACCTGCCCGCCCTTCTTCCCTCGCCTCAAAACCAGCTTGTTGCGAGCAACTCTTCGGCTCGGGACGGGAACTCGCGAACCGGGCGAGCCCCCGCATGGACAAGTTCAGGGAGGCGTTCACATCCCTGTCCATCCATACCTTACACCTCTGACACCATAGCATCCTCCTGTGTTCTGCATCATCCCTTGAAGGACTGCGGAGCCTCTCCCCGCACGCCGAACACTTCGACGAGGAGCCGTAGGTGTCAGACTTTGTAAGCGGAATCACTGTCACTCCCTTCCAAGCGGCCTTGTATTCGAGCATCCGCTTCGCTTTCCAATGAGGCCAAGCGTTGAGTCGGAACCGGTAATTCGGTCCTTGGCCGTTCCCTCGTCGATACATCTTCCGAATTCCCGTGAGGTCTTCGAGAGCGAGCGCCGCTCCGTTCCTTGAAGCCGTCTCGATGATGAAGTTCGTTACCGAATGAAGCAGGTTGTTCGTCCTGTCGGTGGCCCTCTTCCAGTGTTTGCGAGCGAGTTGCCTCCTGATCCTCACGTCGTTTCTCTTGAACGATCCGATGATCTCACGTGTCATCTGCGTGATCTTCACCGCTTTTTTCATTTCGACCCGAATCACGCATTCCGCGTCTCCAAACGTGATATTCTTCTCGTTCCTGTCTATTCCGTAGACCGTCTCGACGGGGGCCGCCTCGACCTCCTCCGAGTAACAGAACGATAGACAATCGGGCGTTATCGTGAGGCTCCTTACCTTCTTTTCTTCGAGCGCCTTCACGGTGTGTGGGTTGAGTTGAACGTCGAAGTATTTTTCTCGCCGCAGAGGGATGAAGAGCCTTCCCTTCATGGTCACAAAGAACCCGGAGATAAGGCAGACCACCGGCTTGAGAGGCTTTGGATGCCTCACCCCGACCTCTCGCTTCTGGCTCTTCTTTCTGCTCGCGACGACCTGACACGCCCTCCCTATCACCGCGTGCTTGTAGCACGATGGAAGCTTCTCATCTCTGAGAGACTGATAGAATCCCTTCATCCCCCTGCGATTGTCTATCCCGTGTTCGTTGGCATACTCGATTGCGTTGTACGTTAGCGTGAGGCAATCGCTGAGGAGTTTACCGACACCTTCGCCGCCAAGGGACTGGCTGACGCACTTCATCGCTCGCAATGATTAGATATCTTTGCATCCAATTTAACCGCCACCCGAGGATTAACGGCCTTCGCTGTAACCCAGCAACTTAACAGATTCCACACTGCGCCAGCTTAAATATCCTGCAGATGCCGAGCGGTTCGTGACCTGAGCCATGCTCATGATTCCAGGCCCGTCCGAACCTGAACCAGAGGTGCTGGCCGAGTTATCGCTCCCCATCCTGCCTCACTATGGGGACAAGTGGATGGCAGTCTACCAGGACACGGTATCCATGGCCCAGAAGGTCTTCAGGACGAAGAACGAAGTGATCATCCTCCCGACCCCGGGGCACCTCGCGGTCGAGATGGCTGTGGAGAACCTCGCAGAGAAAGGCCAGGACGTATTCGTCTGCGTCAACGGTTTCTTCTCCGAGACCATAGTGGGCATGGCGACCGCGGTAGGCGCAAACCCGGTCGTAGATCCCTTCCGGGCTAGGCAAAGGCCCAACCCTAGAGGAGGTGAAGGCCGCGGTGGAGGCGAGGGGCGACCCAGCGGGCAAGTCCTTGTTCTTGGTCCAGAACGAGACCTCCACAGGCGCTGCCACCGACCCGAGCCCGATTTTCCGCTACGCCAAGAGCAAGGGAATGCTCACCGCCCTTGACGCCATCTCCGCGATCGGCGCCATGGATGTCCGCGTCGACGACTGGAAGGTCGACTATGCAATCGGTTATTCCAGCAAAGCTCTCGGCGGGGTCTTTGGAGCTCAGCCCATAGCCGTGGGGGAGGAGGCCTGGAAGTCGGCGAAACGGAAGGAGGGCAAGATAGGGAGCACGTTCCTCGACCTCAACGCCTGGAGGGAGGCGATAGACGTCGACTCCTCCTGGGGGCATCCGCACCCCACCTCGATGCCGACCTCAGTGGTCGTCGCCCTGCGAAAGGCCCTTTCCATGGCCATGGCCGAGGGGCTCGAGAACCGCTATCGCAGGCACGCCGATGCCGCGAAGGAGCTCAGGGAAGGATTGACCGCCCTGGGATTGGAGCTCTTCACCGATCCACACTTCTATTCCAGCGCCGTGACCGTCGCGAAACTAGAGGGCAAGCTAAACGCTGACTTCAGGACGCGGCTAGTGGAGGACTACGACATCATGATCGCCGGAGGCCTTGGGCGACTCAAGGGGAAGATCTTCAGAGTGGGCACGATGGGGAGCTCAGCCCGCCATGAGAAGGTGATGACGGCCCTGACGGCCTTCGGAGCCGTCCTCAAGCAACTTCGCGCCTAGGCTGAGGGCCGGCTCAGTTCCGGCCCGCCGTGGCGAGCAACGACTTGGCGCCGTTGATGAGCTGCCTCACGTCCGAGGCGAGGGAGACGAACCTGAATCCCATGGCGAGGTCCCTCTCGACCTCCTCAGGAGAGGCCGCCATTACTCCCGCGGCCTTCCCAGCGGCCTCGCACGCCTTCACCACCTCCCTCAGCGCGTCGACCACTCTCGGGTTCCCCCGGTCGTCTAGAAGGCCGAGCGTCATCGTCAGGTCGGAGGGGCCCACAAATGCGATGTCCACCCCTTCGACGGCTACGATCTCCTTGATGTTCTTCAGCGCCTCGGGGGTCTCGATCTGAAGTATCACGGTGGTCTGGTCGTTCGCCGTCCTGATGTAGCTGCCCAGGTTCAGCCCGTAGTCCGCGGCCTTCACCCCAGCTACGCCCCTGATTCCCTTCGGGGGATACTTGCAGAGCCTCACGACCTGCCGCGCCTCCTCTGCCGTGTTGACCATGGGCACGATCACTCCGTGGGCGCCGGCATCCAGCACGCTCTTGAAGAGCGCCTGGTCGATCTGCCCCACCCTGACCAGGGGCGTGACCTTGCTCCCGTTGAGAACCTGTATCATCCGCGATACCGTCTCAATCGTTATGGGCGAGTGCTCCATGTCAAGTACTAACCAGTCGAACTTCAGGTGGCTCAGGATGTCGACCACGTCAGGGCTTCCAGACGAGACCCAAGTCCCAATGGTCGTCTCGTGCGCCTTCAGTTTCTTCGCAAGTGCGCTCTCCACGACTATCACTCCTGCTCCACCGGGTTCCTAAGGGTCCCGATCCTCTCAATTCTCGCCTCCACGACGTCCCCCTGCTTGAGGAATGGCGAACCCGAGCCCTCCGCGACGCCACCGGGCGTCCCCGTGGAGATCACGTCCCCAGGTTGGAGCGTCGTTCCTATCGAAGCGTAGGAGACGAGGTCATCGACCTTGAATATCATATCCGCCGTGTTCGACGACTGTTTCTGCTCCCCATTCACCGCCAAGGAGATGCCAAGCGTGTGGGGGTCTGGTATCTCGTCCCGCGTCACGAGCCAGGGTCCCAGTGGGAACGTCCCGTCCATGCCCTTCCCCTTGACCCAGTTCAGCCCGAGGCCGACGCTCGCTTTTTTCTGGAAATCCCTCATGCTCACGTCGTTCGAGACCGTGTAGCCGGCAACATGGCCGTAGGCGTCTCCCTTCGAGATATCCTTGCCTTTCTTTCCGATCACCACGGTCAGTTCGACCTCCCAGTCGACCCTATGGGAAACCTTCGGGATTAGGATAGGCTCGCCGGGGCCGATGAGCGCGTTGCGGAACTTTGTGAAGAGGTAGGGATTCTCGGGAGGCTTGATGTTCTCCTCCCTGCTGTGCCCCCAGTAATTGACGCCCACCATGATGATCTTCTCTGGGTACATGACGGGGCTACGCAGCCTGGCCGATGAAAGCGGTGTTCCACTGCCGCCGGTCAGGGCAGCCTCTGACTCTCTCACGGCGTCTAGCAGACCACTGTCCAGTATCTGCTCCACGCTGGGGACGTTCTCCTTGTTCGACCCCACGAGGATGTCGAAGACCTCGTCACCCCTGACCAACCCGGCCCGGACAAACCCGTCCTTCTCGTAATTTGCGAGCTTCACGGTGAATCTCGCGCTCGTCGATTTTGAGAAGCTATAAACTGTGACCCTGAACCTGAAAATCTTCGCAAAATGACGGATGAAGAAAGTGCCTCTGGACTCGACCGCTGAGCTTCTCCGATGGTGCTCTAGTATTTGCCCCTTGGCAGAGGCAGGTCCACGACCTTGTTCCTCTCCGACGAGAGCTTGGCGGCTATCACGGCCTCGACCGCCTGCCTTCCATCCCATCCCGTCACAGTGGGTGGTCTGTGGTCCAAGACGTCGTCGATGAACAGCTGCACCTGCATGTAGAAGGCCTCGAGCCTGATCGGGTCCAGTGGCTTGTTGATGTAGTCGATTGGCGGCATCGTCCACACGGTCTCCCACTTGTCCCCCCTCCCGAGGTTGAGCTTGCCGTACCCGTCCATATCGATCATACCTTTGTCCCCGACGAGGGTCAGATTGGAGCGGAAGTCCGGAAGGCCGGGTTCGGGCATCTCGAAGGCCATCCAGAGCTGGCACACGACGCCGTTCTGCATCAGGACCTGGGTCATGGCGTTGAGGTCGGAGAGGGGCGATTTGCCGTAGGTCTTGACCGTGCTGTAGATGCTCTTGATCTCCGACTTTGCAAAGTGCCTTAGGCTATCGAAGTTGTGGGTGCCCATGTCCATCAAAGCACCCCCGTGTTTGGGGTCGTTCAGCCAGGACGTCGGATGGTCGACGTAGACCGTGAAAAGCCAGGAGCCTCGGATCATCCGGAGCTTCCCGATTGCACCATCTTCCAGTAACTTCTGCGCTCTCAAGGGTACACCGCGGAACCGGCCGGTCTTGATGACCTCGAGGTAGACCCCCGCCTTCTTGCAGGCTGAGATCATGGCGTCACAATCCTTCACGGTCGTCGCCATCGCCTTCTCCACCAGGACGTGCTTGCCGTACTCTGCCGCGAGGATGGTCTGCCTCGCGTGCTCGCCATGGGGCGTGGCGATGAGCACCGCGTCAACGTCGTCCCGCTTCAACAGCTTCTCATAGGAGGCCTCGTAGTCGACGTGATAGTCTGCGGCTAGCTGCGGGGCCCTCTTCCCACCATGGACCGCCACGAGCTTCGTGCGCGTATCGTATTTTGTGATTCCCTCAACGTAGGACCGGCCCATGTAGCCTGACCCGATGACAGCAAACCGCAGTTCCTTCTTTCCCTTCTTGCCCTTGTCGCTTGCCAAGATGAGCCGTGGCGAGAGGTCGGTACCTATTTAGAGGTTCACGGACTCGATAATCGGAAGGCTACGCCTGTCCAGTGCCGCCGATGAACCGCATCAGCTTAGAGGCCCGCCTCAGGAGCTCCAGTGAGACCAGGAGAATCGCGCTGGAGGCTACGAAGGTGGTCGAGTAGCCTACATAGAACGATATTATCCCCGACACGACCGAACCCACCACTGTGCCCAGGCCGATGAGGGCATTGTAGGCGCCGAGGATGCTCGCCTGACCCTGGGTCCCAAGGTTAGAGAAGAGCGCGAGGGAGGTCCATGCGGTCCAGACAGCGAAGCCCGCTCCGGAGAGCGAGAAGAACAGCAGGTTCGACAGGACCAGAGACGGGCCCGTCAGGAGGATCGCGTGCACCCCCCGATCGCACCGTAGGTAGCCGCGGTCAGCAAAATCGAGTATAGCCCGAGTCTGAGCGTGCTTAGCCGCGCCGAAAGATAACTTACTAAAGCGAACGCGCCGAGCTGGAAGACCACGTTCGAGAAGGATATGCCGAAGATGATGGGATCAGAGACGCCGCGGCTCGAGAGGAAGGCGACGTAGGACATGTTCAGCACAGCGTATCCTACCATATAGAACAGGCCCGAGAAGAAGAGGATGGTCCTGCCCTCGTTCACCCCGAGCCGGAGCGCCCTGTACGCTCTCTTGATTCCGTCGGGAGAGAGGGATTTCAGGGGCAGGGTGACGACGAGCTGGAGCCTGCTCGTGATCGAATTGGGAGAGCCCACCGGCCGACCCGTCTGTGAGGGAGCGAGGCTCGCCACCTCGAAGGTCATGGGCGGGTCTCTGACGACAGCGAAGGTGACAGCAAGCGACGCGAACGACGTCAAGGAACACAGGAGCAAGAGGTACCCGACCGGAGCTGAGCCGGGCCAGACGACTCCGATGAGGGCACCCAGAGCCGAGCCGCCCGTGGCTATGAAGTAGAGTCGGCCGAGCGCAGTATACCAGAACTTCTTCTCGATCAGCTCCATCACGAGGAGTCCTGAGATGGACCCGCTCGCTGCGATGGAGATTCCAAGCAGACTGACGAGAGGGAAGAGGAGGAGGATGTTCTTCGTGAAGAACAGTGCGGCGAAGACAGCGCCGCACGCCGCGAACGACAGCGCATAGAAGAAGGAACGCCTGTGTAGCCTGTCGATTGCGAGACCCCACAACACGAACGCCGGAATGGAGATCAGGTTGTAGACTGCGAAGAGGTTGGTGATGTCGAGGACGTTCCCCCGGATGCTCAGAACGTACAACGGCAGGGCTACGTTGAAGAGCGTGAACGCGGCGTTGATGGGGAAGGTCGCCCACATCCACCTGGTCTTCTTTGCGACCCTCCACGAACTCTGATCCCTTGAGTCGCTCGCCAACGGCCCAGCCATGTCGCACCGAGTCGATTAACTTGTCCGAACCTTTTCCTGGCAGACCAGGTCTCGGTGTCAGTCCGAAGAAAATCTTCTGATGACGTTCTCGGTCACCCTTGATACGTTATTGTCGCCTCCGTCGTGAAGGAGGCATCCGCACCAGGAGATGGAGCCCACCGAGAAGACCGCGCCGCCATTCGGATAATCGACTAAGGTCATGTCTGCCCTGACGAGGGGGTTCGCTGAGCCTGTCTGCCCCGTCTCCATGCGGTCCAGCTCATCGATGGAGCGGAGATATGAGTCGCCGAAGGGCGTTGACCTTGCGAGCAGCCTCGCATTGGGCGGCGGTACCTAGCTCATAGTCCATGCGATCGATTTCGAATCCGGCGGCGCCTCGCACGAGCACAGGGTTCTCGAAGTCTCCGATCAATTCGTCCTTCCCTACGCCCTCAAAGACGAAAGCGACCTTCGGTTCGAAGCTGTCCGGCATCCGCTTGTATGGGCGGTTCTCGTCTACGCCCTGGCCCGTGAACCCCACTCCTGCGAGCCTGTGCTCCGGCCTACCTCTGTTCCTCCATGTCCCGCCAATCTCCCCTGTAGTGCTGTGATGGTATTCCCCCGGCTCGGACCTCCATCCCTGCGTCCTCGAGGTCGTCTTCGTGGAAGTACATCGCGCCGTACTGTTCCGGCGCCTGCCTGAAGTCCATCTCCCTCCCGTTCCAGTTGTGTCCGGTGACCGCTCGCTTTGGGTTGTTCACTGTATGCCCATGCAGGGCGTGCCCCGAGACGTCGCGAACCCGGGACGAAGTGATGTCAGCAGAGAAGTCCCACGCGGCCGCGAGGTCCTCTCCCAACGACGAAGGAGGGACGCCGAGCGCGATCGACTCGACCTCGCCCTCTCTGAGAACTCTCGAGATGATGCAGGGCGCGTCGATCTTTCCGTTGAAATGGTTGTCTGTGACGAAGTCTGCCCGTTCGACCTTTGAACCCCCGAGCACGATCGGGTTTACCGGAGCTCCGAACCGCCCGCCCCGAGCGAGCCGTTCCCTTTTGACATGGGAAGCGTCCGCTCCTGGCCACTCTCTCACCGGTTTTTGGTAGAGTGCGGCCTCGCCAGTCTCAGTGTCATAGGCGCCGG
Organism: uncultured Nitrososphaerota archaeon; assembly: GCA_963749225.1. GTDB lineage: Archaea > Thermoproteota > Nitrososphaeria > Nitrososphaerales > Gagatemarchaeaceae > Gagatemarchaeum. Next base: position 89,956 of record CAVVLY010000001.1, on the reverse strand, counting down.
CCACGAAGCACCAACTTTTCCTCCAGAGTGGTATCGCAGCCTTGGCCGCGGTTGGCTTCCCCTCATTTCCGACCACCGTCAATGTGAGCCTACCCATCCCGTCCAGAGATAGCCCGCAGCTCGGTCCTCCCCGGTCGTCCAGCCTGGTCACGAGTGATTGTGGCGATTTCCCAATCAACGTAGGATAGACCCATGCTACTATCGTGAAACTCGCAAGAGGGTTCTGGGCCGGTATGGAGGGGATCAGGACATAGGATCCCTTTCGATAAACCTCCTTCTTTCCAGCGTGCTGTCCGTTCAAGGGGGCTTCTAGCCTGGCAACCCTAGGGGAGGCTCCGTTGCTCAGGAGTCGGACGAGTTGGGCCTCGTATGTCGGTCCGTCGCAACTGACCATGAAGCTGATGCTCTCGCCGGGAAGCACGCTCAGGCTGCTTGTGTACCCAACGATCGGCATCGGGCTGGCGGGCTCTCCTGCAGCCCCGTCCGGGCGGGACATCTGCGTCACTCTGCGCCTCATATGCTATTTAATCAAGAGACGAGCAGCCTGACGCAACATTGAAGGCTGCCGACACGGGCCCTATCTTCTCGGCCGCTACGCTCTTACAAGTTCGCCAGGTTGACGTGTCAAGCCCTTAAAGCATGGTTGGTCGAAGCCGGAAGGGATACGGGATGAAGATCACCAAGGTGGAACCGATAGTCCTGCACGTGCCGACCGCCGCCGGCCTCGACGACGATGACATCCCGGACGACCTCGTCGTGCGGGTCGAGACGGACGAGGGAATCGTGGGCATCGGGGAGATAGATGGTCCGCCTCTCGCTACCACGACCCTGGTCAGGAGCGTCCACCCCGGGACATTCTGGAGAGGGTTCGAGGACATCCTGGTCGGTGAGGATCCTCTGGACGTGGAGCGCCTCTGGGAAAAGATGTACCGCTATTCGCTTCACTTCGGGAGGCGGGGCATGATAATCTGGGTACTGGGCGGCATAGATATCGCCCTCTGGGACATCGCGGGCAAGCACTACAAGCAGCCCGTCTACAAGCTCTTGGGCGGGTCGAAGGGGGAGAGCATCCCCGCATACGCGAGCCTCCCCCCGTATCCCAGCGCCGACGAGCTCATAGCTGCCTGCGAGGACGTGGTGAAATCCCACAACTTCACGGCAATCAAGTTCCACACGGACCCAGTCCGGCTGCACGATGGGACCTGGGTCAAGTTCGTCAAGGCGGTCAGAGAACACTTCGGCGACAGGATCGCCCTCATGGTCGACGCGGACAACGGGTTCACCACGGACGAGGCGATGAGGTTCGCGAAGGCCCTCGAGCCTTACAACCCCTACTTCCTCGAGGCTGCGCTGCTCCCGGACAACCTCGACGGCTTCGCGTGGCTGACCTCGTCCACGGACATCATGATAGCGGTGGGCGAGGAACAATCCACGCGGTTCATGTTCCTTGACCTCATGGACAGGGGGAAGGTGGACATCGTCCAGGCCGACGCCATAGTCCAGGGGGGAATCACGGAGTGCAAGAGGATCGCCGAGCTGGCCAAAGACAGGGGCCGGCTCTACATCCCTCACGTCTGGAAGACCAACATAGCGTTCGCGGCGAACTTCCACCTCGGAGCCGCGGCGAACTCTCCATACGTCGAGTGGCCCATCTCGAAGTCTCCTCTCAGGACCAGCCTCACAAAGGAATCCTTCCCTCTCGACTCAAACGGCCGGGTCCATCTTCCGGAAGCCGCGGGTCTCGGAGTTACCCTCAACGAGTCTGTCGTGGAGAAATACCGCTTCCCCGGACCGTACAGCCATTACTAGACCAAAAGTCGCGATGAAGTTCGAATTTCGCAACTTACCAAATACTTATATCCGGAATTTAGGGTAATCTGGTCTACAGATGCAAGTATACCGACGGAAGGGGATTTCGACTCCGGTCATAGCTGTCATCGTAATTGTAGTCCTGGTGGTTGCTGCCATCGCGGCGATCGAACTGTCGGCCAATCACAATAGTTCGACGACGACCACGAGCGTGTCAACCTCGAGTTCGCAGTCGACATCGTCGACCTCAAGCAGCCTTTCCACCAGCACCACTACCACCAGCGTCACCACCGCCACCGGGACCGGTCCAACTACCCTGACGTGGGAGGCCAACGGAGCACCTTCAATCATGGACGCTAACCTCGGAGGCGCGGGCAGCGCCTGGGACATCGCAATCTCCGGAAACACAAACGAGGAGCTTCTCTGGTATAACGGGACTTGCGGAACCTGTGTCATCCCATGGCTCGCGTCCAACTACACGCACTCTGCCGACTACAAGACCTGGGACTTTACCCTGCGGCAGGGCATCACCTTCCAGGACGGCGAGCAGCTGAACTCCAGTGCCGTGTACTTCGCGCTCAACAGAGCGATTGTGGACGACTCGAGCGCCTACTTTGGCCACGGAGTCGGGTTCACTTGGGAGATACAGCAGTTCCTGAACAACAGCTTGAACACCGCGCTTTGCGGCTGCGCCCAGACGTACAACGCGCAGTTCGTGAAGGAAGTGTTGGCGGAGAACTTTGTCCAGATAACGGGACAATATACGTTCCAACTCAACTTCCAGACGGGTTTCTCGGGCATTCCGTACCTTCTGGCTGCCGACAACTTTGCTGACATCGTGGCTCCCGGATTCACGATGACCCACGACGTCGCCTTCTGGCAGCTCCCGTCCAAGAATTACACGCTCCCCTACAAGACGGTCAGCGGGAACGCGACGCAGCAGTACATTCAGTATTACGATGACCTGATGGCCACGTGCAACGCGGGCGCCACGCCTTCGGGCTGTGCGACCTCCTATCACGGCGTCGCTCCAGCACCTGGCGCTCCAGGATACAACGGACCTGTGATGGACGGCACCGGGCCCTACTACATCACAGGATGGGACCAGACGACCGGGGTTGTCACTCTGAAGGCGAACCCCAACTACTGGGGCGGGGCCTGGCCCACTAAGGTCAAGCCTTACTTCCAGACAATCGTCACCAAGTACGTCAGCGACAGCACGACCCGTGTGCTAGACCTGACCGCGGCGGCAAGCTCTGGGCAGGCCATGGTGATAGACACAGACCTCGGCGGGGTCCAAAGTCTCATCAACAGGAACGCATGGCTGAGCAGCCAAACCATGGAGTCGGTCATACCAGGTGTAACCATTAATGGACCGAACCCGATATCCGAGGTCAACTTCTTCAGCATCGCGGACAACAACACGAACCCCTTCACCGGCAAGTACCTTACCTTCCAACCTTGGTCTGACGTCAGATTCAGGCAGGCCATAGGCGACTCTGTCAACATCTCGGAGATCAACCAGGCCGACAACCTAGGACTAGCGCTCCAGGTCGACTCGCCGGTATCACCGGCATACAACCCAGCGGGTGCCTACAACACCTCGACGGTCCCAGGGTACAGCTACAACCCTGACCAGTCCGCAAAGCTGTTGCTCTCGATGATGGCGAGCCCGACGACGCACTTCACCTTCTACAACGGGACGGTGGCAAAGCCAGGGTTCTTCAACAACACCTTCGGCTGCAACCCGCTCCCGGCTGCCGGAAAGTGCACGAACCCGGTAACCCAGACCATCCAGTTGCAGGCAGACCCGAGCCGCGCATACGATACGGCCATCACATCGGCCATCGTCGAGTCGATGAACAACATCAGCGCGACCTACAACCTCGGACTCGACTTCGAAGTCCAATCGCTCAGTACGGCGCAGATCGGCACCTACCAGTACTCCGTATACGGCAGCATGGCCTTCTGTTGGGACGGTGGCTGGCCAATGTTCTACCCATACGTGCTTGACGCACTTGGAGGCACCGCGAGCCAAGCCGCAGCCGGATACCCGTTCATCGACAGGGACAACGTCACAGCCCTGAACAACCTCTACAAGGCATCGTTCACCGCTGCGACTGACGGCAACACCACCGGGTTCCTCCACCTCACATGGCAGATCGAGCAATACCTCGACAACCAAGCCTACTACATAATAGAAGGCGAACCGGAGTACATCACAGCGACCACCTCGAACGTGCACGGATACTTCTTCAACCCATCCCTAATCACGGACGAGTCTGGAAGCGGGACTATGTACTTCGCTTCCTGGTACGCCACTGGCTAAGGGTGACCGGCTCAACGAGCCAGTCAGCCGGCTCACTCTCGCACGCTGCAACTGAAGCCCCGGAAAACGGTCCGGTGCTGGAGCTCAAAGGGCTCAAGATTTCCTTCCACACCTACCTCGGGGAGGTGAAGGCGGTCGATGGCATCGACTTGTCCGTCCCGAGAGGCGAAGATCCTCGGCCTGGTCGGCGAGAGCGGTTGCGGCAAGTCGGTCACCGCCCTCGCAATAGCTGGGCTTCTTCCGAGGAACGCTGAGGTGCTCTCGGGCGAGATCCTCCTCGACGGCAAGGACCTGAGAAAGATGGGTAAGGGCGACCTGCGCGACGTTCGCCTTCAGGACCTCGCCATGGTCTTCCAGGACCCGATGACCTACCTCAACCCTGTCCTTACGATTGGCTCTCAGATAACGGAGATAATGCTCGAGAACCCGGACCTCCGGAACCTGGCCATCTCTGGAGCGCGGTTGGGCGAAATCTCCGAAATCGAGAGGACACGAGGGCTGTCGGACGACCTTCGCGCTGAGAAGGCGATACTTCAGGCCTCGGAGGGGAAGAGGCTCAGCAAGAAGGACGCGAAGCGACTCGCGAGCGTGAGGACGATCGCTGTGCTCCGGACGGTCCGGCTCCCATACCCAGAGCGCATCGTCAAGATGCATCCTCACGAGCTCTCTGGGGGTATGCGGCAGAGGGTCATGATAGCCATGGCTCTGGTCAGGAAGCCAAAGCTGATTCTAGCCGACGAGATAACCACTGCCCTCGACGTGACCGTCCAAGCGCAGGTGCTCGCCCTCTTGAACCAGCTCAAGGACGAAATAGACGCCTCGATTCTCCTCATCACCCACGACCTGGGGGTGGTGGCGAAGGTCTGCACCAGGGTCGCCGTGATGTACGCGGGAAACATTGTCGAGGTCGCCGACGTCAAGGAGCTCTTCAGAAAACCCCTCCATCCTTACACTGTTGGATTGCTCTCCGCGGTCCCTCGGGCCGACATCGCACGGGACAACCTGACCTCGATCCCAGGTTCTGTCCCTGACCTAATATCGCCTCCCACCGGATGTCGCTATCACCCTCGCTGCCCGCAAGCGTTCGGCCGTTGCTCGGGAGAGAAGCCCCTGCTCAGGGAGGTCTCGCCGGGGCACCGGGTCGCCTGTTTCCTCTTCGAGTGAGAGAGCCAAAGTGAGCCGAAAAGAAGAGGTCCTCATCGAAGCCCGCGACCTCTACAAGTGGTTCCCGGTCAAGACCGGTCTGGTCGGTCGAACTGCGACCCACGTGAAGGCTGTGGATGGCGTGTCCTTCAAGGTGAACAAGAGCGAGACGCTCGGCGTGGTCGGGGAGTCAGGCTCGGGAAAGACGACCCTCGGCCTCACTCTCATGCGCCTCGTCAACTCCACCAAGGGCTCGATCATCTTCGACGGCACCGACATAACCAGGATGAAGGGGAGGGACCTCAAGCGCCTGCGCCGAAGGATGCAGATGGTCTTCCAGGACCCGTACGCCTCGCTGGACCCGAGGCAGACGGTCAAATCGGCCCTCATGGAGGTGATGAAGATCCACGGGTCAATCAAGAGCAAGGAGCTCGCCGCGACCAAGGCCGGGGAGCTCGTCGCCATAGTGGGCCTCAACCCGGTGCACCTCTCGAGGTTCCCTCACGAGCTGAGCGGAGGGCAGCGACAGCGGGTTGCGATAGCGAGGGCGCTGGTGCTGAGCCCCGACTTTCTTCTCCTCGACGAGCCGACCTCCTCGCTCGACGTCTCCGTCCAAGCGCAGATCCTGAACCTGCTCCAGAAGCTGCAGAAAGAGCTGGACCTCACCTACGTCCTGATCTCCCACAACCTTGCGGTCGTCAGGCACATCTGCCACAGGACCGCAGTGATGTATCTCGGAAGGATAGTGGAGGTCGGAGAGACCTCGCGGCTCTTCGAGGCACCCAAGCACCCATACACATTCGCACTCCTCGCCTCGGTCCCAATACCCGACCCCGAGGTGTCTCAACGCCTCGACGTCTTGGAGGGGGACGTCCCGAGCCCCATCAACCTCCCGTCCGGGTGCAGGTTCCGCTTGCGGTGCCCATACGCCACGGACAAATGCAAGGAAGAGGCGCCGCTACTGAGGGAGGTAGAACCGGGGCACTGGATAGAGTGCCACTATGACATAGACTTCCGTAATGAAAAGGGGGCGAGCCGATGAAGCTGTACCAGTACGTCATCAGGCGCCTCGTCCTCATGGTATTCGTGCTTGTGGCAATCAGCGTGATCATCTTCGTTCTCACCAGGGGAATCTTGCCTCCCGCCACCGCCGTGAGCGGCTACCTTCACCTTGGCCTCACCGACGATGGCAAGCTCTCTATCGCCCAGGGCGTTGGCGTGGCCACCAGGTCGTGTCCGTCTTGGACCGATTTTGTCGACGGCCACGCGGGATGCGTCGTCCCGCTATACCAGCAATACTTCGCCTGGCTCAATCAGATCTTGAAGGGCAACTGGGGGTACAGCCTCACCTCGACCAACCCTGGGACGATAACGACCCTATCCATCTTCGAGGGCGAGTTCCCCTACACGGTCCAGCTCGCTGTCCTGGCGGCGATACTTACAATCACCATAGGATTCTCCCTGGGGATAATCTCGGCGACCCGGGCGAACAGCATTCCTGACCATCTGTCCCGTCTGACCGCCATCATAGGCTACTCAATCCCCGCGTTCTGGTTCGGGTACCTGCTACAGATACTGGTCGTCCTCTATCTCGTGGTTCACGGTTTCCCTCTGGTCTCGCAGAGCGGATATCTCGCGACTTCGTGCGTCATCTGCGTCTCCAACCCGGGTAACATCGGCACGTACACGACGATCCCCTTCCTCGACGCGCTGATCTCGGGGAACCTGGCTTACGCCTGGGACACCTTTGTCGCCCTCATCCTCCCGGCCATCACTCTCTCCATAACGACTGTCGCGTTCCTCTCGAGGATCCTCAGGTCGAGCCTGGTCGAGGCCCTCCAGCAGGACTACATCACGCTCGCGAGGTCCAAGGGGCTGAGGGAAAGGGTCGTGATCTATCGGCACGCCTTGCGTAACGCCATACTCCCCGCAATCACGGTCTCAGGGCTCATCTTCGCTTCCTTCCTCGGGGGCGTCGTGGTCGTGGAGACGGTCTTCGACTATCCAGGGATAGGGCACACGGCGCTCAACGCCAGTAAGTCACTAGACGTTAACTTCCTCGAGCTCTATGTCCTTGTCTCGGCCCTCATAATAGTCTCGGCCAACCTCATCGTCGATGTCCTCTACGCTTTTCTCGACCCGAGGGTCAGATACTAATGGCAGATAACATCGAAGAGCAAGTCCGCAGCGACGCCAGGAGCAGGACCGCAGACGCGAAGCACGCTTTGCACATAATCCGCCAAAACCCGCTCGTGCTCGTCGGAATGTTCATCGCTGCTGGCGTCGTCCTCCTGGCTTTACTTTCGGCCTCTGGGTTGCTCATCAACGCTGCCAAGGCCGAGCGGCTTAACTTCCCCCTCGTCCTGTGCTGGAACAACCCCGCATATCACTGGGACATCGTGAACCTCAAGACCTGCCCGGGCAAGACGGTCTTCCCGCTAGGCACCGATTTCTACGGTCGTGACCTTCTCAGCATGATCGTCCTCGCTGTGCCGACAGACCTCGGCGTGTCGGCTGTCGTGGTCGCTTCGGCAATCCTGATAGGCGTAGCCGCCGGAGGGACGGCGGCCTATGTAGGTGGATGGGTCGACGAGGTGATCCTGAGGGTCACTGACATCTTCTTCGCGATGCCAACGATCGTAATCGGGCTGGTGCTACTGACTTCCCTGGGTGAGGTCTTCCCGAAGAGCGGGTTGGAGATACTGACCCTCGCTCTGGTCATCATCTGGTGGCCCTACTACGCGAGGCTGGTGCGCTCACAGGTCATATCTGAGAAGCAAAAACCGTACGTCTTGGCCTTGCGGTCCATAGGCGCGGGCAACTTCAGGATACTCTTCCTGCATATCATCCGGAACTCCATCTACCCGATATTCGTGCAGGCTTCGCTCGACATAGGAGGCGTCATCCTCACGTTCTCGGCATTCACCTTCCTCGGCTTCTCGTGGAGCGCCACAGCGCCAGAGCTTGGGAACCTCGTCAACTCCGGTATCAACAACGTCTCGACCGCGCCCTGGCTCATCCTCTTCCCAGGGCTCGCCATTGTGATAATCTCCTTGGGGTTCAACCTCCTCGGTGATGGACTGAGGGATGTCCTGGACCCGCGCTTGAGACGCTGAGCCGGCGGCACGCTCGAGGACTCGGTCTCAGACTACTTTCAGCGCTTCGGGGTAGAAGGTCGACATGAGGTCCTTCGTGTATGGGTAATCCCGGACCGCTGTCAACCCGACGTCGACCGGCTCTCCGGACCTTGGGACTATTCTTAGCTTGCTCCACCTCTCTTTGCCTGGCACCCTGATCTCGAGGGAGACGGTGTCCTCCTCTGAGTACCTCAAAGTACTTCCTCTTCTCCAGCTGACTGAGCCTGTGCTTGGCGGCCCACCCTGCGAGCTTCCCGTTCCTCTCTGACCCGAACAGCCCAGAACCCATCATTCCGAAGAGGCTCCCCCCCATGACCGCGCGGGTCCTGACCAGCATGAGCCTTTTGTTGGTGACGTGTATGCCGTTGCCGGGATAGCCCATCACTATTATGTCCTGGCTCGTTATCCCTCCCAGGTAGATTTCCTCCTCGACCAAGCCGAGAGTGCGCTCTCGCGGGCCAATAAAAGGGCTTGGGATTGACTACTTCGCGGCTTCTGCGAGGTCTTCCATGAACAATTTGTACTTCTCCGGGTGAGATGCGCCGAAGACGACGAGTATGTTGCTCTGGAACGTCCGGGGCGCACCGTTCGACCCCGCGAATACCCAGCCCTTTTCTCGCAGCGCCTTCTTGACGGGAACCAGGTCCAGGCTCTTCGACATTATCGCGAGCAAATTGGTCTGGGTCACGGCTACGGGCTCGAGGCTTGAGACTTCCCTCAGCCTGCTAACCAGCTCGTCCTTCGCCTCCTCGCACCTCTTGACGAGCTGAAGATATCCTGCAGCTCCGAGGTAGTTGAAGACTGCCCACGCCGCAGCAACCCCTATGGCGGGGCGGCCTCCGAGGAGCCCTTGGGTTATCATTCGACTGGGCTTGTAGCCCAAAGGGAGTTTGCTGATGTCAAAGGAGGCTGCCTTCTTCGCGGCCTCGTCCCTGTATACGATGCAGCCCGCGGGGTAGATGCCGTAGCCCGATTTGTGCGGGTCCGACGCTATGGACGAGACTCCCTTCACTCGGAAATCGAAGCGACGAACCGGCCTGCCCAGCCTCTCGACCCAGGGGCAGTAGAACCCTCCGAAGGCGGCGTCCACGTGCAGATACAGCCCCCTCTGCTCAGCTATCTCTCCGAGTTCCTCGATGGGGTCGATGGTCCCGTAGGGATTGGTCGTGCAGGTAGCGGCGATCGCGATGGTGTCCGAGCGGACCGCCTTCCTGACCTTCTCCGGCGATACCACCGCTGAGGAGTCGACGGGCACTAATATCGCCTTGAGTCCCATCCAGTCCGCCGCCTTGAGTATCGACCGGTGGATCGTGTTTGGTACTATGATGTTCCCTCCGGTCCTCCCTGACAGCTTGAGGGCAGCGCGCATGGCGTCGAAGTTCGACTCCGTCCCGCCGCTCGTCATGTTCCCTGCGGAATTCCTTCCGTGCCACAGGTCACCCAACATCGATACCATTTCCGCCTCCAGCTCGCCCGTGTCGTCCGAGGTTGATTCCATGAATCGCAGGGTCGCCTCTTCCGCGACCCCATGAAGGGCGGGCAGGCCTGAGAGCTGGTACACGGTGTCGAACATCCTTGGGACGCCCTCCTTCGCCGCCTTCTCTGTCGCTTCCAACCTCCTCGAGATCTCGGACTGAGGTTTGCCTCTACGAGGGATTCTCAAGTGTGATGCTCTTGAGTTTCGGGCCTGAGTATTTATCGAATTATTTCGCGCGAGGGAAGCCGCTCGAAGTCTTATAGAGCGCAGGTGGCAACAGGGCTCGTGGCCCGCGCAAAGAGCTTCAGGTCTGTCGCAAAGGAGGTCGAAGAACTAGCGGTGAAGAACGATTCCTGGCACGAAGGATGCATCAACCTCATCGCGTCGGAGAATGTCACGAGCCCTGCCGTAAGGCGCCTCCTCGCGAGCGACTTCGGCCACCGATACGCCGACTATGAGCGCCACGACATCAGGAAGCGCTACGATGACGGCAGCGGGGTGATGATCGAGGTCGAGGAGCTCGCAGCCGAGTTGGCGAAGAAACTCTTCGGAGCGAGATATGTCGAGCTCAGGCCGATTTCGGGTCACATCGCCGCCATCGCCTGTATGCTCGGACTGTTGACCCCGGGCGGTAGGACCCTGGAAGTGAGCGGCCCGACCGGGGGGCACGGGTACCTACTACCTGGCCAAGAACATACCCGCCATGAACTACACGCCGGATTGGCTGCCCTTCGACGTGGAGGAGTGGAACCTCGACCTGGAAGCCACGAGGCGCAAGATCCGCACGACCAAACCTGACGTCATAGTCCTCGGGTCGAGCGTCTACCTCTTCCCGCACCCCACAGCAGAGGTCCGCGAGGTCGCAGACGAGACCGGAGCGAAGGTGGTGTATGACGGGGCCCACGTGATGGGGCTGATAGCGGGAGGCGTTTGGCCCGATCCCCTTGCAGAGGGCGCCCACCTCCTTTCAGGAAGCACCCACAAGACGTTCCCAGGTCCTCAGAAGGGCATAATCCTAGCGAACGACGACGAAATCCTCAGGCCCGTCCAGGACGCCCTCTATCCTGCCCTCATGACCAACCATCACCTGATGAACGTCGCGGCCCTCACCTACACGATGGCCGAGTTCTTGGAGTTCGGCAGGAAGTACGCCGCGCAGGTGGTCAAGAACTCCGTAGCCCTCGCCGAGGCTCTCTCCGACGAAGGCTTCGACGTGATAGGCGCCAAGAAGGGTTTCACAAGGTCCCACCAGGTCCTGGTGAGGACCTCCGCGACCGTCCCCGGACACGTGGCAGCGAAGCAGCTCGCCACAGCCCGCATCCTCTGCAACAAGATGCCCCTGGGCAAGGGGGATGGTCTCAGGATCGGGACCTCCGAGGTCACCCGGGTAGGGATGAAGGAATCTGAGATGAGGGAGGTCGCACGCTTCATCGGAGACATTCTCACCCGGGGGAGAGATGCGAGGTCGACGGCGACGAGAGTCAGAAGCTTGACAAGGGGTTTCGGGACCATCAAATTCAGTTTCGAAGACGGCAACCCGGCCTATTCCCGAGGATGAGCCCGACGATCAACTCCAGACCGTCTATCTCGAGAGAATCCTCTTGGGATTCTCGACCATCATTGTTCTGACGTCCTTGGCGGTCGCCCCCATCTCCCTGATGTAGGGGACGATGTACTCCAGGACGTTCGAGTAGCCCCACCCCCCATACTTCTTGAGGTGGATTTTCTGGCAGACGTCGGTCGAGAGCATTATCTGCTTCGCGTAGCCGTTCTTCAAGTGGTCGAGGAGGGCCGCGGAGCGCGCGCTGTCAGGTATCCCGATCGCGCCCATGTAGATGTTGTTGTAGTGCTGCTCCTGCCCGAACGTATCGTAGCCCATCGTGATCCCGTACTCATCCATGATCCCCCGCTGATACTTGAGGTCGTCATGGGTGAAGTCCATGTGTGAGATATAGACCTTGGAAAGGTCACAGTCGTGCTTCCGGAGTATCTCGATCTCCTGCCGCGCCTGCTTCGCGATCCTCTTGTTGGGGACGTCGTGCAAGGCCGTGTGGACCGTTAGGGCGACCCCTGTCTGCCTTTGTGCCATGGCCGCCGCGGCCAGCACCTTGGCTTCCGCAGGCTCGAGCGGCTCCTGGCACCCGATCTCCCCTATGACGCCCGCCCCGAATCCCCGTATCTCCGATGCCTTCCTCAATCTCTTTGACCATCAGCTCGGCCACTTGCTCTGCCGATTTCCTCTTCACATACGCGGGCTGTGAGGGTGCCACATAGAATCCGGTGCTGCAGACGATGTTCAGTCCGGTGGCCTTGGTTACCCTCCTCAGCTTGGCAGGGTCCCTGCCGATCCCCGGCACGGTGACGTCTACGATGCTCCTCCCTCCGAGTCGCTCGTATCGTCGAAGCTCCGAGACAGCATCGGCCAGGCTCTCCAGCACCATGTTGTCCCTGTTCTGACCGTCCTTCCACTTGAGGTCGGCCAAGATGTCGATGCTGAGCGGGGCTTCGGCGAGTCGCTTCGGCGCTCTCTTGTCCATCCAGACCCTGATGTCAAGGAAGACGTGTTCGTGTGGCTGGGTCACGCCCAGCTTCTCTGGTGATATCTTTCCGTCCACAGTCATTATGCTCGCCAAGTGAGGTGGCGATTTCAGCCCGACCAGGTGTGATAAGTATTTGCGAGGCCTCCTCTACTCACTATCTTAAAATAGAGTCAAGGGCGCCAGCGCCGAACAACCTTGCAGGATTACACTCGAGCCCCGGTCAGCGCCAGACCAGGGGTCCGCTGCCGCGACACCAAAGGTGATCGAGGAGTTCTTCAAGGTGCTTCGCGAGTTCCACACCGTTCCCCACCTGGCCGGCGACGCCAAGACGACGGTCGATATCCTGAAGGAGATCCTCGGGGAGGCGGACCCAAAGTCGGTCGTGGCCGCAGGGCTGCCCACGGCAGCGAGGATGCTGGTGGAGACTGCCCTGAAGGGCGTCAGGCACAGCTTCGTCGAGGACCTGAAGGCCTCTGAAGCCGTCAACGTCATCTCCAAGGCAGACGTGGGGGTCACCTGGGCGAGCTACGGGGCCGCCCGTCAGGGTTGCATAATAGAGGTCGCCTACGACGACGCCATAAAGCTCGCTTCGTCGCTCCCGCGGGTCCACGTCGCGCTCTTGTCTTCCAGGGATGTCCTCACCGAGCTGCCGCTGGCCGTCGCCAAGGTGGCGGCCCTATTGCGCGACGAGGGTCATGGCACGAAGAAACCTGTGATATCGATAATCTCCGGACCGTCCAAGACCGCCGACATCGAGATGCGTCTGGTGTACGGGGTCCACGGCCCTCACGCTCTCCACGTGGTCGTGCTAGACTGGCTCTAGGTGTCCCCGAATGACCAGCCCAAGAGAGGAGCTCAACGAGAAGGTCGAGGCAGCCATCGCCAACCCCGAGGCGTCCGACAAGTTGTGGAGGACTATGGCTAGGGCGCGCAACAGCCGAGCCAACGGGATACTGGAGCACCAGATCAACGTGGAGGAGCTGAAGGAGCATGACCGGCACATCAAGTCAGGGGTTTCTGCAGACCCCACGCTGGTCGAAAGGTTCGCCGAGTCGGTGCGGAGGAACGGGGGGCAGGTCTACCTGGCCAGGACCGCCGAGGACGCGAACAGGTATGTCGCCGAACTTGCGAAGAGGACCGGGACGAAGCTGCTGGTAAAATCAAAGTCCCTGACCACCGAAGAGATGGAGTTCAACCACTACCTCGAGAACGAGGGCGTGAAGTGCGTAGAGACCGACCTCGGCGAGCTGATCGTGCAGCTGCGCCGCGAGAAGCCCGTCCACCTTGTGGCGCCTTGCGCGCACCTCTCGACCCAGGACATCGCAGACGTCTTCTCGAGGGAGCTGAACAAGGAGGTCCCGGCGGACCCTGAGGCGATACTGAAGGAGGTGCGCCCATACCTCAGACCGATGTTCCTCAACGCCGAGATGGGAGTGACGGGGGCGAACATCGGAGTCGCCGAGACCGGCACCATCGTCGTGGAGACCAACGAGGGGAACGCCAGGCTGGTCGCGAGCTTGCCCAAGGTCCACGTGGTCATCATCGGCATGGAGAAGATTATCGCGTCCTGGGACGATGTCCCCCAGCTGCTCGCCGCCCACGGCATAAGCGCCACTGGCCAGAGCCAGACGGTATACGTCTCGATGATCTCCCAGCACAGCCCGATCGCCGGCTCCACCGAGGGGCGTGAGTTCCACGTCGTGATCCTCGACAACGGGCGCTCGAAGATGCACGATGACCGCTGGTTCAACGACGCCCTCAACTGCATCAGGTGCGGCGCGTGCATGAACATATGCCCCACCTACGGCATCGTGGGCGGGCACGTCTTCGGCTACATCTACCCGGGCCCCATAGGCATCCCCTGGACCGAGAACGTCCACGGTCTGGACAAGATGGCCTACTCCCACCTCTGCATCTCCTGCGGTCTCTGCAAGGTCATCTGCCCCGTCGACATCGACATGCCCATGATGATCGCCAAGGTCAAGGAGGACGATGTCGCTGCGAACGGCCAGCTCAGGGTGAACAACTTCTTCATGTCTTCGGAGGGGCTTGCGAAACTTGCGAGCGCGACCGCTCCCCTGTCCAACTGGACGATACGCAACTCTGTCAGCCGTTACCTAATGGAGAAGGTCATGGGGGTGGACAGGAGACGGACCCTGCCCCAGTTCTCGCGGAAGCGGCTGAAGACCAGGCTCGCTTCCCCGCAGGGCGGGACGGGAAAATCGGCCGGTGCGCAAAAGATCGTCTACTTCCCGGACATCTACGCGGACTACAACGACTCCGAACTCGGCGCGAGGGCGGTCCACCTGCTGAGGCAGGCCGGCTACGAAGTGGTCGTCCCGCCCGAACTCAAATGGGCCGGCATGCCCTATGTCTCCTACGGGAACCTGAAGAAGGCAACCGAGGTCGCCACCCACAACCTGAAGGTCATGGATTCCTACCTCTCCTCTGGCTACGCGGTGACCTCGACGGAGCCCACGGCGGTCTACATGCTCAGGGAGGTCTATCCCAAGCTCGCGCCAGGCGACCTCTCGAGGAGGGCCGCCGACGTCAGTCGCGGATTCTTCGCGACGATAGAGAAGAACCTCCCCGACCTGAAGCTCACCCCGTCCCAAACGACCCAGGCACCAATCGGTTTTCACATCCCCTGCCATGAAAGGGCGTTGACCAGCGGTTCCCCCGCGGTCGCGTTCCTCCAGAGGGCCGGATACTCGGTCCAGATCGTCGAGACAGGGACCTGCTGCGGCATGGCAGGGACCTTTGGCATGAAACACGGAGCCCTGGGCTATGACCTTTCCATGGCCGTCGGCGATCGTCTCTTCAAGCTCTTCGAGGAGAGCAAGACCCAGCTGGTGGCTAGCGAGAGCAGCGTGTGCGCCACCCAGATAAACGACGGGACCGGGCTGAAGGTCATGCACCCGCTATACTTCGTCAAGGACGAGCCGACTTGAGTCGAATGACCGGGCATCGAGGCGTTCGAAACATTAAAACCTCACTGGGAAGGCGGCCATTTCTAGTAATCCACGTGGTTTCGGAATTGAGCAAAGGAAGGCTGACTGCGAGCTCCTCCCCGGCGAAAGAGTGAAAACGACATGGCCTCTGAAGTACTGATGTCGCTGAGGGAGCACTTCTCCGAGCTGAAGCGCAGGGCGAAGGTCGCGTTCCTCAGTTTCATCGTAATGCTGGTGGCGTTCCTGGTCGTACCGGCCAATCCGAGCGCCGCCCTGCAAGCCGTGACCGGAGGAGCAGGGACCTACGTCCCGCTCATCGGATTCTTCATAGCACGCGTCAAGCTGGAGCTCCTCCCACCAGGATGGCAGCTCATAGGCCTGAACGTCAACTCGGCACTCGAGGTCTACATCATCGCATCTGTGGTCTTTGCCCTCATGTTCAACAGCCCGATTTTCGCCTACGAGCTCATAATGTTCGTCCACCCCGGGCTGAAGGAAAGCGAACGCAAGCTCATCTATCCCTTCGTGGGCGCTGCCGCCGCGCTCTTTGTCGGCGGGGCGCTCTTCGGTTTCTTCTTCCTGGCTCACTTCCTGCTCATCGCGCTGACTCCTTTCTTCACGACGACGGGTCTGTTGCCGGTGATCTCGGGGCTCGACTTCTACACAATCGTCGTCATAACCGTGGGCATGAGCGCGGTCGCGTTCACGATACCGGTCTACGTGTACACGCTTCTCAGACTCGGAATCATCAAGGCCACGACCTTCACAAAGAATAGGCTGATCATCTGGGCGATAACCTACATCCTGTGCGCGATAATCACTCCGGACGGGGGCCCACTGCTCGATGTCATCCTGTTCGTACCCATCATAATCCTCCTAGAACTCTCCGTTTTCCTGGGTGGCAGGGCTGCCAGAGGCAAGGAGCGCCGCCAGGCGGCATCCGAGGGCGCGGGCAGCACCCCTCCAGCCGCTCCAGCCCCTCCGGCTCCTCCAGCACCGCCCGCGCCGACGGTGTCTCCCCCGACTCTCCCGCCTCCGAGCCCGCGGGCCTCTGCGCCGACTTTGCCAGCCCCCTCGCCCGCCGTGGTCGCTCCCACGCCTGTCGCGCCTGTGGCCCCACCCATCCCGGTGATCAAGCCCCCGTCCGCGCCGCCCGTGGTCAAGTACTACTGTCAGTACTGCGGCAAGGAGACATCGAGGGATAGCATCTTCTGTCCGCACTGCGGTCGTTCGGCGGACTAGGTCACTTGTGGGCCTTCTGGACGGGCTTCAGGTCGAGGACGAAGGGGAGCTCGGCCGCCTCCACCATGGCCCGCTTCAAGAGCTTCACGTATGCGGGCATGTCCTTTCGGACCAGCGCAGCGTGCATCGGAGCCAGGATCTTCACGTCGCGCTTGAACATCCGGTCGACGGCGGCGTTCGTCTGCTTTGGGTTCGTCCAAGCCAACCAGGGAAACTGGGTACGCATGTTGACGAGGAGGTCGTATGCGATGTGCTTGGAAGAATCCTCGAGCTCGTCGAAGAATTTGAAGCACTCGTTCGGAGTGACATGGAAGTTAAGCGCCCAATCGACGGTACAGAGGAAACCGCTCCTTTGTTCGTAGACCCACTGGGTGAGCCCATGGTCGACGAAGAGAGGGTCGACCATCTCCAGCGTGTGTTTCCCGAGCTTTATCTTGTCGCCAGGGTCCACGAGAATAGCCCCCTCGAGCCCATGGACCTCGTAGTGGTCTCCCCCGTTGGCGGCGATGAACTTCGCTTCGGGGTACCGCGCCTTAAGTGCGTTCGCGTTCCCCGCGTGAGGTAGCTCGGTGTGGCTCACCCAAACGTAATCGAGGGGTTTCCCGTCGAGGACGTACTCGATGGCTTCCATGAAATGGGTCCGCTGCATGGGCCCCAGAGTATCGATAACTGCAGACTTGTTGTCCACAAAGAGGAACGATGAGAACTGTATGTCTATCCTCCTCGTTTTCATCTCCACGGGGACGCCCCGGTAGACTTCCATCCAGTTCGGCGCGTGCTCTCCAAGACAGTGGGAGAGCCAGTACAGGTTGGGTACGATTTCCCTGACCCCGACGCGGCCTAGGCCTTCTCCGAATACCTTGACCTCGCTCAACGCTTTCCCCTCTTCGGACCACGACCCCTGCCCGCGTGGGGCGCCTGCCTCTCTTCCCCTCCACAGATCTCCACGTTCACTTGCTTGAGCATCCTTACGTGCCCTGGTATGTCGTTCATGATGGGGTTGCCGTGGACGGGGGCGATGATCTCCACGTCTCTGACGAAAACCTCGTCGATGGCTTCGTTGACCATCGAGGGGATCACCCAGCGAAGGTACCTGTGGGCAAGCCTGTGGTATTCCCGGAGGTCTCCCATCCGTATCTCGCTACCACCCTCCCCCGGGAAGGTTTCGCACTCGCCCGGAGCATGATAGTATCCGAATGCGTCGGCGGTGAAGAGCGTCTTAGTCCGAAAGTCGTAGATCCACTGAGACGCCGGCTGATCCTTCAAAGGAGCGTTGACGAACTCGAAGGTCCGGCCGCCGAAACTTGCCACGTCGGCTATTGGCGCGAGGCCTATCCTCTCGAGCTTAACGATGGGCGCGAGCTCGATGTACGGGATGATGGTGTTGGAGACCACCGCCGTCGCCTTCGGCCACTTGGTCGCGATCGCCCTGACATTTCCCGCGTGCGGCAGCTCGGTGTGAGTGAGGAAGATCACTTCCGGTGCGGCACCGTCCAGCACTTCGTCGAGTCCTCCCATTATCTCGTCCCTGTGCAGATGGGAGCCGGTGTCCACGAGGATTGGGCGCTTGCCGTTCTTGAGGACGTAGACGCGAACTGCCTCGTGCCCCGGTACTCCTTCGACGCACTCACCTACCACGTAGAGGTCGGATGCGACGTGCCGTATCAACTCCCCTCGACTTTTTTTCTGAGATAATAAGGCTTGACAACGTTATACTAGATTTCTGGCACTCGACCAATGGAGTCTTCTGGACTCCACACCTGTCCAAACCCTGCTCCTTGCCCGCCGACCTCGGGAGATATAGTTATAAATTGGTAATTACTAGAGGATAATTACTTGGTGGTAATAACAGGTGGTCAAACTAATGCTGGTCGATGAGGGCAAGGTCCTCTTCGAGTACGAGCTCTCTCCGAGGCTCGGCGACAGGAACCTCTCACGCAGCGTCGAGCTGGCTGAGGGCGAGCTCGAGAGGTTGTCCACCTACTACTCGATGGGCTCGAACCAGAGGCGCCTGAGGGTCATGACCGAGCTGGCCAAGGGTGTGGAGCTCAGGTTCTCTGACATCATGCAGATTGCGACCAATCCCAAGCTGGCTCAGGACTGCCTCCGGCCGATGCTGAAGGAAGGTCTGGTGGTTCATGGCAAGAGGGGCTCGGGTTACCAGATCTCCGAGAAGGCCCTTCCCCTGGTCGTCTTCCTGACGGTGGGGTTTGGGAAGGTGCTATCCGTCCTAGAGCGAGACATCGCCGCTGGCAGCGCGAGGGGTTCCAAATGACCGCCCACGATGACGACTTCGATGAAGTCTTCCGCGATTTTCGGAGGTTCGTCCGGCGAGAGCCCGACTCCGTCCCGATCGACGACGCCGCGTTCGCAGACATCCCCCAGCTAGAAGGCCCGGAGACGAACGGGTTGGACGACGAGCTGATCCTCGGCACGGACGATGTCACATACCTACTTTTCGCGTCTGACCACGAGCCCGAGGACTTCATCGTGTCCGCCGAAGAGGACGAGCTCGTTGTGAAGACCCCGGGCTTCACCGTAAGGAAGCTACTAGAGGTGAAGGTCGACCCTGATGAGACGGACTCGGCTTACAAGAACGGGGTCTTCAGCGTGAAAATGAAGAGGAGAGTGATGGAGAGATGAGCGCCCTTAATAACCACCCGGAGAATAGAAGGTCCGTGCAGAAATCCGGGACCAGCAACGAGAATGCCAGGCGCCTAGCCTCGGCTGTGGGATTCGACCAGGTCTTCGAGCTCGTCAAGCGGGGCGCTGAGGACTCGCTGGGGCTGCACAGGGCTGGGCTCACTCTCGTCCTGGGCGACCTCTCCAATGACATAGGGGCGTACCACCAGATGAGCTCGAACTCCATCGTCGTCAATCGCAACATCATGAAGATAGTGTGGAAATCGACTCGTTCCCGAACCAAGCGGAACGCGTACACGTTCATGATACTGCTGCACGAGTACCTTCACAGCCTCGGGTTCGAGGACGAAGGCCAGGTGAGGAGCCTGAGCAAGAAGATCAGCGACAAGTTCCTCGGTCCGGGTCACATCGTTGGGGAGATGGCCACGAGGCCGCTCGACGAGTTCTTCCCGACGTTCCCGCAGTTGGCGGGCTTCAGGGACAAGGGGCAGTACGAGACCGTCCATCGTTTCGACTCCTCGAGCACCCCATACATCCGCTGACCGTACGGCGACAAAGCCTCTAATAGGCCTGCCCATCAGGGCCGAAAAGGGGCCTCTCCGTCACGGTCGTACCCATTCCTCCCTTCAGTCTGTACCGTGTCTCCGTAGACCTTGTCTACTCATGGAGCAGGATGATCGTTGCTCTAATCTTCAGTGTCCTCTTCAGCCTCGCCGTCGGCATAACTGCCGCCCGCAGTAAGAGGGCCGAGGCGGTCATCATACCGACTCTCGACGTGCTGCAGTCCATACCGATACTCGGATTCTTTCCGCTCGTGATTCTCGGCATCGCGGCAGCGGTCCCCGGGCCGGCTGGGATCGACCTGGCCGTCGTCTTCCTCATCTTCACGAGCATGTCGTGGAACATCTCCTTCGGCGTCTACGAAGCCGTGAAATCGATCCCCCAGGATTTCATCGACCTCTCCTCGATGACCGATACGGGGTCCCTTCAACGGATCGCCTCGATATACATCCCCGCTTCCCTGAGCAGGATCGCCTACAACACCCAGATTTCTTGGGCGGTGGGGCTCTTCTACCTGATCTCGAGCGAGGTGATCAGCAGCGAGGCTTCCGGTAACCTGCCGGTACGCGGGATCGGCGTCGACATTTTCAACTACGGAAGCGCCGGCGACTTCTCTGCCTACTACTCCTGCCTTGTGCTCCTCGTCGTGGCCGTGGTCATCTGGCAGTTCATCTTCCTCAGGGAATTCACTCTCTGGGCGGAGAAGTATCGGTTCGGGGACGACCCTCGGGCCGGGAAGAAGGACTGGTTGTTGAAACGTTACTCTTGGGTGAACCAGCGAAGCGTTGCCAAGCTCTTCCTCATCCGTCCGGGTCGCGGAGTCACTGCGTTCACGTCGACCCTGAGCAGATTCAGGAGAGGGCTGAAGTACTCCATCCTAATCCTCTTCCTCGTCTTCCTTGTCTTCGAGGTCGGGACCTTCATCACCTCAGCAAGGGCCGGAGCGACGTTCAACCTCTCAATACTCTCAGCAGCCCCTGGTGACGAGGCGTTCATACTTGGAGGGCTCGCCCTTTCCTTCATCCGGATCTGGTACGTCTACTTCCTCGTCGTGTTGGTCGCCCTCCCGGTCGGCATCGGGGTGGCCCTGCACGAAAGGGCCTACAATGCCCTTGTCCCGGTCATCGAGACCATCGCCTCCGTTCCCGCCCCCGCCCTGCTTCCAGCCCTGGTCCCGCTGACACTAGTCGCCGGCGGTTTCGCTGGAGAGCTGACGGCCGCGTTCATAATTTTCCTTGGAATGATCTGGTACATCCTCTTCAACGTCATGGCCGGCATCCGCACCTTGCCGGGAGACCTCTGGGAGCTGAAGAGGAGCCTCCTGGTATCACCCGTGCAAGCATGGCGCAGCATCTACCTCCCGGCCGTGGCCACCGCCTTCGTGACCGGGTCGATCACCGCCATAGGCGCTGCGTGGAACACGCTGATCGTCGCCGAGTACTTCGGCTCGACCGGGGCGCGCCTCTTACCCAGGTCGGTTACGGCATCGGGAAGATAATAGTGGTCGCGACCTACGGCTGCGGGTCCAGCGCAATCGCGGACACCAACGTCAAGCTGTGCGGCATGATCAATGCAGACGGAGGCGCAGGCGACGGGCTGGTACTCACACTATCTATCCTCTCGATGACCGCTCTCGTCGTAGCCTTCAATCTTATCGTCTGGAGAAGAGTCTATCATTTCGTGACGAAGAGATATGCCTACAATCGATAGTTCTCCACCAGAAAAGATATCCTTAGGAGACGGACGGCCTAGGAGCGGTTAGCTTGGTCCTCGGACGCCCGCTCGTAGTCACAGGCTTGAGCCGAGCACAGGCTCCGCAAACTGGGAGCGGCGCAGTCGGGTCAGGAATCTGGCCACCCTCGGGCCCCGCCCAGACGGTCAACGACCCCATAATCGATGTTCAGAAGACGTCAACCTGAGCTTCAAGCTCGAAAAGAACGCCATGCCGGCCTTGATCGACGTCTCTCTCTCCGCCTACCGGAACGAGTTCGTCGCCCTCACGGGCCCTTCGGGCTGTGGCAAGTCGACACTCCTACGTATCATCGCGGGGCTCATCAAACCCACCAGCGGCAGCGTCAAGTTCCTCGGCAATCCCGTGGTCGGTCCAAGGACAGAGATAACGATGGTCTTTCAGAACTTCGTGCTCCTCCCCTGGAAGACCTCTCTCGACAACGTGGCCTTCGGGCTCTCGTTCCGCAAGGACTTGAGCGAGGAGAAGAAGGAAAGGCATCGCCAAGGACGCCCTGGAGCATGTGGGGTTGGGCGGGTTCGAGAACGTCTATCCCGTCTGAGCTCTCGGGTGGCATGAAGCAGAGGGTTGGCATAGCCAGGGCGCTGGCGCTCCAGCCCCAGGTGCTCCTCATGGACGAGCCATTCAGCTCGCTGGACGACCTCACTGCGGACACGTCTGAGGCAGGAAATCTACTCGATTGCTCATCAACCCCGAGTCCTCGATTCAGACCGTGATCATGGTGAGCCACAACGTGGAGGAGATCATAGAGCTCGCGGACAGGATTGTCGTCCTCTCGCCGCGGCCCGGAACGGTGGTCGTGAACCTGCAATCGACCTGCCTCGGCCTAGGAACAGAAAGGCCTCGGAATTCCTAGAGTCGGTAGACAAGCTTTATTCGTACCTGGCCTAGGATGTGAGAACGTGGCAGAAGAGAGGCCCGCAGAGACCCTGAGCCCAAGAAGATCGCCGTTCATGCCCGGAAACGTCAGAGCGGGTCAGGTCATCAGCCTTGTCGAAGTGACGGGCGGTCTGGGGTCTGCCGATCACCGCGTCGCGGCTCGCCGACGAACTGGGTGCGGACATCGCGGTCCTCATACCCATACTTGACACCGCTGAGCTGCTGGGTCTCGTGAAGGCGAGAACGGGAGACATCTCGCTCACCGAGTTCGGACTGAAGTTCCAGAAGACCATCAAGACAGAAGGTCCGGCTCCTCACGGACCACCTGAGCGAAGATCGAGCCGTTCAAGACCGCGATGGACCTGGCGCTCCAGAAGGGGTTCGGTCTCCACGGAGGAAGTCGCCCGCGCCCTGTCAGAGAAGGGGATCGAGTGGTACCACGAGCCGGAGCTGAACATCACCTGCTCCGCACCATCCTCATCCACTGGGCAATCTACGCAGGCCTCCTGACCTACAACAAGGACGGCAACTTCGAGCCCGTCACGACAGTAGGCGTCCTGAGCTCGTCGTCGCGGGTCCCTTCGATCGGCCTCTCGGACGTTCGCTCGCCACCTCCTGCTCCTTCTTGAGCGTCCTCTCGAGGAAGTTCATCGTGCTGTTCCTCCTGCCGAACCCGAAGTACCTGTGGACGTCGCTCGCCCTGTCGATGTCGAACCCTACGTTCTCAGAGTAGTACACGGAGAACCGCACGCCCCGTTCCGACGCCTCCTTGACGTGCTTGTTGAAGCTGTCGTCGTCGTAGTGCAGAGGGATGGCGCCGCTCTTCCTCATGAGCATCAGGTTCGTCCCGCTGTAGTCCTCGGAAGGGCGATATGACCACCGACGAGCCCATCCTGACCAGCTCAGGACCGTCTTGATGTCGTTCGCGGTGATCATCGGCAGGTCTGCAGGCATCATCAGCCAGCCATCGTAGGCTTCGCAGCTCGGCCATGGCGCGCTCCACGGCCTCGTTGACGCCCCTGTCCTTCGTCCTCCGAGATGGCGCCGCGCCGTACCTCTCCGCGAACTTGAGTATGTCGGGGTCCGATGAGATGACGAACGCATCCTTGATTCGCTTGGCCCGCGCGACCGCCTGGAGGGTATCCTCGAGCATCGCCAGCTGGAGCTGCTCTTCGCTGACGGCGGTCGAACAAGGAGCTGAGCCTCCGCTTGGGGTCATGGCTCTTCACGGGGATGATTATCGCTATCCTGTTTCTGGTTGTCCTTGTTGACTCATTCATGCTGAAAGCACACGGCTCGCGAGTTCACGCTCCTTTTCTCGGTTGCTCATAAGCGTTGAACCCAGGGAGACCTCGGTACCCTCCCGTTCGATAGCCTCCTTCTGGATGGCGTCCGAGGAGTCGATCAGCATGCAGTCTACGAGCCCCTTGTATAACCTCGCCACGGAGAGTGAGTCCGACCCGTACCCCATGCCTTTCATCATCTTTCCCGCCGGTCCGCTGACTGGTCCAAACCCTATCATGGGAGAAACGGCGACCCGCCGCGCTTTGCTGTTCGCTATCGCGTCCCTGAACCCCCGGACGGATAGGATCGGGAGGATGCTCGTCACGGGGTTCGCGGGGCACAGGATTATCCTCTCAGCGGCCTCCAGCGCCGCCAGGGCCTTCGGGTTGGCCACCGCTTTCTCGGCTCCAGCGTAGACTACATTCTTCACCTCGGGCTGGCCTCGCTTCCTTACCCAGAACTCCTGAAGATGCAGGGTCTCCTCGACGTCTTCCTCGATCGTGACCACGTGGGTCTCAAGACTGTCGTCGGTGCATGGCACCACGTCCTGTTTGACCCCCAGCCTCCTTGCGAGGTCGGATGTGATAGCTCCCAACCGCCTCCCTCTGCTGAGCTGGACGGTCCTGAAGATATGGGTGGCCAGGTCCCTGTCTCCCAGGCTGAACCAAGTCTCCTCTCCGAGCCTCGAGAGCTGCGCGAGGACGTTGAACGTGTCCCGCTCTATCCCCCACCCCTTGACGGTGTCGGCGATCCCCGCGAGGGTGTATAGCGCGATGTCGATGTCCGGACAGATGAAGAGACCCTTGTGCCAGAAGTTGTCCCCCACATTCGATATTACCGTGAACTCTTCAACCTCTCCCTGGAGTCCCCTGAGGAGCTTTGCGGAGCCCGTCCCCCCGGCCAGGACGACGATTCTCAATTTCCGACCCCTACCTGAAGAGGTCGTATCTCCACGGCCGGATCATCCTCTTCACGCCCAGGTCCCCCCGCCTGTAGCGGACACCCCTGACCACGGAGACCGGTGTCAAGGAGTGCTTGTGCATCACCAACTCGGCCGCCGAGGCTATCTCATCGACCACGGCCGGCTGGGTCACCCGCAGGAGGTGTCCATAGGGGTCGGTGGTCCCAACGAGGTCCTCCAGTGGCCTGATTCCCGAGCAGCCGATTGCCACGTCGATCTGGCCCTCCCTCCAGGGCCGCCCGAAAGTATCCGTGATGACCACAGCTAGCTTCTTGCCCGTCCTCCTCTCGAGCTGAGTCCTGATCCTCCTTGCGCTCCCGTCTGGGTCTACGGGAAGGAGCGTGATGTAGCCCTCCTCGACGTTGGATTGGTCTATGCCCGAGTTGGCGCATATGAAGCCGTGGCTCGTCTCGGTGATGAGCACCCCGTGCCCGAATCTTACGACCCGCTTCGCCTCCTGGAGGACGACCTGCACGGTCCGGGGGTCCTTGCGGAGCCTCCTGGCGAGCTCTATGGCCTTCCTCCCCGGCTTGACCTCCTCTACCCTGACGATTCTGCCCTCCGCCTTGGAGACGACCTTCTGTGTCACGACGACGACGTCGGAGTCCTCGAGGATGACCCCATTCGCCTCGAGGGAATCGAGAATCTGAAGGGTGAGACGGTCCCCTGCCTTGACCCGCGGCATTCCCTTGACCGGAATGACCTGTACGACTCCGTCCATTTTTGGGCACCAGGCCGAGCGCGAGGGGTGTTTATGAAACCATGCAACCACGTGTTCACGCTCGGGCCAGAAACCGCCTGGGGTTCTTGAGGCTCGCCAGGACGCAGGAGACGACTTTCGCATCCCCAAAGTTATAAGCCACTGGCTCAGGTTTTTGGAAAATGGCCTCCAGCAAGGACGTCACCGATGCTCTCCGCGGGGTAGTGGACCCCGAACTACATCGGGACGTGGTCTCTTTGGGGATGATAGAAGACCTCAGGGTCGACGGAGACGTCGCATACTTCACCCTGAACCTCACGACCCCCGCGTGTCCGATGCGGGCTGAGATGGAACAGAGCGTCAAGAGCGCCGCCGCTAGCGTGAAGGGGATAAAACGCGTGGAGATGAAGACCGCCGCCCACGTGGTCACGACTCGGACCTCGTCGGACCAGACTGCCGCCCTGAAAGACGTGAAGAACATCATCGCCGTCGCAAGCGGGAAGGGTGGGGTGGGCAAGTCGACAGTCGCGGTGAACCTTGCCCTCTCGCTCGCTGCTTCCGGTGCGAAGGTCGGGCTCATGGATGCAGATGTTTACGGTCCGAGTATACCTCTGATGATGGGCATCAGGGACAGACCTCAGGTGAGGAACGAGACGATCATCCCACCGCTGGCCTACGGCGTAAAAGTGATCTCGCTGGGCTTCTTCTACAAGGATGAGACCCCGCTGGTATGGAGGGGACCGATGGTCGCGGGAGCGGTCAAGCAACTACTCACCCAGGTCGAGTGGGGGGACCTGGATTACCTGATTGTCGATCTTCCTCCTGGTTGCCTGCCTGCAGGGACCCTGGTATTGACGGCGCAGAACGTCCCGAAGCCGATAGAAGAAATCAAGGTCGGAGAGTTCGTCATGAGCTACGATGGGCAGAAACTTGTCCCCCGGCGTGTGCTCGGTGTGATACCGCAAGGGAAACAACTAGTCTACAGGATAAAGACTCCCAATAGGACTATTCTTGCCAGCGGCAATCATCCATTCTTGAAGTACCATAGGAAGACGACTTGGCGAAAGGTAGCGCAGCTCAAGCCTAGGGACTCGTGTGGTCGTGGCAGGCTGCATCGAAGGTGGGCAGACGATGAGACTACCGTCCATCGAACACGACTCGCGTTCAATTACCCTCCCGACAGAGACAAACACCGAGTTCATGCGCGTGGTTGGTCACTTTGTCGGAGAGGGATTCATCAAGATTCAGAAGGGAGAGAAAAACCCCGTTGGGATACGCGTCTGTGAGCCAAGAGGGTCAAAGTTCCGTGATCAGTACGAGTCTCTCTACAAGAAAGTGTTCTCGTGCAAGACATTCGACGACAACGGTGGTGCAAAATTTGCAATTGAATCTGTCCCGCTAGCAAAACTGTTCGTCGCCCTTGACCTGAATCACAAGGCCAAAACAAAGAGAGTGCCCGATTGGGTGTTCGGTCTTCCGCTAGAACAGAGGTTGGCATTCATCAAAGGATACTCTGAAGCAGATGCAAATATCCGACATAGGGAAATGACAAAGTCCTTGCCAGATTGGCGCGGGATGGAGCGGGTGGTGACTATTGTTCAGGATACCGTGACAATAGAAAGCACTAACCGGCAACTCGTTCAACAGATGCACGAACTATGCGCAATGAGTGGTCTTCGCGCCAATAATGTAATCGAAGCCTTTGACAAAATCCGAAAGTTGCCGAACGGAAGAGAATGTTACGATGTAACTTCCTATTCATTTGGATACTCGATGAAATCAGACAAGTCTATGTTCAAACTTGCGAAGATAAAATCGATAGAATCGATTGGAGAGATGGAGACGTTCGACCTTCAAGTCGATGAGTTCCAAAATTTTGTTGCCAACGGTTTCATCGTTCACAACACCGGCGACAGCTCGCTGACCCTCGCCCAGACCGTCCCGCTCGGGGGCGTCGTCATCGTCACCACTCCCCAGGACGCTGCGCTGAACATCGCCACCAAGGCGCTCGCCATGTTCAGGAAGCTCAACGTCCCCATACTCGGGATCCTCGAGAACATGAGCTACTTCGCCTGCCCTCACTGCGGCGAAAGGACCTATATCTTCTCGGCAGGTGGCGGCAAGAAGGCTGCGGCCCTACTCGACGTGCAATTCCTCGGGGAGATTCCGCTGGACTCGAAGATAAGAGAGCAGTCGGACCTGGGGAATCCTATCGTCGTGTCTGACCCTGGCTCGCCGGAGACCGTGGCTTTCAAGGACATTGCCTATCGCGTTGCGGGGATGCTTAGCATCGTTGCCTACGAAGCGAAGGCCGCGTAAGTCTGGCCATGGATGAACCGGAGAAAGCCCTCAACAAGGCCGAGAGGAAGAAGAAAGCTAGGAAACGGACCAGGAGTCGCTACCGAAAGGCCTGGGCGGCCGCGCGGACCGGATAGATAGCCGCGGCTCAGTGGCGCCCGGCGGCGACGTGGACGATGTGTGGGATATCGCCCATGAACAGGTTGAGCGCCGTCTTCACCCCGTCCGGTGAACCGGGGAGGCAGAGGACGAGCTTCTCGTGAGAGATGCCCGCAGTGGCCCGCGAGAGTATGGCTGGGGACCCTATCTTCTCGTAGCTCACGGAGCGAAAAAGCTCGCCGAATCCATCTATCTCCTTGTCCAGCAGAGGTCTTACGGTCTCTATGGTGACGTCGGTGGGCGAAACCCCCGTTCCGCCGGTGAAGAGGACGACGTTGACCCCGGACGTGTGGAGTGCTCTCTCCAGCGCTGCCTCAATCTGTTCTCGGTCGTCCGAGATCAGCTCCCCGCCTTTACTATGTGACCGTTTTTCTTCACTAGCCTCTGGGCCAGGTCCCCCGACTCGTCCGTGAACTCCTCTCCCTTTTCGCTCATGAAATATCTGCTCGAGCTGACCGTTACCACGAAGAATCCTAGCTCCTCGCCTATCGCGGACTCTCTGTGCTTCTCATGCGGCTTCAGTTCGTTTCACCTTCTTGACCACCCTTATCCCCTCGATGCTCGTGGAGGGATATCCTCCCTTGCTGTCCTTCTCGTAGGGCTTCACGACGTCCCAGATGTTGAGGAGCGCTACGCTCACCGCGGTGAGTGCCTCCATCTCGACCCCAGTCTTCTCGTGGGCCGAGACAGAGACTGTGACCTCCACTCCATCACGCAGCAACCTCGTCTCCACCTCGGTCCCTTCGACCCTGAGGGGATGGCAGAGGGCCAGGAGGTCGGGCGTCTTCTTGGTGGCTAGGACCGCCATGGTCTCCGCGATTGCGATGGCATCTCCCTTTCCCACCTTGCCGGCCTTGATCAATTTCACCGTCTCGGGTTTGAGCTTGATCCGGCCCGCAGCGACCGCGAGCCTGTACGAGACCGGTTTCTTCGAGATGTCCGCCTGCCGCACTCTCATGAACCGTCGGACGTTAGAAGGCGATTTAGGCTTTCCCGCGGACCACGGGCGAGGATGGGTCGCTCCCCCACTCGTACCAGGACCCGATGTAGTTCCTTACGTCCTCGAACCCAAGGAGCTTCAGGACCAGCCAGGTGTGCGCCGCCCTGTATCCGCTCTGGCAGTATGTGACGAGCGGGTCGTTCCGCGAGAACCGCCCGTACATGGCTTTGAGCTGGCTTGCGCTCTTGAGTGAGCCATCCCTTCTCAGCGCCTCCTTCCATTCGAGGTTCACAGAGCCCGGCATGTGCCCGGCTTTCTGAGCCCTCCTGTTGGTCCCGTGGAACTCGCCGGCAGACCTCACGTCGATGACGGAGATGCTCGAGGTGCCGACCACGCGCTTCAGGTCCGCGATGCTTCCAAGCACGCTGTTGTCGAGCTTGAGGTTGAACTTCGACCTGGGGAGGTCGGAGTCTTTCGTGGAAACCGGTCTTCCCTCGCGCCTCCACGACGTTGAAGCCTCCGTCAAGGAGCTTGGCGTTGCCGTTCCCGAGCCACTGGAGCAGCCACACGCCCCGAGCGGCGTCATAGCCGCTGTTGTTCTGATAGAAGACCACGGTCTTCGCATTGTCCACGCCGAAGGCGCCGAGGAGCGTCGCCATCTCGCGGGCGAACGCGAGCATCCCCTCATCCGAAGTGTCCACCCAGTGGAAAGCGTACAGCTCCAGGTTGACCGCTCCCGGGATGTGCCCTTCCACATACTTCCAGTAGTTCCTCGTATCGACGAAGACCACGTCCCTCCGTCCAATCAGACTCGAGGCCTCTTCGGTCCCGATTACCCGAGAAGAATCGGGGAAGCCTTTGTAATTGGAAATCTTCGACTTGGCGCTCCGCGGCTTTGCCATGGTCATCGCTCGTCCTTGTGGCGCCAAAGATACAGCGACGCCACCGAACGGTAGGGTCGCCACGTCTCGGAGAGGCTCTCCATCTCGCCTTTCTTGGGAAGATCTTTCATGGAGTAGACCGCCTGGACGCCCTTCCTTATGCCGAGGTCGTCAACCGGGAAGACGTCAGCCCTTCCCAGGGTGAATATCAGGAGCATCTGCACGGTCCATGGACCTATTCCCTTGACCGCGTCTAGAATCCTGATTATCTCGTCGTCGTTCATGGACCTGAGGGCCTCGAGGTCAATCTGATTTTTGGCCACCTTCGAGGAGAGGTCCTTTAGATAGCCGACCTTCTGCGGAGAGACCCCCGCCGAACGTAGCTTCCTCGTCGGTGTCCTGTATAGGGCCGTCGCCTCGAGCTCTCCGTCCGGGTAGAGCGCCCTCACCTTCTTGATAATCGAGCTGGCCGAGGCCCAAGAGAGCTGCTGCGAGAGTATGGATTCCACCAGCGACTCGAAGAGCTCGCCCTCAGCCTTGAACTTGATCACGCCGTGTTTGTCCATGAGCTTTGCAAGCCTCTTGTCCTTTGACCTCAAGTGGTCGTAGCCCCTGCGGAAGACCCGCGGGTTCCCGAGAGAAAGTTCCCTGGCTTCCACAAGAACGCTTTCTCCTCGACCGTAATAATCGTTGCCAGTCGGGCCGGTCGCTATGGTTTAATATTCGCTCCATTCTGTTTTGTCACGGATGCCGACCATCTTCAAGAAGTGTCCCAATTGCGGGAGGCGGTTCGAAGTCAAGCACGTTGGCGAGAAGCTCGAAAAGTCAGAGAGGCAGACTGAGACCGTCGAAACCTCCCGTGCCCTGTCGAGCCCGGGCGCACCATATGTCGGGCGAGACTATGGCGACGAGAGCCAAGAAATCCGGGACGCCGACTCGATTGACGTTCAACCTGGCGTCGGGGGCACCGGCTTCGGAGGCATCGTACGTGGAAAAGAGGATGTCGCAATCGAAGAAGACACCTATCTGGAGAGCTACAAGTGCTCCCACTGCGGCCACGAGTGGACCGAAGAGGTCGTCAAGGACAAGTCGCTCGGTCGTGTCTGAGACCGTCGGAATTTTTCCCCAAATCTCAGATAGAGCTATTATCACGTCTCGCTAGCAGTATAACCGATGAAGTTCCTCTTCGTGACCCGCGAGGCTCTTTCCGTCGACCTCGCCTGGCAGCTCACCAAAGAGGGGCACGAGGTCAACTTCTTCGTCCAGAACCAGAGCGAAAAAGACGTAGGCGACGGGTTTGTCACCAAGGTCGACCAATGGGAGACGCAGAAGGATTGGGCCGATGTGATCATCTTCGACGACCTTGGTTTCGCCACGACCATCGAGAAGCTCAGGGCCGAAGGAAAAGCCGTGGTCGGAGGGACGGCCTACACCGACAGACTGGAGGACGACCGTGAGTTCGGCCAGGAAGAGTTGAGGAAGGCGGGAGTGAACATACTGCCAAGCTGGAACTTCACCTCCTTCGACGAGGCGATAGCGTTCATCAGGCAGAACCCAGACAGGTACGTGATCAAGCCCAGCGGGAAGGCCCAGAACGAAAAGGAGCTCCTCTTCGTCGGACAGGAGGACGACGGGAAGGATGTCGAACAGGTGCTCGAGCACTACAAGAACAAGTGGGCGAGCAAGATCAAGATCTTCCTGCTGCAAAAGTACGCGCAGGGAGTGGAGGTCGCCGTCGGAGCCTTCTTCAACGGGAACGATTTCATCGAGCCGATAAACATCAACTTCGAGCACAAGCGTCTCTTCCCCAATGACATCGGGCCGAGCACAGGCGAGATGGGATGCTATGACGACAAGACTGAGGTCCTCACCGAGCATGGCTGGAGGTTATTCAGAAATCTAGAAGCAGATGACAAGCTCTGTACGCTCAACCCCTCAAACCATGCTGATTGAGTTCAATCAGCCCACAGCCGTGGTCGCCTATTCGCATCACAAGAAGCTTAATCTCGATTCAGAACCGCACTCTGGACATAGTGGTGACACCCGACCACAACATGTACGTAGAGTCTCAACAAGACGCTAGAAAAGGTAGACACATCTTCAAATTCGTAAAAGCCAAGGATTTGCAGACTCAATCAAGGATCAAACGAACGGCGACTTGGACCGGAACCGAGCGGGCGTCCTTCGTGCTCCCTTCAGTTCCCTTTGGTCATTACGAAGGTCGTCAAGTGATCTACCACGAAACCGGCGAGATAGAGATTCCTATGGACGATTGGCTTGCCTTCTTCGGTATCTGGCTCGCAGACGGTTGGGTATCGCGGCCGGAAAGCAGTTTTTCAATAGGCATAGCTCAAAAGGTGGGATCGAAGACTCGAAGAATAGAGAATCTTCTCTCCGCCTTGCCGTTTCAGTTTGTTCGAGAAGGTAACCAATTCATCTGCCACAATAAGCAGTTGGGATCGTTTCTGGACAGATTCGGAGGTGCACACGAAAAATATGTGCCGCAGTTCATAAAAGAGCTTAGTCCGCGACAGATTGGAATCTTCCTCGATTGGTATTGCTCTAGGGGACGGCACCCCAATGAAGAATGGGTTCCGAATCTTCTACACCTGCTCAAAGGCTCTTGCAGACGACGTTCAGGAATTGTTGCTGAAAGTCGGACGGGTCGGGATTGTCGAAGAATCGTCAGAGGAGAAGGCACAGAAAGATAGAAACCACCAGGCGGACTCGTCCGGACCTCAGTACGAGGTCTTGGAACGGGTGAAAAAAGCTTGACTCCTGGATTGACAAACGAGATACTAGCACCGTCCGACTACGAAGGAACCGTTTATTGCGCGACGGTCAAGAATCACATGATGTACGTGCGGAGAAACGGCAAGCCCTACTGGTGCGGCAACACGAGCATGTACTTCTGGTCGAAACCCAACCCCATGTTCGAGCTGACCCTTCTCAAGATGAAGGAGCAACTCAGGGCCTCGAAGTACGTCGGCTACATCGACATCAACTGCATCGCCAACAGCAAGGGCATCTTCCCCCTCGAATGGACTTCGCGTTTTGGATACCCTACGATATCGATCCACATGGAGGGCATCCCGAGCGAGTGGGGGACCTTCCTGAGCGATATCGCCCACGGGAAGCCAGCGCAGCTGCAAGTGCAAGAAGGGCTACCAGGTCGGGGTCGTCATCGCCGTCCCTCCCTTCCCGTTCGAGGACGAGAAGGCCTTCAGGAAGTACTCAGAGGACGCGACCATACTGTTCAAGAAGCCGAACCTCAACGGAATCCACATCGGCGAGGTCAAGCTAGAGGAGGGCGACTGGAAGCTCGCGGGGCGGTCAGGGTACTCGCTCGTCGTCACGGGATCGGGCATGACGATGCAGGAGGCCATCGACCCAGGCCTACCAGTCCGTGAAGAACGTCATGATCCCGAACATGTTCTACAGGGACGACATAGGCAGAAGGTGGTCCAGGGACTCCGACATGCTCTTCGCATGGGGCTATCTGTAGCTCGCAGATCACGCTGTCGCTAGCGCTTGATCTTCCGCCGAGCTATCGTCTTCGCCACCAGCTTGGCGTCTGCCTTGGGTTCGAGCCTGAGCACCTGGCCGACCAGGTAGTTGAACGCCTTCGGGTTCGCTCTTCGCTTTGTTCGACCGCGTCGCTCTTCGCGCAGGACCCTCTCGACGAGCCCGGTGATGGACTCGCTCGTCCGAGACGACGCCCGTCCCGCTCGACTTCGCGAGCTCCGCGAACGCCCTCTTGCCGGTCGTCGATCATCTCCCTGAAGATTTCCCTCGCCTGACCACGGGTCGCCTTCCTTCCATTCAAGCATCGTCAGCAGCTCCGCAGAGCCTCGGCGGGCTGACATGAGCTTCGTCCCTCGCCAGCAGCGACTCGTTCGCATCATCGTCGCGAAGTCTCCGTGAGCCAGTTTGCGACGTCGGACGGCTTAGCCCCCTTGGAGGACTTCACCGTCTCCTCGAAGAACGCCGCGACAGCTTCTGTCCCGGCGACCTCCCTCGCCGATCTGGGCGGTCAGCCCGAAGCTCCCCTGATACCTCTCCGCCCTCGCCTCGGGCACCTCGGGCATCGCATCGCCTACCCTCCGGAGGAACTCCGCGGGAAAGCTATGAGCGTCGGGAAGGTCTGGCTCGGGGAAGTACCGGTAGTCCTGCTCGCCCTCCTTGAGTCGGAGGGATATCGTGATGCTCCGCCTCTCATCCCAGTGCCTCGTCTCCGCCTCCGCACCTGCCTCGGCCGTCCCGGAGAACGTGCTCTGCCTCAGTATCTCGTAGTTCAGCGCCTTCTCCACCTCCTTGAACGATGAGATGTTCTTGACCTCCACCCTCGCCCCGCCCGTCACGGAGACGTTGGCGTCGCACCGCATGGCGCCCTCGAGCTCCCCGTCGGAGACCCCCAGCGCCTCGACCGATGGCGCGGAGCTTCTCGAGGAAGACCTTCGCCTCCTTGGCGCTCTCGAAGTCGGGCTCCGTCACTATCTCGACGAGAGCGATTCCGGCCCTGTTGTAGTCGACCAGGCTGTAGGGGACTTGTCGATGGTCCCCTCGTAGGTCAGCTTCCCGGGGTCCTCCTCGAGCTGTATCCTCCTGATCCTGACTTGCTTCTTCTCCAGCTGCACGGTGCCCGCCGAGGCGATCGGGACGCCTCCTGCCTTGTCGTACTGGCTGATCTGGAAGTTCTTGGGAAGGTCCGGGTAGAAGTAGTTCTTCCTGTAGAACGATGTCCTCTTGGGCACCTCGCAGTCCAGCGCGATTCGCTATCCTGAGGGCGTACTCTACGGCCTTTTCGTTCAGCACGGGGAGCGTCCCCGGAATCCCGAAGCACGTGGGACAGACCAGTTCGTTCGGCTCCTTGTCACGATAGTCGGACGAGCACGTGCAGAAGAGCTTGGTCTTCAGGGTGGTCAGCTGGCAGTGGATCTCCAGTCCTATCTTGACCCCGTCGTGAGCAGCGACGCGCTTGCTCACTCTTTCGCCTCCGGGACCCCGGCGCATCCTCGTAGGACTGCGCCGCCTCGAAGAGCCGGTCCTCGCCGAAGTGCGGTGCCATCAGCTGCATGCCGACGGGAAGACCCTCGGCGAAGCCAGCGGGTACGCTCAGCGAAGGAATGCCCACGAGGTTCGCCGGGACCGTGTTGACGTCGATCATGTAATCCTCCAGCGGGGTGACCTTCTCGCCGATCCTGGGGGGCAGCACCGGCATCGTGGGTCCCAGAAGCACGTCGTAGCTCTTGAACGCCTTCTCGAACTCCCGCCGCAGGAGTCCCCTCGCCCTCTGCGCCTTCAGGTAGTAGGCCTCGTAGTAACCCGCCGAGAGCACGAAGCTTCCGAGGAGGATCCGCCGCTTCACCTCGGGACCGAAGCACTCCGTCCTCGTCTTCGCGAACGCGGCGTTCCAGTCGGCGGTCCCCTTCTCGGTGGACGCCCCGTACCTGACTCCGTCGTACCTGGAGAGGTTCGAGCTCGCCTCGGCCATGGCGACTACGTAGTAGGCGGCCAGTGCGTACTCCATGGACTCGACGCGAGTCTCCTCCACCTTCGCGCCCATCTCCCTCGAATCTCTCGCTGGCATCTAGGACCTTCCTCTTCACCCCGTCCTTTGTGCCCTCGCCGAAGAAGTCCGTGACGATTCCGACCCTCTTCCCCTTGACCCCGCCGGAAGACTTGCGGCCCTTGGGGGATGTTACAGAGGTGCCGTCCCTGGCGTCGTGCCCCGAGACCACGTCGTACAGCAGGGCGAGGTCCTCGACTCTCCTGGCGAACTGGCCCACCTGCTCCAGACTGTTCGCGTATGGGATGACCCCATACCTGCTCACCGTGCCATAGGTGGGCTTCAACCCTAGCACAGAACAGAAGCTTGCCGGACACCTGACCGAACCTCCCGTGTCGGTGCCCAGAGCGAGTGTGGTCATCCCAGCTGAGACCGCCGCCGCGCTCCCGCCCGAGGATCCTCCAGGGACCCTCTCCAGGTTCCAAGGGTTCTTCGTCGGACCGAAGGCGCTGGCCTGGGTCGTGTTGCCCATCGCGAACTCGTCCATGTTGGTCTTGCCGAAGACAATCCCGTCCTCAGTCTCAATCCTCTGGATCACCGTGGCGTCATAGGGCGGGAGGAACCCCTCCAGTATCTTCGAGGCGCAGGTCGCGGGCATTCCGCTGACGCAGATGTTGTCCTTGACGGCGATGGCTACCCCTGCCAGGCGTCCGAGCTTCTCGCCTTTCTTCGCTCTCCTGTCTATCTCCCTCGCCTTCGCTGTGGCGCGGTCCGTCGCTAGGTGTAGGAATGCATGGATGTCTCGGTCCATCCTCGGAATCCGCGCTAGTCGATGGGTGGTCTTCTCCTCACAACTGACTTCCTGCGAGGCGACCCGTCTGACCAGCTCGGCTACAGAGGGGGTAATCTCAGCCATGGGACCGACCTCAGAACACCCTCGGCGCTCTAACCAGACGACCCTTGCGCCTGGGGACGCCCTTCATGACCCCGTCGCCGTCGGAGGGGCCTACCTCGTCTCGCCTCAGTTCGGCCGGGGCGACAGTTCGTCCACCCTCGGCGGGACCGCCAGATCTATCGAGGACCTTGAAGTACTCCAGGATGGAGGAGAACTCAGATAGCAAATGCTCCTCCTCGGGGGTCGTGAGGTTCAACCGAGAGAGGCCTGCGAGCCGCCTGACCTGTTCTAGGCTTATCGCTGATGATTCCTTTTCGGCCTTCTTGGTTCTTGGCGACAAACCTGAGCTTACCCTCCTTCTTGGAGGTTAAAATCCTCTGTTCCCGTCGCTGGCTCCTGGATCGTCCGCGGGAGGGCGTGGAGATATTAACTTCGGGCCGCTTGAGCACGCCATGAGAGGGGACGTCGTACACCTCGCCAAGGCACTGATAAACGAGGATACCACAGCGCCTCCCGGAAACGAAAAGAAGTGTGCCCGCGTCTTGCGTGATTACTTCCAGGACCTTCACCTCGACGACTGCACCGTGGAGACGGACGAGTTCGCTTCGGGCAGGGCAAACCTCTTGGTCAAGGTCGGTCCCGACAGACCTGGCCTCGTCCTCTCAGGCCACATCGACGTCGTGCCGGCGGGCGACCTGACAAAGTGGACCACGGGCCCGTTCGACGCACACGTCAGGGGAGGCAAGCTATATGGCCGCGGAGCCGTCGACATGAAGGGAGCGGTTGCAGCGATGGCCTGTGCCGTGCGGTCGGCCAGGGGCTCGAAGCTCAAGAGGCGATTGGTTTTCGCCGCCACGGCCGGAGAGGAGGTCGATACCGTCGGCCTCGAAAGCCTCCTCAACAAGAAGAAGTTGACGAAGGAAGATGCCATGTACTGTGTGATCGGAGAGCCGAGCGAGCTGAAGCCCGTAAGGGGCCATCGAGGAGGACCGAGCCTCCTGGTGAAGTTCGCCGGCAGGAGCGCGCACGCCAGCAAACCTGAGCTCGGAGCGAACGCGGTAGAGATGTGTGCGCGGTTCATGATGGAGGTCGAGTCTTGGGAGAAGAAGCTCGGGAGGCAGCGCGACAAGGACCTGGGTGTCACGATACTCTCGAACACCGTCGTCAGGGGAGGTACAAAGAGCAACGTCATCCCTGACTCGTGCGAGCTGGAGATCGATTGCAGGACGATAATGAGGCACGACCGCGCCTACATCCTCGACGGACTCCAAAAAATCGCAGAGCGCGTCACAGATCACCAGAAAGAGATCAAGGTCAGCATAGAGAGCTACGTGGATTGTCCCCCCTTCCTCACACGGAGGGGACACCCACTGGTCCGGCTCTGCGAAGAGGTCTCTGGCAACGAATCAACGATCGCCGGCTACGGGACCGAGGCGCCTTGGTACGTCGCTGCTGGAATCCCCACCATGGTCCTGGGGCCGGGAAGCGTGTTCATGGCTCACAAGCCTGACGAGTACATCGAAGTGCGAGAGGCAGACAGGGCATCCTCGGTCTACTCCGAGCTCATCCGCAGAGTCTGCTCATGATTTGCTCTTCCGTCGGCATGAAGGCTTCCCCGCGACCCTTACGGCACCAGTCGGAGTTTGTCCCGGGGAAAGAGAGTGACTTCTCTTATGTTCTCCTCTCCGGTCGCGACCATCATCAGTCTCTCCAGGCCGAGCCCGAACCCCCCGTGAGGAGGCATGCCGTAATCGAAGGCGGCCAGATGATACTCGAAGGCCTGAGGTTTCAGCTTCTGCTCCTTTAGGCGCTTCACTAACATGCTCTTGGAGCTCACCCGGGTCCCCCCTGATGCGAGCTCCAACGACCCGTGCATCAGGTCGAAGGACTCGCTGACCTTCGGCTTCCCGGTCTTGGGCTTTATGTAGAACGGCTTCGCCGATGTAGGCCAGTCCGTTACGAAATAGAAGCTGGGATGCCTCTTCCCGATCGCGTCCCCGTCTGGCCCCGTGATGTCCTCGCCCCAGGCCATGTTCCTTCCTGCTTCCTTGAGTTCGGCGATGACGTCGTCATAGGTCAGTCTCTGGAATCTCTTCGGGACCTGAGGTGGCTCGCGCTTGAGCTTCTCGAAATCCTTCCCGCACTTTTCTGCGACCTCCGAGAGAGCCCGTCGCACCAGGGCCTCGAGCGTGTCCATGACGTCGTTGTAGTCGACGAAGGCCTCCTCGATGTCTATGGAAGTGATCTCGCTCAGGTGCTTCTGGGTCCTCGATTCCTCCGCCCTGAATGCGGGCCCTATCTCCCAGACCTTCTCGAACGGGAGGACCAGCTCCTCTTTGTAGAGCTGTGGGCTCTGCGTGAGGAACGAGGGCCTGTTGTAGTATAGCACGGAGAAGAGCGAAGCGCCGCCCTCAGTAGCCGTCGAGATGAGCTTCGGCGTCCTGACCTCGAGAAACCCCTTCTCCTGCAGGAATCCCCTGATGCTCTGGAGGAGCACCCGCTGGATCTTGAAGAGCGCCTGCGCGCGCTCCCTCCTCAGGTCAACCGCTCTTATGTCGAGCCTCTTCTCGATAGAGGGAAGCTCCCCTCCATAGATGCCGAAGGCTGGCTTGGCGCTCGCGATACCGAGAATCTTCACCGCCGTTGGAGCTATCTCAGCTCCGTTCGGAGCCTTTGCCATCTTCTTCACAACCCCGCGCACTCCGACGCTCGTGTGCTCCCCAATGGTCGCGACCTTCTCGACCACTTCGTCGCTGGTCTTTCCCTTTACGGCCGTCACCTGTACCACGCCATCCCTGTCCGAGACAGAGAGAAACGTGATGCCGCCGTGGGTCCTGACGCTGCTGACCCACCCGAATACGGTGACCTCCTTGCCGTCGAGTTCCGGGCCGATTTGAGAGGAGTAGTGGGTCCTCCTCCAGTCGCCCAGCTCTTCCTCCGCGCTCTTCATGAATGAGACAGCTCGCCCTTCGAATCGTATTTATGCGTTAGAGCCTTCGAAAGGTAGCCGAACGAGGGACATCACGTCCCGACGTACGTGCCTCGCGCCTCTACCGGCGTCAGGCACTCGACCGCGACAAAGCCGCACTTCACGCAGATCGCCAGGAGCTTGGGCACGAGTGAGAGGTTCTTGATGTAGTCCCATTCAAGTTCGCCTAGGTCGTCGGGGACGATCACGGGAGGGTTGTCCAGGAACTCGATGGCAGAACCGCAGTTGGGGCAGACCTTCCCGATGAGCGCTAGTGTCGACGTAGGTTTGGACCTTGTCTCCTTTTGTTCTGTCACGGACGGACGCGCCTCGGATTTTTCCCGCGCCGAATTACAATAAAAGAATTGCCCTAGCGACTACTTGCTGAGCAGTCTCCAAGACATGACTATGCCCACAATCGAGAAGAAGGCTGCGAAGGCGAAGACGACTGCGAAGTCCACCCAAAGAGCGTTCAGCACCGCGGGCCCGCTCGTGTTGATGAGCAGCTGGCGAAGTCCGTCGATGGCGTAGCTCACTGGGTTCACGCTCACAACCGACTTCAGCCACGATGGCATTATCGCCAGAGGAAAGAGGGCGTTGCTTGCGAAGAGTAGGGGCAGGTTGAGCAGGTTGATTATGGCCATCTGCGTCTGCCAGTTGCTCGACCTCAGCGAGAGCATGACGAACAGCCCGGAGAGTCCCATCGAGACCATGAATATGATGACGAACGCCCCGGCTATGCCTAGGGCCGTAAGTGTGCCAGTCTCCATTCCGAGAGCTATGCCGATGATCAGCACGACGGCGGCCTGGATTAGCGACCTGATGACGCTCTGGAGAATCTTCCCCATCACTATCGCCCCCCTGCTCACCGGCGTGCTAAGGGCCTTGTTCATGAAACCGAACCTCCTGTCCCAGACTACGGACATCCCCGCGAACGAAGAGCTGAAGAGCACGATGAAGACCAACATCCCGCAGACTAGATAGGAGAAGTAGCTGGTCGTCCCGAAGTAATTCATCAGTACCTGATCTGCCACAGCAGTCGATGCCCCGCTCCCGGTGATGAAACTACCAAAGTTGAGCGCTTTCCCGAAAAGCCCCATCCATATCACGGGCTGGATGAGCGAGATTATGAGCTGATACGGGTTGGTGTACCATTTCCTCAGGTCTCTCTCTGTTAACGCCCAGAGTCCGTGTATCGGGCTCGTGTTGAGCTTCGGGCTATGCCTCGTCGCACCCTCGATGGATCCTGTGGTAGGGGTGGGCTCTTGTAGTGCCGCCTCCGTGGCAGCCTTCTTCATCGCAGGCTCGTTATCTACCAAAACTCAATTCCCTCTCTAGGACCTCGCCGTGTTCATCGTCCTTCTCTGGCTCATCATCGCCCACCTGTTGGTCTCCTCCTCTCTCAGAGTTCGTCCCGTCAGCTCGAGGTAGGCTTCGTCCAGGGTCGGCCTGGTCAGCGAGATCTTGTTGACGTGCAAACCCTTAGATCTAATGACATCCATAATCTGCGGCGAAGCTTCTTCCCCTGAGTCCGCCTTGATGCGATAGTCGTTGCCGGTCTTTGTGACCGACTTCACAAGCCCGATGCTCGCGATCTCCGAGGTTATGTCGGGCTCGGGTTCCTTGACCCCCACGATTATCACGTCCCCTCCCACCGTAGCCTTGAGTTCTTCGGGCGTGCCGATCTTTATGATATGCCCGTGGTCGATGATTGCAATCCTGTCGCAGAGCGAATCGGCCTCCTCAAGGTAGTGGGTCGTAACGAAGAGCGTCATCTTGTAGTCCTCCTTCAGCTTTCGGATGTACTTCCACACCGCCGCGCGAGTCTGGACATCGAGCCCGAGGGTCGGCTCATCAAGGAAGAGTAGCTTCGGGTAGTTGATCAGGCCACACGCAAGCTCCAGCCTTCTCCTCATCCCTCCCGAGAAAGTGCTAACCTTCCTCTTCGCGGCGTCTTCGAGCTCGACGAGCTGGAGGAGCTCGAGGGCGTGACTCTTAGAGTCGCTTCTGGGGATGCCATAGAGGTCCGCGCAGAGCAATATGTTCTCGTACCCGGTCATATCCTCGTCGGCCGTGTAATCCTGGGGGACGACCCCGACGCTCCTTCGCACTGCGTTCGCTTCCCTCTTAATGTCGAAGCCGCAAACCAGCGCCGTCCCGGAGGTCCTCGGCAGCAGCGTCGTCAGCATATTTATGGTCGTGCTCTTCCCCGCTCCGTTCGGCCCAAGGAAGCCGAATATCTCACCAGTCTTCACCTCAAAGCTCACACCGTCAACCGCCCTGGTCTTTCCGCCGTCGTAGCTTTTCACCAGCTTTTCGACCTTGACGATCGGCTCTTCCTCTCTTTCAACGCTACTCTGGATGGTCATCTTTGAAACTCTACTTCCTTCCCCTGACCTCAGCGGTGGGTTTCATCTCCTTCAGCATCCGGTTCGCCCACTCCAGCTGTCGCTCGAGGCTCAGGACGTACTCCTTCAGTATGTACTCCCTCTCCTTCGGGGGAATAACGTTCATCTTGGACGTTACCACGTCCTGGGTGAACTCGAACTGTCCCTTGGTCCCTTCGCTCATGAATCGCGTGATGTGCTCGGGCTGGATGAGCTCGATGAAGAGGTTCCTCATCGCCATCCACTTCTGTCCAGAGTTCAGGAACATCTTCTCGTCCTCACGCAACGACTCGACCCCCTTAGGGGTTATTGAGTACACCTTCCTGTCTGCGCCCTTCGGTCCCTCATCCGCTTTGATGTACCCGTTCCCGACCAGCTTCTTCAGGATGGGGTAGACAGACCCGGCGCCTGGCCTCCACGCTCCCGATGTCTTGCTGTCGATGTCCTGGAGGATTTCGTAACCGTAGCAAGGCTGCTTGCCGATCTTGTCGCAGCATGTAGTGCAGGAGCAGACCCCTCGGCGCGCCCTGCGGGTGGGTGAGCGAGCGCGTGCCATCCTTTTCAGTCAATCTTTTCTTCACGTCTGCCCAATCAACGGGTGTATATACATATATCGTATTGGATATACTTTGAGACTGGCTGACGGAGCCTGCCTTGGCCGTCTTTGGATAGGTTTAAGTGACTGAGAGGCAAACTTTTCAAATATTCGGGATTCGTTTTGAGGTCCTACACTGACCCTTCCGCTGCGGACGAGACAGGTCCGTTGCTGGATTCTATCGGCCGCTACGCGAGCAAGCTGCGTGTCTCTGTCACAGACCGCTGCAACTTCCGTTGCGACTTCTGCATGCCCCAGCAGCCGGTCTGGATACCCCGGGACGAGGTCCTCTCCTTCGAGGAGATCACAAGGGTCGCCACCGTCCTCGCACAGATGGGTGTGACCAAGATACGCGTCAGTGGAGGAGAGCCGCTCATGCGACAGGACGTCGAGGACCTTGTCGGGATGCTCACGGGGGTTCCCGGCATAAGGGCCGTGAGCATGACCACCAACGGGGCGCTGCTCAAGGAGAAGGCCGCCGCGCTTAGGGACAAGGGGCTGAGCATCGATAACGTTGAGCCTCCACAGCCTGAAGCCCGAGCTCTATCACGAGCTCACGGGCACACACGACATGTTCTGGCGGGTGATGGAGGGCATCAGAGGAGGCCAAGAGTGTGGGCTTCGCTCCGATAAAGATCAACTGCGTCGTCACCAAGGGCTGCAACGAGGACGAGATACTCGACTTCGCCACTCTCGCCCACGACGGCGGCTTCACTGTGAGGTTCATCGAGTACATGCCCTTCGACGGGACCAAGCTGTGGGACCCCGAGAGGGTGGTGAGCGGCGAGGAGATAATCCGTCGAATCGAAAAGAGGTACGAGCTCGTCCCCCTCGAGAGGGAGCACGGCGCGACGGCGCCGCCCACTATCGCTTCCGCGACAACTCCGAGGGCGAGATCGGCGTCATCACCTCGATGACGAAGCCGTTCTGCTCCGACTGCGACAGGATACGGCTCAAGGCCGATGGGAAGATGGTACCCTGCCTCTTCAGTGTGTCGGAATTCGACGTGAAGCCGCTCCTCCGCTCCGGAGCGAGCGACCGGGAGCTGACGACATTTCTTCGAGATTCGTTCTGGCTCAAGTCCGAAGGGGTCGAAACGATGCTCAGGGACCAGTGGACCTGAAGAGAGTTCGGCCGATGTACACCATCGGCGGCTAGCTCTTGACGATACGAGTCAAGGTGCTCTACTTCGGTCAGACCAAGGACGCCTCCGGCCGCGCCGAAGAGGAATACCGGCTCTCTGAGAGCATAACGCTGGAAGCCCTGCTTGAGAAGGCAGGCGCCAAGCATGCGAGCCTCTCCAAGATGAGGGCGTCGATGCAGGTCGCCCTGAACGAGGAAATCGCGAGCGGAGCGGAGAGCCTGAAGGACGGAGATGTCGTCGCTCTTATCCCTCCCGTCGCAGGTGGCTGAACCTGAGAGGCATGACCAAGAGGATAACGGAGGACGTGATCGACCCGGCACGGGTCATATCGCAGGTCTCGGGTCCGGAACACGGAGCCGTGGCGCTTTTCCTGGGGGCTGTGCGGGTGAATAGCGAGGCGGGGAGGGTCGACCAGATAATCTACGAAGCCTACGTCCCCATGGCAGAGAAGCGGATGCTGGAGATAGAGACAGGAACTGGGAAAGCTATGGCCGGGCACCTCTGCGAGGCTCCTCCACAGGGTCGGGAAGCTCTCGGTCGGAGAGGTGAGCGTCGCCGTAGCGGTCTCGTCGCCCCACCGGGCAGAGGCGTTCGAGGCCTGCAGACACGCCATCGAGAGAATAAAGCACGATGTCCCCATCTGGAAGAAGGAGAGACTCGCGGACGGCAGCGAGGTCTGGGTAGAGGGGAACACCATGGGCTCGGAAGAGGTCGTGCACCCAGGAAGCGAGCGTGAGAGTCTATGCCCCGCGAGTTCACCGACTACGTCCCGCTGGCAGACGCACTTGACGTCCTGAAGCGAAACGTCAGGGCGACTCCGAGGAGGGAGACTCGTCCCCGTCGCCGAGAGCTTCGGGAGGGTCCTCTTCGAGGACGTTGTCTCCAAGGTCGACGTCCCGCCGGCCGACAGTTCACACATGGACGGGTTCGCCGTAAGGTCTTCGGACCTCGTAAAGGCTACGCCTGAAAATCCAGTCCGCCTCACGATGATGGTCGGGCTCCCCCCTCGGAGTGATTCCCAAGGTGCGCGTGCGTAGAGGCGAGGCCCAC
The DNA here is from genome assembly GCA_963749225.1 of uncultured Nitrososphaerota archaeon. GTDB lineage: Archaea > Thermoproteota > Nitrososphaeria > Nitrososphaerales > Gagatemarchaeaceae > Gagatemarchaeum. The sequence continues at coordinate 45,724 of CAVVLY010000001.1, read as the reverse complement.
CGCGTGCTCACGGGCGCCTACGTTCCGCAAGGCGCGGATTCGGTGGTCCAGGTCGAGCGCGTGGTGCAGGACGAGAAGAGCGGGACCGTGACAATAAGGTCGCCCGTGGAGCGGGGCGAGTTCGTCTTCCCGAGGAGCCGCGACATGCGAATGGGAGAGCTGGTCCTGGAGAAGGGCCGGACCATCGGCGGCTCCGACCTTGTCCTCCTCGCATCGCTGCACGCCGACCGCGTGGCGGTGTGCAGGAAACCCCGGGTTGCGGTCGATCCCTACGGGCAACGAGCTGAGCTCGCGAATAAGGGACACGGAGCCGGGCAAGGTCGTGGAGACTCACAGCCTTCTGCTGGCGCGCCTGATAGAAAAGGCCGGAGGGCTCCCCGTACTGCTTCCCATCGTCCGCGACGACCTGGGCGAGATAGCTCAGAGCGTTCAGCGCGGGCTGAGGACAGCGGACATCGTCCTGACCCTCGCTGGCTCATCGGTGGGTGAGCCCGACCTCACAGAGAAGGCCGTGGCCAGGTCGGGCAAGCCGGGGGTCCTAGTCCACGGCATGAAGGTCTTCAGGGGTCGGGTGATGGGTTTCGGTTCCGTGGATGGCAAGGGCATAGTGATTCTGCCCGGACCGGTCCAGGGTGCCGTCAACGCCTTTGCACTGATGGCCTATCCCGTCATCAGGGCGTTCCTGGGCCGGGGTTTCGAGGAGCCCCCTTCGGTCCCAGCAATCGCGAGTGCCGCATGGGATGCGGGCCCGCGCTGACCCGGACTTCTCGAAGCTCGTCTACTGCAGGCTGGACGCCAAAGGTGACCAGCTGCTAGCAGAACCGTCAAAGGGAGAGACCGAGAAAATCACTCACCTCACGAAGAACCAGGGCTACATCCTGGTCGGGGAGAACAAGGTCACCATCAGGAGGGGGGAGCGCGTCCGCGTCCACCTGCTCCCCGGACTTTCGTCGCCCATTTTCTAGGACCTGAGATGAGCGACCTAGCCCTTTGGATGTCGGACTTTGTGTCCACGTCCAAGAGGGTGCTCCTATCGACCTCGACCCGCTCGAAGTCTGGGTGGCTGAGTATAACGGGCCGGGCGCCGACGTCCCCCTCAAGCGCTTGAAGCTCATCGTATACGCTCCTGTGGAAGAGGACAGGAGGGCTGACCAGTTCGCCGGACGTGGTGGCGACGATGGGGTTTCCTGTCTTCTCGTGTCTCTCGATGATCTCGTCGATGAGCTGGGAGTCGATGAGAGGTTGGTCGGCAAGGACAATCACTACCGCGTCGCTCCGCCCGGCCGACTTGACGCCGACCCTCAGGGACGAGCTAAGCCCGGTCTTGAACGCCGGGTTGACCACGACGCGAAGCCGTCCGTCCAGACGCCCAAGCTTCGCGCTCGACCTCCTCGGACCTGTTGCCCACAACGACGACGATATCGTCCACCCTGGAGCCCTTCAGAATAGCGACCGCCCGCTCAACCAAGCTCCCCCTGGGGCCGATTCTTGCGAGTTGTTTGGTCCCGCCGAACCTGCTCGACATTCCGGCTGCCAGTACCACTGCCGATATGCGATTCACCTTCCCCTTCCCGAGCGAGCCTCCTCTCTTTTTGACCGGAGGGGATCTCACCATCTCGACCCTGGTCGGCCCTGCGTCGTATTTAGTCTTCGACGGCCCCCCGCTTTGAACGCATAAATCCAGTCCATCCGCGCGCACCCTAGAGGACAATGGCCTCCGGCTCTCCGCGTGAAGGCATAGACCTGATCATGACCTCCGGTCCGGTCGAGGTCTCCCCCAGGGTCCTGAAGGCGCTGTCCCAGCCGACGACCTACCACTACTCTCACGGGTTCGTCGAGCTCTTCGACGATACCACCGCCAAACTCGCCCAGGTCTCCCGCGCTCGGAGCAAGACGGACGTGCTCATACTGCAGGGGGAGGCTGTCCTGGGTCTGGAGGCGTCGGTTGCGTGCACGGTCAATCCGGGGGAGAAGGTGCTGATCCTTGAGAACGGTCCATTCGGCGGCGGGTTCGGCGAGTACGTGAGGAACGCTGGAGGCGTCCCGGTCTACCTGCGCGGCCAGACCGACAGGGCCCTCGACCTCGACGAGGTGCGGTCCTTTCTGGAATCGAACAGGGACGCGGTAGCAGTGACCATGGTCCACTGCGAGACCCCCACAGGGGTCCTCAACCCGGTCCAAGCGATCTGCCGACGGGCGAAGGAGCTCGGGATGTTGACCGTCGTCGACACCGTCGCCTCGCTGGGAGGCGTGGAGTTCTCCGCCTCGGAATGGGGCATTGACATCTCGGTCTCCGCCACCCAAAAGTGCGTGGGCGCACCCCCTGCGCTCGCGCTCATGACGATGAGCGATTTTGCCTGGGAGAGGGTGGCTGCCAAGACCAAGCCGCTCCGGAACTCATACCTCTCCCTCCTCGACTGGAGAGACACTTGGCTCTCGTCGCACCGGTTCCCCTTCACGCCTTTCACCAACGAAGTCTACGCCTTGAACGAGGCTCTCAGCGAGATCCTTGAGGAGGGTCTGGACGCTTGCCTCCTCAGACACAGGGACGCGGGCAAGCAGTGCAGGGACGGTGTCAGAAGCCTTGGGGTTGAAATTTGGCCGCGCGAGGAGAAGGATTGTTCGCCTACTGTAACGGTCTTCCGCGTCCCGACGGGGTGGACCGACACCGAAATCATCGAGGCCATTTTGAAGGCGGGGAGGATACTCATCAGCGGCGGCTTCGGTCCGCTGAAGGGCAAGGTGCTGAGGGTCGGGACCATGGGCTACGAAGCGAGGCCGGAGTTCGTCGCAAGAACCCTCGATGCGCTCTCCAAGGCGTTAGAGGCGTGAGCTCTTTCGGGGTCAGACTTCGGGACTACCCAGAGCCCACCTTGGTCGACTTAGAGGCTCCAACGTCTTGCCAAGAAGGAGGACTGTCGCGGAGGCTAGTCGCCCACGAGCAGTGTGGAGACCTCTGTAGGAGAGGGTTCATCGCGAACTTCTTTTCTGTATCTTCAGGAGAGTCTGTTTCGATGACGCGAGCTGGATTCCAGCCCAGTTGATATCGTCGATGAGTTCGGTCTCGGCCTGGGAATAGGGGTCGTTGTTCGGAATCTTTTGCCGTTCCCTGTGGAGATTGTTCACGCTTCGAATCGATTTCTCTATCAAGTCTATGATGTCGATTACTGTCGCCAATTGGTACTCGAACTCTTTCGGCATTACCGACTTGTTCCCTCGAAATGATTAAGAGGTCGGAATCCGCGAAAAATTCGCAAACTTGTCAGTTTTTCGCATCACCGCTTCTTCCTCGGCTTGGGCTGCTTGAGCTTGAATGGGTCAGGGGAGAGGTACGGCATTGGGTCAAGGGTTCCCTTGTCTCTGTAGATCTCGCCAGCGCCGTAGAGGCCGCCAATCTGACAGTCCAAAAAACCATTGGGGGCGAAATTGAGAAGCGAAGGAAAGGACTGGAGTTGCCTCGGAAGCCCTGATTATGCGGTCAAATATACTCATAAATTAATAATTATCAACGCTTATAGGGTAACTTCAGGAATATTGTTCAGGATTTGGCTCAAGAGCCCGCCGTCTACACCCGCGCGTCCACTGGCCTCGTGAGGGCGCTCGGGGCGCGAGACATCTTCGTCTGGACGATAGTCTTCTTCCCGTTCTTCTCTTCCTGGGTCGCGAACTTTTGGTACACGCCCAGCTTGGTCGACAACGTGAACTATTACGTGGCGCTGGGCTTGTGGACCGTACTCTTCTGTCTCATTCCTCCGTTTCTCTGGTGGATGATGACCACCATCAGCCCCCGGTCGGGCGGAGACTACGTCTTTGCGTCACGAGGACTCCATCCTTCGTTGGGATTCGCTGCCAGCCTCGCTATCGTCTTTTCTGTAGGGCTCACAGCGATCGGTTCCGCACCCCTCTTTGCCCTCGCCCTCGGCTCCCAGCAGCTCGTAGCGGTGGGTCAGGTGTCCGGGAACGTAGCGATAACCAACCTGGGGAATTTCCTGAACCCCTTTGTGACGGGGTCGGCCGAGAACACCGTTTGGGTCATCGGGATCATCATACTGGCCGTCGGTGCCGTAATCGCAGCCGTGGGAACTCGATTCTTCAACAAGATAATGTGGGTGATATTCGCGATAGGCCTGCTCGGCCTAGTAATCGAGCTGCCCATACTCTTGACCACGACAAAAACGGCTTTCGACGCCGGATATCCTGCATTACAACAACGCCACCGCGGCCTCGGTATTCGCTGCGGCACAGAGCTCTCCCGCCCCGGGTTTCAGCTCCTACTTGCCCGTGACCACGCTCGCCGCATCGATAGCAGCGGTGCCCCTAATCTTCATCAACTTCGGCCCCTACTATCTGATGTACAACGTGGCGGGCGAGGTCAAGAACGCGAGAAAAAGCTTCCTTTTGGGCGCCTGGGGCGCCATCCTGCTCTCCGCCGCCATGGCTTTCCTGCTGACATTCCTGCTCGATCGGGCGATAGGGATTGACTTTGTCGAAGCCTACACGGTCTCGACCGGCTACGCGCCCGTGGTCAGCTCTTTCCTCGCTTACGTCGTCCCGAATCTTGGTGTGAACGTTATCCTGGCCATAGTTCTCCTGGTCTCCAACATAGGATTCGGGTACCTCGGTTTCATGTTCCTCAGCCGGCCGATGCTCTCGTGGTCGTTCGACAGGATTCTCCCTTCAGGGCTCTCAAGCGTGAGCAGTCGCTTCAATTCGCCGACAGTGGCGATACTAGTCACCTTGGTACTCGCATCTTGCGGTTGGACGCTGGAGCTCTTCAATTCCAGCTTTGCCAGCGTGATACTCGATAGCCTGCTAATCAAGTTCGTCGGATGGGCCATCATCAGCGCGGCTGCTGTCGTGTTCCCTTTCACTCAGAGGAGACTATTCCAAGACTCGAGTGTGAATTACAGAATCGGAGGTGTCCCCGTCTTGAGTCTGGCGGGGCTGGCGTCCTTCCTGGTATTCGTCTACTTCGTGGTGAACTCTATCACCACGAGCGTCTTCTACACGCCGACCGCAGACCAGGGCGCCTTCCTTGCGGTATTGTTCGTCGGCGCACTCGTCTACTACCTCCTCGCCTCCGAGTACCCGTAAGACTCAGGGGGTCGACCTCTCGCTGGCGTTCAAGGAACTCCCGCCCGAATAGCCGGGAGCGGAAGCGCCGGCATGTCGGCCGAAACGCACTATCTACTGGACCGCTCGTTCATCAGCCATAAATGAGGCGAGGCGGCCCGAGTCTCGATGGCTCAGGGGCTGGAGTTCGAGCATCGAATCTATCCTATCGGGGCGTTCTCGGAACGGGAGATGGTCGAGACCTTCACCGACGGTCTCTCTGCCGAGGAGGTCTCGATCGATGAACTGATGCAGGACTGGCGCGACAAGGCTCGTGCGTTTGAAGCGATGGCTCCCCAGAAACTGGAGGTCCTCAACTCAGACCTGCTCCCCCTGAACGTCAAGGAGGAGACGATGCGCAGGGTGAACTCGGTCCTGGCCTCATACCGGTATTTCATCCCCCCGATATTCGACCTGGCCTTCGTGCCCATCTCGAAGCTCATCACGCCCCAAAAATCTCTCAGTCAAGACCAGCTCGGTAGGTTGCTAATCGATGCCCGAGGCCCCCTCTCGGACGACGAGAACGCCCTGCTCTGCCTGGGGACTCCTTTGCCGCCGGCGGTTATCGACTCGACCTACCTGGGCTCGCCCAAGAGCATGGTCCAGAACCGCTTCGAGTACAATTACCAGTTCCTCTCCGACAACCCCAACGTGCGGTTCATCCCGCCCCTGCCCTTCAAGCCCGTCCGTGACATCAACCTCGCTGTCGAGGGCGCCCCCTTCGCGTACGACGCGAAGGTCGTTCCCATAGCCGTAGGTCTTGGCCTCCCCTTGGTCCAGGTCATCAAGATCCCGACGGGGGTGGACCCCCAGACGAAGGCGGCAACATACAAGCTCGTCCTTGGGAACGGCGTGCACCGGGCCGCCAGGCTCGCGGAACTGGGCAACACCCACATCGCCGCTCTCGTCCAATTCCTCAGGTTCGAGGAGCTCCCGAACCCTTTCATCGACGGGCCGAAGGAGCATCTGCTGGTCCCGAGGCCGATCACCATCACCATGCTGTCAGACGAGACCGTCTCACGGAGGCTCCGGTGGAAGAAGGTCCGCCGAACGGTGAAGCTGCACATAGCCGTCTCCTACGAGATGTTCTAACTCACCGCAGCCTAGAATGGTCGGTCGAGACTCTCGGCGCCGGCAGGGATAAATATCGCAGAGGGGCAAGTTCGCTGAAGTTCCTATGGGAAGAATCCGCGAGTTCACCTCCCTGGTGCACGAGCTTGCGGAGAGGCGAGAGCCCTTCGTCGTCGCCACAGTGGTGAACATCAAGGGCTCGTCCCTGGGCAAGCCGGGGTTCAAGGCCGTCGTCTCCAAGGAAGGGAGGATAATCCAGGGTACCGTGGGTGGAGTGTGCCCTGAGTCGGCCATAGCGACCATGGCCATCGACGCCCTCCGCACCGGGAGAGCCCGGGTCGTCAAGGTGCACCTTGAGGACGCGAGAGCGGCGCTAGAGGGTACGCTCAAGAACAAGGACCCGGATGAAGTTTATGTGGAGACGAACTGTGGAGGTATGATGGAGATATACGTGGACCCATACCAACCGGCGGACCGCCTGGTCCTGATTGGTCAGGGGGGCAAAGACGACGTCGAGGAGTCACTCGTCAAGTTCGGCAAGGCACTCGGCTTCGAGATCGTGGTCATCGACCATCTGCCGGTGCTGACCGAGGACCCTGACACCCTGATAACCGACATCGACTACGACCTGAACAAGTTCGGGTTCAGCGACTCCGACTCCGTGGTCGTGCTCACGAAGGGTGAGAGGGACGTCTCGACGCTCGAGGTGCTCGCCAACAAGAAACTGAGGTATGTCGGCCTGATGGCCAGCAGACAAAGGACCAAGGACGACATCGAGGTGCTCCGGCGCAAGGGTGTGCCCCAGTCGTTCGTCGACTCCATTCACGCGCCCGTAGGCTTCGACATCGGTGCAGTCACACCCGAGGAGATAGCGCTGAGCATCATGACCGAGATAGTCAGCCAGAAGCGAGGGAAGCATCCGCCACACAAGCTTCTCAGCGAAGCCCTCAAGCCCTCCGCGCCCTGACCGTTTCTCAGACCCACCTCAACGTAATACTTATCTACGAACTTTCGTCGCACGAACTCGCCCCTTATGATTCCGAGGAAATTCGAGTATTTCGCACCGAAGTCAATCAAGGAGGCGACGTCCCTCCTCAAGAAGTTCGGCCCGGACGCCAAGGTCCTGGCCGGAGGGATCAGTCTCATCCCGGTCATGAAGCTGAGGCTCGGCTCGCCCGCCAAAATCATAGACATCAACCGGATACCCGGCCTCGAGTACATCAAGGCGTCCGGAGGGCGGCTGAACATCGGGGCCCTCACGCGGCACGTTGACCTGGAACGTTCCAAAACGGTCAGGGACAGGGTCTTCCTCCTATCAGAGACGGCATCGGTCATAGGAGACCCGCAGGTGAGGAACATGGGTACCATAGGCGGCTCCCTCTCCCACAGCGACCCGAGCGGGGACTGGGGAGCGGCGATAATCGCCCTGAGAGGAGAGCTGACCATCCAGGGACCGAGAAAACGGAGAAAGATCAAGATCGACGACTTCCTGGTCGACACATTCACCTCTGCGTTGAAGCCCGACGAGATCCTTACCGAGATCAGCGTCCCGATACCCCCGGCGAGGAGCGGCGGCGCCTACATGAAGCTCGAGAGGAACCTCGGCGATTTCGCGACCGTCGCGGTGGCGGTCCAGCTGACCATCGACGCCAAGGGCGTCTGCACCAGCGTCGGCATCGGGCTCACGGCCCTCGGTCCGAAGAACCTGAGGGCAGAAAAGGCCGAGAAAGCGCTGCTTGGACAACCTCTCACTCCCAAGATCATAGAAGAGGCAGCGGCAGCCGCTGCCGAGGACGCCCAGCCCATCCCGGACCCCCTGAGGGGTTCGGCCGAATACAAGAAGGAGATGACCCGGGTCTATGCGAGGCGCGGACTCGAACGAGCGGTATCCAGGGCGAAAGGAGGAAAGAAGTAATGGCAAAGAAGAAGAGGAGCTCCGGCCAGAAGGCACCCCCTGTCCAGGGTCTCCTACCGGTCACCATGAAGATAAACGGGAGGACCCACTCCGACATGGTCGAGCCCAGGCTCCTTCTCGTCCACTACATCAGGGACGTGGTGGGGCTCACCGGGACCCACGTGGGCTGCGAGACCACGAACTGCGGCGCATGCACCGTCATCTATCAACGGAAAGTCGATAAAGTCCTGCACCATGTTCGCAGTCCAGGCGGACGGGGCAGACGTCAAGACGATCGAGGGCCTCGGCGAGGGAGGGAATCTGCACCCGATACAGCAGGCGTTCTGGGACAACCACGGACTCCAGTGCGGCTTCTGCACGCCCGGCTTCATCATGCAGACCTACTGGTTCCTGAAGGAGAACCCATCGCCGACGGACGAGGAGATCAGGCAGGGGCTCGGCGGTAACCTCTGCCGCTGCACCGGCTACCAGAACATCATAAAATCTGTGAAAGGCCGCGGCAAAAGAAATGAAAAAGTAGAAACTAGGTCCGCCATCGTCTATCGTCCGATGGCGACCGCATCGTCGCCTTGTGAGCGCGGGCGTGCTTTGGCGTGTGGATGTAGCAATAGGTCGCGCCGCAGATGTGGCAGGTGTAGTGATACTGCTCTACCCAAGCACCTTCATGCAGAAGTTGCAATTGATTGACCTTGCTTGTGCCTGTCTCTGAGTAAGCTCTGTCCATCTTTCCTCGACATAGCAACAGAACGGGTTTCATTTAAGCATAGATATTGGAATAAAAGAATAATTCTAGCGAATTTATAAATATTACACATTTAGGTATATGTGAGCCTTAAGGCGGGACGACAGGATATGCCCGTCTTGAAGTTATGGTGTTTTTTGTCTGGCAATATTGTTGCATTTGTAAAAATCAGTCGTGAGGCTGAATGCAAACCTAGATTTTCTTTGCGAGCGAGAGACCGAAGATTTCATCCCGTCGAGTCCGACCCTCAGGTTCTCCGGCGACCGGACGAGTCCGAGCGACTTCATGACCTCCTCAGAAAGAAGTCTGTCCTCGCCTACGGTCAGGTCTCGAATCATACTCGAGTAGTCCTTCTCGAGCGAGACCCTCGAGGTATGCAGCGTGTAGAGGTCGAGCAGGCTCCTGACCGCCTCCTGTCCGAGGTAGGCGTAGCACTCCACCGACTGCATCGATTCCTCGAGCTCTTTCGCCTTCACTGTGATGACCTGGATAGCCTCCACCTCCCTGTACCTTGACATCTTTGTCGCCAGCTCCCCCGCCATGGTCGTGTTCCTAAGTACGTCGTAGACCACCGAAACCGCCTCCAGCCTGTTCTCGCAGGACGCCTTCGACGACAGCTCGAGGCCGAACCCCTCGGCCCACTGCTTGAAGTTCGATGACTTCCTCTTCGGAATCGACTTGAGCTGGGTCAGGATGTGGCTCGGCGCGGGGACGACCCCGTTCGTGAGGAGCTCGGCCTCGGCAAAGTCGCAGGCGCTGGAGAGGAGCCAGTAGTCAGCCTCCCTGGCCTGGCCCGCGGCCAGCAGCTCATCCACCCGCCCCAGCGCCTTGAGCGAAGAGGCGAGCTCGGTCTCCATGCTCTTCTTGCAATCGTTGCGAAAACTGCGTTTGCTCTCGGAGATGGCGCTCGCGAGCAGCAGGGAGTTGTCCCTGAGAGGGATAGCCGAGGAGAGCGCCATGGCCAGGTCGACCTCGGGCTGCCTGATCTCCTGTTCGCTCTTGAAGAGTATCTCCGCGTAGCCGCTGCCCATCCTGTACGAACTTTGCCGGGACTGGCTCCCGGTTGACAATGAGTAGGTTGTACTCGCAGGAACGCCTGCTCATCCCAGGGTGGGAGTGGCACCCGATTATCGCTACCTCGTTGGTCGGGAAGGATTTCAGCACCGGGAGTATAGTGTCCACGACCTCCTGCGTGGATGCTTGTGGGGCCAGTTACTGTCAAGTCTTGGTCTGGTAACGTGGGTGCTTAAGTGTACCTTGTAACGTACTGTGTCGTATGAGGACGGGTCACGTGTGAACCCGTCTGATGTGGGCAAGTGGGCGGTTGAGGTTCGACCGTTCACTCAAAACAAGGCGTGGGAGGTGAAGCGGTGACGGGGAACCCTGAAGGCCGGAGACAGCAGGTAATCCTCAGAGTCGATGCCTCGAAGTTGAGTCCTAGTCTTCCGACGAAGACTTGATAGAACCTGGGGCCACCTGCACGTAGGAGCCTCGTCATCGACGAGAAATAAGGTCTCGCCGTGAGTAGGGCTCATCTGTCCGTCGAGCCCAGTACCACGATGGAGGCAAGCGCCGCCACAGCAAGGACCGCTATGATGAGCCCGGGGTCGGAGGTCAGAGAGATGCTCGGCACCAGCGCTATGCCCGCCACCGTCAAAAGGGTCGCTCCTCCCCCGACGAGGAGGAACCGAGGCAAGACCCGACGAAGCTGTCTGACGCCCTGCGGCCCGCCGTATTGGCTGAAGGACATTGCGGAGTAGAAAAGGTCCCCCAGAAGAAGGACGGCTATGACCGAGGCCGCCACAACGATTATCGAAGCACCCGCCACCTCAGTCTCGATCAGCGCCAGGTTGGACCCCTGGTCCAGCCACCCGAGGAAGATCACGTCCTGGTCCGCCGTAGCCAGACCGAATACGAAGACGAGCGAGCTGGCCAGGGGCGCGGCGACGATGAGTCGGGAGGAACTGGCGAGCGCCAAGGCGACGACGACGACCGTCACCGCGAGGTACGCGCCGATGGGCACCGCCCGAAGAACGAGTGACCCGCTGTCCGCTCCGGGAGCCCTCATGCTGCTCGTTGCTCCACCACCCGATTCAGGGCGTCACCAAGAGGCTCCGTCGTATCCCAGTCGACCACCGTCGCGTACCTCCCAGTGACGACAGTAGGACCCTCCTCCTCAGGTCCAGGAGCTTCCGGGCGACCCTCCTCTCTTCCCCCACGGGGCCGACACTGCTCTCGATGTCTAGAGGTGAGGGCGACACCACGATGACGCTGTACCCCGAGTTAGAGGTACGGACCACGGCCTCGGCCGAGTTCTCGTCCATGAGGGGCGAGATGAATATTATCCGGGTCTGCCTCGAAAATCGGATCGAAAGGAGTCGGGGGAGGTTCTCGATATCCCAGGCTTCTCCCGACCGCAGCGAAACCAGGCTGACGAGGATTTTCTCGAACTGTCTCTTCCCGAAACCCGGCGATATGCTGGCTAGGGTGTCTCCTATGCCGAGGAAGCCCACCCTGTTCCTGTCGCGGAGGAGCCTGTAGGTGATGGCCGCGGCCGCTCTGGTCGAGCGCGTGAGCAGAGAGTCCGGGGCGCTACCGACCTCCGAGACCGGCCTGGAGTCGAGGACGACCAGGATGTCCCCTCCAGCTTCGTGCAGGAACTGGTTGATCAGAATGTCCTCGCTCCTGGACGACGCCTTCCAGTTCACCCTTCTGAGCGAGTCCCCAGAGGCGTACTCCCTCACCCCGTAGTAGTCTATCCCAGGCCCCGTCCGTCTCGCGACCGTCTCTCCCGGCCAGTTCTTGGGCGTGACCGGGCGGATGGTCATCCTGCTGACATACCTGATCTCCGGATAGACGAGGAGCGGCGCGAGCGATTCGACCGTCCTCTCCTCCATCCTGTTTCGCCCGAGGTCGGTCGTCCGCAGCCTGACCGGCCCGATCTCGTAGGAACCGAAGACCTCCGGCTCGACCGAATAGTCGAACGTCTTGGTCTCCCCCGGGCGCAGAGAGGTGACGACCAGGTTCGAACCCCTGGAGAGCTTCAGCCCACGCGGGAGGGAGTCGGACAGCTCGAGGGTGGTTATGGGCGCGCCGTTGTTACGGACCCTCAAAGACACCGTGGCCGTCTCCCCCTCGTAGATGCTGTCCGCGTCCAGGGTGCGCGCGACGCTCACGTCCACATGGGGACTAGGTTCCGTGACGCGCATCAGAGTGAAGTAGATGACGATGGCGACGGACGCAAGCATCAGGGGAGCGTTCGCGAGAAGCAGACCCAGTACGAAGACCCAAAGGGCGAATGCGACCACGAGCCCGGACTTTCGAGTGAACAAGGGGCTACCCCACCTTCGGCACGGGGACCGTCTGGAGGACCTCCTCGACGATGGAAGTGGCCTTCTTCCCTCTCATCCATCCCTCCGCCTTGAGCACGAGCCTGTGGCCCAGCGCGGCGACGGCGACCGCCTTCACGTCGTCGGGCACGACGTAGTTCCTGCGATTGAGGTAGGCCCGAGACTTGGCGAGCTTCATCATCGCGAGCGAACCGCGTGGCGATGACCCCACCTCGACGTCCCGGTGCTCTCGGGTCTTCCTGACGATCTCCACGATGTACGTGGCGACCGCATCCTCGACGTAGACCTCCTCGACCCGGGCCTGCATGGCCATCAGCTCCTTCTGGGTGACGGCCCGCTTGACGGTGACCTGGTCCGATTTCGCGATGTTGCGGTTTTTGAGGATCTGGACCTCGTCGCCGGATGAGGGATAGCCCACCGAGATCTTGACGAAGAATCGGTCGAGCTGCGCTTCGGGCAGAGGATATGTCCCCTCGTACTCGATGGGGTTCTGGGTCGCGATGACGACGAAGGGGTCGGAGAGCTTGAGAGACTCGCCTTCGATCGTGACCTGCTTCTCCTGCATCGCCTCGAGGAGGGCTGACTGCGTCCGCGGGGAGGCGCGGTTCACTTCGTCGGCCAGGAGCATGTTGGTGAAGATTCGGACCCTTCCTAAGCTCGAAGGTCGACTTCCTCCTGTCGAGCACGTACGAGCCCGTGATGTCAGCGGGGAGGAGGTCGGGGGTGAACTGGACCCGCTTGAAATCGAGACCCAGGGCGCTCGCGAGAGACTTGGCCAGCAGGGTCTTGGCGAGGCCCGGGTAGTCCTCGATCAGCACGTGCCCTCCCGAGAGCACGGCCAGTAGGGTCGTCTCCAGCGCCTCCCTCTTTCCGACGATCACCTCGGAGAGCTCAGCCAGGATGCGCCCGGGCGCATCGTCGAGAGTCTCTTCAACCATCTCTAATCGATGACACCTCCGTCTCGAGCTCGCGGACGTAGCTCTTCCCCTTCAGTACCTGGAACCCGAGAGGGGAGCCTGCGGGTCTGCTTCCCTGAGTATGGCGAGCAGATCGTGCCTCGCATTGCTGAGCTCGTTTCCCTTCATCACATCGATTCCCTCCCTCTTTGTGGTCACAATCCAGGAAAGCAGTCCGGCTATCTCTGCCCTTGCGTACCGGTTGCCTATGGCTGCCTCGTGGACCAGTTCGGCCGTTCTGGAGACGGGGCCTGGCGCCGCGTCCGTGGCGCGGTCGGACTGGAGACCGGAGCCAGCTGCGCAGGTCGGTCCGGCCGAGGAGGACACTGCTCGTGAGAAGAGCCGTCAGCGCCATGAGCAAGGCCAGCGCGCCGAGGTATGCGCCCAGAGCCGCCGTCGCAATAGCGAGGGAGGCAACAGCGACTGAGAGGTATTCTGCGAACCGGGGCGCCCTCAAAGTTTCACGGTCCCATCCCACCCGGCCAGCCAGTGCGCGCTCTTAGCTCTCGCTGCAGGCTCAGGAGGCTCGTCTCGGCCTCCCTCACCTCCGCCTCGTCGATTGCGTCCTTGCCGTAACGCGCCTTCTCGAATAGTCGTGTGATGAGTCGGAGGTTGTCCCTGTTGACTGCGAGTCTCTTCTCTGCCATGGCCTCGAACTCGCGGGCAGTGAGCTCTGGCCTGTCCTCGGCTCCGCCATCCTGCAGCGTGTCGCAGAGGGCCTTGTAGCACCTGAGGACCGCCAGGCGCAGGTCGGAACCGTAGCGAAGGGAATAGACGGTGCCGTCGATGGCCCTGGCGAAATCCTTGGCGACGGAAGCTTCGGGGCTCTCTGGCTTCAACCCAACCCTCCTTCTCCTCCTTGCGAGGAACATGACGAGGGAGCCGAAACTCACCCCGACCACGGCCGCGCCTACGGCATAGAAAGCGAGGGAGAGCGCTTCACCGGGCCCATGCGCGGCCGCCGTGTAGGAGCCAAGCGCGATGAGGAGCGAGACGATGGCCCTACCCTCGACCAGGAGGCCCAGGAACGCTCCAAGCGACAGCAGCAAGAAGATCAGAAATCCAGCGGCAGTCCCCTCCTCTCGAGGGAGCGCGTCCCTCACGTGCCAGACCAAGTACCCGCACAACACTCCGACCAAGACGATGATGGACAGCACGCCGTCCCCGGTGGTGGAGCTAGTCGGGGGAAGGAGGTTCAGAGGGGCCGAGCCCCCGAGTCCCGGGGGCACGCTAGCGTTCTGTCCGGCCTCTCCCGAGATGGCAAGGCCCGAGACGGTCGCCAGGTTTCCAGATAGGACCCTGGCGAGCCAGACGAAAGCTGCTAGAAGCAGCATGAGTGAGATGGCACGGGAAGACCTGCTCACAGCGCGTTGACAGGGCACCCGCCCTTAAATCATTGCTGACCCTAGTCCGCAGGCGACCGTCGCCAGCGCCGCGCATCCGGAAACCCCACCTAGCGGTTGACTATCACGATCCCGATCGCCACCAACGCAGTGCCAATGACCTCGTTCGGTGCCGGCACGCTGGCCTTGACGATGGACCCCATTATCGTGGCTAGGACGGGCACCAGGAAGAGGTAGGAGGTGACCTGGGTCGCGGGCATCCGGGCAAGCAGGGTGAGGAAGAAGGTGTAGGTGAGGCCGGTGGCGAGGACCACGCTGTAGACGAGTAGCAGCCAGAATTGGATCGTCGGGTCGACGAACGGCTTCTCGACCGCGAAGACTGGGAGGATGAGAGCGCCACCGATGAGCGACTGGACCGCCTGTACCGTGCGAGCATCCCCCCTCGGCTTCCATTTCTTGAACAGGATGACCGAGACCGCCCATGAGACGGCGGCCGCCACAGCATAGAGGTCGCCGATGACGACCTTCGAACCCAGAATGCTCGGGAGGAAGATGATGGCGACTCCGCAGAAGGCTCCCACGACGCCGACGGTCCTGCGGTACGTCAGCCGCTCGCCGAGGAGAGGCGCGAAGATGGCGACGAAAATCGGCTGCGTGTAGATCAGCGTCGAGTCGACACCAGCGCTGGCGGTCTGCAGGCTCACGTTCAGGAGCACAAAAAAAAGGGCCGAGTTGAAGAGTCCGAAGGCGACCAACCACTTGACGTCGGCCCTACCCAGCCCCTTCATGACGCGCCCCCCGATGGCCAGCACGAAGACCCCGCCCAGGAGCGCCCGTAGGAACGAGAGCGTGAACGGGTCGACGTAGGGGAGGATCGTGTCTATGACGAAGTAGTTCCCGGCCCAGATCGAGCACATGAGGAAGATGAGAACGAAGTCGAGGCGGCTCGTCGCCACGGGCGATTACCTGGCGGAGGCGCGTCCGGGCCTTTCGCTGACCCGCTCAATCAAGGACGAGAGCCTTCATGGCGCGTTGCTGGGACGCGATTGTGAACGCTTCGCCGGCCCGTTCGAGGGGGAACCGATGGGTGATCATGTCAGAGACATGGATCTTCCCGTGGGCAAGGAGCTTCATGGCCTCGGCGGTCTCGGTCTCGTAGGCGCCGTAACTCGTGACCAGCCTGGTCCCGTTCAGGAAGAGTCTCGCCGCGTCCAGCTGGGCAGACGTGCCCCTTCTCGGGGCTCCGAAGAGCAACACTGTCCCGGCCCGTCCGACGACGCCGAGCCCCTCCTCCAGGGCCGCCATGCTGGCGGTCGCGACAACGACCAGCTCGGGCCCCGCCGGGAATTTCTTGAGAGCTTGGTCGCGGGTCTCGGGCTTGGTAGGGTCGAAGACGAAGTCCGCCCCCATGCCGAGAGCCAGGGAGAGCCTGTACTCGCTGACGTCTGCCACGCCGACCGTCTCCACCCCGTAGTGTTTCAGGAGCCGTGCGTGCATCAGGCCGACGGGCCCCGCACCGTAGACCATCGCCGAGGCCGTGTTCTGTCCCCCTGCCTTTTCGAGGCCCCGGATACAGCACGCCAGTGGCTCTATGAAGCTCGCCTCTTCGTAGCCGAGCGACTCGGGGAGCCTGAGCACCGCGCCCCTGCTCACGTTGAAGCTCGGGACGATATAGTAGTCCGCTAGGCCACAGGGGATCAGGTTGTGCTTCATGTACTCCAAACAGTACGTGTACTCGCCTCGTTCGCAGAACCCGCAGGTGAGGTCGGGCACGTGGTGGTGGGTGAAGACCCTCTCTCCCACTTTGAGCTCCTCCACACCTTCGCCGAGCTCCGCCAGTTCCCCGACGGTCTCGTGACCGAGGACCTTGGTGGTCATCCCCTCACCCTGGACCTTCTCGACGTCGGTCCCGCAGATTCCGCAGCATCTAAGCTTCACCAGGACCTCGCCTTCCGCGGGGACCGGCCTCGGCATCTCAACGACCTTCACTTTCCCCGGAGAGTCAATCATCACTGCCCTCAACCTCTACACAACTCCTGCCCCGAGCCGGCCGCTGCTCTAGTTAAAACCATCAGCGCGGTAGGCCTAGCACGTCTTCGCAATCCCAGAGCATTCCGCAACTGGGGCATTGATAGCGACAGGCCTGTACCGAAGTCATCTTCGTCCCGCAGTAGCACATCTGGTCGGCCACGACAGTTGATCTGAATCCTTTGGGTGGGGACTTCCTTCTTTACTTTTCTTTCCGGGTGGCGATTCTAGCGGACCTCCGGAGCGGTGCTACTCGAGCATATACCTGCACGCTTTCCTTGAGGCTATTCGTTCTCGTGAGACGGGAACTGGTACTGAACAACCTTTAAATCGCAGAAATGCCCCAAAACCGCAGAGACCATGAAGTTCGAAGGCAGTCCTCGTCGGGCGATGGCGTCGAGCCTCATAGTGGTGGTCATTTTGGTGGCGGCTGCGATTGGGTTCGGGTCTTACTACGCCATCTCCGGCATGACCTCAAGTTCTGGGACGGCTTCCCCGATTACAACCACAAGCGCGACGACACCTAGCACGCAGTCCAGCTCTTCGAGCTCATCTTCAACCGGATCCCAAAGCAACTCCCAGACATCGAGCTCTTCGTCCACGGGTCCCACGGGAACGGGGACGTCCTCGTCATCGACCTCGTCTTCGTCTTCTGCTTCGACTACTTCCTCCTCGACCACCTCGACCACCTCGACCACTTCGACCGCATCAAGCTCCTCTTGCGCCTCCTCCTCATCGAGCAAATCCGTCCCGCTCTCGAGCGTTGCACTATGCAAGGGCGAGGTTTTGGTGGTGATACCCCCAGGCATCCAGAACCCCGACGCGCAAGCCCTCGGTATCACCTTCGTTCCCGATAACATCACGGTGGTCCTCGGCGTCAACAGCACCATCGTCTTCTACAACAACGACACCCAGGAGCACATCATCGGTTCGACCAGCTGGCCGTCCACCGTCAAGTTCGGGTTCGACTTTTACAGCCTTCCGGGGCGGATTAACACCCTTGTCATGAACGCGACGGGGACCTATGTGTTCAATTGCGAATGGCATCCTCTGTGGATGACAGGCAAAATCACCGTAGTCGTGCCGTGATACCTTATCGAAACCCGTAAAGGCGCTGGGTGGCCCTACCGAGACATGAAGCAACGGGTCATCTCCATCGTCGTGGTGGTGCTGTTGCTCGGCTCGTTCGTTCTCGTGCTGGGTTCGGGCGTGTTCTTTGGTACTCGCCCCACAGGCCCGACATCCTCGACCACCTCAACATCGACCACGACCACCAGCAGCGCCTCGACGGCGACCACAAACACCACGACATCGTCCGTCCCTCAGTGCACCAACCTCACCGGCACTCAGACGAGCCAGCTCACGGCGGTCCAGTTCGGGGAGGTCACGACCTACGCGCTCCCTCGTCCCCTGAGAAGCCCCAACTCGATCGCCTCCGCTCCCGACGGTTCGGTGTGGTTCGGGGAGGTGGCAGTGCCCGGAGTGGCGCACCTGTTCCTCAACGGGACTCTGGTCGAATATCCGTGGCCCTTCAGCTATGCTGGGGCAGCCCTCTGCTCGGACCGCTCCGAGATATGGGGCGTGGTGCTCCTGAACGGCACAGTATGGGCTACCGACCCGGACCGCAGCCAATTGGTGGGGCTGGTCCCATCGAGCGATAGCTTCGAGACGATACCCCTGAGGAACGGCTCGCTCCCGCGCTATCTGGCTGTCGGTCCCGACCAGAATCTCTGGTTCACCGAGACCTCGACCCCTACCCAGATAGGAATGGTCGACCCCGGCACGAGGGCGGTCACCTACTACTCGGTCCCTGCGCCCGACGGCGACATCTCCGCGTCCCTGCTCTTCTACAACAGCAGCCTTGCTTACGTCGTCACCCTGAACCTCGGCAACGACCTGGGCCAGGTCTTCTCGTTCAACCCGACACAACTCTCCCCCACCTTCCTACCTGTTGGTGGAAACGAGACCCTCCTCGGTCCCTACAGCGTGGCCGTGAGCCAGGGAGGTCTCTGGGTGGGCGAGCACCAGGCTTCGAACGTCGGGTTCTACAATCAGACATCAGGTCAGTGGACCTTCTATCCCACGTCCGTCAACCCGAAGGTCGAGCTGACGCTGCCGTACTACCTGGCTGCGAACGGCTCCGAATTGTGGTTCAACGAGCATGATGGCAATAGAATGGCGGTGATCTCCCAGGGTGGGAAGTTACTGACGGAGTACAGCATGTCCAACGTATCGGCCACTACCGTCAACATCGACAACGCTCTGACAATCGCCATAGACAAGAACCTGGTCTGGTTCACGGGCTGGACGGCCGACAAAGTCGGGTTCGTCAACGCATCGATCACTCCGCCTTTCTCCATCTCTTCCGCGGCAAACGCCTCCGTCACCAGCGTAGTGCAAGGCGGCACGCTCCCGCTACAGTTGAATGTCTCGAACACGCTCGTCTCTCCGCTTGCCCTGCAGTTCGCAGACTCCGAATACCACACCTCCGTCCCGATGAACATCTCCTACCGCATCGATTCCATCACAGGACCCAATTCTGGGCAGACCATCGACCTCAACGTGACCGTGGCGTCGGGGACCCCTCCCGGGCAGTACCCGCTCGTCTTCACGGTCACCGACGGCCTCACCTTCAGGTCGGTCTACATCCCCATCCAGGTAACCGCTGCGTGATATGCGAAAGGTGTTTAAGCCGTCGCGAGGAATCGACCTTCTGGTAATGCAAGAGCCGGGCCAGCCGAACAAGGACGCTGAGAGCAAGAAGGTCGATCTGCAGATAGGGACCCCCAGGTTCGTGAGGCGGAAAGCATTTGAGAACAGGGCGCGGCTCTGCGCCGTCTGCCTCTCGCCCCTGAAGAAGGTGGGAGAACTGGGCGGGTGGCTGGTCCCCCAGAGCTACTTCTGCCCCAAGTGCGGATACACGGGCTACGTCTACCTGGAACCCGACCCCGAGACAACCAAGGATTGAGTCGGTTGGGCTCCCGCGTGTCCGACCCCGTGGCGATGCTCTACTCGCTCGCGGTCGTCTCGGCGATAGTCATGTTCGTCCTCTCCGTCCCCGTCGGCTTCTACACAGTCTTCTTCACGACCCTTTCCACTCACACCCCGCCATACAACGCTCAGACCCAGTACCAGGTCCCGGTCTACATCGCCCTGCTCACCATCAGGCTCCCGTTCGATGCCTCCTACGGCGTCACCTTCGCGGTCCTCACAGCGGTGATTGTGCTCTTCATCGCCCTGGCTGCCTGGCAGGGCGGGGGCATCGTGAAGGCCCTGAAAGCCACACCGCAGGAAGGAGTGTCGCCTCTCCTCCGGAACCCCTTGACGGCAACGGTGATAATCCTGGGGGCGTCACTCCTGCTCACCATCCTGCTCGACTACGTCCAGACCTCCGCAGGCGTGGCCACGGGCGGCGTCAGTGGGGACCCGCTGGAGCTTCTGATCAGCTTCGTGCTCGCTCCCTTCATCGAGGAGATAGGCTACAGGTTCTTCCTCATAGGGTTCCCGCTGTTCCTCGTCCTCCTGCTCACCCGAGACTCGCTCGGGAGGGCGGTGAAGACGCTCTGGAGGCCTTCTGCAGCGTGGGATGCCGACGCCTCAGGCGCACGCCCGCAGTTGCAAGAATACCACAAGCTCCTCGTCGTGCTCCTGGTCGCGCTCAGCGCAGTAGTCTTCGGGCTCGCCCACTACCTGTCGGGCGCAGGTTGGAGCGTCGGCAAGATCGAGCGAGGCGGCGCTGGACGGAGTGGCCCTGGGCTATCTCTACGTCCGCTACGGCCTCCACGCCAGCATAATCTATCACTGGGCGACCGACTACGCGCTGAACGTGTTCGGCTTCTACGGTCAGGCCGTCTACGGAATCCCCTGGACCAACAATAGCTCCTACAGCCTTCTGCCCGCGTACGACATTCTATACGCCGTCGGAATCCCTGGACTGATCTACATTACCTACAGCGTCTGGCGGTGGACGCTCACGAGGAAGTCTAGTGCGCGGGTCCATCAGGTGGCACCATCCTCCAGTGACCTGCCGGTGCAGAACGCCGAGCCCTAGGTCTCGAACCGGTAGTGAACTAGCTCATGCGCCCGCCGCTGACGACGGTCGCGGCGTATAGCCTACCGAAATAGTAGACCTGCACCCCGATACCCTCCTTGGAGAGCTCTACGGGAAGGTAGCCGTAGGCGATCCCGGTCCCGAGGGTGTAGCCGTAGTTCGAGCTCGTGACATACCCCACGACGCGGCCTTCGTGGATTATGGGCTCCTTCCCCAGGACCACGCGCCCAGGCTCGTCGAAGTACATCCTTGAGAGCATCCTGGTGATGCCCTCCTCCTTCGCCTTTCGCAGCGCGTCCCTTCCGTTGAAATCACCCTTCTCCATCTTCACCGCGAACTCGAGCCCCGCCTCGAGCGGGTTGTACTCGGTGTGGATGTCACTGCCCCAGAGCCGGTAACCCTTTTCGAGCCTGAGCGAGTCGAAGGCCGCCCCCCCAGCCGCCACCAGACCGAACTCGCGTCCGGCGCTCCAGAGGGTATCCCAGAGCATCAAACCGTAGCCCGTGTCGGCGTAGAGCTCCCAGCCGTTCTCCCCGACGTAGGACACGCGCAAGGCGAGCACCGGGACATTGCCCACGATGATCCTCTTCGCGGTGAACTGCCGGAACGAACCTGGGGAGAGGTCATCCCCGCTCACTCCCTCAAGTAGTTCTTGGGCCTTGGGACCCCACAAGCCGAGGCAGCACATTCCCGCGGACATGTCGGTGAGGGAGACCGAGCCGTCCCTGGGCAGGTGGGACTGCATCCATGCCAGGTCGTGCATCCCCGTGGACCCTCCGGTCACGACGAGGAAGGACTCTAGACCCAGCCTGGCGACAGTGAGATCGCAGACGATGCCACCTCTCTTGTTGAGCATCTGGGTGTAGACGACCCTCCCAGGAGTCTGGTCGATCCCGTTTGCGCAGATGCGTTCCAGGTAGGCCAGCGAGTTGGGACCCTGCACCGCGATCTTGGTAAAGGGGGTCATGTCGTAGACGGCGACGCCCGTCCTCGTGGAGCGGTGCTCCGCTCCCTGCACCGGGGACCAGAACCTCGCCTCCCATCCGGAACGGACCGGCCAGTCCATTCCGTCGAGAAGAAGCCGATTGGCCTCAAACCATTGAGGTCTTTCCCAGCCCACGTTCTCGAAGAAGGCCGCCCCCAATTCCTGGTGCCGACCGTAGAAGGGGGTGAGCCGCACCTGCCTGGGGAACTTCAGCGGCTGAGCCGGATGGATGATGTCGTAGACCTCCCTGTACTGCTGCGCCGCCCTCGCGCTGATGTAGGAAGGGCTATACGCGTACCCGTGAAAGCGGTTGACGTCGCACTCGCGAAGGTCGAGGCTCGGCGCGCCGTCCACGATCCATTCGGCCATCGCCATCCCCACTCCTCCTGAGTGGGTGATCCACACGCCTTCGGCCACCCAGAGCCCTTCGACTTCCCGGGTCGGACCCATGATGGGCATCCCGTCGATGGTGAAGGAGAACATCCCGTTTATCGCGTAGCTCAGTCCGGCGCCCTTCAATGGTGGGAACAGCTCCACAGCCGCATCCCAACCCCTCCGGTAGTGTTCTGGAGTGAACCTATGGATCGAGGGAGCGCTGGCACCCTCTCCGCGCTTGCCGAGATCGTCCGCGCTCACGAGCAGGGGCTCGTGCAGGTATGACCCTACCCCGTAGGTCTCACCGTCCTGGCGGAAGTACATCGCCCGGTCTTGATGGCGGACCACGGGGTGCGTGACCTCTTCCTTGGTCCCGAGGAGCTCGGGCAGCGGGTCTGTCCTGGCGTAGAGATGCTCCATTGGCGAGAGGGGGAGCGTGATACCCGCCATCCTGGCAACACGGGGTCCCCATATGCCGCCGCAGATCAGGACCTGCTCGGCCTCGACGCGACCGTCGTTGGTCTCTACTCCCTTCACCCTGCCCTGACTCACCTCGATGGCCGTCACCTCAGTCTCCCCCCGGAACCTGACCCCCTTCGTCTGGGCTTCGCGGGCCATCGCCTCGCATGCACGCGGGGCCTTCACCACGCCGTCCCGGTTCACGAAGTAAGCTCCCTTGATGACGTCCGGGTCCATTAGCGGGACCATACCCTTGGCCTCCCCCGGGCTTATGAGCCTCGCCTCCACTCCCCACGACATTGCGGCCCCCAGTTTCCTCTTCAGGTCCTCATATCGCTCATCGGTGTACGCGACCTCCATCCCTCCCACCTCATGATAACATGGCTTGTCGTCGAGCCTAAGACTGGAGTAGAGCTCCACCGAGCGTTGGGCGAACTTGGTCATGGTCCTCGAGAAGTTCGTCTGGAAGATAATGCCGGGCGCATGCCCAGTGGAGTTCCCCTGCTTGAAGAGGGGCCCCTGCTCCAGGACGAGGACGTCGCCCTCACCCATCTTGGAAAGATGGTAGGCAGTGCTGCACCCGGCTACTCCGGCGCCGATTATCACCAGTTTCGCGCGGTCCGCCAACAGCTTGACCGCAGGTGTTGAGCCCCGAGCGCTTAAAGTGTTGACCGGTTCCGATGACTGGGACGCGCGGGGAGGAGTCCGGGGTTCGCCGGCCGAAGGCAGCAGCGGTACCGACGGGGCTAACTGTATGGGTTCGGGCCTTGATTCGACCACCAATGGTCGTGCGGGCCCGACGGGAACCGCGCCGTTTTCGGAGCTCAAATTGGTACCGTTCGCGGGTTAAAATCTTTGAAGACTCGAACGTGATAGTAATTGAAATAATTACGAGTAACTTGCGAGACTTGCCTATTGATGCCAAGGGCAGAATGATGATGCGCACGCATAGACAGGCTCAAATGATTTTTTCCTATCAACGAACATGGCGTGGCTACGGTCAGATTAAATACGGCTGTTCAGTCGATAGCCACCAAAATGCCAGCCAACTGGGAGAAGACCGTACAAACGAAGGCGCCTCTCTCGGAGGCGATGGGATTCTACATGGACGTGGAGAATATTGCAAAGGTCCATTCCAGTTTTGTGAAGGAAGTCAAGATCCTAAGCAGAGATGACAATACAGTGACGATAGAGCAACGAGCGGCAGTTATGGGCAGGAATCTGCGATCGGTCTGCAAAATAACTTTCAACAGAACCGCCAACACGCTCGTTCAGGAATATCTTGAGGGAGACGGGAAGGGAAGCATAATCAATGTCGCGCTGAAGTCGATTCCTACCGGGACTGAAGTGCACTTTGCTGCGAGCATGGAGCTCGGTGGGCTGGGCTTCTTCATTAAAGGTCCGGCCAAGAAGACTTTCGAGAACACCGTCGACGAGGACATTAAGGCTCTAGACGCTCTGCCCTGAGCTATAGGGTGGACGGGAAAACCTGCAGCCAAGCGCGCCGCATAGGTTTATCACACGCTTCCATCTGATTCCGTCCTGATTGGCCTCCAGCGGGGTTCCCGCCCTCGACAAGATCCTCGCGGGCGATGGATACCCCGACAGGTCAACTGTTCTAGTCGTCGGCCCTCCCGGAATTGGCAAAGAAGCCCTGGGCTATTGGTTTACTCAATCAGGCCTCGCGCAGGGTGACTTCTGCCTCTACGTGACGAGACTATCCGTTAAGGAGGTTCTCCAGGATGAGAAGGGTTTCGGGATAGATACGACTCAGAAAGTCCCGCTTTGGTTTGCCTCGGAGGGCGGGCAAATCAAGTACGACGTGAATGACCTTGCGGGACTCTCCCATAGTATCAAGGAGTTATTGAAGCAGAACACTGGCCGCAGAATCAGGGTCGTCATCGACGTACTATCCTCTCTTCTCATGCTCAATCCTCCTGAGACCATCTACCGCTTCCTGACCCAACTCTTCGCCGACGTCAAGCAGTACGACGCCGTGCTGCTCGCAACTGTCGAGGAGGGCATGCACCAGCCCCAGGTGCTAGCTGCGATGCAGCAGCTGTTCGACGGCGTGGTCGAGATGAGGCTCTACGAGGAAGGATTGCGAGTGCTCCCGTTGCTGCGTGTACGGAAGATGCGCGGGCTACCGCCGCAACCAGGCTACTTCAACTTCTCACTTACGAAGAACGGAATGGAGGTGAGCGCCTATGTCAGATAGCCCAGGGTTCGCGCTGGCGATCACATTAGGTGAAATTCTATCCATCGCGATTGCCCTCTATGCCGCTTACTGGGCCTTCGCCATCAGGAAGGCGCTCACTGGCCGTATCTACCGCAACCACGCGCTCTCCCTCGGGGTCGTATGTGTCATCTTTGCCTTCGTCAACTTTCTGCCGTCTGGCGGCAGTACGATCGTCCTGGTTGCGACCAATATCTTCTTTGGCGCTTCGGTATCGGTGGTATTTGCGTTCCTGGACTCCACGGTCCGTGTCGCCCGGCGCTCGGACCCACTTCTAAGAAGCGTCCTTCACTGGGAGAAGCTCCGTCTCGTCGTTTGGGGTGATATCGGCCTGATAATTATCGCCTCGGCTCTTCTGGTAGTCGACCCTTCTATCCTGACGAGCAGTTTCTCCGGCTTCTATCAAAATGACCCCTCCGCTCAGTCCAGCGGCCTTTCCGTCCTCCTGGGGATTGTCAGCATTCTCTTTCCTCTTGCGGTTGGAACCCCTGCCCTGCTGATTGGGGCGCGAAGGTCGAGGGACCCTGTCCTTCGTGGGAGCCTCAAATGGATAGGCATAGTCCTGTTGCTGCTTCTTGCAGAGGCGCTAGTGGGGTTCCTGACAAGCAACTCCACGCTTACAAGCACTGCTTTCGTGATTCTGATTAGTTATGCCCTCTACAAGAGCGCTCGGTCTCTCGCGCCCATCAACCGGCTTCCCGCAGTCGAATCTGAAACAACCGACGCTCCCGGAACAGTTGCACCTTCTCCACCCGCGAAGCCAACTTGATTAGCGAGGCGGGCCCGGCAGGGCTCCAAGCCTTTTTTAATCTTCGGAACCCCTCGGTTTGCCAATGACGCTCCAGGTAGTAGAGTCCACGGTCAGGCCCCTGAAGCTGCTGGAAGTTTCCGGTTCGCCCAGGGAGCGAGGATACCAGCACGGCGAGCGGCTGAAGGACGGGGTCCACCGCATCCTCAAGGAGGAGTTCTACGACTACTTCGCCAAAGAAAACGTCTCCAAGGAGACCCTGCTGAAGTTCGCCGCGAAGAACATCCCCTTCGTCCAGGAGTACTCCCCGGAATCCTTCCAGATAATGGAGGGGATCGCCGAGGGCTCGGGGGCTTCCATCGAAGAGGTAACGCTGATCCAGATGCACGAGGAGATGCACACGTCGAAGGAAAAGTGCGTCATCTATCGTGACCACTGCACCTCGTTCGGCGCCACGGGACCTGCGACCGTGGCCGGAGAGACATTCATCGGGCAGAATTGGGACTTCCACACCGAGATCTACTGGAACGGCGAGGCCCCCTTCCTGCTTCACGAGACCAGGACCAACGGCCCCAACCTTCTCGCATACAATGCGCCGGGCTTTGTGACCTGGGCCGGGATGAACTCCGACGGCTTGTGCCTGTCCTGGAACAGCGTGCCTCGTCGGAACCTGGACGTCGGAGTCCCCACCTACGTCATAATCTCTGAGGTATTGAGGTCGAAGAACATCGGGGACGCGCTCGCTGCTGTGGTCAAGGCCAAGAGGGGCGGGTGCTTCAACTTCATCATCGCCGACGAGAA
This sequence comes from uncultured Nitrososphaerota archaeon, assembly GCA_963749225.1. Lineage (GTDB taxonomy): Archaea > Thermoproteota > Nitrososphaeria > Nitrososphaerales > Gagatemarchaeaceae > Gagatemarchaeum. Next base: position 19,552 of record CAVVLY010000001.1, on the reverse strand, counting down.
CGGCGAGGTCTACGACATCGAGGCCACGCCCGACGACATCGACGCCTACTACTGCAACACCACCATGGGCCACGCCAATCACTACCTCAGGCTGAAGTACAAGGACGGACAGATGGCGGACACGGTGGCCTACAGCCCCGACAAGAAGGAGGCGAACATGGCCAGCATGGTGCACCAGAACAGGATGGACAAACTGCTTGCACAGAGTTCACCGAACATAGACCTGGAAGCCTGCGAGCGCATCCTCAGGGACCACGTCAACTATCCCTACTCCATCTGCTCCCATGAATCCGAGACCAAGCATTCGATCACTTTCGACTCTTGGGTCATGGTCCCCCGGAAGCACGAGTGGTGGATCGCCCGCTACCCTGCATGCCAGAACGAGTACGTAAAGTACGTCGCGAACTGATGGAGCCGCCGTTGCTCGTTTCGTCGCGACCGAGTTATTAAGCCGGCACAAGAGACGCGCGGCGCATGACCGTCATCGGCGAGTCCGTCCTCAGGGACCTGGTTGAAAAATACAAGGTTATCTACCCGACCCACGACGAAGGCTTCGACGGAGACGGTTATGTGCTGACGGTCAGGGAGGACCGCACCCTCAACTATCTGGAGCACAGGAACATGATATCCAAGGAGGTCATCTTCACGCCTCCAAACTACGTCGCCCACCTGACGGCGAAGAGCAAGTTCGGCCGGATGGGTCTCTCCTTCCTCAACTCCGTGAAGGTCCACAGCGGCTTCGTGGGCCGGCTTGCACTGGAGCTGGTCAACCTGAACAACGAAAGAAGGCCGATCACAGTGAACCGAGGGGACCCACTCATCCACATCGAGTTCATCACCCGCGAAGGCGAGCCCTCGCCGTACAGAGGAGGGTACATGTTCCAGTACATGGATGAGAAGGAGACCGACATCTACATCGGGATACTCACGAAGCACTTCCAGACACTCTTCACAAGCGAAGAGCTCCAGGCCAAGAAAAAGCGCGTCTTCCGACATATCCGCCGTCGATCACTTCGAGGCTGGCGGCTCAGGGAAGAAACATTCGGCCGATCGCGGCGGTCCATCTCGACTGCGGATTCACATAAGTCAGGCTCATCTGGTAAGGCCTCGCAGTCGCTGCCCCGCTGTCCGAACTGGTCCGCGTGCGCATTCTCGTGGCAGTCGGCACAACGCGGCGGAGCTTTCGAGTAGTTCACGTGCAACAGCGTATGCTCCATGTTGGGGGGCTTGTGGCAGCCTGCGCATTCCGCCGCCCGATGCGATCCCTCAAGCACAAAGCGCGTTGTCGAGTGATCGAAGCGTGACAGGTCCTTCCACTCCCTGGTCGAATGGCAAGCCTCGCAGCCCAGCGGGGCACCGGTCGCGTCGAATTTCGCCATCCGGTCTGAGAATTCGCCGTGATGCACATCGTCATGACAGCTTGTGCAAGCAAGATGGGAGAAGTGAAACACAGCAGCGTTCGAGCCTGCAATCGGTTTGCGGCATTCGTTGCAGGCTACAGCCACATGCCCGCCCGTCAGCGGGAATCTTGTCTTCTGGTGCTTGGCGAGAGTCATATTCGACGCCTTGAAAGTCGCCCCCGTGTGGCACTGCTCGCATCGGTTGCGCCATGGGTCACCCGCAAACTGGCCTTGGTGCGGGTCCTGGTGGCAATCCGTGCAGAGCGCGAACTTCACCTTGTAACGAGTTTCTTTCCCTGCAGGGAGGTGGCAGGCTTCGCACTTAACCCCTGCGTGCGGAACAATCAGTGGAAAGGCGGTTCTGGCGTGGTCGGCCACGCTGAAAGTCGTGGAATGAAATCCCTCGACCGTGTGGCAACTCTCACAGCGTCCTCCTTCGGAGCGCTTTGCAAACTGGCCACCATGTGGATCGGGCTTGTGGCAGTCAGCGCACTGCGCGTGCGGAATCGGCCTCTTGAAGTCGCCTTCCAGATGGCAGGTGAGGCAGGGCACGTCAACGTGCTTCCCCAGGAGAGGATAGCTGGTCTTCGAGTGATCGAACTTCGTTTCGAACGAAGACTTTTTCCATGTTGCGGTTGTATGACACGTCTCGCAGCCTTGCTTGAACTCGCCTTTATGAGGGTCTGCGTGGCAATCGGCGCAGTAAGCAAACTCGATCTCCGAATAGCGCGGCCGCCCATCGCTGCCTGCAACGTGACATTTTTCGCAGGGCGTCTTTTCGTGCATGCCGGTGAGCGGATAGCGCGTCTTCGAATGATCGAAACCCGCGGTCACGATCTTCGCCTGCTTCCAGTCTGTCGTGGAGTGGCACTGCGTGCAGCTCGATCCGAACCTGCCCTGGTGCGGATCCAGATGGCAAGTCGCGCACTCAGTCGAAAGGCCCATCCAGGTGCGGCTAAGATCCTTCGTTGAGAGCGTCGCCCGAGCCGGGCCGGAAATATTCTGCGCCGCGTGGCAAGAGCGGCAACTCACACCCATGTGCTTGCCGTCGAGCGTGTAGCCAGTCGCCTTATGGTCGAATCCCTGCGGCGGAGGATTCCAATGGATCATGGCGAAGTTCTCGCCGTTGTGGTCGGAATGGCACTTCACACAGGCCGCGCCCGGCGGCCCTGCCTGCGGGTATCGTCAACAAGTCTTCGAGAACTTGGAGATATTCGACACCGATGATCTTGCTTTGTCACTGCAATCAAGGCTGACTACTCCCTTGTGGGCTATGCACCGCAGGAAGCTCGGCTATGATTACGTATTTGTCGATGAGACCCAGCTCTTCAATGAGAACGAGCGCCGACTTTTCCCCTTGCTGACGCGAGGGAATACGAATCACGTCCCTGTGGTTCTGGCACTCGATGAGGCCCAACAGACCCGGGCCGTACCGTCAGCTGGCCTCGGATTACTCGGATTCGAACAGTTAAGTCATGAAGCTCTTGAGAGCGTTCATAGAAGCACACAATCCATTTTGCGGCTGGGGTTCTTCGTGATCCAGAGGACAACGGATCTATTTGGTGCGGACTTTCCTGACTTTACTGGAACTACCCAACCTGTGATTTCCGATTCTCACAAGCTTGCGCGGATACCCGAACTCCGGCGGGCAGCGCAGATCGGCGGTCTGGGTACAGAGACGGTCCGCCAGATTGAGACTTTGCGGCGAGCTAATATTCGACAGATCGGGGTCGTGTGCCACGCGGAGCGGTACTGGGAGGAAATCCGCACTGCCATCTCGCAAGGAGGACTACCCTTTGTTCTTTTGAATCAGCGTGGCGAGAGATTCGACACTTCGAGACCTCTTGTTGTCCTTGGTCGCCCCGATACGATCGGCGGACAGGAATTCGACGCAGTCTTGGCAATAGGCTTGGAACAAGGTGTCGTACCACCTCGGGTGTTGAACCAAGCTCTAGGCGCGGCACTTGAACAACAAGCGCTTCGCGAAATGTACGTTTCGTTCACGCGAGCTCGGTATCGCTTAACCCTGATCAACTCATATAGATCCGCTCCAACGGGCATCATAGCGGATGCGCTGAAAAGGGGCTACATCAAGCCGGTTCAGAGTGTGCCTCAGCGGCGCAAGTTAGCAAATCTGCAACCCTAACCGGAAGCCTCAAGGCTGGCTATCCTACTGTTCTCGTCACTTGAGAGCCATCTTCGGTTGGCCAGTGATCCAGGCCCTATCCACTGACTCAATCAGCAGCACTTGGCAGAACCAAACATAATGCCGTTTTTCTTGGGTGACAATCTCGTCAGTTGCAAATTCTAAGCGCCTATCGGCGCCTGCAGGATGGGCGAAGCGTATCGCTCCGGTCGTGTGGCGGCGAAATGCCTAGCCCGGCGGCGGCTGCGCCTGGAAACAGCCGCTGCGCTACACCACTCTTCATTTGCAGAGAATTCGACATCGGCAAACATCGAGGCGAGTTCTCCCTGATGTTAAAGTTTATCCACAGAGGAACGCTTCACTAGCGGCTTGGTTTGCGGAGTCTGTTGCTGGTGGGAGCCTCTCGGATCGCGGGCGACATGGCGAAAGTGCGAGTAAGTAGAATACTTGTGTGGAATTCTCAAAAGGGTGACAGGGAGAAATTTCGAGGGCGCTCACGCTTACAGTAGCGTTTGCTGCATGTTTCGCGCTCGCGGAGTGCAGCGACTGGGCGCAAGACATGACTGATGCGCAAGTTGCCGCCGAAGTTCAGAAGCAGATTCAGCAGTTGGGGAACAAGGATCCATCCGTTCGATTCGACGCCGCTCGGGAACTCGGGATGTTCGGGCCGGGCGCGAAAGAAGCCGTCCCCGCCCTCAGCGCCGTTCTCGCCAAGGATACGTACCCAATGGTGCGCTACCACGCCGTCGAGGCACTTGGAAACATCGGGCTGGGCGCGAAACAGGCCGTTCCCGCCCTCAGCGCTGCCCTCACACAGGATTCGGACGTACGTGTTCGTGTCGAAACCGCCTTTGCACTCGGACTGATCGGGCCGGGCGCGAAAGAAGCGCTCCCCGCCCTCAGCGCTGCCCTCACCAAAGATCCGGACGCAGATGTGCGCCGCAATGCCGCCATAGCACTCGGAGCAAATCGGGCCGGGTGCGAAAGAAGCGCTCCCCGCCCTCAGCGCTGCCTTCACCAAGGATACGGATGCAGATGTGCGCCGCTCTGCCGCCGAGGCGGTCGTGCAATTCGCTGAGGTAGCGCGGGACAGCAAACGGACTGACATGATCGAGCAACTGACTCAATGCGCGCAGACCCTCGAAGCTGGTTCCTTTACTGAAGAAGCAACTAAAGTGAGAACCGCCGTCAGCGTTCTCCGGGTAATTCAGCCGGTTTGGTACCAAATCTTGTATGAGAAGGCCGGAAGGCATCGAGGCTGGGTCGCACTCGTGGCGGTATATCTTTTCCTTGCTCTGCTCTGGCTCGCTCTACTCTGGAGATATCCGCTGGCCCTTTGGCGAATCAACGAGATTCTCAAGGATATTCCGAAGGTAAAAATGCCGTGGTGGCTTGGTGCGATGGAGATTTCAGTTGCCAATCTCCTCCTGGTCGGTTTCTTACACTATCACCCGCGCGCGCTGGACGCCTGGGTATCCAAGCGCACTGGTTCCGCAAGAGATCGATTCGGGATGATTGAAACTGTGAAACAACGGGAGGTTCACGTTGAAGTGCCCGTGGAGCTGGACCTCAAGGTTATACCATGGCTGAGGCCCGAGGACTTGAAGGCGCCTTTGGCTAATACCAGCGCCCGCCTCTTGATTTGGGGTGAGGGGGGAGCGGGCAAGACGAGCCTGGCCTGCCAGATCGCCCACTGGTGCATTTCAGATGATACTGCGACGCGCCCGTGTTCACATTACATGTTGCCGGTTATGATTGAACAGAATTTAGACCTTGAAGTCGGACAAGGAAGTGCGGTTCTAACCGAAGTGATCCGCGGCGAACTGAAGAAGCTGACCGACGAGCCGGAAGCTCCCAATCAGGAGATGGTCCGGCGCCTCTTGAAAAGCAAGCGGGTCCTGCTCATTGTCGATGGTCTTTCAGAACTAGATGAAGCCACTCGCAACGAACTCCGGCCCATCGATCCTGAATTCGCCGCCAACGCACTGGTCGTGACGTCGCGCCTCCAGGAACCGCTCGACGGGGTAACGAAAACCGTCCTCCATCCCATGCGCATCCAAGGCAATCGCTTGTCCTCATTCATGGAAGCTTATCTGGTCCGGCGTGGCAAGCGAACACTCTTTGACGACGCCGAGTTTTTCGAAGGTTGCCGTAAGCTCTCGGTGATGGTCGGCGACAGGGATACCACCGTGCTGCTGGCCAAGCTTTACGCAGAGCAGCTGATCAAGTCAAAGGAGGGAGCCGGAGCAGAACCTGCCCGAAAACATCCCTGACTTGATGCTCCAATATCTGAACGAACTCAACCTGAAGGAAGGTCTTCTGGAAGATCGAGCGGTGCATTCCGCAGGCAAAGCTGTCGCGTGGGAATGCCTGAAGGAGACTTTCCGGCCGACCCCAGCCAGGATCGAGTCCGTGCTCGGCGCATTGGGTGGTAAATCTACCGCGAAGGACCGACTCAACTATCTTGAACAGAAGCTGCGGTTGGTTCAGCTGCTCGGTGCGGGGCGGGATCGAGTGAAATTCGCGCTCGACCCGCTGGCGGAATATCTGGCGGGTCTTTACGTTGTAGAACTCTACCGTGACCACGAGCAACTGTGGATGGATTTCCTGGCTAAGGCTGACGCAGTGCCCGGTGATCCCGCCGCCACTAAGGGCTTTCTGCTGGCCGTGCGCGATTGCTGCTTGGCGCGGGGTGCTGATCTGAACGTGCCCGGTTTCGTTGCGGCCGAACTGGCAAGTCGTTCCGGTTTGGTCCCTGGCGGGACGAAATCGGAACGGAGTTCAAAGGACGCTACTTGACCGTCGGAAGCGCCCGTTCAGGCGGTGGGCAGGATGCCGAGACGTCGTAGATTTTCAGAAGCTGTCTTGTTGAGAGCAGTTGGGTCGATTCCGCCCGGTTGGACGGCTTAACTGGAAGTTGCCGTTTCAGTTTCTCTGTTCATGCTAAATCGCCGAGTATCGAATCGAGCGCCTGGGGACAAATTCCGGGGTTTCGGCCGAGTGACCGGCAATGGTGAGATTACAAAGTAGTTAACATCTCGGCCTGCTTTCGGTGAGGATGCCGCTGCCTCCAGCTCATTTTCTGCATGCGAATTCTGTGCAATGATCGGTATATCTAGAAATGGCAATCGAAAGGTCCAATCTCTCGATTGCCAGCGGGATTGCCAGTGCGCACTTAATAATCAAGCATAGTCGAATAATTATTCGACTATGCTCGATAGGATGTCAGCGGGCGGCTACCTAGTACAGCGGGTATCGTACGCTCACTTCCGCCCCTTTGCGCGGGCCTGGATCTCCTCACGAGACTCTAGCCACTGCAGCACAGATGTGCGGCGATAGTACACAGAACGCCCGACACGGATTTTGGGCGGACCGCAACGCAAAACGTTCCATCTCGCCAACGTGCGAGGCGATTTGCCCAACTCGCGCGCCAACGCATCCGGGGTCAAGAACTCATCGCCCAAAAGAGGACTAGCGGAACCCTGTGTGACTTCGGATGCTGCCATTGTCGTCGTTGCCATTGGTAATTGTCTCCGGTGACTCTGATTGTCTCTCGAATTTCAAACACTCTCCAGAGTCCAGCGAATCGCGTCGAGCGTCCAGTGCTTTTTGCGAATCAGGTGATCGACACAAGCGATCACCCCAGGCGAACTGCGCTGCACGCTGCCACTTAGCGCGATGCGCGCCCTGTGGAAAATCCGTCCCATTTTGTGGAATTGTGGAAAACAAGGAACTATTGCTAAACTGGATTCCCCTGGCAAGCAAGGGTATTGACGAACGTCAAATCGCGCTTGTCCGAATTGAAGTGGCTCGTTTTCCAGCCTGGTTTTCGTCCTCCGATTCGTCCTTATTCCAAGATCCTCCGAATGCGGATACATGCCTGTCGTGTCCGTCCAGTAAAGCATTTTCGACGCCTGGCAGGGCCGGAGCAAGGCATCATGGGCAACGATTGGGCAGAATTCTCGCTTCTCGCAAAAGTGCTGATGGCACTGAAACACGGGAGCTTCCGTGTCGCGGCGGAACTGGAGCACATTACTCAGTCCTGTCTCAGTAGAGCCACAAAGATATTCCACGACCAGTCCGGGATGCGTCTATACGAACTTGGGAAAGACAATCGCGTACTGCTGAACAGAGTGGGCGTGGCATTCCGCGAAATGATTCCCCTCCTGTTCCAGTTGCGCGACGAGATCTTCGCCGCTCTGCGCGCCATTGCAAGCGGTGGAATTCGCAAGCTGCGATTGGGCTGCGAAACGGTTGTCGATCCACGTCTTTTCCAGATGGCTTGCGAAATTCACAAGCGCTACCTTCCGGACTGCGTGATTGATCCATTCTCTGAGGATGCCGAGGAACTGGTGCAGGAAGTGCGCTCCGGCGAAATTGATGGCGCCCTTGCGACACTGCCCCTCGACCTCCAGGGACTTTGCGTGGAGACGATTCGGCACGATCCGCTGGTAATTTGTCTGCGCGCTGACGATCCTCTCGCCGCAAAGGCAGCGGTGCATCCTGTCGATCTGAAAGGGAAACGTGCGATTCTGCCTCATCCGCAACAGCATCTCGCAGCCCATGCTCGGTTACTTGAATTATTTGCGGAAATCGGAGTGCAGTTTGATGAATGTTCTCGTGCCTCCCACCCGTCGGGCATGCAGCAGCTTGTTCTCGACGGATTTGGCTTGGCCTTGATCCGCGAAGAAACGGCCCTGTATCCCGGACTAACGACCCGCCCGATCATCGGAGCGCAGTGGACCGTCGATACTGTATTCATCTATCACAGCGAACATCATCCAGAGACGATTCCACCGCTGGCGCGACACCTAAAGCTACAGGTCTCAGCACTGACCAAGCCGCCGGCAAAAATTCCGGTCGAAACGATTGCCATACCGAGCCTGAGAACCCGGCCGAAGCACGCCGTCCAACCCGATGGCAACGAAGCCCAGCAGATGTCATTACTGGACCAAGTTTCCCAAAGCGCGCCTGCTAGCTTGGACTGAGACCGGGAACTTCTTTGTGAATTCGGCTCCAATCAAAACTCCGCAAACCGTCTTTACTACGCCGCTTAGATGTGCCCCCAGCGAGTGCGAGGATTCCAGGCAATCCCCCAAAGCGATGAGCTGATCCGAAAAAAGCATTGGACGGTGGTCCGAGCCAGTCCTAAGCTCGACGGCATGTGCGGCTCTCTAATCGGGCCGCTGGAGGTGCTCAATGACCACGCTTTTCCCCCGACTTGCTCGACGTGGCTTCGCTCTTCGCTCATGGCTTCGCCGAAGTCGTCCAACGCTTGTCTTCTTCGCACTTCTCGCCATCGGCCCGACGCTCGCACTTGCGCAGAGCGGATCACCCTTCGACACCGGATTTACCAACCTGCAAACCCTCTTCACAGGAACGATTGCCAAGGTCGCCAGCCTGATCGCCATCGTGATCGGCGGATACGAGTTCGCCCACGGCGAGCCCGGCGCGAAAAAGACTCTCGCTGGCGTGGCTGCGGGAACCGGCATCGCCGTACTTGCCACCAATATCCTGACCTGGCTCTGGGGCATCTGAAGCCGCTCCGGAAAGCCATTTGCAACCGAGATCATTTTACTTCGTGCGTTGGACGGTCGCATGCAGGCTCACGCCACAACGCGTCGCAGAAACCGGGTCTACAAGAGCCTGCATAAACCGCTCACTTATCTCGGCGTCGAGCGGACGCTCTTCTTTTTCGTGTGTGTCGCCGCCGTCGGCGCATTCAATCTCTTCAACAGCCTGCTGGCCGGCATCGCCGTCTTCGTTGGCGGATTCGCCTTCGGGCCCTGGGTCACAAATACCGATCCGGCCTTTCTGCGCATCCTTGCCCAATCCGAGCGGTACAAGACCCGCTACGACGCGGCAAAGCCGACCGTCCCGCGCGTGGAGGTGCGTTGATGCTGCGTCTCGACAAAATCCTCAAAGCGTGGAAGGATGCCGACTCGTTCCCCGCTCATATCAACTTTACGGCTTCTGGAACGAGACCACGTTTCTGACCAAGAGCGGCGACCTCGGCATGGTTTTGCGCGTGACGGGTGTCGATTACGAAAGCCTCGACTATGGCGAGCAGGAATACGCCGTGAAGCGCCTCGAAGCTGCGCTCAAGAACTTCTCCCCCGGCTTCCACGTCTACCAGTACCTGTTCAAGACCAACAACCCGGAGATCCCGTTTGCCCATTACGATAATCCCGTTGTGCAGACCGGCCAGACCGGCGGCAGCAACACTTCGCGGAGAAGGCCGACCGGCTCTTCGAGATCGAAATCTACTACGCGATTTTGATTGAGGGCTCGCGGTCGAAGACCGGTGTCGGCGCCGCTCTCAAGCATCTCTTGCATGACCCGGCAATCGGCTTAAACGAGCTGAGGGCGCAGTTCTCGAACCGCGGCATGAAAGCTTCTGCTGCGCACGGAGATCGAGCGCGATCTGGCGCGCCTCGAACAGCAGGTACAGGCGTTCGTGCGCCAGCTCGCCGACTTCACGCGCATCGATGTGCTCGACTATAGGAGCCAGTTCCGCTTCCTGCGGCGGCTACTCAATTACGACGCCTGGCGCATCGCCGGCGAGCCGAAGCACTCGCAGTTTCTCTGCAACCAGGTCGTCAATTCCACGCTGGAAGGCGAACGCGATCATCTCCGCGTCGGCGACGACTACGTTCGCATTCTGACTATGAAGGAGTGCATCGGGGAAACCCGGCCGCTTGCGCTCGACGCGCTGCTGAAAATCCCCGCCAACTTCATCGCCATCTCGGAGTGGATACCACTCCAACCCGCCGCAGCGCGCAAAGAAGTAAACAAGCGCCGGCGCCACTTCAACATTTCTAAGACCGGATTCATCTCGCAACTCGGCAACGACCCCTCCAAAACCAACCCACGCGATGTGCTGGTGGACGAATCGAAACAGGCGGACATTGAGAATCTGGGTGACTGCCTGCGCGAGTTGGGCGAGGGTCAGCAGCTGGGCGAGTTTTCGCTCACGATTGTCCTCTATGGCAAAGAGCGGCAAGCTGTCGATTCGATGGTAGGCGAATTTGCGGGGATCTTCACCAACGCCGATGGCGCGCTCTTTGCCGAGACCTACAACCAGCTCAATGCCTACTTTGCCATCGTGCCCGGCAGCTACGCTTTCAACCTGCGCCGGCTCTACCTGCTGAATACGAACTACGCCGATCTCTCGTTCCTGTTCACGATTCTCCCGGGCGACAAGACCAATCGTTACCTGGGCACGGAGTACCTGGCCGTGCTCGAAACCGACAACGCCACACCGTACTATTTCAACTTCCATGTGAACGACGTGCCGCACGCTCTGATCCTTGGAGCTACCGGATCGGGCAAAAGCTATTTCGCAAATTTCATCCTCCAGAACGCCCAGAAGTACGATCCGCTGACCTTCATCTTCGACATCGGCGGCAGCTTCGAGGCGCTTACCCACATCTTCGGTGGATCGTATCTCAATGTTGGACGCGAGGAGCGCGACTTCACCATCAATCCGTTTTCTCTCGCACCCAGCCAGGAGAACCTGCAATTCCTTTTCAGCTTGCTGCGGGTGCTGATTGAAGGCAACGACCAACGGCGTCGCCTCGACTTCAAAGACGAGATGAAGCTCTGGAATGCCATTGAGCGCATTTATGTGCTACCTGCCGACCAGCGAACCTTCTCGAATTTCGCCAGCATCGTGGGCGAATTGAAGGATCGTCTCTACCGCTGGACGCGCGCCGGCCAGTACGGTTTCCTTTTCGACAACGCTCAGGACACGCTTACCTTCAAGCGGTTTCAGACCTTCAACTTCCGCGGTTGGGGCGATGCGCCGGATCTGCTGGAACCCTTGTTGTTCTATGTGCTCCATCGCGCCTCGCAGGAGATTTGCGACTGGCACCGACTCGCCACTTTCAAAACCTTTCTCATGGACGAGGCGTGGCTGTTCATGCGAAACGAGGTGATCCGCGACTACATCGTGCAGGCCGAGAAGACCTGGCGCAAGCACAGAGCCGCCATGATCCTCGCTACACAGTCGGTCAAGGAGTTGGAGGAGTCTGGCCTCCTCAATATCGTTGTCGAAAGCTGCCCAACCAAGATTTTCCTTGCCAATCCGGAAATGGATCGCGCTCTCTACGCCGAAAAGTTCCACTTGAACCCCATGGTCTGTGACCTCATCGCCGGCCTCTTCCCTCCCGGCCAGATGGTCATCTGCCAGCCGCATCTCACCAAGAAAGCCCACCTCAACGTCGATTCCGTTACCCACTGGATGTCGGCCAACGACCCCGAAGCCAACCTGAAACGGCGCGAGTTCTTCGACCGGTACGGAATCGCCGATGGGCTGCGCGAACTTGCCAATCAGTTTCCGTTCGAGCCATCGAGACCTAACAATGCTCGGATTTCCATCCCCAAAGGAGCAGCAGCAGCATGAATACCAAACTCATTTTCATCGCTGGAATCGCGCTCGCTATCGGGCCGATTGCGGCGAGCGCACAGGATGCGGAGGCGCGCACCGTCCAGTATCACTCCCAGGACATCGTGCCCATCCACGCAAAACTCAAATACACGACACTGATCGAGCTTCCCCCGTCCGAGAAAATCATGGAGGCCGCCGTAGGCGACAAGGATTTCTGGATTGTCGACGTGGTGGGCAACTTCTGCTTCCTGCATCCGGCCAAGGCAGGCATCAGCTCAGATCTAAACCTGATCACCGACAAGGGTAATATCTATTCGTTCACGCTCACCGATGTGTCCACACCACCTGGCGAGGCTGATCCGCCGCCAGACCTGAAGGTTATCGTGCAGCCAGCGGACCGCTCCTCGATTGTCGCCGCCAGTGGCCCACCGCAATTCGTTCCCACCGCGCAACTTGAGCAGTCCCAGCAAGCGCTCGACGCGGTTGAATCGCACATCACCCAGGTAGTCGATGAGTATAAGAGCGCCTACCCACTTTCCCTCAAGTTCGACTACTCGTTTCAGGCCAACCAGGCGCCCTTCGACATCGAAGCCATCTGGCACGACGACAAATTCACCTACATTAAGACGGACGCTCCGGAGAAGTTTTCGATTTACGAGATGCGGGACGGCAAGCCGAACGTGGTCACGTACCAACTCGAAAACGGGACCTATGTCATCCCGAAGGTCATGAATTCCGGTTATGTCGAGTTGGGCAAGAAGCGGATGGAGTTCTCCCGGAAGGGATGAAACGGAGCTACGAACATGGCTGAGGCGATGGCGAACACTCCGATCCAGGCAACGACCGAGCCAGTGCTGCGCCGGCTCGTCAAAGAACCGATGGGCGTGATCCAAAAGAACCTGAAGCTGATCCTTTACCTGTTCGCTGCCGGCCTGGTCCTTGCTGCGGCCTTCTTCAGCAAGACGGCCCCCAAGACACCGGCGCAGCAGGCCGCAAGCGAACATCGGCCGCCGCAGCCGGTTCTTCAGGACACGACGGACAATAATGTGCGCGATCTGCATGACATGACCGCGGCAAAGGAACAGAAGATGGCCCAGCCGGGGTCGGACCCCGGACTTCAAAACATGACACCGGCGCAGCAGGCCGCTGCAGCCGCCTATGGCCCGAACGGGCAGGCGGGTCCCTGTATTCCCGGCCAGCCCTGCGGGCAGACAGCGGGCGGATATGCCCAGCAGCAGCTTTCGCCGGCGGCCCAGGAGGAGCAACAGCTTGCCGCAAGGGACCGGGAGCTTGCCTATGACTCCCGGTTCGCATCCAATCTGGCATATACACGAGCGCCGGCCCAGCCTTCCCAAAGAACGTCCTCTATTGCCTTGGGGGGTAGTCCAGGCGTAGCCGGCCCACAGCAGCCATCGACGTTGATTCAACCCGGTCAGGTCGAATCCGCAAGCAGCCTGGTCACGACACGTCCGGCGACCGATCCGCAGAAGACCGTGGTCCCAGCTGTCCCAGGGGCGCAAGCCTCGGCGCAACACAATGCGGAGGTCAACATTGATTCGGCAACGGGGCAGCCATACGTGATCTACGAAGGGACGACATTGGACACTGTTTTGATGAATCGGCTCGACGGCGATGCGCCGGGCCCGGTAAAGGTCCTTGTGTCGAATCCGATCTATTCGCATGATCGCCAGCACGTGCTCATCCCCGAGGGAACTATTGTTCTGGGCGAGGCGCGCAAGATCGGCGCAACGGGATTTGGCCAGCAGCGCCGCATGGCCGTGGTCTTTCATCGGTTGATCATGCCCGATGGCTATTCCGTCGATCTCGACCAGTTTCACGGCCTCGATCAGGCGGGCGAGGAAGGGCTGAAAGACAAAGTGAACAACCACTACATGCAGATCTTCGGCACGTCGATCGCGCTCGGTGTCATCGCCGGCGCCGGGGAGATCGAGGAAGGCGGCGGAACGATCTCAACCAGCGGCTCCCAGGCGTTTCGCAACGGGAGCCTCGGCAGGCGTCTCGCAATCGGCAACAACCGCATTCGACCGCTTCCTTGCAGATTCCGCCGACGATCACCATTCGAGAGGGCCACCGCGTCAAGGTCTACTTCACGCAGGATATGTTGCTGCCCGCGTATGAGAACCACACAATTCCATCAACGTTCTAAATGGAGTCTTGATGAATCGAACTACAACTTTGGCCGCGCTCAGTGCCGTGCTTATTCTCGGTGGATGCCATAGCCAAGAAGCAAAGGTGGCCGATCTCCAGAAGCAGTACGACGAGATCAACCAGCAGTTCGCTAAGGACTGTTCAGGGGAGATGATGAATTTGCCGCAAAAACTGAGCCCGAAATGCGCCGACGAGAGCAAAAAGCTGAAGGAAGCCACTGAACGACTTCAAGCGAGCGCGCCAAGCAGTGACGCGTTAAAGGAGGAATCATGAGGTCCTTACTCACGTCCGCCATATTGGCGGCGACACTCGGAGTGTTGCCCGCACACGCTCAATTCGGTTCTGGGATCGTGTACGATCCGACTCAGTCGGCCCATGCCATCGAGCAGATAGCGCAGGGGCAACAGATCTTCACGAACTCTGTCCGCCTTGCAGATAACGCTATTTCCACCTACAACCTTGCGCACGAAATGTCCCTGGCGCCACAGAGCCTCTACCAGCCCTTTCTGACTCCCTCGACATATTGGATGGCCCTGAATCAGGCGGCCAACACATACGGCAATTCGCAACCATGGACAAATTCCGTCAACACAGGGTACGGGGCCGGCTCCAGTTATCAACTGGCGACCATTCCTCGGACAGGCCAAATCGCCGGATACGGGAACCTGAGCACTCTTGGTCAACAGGAGATTGCCGCACAGGGCGCCACGGTCGATCTGGACCAGTCCGTCACGTCCAGCAATATGCAGACTCTGGGTACGATTCGTGCCAACTCCGAACAACGGCAGGCCGACATCAACGCGCTAATTAGTGCCTCACAATCCGCGGACCCGGCGCAGCACACGGAGATGGCAACGCTGCAGCGAATCAACAAGGCTTTGATCGTGCTGATTCAGGAACAACAGGAAGCCAATCAGATCAGCCAGTCTGTGGCCCTGCAGCAAATGATCGGGCAAAAAGTCCAGCAGGACAATCTAAAGTCGCTTTTCGTCACAGCGAACGGCTATCAACAAAACTTCGATGCGATCACGCCTCAGCAGACCAGCGCAGGGACGAATTGGGCACTGCATTACTGAACCTGTGAGCTTGATATGGACCTCCTCATTCTCATCAAGAACGGCTGCGACAATCTGACGGCGACCGTGGCACCATCGGTCGATGCGCTGGGCCTGCACATGATTCTTTCGCTCGCCACGATCATGCTCGTATGGTTTGGAATCCAGGAGGCACTTGCTTCCACTCACGGCGGGGCGGGCTTCAACATCGGAAGATTCCTGAGCTTCTTTCTGCTCATTACGTTTGCTTACTGCTTCGTGAAGTTCTACGACGGCGCCATCCCAGGGATTGGCTATTCACTGAAAGGCTTCGTTAGCGGGGGAACCAGCAGTTTGGTCGATTACATCGGAACGGACTCAACTCAGGAAGAGAGGTGGTCCCGGTAGTTCGGACAGTTTTTGCTTTTTCCTTAGTGGAAGTTCTTGTTCTTGTTTTTGCTTTTAGGCTGCCATGGATTCTGGCAGGCGGTTGAAGTATACCTGATCGGGAGTTTGTGCTTTCAGGCTGGAGTGGGGGCGAATGGAGTTATAAAACTTCAGATAGCGGGCGATGGAAGTTCTGGCCTCGCTGGCCGAGGCGTAGGCGTGCAGGTAGACCTCCTCGTACTTGATCGACTTCCAGATGCGCTCGACGAAGACGTTGTCGCGCCAGCGGCCCTTGCCGTCCATGCTGATCCGGATGCCTTCTTTCTTTAGCCGCCCGGTGAAGACTTCGCTGGTAAATTGCGAGCCCTGGTCGGTGTTGAAGATCTCCGGTTTTTCATTCCTGGAAAGAGCTGCTTCGAGTGCTTCGATGCAGAAGTTAGTTTCCATGGTGATCGACACGCGCCATGCCAGCACGCGGCGGCTGAACCAATCCACCACCGCAGCCAGATAGACGAAGCCGCGCGCCATCGGGATGTAAGTGATGTCCATAGCCCAGACCTGATTGGGCCGCGTGACGGCCAGGCCGCGCAGCAGGTAGGGGTAAATCCTGTGTCCCGGCGCGGGCTTGGAAGTGTTAGGCCGGCGATAGATGGCCTCGATCCCCATGCGCCTCATCAGCGTGCGGATGTGCCGTCGGCCCACCTCCAGGCCTTGTTGGCTGAGCAGATCGCGCAGCATCCGGCTGCCGGCAAACGGGTAGTTCAAATGCAGTTCGTCGATCTGCCGCATCAGCCACAGATCGGACTCCGAGACCGGCCGCGGCCGGTAGTAGGCCGTGCTGCGGCTGATCGCAAGCACCTCAGCCTGCTTCTGGATGGGAAGATCATGCTCCGGGTCGATCATCGCTTTACGCTCAGCAATCCCGCCTTGGTGAGCGCCCCTTCTAAAAAATCGTTCTCCAGCGTCAGCTCGCCGATCTTGGCGTGCAGCGCCTTCAGGTCAACCGGCGCGGCCTGCTCCCCTCGGGCCTCCCCGAACACGCCTGCGGCCCCCTCCTGCAACTGGCTCTTCCACTGCGTGATCTGGTTGGGATGAATGTCGAACTGCGCGGACAACTCGGCCAGGGTTTTCTCACCCCTGACCGCGGCCAAAGCCACCTTGGCCTTGAACACCGCTGTGTGGTTCCTGCGCGGACGCCGGCTCATCTGCTCTCCTTCTCAGCCATCTTAGGCTGCTGAAGAACAGAACCTCCACTTAAACCCCTGTCTGAATTCGTTGAACCGGCTCTATTTCGCTGGGCTTCACCAGGAAGTGTGCGGCCCACTTCGTGAAAGCGTAAATCCACATTGCGACAACCATGGATATATTCCATTTGTTCCAGTTGGATGTACTCGCAAGAGGCTGCCGAACATCTCGCCGAACTCTGACGAGTATTGATCGAAGTTCCGCTATGGTTGCACTTTGCTGCTGAACGCCGCTGCGGCCGAATAGAGACGCGGCCACCTCTGTGACCCTGCCTTCTGCACCTCTCTTGAAGATACCTACTTGATCAATAAGGGCCTCCTCCAGAGAAGCGAGGAGATCCTTGACCCAGATGCTACAAAGGTCATCTGCGGAAATGCGTCCCTCTTCGAGCAGTGGCGATATTACGTCTCGATAAAGCCATGGCTCACCCCAGCTCAGCTTCCGCATATGTCCGCGCATGGAGTCTACCAGGAGAACAGAGTCCTCCGCGGTTATCGTCCGTGGTAAAACCTCATGGAGAGAATCGACCAGGATCCGAAAAATAGTCTCGCCATTCCGGCGCCCCGCAGACCGCTGGATCATCCAGCCCAGAACCAGAATCCTTTCTCGGTGACTGAACGGCGCAGTATATTGAACAACATCGCGCACGCCATTCGGCATTTCGAGTCGCGATTCGAGAAAATTCAACCCCATCCACCTGAGTAAGCCATTGGGGCTGCGAATGAGTCGGTCCCG
This sequence comes from uncultured Nitrososphaerota archaeon, assembly GCA_963749225.1. GTDB lineage: Archaea > Thermoproteota > Nitrososphaeria > Nitrososphaerales > Gagatemarchaeaceae > Gagatemarchaeum. The sequence continues at coordinate 2,047 of CAVVLY010000001.1, read as the reverse complement.
ATGTACGTCGGTAAGTCCGAATTGCACTCCAAGCGCAACCTCACTCACTATCTGACTCAGCAATGAAAGCTTAACCGCATCGGATTGTCTGCTTTCCTCCGCCACGGTTGCTGCTTGCGCTTCTGTTATCGAAAGTAATACATCTGGAACGTGGAACCACAGGACCTGTACGGCGAAGAACTCCGACCAGCAGGTTCGCGATTATGCCATTTTCCAGTTCCCTGGGAGAAACGAGGATGTCGTTGACGCTCGAAGCGCTGACATCGATCTTTGGAGGGCTTTTGTCGACGACGAGGGCGTAAACCGGGAAATCCTTTTGCACGATGTGCACCCTGAAGCCGAACCGCTCTGCGAGTAGCTTCCTGAGCATCAGCCGCTCCTGATCCATGCTCGGCAGGCCCGGCGCATCCGGTTCGCCGGTCACGTCAAATCGGAGTGCGTTCATCCAGGAGGGCCCGCCGTCGATTTGACGCTGCCGCACCTGGTAGGCGAACTGGATGAGGTCGGCAACGGTGTTGCCTCGCGCCTGAAACAGGCGGGTCCGCCTTGAAATGCCCCAGTTCGCATCGTGCGCGCTGGGCTTGATGGTGGCGACTTCAAAGGATGGGTCCGCCGTTGCCGACATCGTAGGCATCTTGGACGGGCCGGAATACTTCCAGAGTGTTTCCGGCGTGGCGAGGGCAAAACTCACGGGAAGGACTGGTTGCCCTGTGTCCAGGTCCCTGCGATTGATTTGCCGTCGGCGCTCAGTTTGCCGCGAAATGTGATCTCGCCAACCGCCGCGGTCAGGTCCGGCGCCCTGTAGGTCGTCGAGAGCAACGGAACCACATCGGCCGACCTGTCAATAAAAATGATGGATCCGCGCAGGGCCCCGTTGCCGGCATCTGCGATCCTGAGCACAATGCGCGGGCTTTGGCGAACGGGCAGGATCCCCTGCCAAGTTCCGGCGATGCTCTGCGCATAGCCAACCGCCACAGCACTCAGTGAAATCATCGAAATGGCGGTACTTCGAACGATCTCAACATTCATGCCTCTTCACAGTTCGATCCAAACGCGTACCCCAAAGACGCTCGGGCCCGCCAATTCATTCGGATAATTTTCATCCTGTTGCCTGCTGATCGGTGGAATATGGCGGACGACCGGCCACCCGGAAGTAGATCCAAAACGGCGTCACTTCCGAGTGGGCGACCATCTACCCGCAATCATGTCAATGCGTGCGTTGGCCTGTATTCGTCCACTGAAAACTGTCTGCCCTAGGTGTCTCTAATCTGTCTGCATTCCAGTCGAGCACAACGCTACAATTGTCAAATGTTGGACCGACATCTCCTCGTACTGTTTCTCGCAGCTGCGACGCTGCTTGCCGTGACTCCCGGTCCCGGAATCTTCTATGTCCTTGCGCGTACTCTCTCCGGAGGCAAGCGAGAAGGCGTGCTTTCGGCATTTGGCACTCTCATCGGGGGATCGATACACGTCCTGGCCGCTGGGTTCGGCCTGTCTGCCGTGTTGGCGGCATCAGCTACGGCCTTCTCCGTGGTCAAGTATGCCGGAGCACTTTACCTTGTCTGGTTGGGATTCCGTATGATTCGGACACGAAACGTGTCGATGTATGAACCCTCCGAGACAGGCAATACGAATCACGCATTCCGGCAAGGTGTGGTTACGGAGGTTCTGAACCCGAAGACGGCGCTGTTCTTCCTCTCATTCCTCCCCCAGTTTGTGAATCCGTCCTTGGGGCATGTTGTGGTGCAATTTCTGCTGCTAGGCGTCATGTCAGTCTCGTTGAACACCACTGCTGACCTGCTTGTGGTTGCCTTCGCTGCCCTCTTGGCACGGCTGCGATCAAGCGCGCGTTTCCGCCGCAACCAGAGAGTAGCCTCTGGCGTTGGAATGATGGGACTCGGTGCTTTCGTAGCATTCGGTGAAAAGTAGGCAGACACCACGCCGGTTCTGCCTGTAAACCTGCATCTCAGAACCTCTCTAGATGTCAACAGACGCATAATCCGCCGAGGCACTCATTGAGAACTCGAGCGGAAAGTTCGCCCGTCTT